>NZ_CP152002.1:2112500-3312500 GCF_038595055.1 Paenibacillus sp. FSL R7-0345
GCTGTGTGAAGACTCGGCAGACGGGCTGACCAATGACCCGACAGAATTCCGTGTGTCTGATGACCAGGGCCAAACCTGGAAAAAAGTAAGAATGCCGGAAAGCAACGGCCGTGTACATGCGAATGTGGTGGAAGTGGAAGCCGGGCATTTGGTTGCCTTTATGCGCAGCCGTTTTGCGGACAATGTGTACAGCAGTGAGTCCCGTGATTTTGGCGATACCTGGTCCGTGCCGCAAAAGACAGCCCTGCCAAATAATAACGCAAGCATCAGTGCAATCCGGCTTAAGTCCGGTGAAATTGCCCTTGCCTATAATGTTAACGCAGCACGTAATCCGGAGTTTGGAAAAGTGGCATGGCCCGGGCTGAGAAATCCGGTTGCCGTCTCCGTCTCTGAGGATTTCGGACAAACCTGGCCGGTCGGCCGTGTATTTGAAGCGGCAGAGGGCTACATCGGCGTAGAAAACAAAACCAATAATACACAGCATGAATACCCAACGCTGTACCAGTCGAAGGACGGCTTACTGCATCTGGTTTATGCGTACAAGAATAGAATTTGCGTCAAATATGTACGTTTCTCTGTAAGCGATGTGTTTGGAGAAAAACGTGAAGCGGAAGGGATCTACAATCCGACCTCAGGTCAGGGTGTGGAAGAAGTATTAGCATAAGCATGATCGTCGTGCTTTGCACCTGGAGATATATTTAGGGGGACTTATTTTGGGTGGAATAGATTTATTCAGCCTGCAGTTTTTAATCGCGCTCGCCAATGTTATATTTGTGGATTTGCTCCTGGCCGGAGATAATGCGATCGTAATCGGGATGGCTGCCCGGAACCTGGATGCGGGACAGCAGAAAAAAGCGATTATTCTGGGCACCGCCGGTGCAGTAATCATTCGTATTATTGCTACGGTTCTCGTCGTGAAGCTGTTGCAGATTCCTTGGCTTTTCGCCATCGGCGGCGCGCTGCTGCTATGGATTTCGGTAAAGCTGCTGACCGATCATAACGAAGATGGAAATGTTAAGGCAGGCAAGACGCTGATGGGCGCTGTCTGGACCATTATTCTGGCTGATGCCGCCATGGGTCTGGATAATGTTATAGCGGTTGCAGGTGCAGCGAACGGACATATCCCGCTGGTTATTATCGGACTTGTTATCAGCGTGCCGATTGTTGTATGGGGAAGCACGCTGTTTATCAAGGTGATCGACCGCTTTCAGTGGATCGTCTATATCGGTTCAGCCGTACTTGCTTACAATGCAGCCAAGATGATTACCGAGGAAAAGGGGCTCCATACCTTCTTCGAGCATTCACCGGCGCTCAAATGGAGTCTAATGATCACCTGTATGGTTCTGGTTGTAGTCATCGGATATATCGTCCGGTCGCACTCGATGCAGCATAAGCAGCAGGAACAGAATGCCTAGCATACAGTAAACAGCGTGCCCATAACCGGGGCACGCTGTTTTGCTTGTCCGCTGACATGCGATATTCTTATCGCGGCTGCTTGGCGTACCACTCCGAGAACTGCTTCTGGTACTCGGCGATATATTTGTCGATACCCGCAGCCTTCAGCCGCTCCAGCGCTTTCGGGAAGGCGGTCTCATAATCGCTGAAGCCGCTGCCGATCGGGGCTAGGTATTCGGTTAATACACCGTTCAGCTTGGTTTCCTCATTCTTGACCGGTGTGTTGTCGAAGTTAAAGCCGGCACCTTTGGAAATGATGGCTCCGTCATCCCAGGCTTTGTAATCGGCGATGAAATCGTCCGGCACGGTGTTGTCAAAGCGGATAAAATTTTTGTTCATCAGCAGCCAGTCGGGAATGAGCGAATCGGTGGTGATTTTGGTCAGACGGCCGTTCGCATCCAGGGTGTAGTCGGTGCCTTCAATACCATAGGCGAACAGATCATACAGCTCCTGTTTTTTTTGCAGCAGGTTGAAGAACATGAGGTACCGCTCCGGGTCCTTGGCTGCGGCTGAGACAAAGAAGGCTGTGCTGTAGGTGCCGCGGCTGATTTTTGGACGGCCGGTGCCGAGGAAATAGTTGACCAGCTTGGCGTCAGGAACGGCCTGGGAAATCGTAGCCGCACCTTCAAACGGGCGGGCTGCAGTTCCGGCCCAGAACATCGCCTTGCCGGAGTTCCAGTCGGACTGCAGCTGCGGCACATTGGTAGCGGCGTATTTTGGAATAATGCCTTTTTCATACCAGCCACGCATCAGATTCGAATAAGCTTTGAATTCTTCGGTTTCAAACCAGCTGATGATCTTGTCATCCTGGACAGATTCATCAAGCGCGATGAAATCATTTTGCCAGTAGAGGTTTTGGCCAGTGTAATCATAGAGCAGCATTCTGCGCGCATCCGTACCGGCATATCCGACCAGCTCGGGATGAACGGCATGGACTTTATCATAAAAAGTCTCAAGCTCGGCCAGGGAAGTCACCTGGGTCATGCCAACCTCCTCCAGCAGATCCTGGCGGACAAGCACGCTGTAAAATTCGGCGGAGTTCGGTTTATTGCCTACAGGGATCGCGTACTGCTTGCCGCTCAGCTGGAAGGCGGTAAAGGAAGCTTCATCGACATTTTTACTCAGATCCGGTAAAGCTGCGACATATGGGGTAAGATCGGCATACAGGCCTTTGGCTACTGATTTTACCATGTAATTGGTGTCGGTATAGGTGGCGAAATCCTCGCCCGTTGAGAGCATCAGGTCGGTTTTGCCGCCGCCGTATTCGGTCCAGGGCAGGAACTGGAATTCCACCTCGGCATTGATTTCTTTTTTGACCACATCATAGAATTCGGTCTTGGCCAGCTCCTTCATCCGGTTAGACTCATCGCCGTAGAGGACGATTTTGAGTTTGGCCGGTGCCAGGGTGCTGCTGTTATTTGCGCTGTCTGCTGTAGCTGCAGGTGTTGTTCCTTCATTGCCCGTATTGCCGCTGTCAGCGGAGTTAGCGCTTTCATTATTGCCCTGAGAGCAGGCGCTTAACAGGAACACAGCGGAGAGGAGCAGACTTAACCAACCTTTTTTCTTTTTCATGATGAACCCTCCTGAACTAGAATGTACTCATGAAGCATATATTGCAGCGGCTGTGCTCCCTTTCCCATTGTACAACAAGTCGGGACACGGGGGCACAGGCCTGTAGCAATCCGTACGGCGGCATGATGCAGGAATCAGCCTTTGACTGAACCGACCACAATCCCTTTGACAAAAAAGCCCTGCAGGAAAGGGTACAGGATAGCGATCGGCAGAACAGTCAGACAGGTCATGGCCATTTTGGCGGTTTCCAGCGGCGGAGCGATAATCGCGCCTCCAACCTGTGCGGCGTTGCCGGAAGCGAGGAACTGGATGTTGGCCATCATGTTGTACATCAGATACTGGATCGTATAGAGCTCCTGGTCGGTTACCAGCATCAGCGGCAGATAGAAGTCATTCCAGAACTGCAGTGCGTAGAACAGGGAGATGGTGACGAGACCGACCCGACCGAGCGGAATCATAATGCTAAAGAAGATTTTCAGGTGGCCAGCACCGTCAATCTGCGCCGACTCCACGATCTCATGCGGAATGCTGCGGAAGTAGTTGGCCATCAGGAACATCAGGAAGACACTTAGCACGTAAGGAATGAACAGTCCGAGCAGCGTATCCCCCAGATGATAATATTTGGTGCTGAGCAGATACCAAGGCAGCGTTCCGCCGCTGAACAGCATAGTGAAGTAGGCAAAGAAGGCGAAAACGTTTTTGAGCCGGAAGCCTTTGACAGAAATGACGTAGGCATAGGCGGTCGTTACCAGCACAGCGGTGAGCGTACCGAGAACGGTTACAACCAGTGACATGGAGTAGGCCCGTATGATCTGCTCGGCTTTGGAGCCGAACAGAAACTGATAGGTTTCCAGGCTGAAGCCGCGCGGCCAGAAGGAGTAGCCTTCGGCAGCAATCCGCGATTCGGTGGAGAGGGAGCCGGACACCGCCAGCACGAACGGAACAAGGCAGATGACCGAGAATACAGCGATGCAGATGTAAAAGAAAACGAGCAGGCCTTTATTTTCAGTAGCGGGCATGATTCTGGCCTCCTAAAATAGTTTGCTGTCTTTGTCATACCAGCCCGCCAGCTTGTTGGCCAGCAGCACCAGAATGAAGCCAAAGACCGACTGGTACAGGGTAATGGCTGAAGCGAAGCCGAATTCGCCGGACCGGATGGCTGTACGGTAGACATAAACGTCGATAATATCGGTGGTCGGAAGCAGCAGCGGATTGAGGAAGGTGACGCCCATAATCATGCTCAGATCGCCCTTCAGCATCCCGCCGATCCCGAGCAGGGTCATTAATATAATGGAAGGAATCAGCATCGGAACGGTTATTTTGGTAATAATCTGCCACCGGGAAGCCCCGTCAATCTTGGCAGCTTCATAATAAGAGGTATCAATACCCTGCAGCACGGCATAGTAGATGATGGCGCCATAGCCGGCGCTTTTCCAGATATTCGCCAGCACCAGGATGACTACAAACAGCCATGGACTGGAGTACCAGTCCATTTGACTGAGCCCGAGCGCCTGAAGCAGCTGGTTGAGAATGCCTTTGTCATAATCCAGCAGGGAGAAGAGGATTGCCCCGATAATAATCCACGAGATAAAATAAGGGAAAAACATCACGCTCTGCGTTACCTTGATGAACCACTTGCTGCGCAGCTCATTCAGAATGACGGCGATCGCAACGGAGCAGAAGGTGCCGGTCAGCATATAAAGCACATTCAACATTACCGTGTTGCGTGTGGCCCGCAGGGCATCCTCCATACTGGAGAAGAAAAACTCGAAGTTGGAGAAGCCTGCCCACGGACTGCCGAAGATCCCGTCATTATAGTTGTAGTTTTTGAAGACGAGAATCAGGCCGCTCATCGGCAGGTAAGCGAACAGGATCAGAATAATGATGCCCGGCAGGGCGAGCAGATACAGCGAGCTGTCGCGCTTCAGCGTTTTGCGGAGGCTTCCGATACGGGAAGTCTTGGGGACCGGGCTCTGCCGTACCGGTGTTCCGGGTGCAGCCTCTTGAATCATTAACAGTCACTCCTTTGTGCTAGCGTTGTCATTTTCCCGTGCCTTGGCAGCACGCTTTACATGGCAAAGCATAAATCGCAGACATATGTAAACGCTACCAAAATAAACGGAAAAAAGTTAAAAAAAGCGGAATCTGCGGGCTTAAAAAAACGTAAAAGGCTTCAGTTTTCTGCTTTTGGGGTAGGAATGAGGTGTTTAGGGACTGTTTTAGGGATAAGTTGGAATAATTATCCTTGTTTTTGGCTTGGTAAGGGTATCGTGGAAAATCCCACTGAATGGCGGACATAGAGGGCGGATTGGTAGCAGCAGAGGGAAAAATCCCACTAATGGGCGCGCAGGGGGTGCGAATTGGCTGGAATAGAGGGAAAAATCCCACTAATGGGCGCGTAGGGGGTGCGGAATGGCTGGAATAGAGGGAAAAATCCCACTAATGGGGCGCGCAGGGGGTGCGAATTGACTGGAATAGAGGGAAAAATCCCATTAACCTATATTACTCCTGCAAAAGGGGATGCTTTCTGACAGCTCATGGCTGTGGAAGCATCCCCTTAATAATTATAGCTGCTGTGGCGCTAGGTAATACGTATATAAACGTGCCTATCCGTGCTGTCGGCGCTATCGGTGCTATCGGTGCTATCCGTAGAATCCACGGTTATCCCAGCACACCTGCTATCCGTGCGACTGCAGAATGTGGTTCATCCGCCATTTGGACGGCGTTACCCCGTAGCGTTTTTTGAATTGTGTAGTGAAATAGGTGCTGCTGTTGTATCCGACCTGTTCGGCGATTTGCCGGATGTCCAGCGCAAGCTCATTTACCAGCAGCAGCTGTGCCTGCTCCAGCCGGATCTGGTTGACGAAGTCGGGGAAGCTGCTGTCCACTTCATCGGCGATCAGCCGGCTGAGGTAGGCAGGGCTGAGCGACAGCTTCTCGGCAAGCGAGTTAAGCGACAGCCTTGGATCGTTGTAATGCTCTCTGATATAGCTGATGGCTTCAGCCGCGATACTCCTGGACTGGACTGCGCTCATGCCGTCGATCCGTCCAGTCGCAGTATAACAGCATTCCTCCAGCCAGCCGCGCAGCCTCCCGTAGCTCTGGATCTGCCAGATGACCTGGTAATGATCCAGAAAGCCGGAGTGCCGGATATCACTTCCCAGTCCGGCAGTACGTTCCAGCTCCAGGGCAAGCCTTGAAACGGCGATTGTAGCCTGCTCTATCCGGTAGCTGGTCACTACGGCAAGCAGACGTTCCACGGCCTGCGGGATATGGCTGCGCTGCTCCGGCAGCCGGACCGCCTGCAGCACCGGTTCAAGTGTACTGTCAGGAACCGGGCTGCTGTTCAGGTGGATTGTATCATCGGCAAAAATGATGTTCCGCTGGTCATGGAATTTGACGTACTGGAGTCCGCTAGCCGCTTCATTGTATTTGGGCTTCAGGAGGCTGAGGTCTTCCGCCAATCCGCTGATTCCAAGCGCGCAGCGGGAGCTGGGCTCGTTAAGCCGGACCGCCAAGGCCTCCCAATTGGCCCGGTACAGGGCATAATCACCAAAGCTTCCGCTCAGCTGCTCGCTTAGGATCAGGACGGCCGATCCTTCATGCGGCTGGAAGGCCTGCACAGCGGCCATCTCGGAGAATTCCGTGCGGATCTGTTCTACCGCTGCGCCGCAAATCTGCTGCAGCCCGGCAGCCGGCGCCTCCTCGAGCACGGCCAGTACGCAGACGCAGTATGCTCCGCCGGCTGCGCCCAGGCGCATATTGGGATTGACCGACTCATCCGGAGCCCGGTGCGGGGAGAGCAGCCAGCGCATCAGGGCGCTGTCGTCACTTTCTTTTTTGAGCTGGTTCAGCCGTGCCCCGATCAGCTCCAGCTCCTGGCTGGCCGCTGCAAAATCGCTGCCGGTCTTTAGCGCCTCCTCATTGCCGGACAGGTGGATGATGTTGCCGAACAGCCGGCCGATCGGCTGGTACATCCGGCGTGAAATCAGGCCGGAGACTATTGCTGCTGCCGCAATGAGGCTTAGACACAGCGTAATCATCAGGTTGCGGGCACTGGAAATATCCCGGATGCTGTCTTTATAGGGAGTGTCCGATATAAACCACAGCTTATCCTGCAGGGAATAGACAAAGGTAACCAGCCGGGGTTCGACGGCTCCCCTATAGACAAAGGAACCTTGACCGGGAGAAGATTTCACGACCTGCTCCAGCATCCCCGATTCCAGCGGCTGGCCGGAAAGCGCACTGTGCATAAGCACTGTACCGTTCGTATCCAGCACAGCATAGCGTGTCGTTTCCCCTTCAGCCTGTGTGAAAAGATTGTTTTGCAGCTTGGACAGATTCACAGTTAAAGCAACAGCCCCGTAATATTCACTGTCTGCAAAGGCCCGGTCATTGTAGAACACCGTCATCAGCTTTACAGGAGCACCGTTGTTCTGCACAGCATCCCACAGAAACGGGGATTCGACAATCCGGCTATCCCGCATCCGCGCCGCCAGCTGCTGCTTGGATTCCGGGCTCAGCGGCATATTTTCAAACATCGCAACAGGCTCATCTACGCCAAAAAGATAAGCGTTCTCCAGATACTGGTTAACCACCAGCGCGCCTTTAATCTGGCTCAAAGCACTGTAGAGCTGGTCGCTCCAGCCCGTATCGCCGCTAAGCATTAGCGCATTGATATTTGGATTGGCGTAGAAATCCATCGTGTAATTCTGGACGATCTCCTTATAATTCATGAATACGGTTTCAGTATTGAGCAGCACATTCCGGTTGGCTTTGTTGACATTCGCTATCGATATATTCCGGTACCAGAAAAAGATGACCACCGCCAGTACAAGAATGCAGCAGACGGATATTGTGGTCAGGCTTATAAAGAAACGGGTGTACAAGCGCTTTCGTTTTCCCAAACAGATCGCCCCTTTGTGTAAAACCTGCTACTCCCATTCTATGGTGACAGATAAGCTTCTGACAAGCAGTGAAAAAGCGGATTTAGAGCATGAAAGTATAAAAATGAAGAAATAGGGCATGGAAAATGCAAGAAAGTTGAATCTGTGCGAACTATAATTGGTGGTGCTTACATACTACCCGCTTTTAAGGAGGCTTCTTGTATTGAGAACATTCCGTAATCCGGTCATGCCGGGCTTTTACCCTGATCCTTCAGCTATCCGTGTCGGTGAGGATTATTATCTGGTCACTTCCAGCTTTGAATTTTTCCCCGGTGTTCCCATTTTCCACAGTAAGGACCTGGTCAACTGGCGGCAGCTCGGACATGTGCTTGACCGGCCGTCACAGCTGAACCTCGACCATACGATTCCTTCCATGGGCATCTGGGCGCCGACGCTGCGCTATCACCAGGGAATCTTTTATATGATTACGACCTATGTAGACAATGACAAAAACCAGCATAACTTCTATGTCACTGCCACTGATCCTGCCGGCGACTGGTCCGATCCGGTGTGGCTGGAGGATGCTCCGGGGATTGATTCCTCGCTGTTCTTTGATGAAGACGGCAAGGTGTACTACACCGGTAACCGTGTTCCGCCTGAAGGGCAGGATTATCCGAAGCATATGGACATCTGGCTGCAGGAGATTGATCTTGAGGCAGGCAGGCTGGTCGGACCCAAAATCAGCATCTGGCAAGGGGCGCTTAAAGTGGCCCACGCCCAGGAAGGTCCGCATATCTACAGGATCGGCAGCTGGTATTATGTGCTGATTGCCGAAGGCGGTACCGGGCATACCCATGCGATTACGATCGCCAGAAGTAAAAACGTAACCGGACCTTATGAAGGACACAAGGCCAATCCGATTCTGACCCACCGGCATCTCGGCCGGCAATACCCGATCGTTAACGTCGGCCACGGTGAGCTGGTTGAGACTCAGCATGGCGACTGGTGGATGTTCTGTCTGGCTTCACGCACCTGCGGCGGCTATTACCGCAATCTGGGCCGCGAAACCTTCCTCACCCCGGTGGCCTGGGAGAATGAGTGGCCTGTAGTGAATCCCGGCAAAGGCGTGCTGGAATTCGAGTCGGCCGCACCCGATCTGCCGGAGACGAAGTGGCCGGAGCTGCCGGCGCGCGATGATTTTGCCAGCGGTGAGCTGGGCCTGATCTGGAACTTCCTG
Source organism: Paenibacillus sp. FSL R7-0345 (assembly GCF_038595055.1). Classification (NCBI taxonomy): domain Bacteria; kingdom Bacillati; phylum Bacillota; class Bacilli; order Caryophanales; family Paenibacillaceae; genus Paenibacillus; species Paenibacillus sp. FSL R7-0345. The sequence continues at coordinate 2,121,651 of NZ_CP152002.1, forward strand.
CGGACCCCGCGCGGTGAATTCTGGAGCCTTACCGAGAATCCTGGACATCTGCGGCTGCATCTGAAGCCGGAAAAGCTGTCAGAGGTAGCTAATCCTTCTTACGTGGGAAGAAGGCAGCAGCATCTCAGCTTCCGTTCTGCGGCGGAGATGGCCTTTAGTCCGGCGCAGGAAGGAGAGGCTGCAGGGCTTGTGCTGCTGCAAAATGAAAATTACCACTTCCGCTATGAGCTGGGTCTGGATGCGGGCGAGCAGGTGCTCCGCCTGATTGAGCGGCGGGGCGGCAGTGAGCAGCTGCTCGCATCGAAGCCGTATGCCGGGAATAAAGTACAGTTCAAGGTCCAGGCAAAGGGGCAGGAATACAGCTTCTATTACAGAACTTCCGAGGCAGACAAGTGGACGGCGCTGCATGAAAAGGCGGACGGAACGGTGCTGAGCACTGATCTGGCCGGAGGCTTTACGGGAGCGTATATTGGCATGTATGCCAGCTCGCAGGGTGCAGAAAGCAGCAATTACGCTGATTTCGACTGGTTCAGCTATGAAGGGCTTGAATAGGAGGAGGCAAAAAAATGAGTATGAATGAGAAAACAGAGGCTTATCCGCTGCCCGAGCTTCCGCAGATTCCGGAGCAGACTTTTCATATAAAAGATTACGGCGCGGCCGATGGAGGATTGTCATTAAGTACCGAGGCCATTCAGGGGGCGCTTGATGCCTGTGCTGCAGCGGGAGGAGGAACGGTTCTTATTCCTCCGGGCCTCTGGCGTACCGGGCCGCTGACCCTGCACAGCCGGATTAATCTGCATGCTGAGCGGGGAGCGATGGTGCAGTTCGTGTCCGACTCCTCTTTATATCCGCTGCTGCCTTCCTTTTATGAAGGCAATTCCGGCTGGCGCTGCCAGGCACCGCTGGACGGTGAGGGGTTAAGCGATGTAGCCATTACAGGCGGGGGGGTTTTTGACGGCAGCGGTGAAGGCTGGCGTCCGGTAAAGCGGTTCAAAATGACAGAGCTGCAGTGGAAGAAGCTGACCGGCACCGGCGGAGTTGCGGATGAGGACGGGGAGATCTGGTGGCCGTCCCGTGCAGCAATGGAAGGCGAGGCATATGTCCGCAAGCTGCAAGAGAGCGGGGAAACCGCTATGGAAGTCTATCTGCCGGCGCGTGATTATCTGCGCCCGACACTGCTCAGCCTGCGGAACTGCCGCAGGGTGCTGCTGGACGGGCCGACCTTCCAGAACTCGCCTGCCTGGTGCCTGCATCCGATGGCCTGCGAGCAGATTACGGTACGAAATGTCCAGGTCCGCAATCCCTGGTATTCGCAGAACGGGGACGGCATTGATCTGGAATCCTGCAGTCACGCGCTTGTTGAACATTGCAGCTTCGATGTCGGGGATGACGCGATCTGCCTGAAATCAGGCAAGGATGAAGAGGGCCGCAGGCTGGGAAAACCCTGCCGGTATATTACGATCCGCCACTGCACCGTGTATCACGGGCATGGGGGCGTAGTCATCGGCAGCGAGATGTCCGGCGGTGTGCATGCCGTCCGGGTTAATGACTGCCTGTTCATCGGCACGGACATCGGCCTCCGGTTCAAAAGCGCCAGAGGCCGGGGCGGGGTGGTCGAGGATATTGTCATGGAGAACATCACCATGAGCGGCATCATTCATGAAGCGGTCTCCTTCCATATGTTCTATGCGGGCGTCGAGGGCTCGCAGGGACATGATGATCAGCTGCTGCCTGTGACTGAGGAAACACCGCAGTTCCGGGATATCACCTTGCGGAGTATCGTCTGCCAGGGAGCGCATACCGCGCTGCTGGTGAACGGGCTGCCTGAGCTGCCGCTGGCCGGGCTCACTGTTGAGAACCTCCGCGCAGACAGTGAGCGGGGCATCATTTTGCGTAATGCCGACGGGCTGAAGCTTGATGGGATCAGGCTGCAGACTGCGCAGCTGCCGGCGTTGCAGATTACAAAATGCAGCAATGTCACCATTACAGATTCGGATGAGCTGTTACTCACCCGGAGTTAGGATAATGTCACCGTCCGCGTTCTCCCGGGTACTAAATGAGCCGGAGGCGGGCCGGGCTTTGGCTTCCTTCCGGTACTGAAGCGGAGTCAGCCCGGTTGATTTTTTAAACGTCTTGTTGAAGTGGGAAAGATGCTCGAAGCCGACTGCCGAGGCGATTTCCTGGATTTTACCGGCAGAACCGGACAGCAGCCGCTCCGCTTCCCTGACCCGGATATGCACGATATACTCCCGGAAGTGAAAGCCTGTCAGGCGGTGGAAGACCCTGCTTAAATAAGAGGGGCTAATGAAAAAATGCCCGGCAGTCTGCTCAAGCGTCAGCGACTCGCGGTAATGATCGCGGATGTAGGTGGCGACTTCTGTTACCAGCTGGTGAAGCGGATGCCTGGTTGCTCCGGCCTGTGAGGTGGTCTCGGAACGCTGAAGCAGAATCATCAGCTCCGTCAGCAGTGTGATAATGGACGTCTCATAAAAGGGCCGCTGCAGCCGGCATTCCTCCAGCATCCGGTTCAGCAGGCTTTCCGCCTCATCCTGTTCACGCAGCGTCAGCCTGAACAGGCGGTAGCCGCGGCTGCTGAACCATTGCGCTCTATTGCGCAGCACCGGCGGGAGCAGGGCCGGGTCATAATTGATCAGAATCCGCTCAAATTCAGCGATTTCGGAGCTGGCTGTAGCATGAAGCTCGTTGCCGGGGATGAGGATCAGCTCACCTTTATGAACGGTGACCACCCTGTCATCGACAAAGTAGACGCGCTCCCCCTCCAGCAGATAATACAGCTCTGTTAACTCGTGGCTGTGCGGGCGCGGCATGGCAGTAATGCCTTTGCGCTTCATATGCTGAATGCTGCAGCGCCCGTCTGCAATATGATATTTGGGATTAGGGCTGCTTACGCTGGTCATGAATCTCCTCTTTTCTACAGGCCGATACGGCTATTATAGAATACATTCAGTTGGTTATGAAAGGAGCCGCACATGCTTATTACCGTTTCAAAAAATAGCGCCGAAGCGTTCAGCAGCCTGCAGGAGGCGCTGGATTCTATTCCGCCGGAGCAGAGTTCAGCGGTCACCATCCGCATTAAGCCCGGTGTCTATGCAGAAAAAATCACCGTAGGGCAGCATCTGCCTCCCATTCTGCTGCTCGGTGAGGATTCGCATTCCACGATCCTCAGCTGGCCGGATAACGCGCATACGCTCGGCCCGGACGGCGAGCCGCTTGGTACATTCAGATCGGGCACGCTGAATGTTTTTGCCGCAGGCTTCACCGCCGAGAATCTGACCGTCCGCAATGCCTCCGGTCCGGGTACAGGCCAGGCGGTAGCCGCTTTTATCGACGCAGACCAGGCTGTCTTCCGGCGTGTCCGCCTGCTTGGCGACCAGGACACCCTCTATACCGGCCAAGGCAGACAATATTACGACAATTGCTATATTGAAGGCGATGTGGATTATATTTTCGGCGCGGCCACCGCTTTGTTCGACCGCTGCGAGCTGCACAACAAGCGCTCCAGAGGCTACATTACAGCTGCTTCCACTCCGGAAAACACGCGGTTCGGCTATGTCTTTCTGGACTGCCGGATTACCGGCGGCGAGGGTGTAAGTGAAGTGTATCTGGGACGGCCTTGGCGGGACTTTGCCCGTGTGGCCTTTATCCGCACCATTATGGATGCTTCTGTTACCCCGGAAGGCTGGCACAACTGGGGGCAGCCTGGGCGGGAAACAACAAGCCGTTATGAGGAATTTGCCAGCAGCGGCCCCGGGGCCAATCCTGAGGCAAGAGTATCCTGGTCCCGGCAGCTGAATGCCGGGGAAGCAGCGGAATACCGGGTGCTGAACGTCCTCGGCGGCTGGCATCCGGAGGGGTATTAAACGCCTGCTTAACGCAGGCTCCACTTGAGGAGGCGGACAACGCATGGATGTATTGCAGCAATATATGAACAGGCTGACGGATTCCGCGCCCCGCAGCTCGGCTTACCGGGGGAATGTTCCTTTCAGCGAGTGGAGATCCGGCCTTGCCGCTGCCTTCACGGAGAAGCTGGGCGGTTTCCCGGAGCGGCACGCGGAGCTTGAACCCGTATTGCTGGAGCGTGTTGCCTGCTCCGGCTATGTCCGGGAGCGGATCGAGATCACCACTTATAAGGGACTGCGCATGCCGCTGTACCTGCTGATACCGGAGCAGGCTTCTGCCTCCCCGGCGCCTGCCGTTATCGCCGTGCACGGGCACGGCTACGGCAGCCGGGAGATTACCGGGCTTCATCCGGACGGCTCTGAGCGGCAGAGTGACCCGGGACTGCATAAGGATTTTGCCGTATCCCTGGTCAAAGAGGGATTCGTTGTCGCCGCGCCGGAGGTGCTTGGCTTCGGTGACCGGCGGCTGGCCGAAGACCGTGCAAGCGGCGAGCCGGGCAAAAACTCCTGCTTCCGCCTGTCCTCCGCACTGCTAATGGCAGGGCAGACAATGGCGGGCTACCGCATTTATGAGACGATGCGGGTTGTCGATTATCTCCAGACCCGCAATGAAGTGCACAGCGGGAAGACCGGCATTATGGGGATTTCCGGCGGCGGGCTGGTGGCCGGGTTCACAGCGGCGCTCGATGAACGGATCGCCTGCGCGGTAGTCAGCGGTTATGCCAATACGTTCGCGGCTAGTATTCTCTCGCGGAACCACTGCCTGGATAACTACATTCCGGGGATTCTGCTGGAAGCCGAGATGCCTGATCTGCTGGGCCTGATTGCGCCGCGCGGACTGTTCCTGGAGTCAGGCGCTGCCGATCCGCTGTTCGGTCCGGAAGGAGCCAGGCAGGCGTTAGCCAGACTGCAGGAGATTTACAGAGCGGCCGGTCATGCGGGGCAGGTCGGGGCGGATTTTTTCCCGGGCGGGCATGAGATTCACGGCGGGCTGGCGTTTGCGTGGCTGCGCGGGCAGCTTGCCGACTGACTTATATGCAAGATAAACGACAGGAGGAATGAAGAATGCCTACAACCGAAGTGAGTACCCTGAGCTGGTCCCGCAGGATTGCGGACACCATCCTCGGGCAGTGTAATGAGCAAGGTGAGCATGCTTATCTGCTGGAGCGCTGGGCTTATGTTCCGGGGATGATGCAGCTGGCAATGGCCAGAGCCGGGATTCAGCTGGGTGAGCCGGAGTATTTCGATTATATGCAGCGGCATATGGACAGCTTCATCGGGGAGAACGGCTCAATCCGGACATACCGGCTGGAAGAATACAACCTCGACCAGATCAACCAGGGCAAAAATCTGTTCCTGCTCTACCAGAAAACCGGAGAGCAGCGCTACGCCGAAGCCGCCCACCTGCTGGCAGCGCAGCTGATCAGCCATCCCCGCACCTCGGAAGGCGGCTTCTGGCACAAAAAGGTCTATCCGTTCCAGATGTGGCTGGACGGCTTATATATGGCTTCACCGTTCCTGGCCCAGTTCGGCGCAGTCTTCCAGCGTCCCGAGCTGATCGACGAGGCGGCCCGCCAGCTGCTGCTGATCGAGCGCCGGACCCGCGATCCCCGTACCGGGCTGCTGTATCACGGCTGGGATGAATCGAAGGAGCAGGAATGGGCCGATTCCACGACAGGCTTATCCTCCCACTTCTGGAGCCGGGCGATGGGCTGGTATGTAATGGCTTGCGTAGACTGCCTGGAGCACTTCCCGGTGACCCATCCGCAGCGCGGGACCATTATCGGCATTTTCCAGCGGGTGTGCGGTGCGCTTCTGGAGGTGCAGGACAAAGAGACTGGCCTCTGGTATCAGGTGCTGGATCAGGCGGGACGCAAGGGCAACTACCTGGAAGCGACCGGCTCAACCATGTTCGTCTATGCCATGGCTAAAGGTCTGAGACTGGGCTATCTGGAGCGTTCTTTTAGAGAAGGTATGCTGAAAGGCTATGACGGAATCATGAAGCATCTGGTCACAGAGGACAACGAAGGTCTTCATCTGCATAAAATCTGCAACGGAGCCGGACTCAGCAAAGACCGCAACGGTTCTTATGACTACTACATTTCTGAGGCAGTTGTTTCAGATACCCCGATGGGAGTGGGGCCGCTATTGCTGGCATCGCTGGAGGTGGAGAACTATGGGGACGGGCATTAGACAACAGCCGGAACAATCTGAGCAGCAGGCGGGATACCGTTACAACTTCACCAGCGTCCCGAAGGCCGGATATGTAACGGTTCCCTACGACCGGGAGACCGGTGCAGTGCGGTATGAGGATACCGGCAGTTACGGATTTGTGGAGCAGACCGGTGCCTTGCCGCCGCGCCGGGTGAACCGTGCGCAGATTTCGGCTGCTCATGGAGGATTCGAGTTGAGTGAGCCGGAGGCAGACAGCGGGACGGAAGTGCAGAGTGGGGAGCCAGGCAGTCATGGCAGCGGCGGCATGGCTTTTCGTGTCAAGCTTCCCCGCGGTGCCTATAAGGTTCAGGTCACGCTGAGCTCTGCCCCTGAGGATACAATCATCGCCGTTTCCGGCATGAACGCTGACGCGCTCAGCCAGGCGGAGTACTGGGACGCAGCCCGGCTTGTGCCGAACCTTACCCGGCCGCAAACTCAGGGGAAGATCTGGTCATACGACTATGTAAGCGGCCGCGAGTATCTGGATATTGAGCTCGAGCCGCGGCGGCCGGGTGTGACGGTGGGGATTGCGGAGCTGGTACTGATGCCAATCGGGCGCAAGCACCGTACCGTTGCGGAACTGCCGGTTATTTTTACACTCGGGGATTCGACGGTAAAATCATATGTGTTCGAGGAAGCGCCGATGTCCGGCTGGGGCCAGGTATTCGGCAAGCTTTTTGACGGGGAAAAGGTTCAGGTAGTCAATTACTCACAGGGCGGACGCTCCTTCAAAAGCGCACATAACGAGGGGCGGTTCAACGACATTCTGCTGACCGGCAGGGCAGGCGATTATCTTCTGATCCAGTTCGGCCATAACGACGAGTCAGAGGATGAGGAGCAAAGGTTCGGCAGAGGCTCGACCGAGGAAATGTACCGTACCTATGTGGAGGAAATTTATATTCCGGCTGTACGCGAACGGGGGATGATTCCTGTACTGCTGACCCCAATGTCGAGGACAGACGGAGCGGCGCAGCCGGGGCATGTATATAAGGATTCTTTTGCGGAGCGGAAATTCCCCGTTATCCTCAGAGAACTGGCCGGGAAGCTTGGAGTCCCGCTCATCGACCTGAATAAGGCCAGCCTGGAGTATTACAATGAGCTTGGAGTTGAAGCGGTAACGGCGATTTTTATGTCGGTTGAAGCCGGAGAGACACCGGGCAAAACCAATGACGGCAGCTACGCGGGCGGCCACCCCTCCTCCAAAAATGACGGCACCCACTACAAGGAAGCCCTGTCCAAGCAGTTTGCCCGGATGGTTGTTACGCTGATTGCTGAGCTGGGAAAAGAGGGGGATGCCGACGCAGCCCGGATTGCTGGTATGCTGAAGCCTACGGTGCATGCAGCTATACGGTCGCAGGACTGGTCAGCTGTGTATCCCGAGATTACCCCCGATATCGTGTCCGGCCCTGGCGCGTATTACCGGAATCAGATTGAGAAGCTGATTCAGCTGGGTGTGCTTGGTACAGATGAGGAAGGCCGGTTTAACCCGGAAGGCCTGATTACTGTTGGGGAGTCTGCAGCAGCACTGGGTAAAGTAATGAAGCTTGATCCTGCGGTGCTGGCAGACTATACGTCTGTGGCTGGAGCAGACGCGTTGACGAGGGAAGTGATGGGCGTCATGCTCTGGGATGCTTATCAGGCAGCTTTTACCGGGAAGCCGCGCTTTATGACCGATTATAACGGGGATGCCCTGGGCCCGGACGATCCCGGCTATGCCCCTTATCTGCCCCCGGAGCAGAGAGGGATCATGTATTACCCGCTTGTCTCCTTTGAGCAGCTGACGGATACGGATCAGGTTGACCCGGAGCTGCTGCCCAAGATCGAAGCTGCTTACAAGCGGGGACTCTTCCGAGCGGAAAAAGGAATCCGGCGGGGCGAGCTGTCTTACGCTGACGCACTTGAGCCCAAGCTGCCGGTTACCCGGGCCAAAGCCGCCAAGGCTTTGTATTATATGTGGGTGCTGATCCACCCGGTAAATGTGGAGAACCATGTGCTGCTGTAATGTAGCGGATGGCCACGTGGAGCTGCCTGCTCTTCCCCTTTAGAGGGGGAGGGGCAGGATTTTTTTGCTGAGGAGAGTTGAGTTTGCTGATATAGCTGCAGTTTGTGCAACTAAAACGAGCAAAAATGGGTGTCTTCGCGATATAAGTGTAGTTTGTGCAGCTAAATTTGCCCGGATTAGGCTATATAGGCTTTTTTCGGCTTTTTAAGTGTACGGAGTGCAGTTAAACGGATTTTGCGGAAAAAAAGGGCTGTTTTAGTTGTACAAAGTGCAGTTAAGACTGGTAGGAAGGGCCGGAAGCGGTATGTGCAGACCCCGGCGGCAAGTGTGTGCAGAGATCACCCGGATACGTGGTGGAGAAAATCAGCTTTTGGTGACGGCCTGAGACTGAATGTACTGCTCCATCTGCTTCTTATGGTGCTTGTCGTGAGGGAGGAAGCCCCGCAGGTGTCCGCGGCAGCTGAATGTTTTGCCATCCCCGTCCTTATACGTCCGCATAAAATCCTCATCGCAGATATCGGTCATTTCGGCAACAATCAGGCCCCGGTACAGCACAAACTGCCGGATTACCTCCTGCACGGTTACGGTCTGTGCATACTCGATCGCCCGGGCGTTGAACTCGCTGAAGTTCAGATGCTTCGCGGTCACCGGCTGACCTTCTTTTACTTTCGCAAAAGCCTCCTCGTAGAAGTACTGATCCCAGCGCATCATGTGGCAGAGCAGCTCTTTAAGTGACCATTTACCGTCCCTGATTGGATTTTCCCATAGGGTAACGTCTAAAGTTTCCAGTGACTGGACATAGGGGATAAATGAGTGAAATTCGGCTACCAGCTGAGCGTTTGTTTTTGGTGCCATCAAAGTAATCCTCCTGCATATAGGGTTTATTGGTTATATTTCTTATGCTGACTATACCTCATGTAACTTGACCACAGTGCGTCAGGTTTAATAATGCTGCGTGAATCTCCATTCCAGCAAAACAGGAACAGTCCTCCGGGCGGCGGGTTGCTATAATAAAAGTACCGTACGGGAAAGGCTGGGCTGCTCAGTGAACTACAGTAAGGATATAGAACGATGCATCGATTATATTGAGGAAAATATTAAGGAAAATCTGACTGCGGAAGGGATCGCCGCTGTGGCCGGTTATTCGTTGTATCATTTTTGCCGCGTGTTCAGCCTGTGTAAGGAGATGACGGTGATGGAATACGTGCGCAGCCGGAAGCTGTCTTTGGCGGCAGTGGAGCTGTTCAGCGGACGGAGTGTGACGGAGATTGCGCTGGATTACGGGTTTGAAACCCCGGGAGGCTTCACAAAAGCGTTCCGCAAGGCTCACGGTTACACCCCCTCGCAATATGCAGCGCGGATGGCCGGGTATCTTCAGAACGGTCCCGAATTTGAGATCGGAGGGTATGTAATGAATCCTGTTTTTGTGACTAAGCCGGCTTTCAAGACAGCTGGCTACGGCATTGAGACGAATGTGGCAGACAGCAGCTATACAAAGGATATTGCTTCGTTCTGGAGCCAGTATGAAGGGGAGAATCTGGAAGCCAAAGTGTACAGTATTCTTAATCCGCCAAGACACGGTGAAGTAGGGCTGTGTGTGCCGGCCTCAGGTGACAGAAATGCTGTGTATCTGCTGGGCGTAATCGTCGAAGATTTCTCTAGCGTGACGCCGGATATGCTGACTGTGGAGGTACCGGCCGCAGAGTATGCGGTGTTCACCACACCACCGGTGGACGGAACAGAGAATGGCGATCCGGATGTGTTCGTGCAGGTGATCAGGAGCACCTGGAAATATATTTTTGAGGAGTGGTTCCCGGCCAGCGGCTATGAGTTTGACGAGGATAAGCTGGACTTCGAGTTCTACGATGAGCGCTGCCATTCGCGGGTGGATACGGTGATGGAGATTTACATTCCTGTGAGGGTGCGGGCGTGAAAATCGGACTTTAACGTTGTTGCTGCGGGGCAAATACTGTCCGGGTGAAGGGGCTGCACTGCGGGAATGTTTGGGCTTCCGGCCGGATCAGGCCCGCGACGCACGGAACCCGTGCTGGCGGGCCATTGCTGTGAGCTGCTGCCTGCAAAGCAATTGGCAAACGTTTTTTTCGTAAGATCATCTAATACCAATCATTCCCGGCGGAATCTATAATGGGTTAGGATATATACCTATTGCTGAAAGGGATGTTCTGCAAATGCCATTAGTAGATATGCCGCTAGAACAGTTAAAACAATACCAGGGAAGAAACCCGCGTCCGGCTGACTTCGACGCTTACTGGGAACGCGCGCTGGAGGAGCTTGCTGCAGTTGAAGCGCAGCTTGAGCTGATTCCGAGTCCTTTTCAGACGCCGCAGGCGGAATGCTTTGATCTGTACTTTACGGGAGTACGCGGTGCGCGTATCCATGCCAAATACCTTCGTCCGAGAGCGGTAAGTACGCCGCAGCCGGCGGTTTTGCAGTTCCACGGATATACCGGTGATTCCGGCGAGTGGCAGGATAAGCTGGCGTATGTCTCGCTGGGCTTTTCGGTGCTGGCACTGGACTGCCGCGGGCAGGGAGGGTTGTCTGAAGATACAGGCGGTGTGAAAGGCAACACGCATAACGGGCATATTATCCGCGGACTGGACGATCATCCGGATAATCTGCTGTTCCGCCACATTTATCTGGATACCGTGCGTCTGGCTCAAATTGCGCTTGAGCTTCCCGGAGTAGATCCGGAGCGGGTGTATGCCATGGGCGGGTCGCAGGGCGGAGCTCTGACCATCGCTTGTGCCGCACTCGAGCCGCGTGTGAAAAAAGCTGCAACTACCTATCCGTTCCTCTGTGACTATAAGCGTGTATGGGAAATGGATCTGGCCAAGGATGCATACCACGAGCTGAGCATCTATTTCCGCAAGTTCGATCCGCTGCATGAGCGGGAGGACGAGGTGTTTGAGAAGCTGGGTTATATCGACCTGCAGCATCTGGCGTCCCGTATTCAAGGTGAGGTGCTGTTCATCACGGGGCTAATGGATACCATCTGCCCGCCATCCACCCAGTTTGCCGCCTACAACAAAATCACCGCAACCAAGGAGCTGGTCGTCTATCCGGACTTCGGGCATGAATATCTGCCCGGCAGCGGCGACCGGACGATGCAGTTTTTGCTGGGGGAATAGCTGCCTGCGTTAGAAAAGCTGAGTGCGGGTAAGCAGACAGCCTGCTGACAGATCCGTTCAGCCCCGTACATTTGGCTTAGATGAATGCAATATTAACAGTAAAGGCACTATCATTGGCCCAATTAAGGAAATGGCCAGCTGATAGTGCCTTTTTAACCGCTTGTAAGTCTTAACCTACATAAACTTCCGCTGCACCTTTTTCCCGTCATAGGTAAAGAGGGCTTTTTTGTCTTCAACGACAGTCTGCAGATGAACGGTGCGTCCCCAGAGGGAGTAGATATGCGGGAGGGTGCGCTCCAGATATTTCAGGTCAAGCTCGATGCTCTCGTAGCGGTGGGCGATCAGCAGCTCGCCGTTGCGCTCATAGTCGGCATCCTGGATGACGAGGTAAGGAGAGCCTCCGTTGACCCGGGCCAGCACGAGCTGGTCACGGACATTTTCCCAGGCTTTGTCGGTGATTTTCCACTCCGGGCCTTTTTTCTCGAATACATAGAGGTCAAGGTCGTTAACCAGCTGCTTCGACAGATAGCTGCGGATGAAGGAAATGTCGGAGTCGAGCTCGCGTACCTCGAACATTTTGTCACGGTCCCAGCGGCGTTCGATGTCTTCGAAGATCTTCAGGCCAAGATAATAAGGGTTCAGGCTTTGGCGTGACGGCTGCACGACAGACGAGTTGAGCTTGGAGTACTCGATCGTTTCCTCCGAAGTCAGGTCCAGCTCGCGCATGATCCGCTGATGCCAGTAGGAGGCCCAGCCTTCGTATTGCTAAGGTGCTTTACTTGTTCTAATTTTTCTAGATGAGATTTGTGATGTAGCTGAGGTTTCTTTAAACGTTTGATGAAGTGTCTGTAAATGATTGTAAAAATAATGTTTACCCATTTTTGAACCCATGTCGTAATAATTTAAATATAAATCAGTATCATGCTTTCTTTGCAAATAGAAGCGGGCTAGTTCGTAATAATATCGTTGTTTTAAGTTATGCTCATCATCAGGATGATCTTGAATAACATTTTTTATTGAAAGCTCATAAAAATACTTACCTTGTTTCTCACATTCCTCTATATCTAAACAGGAATTTCTAAAATACCATAGACCCATTGTGGCGTAAGCGAAGGAATCGCATTTATCATATTTTAAGCAAACATCTAAAAAGTGTTTTGAAGCTCTAAACGACTGATTTTCAATCAGCTCATGAGATACTTGGTTTAAATATTGAGTGAAATTATAAAATAATTCTTCATTATTAGCTAACAGGTAATTGTTTAATGAATCCATATTAGCAGTAATGACACCAGAATTAGCGATTGCTTTCGAAATTCCAAACTCTCCTTGGATTATATTGTGAAAGTTTGAATTTTCAGAAAGTGATAATTCTTTATAAATATTCATTATTTCTAAATTTTCGGTTCTTGGCGAATCATTTTTAGATTCCTTTATAACTAAATTAAGCAAAAATGTATTTGAATTACCTTTTATTGATTCTGTATAGATCTGATTATACAAAGGTAATCCTATCAAAAGTTGGTCATAACCAAAATTTAGACGGAAAAAAATTTTGCACTTGTCCACATAAAGATAAGGAAAATCACTTTCTATCTCAAATTTTTCTGCGATATCCCTTAAAAGTGTTGATATAATCCATGCATTTCTATCTATAATTGAGTTATTCATAGAACTGATGGTTTCAATTTTTAAGGAATCATGAGTTTTAGCCTTGTTTGTATATTTTGGAAATGAGATACATAATTTCGGGGTATAATCAACGTTTTTAAAGTCACGATGATTATTGAATAATGATTTTGAAAAATGATCGAACACATCAATAAGGTCGTTTTCTGTGATAATTTGATGTTTTGCAGAATTTTCATTGACCCAAATTGTCCATCTACCCTCTTTATCAAGGTGTACGTTCACGGCAATAGGTAAGGGATCAAGTAGCTCATAAATGTAATATTTCAATCTGTTTGTAATATTTGGTGTGAAGTTCATAGTGAATATAATATCTTCATAACTGAATTGCCCATCTAAATGCAAGGCAGTCATAAATAAATAACAATCCAACCCATGTATTGCTTCTTTTAAATCAATATCAAAGTAAGTCTTCTCTATATCCTTAGAAGGTTGATCGAGAACCTGTTTATTTGATTCTGATTTAGGAGGTTTAGGTTTTATATCATCCACAGAGAGTTTTTCTTCACCTTTGGAAAAGGAAATTAATTCACATTGCTTATACAATTGCTGAATAACATTTAAGAGTAAACTAACTTCTCTTGTTGAGGTTTTAATTTCGAAATCATAATCATAGTCAGCCGTTTGTCTTAACCAGTATAATCGTAAGGCAATAATAAAAAAAGAAAAGATAATGGATTCTTCTTCAGTTTTAGCGTCAAGAATAGATCTATAGGAAAATGCGATGCAAGCCTTAACTTCTGCTTCTTGTTTAGCGCCTTTCTCCCTAGGTCTATTCTTAATTGCTGACTCAATAAAATCATCAATATTATTTATAGAATCGTCAGTTAATTCTTTACCGAATAGTTCCTTATATAAGAAATACAGATAAGGATTGATATAATTGGCGATTGTAATACTTGTATCAAAAAGTACAATTGGAAGAATTTTAAATGGATTTGCTCCTTTTTTCTTAGTTGTAGAGAGAACATTTGAATAATTTTCTTTGTTTACATCAGTAACTTTGAATTCAGATAAATTAAAGTGCTTTCTGTAAATGTCGTTAAAAAACACCTCGCTTGTAAAATGTTCAACTTCGTTAAAATAAACTGCATGCTCGTCGACTTCTATTTTTTCAGACAGGTATTGAAACATTTTTCCTGTGGTGAAATTATGTAGGGAATAATACAGTAAACTTACACTTGCACGTAAATCCTTACCCAATAATCTAGAAGTAGATAATTCTATTTTTTCTCTTGAGTTGCTAATATATATTTCAGATCTCTGGGCAATTAATTTGTAAATCCTTTTTTTATGTTTCTCAGTGATTTCTGGTGAAAGAGAAGGAAAAAATGAAATAATGTTATTAGATATCTCTAATACACTTTTTTTTGGATTTATTAGTTTTATTGCATTCATTCCTATATGCTGTTCAGGATATTCATCATTAAATTCTTTTATAATCCGTACTTTTGCATAAATACTCAAGTTTTTAGTTTCAAAGATTGTAGCACCATTCTCATTGCGGAAAGTAAGCACTTCATTCAACCTAAAATCCCCCCATAAAAAATCGCGAGTGTTTTTTGAATGTATTCATCAATAAAAAATGAATTGAATTAATAATTCGACGTAAAACATAAATAAACCTTTTTACCAATGGGAAGAAAAAAAGTATATACTGTCAACTTTTCGCTTTTACAATTTATGCGTTAATAATCGTACTTAAATATTTAACTCTATATCCAACTCCCCCTCCCCCAAAACCGTGACCTTCGAAACCAACGTCCTTAGCAGCACCTTAGCCTCCTCAACAGGCAACACATTTATCGCATCCAGTACCGTCTTGATCTTGCTCTCAAGCATTTCCTTCAGCTCATCCACCTTTATTTTCTCTCCCTGTTCATTAGAACTCTGATTCTCCTGTATAACTTTCTCCATCCGCTGCTTCTCCTCGTTTAAATCCTGCAACTCAATCAATCCAGCGGTATATGCTTCAACCTTCCGCTTATAACGGTTTTTAGCTGCCGTGATTTGTTGATCACCACGGCTGCTCTGGCTGCTACGGGCCTTCTCAACCAAATGAGGAACCAGTTCAAGGAAAAGTGAATCAGATAAACCTGCTAACCCCTGCAAAAACCAGGATTCCACTTCGTCGGCTTTATACTGCTTGCTTGTGCATGTTCCTTTGTTCTTATTCGCAGAGCAGCGGTAGACGCGGTAACGTCTGTCTCGTGAACCTGACCAGCCAATGCTCATCCCCGACCCGCAGTTTCCACATTTCAGTATGCCGCCGAGAAGATGGGGGCTGGTCTGGGCGCGGGGAGCAATGCCTGGTCTGCTCATTTTGGTCTGCACTCTTTCCCAAGTGTTCTTGTCGATAATGGCGGGTAGGCAATCGTCAATGACAATCCAATCCTTATCATCCTTTATGGTTCTTTTCTTCTTGCTTGAATCCACGCGGTTCCATATAAAGGTGCCTTTATATACAGGATTAGTAAGCAGCAGTTTTACGGAACGAATGGACCATTCTTTGTTGTGTCTGGAAGGTATACCTTTTTCGTTCAGTTGTCTGGCAATTGCGAAGAATCCCATTCCCTGATTGAGGTATAGATCATACATCTGTCGTACAGTCTTAGCCTCGGGCTCATGGATGATAAGAACTTTATCTTCCAAGCGGTACCCGTAGGGACTCTGGGTCAGCCATTTACCTTGGTTGGCAGCATGGAACATATTATCCAGTACACGCTCTCGAATACGCTCACGTTCAAATTCCGCGACAGCACCAAGCACTTGAAGTGTTAAACGACCTGACGGCGTGTTCGTATCAAACGATTCACTGATCGAGATAAATGCGACTTGGTGCTGCTGGAACATGTCGATCAGCGTAAGCAAATCGAGCAATCGGCGGCTCATCCGATCCAGTTTGGTGACCATAACTTTTGAGATTTCCCCATTCTCTATGTATGTCATCAACCGCTTGAGCTGAGGGCGGTCTGTGCTTTTTGCGGAGTAGCCATCGTCAATGAACAACAGGACCTCGTCTGTCCAGCCCATGGCCTTACAGTAGGCCTTCAGGCGCTCCTGCTGCTCATCCAAGGAAACACCTTCACGTGCCTGCTCATCGGTCGATACGCGGCAATAAATCGCTACAAAACGGCTTGTGGTATTCTCAACATTCATAGGCGCTCCTCCTGATGGGCTGGTCCTTTATTCTATGCACCAAAAATTTGATTTACGATTATAGGGTTGTCCTCTCCGATCCGCCACATAGGTTGTATTAAAGGGGGGAGCACGATGGACCTGAAGATTCGTTTTACTGTCAACACTCCTTCGCAGCAGATTTGTTTTGGTAATCTTAAGGAAATCGATCATTCCGAAACATTAGAGAAGTTAGCGGAACACTTCGCTTCTTGGGAGAAGACGCTAAAAGAAAGAGCAGCCGCACATCTTCTCACAGAGACCCTAGGTTCGGAACAAGCTAGCGGGTATCAAATTAGCTTTGTTCATAAAGAAGAGAGACTTCCCGAGGTGGGATAGACTCTCCTTTTTTTTGTACGGCAATGGGTCTGATTATGCACGAAAAAGGGAACCAACCTATTGCAGGTTAGACTCCCCTTTAACTCGATCATTATTCACGGCTGTAAACGCATATTTATGAATATGTAGCTTGTTCCGTTCATGATTTTAAATATTTGTTCATGTGTATGAATAGTTTCTCTTATACATGCACATATTACCAATTACCGAGGCGAGGAGGTGTAATGCGATAAGAAAGCTTCGGCTCCTTCTTCAACACAGCGAAGCAAATATTCAACGGCATCAGGTTTACAAGTTTGCAAATTCATAAGAAGTTCGTACACCCTATCCAGACGCATTCGAATTTCATCACTGCTATCCGCAGGAAACGGGACTAAGTTAAGATCCTTTTGCAGTTGTTCCAGAACACTAAGGGTTATGTTTTGGGTTTTACCCGTTTCTAAGTTAGAAAGATATCCCGAAGATACACCGAGTTCATTAGCGTAGGCATTTAGACTAATGCCCTTCCGATTGCGAATTTGACGAATTTGTTGACCGATTTCCTGCATGACGCAGCCTCCTTAATTCAAAATACTAGAAGGGAATTGAACCCATGAAAAAAAGATACCAAGAGATTCAGGATACCCAAATTCATTCTGTAAAATACGTGAATGATCCCGCAGCGGCCAAACAATATCACGATTTGTTTCTTGAGGTTATTCAGCGGATTATTGAAGAAGAAATGGATAAGCAGAATCAGGAGCTTCCATGAAGACGGCGTTGTATGCAAGACATTCAATTGACCAAAAAATTCAAAAGACATCGTTGAAATCACAGATAGCCGAAGGAGAAAACACGGCATTCAAGAACAAGTTGTTCATCGATGAGCGATATCTTGACCCTAAAGTCTCAGCGCGTAACAATAACAGATTTCAGAGACCTGAACTGCATCGTTTGCTCTCCGATATTCAGGCGGGGATTATTCAAAATGTAATTGTTAGCAGACGTTGTAGGTTGGCACGCAACTTGACGGAACATCTTGAGATTTACGAAATTTTCAAGAAAAATAAGATCAGCGTGATCTTCTCGGAGGAGACCGAACCTCCTATGATCTATTCCGAGGAGGGGGAGATTCTTGAAGCCATATTTGGAGCGAAGAACGAGCTTGAAGGGGACAAGATTGTTGAAGGGATCAAAGCGGGTAAACGAGCGAAAGCGAAAAAGGGTGAAAGCCCAGGAGGTCAAACGCCTTATGGGTACCGACTAATTAAGACAGATGACAAAAGAGAAGCTGGGGCAATGATGAAACAAGAAGAGGAAGTTGTAGTGATAAGAAAGTTGTTCAATGTATTTCTCGAACAAAACTTCAAGTCATTCGCTAATTATGTAAAGTACTTAAAATCACAGAATATAATTCCCCAAGATTGGAGTGACTCTCGAATTCGCGGGATGTTCGGTAATCAGTATTACAATGGATATCTGAGTTATGGGGATGTGCGTACAGCGGTTCCTCACCTGCGTATTTTTGAAGATGAAGATTGGAATAAGATTCAGGAGAAGTTCGCAGCATATTCAACTGGCCGAAAGAACGCCAAACATAATGTCGTATATCTCCTTAAAGACAAAATCACCTGTTCATTATGTGGAGGTATGATGTCAACCCTGAATTATAACTATAAAGATGTTGAGGGGTTATACATTTGCAAAAAGCATGGTCTTAAACTTAAAAAGAATGAAGTTGAAGGAAGTTATTTACAAGCTGCTAAGGAATATCTTCTGCATGAGTTACCCTTGGAATTAGAGAAGCAGTTTCCCAAATATGTAACTGAAAAAACAAGCGAGTTAGAAAGCAGATTATTCCAGTTAGAGTTCGATCTCAGTATTATCGGCTCTTTGTTAATAACACAAACCAGGCAATACATGCTCGATAAGTCGAATCACAATAAGGATGAATTAATAGAGGTAAAGCGTAGACATCAATTCATACAGGAGGATATTAGCTGCATTAGGGGTGAAATTGAAAGGTTTAAAGGAATGGTACAATACGCTGCATCACCTCATTTGAAAGCGGCCGAATTTGCTCTGGAATCCAGATTATCGGAACTTGGGAGTGATGAGTTAATCCGATTTCTCATATCTATGAGCGTACGGATTACGGCGAATTCCAAAATATTAAGAATTGATTGGAGTCAGGGTCAAAGTAAATACACGGAGGTGGAGATTTGATTATAACTGACTTCATTAAACCTGGAATGAAGGGGGCTTTCTATGGAAGGCATTCGACGGATAAACAGGAGATGGATTCCCAGAACAGTGCTTGCGAGGAGTTCGTAAGACGGCATGAGTTAAGTCTCGTTGGCCGTTATTTGGACAGTGCGGTATCGGCAAGAAAGAAGGAGATGAATGAACGTCCCGAGTTGAAAAGATTGCTCGATGATGCACAGAAGCGGTTGTTTGATTTTGTCCTGGTGTGGGCTGAAGATCGATTGGCAAGAAAAACCAGAGAGCACCGTGAAATTCGCAAGAAATTTGTGGAGTATAAAATCCCCGTATATGTGCTTCACAATAACACCCGTTATGACGAAGGTGAGTTATTATCGCAAACGATTCGCGACAGTTTCTCACAGTATCAAGGGGATAAAATTGCTGGTGATACTAAACGCGCGATGAGGACATTGCTGAAGGAAGGTCAGTGGACGGGCGGATCAGCTCCATATGGTTATAGATATCTTAAGGATACGAAGAAATTTGAGACCATTCCCGATGAAATTGAGCATGTGCAAAAAATATTCTCTCTCTACAAGCAGGGTAATTTGGGATTCAGGGCGATTGCGGGAATGCTGCCCAAAGAGTCAAGAAGAGGTCGGGATTGGAAATGGAACCATATCAAAGAGATCATAACGAATCCTTTTTACGCGGGAATATTGACTTTGAACCGTCGCGATTCCATTTCCCATTTAACAGTAAATAAAGAAATGACGGATTGGCTACAAGGCAGTAATACTTCTATTAAACCCGTTGTGACACTTGAGGCGTGGAAAACAACCTGGTTCATATATAAAAATCGCAGGGATTATTACGATGGTGAAGAATCTTTGAAAAACGCAGGGCTTAAATTTGCTCAGTTCTATGTCACAAAGAATGTATTGAATGGACTGCTGTACTGTGCAGAATGCAATGAACGTTTGAAATGCAAGGATATGACCTCCAAAAATAAATACAATGGAAAGGATTATGGTGATATTTTTTATGTATGCACTGAGTGTAACTATAAGGTAGGGGCAGAAAAATTATCGCCGATTATTGACGCAATTTGGAAAAAGATACAGCGGTCAATCGATATTACCAGGATCTCGGAAGTAGTATATGCTCGCTTTCAAAATGAAGTAACCACCATACAGCATCGAACGGAATTGTATGAAAAGCAAATTCAAGAATTCTCAAACAACAAAGTGCATTACGAATCATGGATTGAAGAGTATGGGAAGATAAACAGTGAAGACAGGGATGTCTACGAGGCGTTCAGTTTAGCTAATGCCTATAATGAGCAAAACTTATTAGCTGCTAAGAAAATGTACACACGATATAAACATAAACTGGATTTCTTAAAACAAGATAAGGAGACGGTTATTCAAGAGACAGAGAAGCTTGTGAACAGAATAAAATGTGACCGTAAGAGTTTACCTGTTCATGACGAGAAACAAATACTTCAATTTGCTCTAGCTTACCTAACTATTGATCAGAACGGGAAAATTGAATACGCGATTAAGTCAGAATTGTTGTGAGCCGTTCTCTATATTGGAGGCGGTTTTTTTGATTTTTATCAGGAAAAGGGAAATGAATGTGGAGTGTGGAATTATAGGTATATCTCAAAATGGAAGGAATAAATACATATGATTAGAACCTTGGAATGTCCTAACTGCGGACAATTAAATGATGTAGACACTCAGAAATTCGCTCAAGCTTTATGTGGTTCTTGCAAAGGGAAATTTAGTAGTCTTACTGCTCTAGGTGCTTATAAATCGAGTAACGAGTTAGCCTCAGCACTTGAAATCGATACTGAGTATTCAGAGTCCGAAAAAATTGATGTTAAATCGTGGACATCAAAAATTGGTGGAGCTGAAAAGCAAGAAGAGTATGTGAAAGAAGGTTTCTTGAAAAAAATTAAAAAACACGCCTCAAAAATTCCCTTTGCCAAAGATGCCGTTGCTATGTATTTTTGTGCAACAGATAGCAAAACTCCGTTATCAGCACGTTTGATTGCTATGGGGGCCCTGGCGTATATTGTGCTTCCTATTGATGCAATACCTGACGTTGTTATAGGGCTGGGTTATACTGATGATGCGGCTGCATTTTGGGCAGCTTATAAAATAATTAGTATACACATTAATGATAACCATAGACAGCAAGCAGAAGAATGGTTTGGGAAATAAGTGATATTTGGGCTGATTGCAGTGAGGTCATTCGTGATCAGCTCGTTTTAATAATTCATTTCTCGGTAAGTGTATTAGACTAATCGGTCATTTGTCAAAATGTTAAGGCAAGCGTATAGGGTACCGATCGTCCCCCTATACACTTGCCTTAACTAATTTAGACCAAAACGTTGCTGCATCTGCATTTGTAACGCAAAAAGAACTGACGCAGCATCCTTTACAGGGACGCTGATCAGTTCTTTTCGGCAAGCGTATATGATGGCAGTATCTAATTTCGGTAAGTGTATATTAGTTCGTGGAAACATTGGCTCCAAATGATTGTTAGGGTTGATTCGGTTCTGAGGGTTCATTTTGTTCATTACTAACCAGTTCGTTGTACTGGTCTAGAGATTCATGATCCCAAGGCTCAGACTGATTTTCATGTGTGGCGTCTTTTAACGTTAAAGCTTCAAGTGTCTTCGTATTTTTCAGAGTTCTCGTTTTTCTCGTTTTGGGTTCTGTTTCGTCGGGGTTGCTTAAAGTATCCGTCTCCAGTTCACTTTTATCTTTCGTTTTTCTAGAACTTGGTTTTGCTGCTTTACGTGAAAGTCGTGCATTCTCTTCTTTGAGTTTTTGGATTTGAGATTTCTGACTTTCGTTGGTGTGTTTGAGTTTTTGAATTTCCTGCTGCAACAATTCGTAGTTATGAGACAGTTGTTCGTGTGATCCAGCCTCATCGATTAATGCACCTTCATTTTGTACGGGGAACTGTTGAAGATATTGCTGCATCTCCTTGAGGGCATCCTCGAAATAATGATGTACTCGTTTTCCTATGTCGTAGTACAGCTTGGCCTGACCTTCTTCGATCTTGCTCAAAAGCTGTTTTGACGAAATTGGCTCATAACTTTCCACTGTTAATCCCCCTCTGTCCAATGATCGGTTGATTAATATCTATGGTAAAGTCAGCTCAGTTATGTTGTCCGTTGCATCAAATTGCTAAGGTGAACGTTTAATAAAACAGAGGCAATGAACATTGAGTTCAAATGCCTCTGTTATAGAAACGTTATTTATAATGTTTGTATAAGCTTAAGGCAGGTCCAGACCTAGTTTTCCAGCAATTTCAATTAATTTGAGCTTATAGTACGGGTTCCCATGTTCTATGCTTAATGCTTCAATCAGCTTTGCCTGTGCAGTTTCCTTGTGATCCAAAGAATAGTAAAGTATTATTTCGTCATGAATATTAGGTAAGGAACCAAAGATATCTTGTTCTTTGGCAACTTCTATTGCTTTAATTAATGAATCTGTTGACCGTAGCGGGTCTATGTATGGAAGTATATAATTGATCAAATCGCTTCTCAAAGACTCAGCAACTTTACTCATATTTGTTTCCGAAACAATATGATAATTAGGAGTATATCCACGGGGAGCTTTTAAATGCTGTATATTACCTCCAAGTATTGGTCTATGCAACGAGGAGTTGAACCAACTCTTAGGTAGTTCATATTGCATGAGGGCATAATAAGGTTTCGAGAATAATGCAAAGTCAATTGAAAAATCATAATAATCGGGTAAATTCCAACTTGAAGCTGCAAGATGCACGATCTGAACAACTTCAGGGTATTCTCTGACAAACACATTGTTTTTCTTTTTATAGCTCCTCTC
Source organism: Paenibacillus sp. FSL R7-0345 (assembly GCF_038595055.1). Taxonomy (NCBI): domain Bacteria; kingdom Bacillati; phylum Bacillota; class Bacilli; order Caryophanales; family Paenibacillaceae; genus Paenibacillus; species Paenibacillus sp. FSL R7-0345. The sequence goes on from NZ_CP152002.1 coordinate 2,144,194, forward strand.
CTTAAATAAGGGTGTAATACTTTCTGATAACATCATTTTATACATCTCTTTTGGCTTCATAAAATTAATATCACCTCAGACCGATATACATGGACTCATTTTAAAAGGAGGAGTTGTTGTGAATAGAAAATATTTGGTGATATCTTCCTTAGGTATTACCTTGTTACTTGTAGTAGCTATAGTTTGGACATATCTTGGGGGAGAGCAAAGAGAATTGGTGTATGTCTATGATGAAAGCATACTTCATGACTTTTGGATTGATGATTCAGGCTACGTCACCTTCAATTGCGACATAACTATAAAAAACAGAAGTAATACTGAAATGAAGTTTACCATGACGGCAGATGTATCGAAGGATATTGGATTGACAAAGGAAACCTTCGCCTATTCTTTCAAAGGTGATTCACAAAATTACGAAGTGTACAATATTGCCCCGAATTCCAAACAAACTTATAAAGTGGAGTTTAAAGCACTTAACGGTGATAAAAAGACTAAGATGGACAGACTGCCTCCGAAAGAAGTTATTCTCAGTCCACTATAAAGCAACAATTTTCACGAAAAGAGCCAATTTATTTAGAAATTCCATAAGTTAACCACGTTGTAGGGTGATGAGTCAGCTATTCATCATCAGGATCAATACCCCAAAATACATAATGAGATAAACCCGTATTTGCAAAGTAACAAGCATCCACATACACTTCACGTAGCTCATCATCAACCCTGTAAATAACAATTACGTTGCCAATCAATGTCCAATAATAGCCGTTAAATTCAAACCCAGGAAAATCCGATATTCCATCAGCTTTGTATTTCGGCTCATCGGCCAAGACAGATTTAGAGCGTCTAAAGACGTTCATGGGGTCAACCTTATATTCCTTCATTCGGGCAAGAGCTACCCTAGCGTAAGTGGTCCAGAGCACCTTGTAACGGTCAGTCATTCTGAACCTCTTTCAGTAATTGTGCAAACTCCTCTTCGCTGTCACTATATGTGGAAATTCCATTCTCTCGGTCATACTTGGCCTGACGAAGCTGGGAAAGAACGTATTCATCTTTGAAAATGACAGATGTCATTCTTTTCTTCTGTTCATCAGTAAATGCAGGTTCATCTTTCCTCTGAAGCGTAACGTTAAATCCGAAATTATCCTCGATCAATTGCACCAGATCTTTAAGTTCAACATAAGGTTTGCCTCGAAAGCTTTGCTCCAGTTGTTCCTTTGATATGGACATTTCATTCACCGCCTTTTGCTCATTATAACATAAACCAATAGCAATCTAATTGTGTTAACATTACATTAATTAACATCTACGAGTCCAAATAAAATCTAAATTTTCTGAGGAGATGCAATATGGAAATAAAAAATCGACTTGGATTAAATATTTCTAATTTGACGGACTGGTTTCAACATGCTCCTCCAGCAAAAGGTGAAGCACATTGGGTAGATGGTAGAAGTGCGAAGGAACTTGCAAAGGCATGGACTCAATCGGGTGCTCCTACAGTTCCAAAGGAGTTGGAACGCTTGATAGACTCACATCAAGATATTAAGGGTTTAATTCCCGAGATAGCCATACCTGAGTGTGAAACTAAATTGGACGCCTTCAACGGCAATGGGCGTAAACATGATTTGATTGTATATGGAAAAACATCCGATAAAAAAACACTAATTTCTATTGAAGCAAAAGCTGATGAACCATTCGGAGAAGTTATCTCTAATCTGATCAAAAGATATTCAACCAATCCAAGAACAAAAGTACCTGAACGAATAAAGCAATTAGGTCTTTCTGTTTTTGGAGATAAGGATTTTGGACATATCCGTTATCAGTTACTTCACGCCGTTGCTGGAACATTAATAGAGGCCCGCATAAACAACTGCGGTCAGGCAGTATTTGTTGTTCATGAGTTCGTACCATCGGGAATACATTCGAAAAAATCGAAACAAAACAATGAAGATTTGCAGACGTTTGTTGAGCTTCTTACGGATATACCATTAATTGAAGGACAACTCATTGGGCCTATCAAAGTAATTGGTGGTAATAATATTCCAAGTAACATTCCATTGTATATTGGAAAAATCGAATCAGCCATAGAAATTTAATATCAAAATAACAGAGAGGACTGATTCAATGAAAATAGAAATCGGAGAATCCTTGATGCTCTCATGGCTGAGACATGCAAAGAATTGTCAGCTTGTTCAATTGAACTGGAAGCCATCCGTGAAGTCTTGGGAAATTTATAACGAAGCCGTTGTTGAAAGTATGATGAAAGATTCAGACCAATATTTTAAAGAGAAATACAGCCTTGATTTGTTCAAACAAAATAGTTCATTCTCTCAACTACTCCAACAAGCTGAGATTGATGCTCTGGGCTTAGAAGTAGGAGGGGAGAATGGTGTTCAAAACATATATGGTATTGATGTAGCTTTTCATGAGAATGGCTTGAATTACGGCTCCAAGGAAGAAACGATATCCAGAGTACTGAAGAAAATGATTCGCACTGCTATGGCGATTCATGGCTACTTCAATTTGAATGCTGGAAATATTATATTTGCTGCTCCAAAAATATATGGTGCAATACGTGAGCCGCTGCAACTCTACATAGCCGAACTCCAGGAGCTGTTCCATGCAAAAGGTTTAGATTTTCGTTTTGAGCTTCTTTGCAATGAAGACTTCAAGGAGAAAATCTTCAATGTGGTTACAGCCTTATCTAATTCTGTGTCTGATACTTCGGAGCTGTTTATGCGAAGTATACAAATGTATAATCTTTTTGCAGATGATAAGCAGAGTATAGGGAAGTCGATAAGCACAGTTAAGATTAAGAAAATGCCAGCCGATTTTAAAGGATCTGAGGAAATAAAGATTGGTGCTTTGGTTAGATCCAGTTTTGAGCGACTAATTGCAGATGATCTATTAACAGAGCACGAGGTTGAGCGGTTGCAGCGACTGGACTACGCCAAGAGGACATTTAATATCACTTATCCTGTATTGAAAAAAGTCGACCCTACCCAATCTTTAATCGAACAACGAAATATTAACGGACGGCCGAGATTCTACAGTGATCCATATTCGATCTATGGTTATGATTATCTATTATGTAATCATTGGGTGGAGAACCTCAGCAGAAGTTATTTCGATGCCTGGCTAAGACGTATAGATGAAACAAATGTAGGGGGGGACTCAATTTGAGTCCTCATTTTTTTATACTCTCCTTGTATTTAGACATGTTATTATGGACTTAGGAATATTTTCCTATGAATCATTTTACATTTTAAGAATAAATCATCCAGAGGTGAATGGAATGAGTAACAGCAATTTCACTTTCTTGTCGAACCATTGGAATATTCTCTCCAATCTGGCCGAAATGGCCGAGCGGAACGTTTATATTGACCCTAATACTTCCTTGATCAAGCTTCGTATGTTCGGGGAGACGATAACGAGATACATATGTGCTTTTGAGGAACTGCAATATCCAGAGCGAGCGACTCAGGACGATAGACTTAGGCTTTTGAAGCAAGAAGATCTCCTGACGCAAGAGCTGCTGGATATCCTCCACGCTATTCGCATGATTGGGAATAAAGCTAATCATGCTGAAGGAATTTACGGAACTCCAGAGGAAGCCAAAGCTTTGTTAAATATGGCCTTTCGCTTATCCGTCTGGTTTATGCAGGTGTATGGGGAGTGGGACTTTGTAGCCCCAGAATATATCGAACCTTCTAAGGTAGAGGATTCACAGAATCAGGAGCAACTTCAGTCACTAGCCGCTTCTTATGATGCGAAGGTACAGTATCTGGAACAAGAATTGCAGAAACTTACTCAACAGCAAGATTCCAAAACCCCAGACGAGAAGCAAAAACGCCATACGAAGGCGAGACAACTGGGCAGTGCTCTTAAGCTTACTGAAGCCCAGACACGAATCATTATTGACGAGAAGCTCGTTCAGGCTGGATGGGAGGCAGATACATTACAAATGCGTTTTAGCGCAGGGACTCGTCCTGAAAAAGGCAGGTACCTCGCTATAGCCGAATGGCCTCTGAAAAATGGGTTTGCAGACTATGCTCTTTTTTATGGAATGGAATTTATCGGTATCGTTGAGGCTAAACGTCAGAGCAAGGATGTTCAAGCCGACATTGAACAGGCGAAAAAGTATGCCTCTTATGTAGTTAAGCACGGTGAAGAAATCATTCATGGCCCATGGGGAAATTATCAGGTACCGTTTTTGTTTTCAACGAATGGGCGTCCCTATCTGAAGCAGCTTGAGCATAAATCGGGAATATGGTTCTTAGATGCACGTAAGTCTACGAATCATGCCAGGGTGCTGCAAACCTGGTATTCACCTGAAGGGTTAAAAGCTCTTTTACAGCAGGACATAGATAAGGCGACAAAGGATCTCAGAGATGAATCGCTGGATTACCTGCATCTGCGGGAGTATCAAGAGAATGCGATTTTGTCAGTGGAACATGCGATAGAAGCAGGACAGCGCAGAATTCTGGTAGCCATGGCCACAGGTACAGGTAAGACAAGAATGGCCATCGGCTTAATTTACCGTCTGATCAAACATAATCGTTTTAAAAGAATACTATTCCTCGTTGACCGTTCAGCGTTAGGCCGTCAGGCTGAGGCGGCGTTTAAAGATTCCAAGCTGGAGAGTTATCATTCGTTTACCGAGATTTTTGAGCTTCAGACGCTGGATGACAAGAAACCGAATGTGGAAACGAAGGTTCAGATTGCAACCGTTCAAGGTATGGTGAAGCGGCTGTTTTATAGTGAGGATGCTAAGGGCATTCCTTCTGTAGACCAGTATGATTGCATCATCGTGGATGAGGCTCACCGTGGTTACACGCTGGATAAGGAAATGAGTGAGATCGAACTGGAGTTTCGTGATCATGCCGATTATGTGAGCAAGTATCGGAAGGTACTGGATTATTTTGACGCTGTGCGAATCGGGCTTACGGCTACACCAGCTCTTCATACGGTTGAGATTTTTGACAAAGCAATCTTTAACTACTCCTACCGTGAAGCTGTCATTGATGGCTATCTGATCGACCATGAGCCCCCCGTCCAGTTTGAAACGGAACTGAAGAAGAACGGCATCAAGTGGCAGATTGGTGAGGAAGTAGCTGTATATAATGTGGACCTGGGAACCGTGGAAAAAGAAATGCTGGAAGACGAGGTCAACCTCGAAGTAACCCAGTTCAATAAGACGGTGATTACGGAGAATTTCAATCGTGTAGTGCTGGAGGCGCTCACTGAATATATCGACCCCGAAGCGGATGGTAAGACCTTGATTTTTGCGGCAACGGATGATCATGCGGATATGGTGGTTCGGATTTTCAAGGAAGAATTGGAGAAGGTCTACGGCCTAGTAGATGATGGAGCCATTCTAAAAATTACAGGTTCGATTAAAGATCCGCTGCATGCGATTAAGCTCTTCAAAAATGAACGGCTGCCGAACATCGTTGTCACTGTGGATCTGCTCACAACGGGGATTGATATCCCGAGTATCTCTCATGTAGTGTTCCTGCGGCGGGTTCGCTCTCGTATCCTGTATGAACAAATGCTGGGACGGGCTACCCGCCGCTGTGATGAAATCGATAAGGATCATTTTATGATCTATGATGCCGTAGGCATCTATGAGTCGCTTAAGCCCTATACAGACATGAAGCCTGTTGTGACTAGACCGCAGGTGAGTCTGGATCTCCTGGTCGATGAGCTGAAGCAGATGAAGAGTGAGCATCATATCAAGTCGCATCAGGAAGAGATTGTGGCCAAGATGCAGCGGAAGAAGCAGAGCTGGACGCCTCAGGATCATGAAGATTTCAAAGCTTTATCAGATGGGCAGACTATTGATGAGTTCATAGATAAGGTGAAGAAGGCAAGTGCTGAGCAGGTTAGCGAAGCTTTATTAAGCAAACCACAATTGCTGCTGTTTATTGAAGAGAACAAAGGGCGGCATAACCGCCAGTTCATCTCGGATCACAAGGATAAACTGATCGGAGTTACACGTGGTTATGGGGATGCCAACAAACCAGAGGATTACTTGGAAGGGTTCAATGGCTTTATCCGCGAGAATCTGAACCTGATCCCAGCGCTGAACATCATCTGTACCCGCCCGAATGATCTGACCCGTGAAGAACTGCGGAAGCTTCGTGTGGCCCTGGATCAGAAAGGTTTTACCGAGAAAAATCTGCAAACCGCTTGGCGCGATGCGAAGCAGCAGGACATTGCCGCAGACATCATCAGTTTTATCCGCCAGCAGGCACTTGGTGATCCACTCATCAGTCATGAAGAACGGATCGAGAATGCCATGAAGAAGATTTATGAGATGCGAGTATGGCCGAAGGTGCAGAAGGATTGGCTGAAGCGGATTGAGAAGCAATTATTGCAAGAATCTGTTCTGGACCCGAATCCAGAAAAAGCATTTGATGTGGAACCTTTCCGCAGCAAGGGCGGCTATAAGCAATTAAATAAAATTTTTGATGGTCAATTGGACGAGATTGTTGCTACAATAAACGTTGCGCTATATCCAACCAGACAGAAGGAGCAAGCTTAAACCATGAGGAATCAGGAAATTGTACAAAAGCTTTGGAACCTGTGTAATGTACTGCGTGATGATGGCATCACGTATCACCAATATGTAACGGAACTCACTTATCTGTTATTTCTTAAAATGATGAAGGAAACGAACAATGAGGGGATTTTGCCTGAGCAGTATCGCTGGGATTCGTTAGAAGAGCGCCACGGCCTTGAATTAACCAATCATTACCGCCAACTGCTGCTTGATCTTGGTAAAGAGGGTAACGAGATCATTAAGCAGATCTATATGAATGCCAGCTCTAATATTGATGAACCCAAGAATTTGGAGAAAATTGTGCGTTCCATTGATCAACTTGATTGGTATTCCGCCAAGGAAGAAGGTCTTGGGGATCTTTATGAAGGATTGCTTGAGAAAAATGCGAGTGAAACCAAGTCGGGAGCAGGTCAATATTTTACGCCGCGTCCTTTGATCGATGTGATCGTAAAGCTGGTTGATCCGCAGCCAGGTGAGCGCTGTAATGACCCTGCCGCAGGTACGTTTGGATTTATGATTGCAGCGGATAGCCACATTCGGAGCAAGACTGACGACTACTTTGACCTGAGTGAAAAAGAAGCCGAGTTTCAAAGAAACGAAGCTTTCACTGGGGTTGAGTTAGTTAAGGATACGCATCGCCTGGCGATGATGAATGCTATGCTTCATGATCTGCATGGGGATATTATGCTTGGAGATACGCTTTCCGATCTCGGCAAGAGCTTGAAGAATTACGATGTAATTCTGACCAATCCGCCATTTGGTACCAAGCAAGGCGGAGAGGGACTCACGCGGGATGATTTAACGTTTACAACTTCCAATAAACAGTTGAACTTCTTGCAGCATATCTATCGGGCGTTAAAAGCGAACGGAAAAGCTCGTGCTGCTGTAGTGCTTCCTGACAACGTATTGTTTGAAGGCGGTGCGGGAGCGAAGATTCGAGCAGACTTAATGGACAAGTGTAATCTGCACACAATTCTGCGACTGCCTACGGGGATTTTCTATGCTCAGGGAGTAAAGACGAACGTTCTGTTCTTTACACGGGAGAAGACGGATAAGGATAGTACAAAGGACGTTTGGGTATATGATCTGCGGACGAACATGCCTAGCTTTGGGAAGCGGACTCCGCTGACCACAGCGCATTTTGATGCGTTTGTGGAGGCTTATAAAGCTGAGGATCGAAGTAGTGTGCAGGATGATAGATTTAATGTTTTTACTCGCGAGGATATCCGCAAAAAGGACGACAGTTTGGATATTGGTTTGATCGCAGATGAGTCATTATCTGCTTATGATAATTTGCCTGATCCGATTGATTCGGCGGAATTGGCGATTGCCAAGCTGGATGAAGCTATGACATTGTTGCTGGAGGTTGTGGCGGAGCTTAAAGCGGTAGATAACAAGCCAAAGTACGCTGCTGAGGAAGAGCAAGAGTTTCTTCAGGTTGCTGAAGCGCGTGGAGAGTATAACGTATGAGTAAGAATAAAGGGAAGACGGCGGAGGAATTGTTGCAAGAGGCTCTGGTGCCTGTGGGGGAGCAGCCTTATAATCTGCCTGTTAATTGGATCTGGGTAAAAAGTGAGTATGTTGCAAAATGGGGATCGGGAGGAACCCCATCGCGTAAAAATCCCGAGTATTATGGCGGAGACATTCCATGGATAAAAACTGGTGATTTACGGAATGGAATTATTACAGAAGTTGATGAATGTATTACGGATGAGGGATTAAAGAAATCAAGTGCTAAGATGTTTCCTAAAGATTCTGTAGCTATAGCAATGTACGGCGCAACAATTGGAAAGTTAGGGATATTAGGTTTTGATGCGACTACTAATCAAGCTTGCGCAGTGGGAGTTCCGTTATCAATAACAACGACAAAGTTCCTATTTTATTACTTCTTATCTCAAAAAGATGAATTGATAAGTTTGGGTAAGGGAGGAGCACAACCTAATATATCACAGCAAGTCATTAAGCAATTCCCTTTTGCATTACCTCCATTAGCAGAGCAAGAACGTATTGTACAAAAAACTGAAAAACTCTTGAATAAAATCAATCAAGCCAAACAACTAATCGAAGAAGCTAAGGAAACATTTGAAATTCGCCGTGCGGCAATTTTGGATAAGGCTTTTCGTGGAGAATTGACAGCGAAGTGGCGGGAGGAGAATTTAAGTAAAGCCACTGCGGGCTCCTTTCTCCAAAAAATTGATGAATTTAGGCAGAATAGCAAGACTAAAGTGAAAAAATCAAATGAGAATATCATGACTGAGCCATATAAACTTCCTGAAGGTTGGAGGTGGGTAACACTTGAGGATTTAATCCAGACCTCATCCTATGGGACATCGGCGAAAACAAATGATGATGACGATGTTCCCGTATTACGTATGGGTAATATTATTGACGGGGAATTACATTTAGATAATCTGAAGTACTTACCTTCCGATCACAAAGACGTAGAAAAATATAAGCTTGAAGAGTATGACTTACTGTTTAATCGGACTAACAGTTATGAATTAGTCGGCAAAACAGCCGTTGTTTATGGGCAAGCAACAAATATGACCTACGCTTCTTATTTGGTTAATGTTAGGTTGTTCTATAAGGAGGAAATTGCGGAGTACATTTGTTATTACATCAATGGACACTTTGGAAGGAATTTATTGCTTTCAATGGTTACTCAACAAGTAGGTCAGGCTAACATTAACGCGAGTAAGCTGGCTTCACTTATTGTTCCATTACCTCCTAAAGACGAGATTGTTGAAATTACTAATAAAATTAATTCATTAATTGAAATTGAACGATCTATAGTGAATTCATTGCAGCTAAAGAATGATCTGGATAAGTTAACTGAAGCTATTCTTTATAGTGCTTTTAGAGGGGATTTGGGTACGAATGATGCAAGTGAACCCTCAGAGATCAGCAAATTGTTGGAATTGAAAATTTAGTTTTATAAACTTATACTCGACTTCTTTCGGTAGTCTAATAATATTTTCCAATAACATCCCGCAAACCGCGAAGTGTTCGAATCTCAACCTTCAATTCTTCGTTTGCGGTATGCGACACTATCACGCCATCCTTAGATTGTAGCAACTCCTTAGTTGCTTCTTGAGGATCTTGAATGGCTCGAATCAGTGCGACTTCATCGACAAACTTGGTGTTTCCTTCTTCTGTATGAGATGCAAGGATTTGTAGCTTGACGTATTGATTGGAATAAAACTTCCGAACCTCTTCCCATTGCATGGCTGACACCTCCAATTGGGCTTGTCCCTATATTGTAGCAGAATATTGGCCATAAAAAAGCTCTCCAAAACGATGCTTATCGTTCCTGGAGAGCCTTTTTGCGTAAGCACCTTGAGGATACGAAGCCCAGCCTTCATTCATGATTTTCGTCTCCATCTGCGGCCAGAAATAGAGCATTTCATCGCGCAGCATGGTCATAATATCGCGCTGCCAATCCTCGAGAGTGGTCGAATATTGCTGGATGAACCAGACAATATCCTTTTCCGGCTCAGGCGGGAAGGCCCGTTTGGCGGCAACATCCGGCTCCTGGGGACCGGCTTTGGCCTGATCGAGCTTCCAGAGCTCGCTGTAGGCATTGTCCTCAGGAGGCTTGCCGGCCTGCACATCTTTGTTGGCTCTCATCTTGGCTTCCAGCAGATCGGTTTTGCCGAGCTTGCGCGGCTGGATCAGGCTGGGGTCGATATGCTCCTGGATGGCCAGCACCGAGTCAATGAACCGTTCCACCCGGTCAATGCCATAGGTTACCGAATAACCGGCGATCCGGTCGGCTGTGGCGGACATGCTCTCGACCATATCACGGTTGGACATGGAGAAGCGCATATTATTTTTGAAAAAATCGCAGTGGGCAAGCACATGGGCCACGATCAGCTTGTTCTGGATCAGGGAATTACCGTCCAGCAGAAAGGCATAGCAGGGGTTGGAGTTAATCACGAGTTCGTAAATTTTGCTGAGTCCGAAGTCGTATTGTGATTTCATTTTGTGAAACGTTTTTCCAAAGCTCCAGTGCCCGAACCGGGTAGGCATCCCGTAGGCCCCAAAGGTATAAATAATATCGGCAGGACATATTTCATACCGCATCGGGTAAAAATCCAGCCCGAACCCGGTAGCAATCTCCGTGATCTCGGCAATCGACCGCTCCAGCGCCTTGATTTCATCTTCACTTGGCATGATCCTACTCTCCTTCCAGCTTCCTGTTCTTTTAAAGTATATGGGCGGGAGGGGGAGAGTATGATGAGAGGCATATAGATGTCGCTTTGTATGAAGGAGAAACATTAAACATTACTACCGGGATCAGGGGATTTTCGTCCAGCTCATACCGCATCGGGTAAAAATCCAGCCCAAACCCAACAGCACTCTCCGTAATCCCGGCAATCGACCGTCATAGCCAGTCATCACACACTTATCATCAAAAATTAGCTCCTGCCGTTTACCCATGGTACAATTAGTAAAAACTCATAAACAAAAAGGAGGCCGAACACAGTGTCAAATCCGGTTGAAAAGAAAGTTTATTCCTATGTGGATTGGCTGACATGGGAAGGGAATTGGGAGCTAATCAATGGTACAGCTTACAATATGTCCCCTGCTCCGACGTCTTTACATCAGTTTATTGTAGGAGAGCTTCATTTTGCGCAGCGGACCTTTTTTCAGAACCGGAGCTGTTACGTGTTCGTGGCTCCTTTTGATGTATTTTTTTAGTGAAAGTGGAGAGTATCAGTCACCCGACCATATTACCCAACTCGATCTCTCAGTTATTTGTGCCAAGGACAAGCTATCAAAAAGTGGCTGTAACGGCGCTCCAACTCTAATCATTGAAGTGCTGTCACCTTCTACCGCACTCAAGGATTTTAATGAGAAGTTTAACTTGTATCAGAAGCATGGAGTACAGGAATATTGGATTGTTGATCCCGGAAACAGGACTGTTCACGTGTATACTATGGAGAATGGCAGCTACACGATACGTAATTTATATATAGAGCCGGAAATGATACAATCGGTTGTTTTCAAAGATTTACAAATTCCAACGGGCACACTGTTCAACCTTGAATAAATCAGCTTTATAAAAAATAAGAGCGGCATATCCCCCATTACAGGAGGTACGCTGCTCTTTTCTTTTAATCGGCCAAGCTTTGCCTAACCTCAATACACAAACCGCCGCTGCGCCCAGTAACTGAACACGAAGATCGATACCTCGGTCAGAATCTTCGCAACAGCCAGCGGGATGATCAGCTGCTCGCTGTAGAAGTAGAGCAGGCCGTAGTTGAACAGCAGCACAAGAACGACGAGTGAGAAGTATTTCGGGAGCGACTGGAGGCGCGAACGCTTGCCGCCGCTGAAGACATATCTCCGGTTCACAGAATAATTAAAGATCGAGCTGCACAGTCTCGCGGCGACTACGGACAGGAACAGATTGTGGGTCAGGCGCTGGAACAGGAACAGCAGCACGAAGTCGATCAGCGCCGACAGCAGCGATGAGGTGCTGAACATCAGGATCGGCAGATAGATCCGGAAGGAGTCGGCGAGCGGGCGGAAATGCGATGATTTGTTGTGATCCAGATACACCGTATCTATGAATTCCTCGGTGATGTCGTAGCCCTCCTTGCGGGCGGTCAGCAGCATGTTCATCTCATATTCGAACCGGTCGCCGGGAATCCGGCCCAGCCAGTCCAGCATGGACGGCGGGAAGCCGCGCAGGCCGGTCTGGGTATCGTAGATTTTGCCGCCTGTGGTGAGGGCGAACACTCCGCGGGTCACGGAGTTGCCGAAGCGGCTTCGCAGCGGGATTTTACCGCTGAAGCGGCGGCTGCCCAGTACGATTCCGGGCTTGCTCTGGCTGTGCAGCAGCTCAACAACCCGCTTGATGTCATGGGGCAGATGCTGTCCGTCGCTGTCTGCGCAGACTACATAGCCCGGCAGCCCTTGTTCCTGGATGTAGCGGAATCCGGTCTTGAGCGCCCGGCCTTTGCCGTAATTCACAGGATGGGTAAGCACAGTACAGCCGAATGCTTCAGCTGTCTGGAACAGCCCCCGGTAAGCGGGGCCGCTGCCGTCGTCGACAATGAGAATCGGGCCAAGCCCGTAATCCTGCAGTTTAATGATCAGGTCAAGCAGGCGGTCGTCAGGTTCATAGGCTGGAATTAGTATAGTCATAATCATGGTCACTCCTTAATGTAAAGTATGTCGCTGACGCCGCGCTCCTGGTTTTTACCCTGCGGATTGTTGACCACCCGGCCCATGAAGTACATGGTCGAGGAACCGCCGCCGTCCAGATTGTAAGCTTCTGTTGCCCCGAGATCCTGCATCAGATCCGCAAGCTCGGTTAGTGTCATGCCGCGGCTGTAGCCCTCATTACGCCCGTCAACAACAACGAACACATAATGGTTCGGGGCTATCATACCGATGGCTGTGCGCGGATTGGCATTCTGGATCGAGCGGTTGCCGAAGTTGGTATCGATTTTGACACTGCTGAAATCACTGGTTATTGTCCCGTCCTGAATCAGAATCGGCCCGAATGACAGCGTGTTAGACACTCCCTGCGCCAGCAGCTCGTCAGAGGAAACCTCCTCCTCGTTATAAGTCTCCATTGTTCCATCCTCCAGCAAGGCCATTGCATCCCGCACAGGCTCATCACGGTACACCGTACCATTGCGGATAATCACCCCGTCGTCGCGGAAGCCGTAGTAATCGCCATTAACCGCAAAAATCGCATCATTACCGGAAGCAATCTCCGAAGTCACCTCGGTAATATTCGTACCAAAGCTGTTATCGGCAAAAGCGGACTTCAAACTGCTCGCATCCTTCAGCACAACATCCGCCACATAATACGTGATCTTGTCCGAACCGGACCCTGTCTCTACCTGGTCGATCTTGATCTGAATATCATCGCTGCTGTAGTTCCAGTCGTCGGAGGTAGCATTAACCTCGGCTGAAGAGGAAGCAGTCTCAGTACTTGCGGTGGTACCAGTGCCATTGCTATTGCTATTGCTATTGCTGTCTGCCGAACCGGAAGCTTCATCCGCCACAACGACCTCAACATGCTCGATTAAGTAACGGTCAGCCAGTTTATACACCACTCCGCCGATCACCAGGATTACGGCCAGAATCATGATTCCTGTCTTTTGTTTGAAGCTCAGGGTTTTCTTTTTGTCGATCTTTATCATTTCAGTATCACCTCAGCGTGTAAGTTCTTAAGTTGGATCATACGCGCCGTACCTTTAATGAACCTGAAATGAGAGACGGGGATGAAAGAGGAAGATACTGCCTGACCGGCAAGTTTAAATAATTGGGTAGTAAGAGCCGTAGCGGCTTGGTATACTCAAACGATAGACAAACTTTTCCAGAGTGAATAAGGAGGGGCCAAACCAATGCCATTTTCATCAAAAAACAGCCGGCCGCACATGCCCCAATCTGTACAAGGGAAGACGGTCCGCTGTGGAGTGCTGACGTTGACCATTCTCCTCGTAATGACACTTCTGCAGGGCTGCTTCCTCACGGACAGAAGGGCTGCCCCGGGTAAGCTCAGCCATGAGATTAATGAGCAGGAAGATGTGGTCAATTTCCTTGGAACAGGATTGATTAACCTGAACAAGCTGGATGAATTCCTGGAGCGGAAAACCGGCAGCCAGCGGATTATCCAATATACAATTGAAGGTGACCCGATCTTCACGGAGCTGCGGTACGAAGGAGATCAGCTTAGCGTTACTTATGACAACACGGAAGACGCTTTTGGCTCTAAAGAGATAAGGGTGTATAACTGTTCAGCGCTATCGAGACAAGAGGGAAGCACAGAGCTGAGATATACAGTGACAGGCTGCGAAGGAGAATTTCCGGAAGCTGAACTGCTGCGGGTCAATTACGGGCTGACTGGGCAGACCGGTTTTGGTTTTGTGCTGAAATACGGGGTGAACCGGAGGAACGAAATTAATACACTGGAACAACGGCTGGTTAAGGACCTCCAGGACGGTACAACAGTCGAAGCCGCAGAATTCAGGCTGCCGCACTCACAGCTGCAGAGCATTTACCGTGAGCTGGTGCTGGCTGGTTACACGCAGGACAAGACATTAACCGAGGCGTGCAATATCAAACCGGCTGTGACCTACGAACTTCAGGTTAAAATGAGCGATAACGCACGGAATTTTGTCTGGAGCGAATGCGATCAAAGCGCGGATGGTAAGGTAATGACTGCTCTGGCACAGAGCATCATCAGTGAGGTGCAGGAAAGCGAGTTTTATCAGGCGCTGCCGGAGACGAAGGGGTATTATGAATAAGAGTTGTTAAGGAGGTAGAGCAATGCAACAGCGTGTACTGCTGATTGAAGATGATGAAGATATAAGCAGAATGGTAAGCTCTTATCTGGCAAAAGAGGGCTATGAGGTCGAGCAGGTGTTTGACGGGGAGGCTGCCGAGCGCAAGGTTCGCAGCGGAGCCGCTTATGATCTGGTACTGCTGGACCTGATGCTGCCGAAGCGCAGCGGGATGGATGTGCTGCAGAGCATCCGCGCAGGAAGTCTGGTGCCGGTGCTGATTATGTCTGCCAAGGACAGCGACGTGGATAAGGCACTCGGACTGGGCTTCGGCGCGGATGATTATATTACCAAGCCGTTCTCGATGATTGAGCTGGCCGCCAGAGTGAAGGCGGCGATCCGCCGGGCGGGCTATGCGGCAGTAGGTGCTCCCGGCAAAGAGGAGCCGGCTGCAGCCGCAGAGCAGCAAGCCAGGGTTATACCGCTGCGCGGGCTGACGGTGAACCTGGACACTTTTTCAGCACAAAAGCAAGGGGAAGAGGTCAAGCTGACGGCCAAGGAATTCCAGATTCTGAAGCTGTTCGCCGCCAATCCGGGCAGAGTGTACACAAAGGCGCAGATCTACAGCCTGGTCTGGGAAGATGATTATTACGGCGACGAGAACGTCATCAATGTACATATGCGCAGACTGCGCGAGAAGATTGAGGATGATCCTTCCCATCCGGAATACATAAAAACACTGTGGGGCATCGGCTATAAACTGGGAGATGTGCTGCCATGATCCCTTTTCTCGGCGGCATTGTTGTAGTGCTTCTGTTCATTATCCTGTGGCAATCTTTGCGTTTGCGGGAGCACGGGCGCCAGCTGCAGTACATCCGGACCAAGCTGGAAAGTATTATAGCGAGCGGCTCGCATGAACGGCTGCTGCTGTTCAACAGTGATCCGGCGCTGCAGCAGCTGCTGGCTACCCTTAATGCTCTACTTAATGTCAATCATAAAGGCGCTGTGGAGAGGGCTCAGCTGGAGCAATCCATGCGCCATATGCTGGCTAACATTTCCCATGACCTGAAGACGCCGCTGACCGTTGTGCTCGGGTATATCGAGACCCTGCTTCAGGATCACGATCTGCCTGCCGGGGAACGGGAGAACATGCTGCGGACCATTCATTCCAAAGCGCAGGAAGTCATTACGCTGATGAACCGTTTTTTTGACCTGGCCAAGCTGGAGTCAGGGGACAAAGAAATTCCGCTTACACGGGTAGAGCTGGGCGAGCTGTGCCGCCGCAACATACTGTCTTTCTATGACCTTCTCAGCGCCGGGGGCAGCGATGTGCAGATCGAGATCCCGGATGAGCCGCTGTATATTTTGGGCAATGAGGAGGCGCTGGACCGTGTGCTCGGCAACCTGCTGTCCAATGCAATCACTTACGGAGCAGACGGAGGCGTGCTGGGTTTGAAGCTGTTTTTTAAGGAAGACAAGGTATGCATTGAAGTATGGGATAAAGGCAAGGGCATTGCCGAAGGCCATCAGGATAAAATCTTTGAGCGTCTGTACACCCTGGAGGATTCGCGGAACCGTGATTACCAGGGCAGCGGCCTGGGCCTGACCATTACCAAAAGACTGACCGAGCAGATGAACGGTAGCATCACTTTGACCAGCAAGCCCTACGTTAAGACGGCGTTTACTGTATCCTTCCGCAGGCTGGAGTTTTGAAAGCTATAGGAAACATTTTTTTTGGGAAAAAATACGGGAAAAGTGGCGGAGGGGAATTTTGGAACTGTAGGAGCGTTAGCGACCGCCTTTGTCTGCGGATTTCAACCGCGAACAGCGGTACAATTAAAGAAATCTGCAGACAACAGCGGCCGGAAGTCCAAATATTCTCTGGAGCCACGGCGAAGCCCAAATTTAAGTCTCAGGTTTAATCTATATGCGAGCTTAAGATTTTCGTAAGAAACAGGTAATAAAAAAGAAAATTCCGCCCTGTAATATATAAATCAAGGAAGACAACGAAGCCAAAGGGGATAACGGAAATGACAACGATACTGCGGACATGGAATTTAACCAAGGTCTATCAGGGCAAAGAAGCTGTGAACAACGTGAACATGAATATTAAGCAGGGTGAGATTTACGGTTTTCTGGGACCGAACGGGGCCGGTAAGACAACCGTGATGAAAATGATCACCAATCTGGTGAAGCCTACTGCCGGGGAGATCGAATTTTTTGGCGAAAAGATGACGTCCCGCTCTTACGAGATGCTCAAACGCATGGGCTGCATTATCGAGAATCCGGCGTTTTATGACAAGCTGACCGCCCGGGAGAATCTGGAGCTGCACGGGGAGTACATGGGCTACTATGACCCGAAAGCGCTGAAGCAAGCATTGGAGCTGGTGAACCTTACCGGGACAGACAAGAAGCCGGTCAAGCAGTTTTCGATGGGGATGAAGCAGCGGCTGGGCATTGCCAGAGCAGTGATGACCAAGCCGGAGCTGCTGATTCTGGATGAGCCGATCAACGGGCTGGACCCGCTGGGCATCAAGGAGCTGCGTGAGGTGTTCCGCATGCTGAGCCGTGAATACGGGATGACGCTGCTGATCTCCAGCCATATCCTCGGAGAGGTGGAGCAGATAGCCGATACGATCGGTGTCATCAAGGACGGGGTTCTGCTGGAGGAGGTCACAATGAATGAGATCCGCAGACGGGATACGGACTATATCGAGCTGATTACGGATAACAGCAGCAAAGCGGTATTCACGCTGACTAATAAGCTTGGACTGAGCAACTTTAAAGTGATCGGTACGCGGACCGTCCGGATTTATGACCAAATCTCACAGCTGGAGCTGAGCAAAGCGCTGGCAGCAGCAGATGTGGAGCTGGAGAGCCTGAACCGGAAGCAGCATTCGCTGGAAGATTATTTTGTCGAACTGATGGGGGGTGAAGTCATTGCTTAAGCTGATTAGACTTGAATTGCGCAAGAATAGAATCAGTTTGTTTAAAGGATCTCTGATAGCAGTCTTGGCTATTATCCTGTTCATGCTGCTGGTCGTATTCACAGAAATGGATGATCAGGGTGACTTCGCTACCTATGCCAATGTTTTTGACAGTGTGCATATCTTTGTAAAAGTAGTGTTTATGGTCTTCGGGTCTGTCCTGATCAGCAAGCTGGTTATTGATGAATATAAAAATAACACCATTGACCTGCTATTCATGTACCCGATCCCCCGCAAAAAGCTGATGGCAGCTAAGCTGCTGATTGTCTCCTTGTTTATGCTGGTTACGATTTTTGTATCCAATGTGGTGGTGGGTGCGGCGATGGCCGGCTTCAATCATTACTTTGTTAATGCCATCTCCGGTGAGCTGACGCCCGGGCTGATCGGTGAACAGCTTACGATATCTGCTGCAGATGCATTGTACTCGGCAGGGATCGGACTGATACCGCTGTTCTTCGGAATGCGCAAAAAATCAGTTCCGGTCACGATCGTTTCAGGTGTGCTGATTTCTGGTGTTCTGTCATCCAATTTTGGCAGCTTCCAGCTGGGAAGTCAGGTAGGAGTATCCTTAGTTCTCGGACTTACAGGTGTGGTTGTTGCCTATCTTTCGATCCGCAACATAGAGACGCAGGACGTAGCATAACCAGATATCCGGATTATAAAAAAAGGTGATAAAACCGCTTGGCACCGCTGTTTTTCTGGCGACCGCCAGCGGTTTTTTTGCTATAATAGAGTTTAATTCAGGAATTTCTACATAAATAGAGAATTTCCGCAAATGCGGGATCAGAGTAGCAGGTTCAGAGCAGCGGAGGAGGTGGGTAATGCTTAAAGACTGGGCTGCCATTCTGGGCAGGGTGCTTTCTGAGGAAGGTGCTTTTAAATCGTTATATGATCATCATCCGGACTTGATCATTGTGCTCGACAGACAGGGAAGATACGTGGACAGTAACCGTGCTTTCAGCTCGGTTGCTCCGTGCGTTCCAGCGTATCGGCCTGCAGTCACAGAAACAGTCCTGACTCCAGGGAAAACACATTTTGCAGCGGCCCTGGAAGGGCTGACCACCAGCTTTGAGCTTGTGGAGGAAGGCAGCGGCGGCATATCTGCCCCTCCGGTCATAACTTATGCTCCTGTTAAGACGAATGAGGGGATTGCCGGTGTATTTGCCATTATTCGTCATGATGTGAATACCCTGCTCCCGGTAGCGCTGATGGAATGGTTCAGCCAGCTCCTGGCAGCCGAAACGGAAGAAGAGCCTGGCGGGCAGGAGGAGGAGCTGCAGTCGTTAATGCTCGAAATGGCTGAGGATAAGCGGCTTAGCCTGATTCTGAATTCGGTCTCGGCCGGAATCTTCGGGCTGGACAGGGATGGCCGGACCATCTTTATCAACCGTGAAGGCGCGGATATGCTGGGCTACCATCCGTCCGAGCTGGCAGGGGTATATCTGATGGATCAGATTCAGCATGCATATAGCAGCGGATCAGCCCATTCGCCGCTGGAGTGTCCGATCCGCCATACCCTGGAAGACGGGCTGATCCGCAGTAGCCTGGACCAGATATTCTGGCGCAAGGACGGCACGAGCTTTTTTGTAAGCTACCGGATAGCACCGCTGCTCGATAAAGGCATTATCTGCGGTGTGGTAGTCTCCTTCTCCGACATTACCAATGAACGTGAAATCCGGCGGGCCAAGGAATCTGCTGAGCAGGCGGCTCAGGCGAAGTCGGATTTCCTGGCGATGATGAGCCACGAAATCCGTACACCGATGAACGGAATGATCGGCATGGCCGATCTGCTGCTGGAAACGGAGCTCGAAGAGGAGCAGCGCAGCTATGCCGAGATTTTGCGCAGCAGCAGCTACAGCCTGCTGCAGATTTTAAATGACATCCTGGATTTCAGCAAGATGGAAGCCGGTAAAATGCAGCTGCAGTCCGAGACCTTTGAGCTGCGCGAGATGATTGAGAGCATTATCGATCTGTTCACGCCTAAGGCGGAGGAGAAGCAGCTCGCCCTGCGGTGGTGGGCGGACACCAGCGTTCCGGAAGCAGTAACCACCGATCCCAGCCGTCTGCGGCAGATCATCGTGAATCTGGTCGGCAATGCGCTGAAATTTACCGAACGGGGAAGTGTAACCTTATCGGTGAAGAATATTCCGCTGCCGGGATCGCCGGATTATCTGCTGGAATTCTCGGTCCGCGATACTGGCGTTGGTATTGCCGACAGCAAGCTGAACCTGCTGTTCCAGTCCTTCTCCCAGCTGCATCCGCTCATAAACCGCAAGTACGGCGGTACAGGCCTGGGCCTGGCCATCTGCAAGCAGCTGGTGGAGCTGATGGGCGGAACGATTTTTGTGGAGAGTGAGGAAGGCCGCGGCTCGATCTTCCGGTTCATGCTTCCGTTTGTGAAGGAAGCGGTAGAGGCTTAACAGGTGGCTGCGCGGCGGCACCAGTAAGAGGTCTTTGCCCGCACTGCTGCTATTATTAATACAAAAGCCAGCCAGCCCCGTTGCTCCGGAGTCAGGCTGGCTTATTTGTTGGTTGCATTTCAGTTGCAGAGGGTGCTCAACAGACTAAGTGGAATTATGACACCTATTTTCCGCCAGAACAGCGGCTTCAGAACTTTAGTTGGATAAACGCTACTTCATTTCAGTGATTTCATCGCTGGAAGGCTGTTGAACCTATATTAGATGTTGTTTTTCCAACTAATCATTGTAAAAGTTGAAATTAGACGGAATTAAGTGGCGAAAATCCAATTAAATCTTAAGAGGTTATCCTTGGGCAGGTTTTAGCGTTAATTACGCTAATGCGTAAGCCCCTAACCCGTAAGCAGGCAGGTTGCCCCACCACTCCTAACGCATATACATCAGGCCGACGGTAGCCGGTCCGCAGTGGCTGCCGATCACACAGCCAGCGTTGATAACGGCGATTTCCTTGACCTTGGTCTGCTCGCGCAGCGCCTTCTCCAGGAACCTTGCGTCCTCTTCGGCCAGCGTGTGCGCAACGATCAGCAGCTCCTGGTCGATCTCGTCCACATTAGCAAGCGCGTTCTGGAGCATTTGCTCCACGGCTTTTTCTTTTTTGCCGCGGACTTTGCTGACAGGCACGATGGCGCCGTCAACCAACCGCAGAACGGGGCGGATCTTCAGCAGGCTGCCGATAAAGTTCTGCATTCCCGAGCAACGGCCGCCCATATATAAGTAGTCAAGGGTATCAACGACAAATTCGGTCTCCACCCGGCTGCGTGACTGCTCCAGCATAGCGGCGATTTCCGCACTGCTGTGGCCTTTGGCGGCAGCACGTGCAGCCTTCATAACCAGCAGTGCGATCCCTCCGCACAAGGTTTCAGAGTCAACAACCCGGACACGTCCTTCCGGGAATTCACCTGCAGCCAGCAGGGCATTCTGGTATGTAGAGGATAGGGCAGACGACAGGCTGATGTAGACCACATCTCCGCCGCTTGCGATAACAGGCTCAAAAGCCGCGATGAAGTCAGCTGGTGACGGGGCAGCCGTCTTAGGCAAGGCTCCGTTAGCCGCTACTCTGCGGTAGACTTCCTCCGGTGTAATGTCTACACCGTCTTTGTATGTACCGTCCTGAAAGACCACGTACAGCGGAACGATGCCGATATCATACGTTTGCTTCCAGCCTTGCGGCAAATCGGAAGTGCTGTCTGAAAAGATTTTTACAATAGACATGAAATTCTCCTTCACCGAATCTGAGTCTCGGATCACAGTTATAAGTTACAAAAATACCATATAATCTGTCTATTATACCAAGCCCTTGCCGAATCTCAAAACAAAAATCACCGGCTGATAGAAAAAAAGACCATCCCCATAGGATAGTCTTTACTGTTTCCTGCTTCATGCAGTATGAAGGGGCATAGCTTATTTTTTTACAACCGGAATCCAAACCTCGCAGACATAATCCTCCGCTGAAGTATCTCCGGGAGGGTACAGCTCGATTTCCGGTCCGCCGGCATGCTCGTAGCCTGTTCCCGGGAACCATTCCTGATAAATCCGCTGCCAGACAGCCTGAAGCGTATGAGGCAATGGTCCTTTGGAAGTGAATACCGCCCAGCTGGCAGCCGGAACGATGCCTTTCTCATAGCCATGGGGATCGGCAGCTTCCTCTGCCTGGACCCCGACCCAATAGGACAGCAGATCTTTTTCCATGTCCATGCTCATACAGATGCCAAGCCACGCCTCCTCTGAAGCAAGCCCGATCAGCTCATCCGAGGTGCCGCCCTCGTTGCATTCCTTCCAAAACTGGGGGATTCTGCGGAAATTCTCCCCGTCCTTGCAGGTAACCTGTATTGATTTGCCGATTACATTAAAAGCAGGCTTTTCCACGATCTTGTATTCCATTTCCTGATCTCCCTTCAATGATAGGTGGAAAGAGAGGCGGGGGAATGCTTTAAGCTGGACCCCGGGTTCACGCGCCGCCGAGGGAGTAAGCCCATGGGCTTTGCGGAACGCCTTGGCAAAGGATTCCGGTGAGTCATAGCCGTATTTCAGCGCTACATCCAGCACTCTGACTCTGGAGCTTGCGAGCTCCTGGGCGGCCAGTGTCAGCCTGCGCTTACGGATATAGTCTGCCACCGTGAAGCCGGTCAGCATACTGAACATGCGCTGAAAGTGAAACGGAGACACATGCACGATTTTCGCCACATCCTCAATGCGCAGCGGTTCGGTCATTTTGTTCTCCATATAATCCATTGCTTCCTTCATCCGGACCAGCCATTCCACGTGTACGCCATCTCCCTTTGAGTTCATCCTATCATGGCCAGAGGAACCAGTCCTGTTATTCTCTGCTCATTAATGACAGGTTTTCTTCAAAGTATAACGTATAACGTATAACGGATACAGCTGTCAGTTCCCCAGCCGGTACACTCTGGCTTCATAAGGACGCAGCGTGTTACGTACATCTGCTGCGGGCTCGTCCGGGTAATTGCTGATGATCGTTTCATGCACTGCGGCAAGCACATCCGGAAGCTGAACCGTCTGCGGTGCATCGCTGAAGTTGAGCAGCACAAGCCATTTTTCATCATCCAGTATCCGTGTGTAGGCGTAGATATAGTCGTCCTCCGGCAGC
Organism: Paenibacillus sp. FSL R7-0345; assembly: GCF_038595055.1. Taxonomy (NCBI): domain Bacteria; kingdom Bacillati; phylum Bacillota; class Bacilli; order Caryophanales; family Paenibacillaceae; genus Paenibacillus; species Paenibacillus sp. FSL R7-0345. The sequence goes on from NZ_CP152002.1 coordinate 2,167,074, forward strand.
AGCAGCTCGTACTCGCCATAAGTCATGATAAGGTGCTTTTTGCGCAGGGCAATCAGCTTCTGGTAGTAATAAAAGACGGAATCAGAGTCGGCCAAGGCCTGCTCCACATTGATTTCCTTGTAATTCGGATTCACCTTCAGCCAGGGTGTACCTTCTGTAAAACCGGCGTTTGCCGTGTCGTTCCACTGCATTGGAGTGCGGGCATTATCCCGGCCTTTGGTATGGATAGCTTGCAGAATCATATCGTGATCCCCGCCGCCCTCCGTTACCTTTTCCCGGTACATGTTCAAAATCTCGATATCCTTATAGTCTTCCAGCACAGGGAATTTGACATTGGTCATGCCGATTTCTTCACCCTGATAAATATAAGGTGTGCCCTTCAGGGTATGCAGCAGGGTAGCGAGCATTTTGGCCGACTGGACGCGGTATTCACCGTCATGCCCAAAGCGCGAGACCATCCGGGGCTGATCATGATTGTTCAGATACAGGCTGTTCCAGCCCTGCTCAGCAAGTCCAACCTGCCATTTATGCAAAATATCGCGCAGCCCCTTCAGGCTCCACGGGATGACCTCCCATTTACCGCCGGGGCCGGAATCGATGTCCATATGCTCGAACTGGAACACCATCTGCAGCTCCTTGCGGTCCTCTGCCGTATAGAGAATTGCATCCTCTACACTGGCACCGGGAGTTTCTCCGACGGTCATCACATCGTATTTGGAGAGCACCTCACGGTTCATCTCCTGCAGATATTCATGGACCCGCGGGCCGTTCATATAAAATTCTCCGCCGCCGGCAAGTCTGCCGGGCTCCAGATCGTCGCGTTTGACTGAAGGCAGGCCGTCTACTTTGGAGATCATGTTGATGACATCCATCCGCAGGCCGTCCACACCCTTGTCCAGCCAGAAGGTCATCATCTTGTAGAGCGCCTCGCGCAGCTTGGGGTTCTCCCAGTTAAGATCCGGCTGCTTGCGCGAGAACAGGTGCAGGTAGTATTCACCGGTCTGTTCATCCTTCTCCCAGGCCGGGCCGCTGAAGATCGAGCTCCAGTTGTTCGGCAGCTCACCATCCGGGCCGCCCGGTCGCCAGATATAGTAATCCCGGTATGGATTATCCTTGGAGGAGCGCGATTCGGCGAACCAGGCATGCTCATCAGAGGAATGGTTGATGACAAGGTCCATCATTAGCTTGATGCCGCGTTCATGCAGCCCGGCGAGCAGCTCTTCCCAGTCCTGCAATGTGCCGAATTCATCCATAATGTCCTCGTAATCGCTGATGTCATACCCGTTGTCGTCGTTCGGCGACTTATAGACCGGCGATAGCCAGACTACATCTATGCCAAGCTTTTTCAGGTAATCCAGTCTTGAAATGATTCCACGCAGGTCGCCGATCCCGTCCCCGTTGCTGTCCTGGAAGCTCCGCGGGTAGATCTGGTAGACGACGGCTTCTTTCCAAAAGGCTCTGTTCATTTTAACGACTCCTTTATATGTTAAATTGTGTGCCCATATAAAAAGCCCCGTGGACCTAAGTCCCGGGGCCGCCAAAAATTATGCCGTTACCGAGGAACCTTCAGCAGTGACGCTGCTTAGCCCGTTCACAGTATACTCTTTGCCGTGGATCGTGATTGCCGCCGGTACATCGGTCTCATTCGTTACAGTAACCTGCGCATCAGTAACGGTAACCTTGAGCCGTGAGCCGCGGAACATGATTTTGAACGAATAGGCGGTCCAGTGACCCGGGTTGGACGGGTTCAGGATCAGCCGGTCTGCCAGTACGCGCAATCCGCCGAAGCCGTGTACAACCGACATCCAGGTACCCGCCATACTTGTAGTGTGGCAGCCGTCTTCCGTATCGTTGTTGTAGTTGTCGAGATCCAGCCGGGAAGTACGCAGGTACATTTCATAGGCTTTTTCCTTGTAGCCCAGCTCGCAGGCCAGAATGGCATGGATGCAAGGGGACAGGGAGGACTCATGAACGGTGATCGGCTCGTAGAAGTCGAAATTCCGTTTTTTCGTATCCAGATCGTAGCGGTCGCCCAGGAAGTACAGCCCTTGCAGGACATCCGCCTGTTTGATGTAGCAGGAGCGCAGGATGCGGTCCCAGGACCATTTCTGGTTGAGCGGCAGATTCTCAGGAGCTACTTCCTTCACCGGAATAATCTCCTTATCAAGGAAGCCGTCCTGCTGCAGGAAGATGCCGAGCTCCTCGTCAGACGGATAGTACATTTTGCTGATGATTTCATTCCACTTGGCAGTTTCACTGTCCTGCAGCTCCAGCTTATCAGCCAGCTCTGCGTAACGGGCAGCTTCATTTTCCTGCAGATATTTCAGTGCTTCGAGCGTATATTCCATCGTCCAGGAGGCGATCCGGTTGGTGTACCAGTTGTTGTTGACGTTGTTCTCATATTCGTTCGGCCCGGTAACACCCAGCATTACATACTGGTCCTTGCGCGGCGCATAATGCACGCGTTCCTCCCAGAAGCGGGAGATTTCCACCAGAACCTCAAGTCCGTATTGGCCGAGATAAGCCTTGTCGCCAGTGTAGTTGACATAGTTATAGATAGCATGGGCAATTGCCCCGTTGCGGTGAATCTCTTCGAACGTAATTTCCCACTCGTTGTGGCATTCCTCACCGTTCATGGTCACCATCGGGTAGAGCGCACCCTTTTTGAAGCCGAGCTTGCGCGCGTTCTCTTTAGCCTTTTCCAGATGCTTATAGCGGTAGATCAGCAGGTTGCGGGAAATGCTGGCATCCGCCGTACTCAGGTAGAACGGCACGCAGTATGCTTCTGTGTCCCAGTAGGTGCTGCCGCCGTATTTTTCACCCGTAAAGCCCTTAGGCCCGATGTTCAAACGGTCATCTTCACCGGTATAGGTCTGATTCAGCTGGAAAATATTAAAGCGGATCGCCTGCTGCGCCGACGCGTCTCCTTCAATAATAATGTCGCTTTCCTTCCATTTGTCGCCCCAGGCGGCAGCCTGCTCATTCAGCAGGGTAACAAATCCGGCTTCACGGGCAGCGGACAAGGCGTTCTGAGCGGCTTCAACCAGCTGGCCCAGGCCGTAATTGCGGGAAGTGACATTGGCGGCATACTTATAAATAACCACCTGGTCGCCGGACTGCACAGAAAGCTCCACTTTGCTGCCCACATATTTCTCCTGCTCCAGCGCCTCAGCGCCGGCGGTAACCTTTTCACCATTAACCAAAATGTCAAAAGCAAAAGCCGAAGTCACATGGAAATCGAGCTTTTTCGTCTTGAGTGTCAGGTAGCCGCCTTCCGTGCCGCTTTGCTTCTCCACTTCATTCCAGAATTTTTCGTCATAGTTGGAGTCCTTGTTCTTAATGTCTCCGTCGAGGTAAGGAGTAACGGCCAGTGTTCCGGCGAAATTGAGCGGAGTAACCGCATAACGGATCGCGCCGATCTCATGACGGGCCATGCTGACGATGCGGATGCTCTCCACCTGTACCTGCTTGCCGCCCTCCAGCTCAGCTGTAAAGCTGCGCAGCAGTGTGCCTTCCTTCATATTAAGAACACGGCGGAACTGGGTCACGGTGCTGGTTGCCAGATCAAGCGGTGTGCCGTCGATATCAATGTTAATGCCGATCCAGTTCGTGCTGTTCAGTACCTTGGCAAAATACTCCGGATAGCCGTTTTTCCACCAGCCGACCCGCGTTTTATCCGGATAATAGACACCTGCCATATAGCTGCCCTGCAGGCTGTGGCCGCTGTACTGCTCTTCAAAGTTGGCTCTGCCGCCCATGTAGCCGTTCCCGATGCTGAAGATACTTTCGGAAATTTCCTGGGTATGCGGATCAAAGGATTCTTCAATGATGGACCATTCATCGATTTTGAGATATTGTTTCATTGTTTTTTGGCTCCTTTTAAATGAGGGATGAAGATATAAGAATGAATCAAAGAAGTTGTATTACTATTACGGTAACAGTGGCGCTACTGCACAGAACGTTTGGACTTCCGGCCGCAGCTTCGTCACCATAATACTAATAACGTATTTTTAATTCATTTTATAAAAGAGTAGGGCAGAAACTGCTTCATATCACAATTACCGGTTAATATGGATCAAACCGCTGCGAACCATTCCCGGAGCTGGCCGGTGCTGACCTGGGCGAGGGAAGGGACAACCACATTCGCCTCGGACAGTGTTTCCGGTGAGCCGATGCCGATGCTGCGCATGCCGGCGCGGGTGGCGGCAAGGATTCCGGCTTCTGCATCCTCGAACACGACGCAATGCTCAGGATCAATGCCTACGGCCTTGGCACCCAGGAGGAAAACTTCGGGATCAGGCTTGGCAGCGCTCGTATGTGTGCCGTCGATGATTGCATCGAAGTAGGGGGTCAGGCCGGTGTTGTTCAGGATGGCCATTGCATTTTTGCTGGCAGACCCCAGAGCCACCTTGATTCCGGCTTCGCGGCATTCCTGCAGAAAGGAAAGGGCACCCGGCAAAATCTCGGAGCTGTCCATCTTGGAGATGTATTCGACATAGCGGTTGTTCTTTTGCTCGGCAAAGCGTGCTTTCTCTTCTTCGCTGAACGTGAGTCCGCCAATCTCCAGTAGAATATTCAGCGAGGCGGCCCGGCTGACACCCTTGAGCTGTTCGTTGTCCTGTTCGGTGAATACGAAGCCGAGCTGCTCGGCAAGCTCTCTCCAGGCAATAAAGTGATATTTGGCGGTGTCGACGAGTACGCCGTCCAAATCAAACAGGCAGGCTTTGATTTCTGACATGTTGAACCTCCTAAAAGTTTTGTGAGCTGCGCTTCCTGAAATCCTTCGTACAAAACTCGCTTCGTAAGCATGGGCTAAGTTTTGTGAGCTGCGCTTCCTGAAATCCTTCGTACAAAACTTGCTTCGTAAGCATGGGCTAAGTTTTGTGAGCCATACTTCCTGAAGCATGAACTGATTTTTGTTAGCGCTTGCTTACATCGTTTTTTGTGTATAGAACTAGATTCGGTAAGAGGGTTCCGGTTTTGTAGAGCTGTGGCCGAAATTCAGCGCAAACGTTTGTACAATATTCGAAAAAATAAATGAAGCAACAGACTGCTTCATTTATTTCAGAATCTGGATCATTTCTTCCCTGGAGCATACATAGACGACTCTCTCACGATCAGTCGGTGGGGAATGACAAAACGATTCGTATATCCGGGATCGTTGTCCGGCTTCTTGATAGTCTGGATCAGTACCTGGGAAGCCGTATATCCGAGATGATAAATACCGATGTCGATACTGCTGATCGGCGGGCTGGACAATTCCGAGAGCGGGATGTTGTTAAAGCTGACAATCGCCAGATCCTCAGGCACCTTGTATTTCAGCTCATTCAGTCCGCGCAATACGCCGAAAGAGACCATATCATCGACCGCGACCAGTGCTGTCGGGCGGTTCGGGAGATTCATAAAGAAAGACATCGCCCGGTAGCCGCTGTCCTGCAGAAACTCACCCTCCACAATCCATTCGGGCCGCATTTCCAGACCGCTGCTCTGCATAGCCTTGCGGTATCCTTCAAGACGGTCGCGCGAAACAATCAGATTGGGTGGTCCGCTGACAAAGCCGATACGCTCATGACCCATGGAAATCAGATGATTCACGGCATCAAAGGCTGCCATGACATTGTCATTATCCACGGATAATATATCCTCATAGCGGTCGCTTCGTCCAACGAGGACAAAGGGATAGCCGCCGGATTCGAGAAAATCAATAACCGCATCATCTTTACGTGAATACAGCAGAATAACGCCGTCAACACGGCGTCCCTTGAGCAGCCGGGAAACAGCTTCGAGCTCTTCCTTCTCGTTGGCTCCGGAGCTGATCAGCACATCATAGCCTGAACGGCTTGACTGGGTGACAATCCCGCGGATCAATTCCATAAAGAACAGATTGGAGAAAAGCTCCTCAGCCGGCTTCGGCAGAATAATGCAAATGCTGTTGGTTGTTTTCGAAACCAGGCTCTTTGCCATCATATTCGGAGTATAGCCCATTTCCTCCATGATCGTTTTCACTTTACGGGAAGTTTCTAGGCTGATTCTGGGATGACCTGACAACACCCGGGATACCGTGGAGGGAGAAACTCCCGCTTTCTTAGCCACATCCTTGATGGTAACTGTCATAGAAACCTCCTTCATGGAACCGTTTGCTTTACACAGTAATATTAATCGAAGTGCTGATAATTGTAAATAGAAAAAGTCCTGCAGCCAGCTGTTTTACTGCGTTTATAGAATAATATTGACGATTTGCGTCCTGATTTCGCATGATTTTACAGCCCGATCAGGTAATCCAGAACAATAAAGGGGTTTCAGCGGCGCAAAACGGCAATTTGGTATTCATAGCCCAGAAGGGAGGTGTGCAAACGGTTTTCACCTGTGAAAACGTTCGATTGTAAGCTTTCTCGCAAAATGTTTGTGCAATTATGTGCAACATCCTGAAAATATTTTCAGAGCACTCAGCTTGTAAAATGTTTTGAAAAAGGGGGAATTACAGTTGACAACGCTTTAAATTGAGGATTAATATGGTAAACAAGGTTTAAAAGCGCTTACAATCATGTTTTTAATGCAGATTTGGCTGAAAAGACTGTTTTTAGTTCACTGCAGCTTTCTTTGCTTTCTTTTGCAAACGTTTGCGCTAATGTTTACGGGTTTAAATGGTTCGTCATTTTTATTTTGAGAAGGAGGGTGGAGGCTTAATACGGTCTAAGCAGCCGAAGCGGAAAGTGAACCCATTCACGGCATAATGCAAACCCGCGTACAGCGGAGCAAATCTCATATTTAGGGGGGCTTTTTGGAATGAAACTGGCTTCATGGAACAAAAGGGTGTTCGCCATCAGTATGATCGTTGTTCTGGTGTGCTCTTATTTTAGTTTTCCGGTATCAACGGTACAGGCGGCGGCAGGCAGAGCGGTTCTGGTCGGCACGCTTCAATCGGAGCTGTCCACGGAAACCAATCAGACGGCAGACTGGAATCCGGATACGACCGTCACTGAAATGACGTATATGAATAACGGTACTTATATGTTCACAGGAACACTGCCGGCGGGCACTTATGAATATAAAGTTGCGCTGAACGGTAAATGGGATGAGAGCTACGGATACAGCAGCTATACCAATCCTCAGGGCGTAGACAAAGAAGGCAATATTGTACTTACACTGGCGGCGGAGACCGCAGTAACTTTTTACTACAACGATATTACCAAGAAAATAGCAGACTCCACGTATTACACACCGCTTGCCCAGGACAAACTGCCAAGACTGGTGGGCTCCCTGCAGACAGAGCTGGGAGATGCAAAGGATCATTCTGCGGCAGATGCCCGCGCTTTCCTTACTGATTATAACTTTGACAGCGTTTACGAGAACACGGTGAATCTGCCTAAGGGAGATTATGCTTACAAAATCTATGTGCCGGGAGCTACTGCGGCGGATGATCAATCCTATCCCGCAGACGAGCAGAATCTTAACCTGCCTGCGGATCTTCCGGTTACCTTCCAGTACAATGCGCACACGCATGCGGTGAATGCCAAATTCACAGCACCTGTTGACCCGGGCATCGTGACTCCTGTTCCGGAAGGCAGTATGCGGATTCACTACAATCGTCCGGCTGGCGATTATGCCGATCAGGGTTTATGGCTGTGGGATGATGTAACGTCACCTTCTGCAGGCTGGCCGGCGGGTGCGGCTGCTTTTCCTGAAGGGCAGGCAGATGCCTACGGTGCTTATGTGGATATTCCGCTTAAAGCAGGCGCCAAAAAAATCTCCTTCCTCGTCGTTAACCGCACCAATGAGGCTAAAGACGCTGGAGATAAAACCTTCCTGATCAACACGCCGCAGACCAATGAAATCTGGATCAAGCAGGGCAGCGATCAAGTGACCCCGTACGAACCGGTGAGTCTGCCTGCAAATACTGTCCGGATTCATTACAGCAGAGCCGATCACAAGCAGAGCGAATTCGGTTTATGGACCTGGGAGGATGTAGCGCAGGCTCCGGCAAAATGGCCGACAGATGCTGTTATGTTCCCGGCTGGGAATACAGACCGTTTCGGTGCTTATGTAGATGTTCCGCTAAAAGAGAATGCCAGAAAGCTGGGCTTCCTTGTTGTTAACCCGTCAAATGAAGCAAAGGACGGCGGAGATAAGGCGTTCAGTCTGCTTGACCGCTACAATCAGCTATGGATCAAAGAAGGCGACAACACGGTATATGTCTCTCCGTTCGGCGAACAGCCTATAGGGCTGGTATCGGCTGAAGTGCTGTCCGCCAGCAAGCTGCTGCTCGGATTTACACTTACTGACGGACTAGATGCAGCGACACTGAAGAGTGCAATCACAGTTAAAGATAAGGACGGCGCTGCCATTGCTGTATCAGCAGTGAGAATTACCGGCACGGCGTCTGTTGAAGTGGATACGGCAGCTTTTGACCTGGAAAAAACACCGCTGAGTGTAACTTATTCCGGCAAAACCATATCTGCGTCCAGCGGCTGGAGAATGCTCGATGAGATGTACAATTACACCGGCGATGATCTGGGGGCTACCTATCATGCCGCAGATAAATCGGCAACGCTGAAACTCTGGGCGCCTGTGGCCAGCTCGGTTACAGTCAATGTGTACAGCAAGACTGATTCCGCCGAGCATGTCGGCCAGGTCAGTCTGACTCAAGGCGAGCAGGGGGTATGGTCTGCCGAGCTTACACCGGCGGATATCACCGGAGTAAGCGGGGAAAAGGATGTCCGCGGCTATTATTACCAGTATGAAGTAACCAACCACGGCGTTACGAAGCCAGTGCTTGACCCCTACGCCAAATCAATGGCCGTATTTACGGTTGATTCCAGCGGCGCAGCCGGTCCTGACGGGGATATGGTCGGCAAAGCGGCAATCGTTGATCTCAGCAAAACCAATCCTGCGGAGGTTCATCCGGCAGATATTGAAGGCTACGAAAAACGTGAGGATGCCGTTATCTACGAAGTCCATATCCGCGATTTCACTTCGGATGTCTCGATCGAGAGCAGTCTGAACGGCGAGCGCTGGGGTTCCTATGATGCTTTTGCTAAAAAGCTGGATTACATCAAGTCGATGGGTGTTACCCATATTCAGCTTCTCCCGGTGATGGCCTGGTATTACGGGGATGAAACGAAGATGGGCGAAAGAGAAACAGCCTATTCTGCACAAAATAACGAGTACAACTGGGGTTATGATCCGCACAGCTACTTCTCCCCGGATGGTGCCTATTCAGAAAATCCTGCTGATCCCGAGGCACGGATCAAAGAGCTGAAGGGCCTGATCGATGCAGTGCATGAGGCCGGAATGGGTGTCATTCTGGACGTTGTCTACACTCACATGGCCAAAAAAGATTTCCTGGACGACATTGTGCCAAACTACTACGCGTTCCAGGATGCGAGCGGCAACTTTATCGGCGGCTTTGGCAATAACCTGGCCACGAACCACAAAATGGCCGAGAAGCTGATGATTGATTCCGTTAAATACTGGTTCAGCGAGTACAAAATCGACGGTATGCGCTGGGATATGATGGGTGATGCCACACAGGACGCGGTGCAGGCGGCTTATGATGCGGCTCAGGCGATCAATCCGCAGGCGCTGTTTATCGGTGAAGGCTGGATTACGTTCGGTGGTGCAGCTTCAGACCCTTCACTTGCCGGCCAGGGAGCTGACCAGCTCTGGATGGATAAGACGGACAGCGTCGGTGTTTTCTCCGATGAATTCCGCAATGAACTGAAGTCAGGTTACGGTTCGGAGGGAGAGCCTCGATTTATTACAGGGGGAGCGCGTTCCATTGCGACTATCCTGAATAATATCAAAGCCCAGCCGTCTAACATTCCTGCGGATGATCCGGGTGATGTGGTGCCGTATATCGAGGCCCATGACAATTTGACCCTGCATGATGTCATTGCGCAGTCTATTAAGAAAGACCCGGCGGTCCCGGCCAACGAGCTGGAAATCCAGCAGCGGATTCGTCTCGGCAACACGCTGGAGCTGACTTCGCAGGGAACGGCCTTTATGCAGGCAGGCCAGGAATACGGGCGTACCAAGCAATGGCTGGGTACAGGCGTGCCTGAACAGAAATATACCGAGATGAAGGATGCGAATGGCCAGTCCTTTGGCTATTTTATCCATGATTCCTATGATTCCTCCGATGCAGTCAACATGTTTGACTGGTCTAAAGTAACGGACGAAGTGAAATATCCGGTACAGAACACAACAAAGGATTATACAGCGGGCCTGATTCAGCTCAGAAAGTCCTCGGATGCTTTCCGTCTGGGTGACAAAAGTCTGGTGGATTCCAATGTTACGCTGATCCAGGCGCCGGAAATGAAGGCAACGGATCTCGTAATCGGCTACAAGAATAAAGCAACCGACGGCACAGGCAACTACTATGTGTTCGTTAACGCTGATGATGAAGCCAGAACCCTTACGCTGTCTGAGGATCTGACTAAAGGTACTGTTCTTGCTGATGATGACCAGGCAGGAGTGACGGCCATTCCGGCCGGAGAGCAGAGCGGGTTTGCACTTACCGGCACATCGATTCAGCTGCAGCCGCTTACTGCGGTGATTATCCGTATGGATGCAGCGGCAGCCGTCTTTACTTCAGTAGAGACAGACAATGCAGCATATTCACTGCAGGTGGGCACAAGTCATCAGACAGCTGCCTATGCCAAATATGACGATGGAAGCAAACGTAATATTACCAAAACCGCCCTCTATACTTCTGACAAACCGGAAGTAGCCAGCGTGTCGGCACAGGGTGTTGTAACTGGGGTTAAAGCCGGAACGGCTCATATTACGGTTACTTATGGCGGTAAATCCGCTGTTGTATCGGTTAAGGTAGTAACAGAGGCTGTAGACACCAAACGGTATGTTGAGTTTACGTATGTGCGTACAGATAAGGATTATTCCGACTGGAATATCTGGGTCTGGAACACAGGTGCGAAGAACGATCAAATTGATTTCACTACCTTTAAGGACGGTAAGGCCAGCGTGCTGATTGAGGTTGCTCCGAATGCGACCAGTGTAGGCTTTGTTCTGCGCAAGGGCACCGACTGGAATACCGGCAAACAGGATTATCCGGATGACCGGGTCATTCCGCTGACAGCAGGCGAGAGCTATACCAAGGTCATCGTCACCAGTATGGTGAAGGAGCTGGATATCAAGCCGTTTATCAGCGGTCCGGTGATGAAGGACGGAACAATTACCTTCATGTACCGTGATGAAGCGCTGTTCCGCAGCGGTAATCAGCAGGATATCGAAGCAGTTGCTGTAAAGGTGAACGGTGCCGAATATCCGATGATTTACGATGCTGCAAACGAATGGTTTAGCTACGAGCTGACAGGTGTAGAAGCAGGAACGTACAAATACACCTTCCTTGTCACCAAGGACGGGGTAACCGAGGAGCTGGCTGATCCGAAAAATACGGTGGGCGGCGAATCCTCAGTTACCTACCACAAACCGGAGGTTAAGATTACTGCGGCAGTAGAACCGCAAGCGGTAAGCTCGAATGAAAATGCGGTTGTTACGATTACCGCAGCTTCAGCAGAAGAAGTTTCCTACAAAGACGGCTACATGGATCTGACCGCGCTTGGCGGACCGGCTAAGGTGCAGATCGATACCGGACTGATGAAGCAGACAGTGGCGGTAAAAGATACAGTGGCAGCAGGAATCAAAACCATTCCGCTTACGCTGATTGACGAGTACGGAAATACGCATAAAGGCTCGGCAACGCTGGAAGTTAAAGCGAGAACCTACAGCGGGGATAAGCTTGATTTTGACTGGGATGAGGCGCGGATTTATTTTGCGCTGACTGACCGGTTTGCCGACGGTGACCCGACGAATAATGAGAATGTGGATAAAAGCCATCTGGAAGCCTACCACGGCGGCGATTTCCAGGGCATGATCGATCATCTCGATTATCTGCAGAAGCTCGGCATTAATACACTTTGGATTACGCCGGTTGTCGACAATATCGACTTCAACAAAGGTGCTGGTTTCGGCGGCGTCCAGTACGGCTACCATGGCTATTGGGCCAAGGATTTCACCCAGCTCGATGAGCATTTGGGCGACATGGATACCTTCAGGGAACTGATTGAGAAGGCGCATGACAGAGGCATCAAAATTATGGTGGACGTTGTCCTCAACCATACAGGCTATGGGCTCAAGGAGAGTGACAACGAAGAAGGAGTAACGGCTGAAGATAAGGCGCGCTTCGACGGCATGCTCCGCACGGATGGCGTATCTTCGGATACCGATCCGGTTAAAGGCGAGCTGGCCGGACTGCCGGACTTCAAGACGGAAGATCCTGCGGTGCGCCAGCAGATTATTGACTGGCAGACCGGATGGCTTGACAATGCGCGGACCGACCGCGGGGACACGATCGATTATTTCCGTGTGGACACGGTCAAGCATGTGGAGAGCACAACCTGGAAAGCATTCAAGAATGCATTGACCGCCATCGACCCTGAATTTAAACTGGTCGGCGAGTATTTCGGCGGGACGATAGACAGCGACGGCGGAAACCTGCAGTCCGGCCAGATGGACAGTCTGCTTGATTTCGGATTTAAAGGCGCAGCCAAGAGCTTCACGGACGGCAAAATTACAGAAGTGGATGCTTATCTGCAGGACCGTGAAGCCAAGCTGGACAATACGAAGACTATGGCCCAGTTCCTGAGCAGCCATGACGAGAACGGCTTCCTCTCCGATTATGTAGGCGGCGATAAAGGCAAGCTGATGATCGCAGCCGCGCTGCAGATTACGGCAAAAGGCCAGCCGGTAATCTACTACGGCGAAGAGCTCGGCCGTTCCGGAAGCAATGCCGGCGATATGTCGCAAGGACAGTTCAGTGAGAACCGCAGCGATATGCCGTGGGATCAGCTGACTGCGGAGCAAGGGCTGCACGACCATTACCAGAAGCTGCTGAATATCCGTGCCAAGTATTCCAAGGTGTTCTCCAAGGGAACCCGCACAACACTGGCAGGCTCGGATGAGCTGGGATATCTGGCGTTTGACAAGCAGTATGCTAATGAGAATGTTGTCACAGTAATTAATACCAAAGCTGAGGCAGGGTCTGTAAGCATTCCTGTACCGTTTGCCGCAGGTGCGAAGGTAACAGATGAATACAGCGGCAAGACGTATACAGTATCTACTGACCGGAAGGTGACACTGGATCTGCCGGGCAGAGCTGACGGGGGGACCGTTATTCTGGCAGCGGCGCCCCAATCCGTGCCGGGGTCTAATCCGTCTGCAGGCACAACGGTTACTCCGGCTGAACAGAAGAATACTCATACCATCAGTGCAGACAGTCTGAAGAATGCCAAGGACGGCAAAGTAGTCCTGGAAATTCCTGCAGCTGCAACATCTGTCCTGCTGCCTGTTCAGGCTGCAGCAGCCTTGGGCACGAACGCTCTTGAACTGCAAATGGGCGGATTAAGTGTAACCCTGCCGAACGCAGTACTGCTCCAGCTCCAGAAATCACTCAGCGGAGCTGATGCGGAAGGCGCACAGATTCAGTTTAGTGTAAGTCCGCTGCAGGATAATGCGGCAAGCACTCTGGTGAACGGGCTGAGCAATACCTTTACCAAAGTTAGTGCAGCATCGAAGATTTATGATTTCTCACTGTCGTTAGTGAAGAAGGACGGCACAAGTACTCCGGTATCCACATTCGCTGCACCGGTAGAGCTGTCCTTTGCCATCAGCAGCAGTGCGGATAAAGATCTGACAGGTGTGTTCTATGTTGGTGAGAACAATAGCCTGGAGTATGTCCGCGGCGTATTTAACGGTGAACGGATTACAGCACAGGTAACGCATTTCAGCAAATATGCGGCACTTGAGCTGAACAAATCGTTTACAGATGTACCAGCTTCTCATTGGGCTTCGCAGGCTGTGAAGTCACTGAGCGCCAAGCAGATTGTAACGGGGGTCTCTGCGTCAGCATTCAATCCGGGTGCTAAGGTTACCCGTGCGGAATTTACTGCGCTGCTGATCCGCGCGCTGGGTATTGAGCCAGCAGGCCAGTCCACATTCAGCGATGTGCAGGCGGATGCCTGGTATGCTCCTTATGTGGCTGCAGCTGTCAGCCAGGGCATTGTTTCGGGGCGCAGCTCCGGACTCTTTGCGCCGAATGCGGCGATCAGCCGCGAGGAAATGGCGGCTATGGTCATCCGTGCGCTGGAAGTGAAGCAGGGGCAGAAGATCAGCCAGAGCGCTGCTTCCGCAGGCTTTGCGGATGCTGGCAGTATCAGCCCATGGGCAGCGGTGTATGTGAATACAGCCGCAGGTCTTGGACTGGTGCAGGGCAGAGAAGGCAACCAGTTTGCGCCTAAGGCCAATATGACCCGCGCAGAAAGCGCCCAGGTTATTTACAAGTTGCTGGCTAAGTGAAATCAATAGCTGATTAAATGAACGAGCAAAGCAGCGATCCCAATGTACCGGGGACCGCTGCTTTGCGTTGTATGGATTAGTCATGATGAGAAAAAACCTGATTAGAGGGATCTGGATAAAAGGATCTGATTATGAGGGTCTGCAGATGCTGCAGATAAATACCAAATGCTATTCTGTGGTAGATGAGCTTATCTCGGCCGACGCGTAACAGCACTCTTCGATTGTTGAAGAGTGCTGTTTGGCTTGGATTTGTTTCGGGAAGCCAGCTTGATCAATGCAGGGAGAATGCTGCCTGCACGGCAGGTGCTGACTTAGCTAAGTGGATTTTCGCAGCTTAATTCATAAACATTTGCCTTGTTTGAGATTTTAGGTGGAAAAACGCCACTTAATTTTGCAGAATGAGCTCCGGAAGGCGGGTTTCGCCTGAATTAGATGGCATTTTTCCACTTAGGCATCAGAGATATTGGAAAATAATAGAATTAAGTGCCGAAAATCCAACTAGTTTACCGGCCAGCTCTTGAGTGGCAGACGGCAGTCTTACAAAACCGCCTTAATCGCCGTGTACCCGTATGCCGGGAGCTTCACAGACAATGTGCCGCGTTCCGCGCGCAGGGAATCGCCGGTGAACAGGTTCTCCCAGCTGCGCTCCTCGACGCTCAGCCGGAAAGTCTGGGCAGTTTCTTCCGTATTCATCAGGACAATGATGATTTCATCGCCCATGCTGCGTTCGAAGGCAACCTTGCTTCCGCCGCGGCCGGCTTCAAGGAATCTGAAGGATCCGCTGCGCAGGGAAGGATGACTGCCGCGGATCGAAATCAGCTTCTGATAGAAGCTGAACAGATCATGATCCTGCTTGGCCGGGTCCCATTCCATGCATTTGCGGCAGCCCGGATCGTTATCACCGTCCAGGCCGACTTCATCGCCGTAATAGATGCAAGGCGTGCCCATGAAGGTGAACTGGAACAGCGCAGCCAGCTTGAACTTCTTCTTGTCGCCGCCGGCGAGAGTCAGGAGGCGCGCGGTATCATGGCTGTCCAGCAGGTTAAAGGCGACTTCGCTGGCCTGCAGCGGATAACGCGACAGCTGCTTGCCGATCGCATTGGCAAAAGCTTCAGCATCAAGCGAGCCGTTGATAAAGAAGTCAAGCACAGCATCCGTGAACGGGTAGTTCATGACTGCGTCGAACTTATCCCCCTCCAGCCACGGGGCAGACTCATGCCAGATTTCACCGAGAATGTAGGCGTCGGGGTTGGCGGCTTTGACAACTTTGCGGAATTCGCGCCAGAAGCCGTGATCCACTTCGTTGGCCACATCCAGACGCCAGCCGTCGATGCCAACCTCTTTGATCCAGTACTCGGCAACCTTCAGCAAGTATTCCTTTACCTCAGGATTCTCTGTATTGAGCTTAGGCATATGCGGCTCAAACGAGAAGGCATCATAGTTTGGAATGTTGTCCACAACCTGAAGCGGGAATTCGCGGACATGGAACCAGTCCTTGTAACGGGAGTTTTCACCGTGCTCCAGCACATCCACGAATGGGGCGAAGGTTCTTCCGGAATGGTTGAATACTGCGTCCAGCAGTACGCGGATTCCGCGTTCATGGCAGGCGTTGACCAGCTTTTTGAGCGTCTCCACATCGCCGAAATGCGGATCAACCTTCATATAGTCTTCCGTATCATATTTATGATTGGTGGTTCCGGCAAAGATTGGTGTGAAATAGATGCCCGTAATCCCCAGCTCTGTCAGATGATCAAGGTGATCAATCACACCCTGCAGATCTCCGCCGAAGAAGTTGTCCGGTGTAGGTGTTCCGCCCCAGGGAAGGACATTTTCCGGATTCAGGCTGGCATCACCGTTTGCAAAGCGCTCCGGAAAGATCTGATAGAATACAGCATCTTTAACCCAGGCCGGAGGAGTAAACACATCGCCGCGGTTTATGTAAGGGAATTCAAACAGCCGGTTAGGATTGCCCGGGCGCTCTGTCTGGAAGTCACTCTCCGTCATCCAGATCCGCTCATGCCCCTTTTGCAGCAGAAATCCGTATTTCAGGCGGCGGTATAAGGGAACGGATTCACATTCCCAGTAATCGAACATCGCATCACTGGTGAACAGCTTCATTGGAATCAGCTCTTTGGTAGTATCCCATGCATATTTATCCCCGGCCCAGGCGAATACTTCTGTCAGATCTCCTTTTTTGGCACGCAGACGCAGATGAATGGTTTCATAGTCATAGGCATAAGACCAGTTTAAGCGCGGGCGGTGATATACAGCTTCAAGTAACATGATAATTCCTCCTAAATTAAATGATTTGTGAGCTTGGCTTCCCGGAATACTTCGTACAAAACTTGCTTGGGAAGCATGGGCTTAAGTTTTGTGAGCATAGCGCCTTGAGATTCTTCGTACAAAACTGCGATAAAATGGGAAAGGAGCGCATTATGCCTGTATGGCACTTTTTTTGCGCCACAGTTGCACACAATTTTATGAAATGTGCCCACAGCAAAAAGGCACAACTCCAGTCTAAGCTTGTCCGAGGTTGTCCCTGATCAGTAACATGGCCTTTTAGTTGTTGTAAGAACAAGGGCGCGTGCTTTCACTGCCGCCGGAGGGCGGGCTGCTCATAATGGTTTGGATTATAGCATGGAATAAATGCCCGTACAATACTCTTGTTCAAACCATTGCACTATTTTTCACGAGTGACACTGCCATTCTGTCATGAAAATAAGGCGGCGTGTAAGCATATTGCTATATTTTGCTGAAGGAGCTGCCGGATTTGGCTGATCTTCAGGACAAGTATGGCGTATACAGAAATAAATAAGAGGAATCGTGTGAATTCTAGAGAGAAAGGATGATTAACTCGTGTTAATTAGCCAAAATGGTCAAATATACACTGTGCAAACGTTTTAACAATTAACATTACTGTTGTATTATGAATTTATGAATGAAGCGCTTTCTAGAACTTGTTGAAGCGTATTCAGAAGGATGGTTAGCAGACACATACATTTTTTTTGAAACTTCTGAAATCGTTTGCGCATGTTCTGCAGCATCATCTTAATCACAAAAGCGATATACAAATCGGGAGGGGTTAAAGTAATGAAGTTGAAACAACTCATGGTCATCACCGCAGCAGTCTCAATGGCAGCGTCCATTACCGCATGCGGCTCCGGCAACAACAATAACGGGGGAAATGCAGCAGCGACGAATGCGCCTGCAGATACTGCAGCCACTAACGCACCTGCTACAAACAGCGGTGAAGCTGTAAGCGGTGAGGTTCTGCCTGAAGATGGCGCATCGCTGGTTGTCTGGGAAAGTAAAGAAGAAAGAAAGTTTGCTGAAGAAGTTGCTAAGCAGTTCACAGAGAAATACAATGTTCCGGTTAAGATTGAGGAAATTCCGCCGCCAGATCAGGTGGGCAAACTGACTCAGGACGGACCTTCCGGACTGGCAGCAGACGTTATTCTGATCCCGCACGATAACCTTGGTAAAGCCGCAAGCGCAAGCCTGCTGCTGCCAAATGATATTTTTGCCGAGCAGACCAAAGCTGAGAATACCAAAGCTTCAATCGTAGGCTCCTCCTATGACGGTGAGCTGTACGGATACCCAAGAGCGGCTGAAACGTATGCGCTCTACTACAACAAGACACTGCTGCCTGAAGCACCGAAAACCTTTGATGACGTTCTGGCATTCAGCAAAACTTTCACTAATAAAGACCAGAACAAATACGGCATTATGTGGGAAGTCGGCAACATGTACTACGGCTACACCTTCATTGCCACTACCGGCGGCTACCTGTTCGGTAAAGACGGTACTGACAAGGATGACATCGGTTTGAATAACGAAGGTGCTATCGAAGGTCTGACTGCATTCGCCAAGCTGAAAGAAGCACTGCCGATCAAGAGCGGTGATATCAGCGCTGACATTAAACGCAGCTTGTTCACTACCGGCGATGTAGCGATGGACATCACCGGTCCTTGGGAACTTGCAGCATATAAAGAAGCACTTGGCGACAACCTGGGTGTTGCTCCGGTTCCAACGATTAATGGCAAACCGGCCATTACATTCTCCGGTATCAAAATTTTCGGGGTTAACGCTTATACGCAGTATCCGAACGCAGCCAAGCTGTATGCCCGCTTTGCTTCCAGCAAGGATTCCCAGCTGACTCTGAACAAGCTGGTCGGCTCCATTCCTACCAACAATGAAGCACTGGCAGATCCGCAGATCACTGGCGACCCTTATGTATCCGCCTTTGCTGAACAGGCTAAGAGCTCGCAGCCAATGCCTTCGATCCCTGAAATGGGTAACGTATGGGCTCCTGTAAATGCGGCGCTTCCGGAAATCTGGGATAACAATGCTGATCCAAAAGCAGCAATGGACAAAGCAGTTCAACAGATCAAAGATCTCAACAACGGTGCCCAGTAATACCCTGAATGCTTAGCAATTAACAACCAATAGCAAACTGTGGAATCAAATCGCCCGCCGAAGGTTCACCGGCGGGCAGTTTCCTGAATTCCGCGCGGAGAGGAGAACGGAAGGGAAATGCAGCGACACCGTACGAGAGCCGCAATACTGTCGACCGTATTTATGGGATTGGGACAAATATATAACCGCCAATTCATCAAGGGTCTTATCTTCTTGGCCGTAGAGGCACTAGGCCTTATTTATATGATTAATAACTTGGGAAGAGCTCTTTGGGGCATTGTGACACTGGGAGATTCTCCAAGCCGGCTTGAAAAAGTAAACGGTATTGCCAAAATGGTTGCAGGTGACCACTCGATCTTTATTATGATTGAGAGTTTGATTACTCTCCTGTTCTTTGTCATTTTGCTGTTTGCCTGGGTTACAAACATTAGAGATGCCTATAAGATCGGAGCGGCACGGGATGCCGGTCTTGAATCCAATACATTCAAACAAACGATCCGTTATATTCTGGATTATAAATTTGCCCAATCGTTTCTGATTCTTCCCGGCATAGGCATTCTGTTCTTTACGATTATGCCGATTATCTTTATGATCATGCTTGCCTTCACCAACTTTGCCGCACCGGATCACATCCCGCCTGCCAGGCTGGTGGACTGGGTCGGATTTGAAACCTTCCGCAATTTGCTGTTCCTGAAAACATGGAGCGAAACTTTCTATGGAGTATTAACATGGACGATCATCTGGGCGGTGCTCTCGACGGTTACTACATACTTCGGCGGCGTGCTTGTGGCGCTGCTGGTTAACCAGAAAGGGATCCGTTTCAAAGGCTTCTGGAGAATTATTCTGATTGTTCCTTATGCTGTGCCGCAGATGATCTCGCTGCTGCTTATGCGTAACCTTTTCAACGGACAGTTTGGTCCGATCAACCAGTATCTGGGGTATTTCGGGCTTGGCGGACTGCCTTGGCTGACCGACCCGTTCTGGGCTAAAGTAACGGTTATCCTCGTCAATATGTGGGTAGGGATACCGGTATCCATGCTGCTGGTAATGGGTGTACTGACTACCATTCCGCGTGATATGTATGAAGCTGCTGAAGTAGACGGTGCTACGAATTATCAGAAATTCCGGATCGTCACACTGCCGATGATTCTTTTCTCAACCGCACCTACACTGATTATGCAGTTTGCCGGTAATATCAATAACTTTAATGCCATTTACCTGCTTACAGGCGGCAGCCCGGTTAACGGTAACTATCAATATGCCGGCTCAACTGACCTGCTGGTTACATGGCTGTACAAACTAACGTCTGACCAGAACAAAAATAATATGGCTTCCGCAATCGGGATTATCATCTTTATCATTGTAGCCGGATTCTCCCTGTACAATTACCGCCGGACCAAGTCATTTAAAGAGGAGGATATGATCCAATGATCGGACGCAAACTCGCAAACTTTGTACGCCTGGCTGGCAGCTATATCATTCTGATTGTTTTGGCGGTTGCAGCGCTGTATCCGGCTCTGTGGATTCTTTTGGCCTCCTTCCGTCCGGGTAAATCGCTGTACAGCAAAACGCTGATTCCTGAGAAGTTCACACTCTCCCATTATAAAGAGCTGTTTACTTCAGATGTTTACATGTTCGGCACCTGGTACACCAACACATTGAAGATTGCCGTATTCTCCATGCTGATCGGTGTTTTGTTAACACTGCTTACAAGCTACGCTCTGTCAAGATTCCGGTTCAAAAGCCGCAAGACTACGATGTCAACACTGCTGATTCTCGGTATGTTCCCGGGCTTCATGAGTATGATTGCCATCTACCTGCTGCTGAAGGAATTTAATCTGCTCGATACGCATCTGGCTTTGATTATTGTATATGCAGCGGGAGCGCCGCTGGGCGGGACGCTGATAGCCAAGGGCTTCCTGGATACCATACCGCGTTCGCTGGATGAAGCGGCACGGATTGACGGAGCGAGCAACTTCGGGATTTTTACCCGGATTATCCTTCCGTTATCGCGTCCGATGATCACCTATATGGCACTGACCCAGTTTGTCGGCCCATGGGTGGATTTCATCTTCGCCAAGCTGGTTCTGCGGACCAAGGAAAACTGGACCGTTGCAGTCGGCATGTGGGATATGGTTAACAGCCAGCAGAATTCGAACTTTACGCTGTTCGCAGCCGGCGCGGTAATGATCTCCGTTCCGATTATGATCCTGTTCGCATTCCTGCAGCGGCTTCTGGTTGACGGTCTGACCGCCGGCGCCAGCAAGGGATAAAAATTACAGCTTCACATTTCCATGAAAACAGGGTACACCTTTATGCAGTTCAGTAAGGGGGTACCCTGTTTATTTCTGTCATGAGGAGAGAACCTGATGAAACGGCCGCGAAACGTACAATTGAAATCGGTAGGCGTCAAATTGTTTGTTATTCTCTTCAGTACCATTGTCCTGCTGTCCACCGTGCTGGGATTGACCTCTTATTATGCAGCTAAAGGCATTATTACGGATGAAGTAGCAGCAGCCTCATCGCAGTCTATTGTTCAGGCAGCGGATAAGCTGGATTTTTTATTTGCGGAATATGAAGCGCTCTCAAGACAGTTTGCTGTTGATTCTACGCTAAAAGCCGACATGGAGCTGGTGAACAATTCAGAGGCCGGAACGGTGGCCAAGGTGGCAGCCGAAGACCGCATCCGCCGTAAACTCGACTCGGTAAAAGGGTCAGACGACCGGCTCGTAGCCATAAGGCTCGTCTCCCGGAGCCTGGTGGATGCAGAATCCTATAAATCGGCTGGAGTCAGTGCTGTCCGCAGCGGTGAGGATATTCAGGCAAGAATCAACAGGATCGATGAGGGTAAGGGCCAGCCGGTCTGGTTCCCCGTGCTGGATAAAGGGTTCTTCGGAATGTACAGTGAGTCCTCCATGACGATGGGCCGGCTGCTGCGCAATATCCAGAACCCGGCGGCCGAATATTATATGCTGGTAGAGATTAAAGGAAGCGCCTTGACGGATGTGCTGTCCAATCTGCATATCGGGCAGTCCGGGGAGATCCGGATTCTGGACCCGCAGGGCAGCATTGTATATGGAGCGGAGAATGCGCTGCTTGGACAGGCCTCATACATACAGGTGAACGGAGAACAACCGGACGGGCAGGAGCAGTCCTTTACAGCCAATGATGAACAGGACAAGTCCCAGCTCGTAGTCTACCAGCCGCTGGCTACTGGAGGATGGACCTTGATCGGCTACGCTCCGGTCAGAGATTTTACCAAATCGGCTGACAAGCTGCTCTATATAACCTTCGCAGTAGTGCTGGCAGCAGCCCTGATCGCGCTGCTGATCGGTTATGTTCTTGTCCGCCTGATCGGACGTCCGCTGGGCAAGCTGGCCCGGCTGATGGAAGAGGGAGAGCAGGGCAATCTCCAGGTACGGACAAATTTCAAAGGCCAGGATGAGATCGGGCGTCTGGGCCACAGCTTCAATAAAATGATGGAGCAGATCTCCCTGCTGGCCAGCCAGAGCAGCAGGTCGGCTGCGGAAGTGCTGGCAACGTCAGAGCAGCTGGTCACAGCTTCCGGGGCAACCGCAAGCCACGCGAGAGAGGTGGCCGAAGCGACCGGGGAGATTGCGCAGGGTGCAGCCAGTCTGGCGGCGGAAGCAGAGGCCGGCAACCGGAATGTGGAGCGGATGGGCGGCAAAATGCGCGAAGTGGCCGGGATTAACACCATTATGGACAGCTCTGCGGAGCGGGTGCTTGCTGTCAGTGAGCAGGGAGCCGGGCTGATGAAAATGCTGGTAGCCCAAAGTGAGTCAACAGTGCAGATGATGAATCTGATTCAGGAAAACTCAGCCAGACTGCAGGAAAGCACGCATCTGATCCGCAATATCCTGAGTCCGATGATTGCCGTCACCAAGCAGACGAATATTCTGGCATTGAATGCTTCCATCGAAGCAGTCCGGGCAGGAGCAGCCGGCAGAGGGTTTATTGTCATTGCGAACGAGATCAGAGGGCTGGCGAACCAGTCCAGCCAGTCGATTCAGTCTGTTTCCGGCATTATAGAAGAGATCAGCCGGCATATTGAAAATACGGTTAAGGTCGTAAGCGAGGCTGACCCGCTGTTCCGGGAACAGATTACATCCGTGCGGGAATCTTCTGTTATATTTGAGAGTGTACGCAGCGAGATGGAGGCTTTGCTTGAGTTAATCAGCCAATCATCATCATCCGTTGCTGAACTGGACAGCTACCAGCACCAGTTAGGCGAATCCATGGCCAGTGTCACCTCCGTTGTGCAGCAGACCAGCGCCTCTACCCAGGAGGTGGCCTCGATGTCATCGCAGCAATTCATCGTCAGCGAGGAGCTGGTTGCCCTCTCGGCGAAGCTGGAGGAGCTGGCTGAGAATCTCAAGCAGTCGCTGGTTTCTTTTGAGGGCTGACTGTCCCAAATGGATAATAACGGCTGAACCGGGAACAAGCGAACTATTTGCCTAATATAACAAGCCTCTGTCTCCGTAACCATTACGGCAGATTTGAGGCTTGTTTGCTGACCAGGTGATATTGTATTGTACGGAGTACAGCGCAGCTAAGCTAGCGGCATACCTGCAAGTACCGTCTGCAGCCTGAAAAGGAGTGAACAGCATGAGTGAGCTAAGCGGAAGCCTGTTTCAGCAGTCTCTGCTTGAGAAGGAATACAGTCCGCATTTTTTTGCCTACTATTATAAGCAGTGGGATCAATATACGATGCCGTTCCATCAGCATAACTCGACGGAAATTATGTATGTCATCTCCGGGAGCTGTGCGGTCGATGTGCGCAGCGCAGGACAAGCGGATCGGTTCAGGCTGAAGCGCAGTGAGCTGATTATACTCGACGCCAATGTCCCGCACCGGCTGATGGTTGAGCCGGGCAGCGGCTGCCGGATGCTGAATGTGGAGTTTGGCTTTGCGGAGTACAGGGGCGTTGCGCCGTCACTCAGCAGGCTGGCCTGTGAGGAGGAGGAGCTGGCTGATTTTTTGCAAAAACCGTTCATCAGCCTTGTGCTGTCTGATCCGGAGGAGGTCTTTCATGTGCTGAAGGCACTGGTGCTGGAGCTGGATCAGTACGGCAAGGAGGGCGGCAGCCTCGTTCAGCTGCTGTTCGCTGAGCTGCTGCTCCGGCTGTCCAGGCTGCACCGCGAACGGCTGATTGCCAGCCAGCAGCCCTCCCAGCTGTATGTACGCCGGGCAATCGAGTTTCTGCACCAGAATTATGACCGCAGCATTCAGGTCAAGGAGGTCGCAGCGGCTGTCAATGTACACCCGGGATACCTGCACCGCATTTTTAAGGCACAGACCGGCAGAACGCTGACCGATTATCTGAACCTGCTGCGGATGGAGAAGGCCAAGATGCTGCTCGGGCAGAACGAGATTCCGGTAGCCGAAATTGCTGACTATGTCGGAATCAGCAGCAGGCAGTATTTTCATCTGCTGTTTAAAAAGTATGCCGGCATCACCCCGGTCGAATTCCGCAACTCCATTGAACGTTATTCCTGGAGTGAAATCAGCTCGTTTACGGATGAAAGGTGAGGATTGTTGACAGTCTGACTGCAAACCGGTCATGATATTGGTTACGCTTCCGTTAGTCTCCTTGCTACAATGGACAGGTAGAATAACCTTTAACGGAGGATGATAACGATGTCTTTTAAAGTGACCTTTATCGGGGCGGGCAGTATCGGATTCACCCGCGGACTGCTGCGAGATCTGCTTACTGTAGCGGAATTCCGCAATATTGAAGTATCGTTTATGGATATTAACGACCACAATCTGCAGATGGTGACCGAGCTGTGCCAGCGGGATATCACAGAGAACGGCCTGCCGATCCGGATCAAGCCCACCACGGACCGCAGAGAGGCGCTGAAGGATGCCAAGTACGTATTTTGTACAATCCGCATGGGCGGGCTGGAGGCTTTTGCCACCGATGTGGATATACCGCTGAAGTATGGTGTTGACCAATGTGTGGGCGATACGCTGTGTGCCGGAGGGATCATGTACGGACAACGCGGGATTGCTGAAATGCTGGAAATCTGCCGCGATATCCGTGAGGTTGCCTCGCCCGATGTACTGCTGCTCAATTACTCCAATCCGATGGCGATGCTGACCTGGGCCTGCAACCAATACGGCGGCGTCCGGACGATCGGCTTATGCCACGGCGTACAGCACGGACATCACCAGATCGCTGAAGTCTACGGACTGGAGAAATCCGAGGTGGACATTATCTGTGCGGGCATTAACCATCAGACCTGGTATATCTCGGCGAAGCATAAAGGCAAGGATCTGACAGCAGGCCTGCTGGAAGCCTTTGAGCGTCATCCGGAATTCAGCCGGACAGAAAAGGTACGGATTGATATGCTGCGCAGGTTCGGCTACTACAGTACGGAATCCAACGGCCATTTGAGCGAATATGTGCCGTGGTACCGCAAGCGCAGCGGTGAAATTATGGACTGGATCGATCTCGGCAGCTGGATTAACGGTGAAACAGGCGGATACCTGCGGGTGTGTACGGAAGGGCGTAACTGGTTCGAGACTGATTTTCCTAACTGGATGAAGGACCCGGCACTGGAGTATACGGCGGAGCACCGCGGGGAAGAGCATGGCTCCTATATTATAGAAGGACTGGAGACCGGCCGGGTGTACCGGGGACACTTCAATGTTGTGAACAATGGCGTAATCGCCAACCTGCCGGACGATGCCATTATTGAAGCGCCGGGCTATGTGGATCATAACGGGATCTCGATGCCGCTGGTCGGCGGGCTGCCGCTCGGTCCGGCCGCTGTCTGCAACGTCAGCATATCGGTACAGCGTCTGGCGGTGGAGGCAGCCGTGCACGGGGACGACCAGCTGCTGCGTCAGGCGTTCATGATGGACCCGCTGGTCGGGGCAGTCTGCAATCCGAAGGAAATCTGGCAGATGGTCGACGAAATGTTAGTTGCCGGGGAGCAGTGGCTTCCGCAATATAAGACGGCAATTGCTGCTGCCAAGGAACGTCTGGCTTCAGGGAATCTGATCCCTACACGTACAGACAATGAGGGAGCTGCACGCCTCAAAGTGAAAACAGTGGAGGAAATGCAGCAGGACCGCGATGCCGCCAATAAAAATGCCGGTGAATCCGACAAGGGCAAGGACCGCGAGAAGGTGCATTAAATCGAATAGAAGGCCGGAGGCAGGGACGTCTGCTTTCGGTCTTTTTTTACATGAGAGAACTTTGCCTTGACGGATATCTCACTCCCGGATCAGCTGGTCATGTTGCAGCTTGGTAATCTTTTTGCGGATAGGCATACTGATCCAAAGAAAGAATACGCCCAGAACGATGAGCAGCAGGCCTACGACAAGGTTAATCCGGTTAATGGCAGTAGGATTGTTCACGAACATGAGGGATATATTGAAAAAGCCGACAATCAGCTCCATCACCGCCACGGAAAGCCATAGACTGTTAATTCTTTTATAGTGTTTGATTTTGGAATCAATATCGGAATAGATGGTGAATGCGCCCTCGGACGCTTTCCTTCTGAAGATTACCCAGCGCAGGTTATTGTATTTCAGCTTGCCCCATAACCAGTTGCCAGTGGGCACCTGCTCCGCTCCGGCCTCCTCCATAAACTGCAGATATTCAGCAGCCTCGGCTCCCTTCGGATCATTCTTCAGCAGCTCAATACGGTAGATATATTCTCCCTTGCCGCTTTCCTCAAATGTGTAACGTGCCAAGGAGTATTCGCTTAGCGCGAGCCCTTGGGCGGCCATCTCATTCAGCCATTGCTCTTCTTTTTCAAAATCACTGAAAAATCTGCGTTTTACGAGACTCATTCCGGTTCGCCTCCTATAAGCTTTTTACCGTTTGCCAGCAGCTCCTCAAGTCTGGCCATCTCAGTCCGGACAGCAGTCCGGCCGTCCTCTGTAATCCGGTATTCCTTCTTGCGGGAATCCTGCTCCCCCTGCAGCAGCTCGATCCAGCCCCGTTCCACCAGTGTGCTCAGCGCACCGTATAATGTGCCTGCGCCCAGCTCAACCCGCTGATTGCTCAGCAGCTTCACGTTCTGCATAATGCCGTAGCCGTGCATCGGGGTGAACAGGGATAAGAGAATATAATATACGCCTTCTGTTAAAGCTCCGTAATCTTTGTTATCCGGCACTCCCGTTCACCTCTCTTCTTGCTATACCGTTCGGCGCTATAACGTTTTACGTTATATCGTCAACCGATATATTGACTATATCGTCTGCCGATATAGATGTCAACAGGCAACAGCACAGCAAAAAACCTCATCCGCAGAGGGAGGAGGTTTGTGTTTTTATCGTAACTGAGCTTACTTCACCGGAGTTCTTTTGCCAAAAAAGGTCTTGAGCGCCTGATACACTTCTTTTTTGTCCTTGATGACATAATGCATGAACTGCTCCTGCTTCATATGGCGGTAGGCGGACATCAGCGTGCTGCTGCGGTTGTACTGGTTCACCTCGCCATAGCCGAACATGTTGCTGCGCTTCAGCAGCTCGCCGATCAGCTTGACGCAGCGTTCGTTATCCGAGGTCAGGTTGTCGCCGTCGGAGAAGTGGAACGGGTAGATATTATATTTTGCCGGCGGATAGCGGCTGTCGATAATCTCAATCGCCTTCTGGTAGGCCGAGGAACAGATCGTGCCGCCGCTCTCGCCCCGGGTGAAGAAATCATGCTCGCTGACTTCCTTGGCTTCGGTATGATGGGCCAGGAAGACGATATCAACCTTCTCGTACTGGCGGCGCAGGAAGCGGGTCATCCAGAAAAAGAAGCTGCGGGCGCAATACTTCTCAAAGGTACCCATACTGCCCGACGTATCCATCATTGCAATGATAACGGCATTAGAGTGGGGGATCGTAATATCATCCCAGGTTTTGTAGCGCAGATCATCCGGGCTGATGCTGTGGATGCCCGGCCGGCCGCTGCTGGCGTTACGCCGCAGGTTCTCCAGCAGGGTACGCTTCTTGTCGATGTTCGACATCATGCCTTTTTTACGGATGTCGTTGAATACAATGGATTTGACCTCGATCTCTTCCTTATCCTTGGGGGCCAGATGCGGAAGTTCCAGGTCCTGAAACAGAATATCCTCCAGATCCTCCAGATTGACCTCCGCCTCAACCGTGTCCTGGCCCGGCTGATCACCGGCCTTGTCGCCTTTGCCCGGCTGGGAGGACTGGGAATCACGGCCGAGCACATCGCCCACCTGGCTGTCGCCGTCGCCCTGGCCGACGTGTTTCTGTTTGCGGAAGTTATAAATAATCCGGTATTCATCCAGACTGCGGATCGGTACTTTTACAATCTGCTTGCCGTCGGACATGATAATGTTCTCTTCGGTAACAAGGTCGGGCAGATTATCCTTAATGGCTTCCCTGACCTTCTGCTGGTGACGTTCCTGATCCTGATGGCCTTTACGGTGCAGGGACCAGTCTTCTTTTGAGACTACAAACGCGTACGGTTCCGGTGATTGCGGCAGGATGACCACCTCCCATGAAATATAATTCAGTCGATGCACAAGCCTTAGTCCGCTGAAAGGGTTGTAACTAAAGTATATTCATGGGAGTGGGGGATATGTGAACTGTCTTTACTCGCTGATCTCTTCAATAATCAGGCGGTAAGCGTTGGATCTTGCTTCACCTGAATAACGGCGGTCTTCAATGGTATACGTATACAGTGCTGTTGCATAGCCCTGGAGGGTATTGCCCATGTAATCGATATTGATTCTGACCCTGTAGGTCAGGTGGACCGTCTGTCCCGGCTCAAGAACACCGAGCGGTACAGCGCCGCTGTATGAATTGCCAGGTACCGTGACTGAGCTGATCGTTACAATATCCGGTTCAATAACCGTGCCCTGCGGCACAATCCGGATTACGGTTACATCAGCAGGATAATTTCCGCTGTTCATTACATGGATATTGAACTCGGCAATGCTTCCATGTTCGACAATTGGCGGCTCACCGGTCATCTGAATGGTGATAATCGGGGCGTACAGCAGGGTAATCACGGTGTTGGACCGGGAATACTGTCTGACATTCCGGCCGTCCGGCAGTGTATAGGTATATCCGGCACTCCCCTGGTTGCGGATTGCCGGCAGCTCACGGATATCGGTAGCGGCGGGTACAGACACGAGAAACCCTACATGAACTATGGCTCCCGGTCTTAAGGTGCCAAGCGGAATGCCCTCCCCGGGACGGACACCCGGCCGGGGCACCCCGTTTACCTGTATGCTGTCCCAGATAAACAGGGTACCGGCGGGGATAGTATCGGCAAGAACGGCTTCAACAGCCAGGTTGCCGCTGTTGGTAACTGTAAATTCATAGCGCAGGTTATCGCCCGGAGTGGCACTGTGCCGGTCTACCTTAAGACTGACATTGATGCCTGCCTGCACAACGGCCACGTTTACTGTGTTGCTTTCCACCAATTCGGGATCCTCGTCGACGACGTAGGAGAGTGCCGCATTCGTTACAAGTACGGATTCCGGCGGGACTGTGCTGACCCGTACCCGGAAGGAGATTTCCGCAGCGGCGCTGGCGGCCAGGGTTCCCAGCGGAATGCCGGCAGCAGGGTCCGCTTCCGGTGAATAGACTCCGCCGGCGATTACGCTTCCGGGGATAAACACGGTCCCCTCCGGCACAGGGATGACTGCAGAAACAGCGGCTAAAGGCCGTACCCCCTCGTTTCTCAGCAGGAGCGTGTAGGTGATCACATCTCCGATGAAGGAGGTCGGGGTGTTGACAGTAAGCAGAATGGAGAGCTGATAGGACAGCAGAGGTACTGTGACAATGTTCGAGCGGATTTCCCCCTGTATCATTCTGCCGCCCGCAGTAAGAAAGGAGTATTGGCCGGTTGCGGCATTCTGCAGCTCAAGTGACGGCGGAAGCGAAACGACGATCACCTGGAAGGCTACGGTAACCTGGCTTTGCGGGGCAACCGCATCAAGCGGAATGCCGCCTTCTGGAGATACACCGGGCAGCGGCACACCATCTCTTATGACGCTGTTGGCAATAAACGATACCCCTGCGGGAAGGGCATCCATAACGGTAACCAGCGCAGGAAGATTGCCGCTGTTGCTTGCCGTGATGGTATAAACCAGTGTTTCCCCGAGGGAAACACTGGTTTTGTCTGCGCTTTTGGCCAGAGAGAGAACAGGACCTACAACCTGGGTATTGACGGTGTTGGAAAAAGTAATTCCGTCAATCCCCGCCGCTGAGCTGAACAGCACCATGGATTGATTCGTCACGACGGGTTGCAGATTCGGTCCGGGTGTCATATGGCGATTACCTGTACCTGGAAGGTTACGGTTGATGAAGCTCCGGCTGCAATCGTGCCGATTACGATACCGGCCGCAGGGTTGGCAGTCGGGCGCTGAACGCCGTCAACGGCCACGCTTCCGATGACGAACTGGCTGCCTGCCGGAATCGGGTCGACCAGTACAACATTATTGACCGCAACAATACCGTTGTTGGTGACAACGATTGTGTAATTGATGATGTCGCCGACCACCGCATCTATTGCCGGAGTACTCTTAACTGCTGTAACATCCGGAGAAGATACCGGAATCACAAGCACGTTGGACAGTGAGGAACCGGAAAGCAGACGTCCGTCCGGCGGAGTGAAGGTGAAGGTGGCCGCCGCCTGGTTGACGAGCTGCTGCGGTGAAGGCAGGGAGGCCACGGTTACCTGCAGCGTAACGGTTATGGTAACGCTGGCTCCGGCTGCAACCGTACCTACGGCGATTCCCGCCGTTGGATCTGCACCCGGCTGCGGTACGCCATTGATCAGAACGCTGTTTGGCACAAATACAGCGCCAGGAGGAATCGCGTCTGTTACAGTGACATTGGCCGGCAGGTTGCCTGTGTTGTTCACATTCAGGAAGTAAGTGACTGTATCGCCGACAGTGGCGTTAGCTGTATCTGCACTCTTAACGACATTGATGAACGGCTGGTATACCGGTGTAATCAGGTTGTTGGAATAGGATGCACCGGAGAATGCGCCGGAGGTGAAGCTTACCGAAGCCTGATTGTTCAGGACGGTACTTGCAGGCAGTGCGTTAACAAGGATATTGAAGGTAATGGTGGACGAAGCTCCCGGTGCAATCGTGCCGACTGCGATACCATTAGCCGGATTAGCTCCCGGTACCGGGGTACCGTCAACATTTACGCTGCCGGTGACAAAGGAAGCACCTGCAGGTATCGGGTCACTGAGCACGACGTTGTTGATCGGCGCGATCCCGTTATTGGTGACGACGACTGTGTATGGAACGGTATCACCGATGACGGCATCGATAACGGCAGTGCTTTTGACGACCGCAACGTTAGGTGAAGATACCGAAATCAGATTAATGTTGGAGGCTGCAGTCTGGTTGAAGGTCCGGCCGTCAGGCAGCGTATAAGCCAGGGAGAGAATAGCCTGATTGCTCAGCTGCTGGCTTGGCGGCAGGGTATCGATCAACACAGAGAAGGTAACGGTCAGGGAAGCCCCTGCGGCAATGGTGCCGAGCGGAACACCGGTGGCCGGATCGCTGCCCGGAACCGGCTGGCCGCCGACCAGGACACTGTTGGCTACAAGGACGGTACCGGCAGGAATCGTATCCGTCAAAGTGCCTGTGGCCGGATAATTGCCGGAATTATTAACAGTAACAGTATAAGTAATGGTATCACCGACAGTTGCACTGGTGACGTTGGATGATTTAACGGCGGCGACAATCGGCTGATAAACCGGTGTAGTAACAATATTGGAGAAGGCTGCATTGGCAAGCGCTCCGGAAGTGAAGCTGACGGAGGACTGATTGTTAAGCAGTCCGGTTGCCGGCAGTGAAGTTACGCTGACTGTAAAGGCAACTGTGACAGAAGTGCCGGGTGCAATGCTGCCGATATTCACGCCGGTAGATGGTGAGGCGCCCGGACGCGGCACGCCGTCCACCAGCACACTACCAGTTGTAAAGGCAGTTCCCGCTGGAAGCGCATCTGTGAACACAACATTATTGACAGTGGCGATCCCGTTATTGGTCAAAACTACTGTATAAGTGATGGAATCTCCAACAGTCGTAGCGGTAGTAGCGGTACTCTTGACCACGCCCAGATTCGGGTTGGACACCGGAATGGTGAACGTATTCGACGTCGCCGACCCGCTGAGTGTCCGTCCGTCCGGTAAGGTGAAGGTATAAGCGGCTGTTCCCTGATTGACCAGAAGCTGCGGTGAAGGAAGAGAGGTAATAACAACCGAGAACTGTACCACTACGGTTCCAGCGGCAGGAATAGTCCCGGCAGCAATTCCGGCAGCAGGATCAGCCTGCGGCAGCGGCAAGCCGTTAATCAGCACGCTGTTCGGTACGAAGGTTGTGCCGGCAGGGATGTTATCGGTCACGGTCAGAGCGGCAGGATAGTTTCCGGTATTGTTTACAGTCAGTGAGTAGGTTACCGTATCGCCGACTGTAGCATTGAGGGTGCTGGCACTTTTGACGACAGCAATATTTGGCTGAAAGACGGGCACAGCTACTGGATTTGACCAGGTTGAACCTGAGAATACCCCTGAGGTATAAGTTACAGTCGCCTGGTTATCAATTGAGGCGTCAGCCGGTACGGAGGTTACCCGTACATTGTAGGTAACCACTGCGACGAAACCGGCTGCCAGTGTACCGATGGCTATTCCAGTAGCCGGATTGGCATTTGGAAAAGGTACGCCGTTGACAGCCACACTGCCGGTTACAAAGGTGGTACCGTCAGGCGTAGGATCATTAATCAGCACATTATTGACCGGATCGATCCCGTTGTTGGTAATCGTCACCGTGTACGGGATGGTGTCGCCGAGTGCGGCGGCGGTGAAGGTGGTGCTTTTTACTAAGGCAAGGTTTGGTGCAGATACAGCGATGGTTACGGTATTGGATACTGCTGTTCCGGTCAGCAGACGGCCGTCCGGCGGTGTGAAGGTGAAGGTGGAGCTGGCCTGGTTGACGAGCTGCTGCGGGTTCGGCAGGGAGACGATAAACACAGTGAAGCTGACCGTTACACTGGCTCCGGGAGCGACGGTGCCTACGGCGATCCCGGTGTCAGGGGCCGAACCCGGCTGCGGAAAGCCGCCGACAATGACACTGTTCGGATCAAAGGTGGTTCCTGCCGGGATATTGTCGGTCAGGGTTACGTTTGCTGCCAGATTACCGGTGTTGCTGACGACGACGGTATAAATAATCGTATCGCCGACGGTTGCGTTTAGATCATTTGCGCTTTTTACCAGCGAGATCTGCGGCTGTATGACCGGGGTGGTCGTTACATTGGAACTGGATGAACCGGAAAAGACCCCTGAGGTAAAGCTGACGGTTGACTGGTTATTAATCTGTGAAGGAATCGGCATTGTAATCCTCACCTCGAATGTTACGGCAACTGTTGCCCCTGGGGCCAGACTGCCGATTGGAATGCCGGTGGACGGAACTGATAGCGGCTGGGAGACGCCGCCTACAATTACGGTTCCGGGAATGAAGACTGCATTCTCAGGCAGAGGATCGCTGAGAATGATGTTATTGACAGCAGCAATACCGGTGTTCGTCAGCACGGAGGTGAAGGTCAGGATGTCGCCTGTGACGGCGTCGATGGCATTGACGCTTTTGACAACATTGATATTGGGTGCGGAGACAGGAACAGCCAGCGTGTTCGAAACGGTGTTCCCTCCAAGCTGCCGGCCATCCGGCAGGGTGAAGGTATACGAGGCTGCTGCAGAGTTCAGCAGCTGCTGGTTCGGCGGCAGGGCTGTGACGGTGACAAGAAAGCTCACCGTGACGCTGTCGCCGGGGGCAAGCGGGCCGACCGGCACGCCGTTCACCAGATCATAGCCCGGCAGCGGTGTGCCGCCGACGATGACACTGTTCGGCTCAAAGGTGACCTGAGGCGGCAGGCTATCGGTCAGGTTCAGTGTAGCGGCGATATTGCCTGTGTTGCTGGCCATAATGGAGAAGGACAAGGAGCTGCCCACAGAAGCCTGGGCGGCATTTGCGCTTTTGACCAGACTGATTACGGGCGTAAAGACAGGTGTATTGATGGTACCGGACAACGCCGTACCGCTGAATGAGCCGGCGGTAAAGGACGCGCTGGCCCGGTTGCTAAGCTGTCCTGACGGCGGTACAGAGGTTGCATTGACCTGGAAGGTGACGACAACAGTAGCGCCTGCAGCGATGGTTCCCAGGTTGATGCCGGCACCGGGATTAGCCGAAGGCGCCGCAGTACCGTTAATAGTGGTGCTTCCGGCCACAAATGCCCCTCCGGCCGGAATCGGATCAGACAGGACGACATTGCTGACGGCGACACCGCTTGGATTGGAGAGAGAAACGGTATAGGTGATATATTCTCCGACGGCAATGGCAGTCAGGCTGGCGCTTTTCAGCAGATTAATATTAGGCGCAGAGACCGGAATGCTTACCGTATTGGATACGCTTGTGCCGGCCAGGGAACGGCCGCTGGGCAGCTGATAGGTATAGCTGCTGCTGCCCTGGTCCGTTAATACCGCCGGTGACGGAAGTGACTGTACCGAAGTCAGAAAGGTTACCGTCACAGTAGCTCCCGGCGCTACAGATCCCAGCGGAATCCCGGTGAGCGGGGAATCCGACGGACGGACGACATTATTTACAATAACACTGCCGGGAACAAAAGATGAGCCCGCTGGAATGTTATCACTTAGTGTAACAACTGCAGCAATGTTACCTGTATTTCTTACCTGCAGCGTGTAGAGGACATTGCCTCCGACGGTAGCACTGGAGGGGCTGGCGCT
Source organism: Paenibacillus sp. FSL R7-0345 (assembly GCF_038595055.1). Taxonomy (NCBI): domain Bacteria; kingdom Bacillati; phylum Bacillota; class Bacilli; order Caryophanales; family Paenibacillaceae; genus Paenibacillus; species Paenibacillus sp. FSL R7-0345. The sequence continues at coordinate 2,201,626 of NZ_CP152002.1, forward strand.
TTTTACGATAGTGATCACCGGCTGGAAGACCGGGGTTGTTACAATATTGGACTGTGTAATGGCAGTGAACGCCCCGGAGCTGTAGGAGGCCGAGGAGCGGTTTGAGAGCTGGGCGCCTGCCGGGACTGAAGTAATGCTCACCTGAAAAGTGACAGTGACACTGGCGCCGGCGGCAATGGTTCCGACCGTAATTCCTGAAGCCGGATCGGCAGCCGGCGGGGCTGTCCCGGCTACAACCACACTGCCCGGTACAAAGGTGCTGCCGGCAGGGATCGGATCGGACAGCACAACATTGCTGACGGCAGCAATGCCGTTGTTGCTGATGACCGAGGTATAGAGCAAGGTGTCTCCAACAGCAACATCAGGCAGGCTGGCGCTTTTGACAACGGCTACGTTAGGCAGGGTTACAGGTATAGTCAGTGTATTTGAAGCGGCAGAACCGGAAACGGTCCGGCCGTCAGGCACCAGGAAGGTGTAGGCAGCGGTTGCCTGGTCAACAAGCTGGGGCGGTGACGGCAGGCTGTTCACCACAACCCGGAACTGCACGGTTGAGCTTCCTCCGGCGGCAATGGTGCCGATCGGAATCCCGGTGGCCGGATTTCCGGCTACAGGCGTGCCGTTAACAGTGAAGCTGCCGGGGACATAGGTGCTGCCTGCCGGGATATTATCAGTCAGGGTAGTGGTTGCCCCGATATTCCCGGTATTAGAGATCTGTATCGTGTAGGTAATCTGATCGCCGACGGTGGCATTGGTGGTGTTGGCGCTTTTAACAAGTCCCAGTACGGGAGAGTATACCGGCAGCGTGTTCGTATTAGACGGAATAACACCGGATACAATCGGGCCGCCGGCCACACTTTGGAACGTAAACGCCGCATTGGCGGCATTCGGAACAAACTGCGGGTTAGGCAGTGAAGTGACCCTCGCCTGATATGTAATGGTCACAGAGGTGCCGAGCGCAAGCGAGCCTAAGGGAATACCTGCTGTTATATCAAAAGTGGGCCTGGATACCCCGGCAACGACGACGCTTCCGGGAACAAAGGTCAGCCCGGGCGGCATAGTATCCGACAGCACAACACTGGCGGCACTGGCTGTACCGGTATTGCTGACAGTTACAGTATAAGTTACGGTGTCACCGACAATCGTTCCCGTTACATTGGACCCTTTGGTCAGACTGATTTTGGGAGCATTGATATCAATCTGCAGTGCATTTGCATTAACTACATAGGCATCACCTGAAGTTGTCAGCGTCAGCAGGGCGGAAGACTGGTTATTAACCAGCCTGGCTGACACATCAACATTGGTGATATCCCAGCCCTGACGGCCGCCGATAATATTACTGCCCGGACTGCCGTTGGTCTGGTTGCGGTTGCCGAAGGTTCCGGTGGTATTCAGCGCGCCGGCATCATTGTTAATCTGTGAGGCAAAAAAGTTGTTGGCAAAGTTATTAGGCCCGGACAATGCCACCTGGGTAGCGGATGTAGGGCCGAACAAAGCCTGGTCACCGGACCGGTTGGCATCCCCTTCCTGCGCGCTGAACAGAATACGTCCGCCGAGCGCCCCGGATACAGGGGTGGCAAAGCCGGTAATCGTAGTGACGACAGGAGCTGAAGTGGATTGGACCAGTACTGCTCCGGCGCGGAGAGACATGTTGCGGAAGGGCAGGTTCGGGTTCTGATAGATAACGCCAAGCGTCCAGCCGGCATGATTGGCTGTCGAATCACCGGAGATGACAATGGTGCCGACTACCCCGCCAACAATGTAAGTCCCTGCTCCGCCTGCCTGAATGGTGCTGGTCACATTATTGGAACGCACATAAGCTGCAGCCCCGCCGCCCAGATCAACCGTATTATTGGTGGCCGGATCCGGAGACACACTGACCGTATTGCCGGCCGGTGTTGTCAGCGAAACCGGGTTATTGATGGCCGCGCTAAGATTGACGGAACCGTTAATATAGGAGCCGCCCCAGATCAGTTCAGCATACAGCACCGTACTTCCGGCGGGAATGGTCAGAATGGCTGCAGAGCTGTTGCTCTGATAAAGGCTGGTCGTTCCGGCAGGATAAGTACCAAAGACAGAGGCGGTATTAACTGTACTGAAGGCGCCTATACTGTCCTGTGTTCCGGGCACGCCTATAGTATCCGAACGGCTTAAGCCGAGCGTGTTGCCTGTAAACGTTATTGCACCTGTTGCATTGATTGTAGACCGGACGACTAGAGGAATAATTTTCACCTCCTTTTAATGAAACTGCCCATAAGCTGAAACGAAAAAAAGCAGACCGTCACCTGCAGAGACGATGTGCCATCTTTCTTGTGATATATTAGCCTATGAGGGAGTGAGAGGTTACTTGTTTGTCCATCAGCAACTTTTTTGAAATATACAGGACAGTTTGCGTTACGGCGGCAGCAGTCCTACATCTGTTCTTCTCTAAGTCTGGCGAGGCGTCTGCGGTCCAGCAGAATATGCGGCTCCGGATAAGGGGTACGGCTCATCGCTTCCAGCTCGGCATAGGCGATCTCCTTCTTGACCACGACGAAATGGTACATAATTTCATGAACGACATTCGCCTGAAGCGTTTTGAGGATATCCAGCTCTTCCGTTTCATACAGCGACTGGTCAAAAGGATACTGGTAGAATAGCTCCATCCGGAGCAGCCGGTAATCAAACGGAGGTGCAGGAGACGGATAATCGGGCAATGCCGGCGAGAGCGTGCCAGCGGATGGCTGATAAAAGCTGCCTGTGAAATAACGCGGGGTATACTCATCGAACTTTTGCTTGAAAAAAGGATTGGAGCTGTGCGGATAGCTGTGCGCATAAGGAGCCAGGATGCAGACAACCGCCTTATGACAGCTGATCCGGTAAATTTCCGCCATAACCGCCATCAGATCGTCCACGTACGGCAGCACGCGGCTGGCCATGACGAATTCAGCGGTGTTGTCCGGCAGCGGAATCCCTTCATTAATATCACAGACGATATCCACTCCGGGGTACGGGGTCCGGTCGATTCCCAGATAACCTGATTCTTTGGCGGAGCCGCAGCCGATATCGATTTTCAAGGCAACCACTCCTTCGGGGGATAAAATAAGGCTCTTCACTATAGTATTATTTCCGCAGGCTCCTGCTTCCGGTAGATGCCTATGGGCCGGGGAAGAAACCGGATTTCAGCCTTTTTCTTCCTATTCATTTCAAAAAGACTTCAATATTAAAGGAGCGGATACAAATGGCGTTAACCTTGTTCAAAAATGGGAATCTGAGCGCGGCCGGCTACTCCGGGGAGGATGCTGTACTGGTGGAGGACGGCTTTATCCGGGCCATTGGTAAAAGCAGTGAGCTGTCCCTCCAGCTGTCCGGACGGGGTGCGCAGGTTATTGACTGGGACGGCGGCCAGGTCCTGCCAGGTCTGGTTGATGCGCATGTGCATCTGGGCATGCATGGCATGAAGCTGGACATGCTGGATTTCACGGGTATGGCCTCCAAGGAGGAGATGCTGCGGGCGATCAGGGAGCGGGCGGCGGTTACACCGCCGGGGGAATGGATTCTCGGCCTCAACTGGAACGAGAATGAGTTCATTCCTGCCGCCGCTCCGCACATCTCAGAGCTTGATGCAGTGACGCAGCAGCATCCGGTGTTCCTGACCCGGACCTGCTTCCACGCTTTTCTGGGCAACAGCGAGGCGTTCCGGCTTGCAGGCGTCACGGCTTCCACGCCTGACTTTGCCTCCGGCGCTTACGGCCGCGACAGCGGCGGAGAGCTGAACGGCTGGATCTACGAGGACGCCGTCCAGCCGTTCAACGAGGTGCAGCCGGCCCCGGATTATGCCGTCCTGAAACAGGCGGTGCGCCGCGGCATTACGGACGCGCTTTCGCTGGGGCTGACTGCGGTCCATACCGAGGACCTGCGTCTCTTGGGCAGCGTAGGGACGATGCTGCGCATTCACCGCGAGCTGCGCGAAGAAGGGCTGCTGTTCCGTACCCATCAGCTGCTCTACTATGCCTATCTGCAGGAAGTGGAGCAGCTGGGGCTGGCCGCAGGCAGCGGGGATGAATGGCTGCGGCTTGGCGCAGTCAAGCTGTTCGCTGACGGAGCGATCGGCGGGCGGACGGCTCTGCTGGAGCAGCCTTACAGCGATGCGCCTGAAACCTCAGGCATCGCGATCCATTCCCGGCAGGGGCTGAATGATATCGTCAGCTCAGCCCGCAGGCTGGGGTATCCGGTGGCGGTGCATGCCATCGGCGATGCGGCGGCGCGGGTGACGCTGGCCGCGATGCGGCATGTGCCGCTTGCACCGGACGCGGCGCTCCCGGACCGGTTCATTCACGCCCAGGTGCTGAACAGCAGCCTCGTTCAGCAGATGGCCGCCATGCGGCTGATTGCCGACATTCAGCCGCGGTTTGTCGCGAGCGACTTTCCATGGGTGCTGGACCGGGTCGGCCCTGAGCGGACCGGCCATCTCTACGCATGGAAAAAGCTCCTGGCCGCAGGCATTCCCTGCGCCGGAGGCAGCGATGCCCCGATCGAGCCGCTGAGCCCGTTCCTGGGCATGCATGCGGCTGTTACCCGGTGCAGGCCGGGCGAGCATCACGGGGGTTATCTGCCTGAAGAGAAGCTGAGTCCGCAGGAAGCGCTCCGCCTGTTCACGGAAGGCAGTGCTGCTGCAGCCGGGGAGTCAGCGGAACGGGGGCGTATCGCTCCCGGCTACCGGGCAGATTTTACAGTGACAGACCGTGATATCCTGGGAGATACGGAGGAACTGCTTAAGGTTAAAGCGCGGATGACCGTAATTAACGGTGCTGTGGCTTACAGTGCAGATTAAATAGGATCTGCTTGGCAAAGAGGCATCTATTCCCGATGGAAGCAGAACAAGTTTATGCAACCCATTGAGCGGGTTAAACGTTAATAAGGGTAGTGTATTACAGATCTGCAAACCTAAGGAGGCCGTCAACATGAGACTACAACGTTCTTTACCGGCAGCTGCAGCAGTTGCTGTCCTGATGCTGGCCATTACAGCCTGCGGGGGCCAAAGCCCGGCAGAAGCGCCCGGCGAGCCCTCAGCAACGGTTGCCCCTGTGCAGACAGAAGCCGCGGCAGCCTCGCCTTCCCCGGCGCCTGTGTCAGAGCCCGTGCAGGCCATTCAAGGTACGGGTACCTATATCGGCCAGATTGACAATCATTCCGTGGAGATAGAAACAGAAGAAGGGCCGACTGCCTTTGAACTTGGAGCAGGTACAGAAGAAGCGCCTGCCCTGCTGGAAATGGATGATACAGTGATTATTGAATATGTGGAAAAACCGGTGGAGGGCGATCCCGCCATTGTACAGCGGGTGCTCTCCAGACTGGAGAAGGCTGACGGGGGGGAAGCTTCTTCCGGAGAAGCCTTGCCGTCAACCAGGGTATTCAAGCTTACCCTGGAAGGCATGGAGGAGGAGAAAGCGGCAGCGCTGGCGGAAGGAGACGGCTATTCCCTTTATGTCTTTGATATCTTTACCTTTGATCGGGCCGCAGGCAGGCTGGCAATGAAGGTCGATCCGGGTTATTATGCTGACATTACCAAGCTGCCTTCCGATTTCAACCTCGATGCGCTGGAAGCTGAAGGACGCGAGGCGCTTTCGGCTGTTGGCGAGGTTATCAACCTGAGCCAGGATGAGCGGGAGCAATGGATGTCCGGCGTGAGGCTGTACCTTACAGCGATGGGCCCGGGACTAACCGACCAGTATATCGTAAAGGAGGTTGACGGCCAAGGCTATATCATCCGGCTGAACATCCCGCAGCGTGAAGCTTCGGAAGGGTTCGGGCCGCATGTATATGCCTCGCTTGATTCGCTTGTGAACCGTTAACAGCCAGATAACGCAACAAGAGCCGCTGCGGTTTCATCCGCTGCGGCTCTTTTCTGCACTTATGGAACAGGGTTAACGATCAGGCTCCCGCGTTCACCAGCACGGTAGCAATCAACAGCATGAACAGAATCAGAATCACCGCATTGATAACGGTACCGATAATGGCAAATACTTTTTTGCGTCTGCGGAGGGTAAGTCCGATAATGCCGGTAACGGCACCAATGACATTAACAGCAGCCAGAATCAACACAGTCAATCCGAGCAGCATGATAGCCTGCGAAGAGTCGTTGATAACATCATTACTGCCGCTGAGGATTGTAGTAGCCTGCATGCCTGCATAGACAAAGGAAATGGCATAGCCGATTACAGTAACCAGGGCAATGATGAACGAGGCGATGCCGGGTCCGGAATGCTTGTAGTCGCGTTTGTTCTCCTGAAACACATATTCTGGTTCTGTTTCTGCCGGCATACCTGCGGCGTTCAGCGGTGTATCCGGCGGATATGCCGGCTGGTCTGTTTTGGACGGGTAATTGGATTCCATACTTAGCACTCCTTGTGATGGGATGAATACTTTATAGTTCCACTTTTTCACAATACAGCTGTAAAAGCAAGAATTAACCGCGAATAATCCGGAAGTCTCCCGAGCTGGAATTCACAGGCATCCATAAGTTAAGATAAGGTGAGCTTAATGAAGAGGAGTTGTGACTGCAATGCAGCGAAAATTTATGGCCTGGGGAGCCCTGCTGGCCATGCTCTCGGTAATGATTGGCGCCTTCGGCGCTCATATGCTGAAAAGTGTAATCAGCAGCGAGCATCTGGCAGTTTACGAGACAGGTGTTCATTATCACATGGCTCATGCCATTGGCCTTCTTGTTATTGCCGTGCTGATCGGCCAATGGGGAGAGAGTACCCGGCTGCGCTGGGCGGGCTGGCTGCTTATCGCGGGAATCGTCCTGTTCTCCGGCAGCTTGTACGTGCTCAGTATTTCCGGTATCAGCATCCTGGGGGCTATTACCCCTTTAGGCGGCGTATGCTTCATCGCCGGATGGGTCAGTCTGGCCTGGGAAGCCCTGTCCCGCAAGGGCTAATCCCGGCAGCTGACTCCAACAGCGCAAAAAAAAAGCACCTGCCCGTACACTGATTCGCGGGAGGTGCTTTTTTTTGCAGTTTGCTGTAAAGAATACCCTTACACAAATTCATCAATTTCATAAATTTTAAAGGTATACACTTGTTTTTCGTCGACATGATAGACGCTGATCGTAGAGGCGGCTTCATCGAAATTTAGAATCCGGCAGGGCATGGATACCTGCTTGCCGGGCCTGTTTGTCCTTAAACGGACCAGCTGGTTATTCTGAATGTATTGCCTGATCTTGGCAAAAGCATCTTCAGAGGCTGGCTTAACCGGGCTTGGTTTCTCGGCCTTTTCAATCACAGCTTTCTCCGCTACGGTTTTCTCAAGCGCCGGCTTCAACGGCAATTTGAATGGAACCGGCTGCGGAGTCTCCTGATTTAAAGCGGCTTTGGCTGAGCGGAGGAGCGCATCAATGCTTCTTCCCAGCTCAAGACCCGAAACGATTTTAAAGTCCGTAACCTTATCGCTGTTGCTGTTCAGCATTTCCAGCAGATATTGCAGAGCAAGCGGGTTGGTACGGGCGTTAATCAGGATGTCGACGTTAAACAAATAATTACCGTCCGTATTTTGCAGTTTCTTGTCCATAAATCCCCCAGCTTTTTCATCAAATCAATTCGTAAGCCAAGTAAAACTATACCACTAAACCTCTAATAAGCATACCCTTGTTTGTCTAAATGAAAGAGCAGAAAATCGTGGATTTTATAGGCCGTTTGGTCCATACGTCCACACCGTGTCCCGGCGCGGTGCATACACATACATCGTAAATGTGATAATAAGGAGGAAATGCAAAGTGGTGACATTGGAGCCTGTTCAAGTAGGCGGTCATACGCTGGTCGGAGTCGAAGTAAAGCTGCCCAAAACAACTCTGCTTACCGTAAGCACAGACCGGGGATATATTATGTGCGGAGCACTCGATGTAGGACTGCTTAATGAAAGGCTGGGTGAGCGGAAGATTATTGCGGCCAGAGCGGTAGGTGTGCGTACGCTTGCTCAACTGCTTGCTGCTCCGCTTGAGTCCGTTACTATAGAAGCTGAGAAGCTGGGGATCGTTCCGGGAATGACCGGGGAAGAAGCCCTGCTGCTGATGATGTAGGCATAACCGTTTACCTTTGATAAAAGCTTTAGAGGGGCCGTTCCGGCCCCTTTTATTCTGCCTTGTCCATAAGCGGATAAGGCTGCGTTACATGGTCATCCTACATAGAGGAAAAAGCCTGTTTCTGACCCCGGCCAGCCAAGTACAGCGGGGCTCCATTTGTTTCGTACCTGACAATCAAGGGTACAATGAATATAGACAACTGCTGCCGGAAGGTGAACATGCAGCCGGCAAATATTATGGACAAGGATGGGATTATCAATGGCTAAAGCAACCAACAAAGTCGAGACAACTTCACTGGAGCAAGTACTTAACCGCCAGGTGGCTAACCTGAACATTCTTTATGTTAAGATCCATAATTACCACTGGTATGTAAAGGGGGAGCAATTCTTCTCCCTGCATGTGAAATTCGAAGAGCTGTATGATGATGTTACCCTCAAAATGGACGAAGTGGCTGAACGGCTGCTCAGCATTAAAGGCCGTCCTGCCGCAACGATGAAAGAATATCTGGAAATCGGCACGATTCAGGAAGCTACAGGCAAAGAAGACACCCGCAGCATGGTGCAGACCCTGATCGAGGACTTCGCGACTGTATCGGAAGAGCTGACTGAGGGCATTGAGCTGGCCGAGGAGAGCAGTGATCAGCCGACAGCAGACCTGTTCATCAAGATCCGCAGCGACTTGGAGAAAAACCAGTGGATGCTCCGCTCCTTCCTGGGCCAATAAGACTGCGAAAGTATAACAGCTGGATAACGGAATAGGGCCTCCCTTGCGGAGGCTTTATTTTTTTGCGGTCAAACGTCATTAATGACGCTAAACGGCTGATTTTTCTGCTGCAGGTGTGATCCAAGCAATTTGTAGACTGCTGCTGCAAGTTATATAATCCATAGTAAACCTCCTGTTAAGTAACCGGAGCCGGAAAGGGGAGACTGCAATTGCATATAAATTCTGTGGCGTTAAAAGAATGGGCATCGGCTGTGCATGCCCTGGCCGGGGGAGATCAGATCATCCTGCTGCGAAAAGGGGGGATTGCGGAAGAAACCCGGCGCTTTGAACTGAAAAGCCATTCCTTCTTTCTTTATCCTACCTACGAGCATCAGCGTGCAGAGCTGCTGAAGGAGCCTTACCGCCCGCTGGTTGCCCAGACTCAGGCTGATGATGCGGCGGGCCGCGGAACTGTACCGCTGATTGCATACGCCGAGGCGGTTGACGATATGGAAGTCCGCGACCTGGAGCAGCTTGAACTGCTGTATCCGTTCCATATCTGGAGCGGGCAGCTTGCCGCTGAGCGCCTGCGCTGGAAGGCCAAGGAGCCGCTGCATGTCCTGCTGCTGCGTGTATATGTGAGCAAAGCTTCGGCAACCATACCGGTGCTGCCGGAATACTCAGGCTGCCGCTCCTGGATCGAGCTGGAGACAGTGCCGCCGAAGCAGCAGTGGAGACCGGTTCTCAGTGATGCCGAATTTGAGCAGCGGAGGCTGGAGATTCTGTCAGCGCTGGGCAGATAACATGCTGTTGTTCTATGTCGGATCACGTAGAACAGCAGTGGAAATTGAAAAGCAGCATTTGTAAAAAGACAGCCTTTGTAATAAAATTAGTGAGAATCATTGATAATCAGTTTGATTCTGTTTATAATCATTACAATATGATATAAAATATAATTGTGCTGGCAATCAGGGAAATCCTGTGACAATACAACTTTCTGATTTCGCAAATTGAATAGTGGAGGGAATATTAATTATGGCAGCAGATTTTGTCATTGAGGGACTGAAAGCGAACATTGAAGGAAAAGAAATTCTGAAGGGGATTAATCTTCAGATGAAGGGCGGAGAAATTCACGCCATCATGGGACCAAACGGTACCGGTAAAAGTACACTGGCTTCAGCACTGATGGGTCATCCCAAGTATGAAGTTACTGAAGGTACAGCCGTTCTTGAAGGTGAAGACCTGCTGGAAATGGCGGTAGACGAGCGTGCCCGCGCCGGCCTGTTCCTGGCTATGCAGTATCCGAGTGAAATTGCCGGAGTAACCAACTCCGACTTCCTGCGCAGCGCAATCAATGCCCGCCGTGAAGAGGGCAATGAAATCTCCCTGATCCGCTTCATCCGTCAGATGGAAGCAAAGATGAAGGAACTGGAGATGAATCCGGAGTTCCTGCACCGCTATCTGAATGAAGGCTTCTCCGGCGGTGAGAAGAAGCGTAATGAGATTCTCCAGATGATGATGCTGGATCCGAAGATCGTCATTCTTGACGAAATCGACTCCGGCCTTGATATTGATGCTTTGAAGATTGTAGCTGAAGGCGTAAATGCCATGAGAAGCCCGGAACGCGGTTTCCTGGTCATTACCCACTATCAGCGCCTGCTTAACTACATCAAGCCTGATTATGTTCATGTCATGATGCAGGGACGGATCGTTAAATCCGGCGGACCTGAGCTGGCTGAACGTCTGGAAGCAGAAGGCTACGAATGGGTTAAAGAAGAGCTTGGCATTGAAGATGAGACTGTAGGACAGGAAGCTTAATCAGAACACCAGGAAGGAGGAAAACCACTTATGACGACGCAAACCATTCTTCCGGTGGATGCCGAGCGGCTCAGCGAACTATCGCAGAGCAGCGGCGAGCCGGGCTGGCTGAAGGACAGCCGCCTGCAGGCGCTGGCGCTGGCAGCCGAACTGGAACTGCCAAAACTGGAGAAGACGCGGATTGACCGCTGGAACGTGAACAACTACGGAAGCTACAAGGCAAGCAAACCGCTTGCTGCACTTAACGAAGCACCTGCAGCGATTGCTGCACTAATTAAGGACCAGGAGGAAGGCAGCCTGATTATTCAGCAGAATTCAGGTGTTGTCTACACCCGCCTGGCACCTGAGCTGGCTGCGCATGGGGTAATCTTCACCGATCTGCAGACAGCTGCCAAAGAGCATGGCGACCTTGTACAGCGTTATCTGCATAAGGCTGTACTGCCGGGCGAGCATTCCATTGCTGCACTGCATGCAGCGCTGTGGAACGGCGGGGTATTCCTCTATGTTCCCAAAAATGTGGTTATCGATACGCCGCTGCAGGCTGTATTGCTTACTGACGATGCCGAAGCTGCATTTGTTCCGCATATTCTGGTCGTTGCTGATACCAACAGCTCTGTTACCTACGTAGACAACTATGTATCCGACAAAGCTGAAGCAGGCCTGCACAACGGCGCAGTTGAAGTGTTTGTCGGCGGCGGTGCTACAGTTCGTTATGCTACAGTACATCAGCTGGGCGTAGACACAACGGATGTTACTTACCGCCGGGCGGTTGTAGAGAATGACGGCACCATTGAATGGATTGTCGGTGAAATGAACTATGGCGATACGGCCAGCGACACCAAGTCGGTGCTCAAAGGCAACGGATCCAGCTCGGATGCCAAAGTCATTGCTGTAGGTACAGGATCCCAGAAACTGAATTACACTACCCAGGCACAGCATTTTGGCAAAAATACGCCAAGTGACATGATCACCCGTGCGGTTATGCGCGATTCAGCCAATTCCATTATTAACGGAATTACCAAGATCGAGAAGGGTGCTACAAGAGCTGACGGCCAGCAGACTGAAAAAGTACTGATGCTGAGCCCGAAAGCGCGCGGAGACGCCAACCCGATCCTGCTCATAGATGAAGATGATGTAACAGCCGGCCATGCCGCTTCCGTAGGACAGGTCAATCCCGAGCAGGTATATTACCTGATGTCCCGCGGAATTACACGGCATGATGCAGAGAAACTTATCATATACGGCTTCCTGGCACCTGTCGTGTCGCAAATTCCACTTGAGGGACTGCGTAATCAGCTCCAATCTCTTGTGGAAAGGAAGTTGGGACAATGATCAGCAGCAATATCCGGGAGCAGTTTCCCATCCTGAACCAGAAGATAAACGGGCATCCGCTCGTTTATCTGGACAGCGCGGCGACTTCACAGAAGCCGCGCCAGGTCATTGAAGCGGTCAAAGCTTACTATGAATGGGATAATTCGAACGTGCACCGCGGTGTTCATACGTTAGGCAGCCGGGCAACCGATGCTTACGAAGGCGCACGGGAGAAGGTAGCAAAATTCATCAACGCCCGCAGCATCAAGGAGATTATATTCACCCGCGGAACAACAACAGGGCTGAATATTGTTGCTTCCTCCTATGGCCCTGCTGCAGTTGGCGAGGGCGATGAGATCGTAATCACCCAGATGGAGCATCACAGTAATTTCATTCCGTGGCAGCAGCTGGCCAAGCGGACAGGGGCTACCCTGAAGTTCATCCCGCTGCAGCAGGACGGAACGGTGACGCTTGCGGACGCGGAATCAACAATTACGGATAAGACCAAGATTGTAGCTATCGCTTACGTTTCCAATGTAATGGGTGTTACGAATCCTGTAAAAGAGATCGCTGCTATTGCCCACCGCCATGGTGCAGTCATTGTAGTGGACGGTGCGCAAAGCACTCCGCACATGAAGGTGGATGTCCAGGATCTGGACTGCGATTTCTATGCCTTTTCCGGCCACAAAATGCTGGCACCGACCGGTATCGGCGCCCTGTACGGCAAGAAATCTTTGCTTGAGGCGATGGAGCCGGTTGAATTCGGCGGTGAGATGATTGATGATGTGGGCCTGTATGACTCGACCTGGAAAGAGCTTCCGTACAAGTTCGAAGGCGGCACACCCATTATTGCCGGTGCTGTCGGTCTTGGAGCCGCTATTGATTTTCTGCAGGAGGTCGGGCTGGATAACATTCATGCTCACGAAATGAAGCTTGCCGCTTATGCGGAACAGAAGCTTTCGGAGATCAGCGACCTGTCGATCTACGGGCCGCGCAACCGCCAGGTGGGTGTAGTCACCTTTAATCTGGGTGATGTCCATCCGCATGATGTGGCTACCGTGCTCGATGCCGAAGGCATCGCGGTGCGGGCCGGACATCATTGCTGCCAGCCGCTGATGCGCTGGCTGCAGGTCAGCTCAACCGCCCGGGCCAGCTTCTATCTCTACAACACGGAAGAAGATGTAGATGCGCTGGTTAAAGGCTTAATCAAGGCAAAGGAGTACTTCTCTTATGAACTTGGATGACCTGTACAGACGCGTTATTATGGATCATTATAAAAATCCCCGGAACCGCGGTTCTTTTGAAGATGATGCACTAAAGATCGAACTGAACAACCCTACCTGCGGCGACCGCATTACGCTGCAGCTCAAAGTAGAAGACGGTATCGTCAAGGATGCCCGCTACAGCGGTGAAGGCTGCTCGATCAGCATGTCGTCTGCTTCCATGATGACGGAAGCAGTCAAAGGACAGACGATTGATCGTGCGCTTGAGCTTGCCGACAGCTTTTCCTCTTTGATGAAGGGTGAAGATGCAGATTTCGGAGACTATGAAGATATAGAGGCCCTGTCCGGTGTAAATAAATTCCCGGCGCGGATCAAATGTGCCACCCTGGCCTGGAACGCGCTGCGTAAAGGAATCGAAACAGAAGAAGGGCACCAACAACATTAGAACAAGGAGGCTGACACCATGGCTAAGAAAGCGCCTGATATGGAAGAGTACCAGTACGGGTTCCGTGATGAGCACAAGTCGATATTTCAGTCTGGTAAAGGACTCACGGAAGAAATCGTCCGCGAAATCTCCGCCATCAAAAATGAGCCGGAGTGGATGCTTAACTTCCGTCTGAAGTCTCTGGAGCAGTTCCGCAAAATGCCGATGCCTAAATGGGGCGGCAATCTGGACGATCTGGATTTCGACGATATTCAATATTATGTAAGACCTTCCGAGAAGCAGGGGAAGACCTGGGAAGAGGTTCCTTCCGAAATCAAGGAAACCTTTGATAAGCTCGGTATTCCGGAAGCGGAACAGAAGTTCCTCGCCGGTGTCTCGGCACAGTATGAATCTGAGGTTGTCTACCACAGCATGCAGAAGGACCTTGAGGATCAGGGCGTTATCTTCACAGATACAGATACCGCGCTGCGCGAGCACCCTGAGCTGTTCAAGAAATTCTTCGGCACGATCATTCCTCCGGCTGACAACAAATTTGCCGCACTTAACAGTGCAGTATGGTCGGGCGGAAGCTTTATCTATGTTCCAAAAGGCGTGAAGTGCGAAGTGCCTCTGCAGGCTTACTTCCGCATCAACTCCGAGAACATGGGACAATTTGAGCGTACCCTGATCCTTGCGGATGAGGACAGCTTCGTGCATTATGTAGAAGGCTGTACAGCACCGATTTACAGCACGAATTCCCTGCATAGCGCAGTTGTTGAGATCCTGTGCATGAAGAACGCCCGCGTTCGTTACACTACGATTCAGAACTGGGCACCAAACATCTACAACCTGGTAACCAAACGTGCGGTAGCCGAAGAAAATGCCACCATGGAATGGGTTGACGGTAACATCGGCTCCAAGCTGACAATGAAATACCCTGCGGTTGTCCTCAAAGGACGCGGAGCCAAAGGTTCGGTATTGTCCATCGCGGTTGCCGGCAAAGACCAGCACCAGGATGCAGGCGCCAAGATGATTCACCTGGCACCTGACACAACATCGACCATCGTTTCCAAATCCATCAGTAAGCACGGCGGCAAGGTAACTTACCGCGGTCTCGCTTCCTTTGGCCGTCAGGCAGAAGGCGCGAAGGCTAACATCAAGTGCGATACGCTGATTCTGGATAACCAGTCTACTTCAGATACCATTCCGTACAACGAGATCATGAATGACAATGTCATTCTTGAGCATGAAGCTACGGTATCGAAGGTATCCGAAGAGCAGCTGTTCTATCTGATGAGCCGCGGCCTGACCGAAGCCGATGCCACTCAGATGATCATCATGGGCTTCATCGAGCCGTTCACCAAAGAGCTGCCGATGGAATACGCCGTTGAAATGAACAGACTGATCAAGTTCGAAATGGAAGGGTCGATCGGCTAAACCTGTGCTTGCAGGTTTAAATGCCTCCACCCCTATGTAATAAAGAAGTGTCCGCTTTGCTCTCGACATTCATATGTCTGAGACGGGCGGACACTTTTTTTGCTTTTCAGTTTTGATTTTTATAAATATGTTAGTGAAATTGCACGGGTACTTTGGCTCCCGGATATTTCGTTGGATTTCAGACATTTAATTATATTGATTTCCTTAATTTTCTATAATTAGCTGGAAAAACGGCGCCTAATTCACGCTGTTTATCGCTCCGGGGACAGTTTTGGCGAAGTTAAGTAGCGTTTTTCCAATTAGTTTACCGATTGTGAGGTTCCCTGCTGAATTAAATGGTGATTTTCCTCTTAGCTCACAGAACATTCTATACCTTCTCCCCCAATGAAGAGTGGGGTCCCAAACCGATAGAATTTAGCAGTTACCTGTCGTGAGATGGGTGATCAGAGCGGGATTTGCCGGAATATTGCCGAGGAAATAACGGTGCTTATATCCATAGGCAGGTGCTTATGCAGCTTTACCCGATATTAGCAAAATAATGATAAGCTATTACTTATGATCATTAGGCTTGAAATAAATACATATCATTATTTTGTAGTATAAGTTGAATTATGCTAAATCTAAATTGAGCAGCATTTGCGAGGAAACGGGAGCAATTAAAGATACGACAGTCATTATAGACCATGTTAAGCCTGATTTAACCGGAAAAAACCTGTAAAATGGTCATTTCTCCCCTTTGCCGCATTAAAACATGGGTGTTAAACTGCATAAAGTCCCTAAATTGAAAGCGCTAATCAATATGGCTTGCGATGTGAGGTTTGCATCGCAAGCCAACTGTATCTTACAGCAAAAGCGCCAAGAGGAGAGGAACGCCAGAGTATGCTTACGGAGCCGGTACTATTTCGGGCAGCCAAGCTTGTGCTTACATAGGGAGTGTTGGTTTACAGAGCCGGGTTTACGCTTACGAAGTAGGCTTTTGCTGCGTAAAGCTTTAAGGAGGAGAGACATGGATGTTCTCAGGCAACTGCGGGGCTTTTACCGGGAGAAGCTGCATTATTTAATTCTTTCGATTATAGCTTTAGCCGCCGCAACTGCAGTGGGGCTTATAACCCCAAACTTACTTAGAAGACTGATTGATGATGTAATTGTTCCGCTGAAGTTTGCCGAGGTGCCGGTGCTGGCACTGAGTGTTGTAGCTGTAGTAATCGTAAAAGCCTGCCTGCAGTTTGCACACGGATTTTTTGGAGGACGGCTGGGTAATTTTCTGGCCTACCGTCTGCGCAACGCCTGTTATGAGAAGCTGCAATTCCTGTCTTTCCGTTATTATGACACCGCCAAGACAGGTGACCTGATGTCCCGGCTGACCGGGGACCTCGAAGCGATCCGTAACTTTATCGGGTTCGGCTTCGCCCAATTGCTGAACGTATTTTTCATGGTGCTGTTCGGCTCTATTATGATGTTCACCATCAATTGGCAGCTTACGCTAGTTACGCTGGTTACTATGCCGTTTCTGGCAGCTGTAGCCTTCAAATTCGAATCGCGGATTCATCCGGCCTTTCAGGAGATGCGGCTTGCCTTGAGCTCCTTGACCACGGCTGTTCAGGAGAATATTACCGGTGTGCGGACAGTCAAATCTTTTGCCAGAGAGGACTATGAGGTTGAGAAGTTCTCGCACCGTAACGAACGTTATAAGGATAACCAGATTTTTGCCGCTGAGCTGTGGAGCAAGTTCTTTCCGGTAATGGAGCTGCTGGCTTCGGTCAGTATTGCGATTCTGCTGGGTGTCGGCGGGACGCTGGTTATTAAAGGAAATATGTCACTGGGTGAGCTGGTAGCCTTCTTCAGTCTGATCTGGTACATCATCGGCCCGGTATGGGGGCTTGGTTTCCATATCAATAACTATACGCAGTCCAAAGCCTCTGGAGAACGGGTGCTCGAGGTACTCAATCAGCGGATTGATGTGCAGGATAAGGCGGATGCCCGTGCGCTGGAATCTTCCGAGGTAAAAGGCGAGGTTATTTTCAACCATGTAACCTTTGCTTACGGCAACAAAATGCCGGCTGTTAAGGATATTCATTTCGAGGCAAAGCCAGGGGCGGTAATCGGCTTCCTCGGCGGAACCGGCTCTGGTAAGTCAACGATTATCCAGCTGATGATGCGTGCTTACGATGTGAATGAGGGCAGTATCACGCTGGATGGTACAGACATCCGTGAGTTCAATGTGCGCAGTCTGCGTTCACAGATTTCAACCGTGTTCCAGGAGACGTTCCTGTTCTCCTCGTCTATCCGTAACAATATTTCCTACGGTCTCAAAAATGTTAGCATGGAGGAAATTATCCGTGCAGCCCAGCTTGCCAAGGCGCATGATTTTATCATGGAGATGCCGGAAGGGTATGATACGGTGGTCGGCGAGCGGGGAATGGGGCTCTCCGGCGGCCAGAAGCAGCGGATTGCCATCGCCAGGGCATTGCTGAAGGATCCGCGGATTCTCATCCTGGATGATGCGACAAGCGCCGTCGATATGGAAACAGAGCATGAGATTCAGGCCGGTTTCCAGGAGGTTATGCGCGGGCGCACCACATTGATTATTGCCCACCGGATTTCCTCGCTGCGTCATGCCGACCAGATCATTGTGATGGATCAGGGGTGCATGGTGCAGAAGGGAACGCATAACGAGCTGATTGAGATTCCGGGACCTTATCAGGATGTATACCGGATTCAATATGCCGATTATCTGGCCAGGACGCAGGATAGAGGGGAGGGAACGGAGCATGGAGCTTGAAAAGAAACAAGCGGCGGGAGGACCTGCCGGCAAACCCGGTAAACCGGGCAAGACTGCCGCGGGGCAGCTCCTGGAAGAACGGTTTGTATACAAGGACGATGACCAGATCGACAAAGCATTTGACTGGAAGCAGTTCACCCGGCTGTTCGGCTACATGAAGCCTTATGCCAGGCAGATGCTGCCGATCGTCTCGGTGCTGATGATTCTGGGTACGATAACCAAGCTGACCGTTCCTTTCTTGACCAGTATGGCCATTGATAAGGCGATTGCACCCAAGGAAGGGAGCCCCAGCTTAACCCTGTTGTATACATTGACGGCGAGCGTAATTGTACTCTATCTGATCCAGTGGATCGCCGGGGTGTACCGGATCAAGTATACCAATGTGATCGGCCAGCGGGTTATTTACGACCTGCGTTCAGATCTGTTCCGGCACATCCAGAAGCTGTCGTTCAACTTCTTTGATAAAAGACCGGCCGGCTCCGTACTGGTACGGGTGACGAATGATATCAACTCCCTGCAGGACCTGTTCACGAACGGGGTTGTCAATCTGATGATTGACTGTGTGCAGCTTGTCGGGATTATGGTCATCCTGCTGCTGATTAACTGGAAGCTCGGACTTGCTGTTATGATTACTGTACCGATTATGTTCTTTGTGTCTACCAAACTGCGTCAGAAAATCCGGATCGCCTGGCAGGATGTGCGGATGAAAAATTCGCGGATCAACTCCCATCTAAATGAGTCGATTCAGGGTATCCGGGTGACTCAGGCGTATACGCAGGAACAGGAGAACATGCATTATTTTGACGCGATGAATATGGATAGCCGTAAATCCTGGAACAGGGCTTCGGCGATGAACCAGGCGTTTGGTCCGATCATCGAGGTTACCGGCGGTATCGGCACCATGATTCTGTTCTGGTTCGGGGCTTACCTGATTCAGTCAGGCGACCTGACCGTGGGTTATCTGGTGGCGTTCAGCACATATGTCAGCAATTTCTGGGACCCGATTAACCGGCTGGGCCAGATGTACAATCAGCTGCTGGTGGCGATGGCTTCTTCTGAGCGTATTTTTGAGTATCTGGATGAGCAGCCTGCGGTTCAGGATAAGCCGGATGCGAAGCCGCTGCCGAAGATCCAGGGGGATATCAGCTTTAAGAATGTTGTATTTGAATATGAAAAAGGTCGTGCGGCGCTCAAGGGTATCTCGCTTAACGTCAAGGCAGGCCAGTCCATTGCGCTTGTCGGGCATACCGGCTCAGGGAAGAGCACCATCATCAACCTGATCGGACGTTTCTATGATATTAAAAGCGGCGAACTGACGATCGACGGCCGGGATGTGCGGGATGTTAAACTGCAGAGCCTGCGTGAGCAGATCGGTATCGTGCTGCAGGATACATTCATTTTCTCGGGTACGATCCGTGATAATATCCGTTTTGGACGGCTGGATGCCACCGACCAGGAAGTTGAAGAGGTCGCCAAAGCGGTGGATGCACATGAATTTATTATGACGCTGCCTAAGGGCTATGAGACCGAGGTAGAGGAACGGGGAAGCGCCTTGTCGATGGGACAGCGCCAGCTGCTCTCCTTTGCCCGGGCACTGCTGGCCGACCCGCGGATTCTGATTCTGGATGAGGCAACAGCCAGCATCGACACCGAGACAGAGATCAAAATTCAGGATGCGCTGAAAATTCTGCTGCAGGGCCGGACCTCCTTCATTGTTGCCCACAGGCTCTCCACGATCCGCCATGCTGATAAAATCGTTGTGCTGGATCACGGTGAAATCAAGGAAGAGGGCAACCATGCCGAGCTTACTGAACGCGATGGTATTTATAACGGATTAATTGAAGCACAATTCCGCTTCCTGTAGCCGTAAACAGCAGCAGCCCGTTCCTGGTTATCAGGTTACGGGCTGCTGTTTTATGTTACTCTGCAAAGGAAGAGGAGGCAGGCAGCTCTCTGCCGTGCAGCCGTTCCCATTCTGTCCAGGGCATAATCTCAAGCTCCGGTCTGGACGCATCCGGCAGCATGGCAATCAGCTCCAGGGAATGGCCGTCCGGATCATCGAAGTAGATCGATACCGCCGGCATGAAGGGGAAGACCAGCAGCTCTTCAACGCTCTCCCCCCGGAAATTCTCGGCCTTGATGCCCAGCCCTTCAAGGTAGGTGCGGGCCCGCAGCATATCCTCCAGCTCTATTCTGAAGGCGAAATGCTGGCGCTGGACGAGCGGAGACGGATAATTCTCCCGTATGCCCAGCATAGCCTCCCCGGGTTGGCCGACCCAGTAAAATTTAGACTTGCGGACAGGGTCGTCAAGCAGCGGAATAATCCCTAGCAGCTGCTCATAAAATGCTGCTGACCGAATATAGCTGTTAACATTAATATGGGTTTCAAAAATGCCAGTAATCATAGTGTTCAACTCCCGGATGCATTATTCCTTTATCGTGCCTTTATCATAAAACATGAGCTTCAGGCTGCTCAAGCCCGCTGCTATTTGCGCCTTTTGGCAGCTTTGCCGCTGCTTTGTACCTCCAGCAGCTGTGCCCGGATCTCCTCCTGCCAGACCGTATCCCCAGTCTGTGCTGCGAGCTGTCCCTCGATGTTCAGACGGCCCATTTCCCAGCAGTATACAGCATTGGCTTGCAGGCAGTGCTGCTGTTCGCTGGTTTCTTCCGGAGTGAGCGGCCGCTTGCTGCTTATAGCATATAGCTCAGCCAGCCGCTGATGAATCAGTAACATACTCCACCTCCGTTATTTTAGCTGTCTTAACAGCCTGGCCAGAGAAACAGGAGTTCAAACAACTGCTATACAAGCCGTCAAATAGGATTGCTTAATGACCTCTATGACACAAAAAAAGAGACTCCAGCTGCCGTCATCTGCTTAGGAGTCTCTTTCCTTATTCCATGTAAATTTCCACTACATTCACATGGCGTTCACGGGACAAATCCAGAAACTTGCTGTCAATCTGAACCAGCGGACGGAAGACATCAAGCGGATTGTTCATAATGATAACACCCGTATCTCCAGTATTGAGCAGCACTTTTTTGTTGATGAAATTAGGCATCAGATGTTCGATAAAGGCCTGTACATGTCTCCCGTTCAGCTTGCCGAAGCTGAGTGAATGAAGCTCCCGCAGGACGGAGAGGAATTCCTGCTTCGACTGGTAGGCCCGCTGTGAGGTCATCGCACTGTATGTGTCCGCAACGGCAGCAATCTGGGCATAAGGATGAATCTCTGCTCTGGTCAGATTGTGCGGATAGCCTGTGCCGTCATCCCGCTCATGATGCTGCAGGGCAATAATTGCCGTTAAAGGGTCATTCATGGAGCTGCGGATAATTTCATTGCCGTATAGGGTATGTAGCTTTACTTCTTCATATTCCTGGGTTGTAAGCTTACCTGGTTTGTGTAGAATAGACGGGGAAATCTGGCAATTACCGATATCGATTAAATATCCGGCCCTTCCGATTTCATAACACTCCTGCTTGGAATAACCGAGCCATGATGCAATATAATAGGATAGCATGCCAACCTGCAGAGAATGGTTATAAGTGTAATTATCTTCCCTGTCCAGCATCATCAGCAGCGTTACTACATCTTTGTGCTGGTCCAGTGCCTGCAGGGTAGGCTGAAGAATATCATCGACCACCGACTGGTTGAAGCTTCCCCGGGTCAATGCTTCCAGATATAAGGATTCAAAGCCTTCAATACTGCTGTCAAAGTTTGCGTTTACAGTCTCAATGACCGAAGAGCTGCCCGAGGGAATGACGGGCTGTTCCCGCATACTCTCGATATCCACATAATCAATGCCGTGTTGTATCAACCGGGTGATTTCCTTTAGCCGGAGGCGCGATCCTTTTCGTAAAATATGTAGGCCTCTCGAACTAAAAGTATCCGACCGCAGATAATCACCTGCTTTAAGGTCCGTGACGTGTACTCTCAATGCTATGCCACCTTACTTATAGTAATTTGTACCCAGCATAGCAACAAAAAAGAAATTATTCAATGGTTTTGCGATAAGGATTACAGGGATTTGTAGTCTTTTGCTTTCGGATCAGAGTCTACCCAGGCTTCACCGGATTCATTGATATCCTTCTTCCATACCGGTACATCAGCTTTCAGCTTTTCAATGGCATAGCGGCTTGCTTCATAACAGATATCACGGTGGGCGGCGGAGACGGCAATAATTACACTGGCCTCCTTAAGTCCTACAAGACCCGTACGGTGTGCAATTGCGCAATGGGCATTCCAGCGGGTCTGGACATCATTGCCGATTTCCTGGAGCTTGGCAAGTGCCATAGGAGTATAGGCTTCATAATGAAGGGCTGTAGTTCTTTGGTCACCGGTCATTTCTCTGGTTGTGCCTACAAATACAAGGGAAGCGCCGTGATTCTTATCCAGCACCTTGTCCAACAGCACTTCTGCATTCAGTGGCTGGCCGGAAATGATGAATAAACCGTCGGCTGTCTCCCCGTCCGTTCCGGCAGGCTCTCCGCCGGATACCGGCGGGATCAGCGCCACTTCGGAATCTGCTGTGACAGGTGTATCATCAGGCGCGTATTCATGGTCAATGGCTACAAGTGATGTGCTGATCTGCGGCGCAGCCTCAGGATAGGAGGCGGCAAGCAGCGCCTTCAGCCCGCCTGCGGTCAGCGGTGCTTCGGGTACCTGATATTTCAGGGTTGATGCGCTGAACAGCTCGGCCAGGCCGGCGAACAGGCGGATGGTAATCTGCATTGTTCATTTCACCTCAGGGTTCTAATAATGATTCCAATATACCATATTGCCCCTGAAAATGTTATGCTAGGGCTACATAAGATTACATGCCTGCCGCTTCTGCCGGAACGGCTTTATAGAAGGAAGGGAACTAGTGCTCATGGAGTCTGCACCGCAAAGACTGACGATACTGCATACCAATGATATACATAGCCACTTTGAGACCATGAGTCCCATTGCTGCCGGAATTGCCGGTCTCAGGGCTGCAGCAGGCGAGGAAGCAGTGCTGCTGGTGGATATCGGTGACCATATGGACCGGGCCGCCGTGGAGACAGAAGGGACAATGGGCCAGGCGAATATAGACATCCTCAATCTGACCGGATATGATGCTGTGACCATCGGTAATAACGAGGGTCTGACTTTTTCGCCGGAAACGCTGGCCGCCATATTCTCTGGACTGCAGTGCCCCGTAGTATGCTGTAATTTTCTTGATGCCGCCACCGGAGAGCCTCCGCATTGGATGAAACGACATGCCATTGTGGAGAAGAACGGCATCAGAATCGGCATAACCGGGGCTACTGCTGCGTTCACTTCCTTCTATGCCCTGCTGGGATGGGAGGTCAGGGACCCCGAGGAAGCGCTGCGTGAGCAGTGCCGTCTGCTGGCACAGCAGGCCGATATCGTCATTGTTCTTTCCCACCTGGGCCTGCCTGCGGATAAGCGGCTTGCCGGGGTGCTGGAGGGCGTGCATGCCATCCTCGGAGGCCACACCCATCATCTGCTGGAACAGCCGCTACTGATTAACGGGACCGCAGTCTGCGGGGCCGGCAAGTTCGGACGTTACCTGGGCCGGCTGCAGTTTGAGCGTTCTGAAGCCGGAGCACCGTTCAGGCTGCTCAGCGGCGGCTGTGTGGAGCTGGATCAGCAGCTTGCCGATGCCATGATAGCTCCGGCGGCTGCAATGCATCTGCAGCAGGGGCATGAGGCACTGGAGGAAACTGTAGCGATTACCGGGCGGGAGCTCCCGGTGGATTGGCTTGGCGAATCACCCTTCGGCAACCTGCTGGCCCAGGCGGTACGCCGGTTTACAGGCACCCGGCTGTCGCTGGTTAATACAGGCCAGCTGCTCGGACCGCTTCCGGAAGGCAATATAACGGCAGGCATGCTGCATGCGCTTTGCCCGTCGCCGATCAACCCGTGCATTATAAAGCTTACGGGCAGAGACATCCGGACAGCCCTTGTGCAGAGCCTGACAGAGGAGTTCTGCATGAAGCCTATTTTCGGTTACGGCTTCAGGGGGAAGGTGCTAGGCAGCCTGGCTGTCGACGGATTAAAAATCTTGTACGATCCTGCAGTGATGCCGTATGATAACAGTGTTGCAGTTTTTGTCGAAGGGAAGCCGCTGGAGGACGAAACAGAATATGAGGTCGGTACCCTGGATATGTTCACTTTCCGTTCCGGCTATGAGAGTATTGCCAGCGGGCGCGATCCGGTGTATCTTGTGCCCCACTTTCTGCGCGATCTGCTGCGGATGGAGCTGCAGCGTCCGGGAAGTCTGGAAGAAAGCTCCGTCATACGCTGGGTAAACACAGCGACTTAATAGCTTTACCTACATAGATACACAGCAGGACAGGCAGTAGCTTTGAAGCAGGGTTTTATTTTTCAAGATCAGGAGGAAGCTATGGATACAATTACAGCAATAATTCTTGCTATAGTAGAAGGAATTACCGAATTTATTCCGGTATCTTCTACCGGGCATATGATCCTTACCACCAAGCTGCTTGGCTTTGATGAGCAGTCGCCGATTATGAAGACGTATGAAATCGTGATTCAGCTCGGCGCCATTCTGGCCATTGCGCTGGTCTACCGCAAGCGGGTGCTGGATCTGCTCGGCATCGGACGGAGCAACCGGGTCAGAGGCGGCGTCATGCCGGCCTCCAGGCTTAATCTGATCCACGTGATTCTCGGAATAGCTCCGGCGCTGGCTGTGGCTTTTTTTGCCCGGGACTTTATTAAAGGCCTGTTTGGAGCGACTACAGTGCTCTGGGCGCTCGTTGCCGGCGGGATTCTGATGATTGTGGCGGAATGGTGGAACAAGCGCAAATCGCGTGTCACGGCGCATGAGCTGGATGATTTGTCCTACGGACAGGCGCTGGCCATCGGTCTTTATCAGATTATTTCGGTGCTCTGGCCGGGATTCTCCCGTTCGGGATCAACGATTTCAGGCGGTATGCTGAGCGGGGTAAGCTACAAGGCGTCTGCCGACTTTTCCTTCCTCATTGCCATACCGATTATGTGCGCCGCATCCGGTTATGAGCTGCTGGATTCTTACAAATATTTCACGAAGGATACCATTTGGGATTTCGCGATCGGCTTTGTGATTGCTTTTGTGGTCGCTTATGTGGTGGTGGTATTGTTCATGAAGCTGATCCAGAAGATCAGACCGACGCATTTTGCCATTTACCGCTTTATACTGGCAGCTGTTTTCTGGCTGTTTATTATGCGTTAATCCGGGTTCGTGAAGATAACGGTATAGACACAGGGTGCAATTGTAGCTTTAGAAACATAAACAGTAATTTACCGTTAAAGGCAGGAGTGAGCCAAAGGTGCGTTTAGTATCCGTGAATCGGCTTCAGGCGGGGATGAAGCTCGGCAAAAAGATTTATAATGATGAAGGACTGGTTCTGCTCGCTGACGGGATAGAACTAACGGATGCGTTAATTAAGCGGCTGGCTAAGATCGACATCGGCTATGTTTATATAAAAGACGCTGACACAGATGATGTCGTAATTACCACAATGCTGCATGATGAAACGCGCAACCAGGCGCTCAAAGTAATCCGCAACCAGTTCCAGGAGATGTCCACCACATCAAGCATTACCAAAGGCTTTTATCATCTGGACAAAAAGTTCTCCAAGGTCATGGATTCCATACTGGATGATATGATCTCCCAGGAAGATCCGATGATTATGCTGGCCGATATGCACACGGCAGATAATTACCTGTATGTTCACTCGCTTAACGTATGTCTCTATACACTGGTGCTTGGCATTGCTCATGGTTACAGCAGGGAAGAGCTGCGGGTGATTGGTCTCGGCTCGCTGCTGCATGACATTGGCAAAACCCAGATTCCGGTCAAAATCGTCCAGAAGCCCGGGATGCTGAGCGACGAGGAATTCCGCCATATGCAGGCCCATACGGAAATCGGCTACCGGATTCTCAAGGATGAGCCGAACATCCCGCTGCTGGCTGCACACTGCGCACTGCAGCATCATGAGCGTATTGACGGCTCGGGCTATCCGCGCGGGCTGACCGGTCCGCAGATTCATGAATATGCCAAATGGCTGGGTGTCGCTGATTCTTATGATGCAATGACCTCTAACCGGATCTACAAAAAGGCGATGCTGCCCCATCAGGCGGTTGAAGCGCTGTATGTCGGCTCCGGTACATTATATGAGCAGAAGCAGCTGGAGCTGTTCCGGGACCGCGTGGCGATCTATCCGCTCGGACTGACAGTCAAGCTGAGTACAGGTGAAAGCGGCGTTGTGGTCAAGATTGATCCCAGCATCCCGCACAGGCCCGTAGTACGGGTGTTTACAGGTCAGGACGGGGAAAAGGTTACGCCGTATGAGCTTGATCTGGGTACGGCGCTATCCGTAGTCATTTCCGATGTCACGGACAATGACGGGCAATCCGGGCCTGATTGAAGGACCGAAATGGCAGCAGGAGGCTTCGCATGAAGCGCCCTGCCTCTTAGCAGCGAGGAGCGAATAACGGGCAGCCGCAGCATTGCGGCCTGATCATGCCTGCTATCGTCCCGCTGTTTTTCGTTAGCAGCGGTTTTAGGGGTGACCCGGCTTCCGGAGTTTCAGAGTGTGCAGGTTTTTAGCCGGGCGTGGTATGATAAAGGGTAAGTTGCCTATCTTTTTCATTTATTTGGGTTAATAATAAGGAATACGCATTAAAGGAGCAAGCAAAAATGAATATATTAGAACCTTCATCAAGAACAATAAGGGAACTGTCGCCAAGCTATGATCCGTGGGATCCGATTACCTCACTGCGCCAGCATGGACGGCATGTATTGACCAGTGTGGAGATGACGGTTACCAATCTGTGCAATATGCGCTGTGAGCACTGTGCGGTCGGCGATAGCCTGACTATGAAGGAAGGGGACATGCTGCCGCTTTCGAACATGCTGAAACGTCTGGACGAAGTGGAGCATCTGCAGACCATCAGTATTACCGGAGGGGAGCCGATGTTTCGGGCTTCTACGGTAGATAATATGATTGTGCCGCTGCTGAAGTACGCGCATGAACGGGGTATCCGTTCACAGATCAATTCCAATTTGACCATGCCGTATGCCCGGTACGAGAAGCTGCTGCCTTACCTGGACGTTATGCATATCTCGTTCAACTATGTGAACGGCGATGACTTCCATGAGGTAGGCTTTGCGAACAGCGGGCATCCTGTCGCCAGGGAAGCGGCATACCGGCTGTATGAGACGATGATTGATAATTCGCGCCGGCTCAGTGAGGACGGGATGCTGATCTCGGCAGAATCCATGATCAATTACCGGACTCATAATAAGCTGCCGCAAATTCATAAGCTGATTGGTGACATGGGAGCGAAACGGCATGAGGTACATCCGATGTACGCGTCGAGCTTTGCCGCTTCATTGCCGGTATTATCGCTGAAGGAGATGAGCGATGCGATTCATTCCCTGCTGGATGCCCGTGATCCGGAGATGTGGATGCTGTTCGGCACGCTTCCGTTTTTTGCCTGCAGCTCGCTTGAAGAGGATCAGAAGCTGCTGCGCAGACTGCGGACAGAAAAGAATGTGACACTGCGCAATGATCCTGACGGACGGAACAGGGTAAATGTGAACATGTTTACCGGCGATGTGTTTGTAACGGATTTTGCCGATATTTCGGCATTTGGCAACATTGGTACAAGCAGGCTGGATGATATCTTCGCCGACTGGCAGAACAGTCATCCGCTGAACCAGAAGGTGAACTGCTTCTGTGACGCTGCAGGCTGCTGCGGACCCAATCTGCTGGTTGCAGATATGTACTATCCAAAGGTCGATTTCAAATCCAGAAAGGCGATCACTCTGTAGAATCGAGGCGTTGTTATTGTGCATACGGAATTTGATATAGGAAGCTTACTGCTTAATCTGTTGATTGTTCTGGTGCTTGTCTTGTTAAACGGTATCTTTGTTGCAGCAGAATTCTCGCTGGTAAAGGTCAGACAATCCCGTCTGACCCAGCTGGTGAGTGAAGGGAATAAAATGGCCGGATATGCGCTGAAGGTTAACAAGAAGCTCGATGCATACCTGTCCGCCACCCAGTTCGGAATTACGCTGGCCTCACTCGGACTCGGCTGGATCGGGGAGCCGGCGATTTCGGAGCTGCTGGTTGAGCCGCTGATGTTTCAGCTCGGGGTTACCGACCATACATTAATCTCTACGGTGTCCGTGGTCATCGGATTTTCCATTATTACTTTTTTACATATTGTACTTGGGGAGCTTGCCCCGAAATCCCTGGCTATTCAAAAAACGGAAGGCTCTGCGCTGCTGCTGTCGGCACCGCTGATGTTCTTTTACAATCTGTTCCTTCCGTTCATCTGGATTCTGAATGCCTCGGCAAATGCGCTTCTGAGACTGGTTGGCGTAGAGCCGGCCAGTGAAGCCGAAGCTGCCCACTCAGAGGAAGAAATCCGCATTCTGATGAACCAGAGTGCGAAAAGCGGGGTCATTGATCAGGATGAGATGAAGCTGATGGATAATATTTTTGAATTCTCGGATTTGCTGGCCCGTGAGGTCATGCTGCCGCGCACCGATATGGATGTGCTATACAGCAATCTTTCGGTGGAAGAGAATATGCGGATTATTACGGACACCAAGCATTCCCGGTATCCTGTAGCCAATGAGGATAAAGACCGGATTATCGGCTTTGTTCACATTACCGACCTGCTGTTCGCTCCGCTGGATCAGCAGAATGATCTGGCATCGCTGGTACGCCCGATCCTGAATGTTCCGGAATCGATGGAGATCAGCCATGCGCTGCGGCTGATGCAGAAGAACAAAGCCCAGCTGACGCTGGTGGTCGATGAATACGGCGGAACGGCCGGTCTGCTGACTGCCGAGGATATTCTTGAAGAAATCGTCGGCGATCTGCATGACGAGTTCGAGAATGAGCGCCCGGATGTTGAGCAGAGCGGGGAATATATCTCGGTCGACGGGCGGATGCTCATTGAGGATGTCAATGACCTGACCGGAGTCATCATTGAAGATGAAGAGGTTGATTCCATTGGTGGCTGGCTGTTCAAGGAGCTGGAGGGAAACCCGTCGAAAGGTAAAAGCATTGTTGTTGGCGATGTGAGCTTTGAGGTGGAGGAGTCGACCCGCCTGCGTATTACAAGAATCAACATCCACCGGAAGAATCCGCCGGAGTCGGAAGAGACAGACGGCGCTGGTGAGGAGGACAAGGAATAGCGAAGCCTCGGGATGAAGCTGGAGCCCATGGAATAAACCGTACTGCTGCACTCAGGTCTTTGACCAGATGCGGCGGTGCGGTTTATTTTGCGTATGCGTTCTGATTGAGTGGTGTAGCATCATAAAATAGCTACGGAGATAATAGCAGGAATAAGCTATCAGCCAATGAGGAGGGGAACACTATTGAACTCCCAGGAGCGTGTATGGGCCACTTACCGCGGACCGTTTGATCCTTGCCCGCCGGTGCCGTTCAAAACGTACGTTGTGCCGCCGAACCAGTATATTAACTTCCAGCCGCCGGGCCTGCCGCAGTATCCGCTGCCGGAAGCCCTGAGGGCAGGGACATTATGGCCCGCCTTCTACAGTCCTTACGAATCCAAAGCCGGAAAAGGGAAAGGGGGCATCTAGGCCGATGGAGCAGCCAAATGCATGTGAGCCGCGTTATTATGAAATGCTGGAGCAGCTGCAGGTGCTCGATTTTGCACTGGTCGAGCTGAATCTGTATCTGAATACCCATCCGGAGGATTTAAAGGCAATTGAGCAGTTTAATCAGCTGACCCAGGAGCGGACCCGGCTGGCCAATCAGTTTCAGGAGCTGTACGGGCCGCTGCAGAACTTCGGGCGGGCGTATTCCAAATGTCCGTGGGAATGGAACCAGAGCCCATGGCCTTGGCAAGTGTAGCGTCAATACAACGATTAGGAGGGAGGCTCCCGGATGTGGATTTATGAAAAGAAGCTGCAGTACCCGGTCCGTGTCAGTAAGTGCGATGTAAGGATGGCACGTTACTTGATGGAGCAGTACGGAGGCGCTGACGGGGAACTGGCTGCAGCGCTGCGATACATGAATCAGAGGTATTCGATTCCGGATAAGGTAATCGGTGTGCTTAACGATATTTCGACAGAGGAATTTGCCCACCTCGAAATGATCGCCACGATGATCTACAAGCTGACCAAGGATGCATCTGTGCAGGAGCTGGAAGCGGCCGGTTTAGGGCCGAACTATGCACAGCGTGATCATGCCCTGTTCTACCAGAACTCGGCCGGAGTTCCATGGACTGCCAGCTATATCCAGGCGAAGGGAGATCCAATCGCTGACCTGTATGAAGACATTGCTGCCGAGGAAAAGGCCCGGGCTACATACCAGTGGCTGATTGACATGACGGATGATGTAGACCTGCAGGACAGCCTGAAATTCCTGCGTGAGCGGGAAATTATTCATGCGATCCGGTTTAGGGAATCCGTGCAGATCCTGATGGAGGAGAAGGACAAGAAAAGAATTTTCTGATTAGGGTAACGCCTGCTGCACCGGCATCTTAATGCCGGTGTATTTGGCGCGTACAGCTCTGGTATGATAACCTTGTTCCATATCGGGACAGACGGGAGCTGGAGAAATATGGTGTTGGTGCGGGAACGCTGGCGCGGATTCATCCGGGCCTGGCAGGATTACCCGTTCACGGAGGGAAAGCTGATCGGCGGCCGTTATGAAATACAGCATCTGCTTGGAGAGGGAAGCTACGGGCTTACCTATTGCTGCCGTGATACAGCAGACGGGGAGCTCTATGCGCTGAAGCAGTCCAGGCCAAGTAAGAAGGCGGCGGGCCGGATCCTGCTTGAGAAGGAGTACAGCATCCTGCAGTCCATGGATCATCCGAAGATCCCCGCCTGCCGGGATTATCTGGAGTTTAAGGGCTCAAACTGGCTGATCAGTGATTATATAACGGGAAAAACACTGGAGGATCTTATATTTGATGACAAGATCATCTACGGGGAACGGGAATGTCTGGCTGTTATTTTAAAGCTGGCGGAGCTGGTCAGGCATGTTCATTCGCGCGGGTATGTCCATCTGGATCTGCGGATTCCTAATGTTATTCTGCGGGAGGATGACTTGTATCTGATTGATTTTGGCCTGGCCAGAGTAATTGAAGAGCCGGACGAGGCAAGTGTGCAGAGAGCCATTGATGCCGATCAGCTGCCGGAGCGGATGCCGCCGGTGATTGCCTCGGATCTGTATGATATGGGCCAGCTGATGCTGTTCATGCTGTATTCCGCTTACGAGCCTGAACGGGGAACCGCAGAGCGGAGCTGGCGGGAAGAGCTGAATGTATCGCCGGAAATGCTGCGGCTCCTCAGCCGGCTGCTTGGAGAGCAGGCTGAGCCTTATCCGGGTACATCGGACTTTGTACGGGAGGCTGCAGCTCTATATCAGAGCCTGCTGTAATATCAAAAAGGAGGCGCCTTCAGCTTGATCAGGAAGGCGCCTTTTAGGCAATTCCGTCAGCAGACGTTTAGCTTGAGCTGCCGTAACGGTTTTTATAATATTTGTGGCCGCTTCCGCCGCGGTGCGCATCGGATGACGAGTACCGCTTATAGCTGCGGCTGCTGCTTGAATGTCTGCCGTAAAGAGGCCTCCCTTTGTGACTGCTCGAATATTTGCGGTGTCCGCCCGGCCTGGAATGCTCTACAGAATGTAACACTTTACCAAGTAATTTTCTTAGCATCTTGTGTCCTCCTTAAAAGATATATTCAGCTTATAATATAAGTTTACTCTATAATTACCCTTTAGTACGCCTTGACTACATTAAGGTTTCATGAGGTTTTTTTCATTTAACGATGTTTAGAACAGCCAACAGCCGCTTCCGGCCGGAAGCGGCTGTTGGCTGTATTTATAGGAATTACTTGCGCAGTGTCTTCAAGGCACCGCTCCAGGCCAGTACCTGATCCAGCATCGCATTGACGTTGGCGGTGTGCAGATCAGCCGGCTTGAAGACTGTGCCGTTCTCGAAGTCAGTGAAAAGGGAAAGGAGCGGATGTACCCGGACGTCGGCTACCTGCAGTTCGCCGAGGATTCCGCGCAAATGCTCAGCCGCACGCGCGCCGCCTGCCGAACCGTAGCTGACAATCCCGGCAGCCTTGTTGTTCCATTCATCACGGGCGGAGTCAAGCGCATTCTTGAGTGCCCCGGTAATGCTGTGGTTATATTCCTGGGCGATAAACACAAAACCGTCCAGTGTAGCCAGTTTAGCTGCCCAGGCTGCAGCAGGGGCATAATCGTCGCTTTCCCCCAGCAGCGGAAGTTTGAAGTCAGCAATATCTACAATCTCATAGTTGGCGTCTCCGCGTGCGTCTGCAATGCCTTTGACCCATTCTCCGACCTGCGGGCTTACCCGGCCCTGGCGTGTGCTTCCCAAAATAATCCCGATGTTCAATGTTGTCATTTGAAATTCCTCCTAAGTTTAATGTATTGGAATTCGTGTTGATCTTTATGAAATTTATTATAGCATATTACTTTTATAAAGCAAGTGAAAAATTGAAACTAAAATATTTTTTTGATTCAGATAGATTGAGCTGAAACATGAGCATTAATCCTGCCGGTTAAGCTTTTGGAAGCGGATTTACAGGCAAAACGCTTCGTGATAAACTAATAGCCTGAATGTTTATTTTGAAATTTAAGTAATTTTCGGCCGGTTGTAATTTATATATGATTTCACCTTAACGATCTATGTATTCAATACAATTATATGATGTTAGAGCAGCTCGAAAGTACTAAGCGTATCCGCCGCAGCAAGGGCAGGTTTTTACAGCAAGATGTACACTGGGGGAAAATTATGATAAGAGTGGTAATCATCGACGACGAAAAGCCTTCGCTTGATTTATTGGGCAACATGCTGCTAAAGGACGGGCGTATCGAAGTGATCGGTGCTTTCCGTAGGCCTTCGGATGCTATACGGGAGATTGCGGATCTGAAGCCGGATGCCGTGTTTCTGGATATGGAAATGCCGGGGATGAACGGGGTGGAGCTGGCATTGGTATTGCTGGAGCTATGCGGAGAGCTGAATATTATTTATGTAACCGCCCATCCATCGTATGCCGTAGATGCTTTTAAAGTGGAAGCCGTAGATTATCTGCTGAAGCCCTTGATTTCTGAACAGCTGAACCGCGCGCTTACCCGGCTTCAGAAGAGAATGCTGCTGAGGGAAGCGCTTGAGACTAAGGTGACTTATCAGCAGGAAACACGGATTGTCGGCTTCGGCGGGCTGAAGCTGCTGAATACATCCGGCATGGAAGAGGAAGTGAAATGGAGAACCTCCAAGACGAAGGAGCTGATGTCCTTCCTGTTTCTGAAAGGGTTGTCCGATGTGCACAAGGGGCAGATCATTCAGGCGCTCTGGCCGGACTGCAGCGAAGAACAGGCCCAGTCTAATCTGCACACCACCATGTATAAATTGAAGAAAGCATTGAAAACAACAGGGATTGATGCAGATATTCAATTTAAAAGCGGAAGATACCGGATGGCGCTTGACCGGGCTACAGGGGATGTCTGGGAATTCGAAGATTTTGTCAGAGGGAATATGCATGTAGATTCAGCGAATGCTCTTCATTATGAACGGGTGCTGGAGCTGTACACCGGGGATTTATTTGCCGACTCAGATTATCTGTGGAGCATCTCCAAACGAGAGGAAATGCTGGGCTTCTATATTAAGCTGTCAAAAAGGCTGTACAGTTACTATGCGCGGGAGGAGAGACTGGAGGAGGCAATCCAGCGTATCGGGAAGCTGCTGCAGCATGCTCCGCTTGACGAAGAAGCGCATGAACAGCTGCTTGACCTGTATTTCCGGCAGAAGGACCGGATTAGCCTGATTCGTCATTATCATTCTATGAAAGAACTGCTTAATCAGGAGCTTGGGCTTGAGCCGAGAGAGTCAGTCAGACAGCTGTATAACGATATGCTGTACAAGCTATAACCGTATATGTGTAAAAAGAAAACACCTTTCCTTAGTGGAAGGTGTATTTGTGCGGTGCTTTAAAGAATCTCGGCGCGGAAAGCAATTATTATATCCTGAAGCAAACAAAAAAACTGTCGGAAAATGTCCAGAAAATGTCCATAGTCCGATGATACATTTAAACAGTGTATACATTTTTCGACAGGGGTATTATCTGCTGCAAAAAAATATCGAATCAAAACCTATCAGTTAATTGTAGTGGTTGAATACCTATTGAGCAGTAACAATTATCACATATCCTTAAATAACGGTTATCGAAAAACATTCACATTTTGAACGGGGGATTCTTTTGAAAGACAAGAAAAAAGCAATTATGACCGGTCTCAGCTTCAGCCTGTTCCTGTCCAGTGCAGCTCAGGCAGCCGCTGCTGCCAAAGCAAGCTTTACTGATCTGCAGCATGTGAAATGGGCTGAAAAGCAGATCACACAGATGAACCTGCTGGAAGTCATTGAGGGCCGCGGCGACAGCACCTTTGCCCCCCAGGACAATGTAACCAATCAGGAAACGGTTATCATGATGATCCGGCTGATGGGGTTGGACAGCCAGCTGTCTGCGGGGGTGAGCGGTTACCCGGCTGATGAGTGGGCACAGTCTTATATCAAGCTTGCTATTGATCTTGGGCTGCTTGACCAAGACGATCTGGGTCCAGGCTGGGGAAGAGCTTCGGCCAGCCGTGAAACCGTTACAGAGCTTGTTGTCCGCGGCATACAGTCTGCAAACCAGATCAGCGGGTTGACTGCGGATTCTTCGCCCTTCACTGATATCGGTAATGCTTCAGCCAATCTTGTAAATGCCATTCATGTCGCAACCGAGCTGAAAATCGTGAACGGTTTTCCGGATAATGAGTTCAAGCCTCTGCAGAATGTAACCCGCGCCCAGATGGCCAAAATACTTAACGCCTCACTGCCTTATCTGGCACTGGATGAAACCTCTCCTGTAGCCCAAAAGGTAAAATATGGCGTAATTAGTGAGATTACGGCCGACCGTCTTGTAATTGATACTGATGGTGTCAAGACGACCTACAGTCTGACCGAAGGGTTGGCGGTCTATGGACTTAACGCTGCAGCGATTAATCTTTCGCAGCTTAAGGTTGGACAGCCTGTATCGCTTGTTTCTGATGCAAGCGGTCTGGCGATGATTGAAGTAACGAGTCAGACTGTTTCCTTGCCGCAGATTAAGGCCCAGCTCGCCCAGCTTGCAGTCAAAGGCGAAACTGGCGCAACAGGTGCGACAGGCGCAACCGGACCTGCCGGCCCGACTGGGGCAACAGGGGCAACGGGCTCCGGCGGTAACCCTGGTTCTCAAGGTCCGATAGGCGCAACAGGAGCAACCGGACCCGCAGGAAGTGATGGAACAGCTGGTGCGACAGGAGCAACCGGACCGGTAGGAGCGACGGGCGAAACGGGTGCGACAGGAGCAACCGGACCGGTAGGAGCGACGGGTGAAACGGGTGCGACAGGAGCAACCGGACCGGTAGGAGCGACGGGTGAAACGGGAGCGACAGGAGCAACCGGACCGGTAGGAGCAACCGGACCGGTAGGAGCGACGGGTGAAACGGGAGCGACAGGAGCAACCGGACCGGTAGGAGCGACGGGCGAAACGGGTGCGACAGGAGCAACCGGACCGGTAGGAGCGACGGGCGAAACGGGTGCGACAGGAGCAACCGGACCGGTAGGAGCGACGGGGGTAACTGGAGCGACGGGAGTGACTGGAGCGACGGGAGTAACTGGAGCGACGGGAGTAACTGGAGCGACGGGAGTAACCGGTGCGACAGGGGTAACTGGAGCGACGGGAGTAACTGGAGCGACGGGAGTGACTGGAGCGACGGGAGTAACTGGAGCGACGGGAGTGACTGGAGCGACGGGAGTAACTGGAGCGACGGGGGTAACTGGAGCGACAGGTGTGACTGGAGCGACGGGGGTAACTGGAGCGACAGGTGTGACTGGAGCGACGGGAGTAACTGGAGCGACAGGTGTGACTGGAGCGACGGGAGTAACTGGAGCGACAGGGGTAACTGGAGCGACGGGGGTAACTGGAGCGACAGGTGTGACTGGAGCGACGGGAGTAACTGGAGCGACAGGGGTAACAGGAGCGACGGGAGTAACAGGAGCGACGGGAGTAACTGGAGCGACAGGGGTAACTGGAGCGACGGGAGTAACAGGAGCGACGGGAGTAACTGGAGCGACAGGGGTAACTGGAGCGACGGGAGTAACAGGAGCGACAGGTGTGAATGGAGCAACAGGAGTAACCGGGGCAACCGGGGCAACCGGGGCAACCGGGGCCACAGGTGTAACGGGTCCGGCGGGAGTTACAGGACCAGAAGGAGGGAGCGGGTACGCCAGTGGGGTCGCTTCAGGCGGAACTATTGCTGTTGTACTTGGCGGTACCCGTGTGCCGCTGTTAATTGACACACAAAGCTCTGCTGTCAGCTTCAGCAACAGTACTTTTACAATTAACACTGCCGGAACCTACTATATTCAATATGATATAAATTTGAATACCGCCTTATTGGTCAGCTCGAGGGTGATGCGAAACGGGATACAGATCAATGCGAGTGTAATTAATCCTAACGATAGCAGATCGCAATTCAATAACGGATTTATTGTTCAATTGTACGCTGGTGATACTTTGGAGCTGCAATTATACAATTTGCTGGGAGCTGCTACTTTGACACCCGGAGACGGGGCATCGATGAATGTCATTTATATCGGACCGGGCACACCTCCGATCTAAGTGAGCAGTTAATAGAAAAGATCTGCTTTATAAAAAGAGAAGGGCAGCCGCTCCGGTTCATTCCGGTGTGCGGCTGCCCTTTTTCGTTAATTGTGTTATACCGGGTCAATCAGCCTTCCGTGCCGGAGTGCAGCGCCGGCGAGATCTTAACCTGGAGCAGCTCCCTGCATACGGCTTCCCCGATATTGCGGATCATGGCGAGAAACATCTCATGTCCCTCGTACTGATACTCCTGGAACGGATCGTTGCCGGAATAAGCCCGCAGATGAATGCCCTCCCGGAGCTGGTCCATTGCATCGAGATGCTCCATCCAATTACGGTCCACCTGACTCAGGATGATGAACTTCTCGAGATTGCGCATTGCGAAGCTGCCGACCGCGGCTTCTTTTCTGCGGTAAGCTTCGCTCAATCGCTCTGTGAGGCATGATTGCAGCTGCGGCTGGTCCATCCCCCGCAAATCCGTTGTATCTACCTGCAAGCCGGAATCAAGCAAGGGATTCACGGCGGATTGCAGCACCTCAAGCTTCCATTCCTCGGGTACTTCTTCAACAGGACAGTGCAGACTAATAAGATCCCTGCACCATTGCTCCAGCATAGTCCTGACCAGACTTCCGTCGGTCCGGCTTAACAGAACTTCTTCCCGGTCCCGGTAGATCAGCTTCTGCTGCCGGTTTATTACATCATCATACTGAATGACATGCAGCAGCGTGTCATAATGGATTCCTTCAACTATATGCTGTGCGGATTCAATGCTCAGGCTGACGAGCCTGCCTTCAAGCGGACTGTTTTCATCATGGCCCAATTTCAGCATTTTGCGGCTAAGCGAATCCGAACCGAAGCGCTGGAACAGAGAATCCTCCAGCGACAGGAAGAAACGGCTGGAGCCCGGGTCTCCCTGCCGGCCTGAACGTCCCCGCAGCTGGTAATCGATCCGACGGCTCTCATGCCGCTCTGTTCCGATGACATGTAATCCGCCGGCATCGGCGGAGCCTTCCCCAAGCTGAATATCGGTACCTCTGCCCGCCATATTAGTAGCGATCGTAACCGCACCCTTCCGGCCTGCCCCGGCAATGATTTCGGCTTCCTCAGCATGCCGGCGGGCATTCAGCACCCGGTGCGGAATGCCCGCCTCCTGCAGAAGCGCCGATAATTTTTCCGATCTCTCGATAGAGACGGTTCCGATCAGGACAGGCTGGCCGTTGGCATGCCGTTCAAGTACCTCGGAGAGGATTGCACTGTTCTTGGCAGCTTCGGTCAGATAGACAAAATCCTCCAGGTCAGTGCGGATGCAGGGCAGACGGGTCGGAATCCGGACGACATGCAGCCCGTAGACCTGACGGAATTCATTATGCTCTGTAACGGCAGTTCCGGTCATTCCGGCAAGCCTCGGATATCCGGCAAAATAATGCTGGAGGGTCATCGCTGCCCTGGTAACCATCTCCGTGCCGACATGCAGCCCTTCCTTTTCTTCGATCGCCTGATGGAGACCGTCACTGTATCTGCGGCCGGGCATCAGGCGCCCGGTATTAGGGTCTATAAGCTGAATAGTATTATCCTTGACGATATATTCGATATCACGTCTGATAAGGTGATGGGCTCTGAGTGCCTGAATGAGATGGTGGTGAATCAGGGAATGCTCGGGATCAAACAGGTTATCGATCATGAATTCACGCTCGGTCTTCCGGACGCAGAGTTCGGTCAGGGTAAGGGTTCTAGCCTTCAGGTCAACGCTGAAATCAAAGCCTTCCTTAAGCGGTAGAATAAAGCGGTTCATCCGGTAGTACAGCATAGAAGGACGCTGTCCTCTGCCGGAGATAACCAGCGGGGTCCGGGCTTCATCAATGAGAATGGAGTCTACCTCATCAATCATTGCATAATAGAGCGGGCGCTGGATCAGCTGTTCGCTGTGCAGTGACAAGTGGTCGTGCAGATAATCGAAGCCGA
The DNA here is from genome assembly GCF_038595055.1 of Paenibacillus sp. FSL R7-0345. Lineage (NCBI taxonomy): Bacteria > Bacillati > Bacillota > Bacilli > Caryophanales > Paenibacillaceae > Paenibacillus > Paenibacillus sp. FSL R7-0345. The sequence continues at coordinate 2,240,042 of NZ_CP152002.1, forward strand.
ATTCACTTGCAGTGCCGTAAGTGAGATCGCAGGCGTAAGCCCTGCGCTTTTGCTCCCGGCTCATGCCGTTCAGCGTACAGCCGACGGAAAGACCCAGGAACTGGTACACGGCCTGAAGCTGGGTGCTGTCCCGGACGGCCAGATACTCATTGGCTGTAACAATATGAACACCTTTGCCAGTCAGGGCATGAACATAGCCGGCCGGAATACTAGCTAAGGTCTTTCCTTCACCGGTCTTCATCTCCGCAATATCGCCTTCAAACAGAGCTGCACCTGCCAGAAGCTGCACATCATAGAGGGTGAGTTCCAGCACCCGGCAGACTGCTTCGCGCACAACAGCAAAGGCTTCTGGCAAAAGCTCGAACAGCGGCACGCCGTTATTAATCCGTGTGCGGAACACAGCGGTCCGGGCTCTAAGCCCGTCGTCACTAAGCGCCATAATCTCCGGAGCTATTCTATCCATACTTTCAATAATCCGGCTGAGCCTGTTTAACTCCCAATCCTTATGATTAAATATCTGCTGAACTTGTCGCAGCATCGCTGTTCCTCCTTAACGTGCCGGTTCATCGGCATCCTCATATTCCAGTTGCAATGCAGACATCCGGTACGGATCGGTATCATCTACGGCATTCCGTTCTTCCCGGCTAAGCTTGCGCAGCGTCAGGGACAGCCACATTTGGCTGGCTATACATACAGAGGAGTACACGCCTGTAATTAGACCCAGCGTCATTGCCAGGGAAAACAGCCGGATCGACTCACTGCCCCAGAACAGAATGGCCGCAGAGGCAAAGAGTACGCATAAAAATGTATTTACCGAGCGGAGCAATGTCTGGTTAATGCTTGTATTTACGATATGCTCCAGCTGCATACGGTCACGGGGGACACCGCCCTTCAGGTTCTCGCGGATCCGGTCGAAGATGACCACAGTATCATTGATGGAATAGCCGATAATAGTCAGCATTGCTGCGATAAACGGAAGATTGATTTCAAGCTGAAAGATAGAAAATATAGTGATTACAACGAACACATCATGGAGCAGGGCAATAATAGCGCCAAAGGCAAATCTTTTTTCAAAGCGCAGACCGACGTATACCAGTATAGCCAGACAGGAAAGTGCTACTGCCAGGCCGGCCTTCTTGGCGAACTCCCTGGCGATATCCGGATCAACGGTGTTCTCCTCAAGACTGGCTGTACCGCCTATCCGGGCTGTCAGAGCATTACCGATAATCGAGGCGTTTCCGCTGTCAGGCGGAAAGGTCTCATTAAAGCGCAGTGACACCCGGTCTGCAGCTTCTCCGCCGATGGTGACTACTGCAGGCTGAAACCCGGCTTCACGGATGATGCTCTCTGCCTGCGGCTGCGTGATACTTTGCGAGAGCTGAATATCAAGTGAGGTGCCTGCACGGAAATCGACGCCGTAATTCACCTGCTGAATCAGCAGGCTGGCGATGCCAATGACCGACAGCACACCGGAAAAGGCGTAGAACCATTTGCGCGATCCTGTAAAATTAAAGCTCCGGTGAGAGGCTGTAACCTCATGTGCTTCATGCGCACCGAATGTATGGATTTCAGACGGCTTCACACTGTACCATCTGCTGTTTTGCAGCCGGCCGGAGCGGCCAAGCTGGCGGAGCAGCCACTGGGAGAAATACACATTGGTAAGGATGCTCAGCACAATGCTCAGAATCATGGTTACAGCAAATCCTTTAATGGCTCCCGAGCCGAGTGAGAACATACAGATGGCAGAGATCAGTGCCGTTACATTGGAGTCCATAATGGTCCTGAAGGAATGGCGGGAGCCGGCTGTAAGCGCGGACGGGAGGCTTTTGCCGGTACGGAGCTCCTCCTTAATCCGCTCATAGGTAATGATGTTAGCGTCAACGGCCATCCCGACGCCGAGCACAAAGGCGGCTATGCCCGGGAGGGTCATGACCGCCTGGACCAGATTGAAGCAGATCAGCAGCATCCAGCCGTAGGTGATCAGGGTGAAGGAAGCGATCAATCCGGGCAGCCGGTAAAAGATCAGCATAAACAGCAGCACCACAATGGAGCCGATTGCTGCAGCCCGCAGTGTTTGTGTTAAGGCCTCCTGCCCGAGAGAGGCACCGATGGTCTGGTTGAGCTTCTCATTCAGCTTCAGAGGCAGTGCCCCCATATTAATGATGTCTGCAAGCTCAGAAGCTTCTTTCTGTGAGAAAGCGCCGACAATCCGCATTTGTCCGTTCGTCATGACCGCCTGGACGAACGGATCCGTAAGCAGCTCCCCGTCCAGTTCAAACCGGATTTGCCGGTTCAGCAGGCGGGTTGACATTTCCTTGAGCTTATCCGGGTTTTTCAGTGTGACGAGGACACCCGGATGGCCTAATTCATCGCGTACTGCCAGCGTTTCCCCCTCGACAAAGTCATCTCCGCGAAGCTCAAGTGAACCGTCTGGACCAACTACCGTCAGTTCGGCCGGTTTGCCGAGCAGCTCTCTGATATGCTGCTCGTCAGTTACACCCGGAAGGCGGACGCGTATCCGGTTCGTGCCCTCTGTCCAGATTTCAGGCTCGGAGGTACCGAGTGCGTTAACTCTTTTTTCCAGACTGGCGGCTGTCTGCCGGAGACTCTCTGGCGTAATTACACCACCGGGCTTAAGCGGCTGAGCTTCATACAGCACCTCGAACCCGCCCTTCAGGTCAAGCCCGAGCCGGACCTCCTCCAGAACCCGGGGAATGGTTGCTGCTATAATAGTACAAAGAATGATTACCGTTGCTGTAAAAGCAAATATCCGTTTGCGGTTTATCGTCACGCTGCAGGTTCCTCCCGTATAAAGCCATAAAGCCGTTTCCGGCTGCGATCCTTCAAATTTTATTGTTTTGCTGCTATAGTAAAGGCTGTCTGGATGATCATTCATAACAAAAGAAATGAAGGTGGTTTCTTGAGCAGCGCCAAACCGCGTCTTACCCTTTCCATGGTTGTCCGCAATGAACAGGGACGATACCTCAGGCATGCCCTGGAACGCCATAGGCATTATATCAGTGATGCCGTTATTATTGATGACGGCAGTACAGACGGAACCCCGGAGCTATGCCTGGAAATGCTTCAGGGAATAGAAGTCAAACTGATCCGGAATCAGGCCTCACGGTTCAGCAATGAAATTGAACTGCGCCGCCAGCAATGGGAGGAGACCGTTGCCGTTAAGCCGGACTGGATCCTGAATCTGGATGCGGATGAGTGGTTTGAGGATGCCTTTGACGGGCAGGTGGAATCTCTTATATCCAGGGACGGCGTATATCTGTATTCCTTCCGCCTTTATGATTTTTGGACTATGTCAGCCTACAGGGATGATGCGTACTGGCAGGCACACCATTATTACCGTCCGTTCCTGCTCCGTTATGAGCCGGGCTACCAATATACTTGGCGTGAAACCAGTCAGCACTGCGGACGTTTTCCCGAAAATATATATGGGCTTCACAATGAAATATCCGGGCTCCGTCTGAAGCATCTGGGCTGGGCCAGGGCAGAGGACCGTGTCAGCAAGCACCGGCGCTACATGGAGCTTGATCCGGATGGAATGAACGGCAGTCTTGCCCAGTATCACTCCATCCTCGATCCGGAGCCCCGGCTGGTGGAATGGGAAGACTGATTCTTCGTGCTGTCTATAAAAGGCTGTCTCCGGCTTAGAGCCGGAGACAGCCTTTTTGTTCTTTCCGGCCGTTCGGTCCTAGCCGGTTTCTTCGATGGCAGACCGCAGCTCAGCGCGGCCGAGCTTGTCCAGCAAAGCGCTGCGGTTATGAAGTAAAACCGGATGATCCGGATTATAAATAAGCCCTTGCTCGTTGTATTCGTATGCTGTCTGCCAGCTGCCGAGCCTGCTGTAACAGACGCATAGCTGAATGCAGGGCTTCCAGGTCCAGGCATCTTTACCAGTCAAGGTTTCCCAGTGATCCGGACGAGGTGCGGCGAGCGCCTGCTTGAGCCAGCGGATCGCTTCCTCCCAAGCCTGCTGATCCATCCATTTGGCGCCGAGTCTAAAGCTGAGCTCGGCCCGGCTGGAGCTGGCTGCAGCTTGGGTGAGCAGGTCGCGGCCCTTTTCTGTATCTCCGAGTCTGCCGTAACAGGCATCTAGCTCCAGCAGGGCGGTAACCTGTTCATCCTCGGTTCCCTGATTCTCCTTAAAAAACTGCTCAAGCCTCTGAGCTGCAGCCTCATCATACCCGTAGTGAATATATTCCAGGGCTATGTCAAGGTCCGAGGCTGCCGCTGGTGCCGTCTGGTTACAGGCTTCAAGAAACGCAGAACAGCCGGCCAGATCCGAGCTTCGGTAGATATGATAGGCAGGATAGGCCGTTTCAACAAACATCTGCAGCCCGAGTGCAGCAGCACGGACACAGAAATGGCGGTCCTCGCCCCAGTAGCCGAGATTGGGGATTTCCGCGAACCGCACGCCTTGCAGCAGTGCCTGCCGGCTTACGAGCGTGCAGGCTCCGAGGCCGCCGACCTCATACAAACCGGGCCGGCGCAGCTTCGCATAGAATTGCTGTACCTGACTCCGGCACTGCTGGGGCGATGGCTCCTCGCGCCTGATTAGCGGATGCTGGCCGTATTCACTGTGCAGCCATACCTGCGGCATCTCCATTGTATCTGTCTGCCACCGGGTCCAAAATATAGCCGATACAAGCTCCTTGCCGCTGTCCAGCAGTGCTATAAGCGTCTGCGGATGGAACAGCAAATCGGAATCGGCAAGAAAGACATGCGTATACTCTGCGTCGACGGCTGCCTGCAGAATCTGATCCTTCATCGCCGCGACCCTCCAGACAGCGGCCTCCGGCCAGCGGTGGCTGTCATCATCACGAAGGTAGGCAGCGGCTCCTTCCTCCGGGGGTGGAACGATTGTTACAGCTCCGCCCGCCCGTCTGGCGAACTGCCGCAGGAGTCTGGAGGAGGCCGGGTCTGTATTATCATCGACGAACATATAGTCCGCTTCCAGACCGGTTGTATCCAGCCTGCCAAGGGAATGCAGAAACAGGCTGAGAATTTCCGGCTTTTGCCGTACAGGGCTTGCAATTAGCAATCGCGGGCTGCTCATAGTGGTAGTCCTCTCCTGGAAGATGATGATCAATAGTGTGATTTATCATAGATAATATAATGTTTAATGATTATCAAAGATAATTTCTAATAGAGAGGAAGTCTCTTTTTGGACAAATTATACATTATTTAAGCTGTGTGTTTATGCTGTAACTGTTTCTATTATATAAGGGTTCACCTATTTGACACAATCAAAAATGATAGAGGAGGAGGTTTGCGGACAGCCGGAATGTACTTCTGCCGGCCGGGGAAATGTATCGGACAGAGTAAGCGCCATGGTCTATTTTTTCAAACAGATAGATATTCATCCCAAACTGGTCTAGAATAACATGTTGTAAGCACTACTGCTTGTTACATAAGGGCAGGATAAAGAGGATGCTGAGAGGAGAAGTGTGGAATGAAGTACCGCAGATTGGGCGGATCAGGGCTGAAGGTTAGTGAGATCAGTCTGGGAAGCTGGTTGACGTACGGCGGATATGTGGAACGGGAAAACGCTGTTAAAGCGATTGAAACCGCTTACGGTTCGGGTGTGAATTTTTTTGATACAGCCAATGTGTATGAAAAGGGTGCGGCCGAGAAGCTGCTGGGCGAGACCCTGCGCGGATTTCCCCGCGAATCCTATGTCCTGGCCACTAAAGTCTATGGCGTTATGGGAGACGGCCCGAATGACCGGGGACTCTCACGCAAGCATATTACGGAGCAGTGCCATGCCAGCCTGAAGCGGCTGGGCGCGGAGTACGTGGACATTATGTACTGCCACCGTTATGATCCGGAGACGCCTATTGAGGAGACCCTGCGCACACTGGATGATCTGGTCCGTCAGGGCAAGGTGCTCTACGTTGGCGTAAGCGAGTGGACGGCTGCCCAGATGACAGAGGCGCTGGCAGTTGCTGACCGGTATCTGCTGGACCGGATTGTGGTCAATCAGCCTATCTATAATATGTTCGAACGTTATATAGAAAAAGAGGTTATTCCGCTCGGTGAGCGCAAAGGGATCGGACAGGTTGTCTTCTCGCCGCTGGCCCAGGGCCTGCTGACCGGCAAATACAGCTCGGCAGGGGAGATTCCTGAAGGCAGCCGGGCCGCGAAGCTGGAGTGGATGCGTAAAGGGGTTACGGAAGAGAAAATTGCCAAGGTGCAGGAGCTGGGCAAAATCGCAGCAGAGCTGGATATTTCTGTCGGAAATCTGGCCCTCGCCTGGATTCTGCGCCAGTCTAATGTAGCAAGCGCCCTTGTCGGCGCAAGCCGGCCGGAGCAGGTAGAGGAGAATGTGAAGGCTTCAGGTGTCGAACTGGGCGATGAGGTCTTGTCACGTATTGCCGAAATTATGGACTAAAGAGAGGAGCAGATACAGATGAAGGTACTTTTTATCGGAGGCACAGGGTTAATCAGCCAGGCCGTATCGGGGCTTGCAGTCGAACAGGGGATTGAGCTGTATCTGTTTAACCGCGGGGAACGCAGTGAATTCGTGCCTGACGGGGCAGAGGTTATCCGCGGAGATATCCGTGATGCGGCAGGTGCCGCGGAAGCGCTGAAGGGCTATGAATTTGATGCTGTTGTAGACTGGATCGCATTCACACCGGAGCATGTGCAGACAGATATTGAGCTGTTCAACGGCAAGACGAAGCAGTATATCTTCATCAGCTCTGCCTCTGCCTATCAGAAGCCGCAGCGCAGTTACCTCATTACAGAAGAAACGCCGCTGGCCAATCCTTACTGGCAATATTCCCGTGACAAAATAGCCTGCGAAGAGCTGCTGCTGGAAGCACACCGTACCAGCGCCTTCCCGGTGACAATTGTCCGCCCTTCTCATACTTATGGAGTTACGGCGATCCCGGCGGCACTGACCAGCTGGCAGCATCCCTGGTCGCTGGTGGAACGCATCCGCAAAGGCCAGCCGCTGGTCATCCATGGTGACGGGACCTCACTCTGGACGCTGACGCACAATACTGACTTCGCCAAGGGCTTCATCGGTCTGCTGGGGAATTCCGAAGCTATCGGGGAGGCCATCCATATCACCTCCGACGAGTCGCTGAACTGGAACCAGATTTATGCGGCGATCGGTGAGGCGGCGGGAAGAGAACCCAAGGTGGTGCACATTTCCACCGATTTCATCGCCGCCCATACACCGGCGGGCACAGCAGACGGACTGATTGGCGACCAGGCGGTGAGCAGCGTATTCGACAACAGCAAGCTCAAGCGGCTGGTGCCGGAGTTCAGCGCAACGGTTTCTTTTGCCGAGGGGATCAGACAGTCTGTTAAATGGTTCGAAGCCCGGCCGCAGCTCTGCACCGTGGATACGGAATGGTCAAAAATGCTGGACATGCTGATCAGCCGGCATGGCGTTGATGCCAAGCTGCTCTCTTACTACGTGTAACACGGATATGGCATGATTCAGGGAATGGTGAATATACTCTCACTACCTACCGAAACCCGTGAAAAAGGAGTCCTGGTCATGCCGACACATCCTTATGTATCCCGTTTTTTTGTCCATTCCGATGCCCGCCGCGACAAGCTGATTTATGACTTGCCGGAGTCCTGGTGGAGCCGGCCTTATGAATATGAATGGTGTACCAACTTTGTCTCACCCCATGATGTGGTGCTGGATGCCGCCTGCGGTATATCCCATCCGCTCAAGTTCTATCTCGCCGGCTTCAGTGACGAGGTACATGCCTGCGATATTGATGCCCGGATTTTGTCAAAGGAAGCCATCATCCGGGAGATCGCTGACGATATCGGAGTGGAGGCAGCCCGGCAGGTTGTGGCCAGACGGACAGAGAGCCTGCATCTCGCCCAGGCGGATCTCACCTCGCTGCCTTATGCGGATGAGAGCTTTGATACGATTTTTTGCATATCGGTGCTGGAGCATTTGTCGCTGAATGAAGCTGTTCTTGCCGTCCGGGAATTTCACAGAACCCTGAACGGGGAGGGGCTGCTGGTGCTGACCTTCGATTATCCGACCGTTAATCTGCCGGTGATGAACGACGTGCTGCTGCAGGCGGGCTTCCAGTATTGGGGGGAGACGGATTTCAATCTGCCGGAGGATGCACTGCGGACAGAGCAGTGGGGCGGACTGAACTGCTTCCGGGCAGTGCTGAAGAAAGCGCAAAGCTAGCCGGGACTTTTTACTCTTTTAGATAATGGAAGCTATCCGTTATAGTTGATAATATCTTATCAGAAGGAGTAACCGGAGTGCGCAGAGCTGCCATACTTTTCTTATTATTCTTTCTGCTGGTCCCTGCCCCGGCGGTTTTGGGCGGACCGTCCACGGCGCAGCCGGCAGACCGCATTACCCTGACTTTTGCCGGTGACATTCTGCTGGACGGCTTTGTGGGGGAGCAGATCGCCAGGTACGGGGTGAATTTTCCGTTTGCCAAGGTAGCACCTGTCCTGCGCAAGGCCGACCTGGCCTTCGCCAATCTGGAGACACCGGTATCGGTGCGCGGGCAGGCGGCCGAGAAGATGTTTGCCTTCCGCTCAAAGCCCGAGACGCTTGGCGGATTAAGCTATGCCGGCATTGACGGCGTGACGCTGGCCAACAATCATATCCTCGATTACGGGCAGAATGCGATGCTGGATACACTGATTCACCTGGATAAATACAAGATCGGCCACACCGGGGCCGGCAGCAATATCGACCAGGCCTTTAAGCCGTACGTCAAAACAGTCAAAGGCAAGCGGATTGCCGTGCTTGGAGCAAGCCGGGTGCTGTCCGGGCCTTCCTGGTATGCGGGGAAGGCTGCGCCGGGCGCTGCCTCAGCCTACACGGCGCAGCCGCTGCTGAGTGCCATTAAAAAGTCTGCCAAGGACAACGACTACACGGTCGTCTATCTGCACTGGAATGAGGAGTTCGAGGACTATCCCGAGAAGTATGCCCGGACGCTGGCGAAGCAGATGATCGACAGCGGCGCGGACATCATTCTGGGTGCGCACAGCCATTGCCTGATGGGGATCGAGTACTACAAGCACAAGCCGATCTACTACTCGCTGGGTAACTTTGTGTTCAACAAATCCACGCGCGGCGGAGAGAAGACGGTGCATACGATGCTGGCTGACTTCACCATTACGAAGACGGGGATTACGAGCAAGATTACGCCGGTCAAAATCATTGGCGGACAGCCGAATTTTATGGGGGCTGCCTATAATAAGGAAACGATTAAGCGGCTGAACCAGCTGTCGTTCAATGCGAAGATTGCTGCGGACGGCGCGGTTAGTGAGAAGCTGTAAAGGGATGAGGCCCTGTACGTTCCCGGCAACCAGTTGGATTTTCGCTACTTAATTCTCTGAATCTCCTAAATAGGTAGCGATTAGGTGGAAAAATGCAGCTTATTTCGGGTCATAATCCACGTTGGGAGCAGAACCGGCAATAATTAAGTAACGTTTTTCCACTTAGTCTACGCTTAGAGGCGTTCTGCACGGAATTAGGTGACATTTTTCCACTTAGTTTAATCAGCGACTCGCTATGGCGCAGCCTAAGGTACAAAATGCACTCATCAGGATGTTCAGCCATCTGGTTTTCTGCATACAAACACAGCAAGCACAGCAAACACCCCACAGCCATCGCGGCTATGGGGTGTTTTTGTGTCAATCATGCGCTATTGGAGTGTTGTGCTGTATCAATCATGCGGCATAAGGTATTTCACTGTGTCCATTACACTGAACTCTTACAGCCAACCAAACCGGTCAGCCCTTAACCGCTCCGGCAACAACGCCTTTGACGATATACTTTTGCAGGAAGATGAATACGATGATGGACGGCAGTACGGCCATTACCATGGCTGTCATCGCATACTGCCAGTCGGAGGTGTACTGTCCAACGAAGGTGTACGCGGCCAGGGTCAGTGTCTTGGTATCCGGTGAGCCGTTGACCATCAGGAGCGGGAGCAGGAAGTCGTTCCAGATCCACATCACGTCGATGATGACGATGGTAGTTGTTACCGATTTCAACAGCGGGAAGATGACACTGAAGAACAGGCGGAAGCCGGAAGCCCCGTCGATCGTGGCGCTTTCGTCGATTTCCAGCGGAATCCCTTTAACAAAGCCGTGATAGATGAATACGGCCAGCGGTGCGCCGAAGCCCCAGTAGAGCAGGCCAAGTCCCCAGGTGCTTTCGGACAGGTTCAGGTTTTTGGCCGTCTGCAGCACGGTCAGCATGATCGACTGGAACGGAATCAGCATCGGCATAATGCAGAGGAAATAGATGACACCGCTCCATTTTGTTTTGGTCCGGGCCAGCTTGTAGGCGGCAATGGAGGAGACAAACACGATCCCCAGAAGCCCCACCCCTGTGATGATAAAGTTGTTCAGGAACAGCCGCGGGTAGTTGATGAATTCCCATACATAAGAGTAGTTGGCGAACGTCAGCTTTTGCGGCAGGGCGATGACGTCGGTCATGACCTCGCTGAAGCTTTTAAATGAGTTAATAATCGTCAGGAACAGCGGATACAGGAACAGCAGGGAGAGGAGGACGAGCACAATCTCGAGTATGACTTTTCCGGATTTGTTGTTGGTTTTCATTATGCCTCCACCTCTCTCTTCTTGAAGAATGTAAGCTGAATTACGGTAACGATCAGCACTGCAACGAACAGGATAAGCGCTTTCGCCGTACCGTAGCCGTACAGGTTATTCTGGAATGTGTCACGGTAGATGTCATAGGCGATACTGTAGGTGGTTCCGCCGGGACCGCCGCCGGTCAGTGACAGGATCACATCGAACACTTTAATCGAGTTGGTCAGCGCCATAAAGACCGAGATGGTAATGGATGGTGCAAGCAGCGGCAGCGTGATGCTGAAGAAACGTCTGAGCGCTCCGGCACCGTCCACCGTTGCTGCTTCTTTAAGATCCTCAGGCACGGACTGCAGGCCGGCGATGTAAATAACCAGATAGAACCCGATGGATTGCCAGATCGATACCCCTAATATGGATATAAAAGCGAGCCCCGGCGTCCCCAGCCAGCTCAGATCGAAGATTCCCCAGCCGGTGCTTTCACCGAGCGAATTGAAGCCCTGCATAAAGATGAACTTCCAGATGAAGCCGACGATAACCAAGCTGAGGATGTAAGGAATAAAGAAGGCCGCTCTCAGCCAGGAGGTAGACTTCAGCTTCATATCTAACAGCACGGCCAGCAGAATAGCCAGCACATTGACGATAACGATGTAGAGCACGGCATATTTTATCGTAAACCAGGCCGAATCGGAGAAATTCGTATCTCCCGTAAAAATCTGTTTAAAGTTATCCAGTCCGACGAACTTGGGATGCTTGGAGATCCCGTTCCATTTGGTCATGGAATAACGGATGGTCATTATGAACGGGACGTAGAAGGCTACTGCGATACAGATGAGAACGGGGAGGGTGAACAGCCCGAATTCCGTTTTCTCGCGCCATTTTCTGCCGAGTGATTTTAACATGGATGCACCTCTTCTGCTATTTATAGGATGGGAGTAAAGGCCCCCGCTTGCCACACTTAACCATTCCGGTTAGTCTATATTGTGTATTATAGGGCAGCGCCGTATACTCAGAAATGGATTTAAGAAGACAGTTAGGGGTAAAAAAGTGAACTGAAAGCGTACACAAATAACAAGCGGAGGAGGCTGCGTCCATCATAAAAAACACCCTGCAAAAGCTGCTGGAGCCGCTGCTGGAGCGGATTTCTCGCCGTCTGGCCAACAAGCTGATCCTGCTGTTCTCCATTATTATCATCCTCGTGGTCACTTCACTGACGTTCATCTCCTACGGAATGCTGCGCAAGGAATCAGTGAATAACAGCATAGCGAGCACAAGCAACAACCTGCTGCTGGTCGGCCGGAATCTGGAGAGCTATCTTAACGGGATTGAACAGCTGTCCCTGCCGCAAATCTCCTATGATGAGTTCGCTTACGCGATTACGCATGAATCACAGGACTATGCTTCCAAGATGTATGTGGAGGATTATCTGAAAAATCTCTATTTTTCACGCAAGGATCTGGAGTCGATTTACCTGTACATTATTAAGGAGCAGAAATATTATTTTGTCACCAAGGAGAACTATAATATTACGGTCCGGGTGGCCGAGCATCCGCCGATTGATAATCTGACCTGGTACAAGCGCGCGCTGGCTAGCCCCAATAACCGGTCCTACCAGTCCTTTGTCAATGATACGGTGGAGCAGGGCGACTATAGGGTCAATCCGGAAAAAAGCTTCATGGGCTACCACCGGCTGCTGCGCTCGATAGCTTCCCGTGAGCCCCAGGCGGTGCTGTCGCTGTATTTCAATTCCAGTGTGACGGATGAGATTATGAAGGATATTCCCTTTGCGGAAGGGGAGCATCTGATGTATATCAGCCCGGACAACGAGCCGTTCGTCGTGGATAACCGGACATTCTATGCCCGGACGGAGGAGGCGGATCTGCCGGATCAGCTTACACCGGAGCAAGGCGGGCAATTGACCTGGGCGGATGACGGGGAGAAATACCTTGTTATCTACGATATTAGTCAAAAAGAGGGCTGGAAGCTGGTTAAGCCGATTCCTTACAAGCAAATTTATGAAGCGGCGACCACGACACGCAAGATTAGCTATTCGATCGGGCTGCTTTTTCTGATGGCTTCGGTCATTCTGGTCAGTTATTTGTCCAACCGGATCACAAGTCCGCTCAAGAATCTCTCTCTGCAGATGAAGCGTTTCAGCGCCGGCAGCTTTGAAGCGGAAGCCAGGGTCGAGGGCAATGACGAGATCGCCTATCTGTCCCGGCATTTTAACAAGATGGTGGAGCGGACGAATGAGCTGATTAATGAACGCTATAAGATGAAAATCGTCGAGAAAAACGCGGTGCTCAAGGCGCTTGAAGCCGAGATTAATCCGCATTTTCTCTATAACGCCCTGCAGGCGATTTCCACCAAGGCGCTCAAGAACAACAATGATGATATCGTTGAAATGGTCGATAATCTGGCGCTGACCCTCAGATATTGTATCAGCGGGCGGGATGTCGTGCAGGCAAGCGAGGAGCTGCGGCATATTGAGCGTTATCTGGCTCTGCAAAAAGCCCGGTTCGGCAGCCGGATGCAGGTGGTCTTCGATTGGGATGAGAGCCTGATGGAGCTGCGGATTCCCAAGTTGTCCGTGCAGACACTGGTGGAGAACTGCATCAAGCATGCTCTGGAAAAAGTATCGGCTACTGTCACCATCCGGATTGAAGCGCATGTAACGCCGGCCTACAGTGTGATTTCGGTGACGGACGACGGGCCGGGAATGACGGCGGAGCGTCTGGAGGAGGTGCTGGGCTCGCTGCAGATCCAGTGGGATGAGGAGACCCGTGCTGAGACAGCCGGGGAGGAAGGAGGGCAGGAGAGCATCGGGCTCAAAAATCTGAATACCCGGCTTAAGCTGCTGTACGGGGATGAAGCCGGACTGCTTATAACGAGTGAGGGAAACGGAACGACAATGGATATTCTTTTACCGCGGGGAGGCCAATAACAACATGTATAAAGTGCTGATCATTGATGATGAGGAGCCGCTGCGCGAAGCGATTCATATTCTGGGTGACTGGAAGGGGCTGGGGATCGGCGAGGTGCTGGAGGCGACTAACGGCAGGGCCGGACTGGAGATGCTGCGGGAGCATAAAATAGATCTGGCTCTGGTCGATATGAAAATGCCGGAGCTCGGCGGCAGCGAGCTGCTGCAGATTGCGGAGCGCGAGTTTCCCGAGCTGCTGCTGATTGTAATCAGCGGTTACAATGATTTCGAATATACCCGGCAGGCGATCCGCTCCAAGGTGGTCGATTATCTGCTGAAGCCGGTGAACCGCGGTGATCTCAACAGTGCACTGCGTAAGGCTGTAGATATGCTGGAGGCCAGGAAGCGCAAGCAGAGTGAGTTCATCACGCAAAACATTACTTTGAATATGTCCGTACCGAAGCTCAAGGAGAAAATGTACCTGTCTATTCTGGAGCGGGGCTTCAAGAACCAGTCTAATGAGGCTTTTCTGCCCTTGATCGGAGCCGATTCAGCCGGCAGCCAGTTCACGGCCGGCATCCTGCGGCTGCTCAATCTGGAGCAGGTGCGCCGCGCACGGTTTCATGATGACCGGGATCTGATGCATTTTGCCGTGACCAATGTGATTAATGAGAACAGCGGCGGCGGCTTTGAGGCTTTCAGCTTTGTGAACCCGAAGAATGAGCGCGAGCTGATTGCGGTGTTTACGATGAAACAGGGCTATGAAGAGGATGCCGCCTTCCATTCCATACATCAGCTGAAAAAGGCTGCTGCGACGTTGAAGGAGCTGTTCGGTATAGTCTGTGCCGGTGCGGTCGGGGCTACATATGGTGATTATCTGGAGCTCGCCGGCTCCTATGATACAGCAAAAGCGCGGCTGGATGAGATTGACCTGCTGCAATTGAAGGGGCCGCTCGTGGCCGGTGGCGGCGCTGCCGTACAGGAATTCAAGGACAGTCCTTCCCTGACCGGGCGGATGCCGCAGATCCGCAGCATTATGGAGAGCGGAAATGCCGCCCATGCCAAAAGCATTCTGAACGAGTTCACCCAAAAATGGCGCTCCTCCGCCCGTTTCAGCCTGGGCGATGCGGAGCGGACGCTCCGCGAATTTCTGATTCTGCTCGGTGATATTGCCGGGGAGCTGGACGAGCTGCCTCCGCTGCTCCGCAGTGTGAAGAACAAAGGGCTTGCCGCACTGGGTATCAGCGGTGATTACGCTTCGTTCACCCAGTTTGAAGCGCTGCTGAATGAGATTCTCGATGCCTATGCCGGGGAGATCAGCAGATCGCTGGCCGGTAACCGCAGCGGTGTGCTGGAAAATATTAAAGCATACATTGACAACCACTATTTTGAGAATATTAAAATATCGATGTTCACGGATAAGTATTTCCTGAGCAGAGAATACTTGATGAAGCTGTTCAAGGGTAAATACGGCTGCGGTATTCATGAGTATGTACAAAAGGTAAGAATGGACAAAGCCAAGGAGCTGCTGGCCGACCCCGCACTCAAAGTTCAGGATATTTCCGAGATGCTGGGGTATAAGGATAAGAACTATTTTAGCAAGGCGTTCCGTAATTACTACGATTGTTCGCCTTCTGAATTCCGGACAGGGACCTTGGAGGCAGAAAAGTGAAACGGTTACATTAGCCCACTTTTTTACCCTTAGAAGTTCACTTATGTACATTCTTATCCTTTTTCTTTTTATTTAGAATAAACAACAAGAACACAAGATGCATGAGGAAAAGGGGGCAACATCATGTTAAAAAAATTCATGGCAGTTTCTGCGAGCCTGCTGCTCGCCGGAGGATTGCTGGCCGGCTGCGGAGGCAATAACAATAATGCTGCTAACAACACGGCTGGAACAAATGGCGGAGATAATGCAGCTACCGAAACAGACTCCTCCAAGCCCGTAACGATTAATATGTTCACCGCATCTCCGGAGTACACGGACGCATTCAATGCTTATATTGCCGAGTATAAAAAAGTGAAGCCGAACGTGACCATCAACCTGGAAATTATGCAGGCCGACTATAATACCGTGCTGAAATCCAAAATTGCTGCCGGCAGCACACCTGACGTTTTCCAGACTACCGCCGGCGGGGATATTGATACTTTTGCTGAATACAGTGCAGACTTGACCAATGAACCGCTGGCTGCAGCAATGACCGATGCGGTACGCGCCAACATGAGCTCCTCAGACGGTAAGGTGCTGGGTCTTCCGGTAAAAGGCAATCTGTTCGTGCTGATGTATAACAAGAAACTGCTGGCAGATGCGGGCATCACAGAGGTTCCGAAAACGACGGTTGAACTGGACGATGCCATCACTAAATTGGAAGCCAAGGGAATCACACCGTTCGCGAACGCCTACAAAGAGTGGTGGGTATGGAAGCACATCTTCCAGCACTTTGTAGACGCAGCGGCTACGGATGCCGGTATTGAAGCAAAAACACTGGTAGCTAACTTTATCGCCGGCGAAACTACCTTCAAGGATCATCCGGTGCTGTACGATAACTTCTTCAACTTTATTGACACTACGGTTAAACACGGAACAGACAAGCCGCTTGAACGCGACAGCAATGCTGAAGTGAGTGATTTTGCGCTTGGCAAAGCGGCATTCATGACCGGTAAAGGCGCATGGGATGAGGAAGCAATCAAGAAAATCACGCCTGACTTTGACCTCGGCATCGCCGGCTATCCGGTGAGCGACAAAGCTGAGCAGTCGCAGATTATTACCGGTGCCGACCAGGCGCTGCGCATTAACAAGGATTCCGCAGTGGCTGCCGAAACCATCGAGTTCTTCAACTGGCTGTACACTTCCGAGTACGGCAAGAACTGGTTCTCTACTGTAGCCAAAGTCATTCCGCCGATCAAGGATGCTCCAATGCCTGACCTGCAGATGCCCAAGGAAATGGATGAGATCCTCAAAACCGAGAAATCCGGCGACCTGTCCGTCAACTACTCACTGGATACCTTCCACCAGAAATTCGGTGAGCTGATGCAGGCTTATATCGGCGGCAGCAAGACCAAGGATCAGGCGATTGATGAGATTCAAAAAGCATGGATTCAATTCGGTTCGGCTGAATAACGCAGAGTGATAATCCGGGACGGTCTCAATGGTAAGGTTCTTACCGGCGGGGCCGTCTGTTTTTGTGAATGAAATAGAGAAATTTCACTTAATGCCTATATAATCAGGATAGAAAACATCACTTGTCAGGAGGATTCAACACATATGACCAGCAGGCTGCTAGAGATTAATGAAAACGGATTATATCTTACAATTGAGATTACGGAGGAGCTGGATGTCCGGCTGCTGCATTTCGGGGCGGCGCCGCTTGAGCCGGGCGTGATTGCGGACAAGCACAAGCCGGGCTTCCGGCTGCTGGAGCTGCAGCTGTCCGGGGAGGACCGGGATGAGTATCACGGCCGGACGCACCGTGCCTCTTATCCGGGGCTGCGGATGGTATACAGCGGACACAGTGACACAGTGAATGTGCTGGGGCGCAAGCTGGAGCTGATGCTCGCTGATCCGGTGACTGATCTCAAGGCAGTACAGCATTTCCAGTTTTATAACGGAGTACAGATTGTCCGCGCCTGGACGGTGCTGCGGAATGAAGGAGACAGGGAAGCGGCGGTAGAGTATGTTTCTTCTTTTGCTCTTACAGGTGTGGACAAAGAGGGCAGCGGGGAGAGAGGCAGCAAAATCGAAGTTACGCTGGCGCACAGCGGCTGGCAGAGCGAGCTGCAGTGGCGGACCTACAGTCTGCCGGAGCTGGGCATGTACCATCTGGCTGACCGGGGCTCAAAGCGGATCGCCGCCAGCAATACCGGCTCCTGGTCGGCAGCGGAGCTGCTGCCGATGGCGGTGCTGCACAATAAAGAAAGCGGAAGCAGCCTGTTCTGGCAGATTGAGCACAACGGCTCCTGGCACTGGGAGCTAACCGACCAGTATGATCAGCTCACCCTGCTGGTAAGCGGCCCGACAGAGCACGACAACCATTGGTGGCTGAAGCTTGCACCGGGTGAGGAATTCACCTCGGTTCCGGCGGCTGCCGGCTCCGTTCAAGGCGGGATAGAAGCGGCTGCTGCCCAGCTGACTGCGTACCGGCGGATCATCCGCAGACCGAATGAGGACAATGAGCTGCTGCGGATTATTTTTAATGATTATATGAACTGCCTGTGGGGCAGTCCGACGACAGAGAAGCTGCTGCCGCTGATCGACGCTGCGGCGGATGTAGGCTGTGAATATTTCTGTATTGATGCCGGCTGGTATGCCCCGGGCGAATGGTGGGACGGCGTCGGCCAGTGGGAGCCTTCGGCCGAACGTTTCCCGGAAGGCATCAAATATGTGCTGGATTATATCCGCGGCAAAGGAATGATTCCGGGACTGTGGCTGGAGCTGGAGGTTATGGGCATCAACAGTCCGAAGCTGGCTGAAGCCGATGACAGCTGGTTCTTCATGCGGCATGGCAAGCGGGTTAAGGACCGCAGCCGCTACCAGCTGGACTACCGCAATCCTAAGGTCATTGATCATGCCAATGGTGTTATTGCCCGGCTGGTCGAGGAATATGGCGTCGGCTATATCAAAATGGACTATAACATCAATGCAGGCATCGGCACCGAGACGGATGCCGACAGCTTCGGCGACGGACTGCTGCAGCATAACCGGGCCTATCTGGCCTGGCTCGACAGCATCTTTGTACGTTATCCGGAGCTGGTCATCGAGAACTGCTCCAGCGGCGGCATGCGGATGGATTATGCGATGCTCAGCCGCCATAGTATCCAGTCCACCAGTGACCAGGAGGACTATGTGCAGTACGCGGCAATTGCTGCAGGTTCCCCGCTGGCGCTGACTCCGGAGCAATCGGCGGTCTGGTCCTATCCACTGCGTGAAGGCGATGATGAAGAGGTCATTTTCAACATGATTAACGCCCTGCTGCTGCGTGTGCACCAGAGCGGCCATCTGGCGGAGCTTGCGCCCGGCCGCAGGGAGCTGGTGCGTGAAGCGCTGGATTACTATAAGTCGATCCGCGCGCACATTCCGCAGGCAATGCCGTTCTGGCCGCTTGGCCTGCCGGACAGCGGGGGCCGGTGGGTCAGCTACGGCCTGCAGCACGGAAATGTCCGCTATCTGGCTGTCTGGCGGATTGCCGGTGAAGAGCAGGGAATTACGCTTCCGCTGGCAGAGCTGGCCGGCCGGGACGTATGGATCAGCTGTGCCTACCCTAAGCAGCATAGCTCTGAATGGAGCTGGAACAAGGGCGAGGGCAGCCTAAGCGTAACCATTCCGGCCGGCAAAACGGCCAGACTGTTTGAACTGCATGCTTAACAGGTTAAATAAGGTCTAAAGGACCGGATGAATGGGAACACCTTTCGCAATCTGGAGAAGATTATCCAGTTCTTGCGGAGGGTGTTTTTTGCTATTTACACAAAAAACTATTATTATTCAAAGGAATCAAAATGGATTATTATGAGGATTATTTTAATATTTTGTCGAATCATCTCTAAACTTTGTCGAATAATATGTCGATAAATATCAAAAGATGTAGAAATAAATTTGACAGGGAAGATATAGCACTTTACAATGCAAATATGAGCGTAATCATTACTACTATTTAGAAGCCTTGATAGCTTTTAACACAAATGATTATATAAAGTGCTTATTTCAAGGGAGGATGCATAATAATGAAAGCTACAGGTATTGTGAGAAAAGTGGATGAACTGGGACGTATTGTAATTCCGATTGAGCTGCGGAGAACAATGGGAATTGACATAAAAGACCCGCTGGAAATTTTTGTTGACGGTGAAAAGATTATTCTGAGAAAATACGAGCCTACCTGCATCTTCTCCGGAAGCGCAGAAAACTTGATTAATTTCAGAGGCAAAATGATCAGCAAGGACATCCTTGATGAACTGAACGCCAGCTTTGACCGGGTATAATTCTTAAATCTAAAGCTTGTAATTATACAGGACGACAAGACCGGAGTGCAGACACTGTAACAGTGGACGCTCCGGTCTTTTTAGTTTTCGGGGTGCCCTGCTTTGCGGGTTACTTCGTTTTCAGGATAGCCCGTTTCGTAGACAAGGTGTGCTGCAACCTATATCATTAAGACATGCAGAACAACATGAAGGGAAGGGTCACCTGATGACGAAACTGAAGAAACCGGAAGCGATTGTCTTTGACATGGACGGAACACTGTTCCAGACAGAAAGCCTGTTATTGCCTGCTTATCATAAAATGTTCGATATTCTCCGTGCAGAGGGACTGTACACCGGCCCCACGCCGCCGGAGGAGCGTATTCTGGGCAGCCTGGGTATGCTGCTTGCGCAGATCTGGCACAACGTGATGC
Source organism: Paenibacillus sp. FSL R7-0345 (assembly GCF_038595055.1). Taxonomy (NCBI): domain Bacteria; kingdom Bacillati; phylum Bacillota; class Bacilli; order Caryophanales; family Paenibacillaceae; genus Paenibacillus; species Paenibacillus sp. FSL R7-0345. Next base: position 2,259,926 of record NZ_CP152002.1, read on the forward strand.
CGGAAGCGGATGAAGCGGTACACCGCAGAGCGGATGAGCTGCTGCTCCAGCTGGAGATTGAAGGGCTGGAAGCTGGCGGCACGCTGCTGTATCCGAAGGTGGCAGAGACGCTGCGCGCGCTGCGTGAACGGGGCGTAAGGCTGTTCGTCGCCAGTAACGGGCTGGCCGATTATATCCACAGCATTGTTGTAGTACATGAGCTGAAGGATTTGTTCGAAGGACTGTACAGCGCGGGCGGCCAGGGAACGGCGACAAAGACAGAGCTGCTGGGTCTCCTGCTGAAAGACAACGGGGTAAGCAGCGCATGGATGGTCGGTGACCGTTCTTCCGACGTAGAGGCTGGCAAAGGCAACGGGCAGACGGTGATCGGCTGCGGATATGCCGGCTTCGGCCGCCAGGAGGAGCTTAAGGGCTCGGACGTTATTATTTCAGCATTCGATGAGCTGATCGGACTGTACGACCAGGCAGAGTGAATACTCTTGTACCTAATAAATGAGGCCTTCTTTCCGCTGCTTGCGGGAAGAGGGCCTTTTTGACGAATACAACGGGATAAATTCCGTTCACTTCAGCCTGCTGCGGAATGGTGAAAGTGAGTACGGCAAGCCAGCTGAGGGGAAGTCCTGTTTATTTAAAAAATTAGGTTGATAACCTATCTATTTTGTGTTTTAATTCAATATATCTCCGCAGAAACGGAAACCGTTCCCGGGCGTCCCCCGGTGCATGACGGCAAACCGTTTCTTCTTGCTGTCTGTGTAACGCTTTCTCCCGGATGTGAATATAAATACTTGGCATGAGGTGAACCCCTTTGATCAACTTATCTGTAGTTGTTCCTGTTTATAATGAAGAAGATCAGATTATGGAGCTATATTTAAGCATTACAGCTGCGGTAAGGGACAAGGCGGACAGCTATGAAATCGTGCTGGTGGATGACGGCAGCAGGGACCGGAGCGCTGCCATTCTGGATGAGCTGGCTGCAGGCGACGAGACGGTCATCCATTTCGAGCGGCACTGCGGGGAGACGGCAGCAATTTCTGCAGGACTGAAGCAGTCCCGCGGGGAGCTTATTGTACTGATGGACGGCGGGCTGCAGGGCAATCCTCAGGATATTGTCCGGCTGATGCCGTTTATCAACAAGGTGGATTTCATAAACGGCCGGCGGTCGGACGCCGCAGCATCACTGCTCACGAGACTTCCGGCACAGCTCGGTAATCAGCTCCGCAACTGGCTTACCGGAGAACAGATCCGCGATTCGGAATCTCCGCTCAAGCTGATGACACGTGAGGTTGCGGACAGCTTCCATCTATACAACGGGATGCACCGTTACCTGCCGACGCTGGCGCGGATGAACGGTTACTCCGTCATTGAAGTTTCCGTTACATACCGGAAGAAAAAAGGCAGGGGTTTCAAGTTGCGGTTTATTAAACAGCTCATAACCGGACTGCTGGATATTGCTGTTATCTGCATGCTGAAACGCAGAGTCGTCCATTACCGGATCAGATCCTCCCCGAATCTGAAATAGTACATTTTGGCGTATATTGTCGATTGTCGGGAAATAACGAAGAAAGCTGTCAATATTTGAAAATAGATGTTCTTTTTCTGAAAACTAAGGGGTGCAGTTTACTATGAACCAAGATTCCATAATAAAACGTTTATTCAGCAGACCTATTATACTGTTCAGCATTGTGCTGCTGATCAAAAGCGCCGTAGCCTGGTTTGTCGTCTTCAGCGACGGCCCGAGCTGGGGCATGGCGTTCACAGAGATTCCTTTTTTCCTGATCGTGTTCAGCCTGATTGAATGGCTCGCCTCCAAACGGAAAATCCTGTACTACATGATTGCGAACCTGCTGATTACGGTGATCTATTTTGCTGTGCTGATGTACTACAAATATTACGGGGTTATTGCCACCTATCATGCACTGCAGCAGGCAGATAAGGTTACGAAGGTCGGGGAGAGCACGTATTCGCTGATTACGCCGTATTATCTGTTTATTTTTGTCGACATTGTCTTCTTCCTGTTCTTCATGTTCCGTCCTAAATATATAGCCAAGTGGAAGGAAAGAGGGGCGGTCCGGATGAGCCGGCCGGTCCTGCTGGTGCTGTCTGCCGTATCCGTTGGCCTCTGTCTCTTTAACATCTGGCCGAACCATGCAAGCATGAATGAAATTAAAAAAGCCGAAAGTATGGGGATTTTAAACTACGAGCTGTACACGTTATTTGCCGATACTACGGAGGATGAGGAGCTTATTGCCCCGCAGGACATCACGCAGCAGGCGGTGAATGAGGTGAAGGGGATCACTGAGCCGGCAGCGCCGCTCTACTTCGGAGCCGACAAGGGCCGGAATCTGATTGTGGTCCAGATGGAGTCATTCCAAAACTTCCTGATCGGGCTGAAGGTTGACGGGCAGGAGATTACGCCAAACCTCAACAAGCTGGTGCGCGAAAATACGTACTTCAACAACTTTTACACCAATGCGGGTCAGGGTACGACTTCAGATGCCGAGTTTGCGGTGAATACCTCTTTTTATGTACCCAAGAACGAACCGGCGACCTCCTCCGGCTATATGAAAAAAGCGGTCCCGAGCCTTCCGAAGCTGCTGGGCAGCAATGGTTACGCAACAGCGACGTTCCATACGAACAGCGTGGAATTCTGGAACCGTACCGCCCTGTACCAAGCCATCGGCTTTGACAAGTATTATGACCAGACCTTTTACGGGGATGACGATCACATTGCCTTCGGTTCTTCGGATGAGGTGCTGTTCGCAAAGACCGTTCCCGAGCTGGCCAAAATGGATGCCGGAGACCAGCCGTTCTATGCGATGGTGATCTCCATGAGTGCACATCACCCGTACCGGATTCCGGAGGAAAAATACAAAATGACGCTGCCGGACCGTTACCAGGGAACGCTGCTTGGTGACTATATCCAGGCCCAGAATTATGCCGACTATGCGATGGGGCAGTTTCTGGAGGAGCTGAAGGCAAGCGGCCTGTGGGATGACAGCCTTGTTGTCTTCTACGGTGATCACCAGGGTGTGCCGATGTACACGCTGGACAGCAACGAGAAAGATCTGATCGACGGACTGGTTGGCCATGACTACGGCTACACGGATATGTTCAACATTCCGTTCATCGTCCATTCGCCGGGCAGCGCGCTGCCATCGGTCATGAGCGGCACGGGCGGCCAGGTCGATATTCTGCCGACGGTTGCCAATCTGCTTGGTGTGTCAGTTGCGCAGCAGCTGCATTTTGGCGAAGACCTGTTCAACCAGAGCAGCAACCTGCTGCCAGTCCGGCATTTCCTGCCGACGGGTTCCTTCATTAATAACCGGAGCATTTACGTGACCGGTGACGGTTATGCGGACGGTACGAATTATAACCTGCTGGATAACTCCAGTCTGCCGGGCGGCTCGACCGAAGCCCAGTTCACGGCAGTCCAGCGGCTGCTGAACCTGTCGAACAGCTATCTGCTGCAGCTGCCTGACCGGGCGGATCAGACGGAGCAATAGGCTTGGCAAGTGTAAACGGAATTATAAGCTAAAAGTAGAATGAGCACCAAGTGTGGGGGAGATCCTGCACTTGGTGTTTTTTTTGATAATGTAAAGGGGACATCTTTGTGTTGGGCGAAGGTGAAATGGTGAGTTGGATAGGAGCTTAACACGAGAGTAAATAGAGGTTTGATGCGCGGCGAGACAGGCGGGAGGAGTGGGCGGAGCGGATGAATCAAGGGCAAAAATGCCTTTGATTTGGCTGGAAACGGGCGGAGCGGATGAATCAAGGGCAAAAATGCCTTTGATTTGGCTGGAAACGGGCGGAGCGGATGAATCAAGGGCAAAAATGCCTTTGATATGGCTGGAAACGGGCGGAGCGGATGAATCAAGGGCAAAAATGCCTTTGATATGGCTGGAAACGGGCGGAGCGGATGAATCAAGGGCAAAAATGCCTTTGATATGGCGGATAACAGACGGAGCCCTGCAGAGGCACGGCCGGATGCCTAGTCGCGATACACCAAATTAAGAGTAATCTGCCTGTCCGTTCAGCTGCTCGAAATAGGCGTGGACTTCGTTCAGCAGCTCGATGAGCTGGTCGCTTTTGTCTTCACCGAGATGGTCGATCATACCCTTAAAAGTTTCGCGGATCTTTGCGATTGCCTGGCCGGCAATTTGTTCCCCCTGCTCCGTCAATTGGATCGCACTGATCCTGCGGTCCTGGGAGTCACTGGTGCGCACGACCAGCCCCTGGCTGAGCAGGCTGTTCACCATTTGTGTGATGGTGGGTGAGGTCACACGCAGCAGTTTGCTGAGTTCCGAGACGGTTAGCGTATCCTTTCCGGTTCTTTTTTTGGCCATGCGGATGGTAATCAGCACCCTGATTTCACTCGGCTTAAGTCCGAACATCGTCGTCTTCTGCCAGTTCAGCCGGGAGAATTGCTGAAAAGCCCCCATCAGGCCGTCAACTTTGTTATACCTGTCTTCATTCATTTTTACACCCCGTAAGCATATTTACCTATAATTATAGCCCAAGGTAAGGGCGAAAAGGAAACAGTAACTCTCGCCCGCACAGGTAAACGGAAAATTTATCTCTGCCCGCTGATGTAATTGAACCTTACAAAGGGCTGGATAAATTTCACGGCAATCTGTATAGTTAGTTAAGAATCTTTACTAATTGTAATCAAGAGAATAGAGGGCGAATGATGAAAATATCATCTGCGGGGACGCCAAAAGCAATGCGCAACTTGAATGAAATGCTGATTCTGAGCCGGATTGTAGCCGGAGGACCGCAATCCAGAGCAGATCTTAGCCGTGAGACGGGACTAAGCAAGCCTACCATTTCTGCTGCCATTACCCATTTAATTGCACGGGGACTGGTCAGGGAAACAGGACGGGCTGAAAATGCCCAGGGCCGTAAGGCCACTCTGCTTGAATTTAACCAGACCTGCTTTTATGTTATTGGCACGGACCTGGGGGCGACCCGGATCAGGCTGGCTCTGGCGGATATGGGCGGTGAGATTTGCCATTACAGGCAGCTTGCGATGCCGGCAGAGCATCTGACAGATCAGGATTTTCAGAGCTTTCTGGTACAGGGTTTAGAAGAGCTGCTAGCCGAAGCCGGACTGAACTGGGATAACATCCGGGCTGCGGCGTTCGGGATTCCCGGAGTGGTGAATCCCGCAGACGGCGGGGTATCTGAGCTGGTAGCGCCGCTGCGGGGCCTCGAAGCTGTACTGAAGCTGGCGAATCTGGCCCGGCTGTTCCCGGTGCCTGTGGTCACCGAAAATGATGTCAATCTCGCAGCTTTGGCGGAGTACACCTTATCCGGAGCGGAAAAAAGCCGTTCCCTGCTGTACTTCTCGATCGGCGAAGGGACCGGGGGCGGACTGATTATGGGCGGGGAGATTTACCGCGGGCTTGGCGGCGGTGCCGGTGAATTGGCCAATATGGTGCTTAGCGGCGGCAGGCTGGAGGATATTCTGTCCGCAGGCGGACTAATACAGCTTGCCTCCAGCATAGCCGCCGCGCAGCAAACAGCGGCAGCTGCTCCTTTGCTCGCAGAACCCGGAGTATCTGCAGAGCAGATATTCAATGAGGCACGCGGCGGCAATGTTCCCGCAGAATTCGTACTGGATGCTTACTGCCGGCTGCTGGCAGAAGCGCTTGGCAGTATTTGTGCCGTAATCGCCCCCGACCGGATCGTGCTGGGAGGCGGGATCGGCGGAAACGGCGACCTGCTGCTGCACAGGCTGGAAGCGGAGCTGGCGGGGCTGCAACGCAAGCCGCAGTTGTCTGTTTCCGGCTGCGGGGAGAAGGATGTTGTACTAGGAGCCGTTCAAATTGCCATTCAGGCAGCCTTTCGCCGTATTCGCGGATAGTAAGCCGGGATAAAAAAATTCAAAATCACGGAGGAATTCACAGTGAATCTATTTAGCGCAGGAATCGATGTCGGCGGAACCAAAACACTTCTCTGCCTTACAGATGAGCAAGGCAATATTCTGGAGGAGCACAAGCTGGAGACACAGCTGAGCCGTGAACCGGAGACGTTTTTAAACTGGTTATTCGCTGAACTGGAGCACTGCTGCAACCGTAACGGCGGCACACTCTCCTCGCTTAAGGGAGTCGGCATCGGCTTTCCGGGGGTGATGAATGAACGTACAGGAACGCTCACCAGCGCTCCGGCGCTGAATTGGCCTGCTGCGGATATCCGTCCGCTCATTGCTGCCCGATATCCGGGAGCTGTCGTGCTTGATAACGACGTCAATATGGCAGCGCTGGGCGAGCATGCGGCAGGAGCGGCTGCCGGCTCCGGGCACTTCATCATGATCACGGTTGGAACCGGGGTCGGGAGCGCCTTGTTCCTGGACGGGCGGCTGTACCGGGGAGCCGGCTTCGCCGCCGGCGAGATCGGCTATCTCATCGTTAAGCCCGGCGAATACAATAGTGCAGCTGATCCGGAGTACAGCGAGTTCGGCCCACTGGAGATGGAGGCGTCCGGCACGGGAATCGGGGCGAAGGCCGCGGATTACCTGCAGAGCAGCGCCCGCCCGTCTGTAATCCGCGGACTGGCGCAGGGCGGACCGGTCCGGGCCGAGCATGTATTTGCAGCCGCTGAGCGTGGGGATGAGGCAGCTTTGCAGCTTTTGGATCAGGCTTACGAACATATGGCAGCTGCCGTCAAGAATATTGTGATCACACTCGATCTGGAGCTGGTCATTCTCGGCGGCGGAGTAGTGGAGAAGAATCAGCGATATATTGACGAAATTGCCAAGCGTGTCAGCCGGTATACCCCGCATCAGCCGGTGGCAATAAAACAGGCGGTGCTCGGCAACCGGGCAGGAGCAATCGGTGCTGCTGCGGCGGTAAGAAGCAAACTTACATCAAGCGTATAACAAGACTTGTTACCGTCGCCGTAATTGCCGTTAAGGGTTAATTCTGTTTAAGATGTGAGTCCATTTCATTCTTATAAAGAGGGGGGAGGAGCTATGAAACGCAGTTGGTACAGTCGGATGCTATTTTCATACTTCCCTGTCTTTCTTCTTGTTGTGTCTGTCCTGATTTTTCTGGCCTTTATGATCATTACCGAGCTCTCCCGCAGTGAGGCGCAAAAAGCGAATTACATCTCCACCAGCTATATTGTGGATACTGTGGAAAGGACTTTAAGTGATGTACAGCTCAGTGTGCTGGAAGAAATTGAAAATAACTATTCCTACAATGATTTTTTTGACCCGTCCGGTGCTTCTTACCCTGCTCACAGCTCCTACGAAATCGTCCAAAGCATGAACCGTCTGGCCGAACGTATCAGCCTGATTGACTCGATCTATATTTACCGCAGCAAGGACAGGCAGGTTCTCAGCCAAAGCGGTTACGCGGACCTGGAATGGACGCATGAAACGGCATACATTGATGAGATTTCACAGCAGCAAGCGCAGACCGGGTGGAGTCCCGTACGGATGTATCAGCCGAGAAATACCAAAGCCGGATATCCGGTGGTCAGTCTGGCCAGAAAACTTCCGATTCCCCTGGGCTCAGAGGGTTACCTCGTTATCAACATCAGCGTATACCGTCTGGAACGTCTGGTGGATGGCTTAACGAACGGAGAGCTTTCTTTTGTCCGGATAAAAGATTCTGCAGGTACCTTAATGTATGACTCCTCACAGGAATCAGGGGATGCCAATGTCCGCAAGCTATCGACCATTCAGGCGGACAGCCTGGGCTGGACCTTTGAGAGCGGACTGCGGGCAGGCCGGCTGTTCGACTGGATTTCGGTTATTTCGTATATCTGGATTGTAATCGGATTGGTGACGATCTCCCTGGGAGTTCTGTATATCATTTATATCACCCGGCGCAATTACCGGCCGATTCAGCAGCTGATGGTCCGGATTCAGTCCATGCAGCCCCCTGGCAAAAATGAGCCGGCCGCCGCTGCTAACCCGGATGAGCTGGCCTTGATGCACACTGCCCTGGACAGTCTGGTGCAGCTGACAACCAACTACGAGCGGGAACGCTATGAGAATCTGCTGATTCAGCGCAGCCAGCTGTTCCTGGACATGATCAGCGGCGAACGCTTAAAGGATGTGCCGGACAGATTAGCAGAGCTTGACCCCTTTGAGGGGAAAAGGGAGTTTGACGCCTTCGTTGTGTTTGCGGCGGAAATCAATACGGCAGACGAGCTGAAGGTTTTATCCCGGCAGGATCAGAATCTGCTTAAATTCGCCCTGACCAATGTCATCAGTGACCTGGTGGCCGGAAAACAGCTTCAGGCATGGTCGGAGTGGGTGAGCGGACAACGGCTCGCTGTGCTGATCGGTCTCCGGAACGGGCCTGCAGAGGATAACCCGCAGCAGCTGCTTGAGCTGGCCAAAGGCTGCCACAGCTGGATTCTGGAGAACTTGCGCCTCTCTCTTATCTTTGGTGTCGGTCACACTGTTAATCGTCTGCAGGATATCCACCTGTCTTATACAGCTGCTGCCGGCGTGCTGAGCCACAGGCTGGCGCTGGGAACAGAAATGGCGGCAGTTCATATGGACGGGCAGGAGGAGCCCGGGCTGCAGAGCTATAAATATTTCGGTAATTTCACCCGGCTGGTCCGGGAATTCCGGCTATCCGGGGAGAATTGGCGGAACGGGCTAAAAGAGATTTTTGCTTCCTTCCGCAAGGACCGTTTGAAGGATGAAGAGATTTACATGCTGCTGGAGGTCCTGCTGCAGGCACTGGAGCAGGAGCTTAAAGGCATCTCAGAAACACTGGACCGGCAGTTTGCGTTAGCAGGCACCGGCGGTTTGCAGGGACAGATCCGGGGGAGTAAAGATCTGGATGAGATCAGGGAGCTGTTAACCGGATGGCTGAATGAAACTTACCATGTTTATGTATCCGTAAATGAGCTCAAAAGCCACCGCGTCATGATCAAAGAGGTTAAGCATTACATAGAGGACCATTACGCCAATCCGGATCTTTCTTTAAACCATCTGAGTGAGCGGTTCCAGATCTCCGGCAAATATGCCAGCTATCTGTTTAAAGAAGAATTCAATATGAAATTTGTTGATTTTCTGGCGGAGCTGCGGGTAATAAAGGCGAAGGAATTGCTGGGCAGCACGCAGGACAGCATTCAGGATATTGCCCAGCAGGTTGGTTATGCTAACGCTATTACCTTTGGCAGGGTCTTCAAGCGGGTTACCGGAATGACTCCCGGCGATCACCGGAAGCTGAATCATCGATAAGCTGTATATGTACGAAGCAAAAACAAAGCGTAAATCCGGAAGTTATGCGCCGGCATTTGCGCTTTTTTATCGGGAATAAATATCATGATTATATCAATGTGTGTTATTTACATGTTATTTATATAGCTTATTAACTAGATTTTTATCCGATAATCGCGGGAAAATGGTTTAAATGTCATGAAAAGTGACGTAGTATCACTGGATTTTTATGAAAAAGCGCAAAGAATCATGTATATTGTACATTTTTAGAATCGATGTGATAATTCATACCATGCTTACCTTGGAAGCATAGCAGAGACAGAGACGATTGGATCAATACCAGAATTCGAAAGGGTAAGGTGAGGGAATATGGCAAACGGTCACAGCAAAGGGAAAATGGCTTTGGGTCTTTCGGCAGTTCTTGCTTCTTCAGTATTATTATCTGCGTGTTCACAGGATAACAGTACCAGTGCAAATGCAAGTGACGGCGGATCACAACAGGCTGGAAGCTTGAAAATCGAAGTGTTTGACCGCGGCAACGCACCGGCAGGACTTACGGCATCGGATAACTTTTTGACCGACTATGTAAAAGAAAGCTTTGGCCGGCCAAACAACATCGACGTCGAATTTGTTCCTATTCCCCGCTCGGAGGAAGTAACCAAGCTTAATGTATTGATGGCGAGCGGCACAGATGTCCCTGATATTGTGTTCACCTACGATTCCGGTACCTTCAATAAATATGCCGAGCAGGGCGGCCTGACGGATCTGTCTCCGCTGCTGGATGAATACGGGCCGAACCTGAAAGCCTTCCTTGGCGAAGATACGCTGAAATACGGCCAATTTGACGGCGTGCAATATAGTATCCCGGCTAAACGCTCAACCGTAGGGAAATACGCCTCCTTTGTACGCCAGGATTGGCTGGATAAACTGGGGCTGCCGGTTCCAACGACAACAGAGGAGCTGTATGACACGTTGGTAGCCTTCAAAGAACAGGACCCGGGTGAAACCGGAGGCAAGGTTATTCCGCTCGGAATGACGATTGCCCCGGGGCAATATGAGTCGCTGATCTGGTCCTTTATCCAGCCAGTCACCGAGCAGGAGCGCTTTGAGCTGACCCAGACACTGAGCTCCAGAGATTATCCGATTCTGCTGCCCGGCTTCAAGGACGCAGTACAATATATGAACAAGCTGTATAACGAAGGGCTGATCAGCAAGGATTTTGCCCTGGATGAAAATAAAGAAACACTGACGCAGAATATCGGCTCCGGGCTCGTAGGTGCGTTCAGTGAGGACAATGATAATATTTTTTATCCTGACGGCGCTTATGATTTGCTCCTGCAGAACCATCCGGATGCGGTCCTGACCGCAATTGATCCTTATACGAACAGTGAAGGCAAGCACGCCAAGCCGGTGTCTGCCCCGAACGGAATGTATATCATGGTTCCCAAGTCCAGCAAGCATGCGGTTGAAGCGATCAAATACTTAGACTGGATGGCCTCCGGGGATCATCTGATGTACATTCAGAACGGGATTGAAGGTGAGCACTACACCCTGGAGGACGGAGTTCCGGTTGCCATTCCGAATTTGTCTGCCGAGTCCACGAACAAGCTGATGGGCGGCGGGGATATCGGGATTATCGCTAATGGCCGGATTTTCGAGAGCCAGGAGAAGAACAATGAGGCTTTTGTGAAGAGCTTCAAGCCTGAGTACCAGGATATCATTGCCAAGTCGCTTGATATTTCAAACACCGATGTCATCGAGCCTGTGTATACCAGCCGTCCAATTGAGGCCGAAAGTAAATACGGTACCACACTCAGCGAAAAGGCGAAGCAGCTGATTGTAAAATCGGCGATGGTATCCCCTGCGGATTTCGATGCAACCTATGAAAGTATGCTGAAGGACTATATGGCAAGCGGCGGACAGGCGATCCTGGATGAACGCAAAGCAGCTTACAGCGGGCAGCAATAACAGATCTTGATGAAGAGCGGTGCGGCTGGAGGCCGTGCTGCTCTCCTTACCATCAGAAGCAAGAGCAAAGGAGGAGCCGCCCATGGGGTACGCGCGATATTTCCGCAGAAACTGGCAGATGTACGCATTGCTGGTGCTGCCTATAACCTTTTTTATCATCTTTAAATACGGCCCTATGTACGGTGTGCAGATTGCTTTTAAGGATTTTAACTTTTTCAGGGGGATCGGCGGCAGTGAATGGATCGGCCTGGACGGATTCCGCGAGGTTTTTGCCAATCATGATTTCTATTTAACGCTGCGCAATACGCTGATGCTGAATTTCCTCGATCTTATCGTATCGTTCCCTGCACCGCTGATCCTTGCCATTATGCTGTTCGAGCTTAAAGTAGCCTGGTTCAAAAAACTGTCGCAGACCATCCTTTACATTCCGCATTTTATTTCCTGGGTAATCATCGGGGGGATTGTCTATCAGCTGTTCGGCACACAGTCCGGCATGATCAACAATCTGCTGGTGAGCCTCGGCTTCGACGCGGTTCCTTTCCTTTCTGATAAAAATTACTGGCTGATCACCTATCTCCTGACCGGGGTCTGGCAAAGTGCAGGCTGGGGGACGATCCTCTATCTGGCGGCGCTTACCGGCATCAATAAGGAATTGTTCGAGGCGGCTGAGGTGGACGGGGCAGGCAGGATGAAGCGTATTCTGCATATTACTATTCCTGGTATCAAACCGACGATTGTTACACTGCTGATCATCAATTTGGGAAATATGATCTCCATCGGCTTTGAACGTCCTTTTGTGATAGGTAACCTGGCTGTCAGGGAATACTCGGATGTGCTGAGCACCTTCGTGTACCGGATTGGTCTGGAATCGGGGCAATATACGCTGGCTACGGTAGTCGGGCTGTTCCAGGCGGTGGTCGGGCTCATCTTCCTGCTGGCAGCCAATTATATCTCGAAAAAGCTGACAGACGAGAGCATCCTTTAAACAACCTTTTGACAGGGAGTGTACCTTATGAGTGAAAGAGCAGTTAACATAATGAGTGAAAGAGCGACTACCACTATGAGAAAAAAAGCGACTAACAATGCATTTGATACGGTCGTTATCGTCTGTCTGCTCCTTGCGGTGCTGGCATGTCTGATTCCGTTTATTCATATTCTGGCTGTCTCCTTCAGCGGGACCGTACCGATTTCTTCAGGAAAGGTAACCTTATTCCCGCTGGACTTCAACATTGAGGCCTATAAAAAAGTGTTCAGTGATGCTGCGATGATCCGTTCGCTCGGCTTCACAATCTTTCTGACCGTGCTCTTTACGGTGCTCTGCATGATGATGACGGTCGCCGCCGGCTACGCGCTATCCAAGAAGGACCTGAAGGGCCGTAAAATCTTTATGTTCATCATTGTAGTAACGATGTTCTTCAGCGGCGGAATTATTCCTGAATATATTCTTACACGCGAGCTGCATCTGCTGAATACGATCTGGGCGCTTGTTCTTCCAGGGCTGATCAGCCCGTTCTACATGATCATTCTGATCTCTTTTCTCGCCGGTATTCCTGATGCGCTTAAAGAGTCGGCTGAGATTGACGGCAGCAGCCAGTTCGGCACACTGCTCCGGATTATCCTGCCGCTGTCCATGCCGGTGCTTGCTACATTAAGCCTGTTCTATGCAGTCGGCCGGTGGAACGGATTTCAGGATACGCTGATGTATATCACCAAGCCGGAGCTGTACCCGCTGCAGCTTAAGCTGTACCAGATGATCCAGAACAGCCAGGTGTCGGATCTGATGCGGATGGAGGGCAACGCCATCAGTACAGTAGTGCCGGAAAGCCTCAAGGCTGCAACGGTAATGTTCGCGACCGTGCCGATTCTGCTGGTGTATCCTTGGCTGCAGAGATATTTTGTGTCTGGTGTAATGACCGGGGCTGTTAAGGGATAGGCGGTATCAGGAATTTGGTGCAATTTAAAGGAGTCTAAAGAAGGCTGAAGTAGACTAAAGCAGACCAGATCAGACCAGACCAGACCAGACCAGACCAGACCAGACCAGACCAGACCAGACCAAAGCATACCAAGGTAATAGGTTCTTCTGCTAACAATGGAGGGGAGTAGTAAATGTTCAATAAAATAACGGCTATAAATGACAAGTGGACTCAGGAATCACTGGCGATGCAGATTGCTGACCAGGATAGCCGCTACTTCGGAGGGGTGCGTGATCCGCTAAGCGGCGTAGCCTGGCCGAATCATACCGGCACTGCCCAGTATATTGCAGCATGGGCTGCTGCACTTTGTAATCCGCAGTCGCAATATTACCGCAATCCGGGGCTGCTTCAGCAGCTGCAGCAGGCAGTGGATTTCATGCTGCGGTTGCAGCATGAGGACGGCACCATATCGCCCGGCTGGACCAACTATCATTCACCGCCGGATACGGCCTTTGTGGTAGTGGGACTAGCCAATATTTATACACTGCTGGAGCGGGAGGCGTGGGAGCCGGCCGGCACGGTTCAGAGTAAGATCGGTATGTTTCTGCAGCGGACCGTTCCGGCGATGCTGACCGGCGGAGTACATACGCCCAATCACCGCTGGGTGCTGACAGCAGCGCTCGGCTCCCTTTACCGGATTTTCGGGCAGGAGGAGCTGGAGCGGAGAGCGGAAGAGTGGCTGCGGGAGGGGATGGATATCACCCCGGATGGAGAATGGACCGAGCGGAGTAATGGCATCTACAACACTGTTAGTGATATTATGCTCTATTACGCAGCTCAGGATTTGAACCGGCCTGAATTGCTTGAGCCGGTCCGCCAGAATCTGCGGATGATGAAATACCTCGTCCACCCCGACGGGGAGGTGGTGACTGATTATTCCGGACGCCAGGATTTCGGCAGTGTCTTCTCGCTGGCCGACTACTATCTGTGTTATAAGCTGATGGCTGAGCTTGACGGTGACGCTGAGTTCGCTGCCCTGGCCGAGCTGGCCGGCCGCTCGGTGAATCATCCGGGCTCGCTGCCGAATCAGATCATGCTTGGCTTTCTGCTGTACCCGCAGCTGCAAACATCCGCGGTGCAGCCGGGAGAGCTGCCTGAACGGTATCGCAAGGTGATCAACGGCGGATTCAACCGCCGGGAGCTGCTGGACCGGATCGGACAGGGCGGCTACGGCGGTCCTGTGCGACACAGCAAGCAGCATACCGAATTCGGCGCTCCGGTTGCCCGGGTCCGCAGCGGCTCTACCAGCGTTAGTGTGATGACCGAAGCATCCTCGCTGTTCTCGCTGAGGCACGGCAAAGCCCGGCTGCTCGGTGTTCAGCTGGCTTCCAGCTTCGAGCCGGGGCTGATTATGATGGATTCTCTGGAGGAGAACGAAGCAGGATTCCTGCTGGAATCCACAGGTGAAAAGGGCTACTACGGCACGATTTCCTCAGACAAGTTGCCGCCGCTTTCAGGGCTGTCCGCCAGTCCATGGTATCTGCTTCCGCATGGCGAAAGGCCGCTTACCCATTCCCAGGCCAGTGAAGTCTCTGTCCTGGTGAGCGAGCACAGCCAAGGCTGGGATCTGCGTTTCACTGCGCCGTCACCGGCGGATGTGCTGACCCAGATCATCCTGCTCTTAGGCAGTGAAGGGACGCTTGCGGGAGAGGGGCTTGCGCCGGTCCCGGGAATGAAGGATGCCTCCTTTTGGAAATCCGGCACACTTCGCTACAGCTCCGGCGGGGACTGGATGGAGCTCACGTTTGGCAGCCACGAGCATCATTTGGCCGAAATCCGGGGCATGAGCTACCCGGACGGCTGCCAGAAGGTTGTTGTAACACTTATAACGCCGCTGGATTATACGCTGCGCATCAGTCTCTCCTGACGGAGGGGCTGTTTGGTTTATTATGGGGAGGGGGGGCGACGACTGTCAATCACAACCAGTAGCCTGTGATCTGCCGATAATCAACCAAACGCCGTCCCTCACTCCGACGACTATCAATTACAACCAGCAACCTGCGATCTGCCGCCAACCAACCCAAGCGTCGCTCCGCGCTCTGTCCCGCATCCCGCCGACAGCCAATTACGACCAGCAATCTGCAGATAGCCAACCCCAACGCGTCCCGCGCTCCGCGAACTGTCAACCATATTCAGCAACCTGTGATCTGCCGATAACCAACCCAAGCACTGTCCTGCAGCCCGCCAACTATAATCACAAACGCCGCCAGCACCCTGCCGACAACCAGCCGCAAACCGTTTTTGCTAATTGCCAAATTCCAAACACTACCTATTAACTTTTAACGGACCAGAGCGACCTTATTTCGTCTATAGGAGACACTCAGCCAGGCTAACGGACCGTAGCGCCGTTATTTGGTCTATAATAGCTCGGTGGAGGGGAATTGTATGCAAATAAAGCCCCTGGGGTCCGTTAGCACCTCGAAAACCGGGTTTCGGCCGAAATAAGGTCATCTGAGTCCGTTACAGAAAATTTGCCGGGTTTCTGTCAGGAGGAGAAGCAGCATTTGGCAGGGGAAAGCTACACTTCAAAGCGTGCTCGCAGCAAACTAAGTGGGAAATCGTCAACTATTTCTTCGTCAAACAACGTTATTTCAATATTAGTAGGAAAAAGGACACTTAATTCCGCCGGATTCGCACCAAAGAGGAGTTTTCGTCTGAAATAGGTGTCATTTTTCCAACTAGTGGCGGCAATCCGCGGAAAAGTGTGGAATTAAGTGCCGAAAATCCAACTAAATTAGAAATAAGCTGCTGATACAGAGAACCGGGCAGCTGATCAGCTCAGCAGTCGAGAAGCCGAGTAGCGTGGCAGCGAGTAGCCCGGCAGCCAGCAGCCGAATAGCACATCAGCACTAAGCACAGTAGCCATGCAGCACATGCACACTGCACTACAGCACAGCAGCCACACACCGCGCACGCATGTGAATGAAAAAGAAACCACCCTGTGCATTGTACAGGGTGGCAATCCATCCGCCGGCGGCTATTCCTCCGCCTTAGCCGGCGCCGGCGCGTTTTTGTTCTTGTGTACCCACAGCGCGTACTCCAGCGGGCGAATCAGCGCTGTGCGGTAGGTGGCGTTGTCGCCGGTGCGGGCGAATACCTCGCGGGCCGGCTTGGGGTTGACCTCCAGCACGAAGATCCGGCCCTGGCGGTCGATCGCAAGGTCCAGCGCCAGCTCGCATAACGAGCTGAAGCTCTCCTCCAGGAAGGCGGCGGCTTCCAGGCCGAGCTTCTCGGCCGACTTCATCGCCTTGTCGGCCTTCTCCGTGCTGCCGAGCCACTCCTTCAGCAGCACCTCTGCACGGACGGCATGGCCGCCGCCGTGCAGGTTCGAGGTGACGCTGCGGGCGGCGCCGACGCGGCCGGCGATGCCGGTCAGCTCCCATATGCCCTGCCCGTTCTTTTGCACCAGCATGCGGTAGTCATGGAAGCGCCCGCCCGGCAGGCGCAGCGGGATACCCTGCTGGACGAGGAAACGCCCGCCGGCGCACCATTGGCGGACAATGGACTCCAGCTTCGACAGCGTCACCTTGCGCGGCGAGATGATCTGCCGGTTCTGGCGGCGGCCCTGAATATCGTAGAGACTCTGCCCCTCTTTGAGCCGTTCGATCCGCAAAATGCCGCGTCCGCCCGTACCGTTAATCGGCTTCACATAGACGACCGGGCTCGTTTTAAGCATCCGCAGCAGGTCGGACGAAGACTGGTAGAGCAGCGTCTCGGGCATATGCTGGCGGAAGCGGGTCCTTTGTGAAAAGGTCTGGTGGATCGTCCATTTGTTGCGCAGCGGACGGTTCAGAAAGGTCAGATGGTTATAGCGTGTACGGAAGCGCAGCAGCTGCTCGAAGCGGGAGCTGCGCTGAATCCGGCAGCGGTCATAGATCATATTGGGGAAAGGCCGCCATTTGCGCGACCATTTGCCGCTCGCCGGGTCATAGATCATGGCATGGATCAGCTCTTTACCGGCATTGACATCCATGGGAGTAAACACAAAGACATCCAGGCCGAGCTTGCGGCCTTCAATAATCATTCTCCGGTAGATGCTTCTTTCTTCAAGCTGCTTGGCGTCGTTCAAATAAAGCGTCAGGATGCCTAAGACGGGTTCTGGCACAAAGGTTCACCTTCTTGTGGGAGAATAGCCGTGCTGCGGTCCGGCCGGAACCGGAGCAGCAGCGTGGGCTTGCCTGTCGGTCCGTTAGTCAGGTCTACAGCGGCAAGCCCGCTGTTGAAGCACATCTTGAGGCTGGCCGGATTGTCACAGGCCACCTGGCATTCCAGGCGGCCCAGACGCTGCAGCTGTGCTGACAGCAGCGCCGTACCGGTATGGCGGCCCCTGTATAAGGGATGGACGGCGACCAGGCAGGCCTCCTTGCCGTAGCCGGAGACAAAGCTGACCCCTGCCAGCTGCCGGCCGTATTGCCCGCGGACCGTAGCGACGAGCAGGGAGACGCCGGGCACCGCCAGCTGCTCCGGGGACAGCCGGGCCAGCTGGCGGCAGCCGCGCAGCGTCAGGCGCTGCTCTCCGTACTCCCGCAGGAAATCCAGCAGTCCGGCAATCCTTGCCTGCCAGCGGTCAGGCTGGCTGTCATAAATAGAAGAGATCTGCATGGGCTTCACTTCCTTGGAAGGATTCTATTTAAAAGATAAGAAAGGATATGTTTCACGCTATGCTTTATCCTTATCTTTCTCGCAGAAACGGATACCGTCCTGTTTAGGGCGGCGTAGCCGTTTCTACTTACCCTGCCGGGCCAGATGCTGGCTGTATTGGAAGATCCGCTCCAGCGACAGCTTGCGGATCGCCGGTTCATCGAATTTCATCGGCCGGGAGTTGGCCTCGAAGAACCAGAGGCCGCCTTCCTCGTCGACGCCCAGGTCCATCGACATTTCGCCGAGCATAGCTCCGGAAGCCCGCTCAATCTGGCGGGCAATCAGCAGGGCGGTGGTCGGGACATTTTTCAGAATCAAGGCTGCCCGTTCCGTGCCGAAGGTTCCCTCCAGCATGCTCGCCGGTTCTTCAATGCTGCCGCCGCGGGGCACATGGGTGGTAATGCTGCGCACACCGGCCAGTCTTGCGCCGATTCCGGTCACCGCCCAGGCGCCGCGGCCGTTCTTCTGCAGCAGCACCCGCAGATCAAAGGGGCGGCCGCGGTGGGTAGCCAGCCCGATGGCCTGCTGCGCGATATATTGGGAGATGCCCTTTTCTCTTCTGATCCGGGCCCACAGGCGGTCGATGGAGGCGGCTTTGTAAGTAATATTCTTTTTGCCGCCCTGAATCTGCAGCCGGAAGGGCAGGCTCGCTTCAGGTACGTATTTGATCCGCATGATGCCTTTGCCGGCCTTGCCGTTTTCCGGCTTGAGGTAGAGGCTGTCATGATTTTTCAGCATGGCCACCAGCGTGGCCGCACTGCGCAGGCGTCGTGTTTTGGGCACATGCTTGACGGTGGCCTTTGATTCCTTCAGCCATTCAAACAGATTCCATTTGTTGAAAAAGCTCGGATTATACATCTGAATGGATTCATGCTCCAGACACTCGGCGACTTTTCTGGCGACCGGGGCTTTTTCTTCCTCATTGCGGTTCGGAATCCGGTTGTAGATCACTTGCGGCAGGGGCATGGGGACACTGTACCAGAGCTTTCCGCTGGGAGACGGGATGAAGCCGTTCACCGTCTGCTCCTCAAACTTCAGGTCGCGGACGGTGACGACGTAGACAAGATAACCCATTTCCTTACCGGTGCGGATAATGTCACGGAAGTTATGCCGGTTGCCGCGGAACTGCTTCAGCCTGTCACTGGTTGTCAATATGGCAATTACCGGTTTGCCGGAGTCAGGGGAACGGGTATTCACAGGTCATCCCTCCTGCGGAATTTGCTGAGATACAGGCAGTGCTCCAGAATATGCTCAACGGAAGCTTTGCCCTCAGCACGCAGGGAAGGATGGCGGAAGATGGAGCGTCCGGGTTTGGCATTCGCCTCAAACATCCAGATATCTTCATCCTGGTCAATACCAAGGTCAAAGCCGATTTCACCCAGCAGGTGGCGGTGCTGGATTTCCAGCGCCTCGGCGAGTTTAACGGCAGTCGTTTTGGCCCGCTGCAGCACTTCATCCGATCTTGCGCCAAACACCCGGCCCAGTGCCTGTTGAGGCGTAAGCAGAGCCCCGCCGTTCTTCAGGTGGGTAGTGACACTGCCCCGGCCGGCTTTTTTGGCCCCGATGCCTACAACCACCCATTGATTGCTGCCGTTCTTATGCATGTGGAAGCGGAAGTCGATCGGGCAGGCGTCGATTTCGATCAGACGGATGCCCTGCTGCACCACATAGTTCTGCAGATGCTGGCCATGGCGGGAACGCAGCATGCGCATCAGGCTGTCGAAGCTGGTGAACCGCAGCAGCACATTTTTGCCGCCCTTACGGTACCTGGCGAAGTATCCTTTCTTGGGCAGGTAAGTCAGCCGGTAGATTCCGTGTCCCAGGCTCCCGGCAGACGGCTTGTAATAGACGAAATGATGACGGTCCAGCATTTCCCGCATTTTTTCCGAGCTGGGATTGGTAACGGTCTCGGGCACGTAGCGGTAGGCCGCATTATCATTTTCCAGCAGCCGGTACACATCCGACTTGTTGAAAAAGCTCCAGTTGAAGTAAGGGATCCGTTTGCGTCCGAACCGTTCGCGGAGCTGGTTGATATAAGGGGAGGTTTCAGCCCGGCGGCTGGGCAGCCTGTTGTATACGACATCCGGCAGCGGAACGAGCTTGCGCTCGAACTTGTCGCTGGCATTCAGGAAAAAGCCGTTGACCTGCTCCTTCTGCCAGTCGATGTCACGCGGTGTAAAGGCGAAAATATAGCATTTATTGCTGCCTTCACGCAGCAGCTGCTTGATAAAGCCCGTGCGGGAGCCAAAAGGGTTGCTTGACGAGGTAGGCCCGTCGGACAGAATGCCGACCAGCGGCCCGAGCTGTACCTCATCATTCTGCAGATTGCGCAGATAGACCCCGCCCGTTTTGGGGACCTTAATTGCGCTCTTTACGCCTGAAGCGAGGAACAGATGCTTTCCTGCCCGCTTGATAGGCTTGATCATGGCCGGAATGGCATCCTTGCCGAGCCGAAGGCGGATATTTTTTTTGCCGGATAATTTCAGGCTTTTCATCAATTCACCCGAGACATAGACAACTCTTTGGGGCTGCTTGGTGAAATGGACATTGCAAAAAGTGAGACCCATTGATGAATCCTCCTTAGGAACCATTGATTTCATTCTCCTGTCTGTAGCGGAGCATATTGGCAGGTTTTCTTCGGCCGGCCGGCGAGTGCTGCAGCAGATGCCGTGCATAGCGCAGCGGGTTCTCGGCTGCGAGTCTGGCAGCCTGGCTGTCACCCGTCAGCCGGAATACCGAACGTCCCGGCTTGGAATTAGCTTCCAGCAGATAGATCCGCCCTCCGGGGTCAAGGCCGAAGTCGAGACCCAGCTCCCCGAGTCTGCCGCAGGATTTCTCCAGCAGGGGAGGGAGGACTGCTGCGGCGGCAGCAAGCTCATCCAGCAGCTCTGCCCCGGCTGGCCCGTATTCAGCGAGCAGAAAAGGAAGCGCAGCGGCTGCTGTTCCCCCGCCGTGCAGATTGGAGGTGAAGCTCCCGTGCCCGCCGAGCCGCACAGCCATACCGGTCAGTGTCCAGGCGCCGCGGCCGTTCTTTTGCATCAGCACCCGCACATCAAACGGCCGGCCCTGGCTGCCGGTTAAATGCAGGTAGGGCTGGATAATGCAGCGGCGTGTGCCGGTGAAACGGTCAATCCAGCGGAGTCCTTCATCCACTGTGCTGAAGTGACGGCGGAAGGGCTCGTTGGCTCCGCTCCGGCCGCGGATGCTCATTCCGCCGCCTTCTCTTGCGCTGAGCAGTCTGGCATGCAGCGTGCTTTTGCCGTGAGAGCCTGCCCGGGGCTTCAGAAATACGCCGTATTCCCGCTCGGCAAGCATGGAGCCGAGCGCGGCCGGACCGGTATAGAGCCTGGTCTCCGGCAGCAGGGGGGCAGCAGGACTGCGCCGGAGGATTTCATATACCCTCCACTTGTCGGGCAGTCCCCGTGACCAGGGAACTGCGCGGGACAGCGCAGCGAGCGCGGCCGCCGCCGCTTTTTTCTCCTGGCGGCTTGAATAGAGGCAGCGGTTATACAGGATATCGGGTGCCGGAGCTACAGTCTGCTGCCACCGGCCTTCCTTCCATGCGTAACCGGTTATGGATTCACCGTCCGCCGCGACATCTTCGGGATGGAACACCAGCACCTTCAGATCAAACAGCGGGGCTGCTGCGCTGAGCTGGCTGCAGAACTCCGGCTCGGCAATTGGAGGATGTCCCTGGCGCCGGCCAGTCATTATTCCGAGGAATCCCTGGGCTGTATCTGTCATAGTGCCTCCTTATAACCCGGCCAGATAGCGGCAATATAGAATCATTTGCTTTACGGACGGTCTGATTTTCTGGTCGTTAAGCGGCGTGTTGTCATTCTTGGACGGCTTGGAGTTGACCTCCAGCAGCCAGATCCGCCCCGACTGGTCCAGCGCCAGATCGATGCCCAGCTCCCCGAAGTGTGCGGGGATAAAGGTTTCAATTCCTCTGGCAATGGCCAGTGCCGCCCGGGGCAGCTGAACCTGCGAGCTTTCCTTCATTCCCGCAGGAAGGCTGCTTTTACTGATGGCCTCTTTCACCGTACTGAGCGTGCCGCCCCGGGCCAGATTGGAGACAAAATGATTGCTCCCGGCGGTGCGGGCGACAATGGAAGTCACTCCCCATTTGCCGGTGCCGTTCTTCTGCACAAGTGCGCGGAAATCGACCGGCCGTTTGCCGAGCTCCATCAGGCTCAGCCCCTGCTGGATCTGGAAGCGGGTCGTTTTCATCTTCGGTGAAATGGACTGGAACAGCTTTGCCAGCGTAGGATAGCTTTGCTTGCGCGTGCCCATCGGCGTTGTGGACAGCAGCCGGTACCCTCCGCCTTCTTCCCGGGAAATCCGCAGGATGCCTTTACCAAGGCTGCCGCGTACCGGCTTCAGAAAGACGCTGGAGTAGCTGTTACACATTTTTTTGAGGATGGCAAAGCCGTTAAAGGCGTGAGATTCGGGCAAATACCGCTGCAGGGCGGCATCCTGGCCCAGCGCCTCAAACACCTCGGTTTTGTCTAGGAACTTTTCATTGAAGAAATGGGTTCCGTAGCGGGATTTTACATCCGCCAGAAAATGCTGTACGCTAGGTTTGTTCTCTACCTTGCGCGTAGTAACCCGATTGTTGATTACATCGGCGACAGGAAGACTCAGCTTCCGCCAGCCCTCGTCGTATACCCAGCCCTGAATGGAGGAGCTGCGTGTTTCCAGCGCTTCCGGGGTAAAGAAATATACATAGGCACCTTGTGCTTGGCAGGCGTTGGTTAGTTCCCGGCAGAACATCGTGATCTGTCCGAACACTCTGTCCGGCTGGTCGGGATGGTCCCGGCTCACCAGCACGCCGATCAGCGGCCCGAGCCGCAGAATGCGGCTGCCGGTACTGTAGGTTGCATTCAGCACAGGCCGGCCTCTCCAGCCGAGCCGCCGGGCCAGCCCTTCACTGACGCGCAGGCTGTCGGCTTTGGGGACCGGAATGACGGTAACCTCCTGCCTGAATGAGCCGAAGCTCAGCTGGATAATGCCGTGAGCCGGTATTTTGAGCCTTTTCATGGATTTGTCGCCAAGCATGATCGCATTTTCCTGCAGGATGCCCGAGTGGACCGTTTGGACCGGGATCTTGAACTTAGACATCGTGGATCTCCTTCCGGTAGGCAGCATGATGCCGGCAATTATGAATCTAAGGGTTACATATCATTCATCATATGGAGACATCTGACCCTTGGTGATTGACCTATTCTGTAAAAAGCCGTGCCGGGCGTAAATCACTATTGCAGCAGGCGGCAGACCACTGACACAACAACAAATTTCAGGAGGTAACACAATGAACGTAATCGACAAGGCACACGAACTGGCCAGAGCCATTAAAGAAAGCACTGAATTTTCTGACATCAGCAGTGCCATGAAGGTGATTGAAGCAGATCCGGAGAGCAAACAGATGCTGGACAATTTCCGCCAGAACCAGATTGAGCTGCAGCAGCGGATGATGAACGGGGAGATGCCTCCACAGGAGGAAATGGAAAAAATGGAGAAGCTGTTCGAGGTGCTGAACCTGAATCTCGGCATCCGCCGGCTGTTCGACGCAGAACGCCGCCTCAGTGTGGTCATTGAGGACGTGAACAAAATCATTACGGACAGCCTGTCGCAAATGTACGGCGGACAATAATATTTCCGCTCCGCCTGGAGCAGGGTTAACACAAAGGGGACTCCCCGGCCGGTCGGCTGGAGAATCCCCTTTTGTTGTATATATAATGGGCAGGATGTTAATCCTGCTTGCCCTCTACGGCGCAGAGCAGAATTCCGGCAGCGAGCCCCAGGCGGCGGTCAAGCTGGCCGGTGCGGTCACCGGAGAAATCGGCGGTGATTTTGGTAACGAACGGGTTGATGTTCTGGCTGTAGGTGGGAATCGGGTCCCCCTGCAGCTCGATGCTGTATTTTTGCGGAATAAAGGAGATCACCCGGCGCAGCAGCGCCATAAAGGTACTGTCTTCCTTAATCAGCCCGATCTCCTGGTCATGTCTGTCCAGAATGATCCACTCATCCTTCAGAATCGATTTGAGCCCCTTGCGGCGCAGCGCCCCCACATGCTCACCCGTCTCGGAGTCAACCACGTCAAAGGTGACGCTGAAGTCGATGATATTCCGTGCCTTGATCCGCAAAAGCTCCCTTTCCATCGATTCGTCCGTGTACAGCGCAATGTCCTCTTTTAGCTTAAACGCCTTCATCTGTGAATAAAGCACCAGCTCCTCGGAGCTGTTATAAATGTGCAGCTTGGTGCTCATAATCGAAAAAACCTTTTTGCGGATCGTATACTCCGTATAGCCGTACGCCTGATTCAAGTACCATCGCCTCCTAATAATTGTATTCATCATCTCATATGACTGCGGGCTGTGCTATATCATTTTAGTTGGGCAGGTTCAAAATTTTGCAGACTTGTCTCATAAATCCCGGGGGCAGCTCATAGAGTAGAGATATAGATTCAGTTGAAGGAGCTGTTTGTGATGAAAAAAAGAAACAAGTTCAAGCACGTCATGTATCTGCTGATTGCACTCGCCATGCTGCTCTACGCGCTGCCGCAGCTGTCGTTCCAGAACGGGCCGAGCTGGGTGCTGGGCTTCGGCGTTGTCTGGTGCGTGTTTGCTTTTCTGATCATTGCCGCCCATCTGCATTTTATCATCGGGGTGGATGAGGAGAAGCAGAAGCGGCTGGAGGCGGTCCGCAAGCATAAGCTGGAGCAGTGGCAGGGCAAGTGGAATGAGGAGACCAGAATGTCGCAGCGTTTGTAATGGCCCGGGCAGAAATGTTGTGGGAAAAATACATCTCAAAGCCTGATTTCCGCAGCGGCGGGGCAGGCTTTTTTTTGTTAGCTCCTGTTTCCCCGCAAGGGTATAAATCATTCACTTAGTTAACTTATTTGGCCCTGTGCAGACGGTTGTACTCTGTAATTTCCGGCTGTATAATGAGTACAGAATAGTACAGATTGGGGTACGGGGGTGTAACAGTTGGAAGGACAAGGCGACAACATTACAAAGCATGAACAACTGCTGCAGCATATCGAAGGTCTCAAGGTAGGCACCAAAATTTCTGTACGCAAGCTGGCGAAGGAAATGGTAGTGAGTGAAGGGACGGCTTACCGTGCGGTGAAGGAGGCGGAAAACCTCGGCATCGTGATTACGAAGGAGCGGATCGGGACCGTCCGTGTCGAAAAGAAGCCGCGGAACATTTCCGATCAGCTCACCTTCGCGGATGTTGTAGATATTGTTGAGGGGCATGTGCTTGGCGGGGCTGACGGGCTGAATAAGCACCTGCATAAATATATAATCGGCGCGATGAAGGTCGATGCTATGATCCGTTATATTGATGCCGACAGCCTGCTGATTGTCGGGAACCGCGACGATGTGCATTCACTGGCCCTGGAGCAGGGGGCGGGGGTACTGGTGACGGGCGGCTTCGGCACCAGCCGTGAGGTCAAAGCGCTGGCGGACGAGCTGGATCTGCCGGTGATTTCCTCCAGGCACGATACGTTTACCGTGGCCTCGATGATTAACCGGGCAATCTTTGACCGGCTGATCAAGAAAAAGATCATGCTGGTCGAGGATATTCTGGAGAGCAAGCCGAAGCTGAACACGCTGAAAGTTTCCAGCACGGTCGGTGAGCTGCGGCAGCTGGCGCTTTCCAGCGGGGAGCAGCGTTTTGCCGTAACGGATGAATGGAACCGGGTCGTCGGGATTGTCGGCCGGCGGGATGTCGAGGAGCTGCAGGAAGGGCAGAGCATAGAAAAAGCGATGGTCCGCAGTCCGGTAACAGCGGCACTGCAGACCTCACTGGCTTCGGCGGCGCAGATTATGATGTGGGAAGGAATTGACTTCCTGCCGATCGTGGACCGCAACCGCAAGCTGGTCGGCTCGCTGACCCGGCGTGAGGTGCTGCAGAGCCTGCGCGATGTCAGCAACCAGCCCCAGATGGGCGAAACCTTTGACCATCTGATCTGGAACGGGTTTGCCGAGGAGCGGGATGAGGAAGGGAAGCTGTTCTTCCACGGCTTCATCACTCCGCAGATGGCGACGGATCTGGGGACCATCTCCGAGGGCGTCCTGTCCACGCTGATGACCCTGTCTGCGTTTAAGGCAGCCAAGGATATTACCGGCAACGATTATGTACTGGACAATATGTCTACCTATTTTATCCGCCCGGTGCAGATTGAGCACTCAATTATCGTGATGCCCAAGCTGCTGGAAATCAGCCGCAGAACCTGCAAGCTGGAGATTGAAATCAGCCACAATGACACGATGGTCGCGAAGGCTGTGCTGATGCTGCAGTCAATTGATCACGGGTAAGGTGACCGGATAAGGCAGGCACTAACCTGCAGTATGCAGCCGGGCTCAGGGCAGTTAGGCCGGGCCGCCCGCCACAGGTTGCGCTATATGAAGAGAGACCGCTCTATACTCTATAGGGCAGTCTCTTTTTTACTATTATATTAAAGTAGAGTTGGAAAAAAACGGTCTGATCCGCCATCACACTGCTGCCTTTTTACCGGGACTATGTGCATTAAGCATTCAGTTGGATTTTTGACACTTAAATTGGCCAGAATCCTACTCTGATAAAAAATAGATGGAAAATCATCACTTATTTCAATCTGAAAACGCCAGCAGGGGCAGATATCCCGGAATGAAGTGTCGTTTTTACAACTAGTATCCCGTTTTCGGCCATGATCCAGGAATTAGGTGACTATTTTCCACTTAGCTGTCTTCACAGAAGTACCGGGCGGCGGAGGGGGCGGCTGCAAATTGGGCAATCAGGCTGTAAAATCAACCGCGTTAAGCCTTCCGGCCGCTCCCGCTCCGGCTGTAATACCCGTAGCTGCGCAGCCCGGAGAAAATATTAAACGCCCCGATGACGAGAAACAGCGCCTCCACAATAACGCTGGGCGTCGATCCGCGGAACAAAAACATCGACATTAACGACAGCGTGACCAGCATGGCTCCGAGCAGCACGTTCATGATGGAGCGCCGGCGGCCTTTTTCCAGCGGATCGGGGGTCCGGCGTGAGGTGAGGCTGTATACGGCGGCACCTATCATAAAAATAACAAGCAGGATGAACAGCAGATACTTGATGAGCATAATCATGGACAGGCAGCTCCTTTATCAGGCGGTAATAAAAGAAAGATTAGTCCTCTGCGCGGCTTCCGCTAGCTTATATACCTGTCCATTATTGTAGCACGGCTGCCGCCGGTACGCCCTATTAATCTGCGGCTCAGCTGCGTTTATAGGGATTGACCTCCACCCAGATCTGCAGCACACCCTCCATGACCAGCATGGTTCGAATGCGTACAGAGTACTCTTTTTCCCGGACAAGGTAGACCTTGCCGTCCAGCAGCAGCCGCGCCAGCTTGCCGTCCGTATCAATATCGAACATGCTGCGGCCCCGCATCGGCTCCAGGTCTTTGCTCATCTGTCTGATGATTTCCTTCACAGTTACCTGATCCAGCGCGGCATCTCCCTCTTTTGTCTTGCTCTCCTCTGTGCGCAGCTTGATTTCCCGGATCACGGTGGAGGTGTTGTTGTATTTTTTCAGGGTTTTAATATCATTCCGGTACTGCTCAATCTCCACCCTCATTTCCTGATTGTTAAGCCAGAGCACATTATAGCCCATATGAAAAATGGCATTGTACATGACGGCTCCTGTCACCATTCCAAGCACAAAAACGGCGGAAATCTGCGAAAAACGGCGGTAGCGCTGAAAAGGCGGAATTCTCATGGCCTGCTCACCCCTTGCCGCACACCCATTTGACCAGCTCGCTGCCCATATGGGCGCCTAAAAAGGCGAATACCAGATAAAGGATCTGCTTGATGGCCGGAGACAGATTGCCCCCGATCATATTGCTCTCAATGACCCGCATGGGGTCGATGGTGCCTCCGACTGCGGCGGCGAGCGCCCAGATCTTGATCCGGTCGGCAATATCCAGCATCGTCTCTGTCGGCGGCTGCAGCGAAACGACCGCACCGATGCCTCCAAGCATGGCGCCGCCCAGCACGATGCCGAAGGCGATGAAGAAATCAAGCACGGCTTTGCTCATGAAAATAGTCATACAAGGCCCCTTTCCGGACAAGTCTGCCTGTCCCTGTGCACTTAATCCATTCTATGGGCGGTTCCCCCGGTAATATGATAAAATAGTTTCATCTTATGTTTTGATTTGAGTAGTGGAAGGGAAGTGGGGAATATGAGCCCATTCGTGCATTTGCATGTGCACAGCGAATACAGTTTACTGGACGGCGCGGCGCGCATTACGGATCTCGTGCGCCGGGCCGGCGAATACGGCATGAAGTCGCTGGCGCTGACGGATCATGGAGTAATGTATGGGGCAATCCCCTTTTATAAAGCTTGCACAGCCGCCGGCATCAAGCCGATTATCGGCTGTGAAGCCTATCTGACAGCAGGCTCCCGCCGTGAGCGGGGCAGCCGCAAGGATCAGCCGATTTATCATCTGATCCTGCTCGCGAAGAATGAAACCGGCTACAGAAACCTGATGAAGCTCGTCTCCATCGGCCATCTGGAAGGCCAGCACTATAAGCCGCGCATTGATACGGAGGCGCTGGCAGCCCATGCTGAGGGCATCATCTGCCTAAGCGCCTGTCTGGGCGGGGAAGTGCCGCAGCATCTGCTGCACGGGCGCGACGATGAGGCGCGTAAGGCGGCACTGCGGTACAAGGAGATTTTTGGCGATGACTTCTATCTGGAGCTGCAGGATCACGGCATTCCCGAGCAGAAGCGGGTCAATCCGCAGCTGATTGCCCTGGCGGCAGAGCTTGATATCCAGCTCGCCGCGACCAATGACGTACACTATCTGGCCAAGGAGGATGCCGAGGTTCAGGATGTGCTGATCTGCATCGGCACCGGCAAGACAGTGGATGACGAGGACCGGCTGAAGATCGGTACGGATCAGCTGTTCATGAAGAGCGGAGAGCAGATGGCGGCGCTGTTTCCGCATGTGCCCCAGGCGATCACCAATACACAGGAAATTGCCGATAAATGCAATCTTGAACTGACGTTCGGACAGCATATTCTGCCTGAATATTCACCTCTGCCCGAAGGGCTGGATGCCGCGTCTTACCTGCGCGGGCTCTGCCGCAGCGGGCTGGAAACGCGTTATGCGGATACACCGCTCTGGGCTTCGCCTGAGCAGAAGGCAACTGCCGAGCAGCGGCTGGACTACGAGCTGGGTGTCATTGAGAGCATGGGCTTCAGCGATTATTTCCTGATCGTCTGGGATTTCATTGCCTATTGCCACCGTCATGGCATCGTAACCGGTCCGGGCCGCGGCTCCTCAGCCGGCAGCCTTACCGCATATACGCTGCGGATTACCGATGTGGACCCGCTGAAGTACAACCTGCTGTTTGAGCGTTTCCTGAATCCCGAGCGGATTACGATGCCGGATATCGATATCGACTTCAGCGATGAGCGGCGCGATGAGGTTATCGCCTATGTGGTCGAAAAGTACGGCAAGGAGCATGTGGCCCAGATCATCACCTTCGGAACAATGGCTGCGCGGGCGGCGGTCCGCGATGTCGGCCGCGTGCTGAACCTGCCGTACAACGAGGTGGACAAGGCTGCGAAGCTGATTCCCGGACAGCTCGGAATCAGCATTGCCCGGGCGCTGGAGGGCAGTCCGGATCTGAAGGCTTTGTATGAAACAAACCGCAAGACACGGGAGCTGCTGGATATGGCGATGAAGGTGGAAGGCATGCCGCGCCATGCTTCCACACACGCCGCCGGTGTTGTGATCTCCAAAGGCCCGCTGACCGATGCAGTTCCGCTGCAGGCCGGCAATGAGAGCACAGCTTTGACCCAGTATTCCATGGAGCATCTGGAGAGCGTCGGGCTGCTCAAGATGGACTTTCTGGGCCTGCGCACCTTATCGATTATTGAACGCTGCATGAACTGGATCAGGGAGATGGAGGGGGCGGCTCCTGATTTCCGAACGATCTCCGATAATGATCCGCTGACCTATGAAATGCTTGGAGCGGGCGAGACGACCGGCGTCTTTCAGCTGGAGTCTGCAGGGGTCCGGCGCGTGCTGAAGGACCTGAAACCATCCGGCTTCGAGGATGTCATCTCGGTGCTGGCGCTGTACCGTCCGGGCCCGATGGAGTTTATTCCCAAATTTATTGCCGGCAAGCATGGCGAAATTGCTGTCGATTATCCGCATGAAGACCTGACGCCGATTCTGGCGGACACGTATGGCATTATCGTATACCAGGAGCAAATCATGCAGATTGCCTCTCTAATGGCCGGTTTCTCGCTTGGTGAAGCCGATCTGCTGCGCCGCGCGGTGTCGAAGAAGAAGCGTGAGACGCTTGATAAGGAGCGCAGCCACTTTGTACAGGGCAGCCTGCAGCAGGGCTATCAGGAGAAGGATGCAAATGCGGTCTATGACATGATTGTCCGGTTCGCTGATTACGGCTTCCCGCGGGCCCATGCCGCCGCTTATGGCGTGCTGGCCTTCCAGACAGCCTATCTCAAGGCGCATTATCCGGTGCAGTTCATGGCATCGATGCTGACGGCGGTCATGGGCACGCACCGCAAGGTGGCGGAATATGTGCTGGAATGCCGCCGCACCGGCATCGGAGTGCTGCCGCCGGATGTTAACGAGAGCAGCGTGCTGTTCACCCCGGTTCCCGGCGGGGACGGGAGCAGCGGGCATATCCGCTTCGGGCTGGCAGCCGTGAAAAATGTCGGAACACTGGCGGTGGAGAACATTATTGCTGTCCGCAAGGAGCGTCCGTTCGACAGCCTGCTCGATTTTTGCCGCCGTGTCGATTTGCGCGTCTGTAATAAGCGGGTCATTGAATCTTTGCTCCAGGCCGGCGCTTTTGACCGGCTGCCCGGCCACCGGGCCCAGCTGCTGGCCATGCTCGACGAGACCGTTGATGCCGCCGCCAAATGGCGCAAGGAGCGGGACGAGCTGCAGATCCAGCTGTTCGAAGATCTGATCGAAACCCCGAACTGGGAAATCCGCTATCCGGATATCCCGAAATTCAGTGTAACGCAGCAGCTGGAGCTGGAGCGCGAGCTGCTGGGGCTGTACCTGTCCGGCCATCCGCTGGATGACAGCGCGGCGCTGCTTGAGGAGCCGGGCATCCAGCGGCTGATGGACCTTGGCGAGGCCGCGGATGAGAGCCAGACGGTTACGGCGGGGATGGTCGTCTCCATCAAGGAGATTACGACCAAGGCCGGCAAGGCGATGGCTTTCATCCAGTGGGAGGACCAGATCGAGCGCTGCGAGGTCGTGCTGTTCCCTGAGGTGTGGAAACGCAGCCGCGGCCTGGTCGAGAAGGGCGCACTGCTGGCCCTGCGTGCCAAGGTGCAGCAGGAGGACGAGGGCTTCAAGCTGCTGGCCGAGGAGGTCGCGCCGCTTGGCGCGGACGCTCTCCATGGCCTGCTGCAGCGCCGCAGCGCAGCTGCCTCCCGTCCGTCCGCAGCGGGACGGACGGCCTCTGCAGGAGCGCAGCGCAGCGCTCCTGCACCCCGGGGCGGCGCCGGGGGCACCGGCGCGCCGCGTACTGCCGCAGGCGGCGCAGCAGCGCCTGCGGCCCAGCCCGCCGCACCTGCGGGAGCGGCGGGGAGCGGCCAGCGTGTCTTTATCAAGATCACGCCGGCCGCAGAGAACCCGGCGCTGCTCTCGCGCCTGCAGGCACTGCTGCAGACCCATCCCGGGCCTGCAGCCACCCTGCTGTTCTACGAACGCGAGCAGCGGGTGCTGGCGCTCAGCGACAGCTACCGGATCGAGCCTTCGCCGGAGCTGTTCGCAGCGGTTGAAGAGATGCTGGGAGCCGGTACAGTAAGAATAAAATAAGAACATTTCCGCCCTTTTCCGCATACATTAGGAAACCACTGGGAAGTGTCCCGTGCGGAAAGGGGAATGACAACATGTCCTATCAAATGGCAACAGAGCTGCTGGAACGAAGGGGCGTTACGCTGAAGGCTATCGCTGAGATCGTATATATTTTACAGTCCAAGTATTATCAGGATTTAACAGAGGAAGAGTGCCTGTCCAGCGTGAAATCGGTGCTTGGCAAAAGAGAGGTACAGTACACGCTCATGACAGGCGTTGCCCTGGATGAGCTGGCGGAGAAAGGGGCGCTTCCCCAGCCGCTGCAGGCGGTAATGGAGGCGGATGAATCGCTCTACGGCGCGGATGAGACGCTGGCGCTGGGAATTACGGGCGTGTACGGTATGATCGGGCTGACCAGCTTCGGCTATCTGGACAAAGTCAAGCTTGGCGTGATCGGCAAGCTGAATGATGAGCCCGGCAGCATTCATGTATTCCTGGATGACCTGGTTGCCGGGATTGCCGCAGCCGCTTCTGCCCGGATCGCCCACCGCCATGAAGGGGCAAAGGTGTATCCGCACGTCACCGGTACGCCATAAGGGATCACCTTTTAGCTGATGAATGCGGCCTCCTGGTCCAGCCTCCTCCGTTTTGCTCCTGTTGCGGGAAAAAAGAAAACTGTGTTATCATGATTCCATTATACGCGGGATACGGCTGGGAATTGAGATCAGGGAGGCCTTGCAGGACATGTGGACGGTAATTTATATAGCTCCAACCGCCAAAGTGGCGGATATGATTCAGAGCAAGCTTACGGAAGAAGGATTTCTGATAAAGTGCCGTCCGATCAATATGTCCAAGCAGCAGTTTGAAATTCTGGTTCCTTCAGGGGAGCTTGAGGAAGTGCAGGAAGCCCTGAATCTGATTTTACATCCCTGATTAAATATGTATAAGTGCGGTAGTGACAGCGGCAAGCTGCTGAATGCGCAAATAAACGGCTGAAGAGGTGCGACCCTTGTTCAAAGATTTATTTCAGAAAAAACGGAAGTACGCGACTATTCCTTCAGAACGTCTGGAGCGGAGCGGCGGACCGGCGGAAGGCGAACGCCCGAAACGGGAAATTCCCGAAGGGCTCATGAGTAAGTGCAGCAAATGCGGTACGATCCAGTACAGCAAGGAGCTGGAGAAGAATCTGAAGGTATGTCCGGCCTGCGGCCATCATATGCGGCTGAACGCGCTGGAGCGGATCGCCATGACTCTTGATCCGGAAGGATTTATTGAGTTTGACAGCGAGATTTCCTCGGTAGACCCGCTGAAGTTTCCGGGTTATGCCTCGAAGCTTGAGCAGCAGCGCTCCAAAAGCGGACAAGTTGAGGCAGTTGTGACCGGACAGGGCGCCATCGGCGGCCATCCCGTCATTGTTGCAGTGATGAATTTTGAATTTTTCTCAGGCAGCATGGGCTCCGCAGTAGGGGAGAAGATTACCCGTGCAGTGGAAGAAGCAACGGAGAGGAGACTCCCGCTGCTGATTTTCTCTACCTCAGGCGGAGCACGGATGCAGGAAAGTATCCTCAGCCTGATGCAGATGGCCAAGACAAGTGCGGCTCTGGCCCGTTTTGGCGAGTCCGGGGGATTATATATTTCGGTCATTACTGACCCTACCACAGGCGGCGTATCCGCCAGCTTTGCGAGCCTCGGCGACATAATTATTGCCGAGCCCGGCGCCGTATTCGGCTTCGCCGGCAGAATCGTCATTGAACAGACGATCCGCCAGAAGCTGCCGGATGATTTCCAGACGGCTGAATTCAACCTTCAGCACGGCCAGCTTGATCTGGTGGTGCACCGTAAGGAATTACGGTCTACGCTGACCAGGCTGCTCGATTTGCATGATGTGAAAGGGGGATTTTAGGTTGGCAGGAGAGTTGCCTTTTGAAATGCCTCTGGTAGAAATGCGCAAGAAGATTGCCGAGCTGAAGCAGTTCGGTGAAGAAAAGGGCATTGATTTTACGGATGAAGTCATCCGGCTTGAAGAACGTTACCGCGTGCTTGCGGATGAAATTTACAGCAATATTTCGGCTTCCCAGAAGATGCATCTGGCCAGGCATCACAGCCGTCCGACCTCGCTTGATCTGATCGGCCTTATCTTTACGGATTTCGTGGAGCTGCACGGTGACCGCCAGTTCGGTGATGATCTCGCTGTTGTCGGCGGGATTGCGAAGCTTAACGGACGGCCGGTAACGGTAATCGGACAGCAGCGCGGCAAGGATACGAAGGACAATATCCAGCGCTTTTTCGGCAGCGCGCATCCGGAAGGATTCCGCAAAGCGATGCGGCTGATGAAGCAGGCGGAGAAATTCCGCCGCCCGATCGTAACCTTCATCGATACCAAGGGAGCATATCCGGGGAATACGGCAGAGGAACGCGGACAGTCTGAGGCTATTGCACGCAACCTGTATGAGATGTCCCAGCTGGCTGTACCGGTCATCTGTGTCGTCATTGGTGAAGGCGGAAGCGGCGGAGCCCTGGCGCTGGCTGTGGGCAACCGTGTGCTGATGCTGGAGCATGCCATCTACTCGGCGATCTCGCCGAACGGTGCAGCCTCCATCCTGTGGAAGGATGCCTCCAAAGCCGAGCAGGCAGCCGAAGCGATGAAGATTACGGCAGCGGATTTGCTTGGAATGGAAGTTATTGAAGAGATTGTCCCTGAACCGCGGGGCGGTGCGCATCATGACTATGAGACAGCTGCAGCCAACATCAAGGAAGCCGTGTGGCGCCATTTGCAGGAACTGTCCAGTCTGGATGCTACAGAGCTCAAGGAGGACCGTTACCGCAAATTCCGCAAAATCGGTGAGTTTGCGGAAGGCGCCCAAGAGTCTCCGGTACCCGAGGAAGAAGTCCAAAACGTGGAGTAGAAAGACAGATTCATTTGCACTTTCACACATATGGAAGACTTTTCCGGTCTGAAGCTTCAGAAGTCCGGTTTATACATTTATTTCCACGTTAATCATCCCGCGGCAGTCGCGGGATGATTTTTATTTTGGTGACAGATTGCGTAAATTCGACGTAAATTTACACAGTAAACACGCCGGAACATTGATTTTGTGTCCAAGTTGCAGTAATATTCATTAGGGCGCAGTAAAAGGTACATGTGACATAGTTCCTATACAAACATTAAGCCTTATAGTAGATTTTGTAGTTGGAAAAAGTGAGACAGAGAGAACGAAAAAACGGAGGAAAACCTAATGCGGAAAAGTAAAATTGTATGTACGATCGGACCTGCTAGTGAATCGTTGGAGAATATCAAAAAATTGATTTTGGCTGGTATGAATGTAGCCCGTCTGAACTTCTCCCACGGCGACTTTGAAGAGCACGGCAACCGGATCAAAACGATTCGTCAGGCTTCCCAGGAACTGGGCAAGACCGTTGCTATCCTGCTTGACACCAAAGGACCAGAGATTCGCACAGGCAAGCTGGAAGTAGAACCGATTGAACTGGTACAGGATGAGTATCTGACACTGACTACGGAAGAAATCCTGGGCGACCAGAACCGTATCTCTATCACTTACAGCGACCTGCCTAACGATGTTTCGGTTGGATCGACGATCCTGATCGACGACGGCCTTATCGGACTTACAGTAGTCGACATTCAAGGCACAGAAATCAAGACCCGTATTGTTAACGGCGGTACGATCAAGAGCAAAAAAGGCGTTAACGTACCGGGAGTTTCCATCTCCCTGCCGGGTATTACGGAAAAAGACACCAACGATATCGTTTTCGGGATCGGACAGGACATCGATTTTATCGCCGCTTCCTTCGTTCGCAAAGCCAGCGACGTTCAGGAAATCCGTGCACTGCTTGAGAAGCACAATGCTTCCCACATCCAAATCATCTCCAAGATCGAAAACCAAGAAGGTGTCGATAACCTTGATGAAATCCTGGCAGTTTCTGACGGCCTGATGGTTGCCCGCGGTGACCTCGGCGTAGAAATTCCGGCTGAAGATGTGCCTCTGGCTCAGAAGCTGATGATTCAAAAGTGTAACGTTGCCGGCAAACCGGTAATCACAGCTACCCAAATGCTGGATTCCATGCAGCGCAACCCGCGTCCTACCCGCGCTGAAGCAAGTGACGTAGCGAACGCTATCTTCGACGGAACAGATGCAATCATGCTGTCCGGTGAAACAGCTGCCGGTAAATATCCGGTAGAATCCGTACTCACAATGTCCCGCATTGCCGAGAAAGCGGAATCCGCGCTGAACCACCGCGAAATCTTCATGAAGCAGCAGATCGCACAAGAAACAACTGTTACTGAAGCAATCAGCCAATCCGTAGCGATCTCCGCTCTGGACCTGAACGCTAAAGCTATTATTTCTTCAACTGTAACCGGCCACACAGCACGCGTGGTTTCCAAATACCGTCCTAAATCCCAGATCATCGCAGTAACGACTCAGGAAAGAACAATGCGTCAACTGGCACTGGTATGGGGCGTAACTCCAGTATTCGGCAAAGAAGCTACTACAACTGACGAACTGCTGGCTACTGCACTGCAAGGCGGTAAAGCTTCCGGTCTGGTTAAAGCAGGCGATCTCGTTGTGATCACTGCCGGTATCCCGCTGGGACGTTCCGGATCCACTAACCTTGTAAAAGTGGACACGATTCCTGCCGACTAAGACAGCTTCATTTCCATAACGGATATATGATATAAGCCAAAAAAGCAATGGTGTAATCCGCCATTGCTTTTTTGCTTGATATCAGGGCTTTGAATGATTATATTTGATTGAGGGTTTTTTGAGAACGCCGGTTGCTTTATTGCGTATGAAAACAGGGCTTTTCAGGTAAGCCTGTGACAGGCCTTTAGGATATAGACGTTTGACTGTAAATGCATCACCCTGGGCATTCGGGCTTGAAGGCACAGCAACGGTAACCTTGTCCTGGATCATGATGCCGCCGTTTGCCGGCTTAAGTTTAGGGCTTTTACCGTTTACCCGGCAGCAGCGGAAGCGTACCGGTGAAGTTTTGGCGAGATCAGCAACGGTTCCGCCAACCTGCGGCGCTTCCATAATCCACTCGGCAGAGGATTGCGGGCCGTTATAGCGCTGAATGGTACGGAAGGTCCAGCGTTTGCTCAGATTGCACAGCCGGATGCACCATTTGCCGCGGCTCAGCTTTACAATGCTGGCCCTGATATGATCTCCGGGAGATACGGGAAGCGGAATGACAGTCTCGGCTTCAGGAAGAATCTCCCACCAGGCATAATAATGGACGGTTCCGTTCATGGATTCGTGTCCGGTGCCGCACTGGATCAGGCTGCTGTTTTTGAAGCCGTCGATTCCGATCCAAGCCGAAGAATAAGCGGGCTTAGCCGTAGGCTTTACGTAGGGGACTGTCCACTCGGCCGATATGCGCCGGAAGGCGCCTTTTTTGCCGGTGATGGCATATCCGCTCCAGTTGCTTGACGTCCAGCCGAAGCCGATGTGCCGGGTCCGGCCGGTATTGGTCTTGTCAGCAAGACAGGGCTGACTGCGCTGAAATCTATGAACTGTGCTCACTTGTCCACCGCCTTTTATAAGGTTCTGCTCTATTTAATGCGGTGAAGTCTCGTAAAGGTTGGGTTATCCGTTAAAAAGGAATGGAGAGGACTATTTGTACCTATGGAAAAATTAATGAAGCTGCGCGGCTTCTATCTTTTTTTGGGATTGGCCGGAGGCTCCTTCGGCTCTTACCTGACTCTGCTGCTGAAAGAGAATGGTATGGATCTCAGCCAGATCGGGATGATGATGGCGGCCGGTACACTGATTGCCATCTGTATTCAGCCGGTATGGGGGCTGATTGCCGACCGGTATAACCAGGCGCGTCTTGTGCTCATTCTGAGCGTAGCCGTACCGGCAGTACTGGCGGCCTTTTACCGGTTCGACTATTTTATCGTTATGCTGCTGATCTACACGGTGTCTACCATCTTCTCCGCCACACAGGCGCCTATCGCCGATTCTTACGCCATTGCTGCCGCGAACAAGGCGGGTTCCTCCTACGGCAGCATCCGGATGATGATGAGCATAGGAGCGGCTGTAGGGGCTTATGCGGGCGGGCAGTATATTGAGCTGTTTTCAGTATCGACCATCTGGCTGCCGTTTCTGCTGCTGAGCTCGGTAGCCGTAATTTTTGCCCTGACCCTGCCCAGACAGGCGGAAGAAAACCATATGATGAGCCAGTCCTTTTCACAGGGTGTAAAGCAGCTGCTCAGCAACCGGATTTTTCTGGCTTTTCTCGGCGGATGCTTTCTGGTTAACCAGACGATGGCCGCTTTCGGTACTTATTTTGTAGTCGCTTTTCAGTCAGTAGGGGGATCGGCGAGTTATGCCGGGATTGCCCTGTTTATCGCTTCTTTTACCAATGTGCCCTCCATGCTTTATGCCTCAAAGGTGATCCGCAAGCTGGGGCGCGAGCGTACACTGCTGATCGGGGCGCTGATCTATGTACTGCGCTGGGGCATCCAGGTGGCCTTCCCGTATCCTTCGGTTATGATCGGGGTGCAGGTGCTGCACGGGCTTTCCTTTGGCCTTTTCTATATCGCTGCAGTTGAATATGTATCCCAGATTACTTCTTCTGAGATTCAGGCGACCGGTCAAAGCGTGTTTAATATTGTTTTCTCCGGCTTTGCCGGCATTCTCGGCAACCTGCTAAACGGCCTGCTGCTCAGTGAGGGCGGTGTCGGGCTGATGAATCTGGCCTGCATGATAAGCGCTGCTGTCGGATCACTTCTGCTGCTTTATGTAGCCAGAAGCTCGCGCCGCAAGGTGCAGCTGCCGGTATCTTCAAACGGATTAAGCCTGTAGACGCAGGCGGCCGGCTGCAGCTTTTTAAGTAATTAGCGAAAGGGTGTTATGTTATGAAATCACGTGAACCGGTGCCGGCCAGCCGCTGGTACAGCACCGCTTTCCGCGTAAGATATCAGGAGACGGACCAGATGGGCGTGGTATATCATGCCAACTATCTGAGCTGGTTTGAAAGCGGGCGGACCGAGATGTTTCGCAGGCTTGGTTTTGCCTACCGCTCGCTTGAGGAGATGGGGGTCATGCTTCCCGTGACTGCTGCAGATTTGCAATTTAAAAGTCCGGCGCGCTATGATGATCTTATCGCCGTGTATGCACGGCTCAGCGTCTTTTCGCCTCTGAGGGTTGTATATCACTATGAAATCCGCCGGCTGGCGGACCGCACTGACAGTGGTGCTGACAACAGCTCCGGTAACAGCGTGAATTCCGGTCCGGTGGATGCGCCGCTTGCGGGCGAGCTTCTGGTCAGCGGTTCTACCTCTCATGTCTGGCTTAACAAGGACTGGAAGCCGGCAAGGCTGGACCGGGCGCTGCCCGAGCTGTACAATGCCATCACCGGGGCGCTGAGGGAAGAAGGAGGAACACAATGATTAGAAGCAAATGGCTGTGGGCTGCTATGTTTGTAATCCCGGCCGTGGAATTATTCGGGTTCATTTATGTAGCAAGTTTTCTCGGAGCACCCAAAACCCTGCTGATTATGGTAGTCACTTCAGTGATCGGCTTTCTGATGATGCAGTTTGAAGGTAAAAAGGTGCTGCAGGACAGCAAGGTACAAATGCAGGAGGGCAAGGTGCCCGGACGGACGATGCTGGACGGACTTTGTATTTTCTTCGGCGGCCTGATGCTGATCCTACCCGGCTTCGTTACGGATATAATCGGTTTTTCACTGGTATTTCCGCTGACCCGGCCGCTGTACCGGGTTTTTCTGCTGAAATGGATTGAGAAAAAAATGAAAAACGGCACTTTTACTTTTTACCGGAGGTAAAAGCGGGCGGCCGTTTGGAATGCTGGGATAGGTCAGGTAAGAGATAGCGCTTTGGTCGCAGTTTGCGGCCGGGGCGCTTTTTGTTTTCTTTGCATGGGAGCTCAATGGGGCTGGTGTGGAAGGCCGGGGAGGCATATTCCGGGTGAGTTATGACGGCGGATGCTAGAAAGTGCTTAAATTGCGGAGGACAGTACAGGCTAAAGCAATAAAGTGCCAGGCAATACTGAATAGTATTGCCTGATCCAAAAGGCAATCCCCAGATCCAAAAAGTACCTAGAATTATTGAACAGTAACTGCATAAGCCAGATGGTGCCAAGATAATGCTGAATGTGCCGGCATAGTAAGAAAGTACCTAACCGTACTGAATAGTACCGCCTGATCCTAGAAGTAACCCTCAGAAGCAAAAAGTACCTAGAAGTACTGAACAGTACCGCCAGATCCTAAAAGTAACTAGAAGTATTGAACAGTAACCACCTAAGCCAGATGGTACCTAGATATGCTGAGCAGTATCGGTTAACTATTGAAAGACCACTGGATCAAAAGTGTGTGAGTAAACTTGGGGTGTGATCTTTTGGTGCGACTATGCGTTAGTGAGCAGGCTAACGGACCGTAGCGACCTTATTTTCTCTAAAAGGAGCGTTTCGCTAAACTAACGGACCGTAGAGCCCTTATTACCTCATAAATCGCTGTTTTTGGGGGTGAATTCCTCAAATAAAGGCTCTGGTGTCCGTTAGCTTGTCCAAAACCCGATTATAGCGAAAATAAGGTCATCTGGGTCCGTTAGCACAGGTAGGGCAGCTAGATCAGCAACAAAAAGGCCCCTGATTCCGCCGCAAGCAGGCGAACGCGCCAAATCAAAGGCAAAAATGCCCCTGATCCCGCCGCAAGCAGGCGAACGCACCAAATCAAAGGCAAAAATGCCCCTGATCCCGCCGCAAGCAGGCGAACGCGCCAAATCAAAGGCAAAAATGCCCCTGATCCCGCCGCAAGCAGGCGAACGCGCCAAATCAAAGGCAAAAATGCCTCTGATTTCGCCGGAAGCAGGCAAACGTGCCAAATCAAAGGCAAAATTGCCTCTGATTTCGCCGGAAGCAACCTAACGCGCCAAATCAGCCGCAAACTAGCCTCTACCCACTCCACGCGCTTAATGCAATTTGCCATTCACAATATAGCTGTGCAGCGCCCGGAAGACGCCGGCGCGGCTGAAGGCGCCCAGCACGACGAGGACGACCGGGCCGACCAGAAGGCCGAGCATACCGAACAGCTGCAAGCCGGCGAACATGCCGATCAGCATGGAGAGCGGATCGACCCCGATGCTGCTGGCCAGCACCTTAGGCTCCAGCACCTGGCGGGTGATAAGGATAATGCCGTAGAGCACCAGCAGGCCGACGGCGAGTGCCAGATTGCCGGTCATGTAGGAATAGAGCGCCCAGGGTAGCATGATGATGCCTACTCCGAGGTAAGGGATGGTATCAATCAGGCCGATGGTGAGTCCAATCACAAAAGCGGAATTAACGCCGAGCAGCAGGAGGCCGATGATGACGATGAACGTCGTAACGGATATGAGCACTGCCTGGGCCCGCAGGTAGCCGACCAGCGCTTTGCGCAGATCATTCCAAATGTTAGTTACCGGGCGAAGAAGGGGAACAGGCAGAATTCCGGTCAGTCTGGCAGTATGACGCTCCCAGCCGGTGCTGAGGAAGAAGGCGGCCAGCACGATGACGATCAGGATCGTTCCGAGGCTGGGCAGCGCCGACACCAGCTTCAGAATCATATTGAAAAAACCGGTAATCAGCTCCGTTACGAATTGGCCGACTGTTTCTGTGGTCCGGTTAATATTGCTGTCAATTGTATCGTGATATCCCGGATTATCGTGGTAAAACTGGTTGATCTGGTTAATAATATTCTGGATACTTGCATTGCGGCTCAGTGACATCAGCAGCTCCCGCCATTCATCGGTATGCAGATCAAATGTCTGGAGCAGCACAATCAGCTCTTTGACAAGACGGGTAATCAGGGCAGTCAATACCAGTGCGGTTCCCCCGATATAAAAGAGCAGCGACAGCACGACGGCCAGCCAGCCCGGCAGCTTAAAGCCCTTCAGGATCAGCACCAGCGGATGAATGAGATAGGCCAGCAGCCAGGCGAGCAGCAGCGGATAGATCAGCGGCAGCAGCAGATATACGGCCAGCAGCAGGCCTGCACCGGCGAGGACGACCCACAGGCCGCGCAGCACTTTTTTAACCAGCGGCGAATCCATTGCCCATCCCTCCCGTCAGACTGTTTTACTCGGAATAACAGCTCGTCTTATGTATATTCAGGGATCGGATTTACAGACTATGAAACATAAAGAAGTGACGCATAACATCAAAAAACAGGACATTACATATAAACTGAAAGCGCAATCATGAAACGGGTGAGCGGAATGTTTTTTTCTATCTCTCCGATAAAATCATTTGATGCCAAACAAAGCTCCCATGTTGTTCACATAACCGTCAAAATCCGGTATGATAATTAAAGCTTCTGTTTCGAAAGTTAGTTGCAATCCCCGGAAGGGGTATTCCTGCCTATTTTTCATGATTCTTATCTTTTAAATTGTAAATGTTTTCATGATGAGAGGAACGGCTTTTACACCCTCGTTGGCAAAGGAGAGATATACTATGACAGCTACTAAAGGCCTGGAAGGCATCGTCGCTACGACTTCCTCAATCAGCTCGATTGTGGATGGCGTACTCACTTACCGCGGATATGATATTGATGATCTGGCGGCCAATGCGACATTTGAAGAGACTGCTTATTTGCTGTGGTTCGGGAATTTGCCGACTACTCCGGAGCTGCAGGCTCTGCAGCGTGACCTCAGTGCTTTTGCACAGGTTCCGGATGAGGTCATTGCCCAGATGAAGCTTTATCCCAAGGAAACGAACACGATGGCCGCGCTGCGTACCGCAGTATCGAGCCTTGCGCTGTACGATGAAGCCGCCGATGATATGAGCCGTGAAGCCAATGAAATAAAAGCAGTGAAACTGCAGGCACAAATACCTACGCTTGTAGCAGCTCTGGCGCGTATCCGTAAGGGTCTTGAGCCGGTAGCTCCCAAGGAAGGCGTTTCAATCGCCGAGAATTTCCTGTATATGCTCTGGGGCAGACAACCGGACATTGTATCTGTAAAAGCACTGGATGCGGCACTTGTGCTGCATGCCGACCATGAGCTGAATGCGTCCACTTTTGCCAGCCGGGTAACTGTGGCTACACTCTCCGACATTTATTCCGGTGTAACCTCGGCAATCGGCGCGCTTAAAGGACCGCTGCACGGCGGTGCAAATGAAGCCGTCATGAAGATGCTGGAGGAGATCGGCAGTCTGGATGCTGTTGAACCGTATATCAACGGCAAGCTGGAGCGGCGCG
This sequence comes from Paenibacillus sp. FSL R7-0345, assembly GCF_038595055.1. NCBI lineage: Bacteria > Bacillati > Bacillota > Bacilli > Caryophanales > Paenibacillaceae > Paenibacillus > Paenibacillus sp. FSL R7-0345. The sequence goes on from NZ_CP152002.1 coordinate 2,302,722, forward strand.
AGAAAATTATGGGCTTCGGGCACCGTGTTTACAAGAACGGCGATCCGCGCGCCAAACATCTGATGAAGATGTCGCAGGAGCTTGGAACCATGAAGAATGATACTACGCTCTACGATATGTCTGTAAAGATTGAAGAGCTGATTACCGGGCAAAAAGGGCTGAAGCCGAACGTCGATTTCTATTCGGCCTCCGTGTATACACAGCTGGGCATTGAACGCGAGCTGTTCACCCCGATTTTTGCAATTAGCCGGACTTCGGGCTGGACTGCACATATTCTGGAGCAATACGAGGACAACCGGATCATCCGTCCGCGCGCGGAATATACGGGAATGCTTGAACAGAAATATGTACCGGTAGACGAGAGATAGGCAGGGGACTTGCAGGCTGCAGCCCCCCTTAGTAGAATTAGAGCTATGCAAGTAATGCTATATATTGTACCGTTGAACCCGGCAGACGTTTCTGCTTCGCCTTTTCTTGAGAACGATTAAGCATTCCGGAGACGTCTGCTGCTACTATACTTTTAGGAGGAATCCCCACACATGTTGAAACTGGAGAAATATGACTTGCCTACAGAAGGCGAACAAATCACGATTGAAGACGGCAAACTGGTGGTTCCGGCTAATCCGATTATTCCGTTTATCGAAGGTGACGGCACCGGCCGCGACATCTGGAAAGCTTCCAAGCGGGTGCTGGATGCTGCTGTTGACAAGGCGTACGGCGGTGACAAGAAAATTGCTTGGTACGAAGTATTTGCCGGCGAGAAAGCCTTCAATACATATGGTGAATGGCTGCCGAATGATACGCTGGAAGCAATCCGTGAGTATATCGTAGCGATCAAAGGCCCGCTGACCACTCCGATCGGCGGCGGTATCCGTTCCCTGAACGTGGCACTGCGCCAGGAGCTGGACTTGTACGTGTGTCTGCGTCCGGTACGTTATTTTGACGGCGTGCCTTCACCGGTGAAGCATCCGGAGCTTGTGGATATGGTTATTTTCCGTGAGAATACAGAGGATATTTATGCAGGTATCGAGTATAAAGAAGGCTCCGAGGAAGTGAAAAAGGTAATCGAATTCCTTCAGAAGGAAATGGGTGTTAACAAGATCCGCTTCCCGGAAACCTCCGGTATCGGTATCAAGCCTGTATCCTCCGAAGGTTCGAAGCGTCTGGTGCGCTCTGCAGTGGAATATGCGATCAAGCACGGCCGCAAGAGTGTTACCCTGGTGCATAAGGGCAATATCATGAAGTTCACTGAAGGTGCCTTTAAGAACTGGGGCTACGAAGTGGCTGAGCAGGAGTTCGGCGACAAGGTATTTACCTGGAACCAGTACGATGTGATCAAAGAGAAGGACGGCGAAGCAGCAGCAAATGCAGCCCAGAGCGAAGCCGTTGCTGCCGGCAAAATCATCATCAAGGATGCAATTGCGGACATCGCACTGCAGCAGGTGCTGACCCGTCCGACAGATTTTGACGTTATTGCCACATTGAACCTGAACGGTGACTACCTGTCTGATGCCCTGGCTGCACAGATCGGCGGCATCGGTATCGCACCTGGAGCGAACATTAACTACGTGACCGGTCATGCTATTTTTGAAGCGACTCACGGAACAGCTCCTAAATATGCGGATAAGGATGTTGTGAATCCGGGCTCCGTTATCCTTTCCGGCGTTATGCTGCTTGAGCATCTCGGCTGGCAGGAAGCGGCGGACCTGATCTACAAGGGCATGAGCACTGCGATCAATAACAAGACAGTAACTTATGACTTTGCCCGCCAGATGGAAGGCGCGACAGAGCTGAAATGCTCCGCATTCGCTGACGAAATTATCAACAACCTGTAATTGGTAATCCGAATGAATCGGGCCGGAGGAAGCTGTATGCTTCCGAGGCCCGTTTTGTGCGAGAAGGACCATAGATAAAAATTAATCTAAAATTCAGGAGGTCCCCCAATGGCTATCAAACGTTATAAAATTACCGTCGTGGGCGCCGGTTTTACCGGAGCAACAACCGCGCTTATGCTCGCCCAGAAGGAGCTTGGCAATGTCGTACTGATTGATATCCCGCAGCTGGAGAACCCGACTAAAGGGAAGGCGCTGGATATGCAGGAAGCGGGTCCGGTTGTGAAATTCGACAGCCAGATCACCGGAACTTCGGATTATGAGGATGCGGCCGATTCAGATATCGTTATTATCACGGCAGGTATTGCCCGTAAGCCGGGAATGAGCCGTGATGATCTGGTGAATACCAATGCTTCGGTTGTCAAATCCGTATGTGAGAACATCAAACGCGTCGCTCCTGAGTCAATTGTCATTATTCTAAGCAATCCGGTTGATGCGATGACTTATGTCGCATACAACACTCTTGAATTCCCGAAGAACCGTGTGATCGGACAGTCCGGGGTGCTGGATACGGCCCGTTACTGCACCTTTATCGCCCAGGAGCTTAATGTTTCCGTAGAGGATGTACGCGGCTTCGTGCTTGGCGGACACGGTGATGATATGGTTCCTCTTGTGCGTTATTCCAGTGTAGGCGGCATTCCGGTGGATAAGCTGATTCCGGAGGAACGCATTGCCGAGATCGTGCAGCGTACCCGTGTAGGCGGCGGAGAGATTGTCAGTCTGCTCGGCAACGGCAGCGCTTACTATGCTCCCGCGGCTTCCCTGGTGCAGATGACCGAGGCTATCCTAAAGGACAAGAAACGGATTATTCCAGTAATTGCTCTGCTGGAAGGTGAATACGGCTATGACAGCCTGTTCATGGGAGTACCTGCTTTGCTTGGAGCAGACGGTATCGAGAAGATCTACGAGCTGGAGCTTACAGCAGAAGAGAAGGCGGCGCTGGATAAGTCGGCCGATTCCGTACGTGCTGTCACAGCTGCGGTAAACGTCTGATTGTCACATGGGACCAATGCCCATTCTATCATCAAAGAGAACGGGTCTTCTTTTCTTATACAGCATAGTCAGTTATAATTAGGATGTAACTTTTATCACAGCGACTAATAGAGGAGGTAAAGGATGGACCGTTTTCTGTATTTATTACATATGATCGGGACCCTGGCACTTGGCTTCTATCTGGTGCTGCCGTTTGTGCTAAGCGGGGCGCAGAAGCTCTCGGCTCCGGCAAGAGAGGGTACGCTGAGCGCGATTACCGGCTTTAACCGTTTTGCCCAGTACGGGCTGGTCATTCAGCTGCTGACCGGCGGCTACATGATGTCACAGGGTGATTATTCTGTAGCCTGGATGATCGTCGTGGTTGTGCTGCTTCTGGCCATGTTTGCGCTCGGAGGGATTATGGGCAAGCCGTTGCGTTTGGCTGCGGCGGGAATCCGCGAGAACCGTGATGTATCATCTTACACAGCCAAGCTGCGGACGATGAGTCTGCTGCTCATGATTGTTCTGCTTGCGATGATCTTCTTCATGGTGTACAGACGGATTATTTAACTGATGAATCGGGAAATAGCCCCGGCGGCTGCGGCTGCCGGGGCTATTAAATTTGTATTCGTGTAGCGGTGAAGCCCTCCTGATCGCCGGAGGCACTACGGATACAGGGCTGGTGCTGGCCCGTTCCGGTGTCCGGCTGGAGGAAAGCTCCGTGTCCGGCAAGGGTTTACTGACATTGAGGTTGCTGCGGAGCTGCAGACGGTGCTGTCGGCAACTGTAAATGATGGAGGCAAAGGCTCTCCCTTTACCCGGAAGTCCTGGAGCCGGACGGCAGCCAGAAAAACTCGGTTATAACTGGCATATTGTAACTGGAGAAGACCGCTTCCTCTGACAGCCAGCGGTCTTTAGTATAAGCGCTATACCGTTACAGCAGCTCCTCCAGAGCAAACACGCCGCTCCGCTCAAATTCAGCCAGAATGCCCGGAGGCAGCAGCATTTGCAGCTCTTGTCGGGTACACCATTTATAGGCGGTATGCTCTTCAGAGAGCAAAACATGAATATCTTCACTCCGGCAGAGGTACGTGATAATTACAACCTGTCTGCCGGGATCCGTCAGAAAGGAAGCAGCATATAAAACATTTCCGACTGTAACGCTCAGGCCGGTCTCCTCCGCAATCTCCCGCTCCAGTGCGGCTTCCAGCCCTTCGCCAAAATCAATTTTTCCTCCCGGGCATTCCCAGCTTCCCGCTCCAATTACATCAGCCGCAGCACGCCGGACGATCAGTATTTTACCTTGATGCAGTACGGCCCCCTTAACAGCCACGATGATGCTCCGTGAACTTCTGGTCATAACTCTTGCGCCTCCCTTTACGCTGCTTTTTTCCAGCCCTCTTAGACACCTTGATACATTATATCCGCACAACAGGCAGGCAACGACTGAATTTTTTTGTTTGGCCAGCTTTTAACTGTGGTAAGTAACATAGCGTAAGCGAAAAAGCGCTTAACAAACAGCGCATAAACCAGCTATCCTTAGCCATCCTAATACGATGTATAACTTCGAGAAGTGTAAAAGCGAAAGGAGAAATGGATCATGCCAGACAATCAGCAAACTAAAAAAACATTGCCCCCGCAGGTACAGGACCAGCAGCCCGGTATTGAGAGTGAGATGAATCCGTTGCCGGAGTTTGAAACCTCCACCTATAAAGCAGCAGGCAAGCTGCTGGGCAAGGCAGCGCTCATTACCGGCGGAGACAGCGGAATCGGCCGGGCGGTAGCTGTACATTTTGCCAAAGAGGGCGCCGATGTCGTTGTTTCCTATCTGAATGAGCATAGTGACGCGGAGGAAACGAAACGCCAGGTTGAGCAGGAAGGGCGTAAGTGCATTCTTGTAGCCGGAGATATCGGAGTAGAGGCTTTCTGCCAGGACCTGATAAACAAGACGGTCGAGGGACTCGGCAAGCTGGATATCCTGATCAACAATGCAGCTGAGCAGCATCCGCAGGACAATATTGAGGACATTACCTCCGAACAGCTGGAGCGGACATTCCGCACGAATATATTCTCGATGTTCTACCTGACCAAGGCAGCGATGCCGCATCTGAAAAAAGGGTCGACGATCATCAACACGACTTCGATTACAGCCTACCGGGGAAGCCCGCAGCTGCTGGATTACTCATCCACGAAGGGCGCGATTCTCAGCTTCACCCGCTCCCTGTCGATGAATCTGGCGGAAAAAGGCATCCGTGTTAACGCGGTGGCTCCCGGCCCGATCTGGACGCCGCTGATTCCTTCCACCTTTGATGCGGAAAAAGTCAGTGAGTTCGGTGCCACGCAGCCGATGAAACGTCCGGGACAGCCGGAGGAGCTTGCGCCAGCATATGTGTATCTGGCTTCCAGTGACTCCTCTTATGTCAGCGGCCAGGTCATTCATGTAAACGGCGGCGAGATTATTAACGGATGATCTGGATTTTTTATGCAAAATAGTGTTATTATATATGACGTCAGTAACAGCATATGAACTGTCACTAGGGGTGCCGCAAGGCTGAGACGAACGTTTGGTTCGGACCCTTTGAACCTGATCTGGTTTATACCAGCGTAGGGAAGTGGATGAACGTTGTTTTGCAGTGCGAACGGTCCGGAGATCCGGCTGTTATTTCTGTATACGTTTTTCACCGCCTCCTGGTTGGAGGCGGTTTTTTTGTGTGGATCTGAGAAATGAAAATGAAAGGGAAGGTGGAGGAGCGTTGGCCGAAATACATCTGCTCTCGGACGGGAAGCTGGATGCGGTTCAGTTTGCTGCCCTCGCAGCCGCTGTTCATCCGCAGCTTGACTATATTCATTTACGTGAAAAGAGGTTATCGGCGCAGGAGCTGCTTAATATGGCTTTAATCCTGCTGTCAGAGGGTGTGCCTGCCGCCAAACTGATTATCAATGACCGGCTGGATGTGGCAATGGCTCTTGGAGCTGCCGGTGTTCAGCTGGCCTGGAACAGTCTGCCTGTCTCTGCTGCACGGCTGGCAGCGGGCCACTCCCTGCAGCTGGGATCATCGGTGCATTCCGCTGCAGAGATTATAGAAGCGGGTAATCAGGGTGCTGATTATTGTCTGTTTGGACATGTGTTTGCTTCAATCAGCAAACCAGGCCTGAAGGAGCGCGGTTTAACTCTTTTGAAAGAGGCTGTGAATACTAGCAATATTCCAATAATCGCACTCGGGGGCATTACGCCGGAGAATATGCCGCAAGTGCTGCAGACTGGTGCAACAGGGATAGCGGTAATGTCCGGCATATGCGGCGCGGATGATCCTGCATCGGCTGCACAAGCCTACAGGACCGCAGCTGATGGGGCTGCCGCCAAAGGAGGTGAGAAAGCATGAATCTCATAGTCAATGGCAAAGCAGAAATATACAAAGAGAACTGCAGGACCGTGGCTGATTTGCTTAGTCTGCCTGCCTGGAACAGAAAAATGGTTATTGTTGAGCTGAACGGCGACATTGTTGCCAGGGAGAACTATAATACCGCTCTTCTGGGCGAGGGGGACAGGATTGAGGTGGTGCATTTTGTGGGAGGAGGCTAGTTTTCCTTATTAAAGTAGATGGATTCCGGGGGATATTTTGCGTAGCTTACAAAAAGCGGGTTACAAATTTAAATGCAGGAGGCTTATCAGATGTCAGATCCTTTAATAATCGGAGGCCAGGCCTTGTCCAGCAGACTGTTTATCGGAACCGGGAAATACAGCCGGAATACCCTTATCCCTGAGGTGGTGGAAGCTTCGGGCTCACAGGTCATTACAGTGGCCCTCCGGCGTGTAGACCCGGACAGCAATGATAATATCATCAGTCATATTCCGGACCGTATGATCCTGCTGCCCAACACTTCCGGTGCCCGGACTGCTGAAGAAGCGGTCCGTATAGCCAGACTGGCCAAGGCTTCCGGTCTAGGCAATTGGGTAAAGATCGAAGTAATCAATGATCAGAAATATCTGCTGCCCGATAATGCGGAAACGATCCGCGCCACGGAAATTCTGGCCTCCGAAGGCTTTGTGGTGCTTCCTTATATGAGCCCTGACTTATCCGCAGCCCTTCGCATGCAAGAAGCGGGTGCTGCAGCAGTCATGCCGCTTGGATCGCCCATAGGCACAAACCGGGGGCTAAGAACACGTGAGCTGCTGCGCATCCTGATTGCGGAGCTTGACCTTCCGGTTATTGTAGATGCCGGAATAGGCAGGCCGTCTGAAGCAGCAGAAGCGATGGAGATGGGCGCTGCCGGTGTGCTGCTGAATACGGCTATCGCCACCGCACGGAATCCGCAGCTCATGGCTTCGGCATTCCGCGATGCCGTAGCTGCAGGCCGTAAGGCCTACCTGGCCGGATTGGGCCCTGTTGAGGAGACGGCTGCAGCTTCGTCGCCACTGACGGGATTTCTGGACTGATAGACATAGGGACAAGCGCAAAGGAGGAGTGAAATGGGGTTTTATGAGACCGCCCGCCGTCTAAGCGAGCAGGCAGATTCTGAAATATGGGAGAAGTATACTAAGGACGATGTAATGCGTACACTCCGGAAAGAACAGCTGGATGAGCGTGATCTGCAGATTCTGCTGTCTCCTGCAGCGGCAGACTGCCTGGAAGAAATGGCCCGTTGTGCCCTAAGGCTGACCCGGACGCATTTCGGACATGTCATGCAGCTTTTTACACCGATGTATCTTGCAGATTTCTGCATAAATCACTGTACGTACTGCAGCTTCAGCTCCATTTATGATTTCCCGAGAAAAAAGCTCAGTCCTGAGGAAGTAAGGCAGGAAGCCAAGGCGATAGCAGCTACAGGCATCCGGCACATTCTGATTCTGACAGGGGAATCCCGCAAGGAAAGCCCCGTTTCTTATATCAAGGAATGCGTTAAAATACTCAGGGAGTATTTCTCTTCTGTCAGCATTGAAGTGAACCCGTTGTCTGAAGACGAATACAAGGAGCTTAAGGAAGCTGGTGTAGACGGGCTAACCCTGTATCAGGAAGTCTACCATGAGGAGACGTACCGCAAGCTGCATATCAAAGGGCCCAAAAAAATCTACCGCAACAGGATGGATGCACCTGAGAGGGGCTGCCGGGCCGGCTTCAGGACAGTAAATATCGGGGCCCTGCTCGGGATGTATGACTGGAGGCGGGAAGCTTTATTTACGGCTATGCATGCGAGATACCTTCAGGACAAATACCCTGAATGTGAAATCGGTGTGTCCGTACCGCGTTTCCGTCCTTTTCTGGGAGAATACAATCCGGAGCATATAGTCACTGACCGGGCTCTGGTGCAGATTATTCTGGCTTACCGGCTCTTTCTGCCCAGGGCGGGTATTACGCTGTCGACCCGCGAACCGTCTGCTTTAAGAGACCGCCTCATCCATCTGGGAGTAACCAAAATGTCTGCCGGGGTATCCACGGAGGTGGGAGGGCATACCCTGGAGGGTGGAACACCGCAGTTTGAAATCTCCGACGGACGCAGTGTGCAGGAAATAAGCAGGATGCTCAGAGCAAACAGCCTGCAGCCGGTATACAAGGACTGGGATATTCTAGAGTCTGTCTAAATGAGCGAGAACGGAAGAGAAGATATACAAAGGCCGCTTTACCTCAAAGCAGCGTAAGCTGTCCATGGTTAAGCGGCTTTTCGCGGTTCATCGTCCATTTTCCCCTAACTTTGAAGTAACCCCTTTCATGCGCGGCTGAGTGTGATATGATAATAACTAATTGCAGCAAATTTTAGACAACCTGGGACTGATGAGAGGAGCCGGAATGAAGATGCGGAATTTTGAAGAAAGCATTTATAATCTGATCGTAGAGACCTCCACTAATTTGCCGGGTGATGTGCGCCGGGCCGTTGCCAAAGGACGTGCAATGGAAGACCGCGCCACCCGTTCGGGCCTTGCCCTGACCACGATTGCGCAGAATATCGGCATGGCCGAGCTTCAGGTATCACCAATCTGCCAGGATACGGGGATGCCGACCTTTATCATTCATACGCCTGTCGGCGTCAATCAGATTGAGATGAAAAAGGATATCCACAGTGCGGTGATCCGGGCGACGAAGAACGGGAAGCTGCGGCCCAATTCGGTAGATTCGCTGACCGGTGAGAACAGCGGTGATAATCTCGGGGCAGGGACACCGGTTATTCATTTCGAACAATGGGAAGAAGAAAATATAGACGTAAGGCTGATCCTTAAAGGCGGCGGCTGTGAAAATAAAAATATCCAGTACAGCCTCCCGGCCGAGCTCGAAGGACTGGGTAAAGCGGGCCGCGACTTGGACGGCATCCGTAAATGTATCCTGCATGCCGTCTATCAGGCACAGGGGCAAGGCTGCAGCGCCGGCTTTATCGGCGTCGGCATCGGCGGAGACCGGACCACCGGCTATGAGCTGGCGAAGAAACAGCTGTTCCGCAAGGTTGAAGATATCAACCCGGTGGAAGATCTGGCCAAGCTGGAGGATTACATTATGGATAACGCCAACAAGCTGGGCATTGGCACGATGGGCTTCGGCGGGGAAGTTACCCTGCTCGGCTGCAAGGTGGGTGTGATGAACCGGCTGCCGGCCAGCTTCTTCGTGTCGGTAGCCTATAATTGCTGGGCCTTCCGCCGCCAGGGCATTCTGGTGGAGCCCGCAACGGGCAATATCGGGGATTGGCTCTATGAGCGCGGTACAGGCATTTCGGTAGAGGAAGCGGATGTGCCTGTGGCTGTAGCTGCCCACCATCCGGCTGCTGCAGAAGCAGGCGTTGTCTCCGGTGATGCGGTCATCCCGGCGGCCCCCGCGATTGCGGCTGCTGACGCTGCAGCTCCGGCCGGGTCTGACTCCGCAGCTGCTGCTGGAGGCTCGCGGGAAGTGCGGCTGACTACACCGATCAGCGAGGAGGATATCCGCAGCCTGCGGGTCGGCGACGTCGTCATTCTCTCCGGGGAAATGCATACCGGCCGTGATGCGCTGCATAAATACCTGATGGACCATGACACTCCGGTCGATCTGAACGGTGCGGTTATTTATCACTGCGGTCCGGTTATGCTGAAGGATGATGAAGGCTGGCACGTTAAGGCGGCAGGCCCGACCACCAGTATCCGTGAGGAGCCGTACCAGGGTGAGATTATCAAGAAATTCGGGATCCGCGCCGTCATCGGCAAAGGCGGAATGGGACCCAAAACGCTCACGGCGCTGCAGGAGCACGGCGGAGTCTATCTGAACGCCATCGGCGGAGCGGCGCAATATTACGCGGAATGCATTAAAAAGGTTAATGCTGTTGACTTTATGGAATTCGGGATACCAGAAGCGATGTGGCATCTTCAGGTAGATGGCTTTGCCGCCATCGTAACGATGGATTCACACGGTAACAGCCTGCATGCCGATGTAGAAAAGGATTCAGCGGCCAAGCTCGCCCAGTTCAAGGAGCCGGTATTCAAATAAACAGAATGAATCATAATCTTACAGGAAGCCTTCTTTCATATTCCGGAAAGAAGGCTTTTTGACATTAATTTAGCTTGACAGCGCATACATGGACATGGTAATTTTTACTTGGGAAACCGGTTTCCTTAATGACACCTCAGATTTGCAAGTGATGTGATTGGGATTCACAGGCAGCAGATTTCTTATGCAGTTAATAAGGAGAGGGAGATGAGGAATGAAACGCAACCGATGGTTAGCTCCGGTTCTGATCACGTCTATTGTTCTGTCTGTTATGATGAATTTGTTTGTAGTGGCGCCGCCAAAAGCTGAGGCCGCCAGCATCGGCACCATCACTGAGAATGACACGATTTATCAGATTATGGTCGACCGTTTCTATGACGGGGACAGCTCTAACAATGCCACAGGCGCCGCAATCCGTTACGGGGAAAATTCTGAAGAAGATTTTCGTTATATGAAGGGCGGAGACTGGCAGGGAGTTATCAACAAGCTGCCTTACATCGCCAATATGGGCTATACCGCAATCTGGATTTCTCCTGTGGCCGAACCGCAGATGACGAACCGTGAAAATAACGGTACAGGCAAGAATACGGCCTATCACGGCTACAACGTGAAGGACCCGAATGCAGCTAATCCCTACTTTGGAACCAAGGAAAAGCTGAAAGAGCTGGTGGATTCCGCACACGCTCTCGGTATTAAGGTCATCATTGATGTTGTGCCGAATCATATCGGTGACTATATGCTTGGGACCCAGGCTTTTTATGATATTCAAGGCTTGCAGCCTGCTGCACCGTTTAATAATCCGGCCTGGTACCACCATAACGGGGATATTAACTGGTCACTCGCCGACGGCAGATATGATCAGTGGGCGCAGGATTACCTGGAGAACCACGATCTGGGCGGTCTGGATGATATAGATTTTGATGTACCTGCCGCCAAGCAGGCCATCTTCAGCTCCATCAAAGCCTGGTTTGACTATACGGGCGCAGACGGCGCACGTGTCGACGCTGCCAAGCTGATGAAGCCGACAGACATCGGTGAGCTGCAAAACCTGCTGGGGGTTAACACCTTCGGTGAAAACTTTGACGGCAATGCCGAATTTGTTTCCCGCTGGGTCGGCGCGAACAAGGAGTGGGGCATGCTGGACTTCCCGCTGTTTTTCTCGGTGCTGAACAGCTTTGCTTACGGGCAGTCTTTTGAATCCAACATTAAGAGTACACTTGCCCAGGATTCCTATTACAACGGAAATGCGAACCACATGGTCACCTTTATCGATAATCACGACCGTAACCGGTTCCTGACGGAAGCCGGAGGCAGCGTTGAGAAGCTGCAGAATGCATTGTCCTTTATCTTCACAGTCCGCGGAACACCAGTTGTTTTCCAGGGGACGGAACAGAATAAGGGCAACGGCAACGGCCAGATTATGACTGGCGGCATAGCTGATACCTGGAACCGCTGGTCGATGGTCAAGCGGGATACTAACGGTAATGTGCTGGAAAATTATTTTAACGAGAATACCAGTACCTATAAGCATGTAGCCAAGCTGAACGAAATCCGCAAAAACAACCCGGCCCTGCGCACAGGCACCCAGCGTGAAATGTGGTCGGCGCAGAACCTGTATGCGTTCTCCCGGCGGATTGACAGCGGCACAAATGTCGGACAGGAAGTCATCTCTGTATTCAGCAACGCTTCCAGCGGTACACAGACCGTCACTATTCCGCTGCGCAGCGAAAGCACGCTGACTGTTGGTACTGTGCTGATCAATCAGCTCAATACTTCCGATACAGTGACTGTCCAGGCAGGCGGCGTTACAGGCAAGCAAATTACGGTGTCCGCTAATGCCAACTCGGCAAAAATCTATTCCAAGACACAGCCGGTAGTTGATACAGTGGCACCTACAGTTCCAAGCAACGTTACAGCAACCGTACAGAACGCTTCCAGTGCACAGATCAGCTGGGCAGCCTCCACCGACAATGTCGGAGTGACCGGCTATGAAATTTACCGCAACGGAGTCAAAGTGGGCACCTCTGCAACTACTTCCTATACGGACAGCGGACTTGCAGGACAGACCAGTTACACCTACACGGTAAAAGCTTTTGATGCGGCAGGGAACCTGTCCGCCTTCAGTGCGGCTGCTTTAATCACCACCCCGGCCGGCAACAGTGTGACGATCTACTACAAGCAGGGCTACAGTACGCCATATATTCATTACCGGCCGGCCGGCGGAACCTGGACGACAGCACCAGGTGTAGCGATTCCGGCAGCAGAAGTATCCGGTTATAACAAAATCACGATTAATATCGGCTCCGCCACCCAGCTGGAAGCCTGCTTCAATAACGGCAGCGGCACATGGGACAGCAACGGAGGCAGCAATTATCTGTTTAGCACCGGCACATGGACTTATACACCGACTGGAAACATTCAGGCCGGAGGGCCGGTGAGTCCGACGGCAACACCAACGGTAACGCCTACGGCTACGCCAACACCGACTGCAACACCAACCGTAGCGCCTACGGCCACACCTACACCGACGGTAGCGCCAACCGCTACACCAACCGCTACACCAACCGTGGCCCCAACAGCAACGCCAGTACCCACTGCTACTCCAGCTGGCAATTCCGTAACCATTTATTATAAAAATACATCGTTTACGAACTCTTATATTCATTACAGTGTGGACGGTTCCGGGGTATGGACCACCTCGCCGGGGCAGCAGCTGCAAGCTTCGTCTTACTCAGGATACAAGACAGCTACCATCCAGCTCGGCACTGCCGCCGGTCTGACGGCTGCCTTCAACAACGGTAGCGGTACCTGGGATAATAACGGCGGCAGCAATTATCATCTGACGGCCGGGACCTGGAGCCTGGTGAACGGCAGCCTGTCCTCAGGCGTGCCGCAGGCCGACAGTGTAACCTTCAGAGTCACTGTCCCAGGTACGACTCCGGCTTCCGGGCCGGTGTATCTGAGCGGTTCCTTCAACAGCTGGAATGCGGCTGATCCTGCTTATCAGCTGACCAAAGGCAGCGATGGCGTATACTCCATTACTCTCAGCCTGCCGGCAGGAACAGCGGTACAGTATAAAGTAACCCGAGGCAGCTGGACAACGGTTGAGACCAGCTCAAGCGGCGCCGAGATTGCCAATCGTACGCTCACGCCAGCCGGCGGAGCGCAGACTGTAAATCTGACCGTGCAGCGCTGGAAGGATCAATAAGCTTATAAAATATAATAACAGCGCTGCTCCGTATGGGGCAGCGCTGTTATATTTTTGATAAATAGAAGATGATATCAGCAATTAAGGCCTGCTGTAGACTCGCGGACAATCAGCTCAGGCTCTAGCAGCAGATGACGGGAGGCCGTACAGTTCTCGCGGATATGATCCATCAGCCACTGGCCGGAGGTTAGCCCGAGCTTGAAGGTGTCGATATTCAGTGAAGTAAGCGGCGGAGTGGTATAACGGGATAAAGGATATTCATCAAAAGCAGCGATGCCCAGCTGGCCCGGAACCTCTATCCCCAGCTCACGGGCCGCCTTTAATACTCCGAACGCTGTATAGTTGGTCATACAGACGACCGAGTCAGGCGGGTCTTCGCGCATTAGCAGCCGGAGTGCCGCGCGGTAGCCTTCATGCTCATCGGCCTGGCCGTTTACAATCCAGTCCTGGCGGACGATAACGCCGGACTGCTTGAGCGCCTGGAGATAGCCGCTCAGCCGTCGGCTGTAGATGCGTTCATTCCGCTGCCCGCCGACGAAAGCCGGTCTGCTGTAGCCCTGCTCCAGCAGGTGACGGGTCAGCATTCTTCCGCCTGCTTCATTGTCAAAGTCTACCCAGCTCGCTGCAGGTTCCATCTCTCCGATTGATACATATGGAAAGTTAAGCCGGTCCAGCTCATTGGCCAGCTCCTCGGTCAGTACTGAATTGTTGGCAATAATGCCGTCAACCCGCTGGTTCAGCACCAGCCTGTTCAGAAAATGATCCTCCGCAGCATGATGCTGGATGTTGCATAGCGTCAGCTCGTATCCGAGAGGACCCATCACGCTTTCGATCCCGCCGATAATATTGTAGAAAAACTGGTTCAGAAATTCACTTTCTTTGGACATGTCAACCAGCAGTCCAACCGTCTGCGAGCTTTGTCTGGCTAAACCGGTTGCGATACTGCTCGGTATATAATTCATCTGCTTCATAATCTCGCGCACGCGCTGCTTGGTCTCAGCCGATATTTTGGGTGAGTCGTTTAATACCTTGGAGACGGTGGATTTTGCCACATTTGCTGCCCTGGCTACATCCGAAATGGTTACTTTCATCGGGATCCCTCACAAAAAATAAGAGTAAAAGGTATTATTTAATAGTTTATCATTTTGCAGCGTCATATTCGACAGGCAACATTTCTGCAGAACACGGTTAGCGGCTATTTCAGATTTTACATTGCGTTGATAATTGCCCGGGGAACTGGTATTTTGACAGAAATGGAGGTAGGATGTTCACAAAGGCTCAAAGACACATGATAAGAAAGAGGACACCCTGCTATGAAACCGTTTCGCATTCGTCTCACCTTCATCCTCATGGCCCTGGTCGGTGTATCCATGATCGGAGCGGGCCTCACAATGGCCAAGCTGTTTAAGGATTCGCATATCTCGGCGCTGGAGGAGAACATGTCCCGGGAAATCATGCTGCTCTCCGGTACCTTCCAGTTTATCGATATGAACAGTCAGGAAGCAATGAGCTATTATACTGAGCATGCCAAGCATATTGCCGGGCTCACCAGCTCACGTATTACCTTTATCACAAAAGAAGGAAAGGTTATCGGTGATTCCGAACGGAATCCGCTGGAAATGGACAATCACTCTAACCGTGAAGAAGAAATACTCGCCGCAAAGGAAGGAATCGGCCGGGCTATCCGTTTCAGCGATACGCTGGACCGTGACATGCTTTATGTCGCTGGTGCAGTAACTTCGGCAGACGGTTTCGACGGCTATATTCGCCTGTCAATGGGGCTGGATGCAGTGACAGAGGGGCTAAGCAGGGCATGGATTATTATGGCGGCGGGACTGGTGCTATTGTTTATAGCAGCCACTTTTGTAAGCTATAAGGTAGCATCCAGCATGACCTCACCGCTGGAGCAGATTACAAGAGTCGCCCGGCGGATTACCGACCTGGATTATGATGCCAGGGTTCCGATGCAGCGAAAGGATGAGGTCGGACAGCTGGCCAAAGCGATTAACGCGATGGCAGACAGCCTGCAGGCCCAGCTCAAAACGATCAGGGACAATGAAGACCTGCTCCAGAGCGTACTGGATAACATGACCGGCGGTATCGTTATGGTCAATGCTGAAGGGGAATTTGCCCTGATTAACCGGGCTGCAGAACGTATGCTTGATGTGAAAAACAGTGAAATGACCGGTCATTCCTATAAAGAGCTGAAGCATCATTACGAGCTGAGCCGGTTAATTGAAGAAGGCGTAATGCGCTGCGAGCCTCTTCACGAAGAACGCAGCATTTATACTCCGGCAGAGCGTATTGTCCGGCTGGACGGGGTGCCGATGATGCAGGACGGCTCTCACCGGGGCATGCTGTTTCTGCTGCAGGAGGTTACCGAAATCCGGAGGCTGGAGAAAATGCGCAGCGAATTTGTTGCCAACGTATCCCATGAGCTGAAAACCCCGGTCGCCGCAGTCAGAGGTTTTGCCGAGACGCTGCTTGGCGGAGGTGTGACTGACGAGAAGACGGCACGCTCCTTCCTGCAAATTATTTATGATGAGAATGAACGGCTGAACCGGCTGATCGGAGATATACTGGAGCTGTCCAAAATTGAATCCAAACGGGTACAGCTGGATTGCTCCCCAATCTATTTAAAGGAGTTCTTTGAATCTGTGCTGGAAACGCTGAGCAAGGTAGCCGAGAAGAAAAAAATCTCGCTGAGTGCCAGCGTGCCGGATGAGCTCTTCATTGAAGGGGATGAGGACAAGCTGCGGCAGATCTTTATGAATCTGCTGTCTAATGCGATTAATTACACCCACGACGGAGGCAATGTCAAAATCACAATGGTTGACGGACATAAGCCGGATGGTACGGAAACGATCATCTTTACCGTCAGTGATACCGGCATGGGCATCCCACGCAAAGATCTTCCGCGGATCTTTGAACGTTTCTATCGGGTGGATAAAGCCCGGTCCAGAAGCTCCGGCGGCACGGGGCTGGGCCTGTCCATTGTGAAGCATCTGGTCGAGCTGCACCGGGGTACGATTACGGTAGAGAGCGATCTGGGGATCGGCAGCTCGTTCATCATGGAACTGCCGCTGCTGCAGGATCATGACAATTAACTGGAGGAATGCGAATCTGGCAGCTGATCAGGATAATGGATTTGCCAGAGGCAGCTTTGAGCGATACTATTGTACTGTAAAGTCATCTGCGAAATTTGTTGTTATTTTACACCAAGTTAACATTACGGTGATATGATGGGTTTGCTGCTTTTTTTGTAAATTATAAATTCATGTGAATACGGGGGAAACTATGGCACAACGATTGCTGGTCATTGAAGACGAACCGACGCTGGCCCGGCTGCTGTCTTATAATCTGACGCAGGAAGGCTATGAAGTGACAGTGGAGGATCATGGAACGGCAGGATACGACCGTGCGACTAGAGAACCTTTTGATCTGATCGTACTGGATCTGATGCTGCCGGGTATGAACGGGATCGATATCCTCGACAAGCTCCGCGGTCAGGGCATCCGTACGCCTGTTATCGTATTAACAGCTAAAAATGCCGAAGAGGATGTAGTCCGCGGCCTGAAATCCGGTGCTGATGATTATATAACCAAGCCATTTGGCGTTTCTGAGCTGCTGGCCAGAGTCAGCGCTGTTCTCCGGCGGATTTCCGGGGTGACGGAGGAGATTCAGACCGAAACACCGGTTTCCGCTTCGACCATTATTTTGGGACAGCTCGAAATTTATCCGGAACGGTATGAGGTCTCGCTGGGCGGGCACAGCATTAATCTGCGGCCCAAGGAATTCGAGGTACTGCTGTATCTGGCGCGTAAACCGGGGGTCGTGCTGACCCGCGATGATCTGATGAATGCCGTCTGGGGATTTGATTATATCGGCGGACAGCGCACCGTAGACGTTCATGTCAGCTCCTTGCGCAAGAAGCTGGAGCTCGATCCGGAATCGGTTCATATCGATTCTATCCGCGGCGTAGGCTACAAGCTGGTCGTAAACAAGAAAAGAGCACCGGTCATTTAAATGACGGTGTTCTTTTCTATATTGAAAAATGTACATAAAAATTGAAAGAATTTTATACAATAATATAACAATACAAACGCATGGACTCTGCACATGCCGGGCGATTTTACATTGCGTTAACAATTCTCTTCAACTCTATTTACACTGAAAGCTTATCATTGGGAACGAAGATGATGAGAAGGAGACTGCCAAAACACATGAAATCCATCATTGACATAGAGAAGCTTGATCTCTACTATGAGTCGTTTCACGCACTGAAGAACGTGGATCTGCAGATTCCGGAGAAACAGGTGACCGCTTTTATCGGACCATCCGGCTGTGGTAAATCCACCCTCCTGCGAACCCTTAACCGTATGAATGACATGATTCCCGGAACACGTATTGAAGGTAAAGTTAACATCGGCGGTAAAAATATTTACAGCGACGAAGTGGAAGTGGAAAGCCTGCGCAAGCAGGTCGGCATGGTATTCCAGCAGCCCAATCCGTTTCCGAAGTCCATCTATGACAACGTGGCCTACGGCCCGCGTCTGCACGGTACCCGCTCCAAGCAGGAGCTCGATGAGATTGTAGAGCAGAGCCTGCGCCAATCCGCCCTTTGGGAGGAAGTAAAGGATTTTCTGAAAAAATCTGCACTGAGCTTGTCCGGCGGACAGCAGCAGCGTCTGTGTATTGCCAGAGCGCTTGCTGTACAGCCTGATATTCTGCTGATGGATGAGGCAACCTCTGCCCTCGACCCTGTGTCCACGCTCAAGATTGAGGAACTGGTACAGGAGCTCCGCAGCAAATATACGATTGTAATGGTAACACACAACATGCATCAGGCTGCACGTGTATCCGGCCGTACTGTATTTTTCCTGAACGGTGTAATCGTAGAGGCTGCAGATACAGAAATGCTGTTCTCCAACCCGAAGGATTCCCGGACAGAAGACTACATCTCCGGACGTTTCGGATAATACCCATAGGGGCCCGTTCCTGGATTATCAGGCTGACCATACGTTTTTGAGGAGGATCGCATTATTTATGATTCGCAGAAAAGAATTCGATAAAGATCTGGAAGAATTGCGCAGCCTGCTGCAGCAAATGGGCGAACACGTAAATGATGCTCTTGAAGGTGCAATTGTGGCCCTTCAGACGCTGGACATTGTACGTGCACAGGAAATCGTAAAGGCGGATCTGCGCCTTAATGCAATGGAAGACCGTATTATGGAGATCGGTTCACGGCTGATTATTACCCAGCAGCCTGTAGCCAAGGATCTGCGCCGTATTATTGTTGCTTTCAAAATTTCCAGTGACCTTGAGCGTATGGGCGATCTTGCTCTGGATGTAGCAAAGGTTACGATGCGTATTCAGGGACAGACACTGATTAAGCCGCTTGTCGACATCCCGCGTATGGCAGAAATTGTTTCGGTGATGATCACGGAAGCGATCCAATCCTACCTGGATGAGAATACAGATCTGGCTTACAAAATGGCCCAGGATGATGATCAGGTTGACGGCCTGTACAGTGCAACAATTAACGAGCTGTACGCCTATATGGTCGAGAAGCCGGAGTCTTTGAACCAGGCTATGCTGCTGACACTGGTCGGCCGTTACATTGAGCGGATTGCCGATCATGCGACCAATATCGGTGAGAGCGTAGTGTATCTCGTAACCGGTAAACGTCCTGACCTGAACCAGTAAGATTGAGCATTGCCCAAACAGCAACCCCCTTAATAGGGTGGTTTGCTGTTTTTTTATTGCCATTCGAAGCTTTTACGGTTCAATACGGTAAAGATTGGCAATCCTGCATTTCATGCGGGATTATGCTTGGACCTGGGCGCAAATCGTGCGCTTTGGTTCATTTTGGTGCAGGGCATATGGTAAGATGTAAGGAGTAAGCATGAAAAAGGCGAGGTGCTACAGTGGACAAGTTGATTCTTATAGATGGAAATAATATTATTTACCGTGCGTTTTTTGCGATGCCGCCGCTGACGAATACAGCCGGACAGCAGACGAACGCCGTGTACGGCTTTACGACAATGCTGCTGCGTTTGATTGAAGAGCATAAGCCAAGCCACCTGATTGTGGCCTTTGATGCAGGTAAAATTACCTTCAGGCATGAAGGCTATGAGGATTATAAAGGCGGCCGCCAAAAAACACCGCCTGAGCTGTCGGAACAGTTCCCGCTGCTGAAGGACCTGCTGCGCCATCTTGGTGTGCCGCAGTTCGAGATCAGTGGTTATGAGGCTGATGATATTATCGGAAGTATCTCGCGTGAGGCTGATGCGGCCGGGCGTGAAGTGATGATCGTATCCGGGGATAAGGATATGCTGCAGCTGGCTTCGGAACATACAACCATTGCGCTGGTGCGTAAAGGCGTGACTGAAGTTGAAATGTACGGGCCGGAGCAGATCCGCGAGAAATACGATCTGACCCCTGAACAGATTATTGACCTGAAGGGCCTGATGGGCGACGCGAGCGACAATATCCCGGGTGTACCCGGCGTGGGCGAGAAAACGGCACTTAAACTGCTGCATCAGTTCGGCTCGGTAGAAGGCGTATTGGCTGGAACCGGTGAACTCAAGGGTAAAATGAAAGAGAAGCTGGAGGAGCATGCGGACAGCGCGGTTATGAGCAAAAAGCTGGCAACGATCTACCGTGAGGTTCCGCTGGAGCATGCCTGGGAGGATATGTCCTTTACGGGGATTAACCGGGATACGGCCGGGCCTGCACTGGCGAAGCTGGAGTTCAAATCCTTGCTGGAGCGTCTGTCGCTAAGTGCGCATTCCGGAGCAGCAGATGAAGTTGCAGCCGTTGAAGCCGCAGAGCTGGATATTACCATTGCCGGTGAAGCTGATCTGGAAGCGCTGATTGCCGCACTCCCTGGAATTTCGGCACTGCATGTGGAGACGAGCGGCGAGAATCCGCATCGGTCTGAGGTAATCGGTCTTGGCCTCTCCTCACCTGAGCGGCATTACTTCGTGCCGTTTGCCCTGCTGCAGAGCCCGGCAGCGGCACCGCTGCGGGACTGGCTTGGCGACAGCGATGCGCCGAAGAGCGGTTATGACCTGCACCGCGCAGATCTGGCATTACACTGGCAGGGGATTGCTTTTGCCGGAGCGGCCAATGATGTGCAGCTTGCAGCCTACCTGCTGGACCCGACGGAAGCGAACCAGAACCTGAATGATCTCACTTCCAAATACGGGCTGCCGCGTCTGTCACCGGATGAAGAGGTATTCGGCAAAGGAGCCAAATATAAAATTCCGGAGCTTGAAATCCTGGGCAATCACGTAGCCCGCAAGAGCGCCACGGTGCTCGGTATAGTAGAGAAGCAGCAGCAGGAGCTGAAGGAGACGGCAATGACGGGGTTGTTCGAGGACCTGGAGATGCCGCTGTCACGCATTCTGGCGGATATGGAGAAGCAGGGCATTGCTGTCAACAAAACAGAGCTGAAAGAGCTGGGTAAAGAGTTCGAAGCGCAGATTGCTGCTCTTGTCGCGGAAATTTATGAGATTTGCGGCACTGAATTCAACCTCAACTCACCTAAGCAGCTCGGCGAAATCCTGTTTGTGAAGCTCGGTCTGCCTGTAGATAAAAAGACGAAGACCGGGTACTCAACGAGTGCAGATGTGCTTGAGAAACTGGCTCCTTATCATGATGTAGTGCGTCTGATTCTGCAGTACCGTACGCTTGCCAAGCTTCAATCCACATATGTGGAAGGATTACTCAAGGAAATTTCCGAACAGACAGGCAAGGTGCATACCTTCTACCGGCAGACGATTGCGGCAACCGGACGGCTTAGCAGCCAGTTCCCGAACCTTCAGAATATCCCGATCCGGCTGGAGGAGGGCCGCAAGCTGCGGAAGATTTTTGTGCCGTCTGAGCCCGGCTGGTCGATTCTGGCGGCGGACTACTCGCAGATTGAGCTGCGTGTGCTGGCCCATATCTCCGGCGATGAGCGGATGAAGGAAGCTTTTCTGGAAGATATGGACATTCACACCAAGACAGCGATGGATGTATTCGGCGTAACGGCTGATCAGGTGGACAGTAACATGCGCCGTTCTGCCAAGGCGGTTAACTTCGGGATAGTATACGGAATCAGCGGATATGGACTTTCACAGAACCTGAACATTCCGCGAAAAGAGGCAGAACAGTTTATTGAGCAGTATTTTGAAATTTTCCAGGGTGTGCGCAAGTATATGGATGATATTGTGAAGGATGCCCGCAAGCAGGGATATGTTACGACCTTGCTGGAGCGCCGCCGCTATCTGCCGGAGATTAATGCCAGTAACTTCAATCTGCGCTCCTTTGCTGAACGTACGGCGATGAATACACCGATTCAGGGAACGGCTGCCGATATTATCAAACTGGCAATGGTGCATATGGACAAAGCGCTGTTTGAACGCGGACTGAAGAGCCGTATGCTGCTGCAGGTGCACGATGAGCTTGTGTTTGAGGTGCCGGAGGATGAGCTGGAGCTGATGAAGAAGCTGGTGCCTGAGGTTATGGCCGGAGCACTCAAGCTGTCTGTACCGCTTAAAGCAGAAGTGAGTTACGGGAATAACTGGTACGAAGCGAAATAGGCTCCCCGCTGCTTGCCTATATCCGTTATAATGGGGTAGAGGTGAGTTATTATGCCGGAATTACCGGAAGTAGAAACAGTCAGAAGAACACTTAATGAATTAATTACAGGCAAGCAGATAGAGCACGTCACCGTCCGGCTGCCGCGGATTATCCAGCGTCCGGACGATACCCAGGCCTTTGCCAACATGCTGGCAGGCCATAGCATTGTTACCGTTGAGCGCAGAGGCAAGTTCCTGCGGTTTGTGCTGGACGGACTCGTGATGGTCTCCCATCTGCGGATGGAAGGCCGTTACGGTCTGTACAGTCAGGATGATCTGCTGGACAAGCATACTCATGTTATTTTCCACTTCACCGACGGCACGGAGCTGCGTTACACGGATGTACGCCAATTCGGGACTATGCATCTGTTCGACCCCGGTGAAGATCTGCTGCTGAAGCCGCTGAACAAGCTGGGGCAGGAGCCGCTGGATGTTTCTTTCACGCCCGAACGGTTTAAGGAAATTGTCGGGAGCCGGAGTACCAAGATCAAGCCCTTGCTGCTTAATCAGGAATATATTGTCGGCATCGGCAATATCTATGTGGATGAGGCTCTACATCGTGCAGGGATTCATCCTGAGGAGACAGCAAAGCTGCTTTCGGACGGGCAGTTGAACCGGCTGCATAAGGCAATCGTATCAACACTGACGGATGCGGTTAATGCCGGAGGCTCTTCCGTCAAATCGTATGTTAACGGCCAGGGCGAGAGCGGCAGCTACCAGCAGCAGCATCTCATTTACGGCCGCAAGGACCAGCCGTGCACGACTTGCGGCACCCTGATTGAGAAAAGCGTCGTAGGCGGCCGGGGCACGCATATCTGCCCTACTTGCCAGCCTTTGACTGTTGTAATCATTTAAGATTAATCCTGTATTACAGGCAATACACACCGGAGCTGTTCAGCCCGGCGCAAATGTCCAGGAACCGACTGCCGGTCCCGCCCATATACTGTGTGAAGAACGCTGAAACAAGCAAACGGAGCCGGAGAGAGTCATCTTCCGGACTTCCGTTTCTTCACGGGAGGGATTGCGGGTGATCAGCCCATTGTTTTCACTGCTGCTGCTGGCTTTTGCGCTTAGTTTGGACGGTTTTGGTGTAGGTATTACATATGGTTTGCGCAAAATGAAAATACCGCTGCTCTCCATTCTGATTATCTCGCTCTGTTCGGGTATCGTCATTGGGGTCTCCATGCAGGTCGGTGTACTTCTAGCCAAGGTTGTCTCCCCGGATGCCGCCTCCATTATTGGAGCGGTTATTCTCGTCTTAATGGGCTGCTGGTCTCTGATTCAGATGCTGACCCAGAAGGAGCGCAGTCCCCAGGAAGAGGAGCAGGAAGTTTCTATTGAGCGGACAGCAGCGGCTCCGCAGGCCGGCCTGGAGGCTGGAGCTTCGGAAGTAACTGAGCTGCCTGCTGAGGCCGGAGAAGCCGGTCCTCAGCAGGCAGCGGTGTTTTCACTGGAGCTGCGGCATCTGGGCGTGGTCATTCAGATTCTGCGCACGCCTTCTTCCGCTGACATGGATTCCTCGGGCAGTATTTCCTCGATGGAGGCGATGATCCTGGGGATTGCGCTGTCGCTGGACGCTTTTGGCGCAGGGCTTGGTGCTGCACTGCTTGGCTTCAGCCCGGTGTGGACCTCACTGATGATTGCCCTGTTCAGCGGTACCTTTTTACTGCTTGGCATGAAAACCGGCCTCAAAATGTCGGGAAGCTTCTGGATGAAGCACGCTGCCGCTCTACCCGCGTTATTATTAATTGCTATGGGAATAATGAAGCTGTTATGAGGTGAGTACATGATTATGGGCTTAACCGGAGGCATTGCATCCGGAAAAAGCACCGTCTCCGCAATGCTTTTGCAAAAAGGAGCACGACTCGTCGATGCCGATGTCATCGCTAGAGGGGTCATGCTCCCGGGTCATCCCGTATTGGCTGCTGCTGTAGGGCATTTTGGCCAAGGAATCCTGCTGCCTGACGGCACGCTAAACCGGGCTGCGCTGGGGGAGATCGTCTTCAGCGACCCTGCCGCCCTGCAGGTACTGAACAGTCTGACACACCCGGCAATCCGCCGGGAAATCAAGGAACAGATGTATGCACTGGAAGAGGAAGACGCGCAGCGCCTGATTATTGTAGATATTCCTTTATTGTATGAATCCAAGCTGGACAACCTGTTCGATAAAGTTCTGGTTGTATATGTGCCGCGTGAGGTGCAGCTAGCCCGCTTAATGGAGCGTAACGGCCTTAATCCAGAGCAGGCTGCAGCAAGGCTGGATGCCCAGATGGATATTGAAGAGAAGCGCAGGAGAGCGGATTATATTATCGACAACAGCGGTGAGACTGGTGCGACTGAGCAGCAGGTAGCGATTTTGTGGGACAGGCTGGGGCTGTCATGAGCTGGCTCCGTAAAAAAAGAGTGCTGCTCCTGCTGTTCATCGGCTTTACCGCGATCCTCTTTCTCGGCACCAACTGGATGTCATGGTTTTATCCTATTCATTATAAGAACGAAATCCGTAAGCATAGCAGCACGTATGAGACCGATCCGTTTCTGGTCGCGGCCATTATCCGCGTAGAGACCAATTTCAAGACAGGCCGAGAGTCCAAAAAAGGCGCCCTCGGGCTGATGCAGCTTATGCCGGATACGGCCAAATGGGCGCTTGAGATGGCCAAGCTGCCTGATGTATCGCTGGATGAGCTCAAGGAGGAGCCGTCAGCTAATATTGAGCTGGGCACCTGGTACCTCTCCTCACTGTCCCGCCAGTTTGACGGCAACCGTACAGCGGTTATCGCCGCATACAATGCCGGACCCGGCAAAGTACAGAGCTGGCTTGATGGAGGCGACTGGGACGGTACAGAGGCTTCAGTAAAAGATATCCCGTTTGGCGAGACCCGGCACTACGTGCAGCGCGTGATTTATTATTATAATCAGTACACGGAGATTTACAGCGAATTCTAAGTTTGTTGCATATAAAAAGAAAAGAAGCATTAAACGGCTTGCGGCCGTTTAATACTTCTTTGGCAAGCTTATGGGGACAGGTTATTTGTACTGACCTGCCAGGGATTGCTCGGCGATTGTTACAAGACGCTTAGTGATGTAACCACCGATCGAACCGTTTTCGTAAGAAGTTTTATTGCCTTGGTATCCGTCTGGGGAAAGAGTGATACCCAATTCTTGGGCAACTTCATATTTCAGTTGCTCCAATGCACCGCGTGAGTTGGAAACTACCAGGTTGTTGCTGTTGTTGTTTTGGCTCATTTCTGTTCACCTCCTATCGGTTGGTAACTGTATTATGTGCCGGACCCGCCAGATTCATAACAATAATAAAACGGTGTTTTCTGGAAAAAAATTTAACCTCTAAACAACGCTGCACATTCTGCCGCAACCATTACTATTACAGCAAAAGAGGAGTGGCCTTACTTATGAAATGCCCTTACTGCGATCACACGAATACCAAGGTGCTTGACTCGCGTCCGGCCAATGAGAACAAATCGATCCGGCGCAGGCGTGAATGCGAGCGCTGCAGCAAGCGCTTCACCACCTTCGAGATGATCGAAGAGACACCGCTGATCGTCATCAAGAAGGATGGCAGCCGTGAAGAGTTCAGCCGTGACAAAATCCTGCGCGGTCTGATTCGTGCCTGTGAGAAGCGCCCTGTGTCCGTTGAACGCCTGGAATCCATTGTGTCAGAGGTGGAGAAGACGCTGCGCGGCATCGCCCTGGCAGAGATTGAGAGCCGCCAGATCGGCGAGTTCGTGATGGAGCAGCTCTATCCGGTGGATGAGGTAGCCTACGTGCGGTTTGCATCTGTATACCGCCAGTTCAAGGACATCAACATGTTCATGAAGGAACTGAAGGGGCTGCTGTCCAAAGGGGATGGCGAGCTGGAGGGACTTTAGACATGCTGCAGCACCTGTGCAAAAAACTGCTTAGTGTTATGTAGAGCTTTGCAGAGGTGCTGCAGCGGTTCTTCCGGAAATAATGCGCCGAAAATTTTTTTGCAAAAGTGTTGACATAAGTAACAGATTTCTGTATTATATAGAAGTCGGCTACGAAATAATAAATAACACGACGAAGTGAGCTTAAATCTCACATAAGAATTTAGAATACATAATGTAGTTCTAAAACGGTTAACATGGGGCCATAGCTCAGCTGGGAGAGCGCATCGCTGGCAGCGATGAGGTCAGGGGTTCGATCCCCCTTGGCTCCACCAATTATCTTAATATCATGGACTCTTAGCTCAGTTGGTAGAGCAGTAGACTCTTAATCTATTTGTCCAGGGTTCGAGCCCCTGAGAGTCCATACTAGAAGAAACGGCAGACATGCCGTTTTTTTTGTTGTGTTTAGTGATGAAGAAAGCAAGAAAAATATCAGCTGTGCTCGCGGCATCAACGATACCAAAGACTCTAAAGACTTTAAAGACTTTAAAGACTTTAAAGACTCTAATGACACCACCACTACCACCCTCGGCACCAATGCACCAACTCCACTATTGCCTCCAACTACTCTCATGATGCCTGTCCCTAACTAACCGTTTTTTTTAATTTGCTTCTTCTCCAAAGCTAATATAGTACGACTCCCACATCCTAACGGACCGTACAGCCCTTATTTCCGCCATTTGGCATGCTGGGAAAATCTAACGGATCGTACGCCGTTATTTCCTCATATCGCAGCCTTTTTGAGCCGAAATGACGCAAATAAGATCATCTGAGTCCGTTAGCCGGAGAAAACACTCGTTTTAGCGGAAATAAGGACTCCTCGGTCCGTTAGCTTGCAGTAGCGGGTGGCATTTGTTGCGGTATCTGTTTTCAGGCACACAGATGTCGTAGCAGCATTATACATCCTTAGTGCAGTTTGCATGTCTAACGTTGTAGCCTATGCATCCTTGTGCAGTTTACCTACCAAATGTAGCGCATAGTTACAACTGTTAAAGCAGCCCAACCAACGGGTTAAACCTTCAATTGATACGTCCGATACCGCTGAGCTCCGCCACCTGTGATGTCTAACAGCTTTTGTTCGGCTAACTGATGCAAGATTCGTCTGGCATGCCGGTCCGTTACATGGAGATGATCTGCGAGCTCTTGAGGAGTGAACGACCTCAGCAGGCGTCTGGCATAACGTATTGTTTCTGCTTCCAGCCAAGTTAATGAAGAAGGCACATCTGTCGCAATAAATTTGCCGATAAATGAAAGAACCAGCTGCTGGCATTGCTTAGGTTCCTCTACAATTGAAGGATAAGCGATAGGAAGAAAGGTCCAGCCATCCAAAGCCAGCAGGGAATGCCGGCGGCATAGATCCTTGAACCGCCGAACATCAAGATCCCTGGCGTGCGGCCCATATCCCTGAATCTCTATTCCACCCTTTACTCCACCTGGCATATATGCCAAATCAAGATAACGGTAACCGTTGTTAAAATCACGTACCTCCCACTCCGGCAGCAGATGATCCAAATTACCGATTGCCGGGAACCATACTCGGAGAAACTCGACTGTCCCATGCCCGAGCCCCTTTTCGAGTAACTCTCTCCGCCTGTGATTGCTTTCATTTTCAATATTAGTCAGTAACCATTCTTCATACAACGGGTTAAATCTCGACATGCGCATCATACTCCTTTTAACAATTTTTACGCAAAAAAGGAATCAATAGAGGATTGGTTTCGAGTCCTTCCGACATGTTATGCTAGGCATATAAATAGGCGAATTTTTTGGAAAACAGGAGGCAAACATGACTACAACTAAAAACCCGCATCTATTCAAAATCATCCTAAGCGACCGCAGCGGCGGAGTCCGCGGGCGTCCGTCACGCAAAATTGCAATTGCTGCTGGAGCATCATTATATGATCTTGCTGAAGCTGCTATCGAATCCTTTGATTTTGATCTGGATCATGCCTTCGGCTTTTATGACAATATTAAAAATTGGGCACGCTCTGAAGAAGGTTACGAATCGTTTGCCGATATTGGACATGGCGACAAATACCCGGGTGTTGAAAAAGTAAAAATCAGCAAAGTGTTTCGGATCCCTCAACAAAAAATGCTGCTTTTATTTGATTATGGAGAAGAGTGGCATTTTATTGTGCAGTATATGGGGGATGCAGAAGTGAAGCCGGGTCAAAAGCTGCCTCATGTTATAGAGAGCAAGGGAACAGCGCCTGATCAATATGACGATTACGAGGATTTTGATGAAGATGAAGAAGAAACGGATTGGGAAGAAGAAGCGAATGCGGAGTCTGATCCGAATGAAGACCCGGAGCGTGAAAAACGCATAAACATGGAGATCATTGTAGATGCGTACGATCCGGAAGAAGTGGCAATGGGCTGGTACTATTATCTTAAGGACAATATCCGTTTTCCCTTCAAGGCGAAGTGTAATCAGGTTCTGGTCAAGTCGCCGCTGAAGAGCGGTGAGGAAGTTACAGTTCTGCAAATGGCACCTACAAGTGAATGTACTCATAACATGTGGGTTCATATTAAATGGGCAGACAGGGAGTTTGCAGTTCCACTGGTTCAGCTGCAGCCGCTTCAGCCCGACCCAAAGACTAAATTGGCTATCGAAGACTGGGTATATTGGCTGGATAGAGGAAATCAATTTTAATATCCCTAGTGAATTTCCCCACTTCTAAATCTCACACAACATGGTAAGATAAGCAGGCGGAATTTTACCGTGATTACTGAGACAGGAAGGGTCAGAAATTACATTATGAAGACAAAGAGTGCAACAACCAAATCGCTGGGGAAAACAGTAACCTCCTTTGAAGCCCTGGCTATTGTGGTCGGGATGATTATCGGGTCGGGAATCTTTTTGAAGCCGGGGATTGTGCTAAGCAATGCGGGAACGCCGTGGATGAGTATTCTAGCCTGGGGAGTGGGCGGGATTATTACGCTGGCGTCAGCGCTGACCGTGGCGGAGATTGCTGCAGCGATTCCTAAATCCGGCGGATTATATACATATCTGGGTGAGCTGTACGGCGGCGTATTCGGCTATCTGCTGGGCTGGGTGCAGGCAGTGATCTCTTATCCGGCGTCTGTAGCGGCGCTGGCAATTGCTTTTGCCACGTATTCAGGATACTTTGTGCCGCTGAACGGCTGGCAGCAGAAGCTGCTTGCGGTTGCGATACTTGCGTTCATCCTCACTATGAATGTCATAGCCACCAGATTCGGCGGTATCATCCAGACGGTTGCGACGGTGGGCAAGCTGATTCCCGTTGCTGGAATTATCGGTGTAGGCCTCTTCTCGAATCTGGCACCCGGCTTTGACGGCATCAGTGTACCGGCAGCGGGAGCAGGCTTCGGAGCGGCAGTTCTGGGTACGCTATGGGCTTATGACGGCTGGATCAGCGTGACTAACATGGCAGGTGAAATTAAAAATCCGGCCAAAACGCTGCCAAAGGTCATCTCTTTTGGAGTTATTTTTGTGATTGCTGTGTATGTGCTGTTTAATGTGGCTGTGTTCAAAGCGCTGCCTTATGAGCAGATTATCAGTTCCCCGACTCCGGGTGCGGACGCGGCAGAAGCGTTGTTCGGCAACGGCGGCGGAGCTTTTATTACGGCAGGGATTATTATATCCGTGCTTGGTGCGCTGAACGGCTATCTGATGACAGCTGCGCGGGTACCGCAGGCGATGGGGGAGAAGCAGCAGATTCCATTTTCGCGGGTGCTGAGCAGCATTCATCCGAAGTTTCAGACTCCGGCGAATGCACTTATTTTTCAGAGTTTGCTGGCGGTAATCTACATTTTCTCGGGAACGTTTAATACGCTGACGGATCTGCTCGTGTTTGTATTGTGGATCTTTTTTACAATGGGTGTGTTTGGTGTCTTTCTGTTGCGCAAAAAAATGCCGCCCGTGCAGGGGCGCTATCGTGTACCGCTGTATCCGGTTACCCCGATGATCGGTGTGGCAGGCGGACTCTACATTCTGGGCAGCACGATTGTCAGTGACCCGCTGCGTTCGTTGATTGGGATCGGGATTACACTCGCCGGATTGCCGGTGTATTATCTTTTGTCGCGTAAAAAACATAACTAAATGCATATGTACCGCTATCCCGGATTAATGATGAAACGGCAGCTTCCTTTCTATAAGGAGCGGCCGTTTTTGCATATCACCAGCGAAGGCGCAAGAATGTGCAATCTGTACTAAAAAGTCCAAACCGCTAAAACCAGCGGGGCAAGATTGTCTTATTGCCGGAATAAGCGGAGATAAGTATGCTACTTGTGTTGATTTTTGGAGTTTTGGCGATTTTCCAATACAAATAGGCAGGTTATGGAGGAGAACGGGAATGAGCATTCAGATGGAGCGTTTGGACCGTGGCCTGGCGGCAGTCAGTACTTCGGAGGGGATATTTATCAGCTGGCGGCTGCTGGGAAATGAGGTGACTGGTGCTGCAGAGCAGGGCCTGACGGCTGCGGATTTCCGCCTGTACCGTAACGGTGAACTTATTGCGGAAATCACTGACAGCACGAATTATCTGGACCGGTCCGGCAGCAGCGAAAATAAGTACGCGGTGGCCGCAATGATTAACGGGGAGGAACAGGAGCGGTGTGCTGCGACCCGGCCCTGGGAAAATCCCTATCTGGAGATTCCGCTGCAGAAGCCGGCGGATGGGGTTACACCCGCTGGTCAATCTTATACTTACAGCGCCAATGACATGAGTGTAGGTGATGTGGATGGTGACGGGGAATACGAATATATCGTCAAATGGGACCCGTCAAATGCCAAGGATGTTTCCCATGTAGGCTATACAGGCAATGTGTATCTGGATTGTTACAAGCAAAACGGGACACTCCTGTACCGGGTCGACCTGGGCGTCAATATCCGGGCAGGCGCGCATTATACACAGTTTCTGGTTTATGACTTTGACGGTGACGGTAAAGCCGAGCTGATGTTCAAAACGGCTCCGGGTACGCGGACCATCCGTTACAAGGACGGCTCACCTGTGTCTGAAGCATTCATTACGCTGCTGCCCGAGGATGAAGCTGCCGGGTACAGCCATGACGATGATTACCGGATGAACGGAGCCGCTTATGCGGAGCATGTGGCAGATCTGTTCGAGGGCTGGCATGAACATGAGGAGGTAACAGCCGGGCACTGGCCGGCTACACTGGAGGAGTGCTTCGGTATTGCCCCCAAGTTTAAATATCCGCTGTCCAGAGAGGAGGCGGTGCGGCTCGCGGATTATTTTCTCGATGAGTATGCCCCTTCAAGAAGCGGACGCAACAAGCTGCGTGAGTTCGAAGGCTTTATTCTAAAAGGGCCGGAGTACCTTACAGTCTTCAGCGGCGAAACAGGAGCAGAACTGGCGACAATCCGCTACAAGCCGGGACGCCATGATGACGGGCTGATGTGGGGGGATTATTCCTGGAACCGGATTGAGCCGGGGAACCGGGTCGACCGTTTTCTGGCGGGAGTGGCATACCTTGATGGTAAAAAGCCTTATGCATTGTTTGCCCGCGGATATTATACCCGGGCTACAATGGCCGCGTACAGCTGGGATGGACAGGAACTGAAAGAAATCTGGTACACCGACAGCGGCTGGGTTACGATGAACAATCCATTTGCCGACACGCTGCATCTTCAGGACGGCCGGAATCCCGGCTTTGGCAGTCTGGCTAAGCAGGGCGCCCATGCCCTTTCCACCGCCGATGTAGACGGGGACGGCTGCCAGGAGATCATCTACGGGTCAGCTACAATTGACCATGACGGCAGCATCCTGTACAGCTCAGGCGGAACTCTGCCGGAGGGGAGCGCAGCTCCCGGTGAATACGCCAAACTGGGCCATGGAGATGCCTTGCATGTCGCGGTGGTCGATCCTGACCGGGACGGTCTGCAGATTTACATGGTTCATGAAGAGGGCATTCACGGCCCGTACGGATATACGCTGCGGGATGGAGCGACCGGAGAGGTGCTGTTTGGCGGTTTTGCCAAAGAGGATGTCGGCCGGGGTATGATCGGCAAAGTAGATCCGCACGTGCCCGGTCTGCAGACCTGGTGCAGCGAAAGCCATCTGGCCCATGAGCCTTCCAGGGGACTGCGCTCAGCCAAAGGTGAACAGCTGGATGAGCTGGCTCCGGGTACTAACATGAATATCAAGTGGGCGGCAGATATGACGACCCAGTTCATCAGCGGCACTTTCGACGAACCGGTTACCATTGAAGACTGGAAGCAGGGCACGCTGCTGACAGCGGAGGGCACGCGTTCCAACAATGGTACCAAGGGCAATCCTTGTCTGGTCGCAGACCTGTTCGGAGACTGGCGGGAGGAGCTGGTCGTGCGCATGGCAGACAGCTCGGCGATCCGCATTTATATGAATACAGAGGTGACAGACCGGAAGCTGTATACCTTGATGCATGATCCGCAGTACCGGACAGGAGTGGCCTGGCAGAACGTAGTGTATAATCAGCCTTGCTACACCAGCTTCTATCTGGGCACGGACATGAACTGGGCCAAGGTTCCGGTTCCCGATCTGGAGCTGCGGTAAATGAATCAAACGGGGAGCAATCAGCCTGGCGGCTGTAAGCTCTCCGTTTTTTTTGTACGTATAACTGACTCTATAAGTCAATAAAGCCTGCGGGTTAATGTCCAGAACAGCAGAGCTGCCACACTGACAACTGCTCCCAGCAGGCTCACCCCGCTCCAGCCGGCGTAATTATAGATGCTGGTTGAAGTGATGGACCCGGCAGCGCTGCCGATGGAATAAAAAATCATGTATCCGGCGGTAAGTCTGCTGCGCGCTTCAGGACGTACTCTAAAGATCAGGCTCTGGTTAGTGACATGTACGGCTTGTACCGCAAGATCAAGTATGATAATACCGAATATTAATGCGATGAGCGAATGCCGGGCATAGCTGATCGGCAACCATGAGACCAGCAGCAAGGCCAGAGCTGTGCCGGTGGTCCGTTGTCCCAGGCCGCGGTCAGCGAGCCGGCCCGCCCGCGCTGCGGCGAGTGCACCGGCAGCACCGGCGAGGCCGAACGCGCCGATTGCAGTATGAGAAAGGGAAAGCGGCGGAGCGCTCAGCGGGAGTACCAGTGAAGTCCACAAGATACTGAATGCGGTAAATATCAGGAGGGCTAATACAGCGCGGATACGCAGAACAGGCTCCTGTACAAACAGCATAAGCAATGAATGAAGCAGCTGCAGATAGGACAGTGTTTCTTTTGTGTGCTCGTGGCGGGGCAGTACCCGAAATAATAGACCTGTCATAATCAGGGTCAGTCCTGCGGATACCAGATAAACGGAACGCCAGCCAGCAAGATCAGTCAGTAAACCTGCAAAGGTACGCGCAAGCAGGATACCTATTACAATTCCGCTGGTTACCAGACCCACGGTCTGTCCGCGTTCAACCGGAGAGGACAGGGCTGCTGCGAACGCAACGAGCGTCTGGGCAACTACAGCAAGCAGCCCCACTACTGCTATGCCTATAAACAGAACTATGGCGGATGAGGCAGTACCGACGAGAATCAGGGCCAGCACGGATACAAGCATTTGACCGGTAATCAGGCGGCGCCGGTTAACCAAATCCCCGAGCGGCACCAGCAGCAGCAGACCCAGAGCGTAACACAGCTGGGTAATTGTAATGACAATACCTATGGAGGAAGGCGTGATCCCGAACTCACCTGCAAGGGTGTCCAGCAAAGGCTGCGCGTAATAAATGTTGGCAACAGCAAGTCCGCAGGTCATGGCAAATAAAAGGGCGAGCGGCCGGGGCATAGAGGCAGACGAAGGTGCTTTCTGTACTGAATCGGTTTCTGCATCTGTAAATTCTGTCATGCTGGCGATCAAAAGGTTATGACGTTTGTGCATACTGATCATTATCACTCCTTAGCATATAATAACATACTGATCGGTATGTTATTGTTTCGCTAACTATAATGGAACACCATTTATTTTGTCAATGACTGTTATCTAATCTTAATTAAATCAAGAGATTACCTTGACATAATAAACACGAAATACTACCTTTATTACATACCATTCGATATGAAAAGAGGGGTTAGATGGCAAGGCTACGGGAGTTTGACGAGGAAAAGGCCTTGGATGCAGCGCTGCAGCTGTTCTGGGAAAAGGGATTCGAAGCTACCTCATTAAGCGATTTGACATCAGCAATGGGGATTCAGCGGCCAAGCATATACTCAGCCTTCGGGGACAAAAAAGCATTGTTTGAAGCAGCGCTGCGGAAATACACGCGTTCTCATGCAGCGGACGTCCGGGCCAGGTTTCAGAATCATTCTTCGGTCAGGGAAGAATTCCGGACTTTTTTTGAAAATCTGGTGGAGACAGAGTACAGTCAGTCTACAAGCCGGGGATGCTTTTGCATCAATACGATGGTGGAGCTTTCGCCGCATGACGAGAAGTTTGAAATCCTGACAAGAGAACATCAAATGTATCTCTCGGTTATTTTTGAGGAAGCAATTGAACGGGGGCTGCAATCGGGTGAGCTGGACGACAGTGTAAATGCCAAGTCTCTGGCTCAGACTCTGACTGTATCCCTGATAGGGCTGACTGTACTTATGAAATCCCGTCCTGAACGGTCATTTGTTGATAATGCAGTGACAGTAACTCTTACATTGCTTAAGCCAAAATCGTACAGGAATTAGATGTAGAGAGCACCAGCCGGGCATTCCAGTTCATGCAAAAAAAGACTGCGCCCTTATGAGAAGGGGCAGCCTTTTTGCACATTATTTAACTGCGGGACCGGGTTGCTAAGCTAACAATTAAGACTAGCTATGCTCTGCAATCTGTACCTCAAAGCCGTCCGGGTCCAGCACATAAAAGAACCGCAGATGCGGGTTCGGCGAGATGGGGCCGCGGGCGACCGGGATGCCGTGACTGCTCAATTCTTCGATGGCATCGTCCAGTGACTCTGCTTCAAAGCCGACAGATACGCCGGATTCCGGTTTCAGTGCAGGCTCACTTCCCTGAATCAGCTCAATCTTGGGCTGCCCGTCTCGGCCTAACATCACAATCTGTCTGCCTCTGCTTTCAAATTGCCGTTCAATGGGAAGACCGAGAATCCCGTGATAGAAATGAAGGGAGGCCTCCAGATCGCGGACTCGAAGTGTAATCCAATTCAGGCTTAAGTTCATAAGACAGTTTCCTCCTCAATGTAGTTTGATAAATACCTCAAGTTTACTATGTTTAAATAAAATAAAAAAACAGTTGACATTACTCTCACCGCGAGGTATATTATAAGAGTTCCTTTTGAGAGCAATATTCAATACAGATTACATGATATGGACTCTTAGCTCAGTTGGTAGAGCAGTAGACTCTTAATCTATTTGTCCAGGGTTCGAGCCCCTGAGAGTCCATCACACAGAGAACGGCAGCGATGCCGTTCTTTTTTTATTTAGTTAAACACTAAGAGAGCGTCTCCTTAACCAACAGGAGGCGCTCTCTTTTATGCACAAATTATCTAGTCTCCAGATAAGCAATACCCAGTGCTCCGGTTACCGGATTACGATAGGTTTCGCAGGCTACGTCGAAGACCTGGCCGATCAGCTCTTTTGTCAAAATGTCCTCGGGCTTGCCGCTGGCGGCAACCTGTCCCTGCTTCATCACATACAGATAATCGCAGTATTCGGCAGCAAGTGTAAGGTCGTGGAGTGCGGCGAGGATGCCGATGTCCAGCTTTTTGACAATGTTTAGAATCTGCAGCTGGTATTTAATGTCCAAATGGTTGGTCGGCTCGTCGAGAATCATGAATTCCGGCTGCTGGGCCAGCACACGCGCCAGAATGACACGCTGCTTCTCACCGCCTGAGAGGGAGTTATAGCTGCGATCTGCATGCCCCTCCAGACTAACCTTGCGCAAGGCCCCGTTAACAATGTCCTGGTCCTGCTTATTGTCGTTCTCCAGCATCCCCTTATGCGGGGTCCGGCCCATCGCGACCATCTCACGTACAGTAAAATCAAAGCTCAGCTCATTGAACTGGCCAACAACGCCGAGCTTTTGCGCAACAAGCTTAGGGCTTGCCTTAATGACATCCAGATCAGCGAGAAAGACATCGCCCTGCTTGGGCTTGATGACTTTATAAATGCTTTTCAGAAGCGTGGATTTCCCGCAGCCGTTTGGTCCGATCAGGCCGACAAATTGCTTGTTACGGACCTTGAGCGATACATCCTTGACAATATTGATATTGGAAAAAGAAACCGTCAGATGTTCAACGTTTAAATTCATTATGATTTGCCTCCAAACGCGTAGCCTTTTTTGACCAGCATGTACATGAACATCGGTGCACCAATCAGGGCGGTGATAATCCCGATCGGCAGCTCCACATTCGGAACAATGGTCCGGGCGATAACATCTGTCCAGATCATGAAGATTGCCCCGAACAGAATGGAAGCCGGAAGCAGTCTGCGGTGGTCTGAGCCGACAAGTCCCCGGACCAGATGGGGGATAATCAGGCCGACGAAGCCGATCATTCCGCAGCTGGCGACCATGATACCGGTGATCAGGGCGGTGAGAATCATATAGGCTCTGCGGTATGCGCTTAAGGAAATTCCCAGCGTGACAGCAGCTTCATCACCAAGCAGCATGGCGTTCAGGGCGCGGAACTGCATCAGGAAGAATAAAGCGGCTACAGTGATGGATACGGCAATCAGCGGCAGCTTATCCCAGCTTGAGGCGGCCAGGCTGCCCATAGTCCAGAAGGTAACGGTTTTGATGCCTTCGGCATTGTTGGCGAAATAGACAATAAAGTTGGCAAAAGCGGTACATAACGCGTTTATGACCATACCGGCGAGCACAAGCTTGACAGAGGTCATTTTGCCGCCGGCATTGGCCAGGAGCAGTACAAGCAGGGAGGCGCCAACGGCACCGGCAAAGGCCCAGAAGGCTACGCCCGTCTGCCCGAGAAAACCCATAGTCCCAAAGCCGACAAGAATGGCGAAGGTTGCACCAAGCGACCCGCCTGAGGAAATACCTAGTATGTATGGATCAGCGAGCGGATTCTGTACAGCAGCCTGCATGATGGTACCGCACAGCGTAAGACCGGCACCGATGAACAAGGCCATAAGCACGCGCGGGAACCGGATTTTCCAGATGATATCTACAAAAGATCCGGAGGTCAGATCCTGTACGTTCCCGATTTGGATGCCTGTAATCTGATGGAGCAGAATCCGGTAGGATTGCGAGACGGGAATTTCTACTTGTCCAAAGGACACCGCTGCACCGGCAGACAGGACCGTAATGACCAGCAGCACGATAATAATAGCAGTGAATCCGTAACGACTGTTGATGATCGATTGCTTGGATGCCGGCTGCGCGGCTATCTCGGTTTGCATGACATTCATAGAGACTCCTTAATTATAGAGTTTTAATTTAAAATATACCGTATGATGAGAATCATTGTCAATGAGAATTATTATCATTGACAACTGCCCCAGCTTTCTATATTCTACGATTGTATTCCTTGCAGGACGGTAGGTTATACTGGCCCTGGCAAGGCTGTTTACCAGATATATAGAAAAGGGGATAGGAATAATGAAAAAAGGATTAAAAACGTTTATGCCGCTGCTGGCGGTTTTGCTGCTGGTAGGGATTCTTTCAGCTTGTTCATCTAACACGAAGAATGAGAACGCTTCTGCTGCTACAGCAGCACCTGCAGCGAATACAGCTGCTGAGGCGACTGAGGCTCCTACTGCTGCTCCAAGCACAAGCACGGTATATCCGCTGACTATTGAGAATTACTCGAATAACGGTGAAGGCACCGAATGGACAGCCAAATCCGTAACTTTTGACAAGGCGCCTGAGAAAGTGGTAGCCAATACCCAGGGAGCCGCTGAGCTTTTGATTAAGCTGGGCTTGACTGACAAAATGGTAGGTGTTGCTGCCCTGTATGGTGCAGGTGATCCTTCTGTCCAGGAAGAGTTCAAGAAGATCCCTGTAATCTCTGAAAACTATGCCAGCAAAGAGCTGGTTGTCGGAGCAAGTCCGGACCTGGTAATGGGACGTGCCGACCTGTTCGCTGATGCGGACTGGGGTGTAGGAACGGTTACGGGGTTGAACGAGCTGGGTATCCAAACCTATCTGCAGAATACCAGCGTAAAGGGTGCCACCCTGGAAAGCCTGTACAAGGATATCGAGCAGCTTGGTCAAATCTTTGATGTACAGGAAAATGCTGCTGCTTATATCGATGAACTGAAACAGCGTGCACAGAAGATTAAAGATGAGTCAGCTGGGAGCAACGCAAAAACGTTCGCTTATGTATCCGACGGCGGAAACGGAGCCATTGCCATTTACAGCGGAAATATTGATACATTTGCCGGCGATGTGCTGAGCCTGCTGGGCATTACTAACAGCTTCGGCGATGTTACCGGCGACGTCAGCAAAGAACAGCTGCTTGCTACTAACCCTGATGTGCTCTTGCTCTCCGTCTACACCGGCGGGGTTGATCCGCAGGAGACCCTGAAAGCTTTCTATGCTGACCCGTCGCTGCAAAGCCTGACGGCCATCAAGAATAAAGCCATCTACCTGATCGACTTCAACCAGTTCTGGGGCTACAGCTACTCTATCTTTGACGGGGCTGAGAAGCTGCTGTCCGATATTTTGGCTAACCAGTAAAACGTTAAATCTATGAAAGCAGGCCAGGCAGCGCAATAGCTGCCTGACCTGCTTTTTGCTGTGGCTGGGAGCCTAGTAAATATTAATTTTGAATGTTCAGCAATTTAGAGATAGAATGATGAAATAGTAAAAATGATAGTGATATTACAACAGCTTGGGGGAACAGATTCATGGAACTGGGAATCAGTACATTTGTGGAGACCACACCGGATGTGGTTACAGGGGAAACAATGAGCCACGCAGAACGGCTGCGTGAAGTGGTAGAGGAGATCGTGCTGGCTGACCAGGTCGGGCTGGACGTGTATGGTGTCGGGGAGCATCACCGGCCGGATTTTGCAGCTTCATCTCCGGCAGTAGTAATGGCGGCAGCAGCCAGCCTGACGAGCAAAATCCGCCTGACGAGTGCCGTTATGATTCTGTCATCGGCTGATCCGGTGCGTGTCTATCAGGATTTTGCCACCTTGGACGGTCTGAGTAACGGACGGGCTGAGATTATGGTCGGCCGGGGTTCATTTGTTGAATCGTTCCCGCTGTTCGGCTGTGATCTGAAGGACTATGAAAGTTTATTTGATGAAAAGCTGGACCTTCTAATGAAGCTTCAGCACTCTGAGCGGGTGACCTGGGAAGGCAAGCACAGACCCGCTATACATAACCTAGCAATCTACCCCCGTCCGGTACAGGACCCTCTGCCGGTCTGGATTGCCAGTGCAGGCAGCCCGGAATCTGCGGTACGCTCCGGAGCACTCGGTCTGCCGTTTGCGCTGGCGATGATTGGTCCTGTCCGCCCGCTGGATTTTGCCTCGCATGTGAAGCTGTATAAAGAAGCGGCAGCAGCCGCCGGGCATGACCTCACAAAGCTGCCAATTGCGGCGCATGCCCATGGCTTTGTAGCGGAGAGTACGCCGCAGGCAATCGGGCAGTTCTTCCCGTCGACCTTTGCCAGAACTAACGTGCGGGCGGTTGAGAAGAATCTGCCCCCGTATACCCGCGCTGATTATGATGCGGCAGTCAGACCGGAAGGCGCGTTATTCGTCGGCGATCCCCGGACCGTCGCGGACAAAATCATTCAATTACGCAAAGAAGTCGGAATCACCAGATTCCTGCTGCACGTCCCGCACGGCACCATGCCCCATGCCGAGGTGATGGAATCAATCCGGCTGCTTGGAACAGAGGTGGCTCCGCTGGTACGTGAGGAAATTGCGCGCTGGGAGGAGAATCTGTAGGGTAAAGGAGGTTGTCCAATGACAGAGCGTATCCCCTGTAAAAGTGAAGGCTGCAGCGCGACCATTCTTCCGGCTACCTTTCAGAAAACCGGCGGCTACTGCATGCCCTGTGTACAGGTTAAAGAGCGGGATGAGCGGCAGGCGTATATTTTGCAGCACCGTAAAACAGTAGATTTGTATGCAGGGGTTACAGACCCCGTTGAGGTACTGAAGATTATGCACGCATCCAGGCCGCATGATCCGTTAATGGTGTACGCGCCGTACAAAACCGGCAAGGAGGAGCTGTATAGCTCTCTTTCCGGGGAGGATGCAGGCCGGATGGAGGCTTATGCTGTTGAGCTGCTGCAGGCAGGTGATGAAGATACGTGCACCGAGGTTCTGATGTCGCTGGCCTGTTACAATAACAGGCTGCTGAGCGGCACGGGAACTCTTGCTGAGCTACTGCGCAGAGAAGTATATCATCCAGGTTTTTTGTATAAAGATGCACCTGCTGATATCCGGGATTTGCTGCTGGAGCAGGTCGATACAGACGCGGAGCACCGTAATTTCCTGCTGCTGGCTTTAAGCTGGATTGGAGACGAGGTTGTCGTTCAGCGTTTCAGGGATTGGCGGGAGCAGGCACCGGATTGGGCGGATGAGCTCTATGCCGCACCTGAGAAGTATGCTAATGAAGCCGGATGGGAGCTGACTGCGGAGGGGGAACGGCGGGATTTATTTTACCGGAATAATTATGCTGTTGAAAACCCCCCCCCCTCTTCTGCTGCAGTATACCCGGACGAACCGGCTGGAAGTTTTCTCTCTGAGAGCGGTCACCGTTGTGAGTGGTGCGGGAATCCGCTTACCATGCTTATGGATATTCATGCAGAACACACTGCGGTAAAACGTCTGCCTGTTATCGGGCAAAGGCTGCAAGTGCAGACCTGCATTATATGCAGCTGCTACGGCCCGGTATATATGGAGCTGGATTCCATGCATGGAGCACGTTGGAGTGCTTTTAACCAAAAACCTGATTATTTACCTGAGAGTGACCCGAATGAGGAGAGCCGGGAGTACCTGTCTGCCGGAAAGCAATTCCGGATAGCAGAGAAGCCGAGGAATACCTATTATGCCGCTGAGTGGACACTGGAGCCGTGGGCCTCGCAGCTTGGCGGGTATCCGACCTGGATTCAGGATGCGGAGTATCCGGTGTGCCCCTGCTGCTCGCAGAGCATGCATTTTATCGGACAGCTGGATTGGGAAGCCGTAGAGAAGTATGGGGAAGGAATCTATTATATGTTCTTATGCCCGGAAGGCCGGATGTCCGCCACGCTGTTTCAGCAGTCCTGATCTGTTTACGGACCGGTTAATGATCTGGAATTATCCTGCCTAACACTATCTTTTCCAGGTAAAATAACGGGCGTTCCTCCTTAGCTCCTTCGACCTCAGATTGACCGCCAGCTCCTCCATTGCTGATAGGCTTGCTACACTGCACAACAGGCAGGCGGTCACCGTCAGCCCAAGCAGATTGTAGAGAAAAGGGAAGCAGAACAACAGCAGTCCGGTTGCCTTATTAGCGTAAGTATGGATAAACGCCAGAGCGCGGTATCTTAACCAGCCGGCCAGTAACGAAGCAAAGCGGATGATTGCGATCCCGGCTATCCAGCCTATCGTCCACAGGGGTAACCGCAGGAGCGGAAGGAAGACCATCAGCAGCACGCCTATAAAAAAGGCATCGGCTACACTGTCCAGACTCGCGCCAGCTTCGCTGGCGCTGTTTGTTTTGCGGGCAATATAGCCGTCAAGCGCATCACTCGCCCCGCACAGGGCATAGACGGCAAGGAACAGGCCGGATAAGGGCTCAATAAACAGCAGGCCGAGTGAGCCGGTCATCCGCATGACAGTAAGCATGTTGGGGATATGTCTGATCATGGCGCCTCCAGATACGAATATTGATGTGCCGAAGTTTTTTTTATTTTGCAAATGCTGCTCATCTTAGGGAACGGTGGGGACTTTTATTATATCTGAGCCTGCTGCTTCTGTGATAGGGTAAAATTAACAATAATGGATACGGGTTGGTGAAAGCGTGCGCGGACTAAATGAGAGTTTAAAAGGAAATCCCTTATTTGCCGGGGCTGAATTCAGTAAGCTGAAGATAAGGCTGTACATGCTGGTACCGCTGTATTTTGTATTATGGATGGGGAGCCTGACTGCAGGGCGGTGGGTTTATTCAGGAGCTTCGTATGGGCTGATTCAGGTTTTTGGGCTGGGTGAAGGCGCGGTTCAGGTGTACCGGAAGGTTGTCGTATGCGGTATACAAGTGATTTTATTCTGCTTATGGATCATTATGATCGAAAAGCGTCCGCTCAGGTCGGCGGGATTCCCCGCAGTAAAACCGTTTAGAGTCTATTGGACAGGGTTCCTCATCGGGTTCGGTGCGATTTCAGCGGTAACTGCAATATTACTGGGTATGGGTATGGTGCAGGTGG
Organism: Paenibacillus sp. FSL R7-0345; assembly: GCF_038595055.1. Lineage (NCBI taxonomy): Bacteria > Bacillati > Bacillota > Bacilli > Caryophanales > Paenibacillaceae > Paenibacillus > Paenibacillus sp. FSL R7-0345. Next base: position 2,345,093 of record NZ_CP152002.1, read on the forward strand.
AAGCTTATCATTGGGCATCCTTTATACCGCTGGCAGCTGTTATTGCTCTCGGGTGGATGGTTCAGAGTGCGGCGGAGGAGCTGGCTGTCAGGGGCTGGCTAATTCCCATGCTGGCAAAGGAAAGCTCACCGGCCTTTGCGATAATATTGTCATCGGTTATATTCGGGATCTTTCATCTGTTCAGCTCCGGGGTTACGGTGTTATCTTTTATTAATCTGATCTTGTCAGGCTTGTTTTTTGCCGGTTATGCGGTTGTTACTAAACATATTTGGGGAGTCTGCGGGATGCATTTTGCCTGGAATGTTACGCTCGGCAATCTTTACGGGTTTCCTGTAAGCGGGTTTCCGGATAACGGGCGGACGCTTGTGGAGATGAGTCAGACGGGTCCTGAACTGTTTACAGGCGGGGCGTTCGGTCCGGAGGGAGGCGTGATTACAACTTTGGTATTGCTGTCGGGGATCATCATTCTGGCAATACTCTGGAATCGGCAGCGGCTACTCTTTACTTCCACGAATTAACATTTTTCTAGTAACATTTGTAACAGTGTTTAATGCTAGAATTTGATAAAAATAGGTTGTAAGCGTTTTTTATAACTGGACTGGGGGAATCTTTGTGAAAAAAGTAACAAAACTAATGCTGGTGGCCGGAATCTCACTGGCACTTGTAGGCGTCGGCAACAGCGGTGCGCTTAACAACGTATCTTCTGCAGCGAGTGCGCCTCTGAAAGTGGGCCGTGTTGAGGCAGCAGCCCATGGTACCAAGTGCTTTACTGTAGCCGTTGCAGTCGTTCAGAACGGCGTAATCGTAGCTGCTTCCCTGGATGACTACCAGTTCCTGAGCACAGATGTGGCAACGGGAGTGCCTAACTCTGACAAGGACTTTGGACAAAACTATAAGGACCCTAACGTCGTGCTGGCTTCCAAAAAAAGCAATTCCAAGTATTACAGCGAACACATGAAGGAAGCGGCAGGCTCCACAGTTGCTTATGACAAGAACCTGGCTGCGATTGAAAAGTTCGCAACAGGCAGAACAATCAAATCATTGGAACAGACACTGACTTACAAATCGGCTGAGCAGGTAGTTGATGCAGTAAGCGGTGCAACGCTTGTAGATACTCACGGCTATCTGAAAGCAATCCTTGATGCAGCCAAGGCTGCTAAATAGGAAACAGTCTCTTGGATGTGCTACACCTTCACAGCAGCAGCTGTGAAGGTGTTTTTGCTTGCCGGGATTAAATCATGAAACACCAGCGGACGCCAAAAGTATCTGCAAACTGCACCATGCACGGACTGTAGAAAACCGGGCCCAGCGGGGTAATGGTTGTGCTTCCGGCCTTGATGCTGTCGTAAGCCTGTTTCAAAGCATCTTCGTGCTCGAATATGGCTACAAGCTCCTGGACTGACTCTGTTGGATAACCGGATGTGCCGCCGTAATCACTAAGCATGATCCGCTGGCCGAGAATGTGCATTTCTGCGTGAATGACAACTGTTTCGGGCTCTTGCCCCGGATCATACATAACCGAATCGGCAGAACTGTGAAAAGCCAGCGAGTATAGCCGGATCGCCTCGTTCGTACGCCCGTTCAAATAGAATTGCGGAATCAGCATCGAAAATCTCCTTCATAGGAATAGTGAGAGTATTAGCAGATAATTCTATAAATATTTTACAGGAAATAGTTTTCACTGTATTGTAAAAAAACGGCATGAGCTAGTATGAAATCGCGCCGCTAAAGGGTTTGTTATACGTGCGCATGTATTCCGGCTGCCGATAGGGTGAGGATTATATTTTAACCTTAGGCTGGATGATGGTATGATAGATAGCGGGGTGAAAATACGAATGAATAATGAGAATGAAACAGTAAATGAAACAGTAAATGAGACAGCAAATGAGGCTGTCAATGAGGAAACAGGCAATAACCCGTCAGGGATGACCGAAGAGAAATGGAATGAGCTGATCAAAGCGGTTCATCATAATGGCATGGTAGCGTTAAGAATGTATTTTAAAGAGGTGCAGAGCCAGATTATTAATCTGGCAGCTTTTGGACCGGTATTTGTATACCATGTGAAGGATGAAGCTGGCGATGTGTATTCGACCGGTTTCTTCCTGCGCGAGCTGGTCAACCGGTTCCAGGCGGACAAGAACCCAGAAGTATGGGTATCCTCCTTCTTCCATGAACTGATGAAGACGAAGGGAGGCCAGCCGCTTCCGAAGCAGCCGGAGAGTGAAGAGGAAGCCAAGGCGGTCATCGACAATCAGGTGATCCCGCTGTGCATCAAGACAGTCGAAGAGGAATTTGCACCTGAGAAGGTGCATGCAGGCCTGGCCTGGAATGAAGAACACGGGCCTGTATTTGAAGCAGGCTTCCCGGCTATTACAGACGGCAACAATGTCTGTGCAATTCCGCTTCAGCTGCTCTTTACACACTTCCAGCTGAACCGTGATCCATCCGAATTGCTGCTTACCGGAATGTACAACATCCGTAAACAGCATGGAATGGAATAGGACGGGCTGAGCACCACCTGCTACAGGTACACGGCAGACTATATTAAGAGAATCTAACGGACCTCAGAGGCGTTATTTGGCGGAATGGGCTCATTTAGCCGGACTAACGGACCGTAGCGCCCTTATTCTCTCTCTGGCGGCCGCTTTTGCGGCGAAAATCTGCAAATAAAGGCCGTGGTGTCCGTTAGCCGGAGAAAAGTGGTATTTTCGCAGGAATAAGGGCTGCTCAGTCCGTTAGAATCCGGTAGAAGGTGCGTGGGTGATGTGGGCGATGGCCGGAGGCTTAAGCCCCGCCGAAACGGCCTGGTTATGAAAGAAACTGAAATAATAGTGTCAGGTGTTTTACCTGATAGTGTCTTGTGTTCTACACAACTGCACATAGACTCGCACAAAGAGACGGCATTAATGCCGTCTCTTTGTGCTGTGTATAGTGCGGAACGGCGGAGTGATAACCCCGCATCCGCGGATCATTACTGGGCGGATAACTCCGCCTTATTGAGCTATCAGAATCCGGTAGAGCAATACCGCTGCTTCAGCGCGGGTGGACAGAGCTGACGGATGGAGCTGGCCTCCGGCATCTCCCTTGATGAAGCCTGCCGCAGTCAATGACGCAATGTCTGAGGCAGCGTAGCCGGCAATACCAGCCTGATCGGTAAAATTACCGGCTGCAAGGATGGCGGCTGCGGAGTCACCCTGCAGAATACCCGCAGCCCTGAGTGCTCTGGCCGTCATGACAAACATATCCTGACGGGAGACCGGATCTTGCGGATAAAAGCTGCCATCCTGCTGTCCATTGACCAGACCATGCAGCTTCGCTGTCATCAGCTCCTCATAGAAGTAATCATCCGGCTGGACATCCGTGAAGCCAGCAGCGGTGCCGCTGCCCGTTCCGGACAGATCCAGCAGCCGGACCAGCAGCAGGGCAAAGTCTGCACGGGTAATGGCTTCTCCCGGCAGGAAGCCGGCGCCGGGTACACCCTGGATAATCCCGCGCGATGCCAGCACTTCGATCTCCTTATTCGCCCAGTGCTGGCTGGAGACATCCCCGAAGGCCGGATGGTGAAGGACAGCAGCATATCGTCCGGCAGGAAGATAGGCAGTGAATACCGCTTGTCTGCCGGCGGCATCATAGCTGCTGTTCACAACAGGCGTAATGCTGCCGCTGCTGCTGACCTGCCAGGCTACGATAAAGGGATAATCGGAGGCAGATAATGCAGCCTGGTAAGGCAGCTTGAGCTCAATTGCCGAGTACAGGCTGTCAGCTCCTGATGCCTTGCCGTCAACCAGAAGCTCATAAGCTATGAGCGGAGAGCTGCCGAGCTTACCTTTGAGCTCAGCAGAAGGTTCAACGGTGTTTATCTTCAGCGTAACCGAATTTGCCCCTGTGAGCTCTGCTGCCCGGAATAGTGTACCCGGCAGCACAAAGCCGGCGATGACGGTATCCACCTCCAGCCGAAGCCGGGAGCTCCCGGCTGTAAAAGCAGCTGCGGGAAGTGTAACTTCATAGGCGCTGATGCCGGAAGCGGCATTCTCCTTCAGCTGGAGCCGGAGCAGCGTGGTGCCGTCAGCCTGGCTCTTAGCCTGATCCAGCGCCTTCTGCAGCACAGCATCTGTCAGCGCTGCCCGGGCAATGCTTTGTGCAGCCGTAACCGGCAATGTGATGCTGACGCTTCCATCCGGCTGTACAGCCGTTACAGCCGGATCGGCAGCAGCTCCGGTACCGCCCGGAATAGCCGGGGCCGGGGTAGGACTCGGACTCGGGGTAGCACTCGGGCTCGGAGATGCACTCGGGCTAGGACTCGGAATAGCACTTGGACTTGGAGTAGCACTCGGACTCGGAGTCTCAACAGGCTCTTCACCGCCGGGCCCGGTATCGCCGAATGGAACGAACTTCAGGAAGTCGCCCCAGACCACGTTCCCGGAGGCGTCTCTTGCATAGGAGCTGACCGGGGTCAGGCTGACAAAGCTGGCATCGCTGAGCTGTCTGCCGGACTTGTTCGCCGATATGGTTCCGTCATACATAAAGTTATTGTCTGCCGCAAGTCCTGCCGGATACTGGTCCTTGGCAATGCTGATGGTCCGGTAGGACAGGAAGCCGTCGATTGTGAAATCCGGCGTGATATGATCATATGTGGTGAAGCTCAAATTGCCGCGCGTATTGTTGAAGCCGATGTTGTTCTCGGCAATAACGCCGGGGTTGCTGTTGCTGGTATAGCCGTACGCCCCGTTGCCGAAAGCAACGGAATTACGGATGATATGATGGACAGAAATGCCTTCACCGCCGAGCTTGAACCCGTTCTTGTCGCCGGCGCCGACAGTTCCGTCTGTCAGATGACCGTTATTAAAGGCGGCGCTGTTCTCAATCAGCACAGGGCCGATTGCCCCGGTTCCCGCCTTGGTGTACAAATCCCACCCGTCGTCGATATTGTTGTATGACAGACAGCCTCTGAACACATTGCCGACCCCGGAGGTCAGCTTGGCCGCGAAGCCGTCGGCATTATTGTCGGAAGGGTCACGGTTATCGAACGAGGAGCTGTTCAGAATCAGATTGTACGACGGCCATTCCGCGATTTCTGCCGCGGTTCCATCTGTCCGGCTGATCTGCAGGCCGGTATCACCGTTGGCATAGAAACGGCTGTTTTCCACGATGTTATGATTTCCGCCTACTGTGAATCCTTTAGTATTGGCAGCGGTGCGGGTGAAATCCAGCCCCTTGATGTGCCAGTAGCTGCCGCTCAGCAGTACGCCTTCTGTCTTTTTGTCAAAATCAAACACCGGCCGTGCACCGGGAGCTGCCTCCAGCACCTTCGGGGCATCCACGGTCCCGTCATTATATTTCTTAATCTCCAGCTTGCTGCTGCGCACATACCGGCCGTCCAGAACGATAATATGCTGTCCGGGCTGCACGAAGTCAATGGCCGTATCGACATCGAGCGGATGCTCCGGTGTACCGTCCCCGTTGCTGGTTCCGGCAGGAGAGACGTAGATCTTGCCGGCTTCAGCAAAGCTTTTCATGGTGACGGTGAAGTTGCGGACGATTTTATCGTAGGAGGTCAGGTACTGGGTATCGTCGGGCAAAAAGCTGATGCTGAAATTCGTGTCCTGCTGTGCCGTAAGTGCAGCCGGAAGCGCAAGCCGTTTGCCGGCATCTGCCTTGATATCCCGGGCAATTACGGTTGAGCCCTGCTTCAGCGTTACGGTTCCACTGACATTCGGCCGCAGAATCAGCTGATAATCAGACTGTGAGGTCCGGCTCAGCGAGAGAATATCAAAAGCCGGCGTAACCGGATTATGCGGCGGATCTACCTTGGGGGCATCTGTTGCCGCCGAGGTGACACTCAGCTGAATGCTGCTGACGTCAATGGTAGCCAGCCGGGCTGTGTAGAAGCCGACATACATTTTGCCGTCCTGCACATTCAGAATATCCGGCGTGAAGAATATCGACTTCTGGCCGTCGTTAAGCTGGCCGGTGAAGCCGCTGTTATTCTTGGATAACGTCAGGCGGTAAGGCGCTGCCGGGAATGTATTGCCTGGAGCAGGCTGCTCATTCTTCAGCATAACGGTCTGGATGCCCTTACTGCCGGCTCCGTCAGACGATTCTACGCCGGTACGTACAAACAGCTGGGTTCCATTGCTGTTTTTGGTGCCGCCGCTGTAGCCGCCGATGGCCGCGATATTGGAAGCAAATACGCTGGAATTGCCTGCTGTGCCGATCACATCCCGGGCCATAATGCCAAAGGACTCCTGGCCGTCATAAGGTGACTTGGCATAAGCCGAGACCTGAATGTCAGCAGACAGTTCGAAGTTATCCTGAGCTGCATCAAGCACGGTGTAATAAAACGTGATGCCGTCGTGATCCTCGGTGACCTTGCCTCCGCCTTCCAGGGCAATCAGCCGGACGGAGCCGTCTTCCCGGACAATTGTCTGATTATTGGCAGCGGATGTAGACTGGCCAAAGTGGATGCTGTTCCATACCGGCTGGGCTGCTTCTCTGACCGTTACGGAGTAGGTAATCGGGTCAATCGAATGATCTGCCGGGATGATCCCGATCTCATACACACCGGCAGCTTTGCTGTTGAACTGGCTTGAATCGAGCGTATAGCTGCTGATCGTTTCCCGGTCCCCGTTATCATACACTTTGGAGACAGCCAGCCCTTCGCTGTCAAAGCTGTCGTTCAGCAGGAAGGTTGTTTGTGGATACGCAGTGACTTCAATACCGGCTAACTGTTTTATTTTCACCTGTACCGGGAAGGTCGCTGTAACGCTCTTGTGAGTCACTGTAAGATTCCTTGTCCCGGGAGCCGACGTATCAAGCGGGGAAACCGTATACTCCTCCTTCATCAGCCGCTGAGACGTCCCGTCACTGTAATACGCATAGAGCACCAGCCCCTCCAGCTTTAATGAATCTCCGATGTAGTAAAGGGTCTGCGCAGGCAGATTGCGGATCTCCAGTTTGCTAAGCGCTGCATCCTCCACCGTAATGTCAAAAGAGGTTGCAACCGCAGGTGTTTCCACCGAAGTAACAGTCACCGTATACGTCCCGGGATCGGTGAACAAAAATGGAGTCTGCTCTGTTAGCGCAACACCATTAATGGAAAGGGAGTAGAGGCTGGCATCCAGTTCCACCACCGCGTTGCTGCCGTTATAGCCGGCCTGCAGGACAAGCCCCTGCGGATCGAAGGCATCACCCGGATAATAAATGGTTTTGGCCGGATAGTATTTGACTGTGAGCGCGGAGACGGATAGCGGAAGAATCTGCAGGGTAATTGACGCAGATGCACCGTTGTAATGAATGGTTACCGTATTTGCTCCGGCTTTGCTGCTGTCAAAGCCTGTAACGATATAGTCAGCCGGTGACAGGACAGCTTCACTATTATCGGAATACAGTGCTTTTACGGTCAGTCCGGTCAAATCGAGCGCTTCCCCGATGTAATAGGAGGTTTTCTGTATTGCACTAGTATCAGCTGTTAAGGCTGTAACTTTTTTGTTCTCTAACACAATTTCAATATCGCTGAAGGCAATCACAGCATCCCTGGCTGTGTACACTCCGGCGAACAAGGTATCGCTGAAAAGGCCGTCCAGCGTAACGGTCTCCGTCTGCCCGCCGGCGCTGAGCTGCAGCGTATTACCGGATTTCTTAATGCTGAGCCCGTATTCTTCACCTGCTGCCGGGGCAGGAATACCGCTGAACGGAGCCAGCTTCACCTGCGACGCTTGTTTATAAAATCCCTTCATCACCTGATCCAGCGCTCCGACTGCGGCATAGCTAGAGGTTGCTACAGCCGGATCGCCGTTCACGCCGATGCTGTCCCGCAGCATCAACCCGAAGGACTTCTGATTAGGCGTACTGATGCTGCTGTCGCTGTTAAACGAAATGACCTTTGCCTTGGCTTTGAGCTCAAAATTGGCCTGGGCAGGGATCTCCCTAAAATAGAAGGAGAGCCCTTCTTCGCTGCCGGAGATTTTTCCGCCGTAGGTTTCCAGTGTCACGGAGGTATCAGTCACGGCAGCGGGCGGCGGATTCTTAAGTGGACTGGTGTTCCCGCCAAATGCGCTGAAGGTCCAGGGTCCAAGCTCAATTGTCTCCTCCTGAAGCAGCTGTACATTACTGAACGTAACCGTGGTGTTCCTTGCGGTATAAAGCCCGGCATATTGAACAGCACCGCCGAAGCCTTCGAGCGTTTTGCTGACACCGTCAAGGGTGAATACATACAGATTTCCGGTTTTCCGGATACTGAGGTCATAATCCTGACCGGCTGCCGGCTTGCTTGCTGTTTCAAACAGATAACCGGTCTTCTGCAGGCTCCCGCCACTCGACTTATAAAACGCTTTCATTTCTTGGTCCAAAGCGCCGACTGCGGTAAAATCCCCTGTGAACGCTCCGGACTGGTTCTCCCACACATTACTGCGCAGCATAATGCCGAACGACACCTGATTATTCGCTGCCCAGGCATCCACATGAGCTGTAGCCTTGAGCTCGAAGTCGGCTGCAGGTTCAAGCTGCTGAAAATAATAAGCGATCCCTTCGGTGCTGCCGGAGATTTTGCCGCGGTCAGCGGAGCTGCGCAGGGTTACGGTAGAATCCGCATTTTCTGTGATACCGAAGTTCGCCGCCGTAATTTTGTCCTGACCGCCCACATCACCGAATACACTGCCTTTCCAGCTGCTGCTGATATTGATCATACCGGCAGCCGGATCAGGGTCAGACACTTCTGCTGCAGAAACGGGCGGCGGAAGCGAGGATGATAATAACAGAATGGATGTGAGTACAGACAGCAAGCGTTTTTTATACAAAACCGGAATCCCCTCCATTTATACCTGTATTCGACCGGCCGGATGGCCTGATCAAGCGAAATTATACCGTACAGCCGAAAAGTGCGGCTACAATCAATAACTCACATCTTGCGGATCAGGGGAAGAATGGTAAAAATGTGAGCTAATGATACGTGGATTACCAGTACAGGACTGCCGCCCGAACGGCCTCTGGAAACAGCTCATATGTTGAATGGATAACAGGAGGGGAGAGAGGGGCAGTGGGAAAAGCGGCGGATCCGCATGTCAATGCAGTTTCTATAATTGTGTGTACGAATCGTCCGGAATTTTTTGATAATCTGCTTACCAATTTTAAGACACAGCAGGTGAAACATAAGGAACTGATTATTATCCTTAACAAAGACACCATGAAGCTGAAGGAGTATCAGAACAGGGTGAGGTCCGACCGGAATATATCTATATACAAGCTGCCTGAGTCGACCTCGCTCGGCCAATGCCTGAATGGTGCTATCACCAAGGCGCGTTATCCGCTGATTGCCAAGTTTGATGATGATGATTACTACTCCCCATATTATCTGAAGGAGCAGATCAGGGAGCTGAACCGGACCCGGAGCGATATTGTCGGCAAGCATGCCTGTCTCGTCTATCTGGAGGCAACCCGCCAGCTGATCATCAGATCGCCGAAGGAGCAGCATAAGCCGGTAGTCTTTTTGCAGGGAGGAACGCTGCTGTTCAGGAAACGGGTGACCAGGCAGGTGCTGTTCCCCGACCGCTCGGTTGGTGAGGATGTTAACTTTCTGAGACGCTGCAAAAGAAAAGGGTTCCGCACGTTTGCCACCTCAACGTATAACTACGTCTATGTGCGCAGATCTGACAAGGGCAGCCACACCTGGCGGGCCAAGGATTATTTTTACCTGAAGGGCAGCGTTCCGGTGGCGGTAACCGGGAATTTCAGGAGCTTTGCTGATAAGAGGCTATAGCTCCGGATTTAGAGTGAGCGAAGATAGTTCAGTAAAAAAAAGAGTCCCGCACTCCGGTTTATTCCGGGGAACGGGACTTTCTGTTATGTCCGCTGTCGCACAACAGACAACAACGCCGGATTACAACGCTTTATCGTCAATCGAATTCAGCCAGCTCTCTATTTCGCCGATGACGGAGCTGACGCAGCCGTCCTTAAACGGTGAGGTGAGACCGGCGAGTTCTACTAGCTCAACGAAAGACTTGCTGCCTCCAGCCTGGCAGAGCTGCAGATAATCGCTCCAGGCCTCGGCAAAGTTCTCGTTCGAACGTTTCCAGAACTGGAATGCGCACAGCTGGGCCAAAGTGTAATCAATATAATAGAACGGGGTACGGAAAATATGCGCCTGCTTGTGCCAAAAGCCGCCCTGTTCCAGATAGCTGTTGCCGTCATAATCACGGTGCGGCAGATATTTCTGCTCAATCTCCCGCCAGGCCTGCTTGCGTTCCTGCGGGGTTGCTTCAGGATTGCTGTAGACAAAATGCTGGAACTCATCAACCGCAACACCATAAGGAACGAACTCCAGACTGCCGGCCAGATGATTGAACCGGTATTTGTCGGCATCCTCTTCGAAGAACAGATTCATCCACGGCCAGGCAAAAAACTCCATGCTCATCGAGTGGATCTCTGCCGCCTCAAAGGTCGGGAAGGCGTATTCCGGCACATTGAGGCTGCGGCTGGAATAGACCTGGAATGCATGGCCCACTTCATGGGTCAGCACATCAATATCCTCGGAGGTTCCATTGAAATTAGAGAAGATGAACGGCGCCTTATATTTGTCAAAAAAAGTGCAATAGCCCCCGAACTGCTTGGAGCTTGTGCTTAACAGATCCATCAGCTCGTTGTCCTGCATAAAACGGAAAAACTCATCCGTTTCCGGCGACAGCTCCTTGTACATTCTGGCGCCATTTGCGACAATCCACTCCGGGTCACCCTTAGGTACAGCGTTGCCGCTGTTAAAGGTCAGCCCTTCATCATAGAACTTCAGAGTGTCCAGCCCCAGCCGTTCACTCTGGCGCTGCTTCAGCTTTCCTGCCGCAGGAACAATGTGCTCAAGCACCTGCTTGCGGAAGTTCGCTACCATATCCGCATTATAATCCGTGCGGTTCATCCGGTCGTAGCCGAGCTCAACAAAGCTGGGATAACCGAGCTTACGGGCCATTGCGGCACGTACGGCAACGAGCTCATCATAAATGCGGTCAAATTCAGCTTCATGTGCCGACATAAAGTCAAATCTGGCCTGAAAAGCGCCTTTGCGCACATCACGGTCCGCCGACTGTTCAAACGGAATGAGCTGTGCCAAGGTGCGCTCTGCACCGGCGAACATGATTTTGGCAGAGGCAAGCAGCTGGGTGTATTCCGTTGACAGCCTGTTCTCCAATTGCATATCTTCAATAATGTCCGGGCTGAACGTACGAAGTGAAATCTCGGCCAGGCTGATCAGCTGTGATCCCCATTCCTGCTCGAATTCCTTTTTGTATCTGGAGTTGACGATAGCCTTATAATATTCCGTTATGTACTCCTGAAAAATCGGGCCAATCTCATCAAAATAATCCTGCTCGGCTTTGTAGAATGCATCCGCTGTATTGATGGAATGGCGGACATAGACAATGTTCTGAAGCGTATCGAATTCGCTGCGCAGCTCATTCAGCGCGATGACCGAAGCCTTCTGCTCCTCCAGCGTATCTGCCTCCAGACCCTTGAGAAGTGAAGTGAACTCCTGCTTGAACCGGTCAAGGTCAGGGCGCTCATAGGGGTACTCTGTAAATTTCATAAAAGAATCAACATCCTTTCTCTGCCAGATGAAGTATATTATACTATGTGGAAGGAAAAACCAACACTCGTAAAATCGCAAACAAATTTACCGGCATGCCGCCTGCATCAGCTCGATCAGATATCCGATCGGAGGGGATAAGTGGCGGTCACGGTTATAGGAATAATAGATCCTCCGCTGGTAATGGTATTCCGGGATAGAGGCCATCATGAGCTTACCGGAGGCTACTTCCTCGGCAACAGCAAGCCGTGAAACGAACGATACATATCTGCCGCCCATCAGTGACTGCTTGATCGCCTCCAGGGAATCGAGCAGCAGAGAGGCATGGGGCTCACAGCCGCAATCCTCGAACCATTTGCTGGTAATCCGGCTGGTGCTGGACTGGCTGCTGTGCAAAATAAAATTGGCTGCTGAAATCTGCGGCGGCGTCAGCCCGGACCGGCCGGCGAATTCATGCGTCGGGGCAAATACAAGCACGAGCTCGTCTTCGCACAAAGACTGGCAATGGAGGCTGGGCAGATAAAAGGATTCGGTTGAGAGAATGCCCAGATCAAGCTCCTGATTGACCAGCATTTCTTTGATCACAGGCGAAGTCTTCACCGACAGCGAGACCGTTATCTCTGGATGCAGCTCACCGAACCGGCAGAGGATTTTAGGCAAAATATAAGTAGCCGGAACGTAGCTGGCCCCGACATTCAGTGTGCTGCGGCCTGCGTGGCTGAATTCCTTCACTACCCGTTCCGCCTCAGTGGCGAGGGCATTGATTTTGACCGCATAATGGAGGAAGGCCCGCCCGCTTTCGGTTAGAATCATTTTATCCATTCTAGGCTCGAACAGCTTTTCCCCCAGCTGCTGCTCCAGATTCTTCAGATGATAGGTTACAGTCGGCTGCTTCAGGCCGAGTACTGCGGCTACTGTGGTTATCTTTTTGTGCTTATGCAAGAGCTCAACAATCTGCAGCTTGATTAAATTCAAATTCATTCCGTTCACTCCCCCGCGCTATTAGCTACAGGTTAACATAGAAAAATTCTATGAATGTTAAAACTGATGCAGCAAAAAGTTAATATCACGCTAACATTCTGCAAATACACGTATGTTGCGGATACTAAGCTGCTTAAATGAAATGAAGGGACTAATTACAATGGCTGCTACAGATTATAGGCTGGATTTTGCGAAGCTGTGTGCCAAATATGAGCTGGGACCGCTGACCGTGGTGCCGGAGCAGGTGGTCGGGGGATTTATGCACAGAATGTACCGCGTTGTCACCGCTAAGGCGGAGTATGCGGTCAAAGCGCTGAATCCCCAGATTATGCTGCGCAGTGCAGCAATGGGCAATATGTTATTTGCTGAAAAGGTTGCGGTGCATGCACAGAAGCTGGGCATAAATGCCCTTCCGGCAATCATGTCCGGAGATACCTGCATGCATGAGACCGACGGTCAGTATTACCTTGTTTTTCCGTGGCGGGAGGGAAGGCCTTTACCTGCGGGAGGTGTTGATCTTGACTGTGCGGCAAAAATAGGCGCTGTGCTGGCGGCTATTCATACAGCTGATTTTGCTGACCTGCTGGCGATGTGGCCGGAGGAAACGTTGAATGCATCCGTGCCGGACTGGAAGGGTTATGCCACACGGTCAGGACAGCTGTCTCTGGAATATGCAGATCAGCTGGCAGGCTGTTGCCTGAGACTGCAAGAGTACACGGAGCGGGCTAATACTTCAGCTCAGCGCCTCCGCCATGAACGGGTGATCAGCCACAGAGATCTTGACCCTAAAAATGTGCTGTGGACCGGCGACCGGCAGCCGCTCATAATAGACTGGGAATCGGCAGGAGCGGTGCACCCGATGCAGGAGCTGCTTGAGGTGGGGCTATACTGGTCGGGCTTTGAAGCAGGGAATCCCAATAAAGAGGCCTTTCAGACTCTAATCCGGGCTTACCGCGAGGGTGGAGGGAAGCTCTGCCGGGACTGGACAGATGTGCTGAATCTTGGTTATCAGGGTAAGCTGGACTGGCTGGAATACAGCCTGAAACGTTCGCTTGGAGAAGAGTGCACAGATGAGGCCGAGCAGCAGCTGGGAACCAGTCAGGTCATCAGCACGATCACAGCGCTGGAGGAGTATGCGGCATTTTTACCGCTTTGCATGGAATGGCTGGCGGAGGTTTGAATGTAGCACTCCGTAACGGACCGTACAGCCGTTATTCTTAGATGTATACGCTTTCATTAAATCTAACGGACTGTAATGACCTTATTGTGTACCAGGTGGGCAATAATCGAGCAAAAATCACCAGATAAGGTCATCCGGGTCCGTTAGCTTGTGTTAACATGAGTGGTGAGTCCGGATAAGGTCATCTGAGTCCGTTAGGAGTGAATGCAAACTATGGAAAAGGAAAATATGTTATTAGCAGCAACACGCGAGGAACTGCAGAGCTGGCTGCAGGAATATAGCACAACGGAGAAATGCTGCTGGGTTATCGTAAGCATGACACCTGTCCCGGACAAGCTGCTATATCTGGATGCTGTTGAGGAGGCACTGTGCTTTGGCTGGATCGACGGAGTCAAAAAGAGCTCTGAGCAGGGTGTTGTGCAGCGGCTGTCCCCAAGATCCAAAAGAAGCTCCTGGACCGAGCTGAATAAAGAACGGGTACGCCGCCTGGACAAGCTGGGGCTGATGAGTGAGGAGGGCAGACGGGTGCTGCCGGATATGGCGCCGGAATCTTTTGTAATAGATGAAGGAATCGAGCAGAGGTTACAAGAGGACCCGGAGGTCTATGCGAACTTTCTGGCCTTCCCGCCGCTGTACCGCAGAATCCGGATTGATAACATACAAGGCTACAAGAAGCAGCCCGAGCTGTTTCAGAGCAGATTGGATAAATTCATTGCGAATACGCGCGAGAACCGGATGTACGGGGCGTGGCATGATAACGGCCGTCTAATCGATTACTAAATATTGATGCTGATCAAAATATCCCGACTGACCGAGGAGGAGCAACTATGCAATACAACGCCAGCAGTCCCGAAGATTATATCAGCCAGCTGCCGGAAGAGCGCCGGACTATTATCGCACGGCTTAGAGCTGTGATCAAAGAGAATTTGCCGGAAGGCTTTGCAGAGGTTGCAGGTTACGGTATCGAATACAAGGTTCCTCATGAGCTGTATCCGCCGGGTTATCATGTGACGCCGGAGCAGCCGCTGCCCTTCATTAGCATAGCTTCACAGAAAAATCATATCGCGCTCTACCACATGGGCATCTACATGCACCCGGAGCTGCTGTCCTGGTTCCGGGAGGAGTACCCGAAGCATATGAAAACCAAGCTGGATATGGGCAAATCCTGCATCCGGTTCAAGCCGGCAGGCACTATCCCTTATGACCTGATCGGTGAGCTAAGCCGCAAAATTACAATTACTGAATATATTCAGCTCTATGAGCGGGAAATTGCCCAAATGAAGAAGAAATAATTGAGCTGGATTTGACACAATCGGGCTATCAGAAGTCACGGAGGATGATGAAATGGACGCTAACAAGGTTACATTTGAGAGTATTGATGACTATATTGGACAGGCCGCACCGGAGGTCCGGGAGCTTTTGCAGAATATACGCAGGGTCATTCATGAAGCTGCTCCGGAAGCCACTGAGAAAATCAGCTATCAGATGCCTACGTTTGACCTGCACGGCAATCTGGTGCATTTTGCAGCGTTCAAAAAGCATATCGGATTTTATCCGGCGCCGCGGGGAATTGAGGCTTTTAAAGAGGAGCTGTCTGTTTATAAAGGGGCCAAAGGTTCAGTCCAGTTCCCGCTCGACCAGCCGATGCCGTATGACCTGATCACCCGGATTGTGAAGTTCAGGGCGGCAGAGAATATGGAGAAAGCCAAAGGAAAACGAAAATCCTGATCCGATGCGTAGGTTTACGAATACACGCCCTGCCGGGTGTGTATTTTTTTATAGCTTGCCAAGACACCTGCAGTTAGGTTTATGATCAGCACTGTTGATAATCCGAGGAGCTTCGCACAGTTCAGTATACTGTTCTTTATTCAGGAAAACGGGAAAATCATCCGCTCCCACCCATTTACTGCGGACATTAAAGGATGGTTGAGTGCTATCAATTCTAATGTTCTGCAAGCCAATGATCCATCGTCATTGATTCATAGGATTATAAAATGTGCGCTGAATATATAGTAATGTAACTTGAAAGGAGCACCCTCATGATCCAATTCGATCTAATTTCCGATATCCATCTGGACTTCTGGCTTAGGCGCAAGGGGCCGACGGCGGAGGATAATGTGCGGGAGGTTGAGCGGTTTGCAGAGCGTCTGCTGCCGCAGACAGTGTCAGAGGTGCTGGTTATAGCGGGGGATCTCGGTCACCGCAACCAGCAAAATGTTGAATTGCTGCATGCACTCAAGCGATATTATACCCATATTTTGGTGGTCGCCGGGAATCATGACTATTATCTGGTGAACAGCAAGGAGCGCTACAAGCTCCAGACTTCGATGAACCGCTGGTCAGAGATGAAGTCGCTGGGCACTGCCATCGAAGGGATACACTATCTGGAAGGTGACGTCTTTGAATGGAACGGGGTGCGGTATGGGGGAGCCGGCATGTGGTATGATTTCTCCTATGGCATCAATGTGCTGGGAAAAAGCCTCTCGGAAATGATGGGAATCTGGTCTAATCAGCTGAATGACCGCAACTACACGATTGGAGCACCGCGGCGTCCGCTGGAATTCTTCTGGGAGCAGAAGGCGCAGCTGGACCGGATTATTCATGACAGTGATGTAATTATCACGCATGTTCCCCCGGATTGGTCACATATTGCAGAGGAGCATGCTGCTGATCCGGTCAGCGGTTGTTATTATTTTGACGGTTCAGACTATGTTGCTCAAGTGGACGGCAAGGTCTGGTGCTCCGGTCATGTTCACATTAACCATTCGTACTGGAAGGACGGCTGCCTGTTTATTAATAATGCCCTCGGCTACCCGAATGAGCACAACCGTCCGCAGGGCAGGATAACATCTGTTATTGCAGAGTGTTAAGTCATTCATTAAATCCAACTCCGGTTGGACTGCTGAGAATATCCCGAACCAGAAACCAGGGTTGCCTGTTTGTAAACAATGCACTTGGCTATCCGGGAGAACATCCTTTTGCAGCTGCAGTCACCGTGCCGGTTGATCATCATAAGGCTGACGATTCCGTCAAAGCAGGAGAATAGGGAGGGACATTGAAATGGATTATGTAACGACGGCTCTGCCTTTAATATGAAGTTCCCGGAGCTGATCTTTTGCACCGAAGATTCCGGGAATGGCTGGTGGGAGAGCGATCTGGCGCTGTTTTCACATATCCGTACGCTTCACCTGTATGCCCCGACGAAAGATTTAGACTTTCTGGGCAAGTTCAATACATTGAAGGAGCTATATGTGCATGACAGTGAGACGCAGGACTGGGGCTTTCTATCCTTATTAACGGAGCTTCATTTTTAAAGCCTGTGGAGATGCCATTTCGCTGATTTAACGCCGGTCCAAGAGCTTTGCAGAAATCAGACAGAATATTTTGAGATTGCCGGAATTCGTATTCCCCGGAAATTAACAAATTTATCCTTGATTGATTGCGGAATTGAAGAACTTTCACCACTGCAGGAGTGCAGCAGCTTGTCCGATCTGAATCTTTCCCATAACCATATTACTGATATCCGTCCGCTAAAAGAAATCCAAAGTCTCTATTATCTCACATTAAGGTATAACCGCATTTCCGATATCACTGACCTAAAGGACATGTACTATCTCAATCTACGGCATATAATCCGTTTTTGTTCTATAACGATTTGATCCCGCAACCAAATAAACACTTGAAGTGCTTGTAGGTTGATAGTCTAGAATGGGACACAGAACAAGAAACGGACATGAAACGTTAGAGGAGGATTCAGTATGAACAAAAGAAAATTGATAGAGATCGTAAAGAGCCGGGAGCTGCCTTGCACAGACGGAGCGTTGCGTACGTACACCGGGACCCGGTACAGGCTGATTGAAGTGGAAAATACCAAGTCCGGCGTTCATAATGACTACAAGGAAAATACATATTGAACTGCTCTGTGAGCTGATTGCTGCGAACCGTCTGGGCCTGCCATTATCCAGAATGAAGGGTTATTTTGCTTCTGCCGACAAAAAGCGGACCCTGTTGAACGAAATGTTGGCTAATAAAAGTAAACTGCGCCAGCAGGTTGATTATATACAGAGATTACTCAGACTTACCGAGGAACTGGAACAAGGGAAGCATCACCATGTTGAACCTGAACAATTATATCTGAGGATGATGCAATAAGTGAAATCGATAGATGTCATCAGTGATCTGCATCTTGATATCAGCAGACCAATAAATTAAAGAGATTGTACTGCCTTGATGGAGACATAGTAGAGATTGAGGGGGTCAGAATCGGCGGCACCGACGGCTGGTATGACGGCTCACTGGGCAGAAGGCTTGGATGTTCGGGGGAATTCTTTGACGGAATCTGGAATACTTCTTTAGGGGATAAGGAATGGATTACGGGCTATCCGGACCCGGAGCAGCTATAACTATACTTGTGGAAGAAGAGGAGTGAGGCGGACAAATGGCAAGAACCATTGTGATTTCCGATATTCACGGCTACTATGAGCTTTTTATGAAACTCCTGGAACAGGTACAGTATGACCCGGCCTGTGATCAATTGTACCTGTTAGGAGATTATGTAGATGGAGGTCCCGAGTCTCTGGCTGTCATCCGGACAGTCATGCAGCTGACTGATGACCATAACCATGTACAAGCCATAGGAGGCAACCATGATGATATGCTGTTGCATTGGCTGGACGATAACGACTACCCCAGAATGCCCTACACCAGCCTCAAAAATGGAGGGTCCGCTACGATACGCTCCTTATGTCCCTGGTATCAGTCCGTGGCTGATGATTCCAGGGCAAGAGAGTTTATTAATGAGCACTATCCGGATGAAATCTCGTTTCTGCGCCGGCTGCCTTATTACATTGAAGATGAAAAGCACATTTATGTGCACGCAGGTATAGATCCTGAGATTGCAGATTGGCGGCAGACCTCTCCCAAAGATTTTCGCTGGATCCGCGGACGATTCTACCAGACTGACGGGAGTGCTGCAGTAACTAAAAAGGTGATCTTCGGGCATGAGGTTTGCGCGAGGCTCCATCAGGATGAGACTAATTTCGACCCGTGGTTCGGTAAGCAATTTACCGGAATAGACGGCGGCGTGAAGTTCGGGTATCAGCTGAATGCCCTGATCATTTATGAGAACGGCGGGTATCAAACGTCAAGCATACAGAGGAGGGACAGGGAATGATGCATAAACAGGAGGAACTGCTGCAGCGTTTTCCGTGGGCGGAAAGCAAGGACAGAAACGGTTGCGGCAGAGGGCATTTGGCTCCATGCTGGTGCGGGGATGGCTGGTATACCTTGATTTACAGCATGTTTGAAGAAATCGAAAACTTGTTCATAGCGGGAGACAGACTCGTTGATCTGCAGGTATATGAGATAAAAGAAAAATACGGGGAAATGAGGGTGAGTATAGGGAGTAGTCTGCAAGAAGTGTATAACATCGTTGATACATATGAGGTACGTTCGTCAAAAGTCTGCGAGGAGTGCGGTGAGGAAGGGAAGATACGTGACATTAACGGATGGCTGTCTGTCAACTGTGATTCGTGCTATCAGAAGCAGCTGTAAATGAACAGATAATTGTATCCGGTAAATAATCAATCCGGTAAACGGAAAATTGTTCGTCCAGTGTTCCAGTTCCATTGTTAGTGAGAACCATTATCATCTATAATGGATGCATGGAGTTGAGATTGGAGGCAGGACAGGCCGGAATGAATATCAATGATCATATTTTGCTATGGAATCACGTGTTTGTCAGAATAATAGATGTCCGCCACATGGTCGTAGCACCGGGGGAGGAGCTGCAGCCTTACCGTCTGCCGTCCAGTGCATTCCTCTATGTTGTGCGCGGCGAAGGCGACGTGTATCTGGACCACAGCAGGCACAGGGTAGAGCGGTTTCATGTGCTGCATGGGGGAAAAGGCACCAGACTGCAGATTCTCCAGGAAAGCGGGCTTGAGTATTATCTGCTTTTGTACCGGGCTACACCGGGTTCCGTGAATCTGAGAGAGATTGTCAGGCTGATGGAGCAGGATAATCCTTTTCTCGACCAGTATGCCTTTGTCCCGCATAATCCCTTGACATTATATAAAAAGGTTGAACTGCTGGAGCGGGAGTGGGGACACGGCTCAGGACTGGGGAAGCTGCACGTACGGGCGCTGTTCTACCAGTTCGTATATGAGCTGCTGAGCCAGCTGTACAGCCAGAATGTTCATGCGCAGAAGCCGGATCTTGTCATGCAGGCAGTGGACTATATCCGTGAGCACTATAGCTCAGCGGTCACACTGCAGCAGATTTCGGGGGAGCTGGACTGCAGCGCGGGCCATCTGTCCCGGCTGTTCAAGAACAGGATGGACACAAGTCCGATTCATTATCTGGGACAGGTGAGGGTGGAGCGGGCGATGGAGCTGCTGCTGCAGACGGACGCTACCTTACAGGAGATTGCCGAGAACGTAGGATACCCGGATGCCCATTCATTAAGCCGGAGCTTTAAAAAATATAAGGGGCTTTCCCCCATCCGCTTAAAAAAAGAGCTGCATAACCGCAAGATCAGTCAGGATATGCCCTTCCCGATGCTAAAATCTGCCGTTCAGCAGAGCCTGCTGTCAGGTTATAGTGATATTGAGAATCAATTTCACTACAGACCGAAAGGGGATCTATTCATGCAAGGAAGATTCAATCTCACCGCAATGACTCTGGTATTATGCTTGTCGCTGTTACTGACTGCTTGTTCGGGAGCAGCGGGTACCAATGCCAATACAAATGCTGCCGGTGCTGGCAGTGCCGCCAACTCCGCCAATGCAGCGGCAGAGACCGCGGCTCCTGCGTCAGCGAAGCCAACAGAACAGGCTGCTGCAGCGCAGACAACAAGAACAGTAACCACATTAATGGGGGATGTGGAGGTGCCTGCGAACCCGCAGCGTGTAGCTTCGGACCAGTATATGGGCCAGCTGCTGAAGCTGGGTATTATTCCGGTCGGTGTCCGCAGCTTTATGCTTAACGAAAGCTGGATTGCAGATTCTGGTATATCACCCGATACGATTGCCGGTATTGAGGATCTCGGCGGCTTTCCGATGAATCTGGAGAAGCTGGCCTATCTGGAGCCTGATCTGATTATCGGATCGATTGAGAAGAATATTGAGGATTACAAGAAAATCGGCGCAACCGTCTTCCTGCCGTACTGGGAAGGTGAATCCACGGCAGGACCACTGGATAAATTCCGCAGAATCAGCGAAATTTTCGGCAAGGAAGAGGTGGCAGAAGCTTGGATTTCCGAATATGAAGCCAAGGTGACAGAGGCCCGCAAGCAGATTGAAGGGAT
Organism: Paenibacillus sp. FSL R7-0345; assembly: GCF_038595055.1. Taxonomy (NCBI): domain Bacteria; kingdom Bacillati; phylum Bacillota; class Bacilli; order Caryophanales; family Paenibacillaceae; genus Paenibacillus; species Paenibacillus sp. FSL R7-0345. Next base: position 2,366,126 of record NZ_CP152002.1, read on the forward strand.
CGTCAAGGAAGGCGAAACGGTATCCAGTGTGCAGGTTGCCAACAACACCCTTTATGTGCTCGCAGCGTCCGGCGGCAATTACGGCAGCTCCACGATTTATCAGATGCTAAAGCTTCCGCCGACAGACAAAGCGCTGAATATGAAGGAAGGCTTTGAGAATATCTCGCTTGAAGTGCTTCCGGAGTATATAGGCGATCACGTATTTGTATACGGCTCCGGGGATGAAGGTGCTGCGGAAATTCTGAACAGCAGCATCTGGAAGGGGCTTCCGGCTGTAAAGAAAGGGCAAGTTTATCTGTATGGCTCATTTGGAAGTGAAGGCGATGAATTTGTTATGGAGGACCCTTATTCCCTGGAGCTGCAGCTGGATTCAATAGTTAAAGTAATGATGGGCGAATAGAAGGCTGTAAAGTTTATTTATAGTAAAATTGGGTATTTATAGAATTTGGTATTTCACCTACAATAAGGTTATAAAGAGTTGTAGGGAGGTTTCAGATTTGAATTATCATTATAGGGCTTATGAACGTACAGATATGCTGAAGGTCCGCCAGTTCCTGTCCGATGCTTACAGCAGATTTAAACGGCCAAACAGCTGGCTGATTGCCCGCTGGGAATTTGAGATTTTTTTCTTTCAGCTGAGGGCGGACACGCTGCATGAATGGGAACGAAACATCGGGCTATGGGAGGATGAGTCCGGCAGGCTTGCAGCCGTTGTCAGCAAAGACGGCGACTTCTACTTTCAGCTGGATTCGGATCATCCGCCGGACAGCCTTACCGGAGAAATGTTCGAATACATAGAGAAGAGGACCAGCCGGGAGCCTGCGGAGTATTGCAAGCTGGCCATTCCGAAATTCATGAGCAGCCTGGAAAGGCTGGCAGTGAGCCGGGGATATGAGCTGCTGCCGGATGAACACGACAGTTCGATCTCCATTACGCTCGACAAGGAATTTCCGGTGCCGCTGCCCGAAGGCTTCAGGCTGTGCAGCGGCACTGAGGTTTCTGACAAGGCCAAGGCTGAGGGCCATATTATGGCGTTTAATTATCCGGGGACGAAGGGGGCTGAACGGATGCTGCAGTTTTACGGCGGTATCCGTGAGGCACCGGGTTACTGTCCCGAGCTTGATCTGTCACTGCTTAATGAGCAGGGGGAGGTCGTAGCATTCTGTAATGTTTTTGTGGATGAAGCTAACCGGATTGGGATGCTTGAACCGGTAGGAACGCATCCTGCATACAGAAACCGCGGGCTCGGCAGGGCCGTAATCTATGAGGGGCTGAACAGGCTGCGCTCAAAAGGAATGGTGAAAGCCTTTACCGGTCCCAACCAGCCATTCTACGAACGGATCGGCTTCGTTCCGGAGGTTGAGCTGGGCGTGTGGCGCAAAAAAATAATCTGATGGCTAAGCCAGGCTCTGAACTCCGGAGCCTGGCTTGTTTATGTCTAAAACCGGTTGTGCGGGATGCTGCCCCGTAACACATTTTTCCGGCACCTCTATTCACAGCCCCGCAATCGGAAAATACAAATCACACTCGCAGTAATGTCTGTTGCCCTTGGCATAATTCACAGACTCATAGCTGAATTTCTCCTCCAGCTCAAACTGCACGGTCGGCATCCAGATTTCGAAGATATACCTCCAGATTTCACTCAGGGACTCTGCGGAGATTTCTTCCGGCCGGTGTAGGCCGATATAGGTGAACACCCCGTATTTATGCGGCTTGGTATGCCGGACATTCATATCCGGCGGGATGATGCTGCTGTGACTGATCTGCAGGGACGGCTGGTAAAAGGTCAGTCCCCGGAACGGCTCGGGGACAGCCGTGAATCCGATAAAGACATCCTTTTGTAACGGATTCAGAATCCGCATGCGGTCGAGGGTAAAGAAATCAACGCCAAGCCTGGCGGCATCCACGGAGTCGGCGCTGCGTCCGTTCTTTAATGTATATTCCGGACCGGCAATCGAAAAGGAAGGGACCACGCTAATGGAGCGGAAGAAGACCAGCCCATCGCCGGCGCGGCTCATAAAGTCGGCATTGAACCGGTCGAGGATACTTAGCTGTGACGGGGATTTGCGCCATTTTGCCGGAGTTAGGCCGTACTCTTCCTTAAAGCTGCGGTTATAGGTCCGCTCACAGCTGAAGCCGTATTTATCCGCAATAAAATCAATGCTGGTCTGCTGGGTCAGCAGATCTCCGAGTGAGCTGGCAATCCGCCTTCTCCGCACATATTCCATCAGCCCGGTTGCCGTGGCACCCTTCCAGATCCGCAGCAGATGAAACTTGGAGACGTTAACATGCTCTGAAATATCGTCAAGGCACAGCGGTTCGAGCAGATGCTCTTCAATAAAATCTGTAGTCCGGTTAATGGTTTCCAGCAAGTAATGATCCATGCGTTCCTCCTGTACTTCGCAATTAGTGTCCGGTTTGGCAAATGGATGAGGTGTATAATTCTACCATAGGCTGCTGAAAGGGCAAGCGATTTCAGTCATAGGATGAGCTGGAGTTAATAGAAGGAGGAACAGACATGGAGGAGAACGGGCTTCGGGAGCTGCAGAAGCGTTACAGGGCTGCAACGGACAGCTTTGTGGAACGGGTGAAGAAGGATGCTAATGTTATTGCGGTCATTGTGTGCGGAAGTCTGGCTTACGATACGGTCTGGGAGAAAAGCGACATCGACATGACCCTGATCATCCGCGATCAGACCCTGCAGCAGACATCATACTGCCTTGACGAGGATGGAATCATCATTAACGTGCAGCTGTTTGAGCGGAGCAGCTTTAAGCGGGGCATGGACCGGCTGCTCGGCGGCTCAATGCCGCAATCGTATTTTGCCAAGGGGCAGATGGTTTACAGCTCGGACGAGAGCCTGTATGACTATTTCGATGAGCTGAGGAGGATGGGCAGCCAGGATATTGCGCGGTCGCTGCTGTGGAGAGCCTGTGAGCTGATTGATATCTACCACAAATGCCAGAAATGGCTGACGGTGCGTAAGGACGCGAGATATACCCAGTTTTTTCTCTTGAAGGCTGCCGATCTGATCGCCGGTATGGAGCTGTGCGCGCAAGGTGAGCCGCCGACCCGCGAAGCAGTTTTGAGCATGCTGGAGCGGTCGCCGGAGCAGATGGCCCCCTTTTACCAGAATCCGTTGTCCGGGCAGTTAAGCGAAGCTGAGCTCTGGAGCTCCATCCGGGAGATTGAGCAGGTGCTGGACCGCCATCTGGAGGCCATGAGCCGTCCAGTGCTTGATTTTATGGGGGATCAGTCGCTTAAGACGATGACCATGCTGACCAGGCATTTTCATATGGAAGGGCATTTTCTGATCAATATCCTGGAGTATATGGCCGAAAAGGGGATCATCGAGAAGGTATCCCAGACGATCCGTCTTACAGCAAAAAGCAAACCGGCGGCTGAGGAAATCGGATTTCTATACATACCTTAACGGGGGGAGAACGGGTAAATGTCCATAAGAACGAGCATTGAAATCTCAGGGGCGAAGCAGAACAATCTCAAGAATGTGTCGGTGGAAATTCCGCGCGATAAGCTGACGGTGATTACAGGGGTTTCGGGCTCCGGCAAATCCTCGCTGGCGTTCGATGTGATCTATGGGGAGGGGCAGCGGCGGTTTCTCGATTCCATCTCCAATTTTGCCAAAAGCCGGATCAGCCAGCTCAAAAAAGCCAAGGTGGATTATGTACGCGGCCTGTCGCCGGTGATTGCAATTGAGCAGAAAAAAGGCAACAATAACCCGCGCTCCACGGTCGGAACGGTTACGGATACCAACGACTATCTCCGTCTGCTGTTCGCCACAGCGGGTACGGGACACTGTCCGGAATGCAGCAAGCCGATGCGCCAGCTGTCTGCTGCCCAGATTGCCGAGCACATTACAGGCCTGCCGGAGGGGACAGTTATTGAGCTGCGGGCTCCTGTCTACAAAATCTACGGGGAGGACTACAGTTACACCTTCCAGCAGCTGCGCGAAAAGGGCTTCAAGCATCTGCTGATCGACGGGGAGCCGGTATCGCTGGGGGATGAGCTGGAGACGGATGAGAGTAAGTCCCATGTGATTGAGATTGTGATTGACCGGATTACGCTGCGCCAGGATACCTATATTCAGCTTACGAAGTCGATTGAAGCGGCCATTCTGGCACTGGATGAGGATATTATGATCAAGGTGGAGGTGATTGGCGGTGCGCCAGAGGATTTCTACGAGCATTTTGCCTGCCCGGAGCATCACTTTTTCCTGTGCGATATGCAGCCGTTCCACTTCTCTTTTAACACGCCGGCGAGCGCCTGCCATACCTGTCTCGGGGTGGGGATGTCTTATGTGGTGGAGCCGCATTTTCTGGTGGTCGCCCCGGAGAAGAGCATCAGCAAAGGTGCGCTTAAGAATACGGTTTTTAACACCTCAGGCAAGGACAGCTACCGCACGGTGATGATGTACAGCCTGTCCCAGAAATACAACTTCAGTCTGGAAACCCCGTTTCATGAGCTGCCAAAAGAAATTCACGAGCTACTCTTCTACGGAACCAGAGGCGAGCTTGTGCCGATGCTGCAGCCGCCGTTTTCCCAGAAGAAAAACTGGATGACCGGCCGGGACCGGGCGTTTGGCGGGTTTGTTCATGAAATGGAGAGCTGGTACAAGCATTATATCCGCAAGTCCTCCACAACAGAGGCGTTTGAGCCGACCTTCATCAAGGACTGTATGATTGAAAAGGTTTGCCCGGAATGCGGCGGCGCCCGGCTTAAGAAGCAACGGCTGCAGGTAACGGTCGGCGGCAAAAACATCGATCAGCTCAGCCGGATGCAGCTGCAGGAGCTGCTGGCTTTTCTTACGGCGCTCACCTTTGAGCCGGAGGTGCGGGATGTGGCGGAGACCATCGTCCGCGAGCTGCATACGCGCATCAGCCTGCTGATCGAAATCGGCCTGCATTACATCAATCTGGGCAGACGCAGTGACAGTATCTCCGGCGGCGAGATGCAGCGGATCAAGATGTCCACCCAGATCAGCAGCGAGCTGATGGGCATGCTCTACATTATGGATGAGCCGAGCATCGGGCTGCATCCCCGTGATTCCGGCAGGGTCATTGAGACGATGAAAAAGCTGCGCGATCTTGGCAATACGGTAATCGTTGTGGAGCATGACCTCGAAACGATCGGCTGTGCCGATCATATTATTGAGATTGGTCCGGGTCCGGGGATTCACGGCGGTAACATCGTTGCCAGCGGAACGCTTGAGGATATAAAGGGTGCAGCAGAATCTGTCACAGGCGGCTATTTGTCCGGCAGAACGGTTATTCCTGTACCTGAGCGGCGGCGCAATCTAGGGGACTTTTTTCTCTCTGTTCAAGGCGCGCGGGAGAACAATCTGAAGGATGTCGATCTGGATATTCCGCTGAATGTGTTCATCTGCATTACCGGTGTATCGGGTTCGGGCAAAAGCTCGCTGATCAACGAAATCCTGACCAAGCAGCTCAAAATCGATAAGACAGGTGCACGAATCGTTGCCGGCAAGCACGACTATGTGTTCGGCGCAGACTTGGTGAACCATGTCATCAACATTGACCAGTCACCGATCGGGCGCAACAGCAAATCGAACCCGGCTACTTATATTGGACTGTACGATAAAATCCGCGATCTGTTCGCCTCGCAGCCGGAGGCCGTGGAGCGCGGCTATCAATCCATCGATTTCAGCCTGACCCATGCGAACGGGACGCGCTGTGAGCACTGTGCAGGAGACGGGATCATCGTCACCAGCCTGCAGTTCATGGCTGACATCGAAACAATCTGCCCGGTGTGCAAGGGCAACCGCTTTTCGGAGGAAGGGCAGGAGATCAAGATCCGGGGCAAATCGATCTCGGAGGTGCTGGAGATGACGGTGGAGGAGGCTGCTGAATTTTTTGCAGATCACAAGTACCTTAAGCATAAGCTGGGCATTATGAATGAGCTCGGACTGGGCTATCTGACGCTGGGCCAGAGCTCGACCACCCTCTCCGGCGGGGAGGCGCAGCGGGTTAAGCTCTCGAATGAGCTGGCGAAGATCAAACGGGGTGCACACAACCTGTATATTCTCGATGAGCCGACCACCGGCCTGCATCTGGCCGACATCCAGAAGCTGCTGCTGGCGCTGAACAAGCTGGTCGACGGCGGGCATTCGGTTATTGTCATTGAGCATCATCTGGATGTGATCAAGTCCGCCGACTACATCATCGACATGGGTCCGGAGGGCGGTAACGGCGGCGGATTAGTGGTGGCAGAGGGTACCCCGGAGCAGGTCGCGAAGGTGGAGACGTCGCATACCGGGCGGTATTTGCGGAGTGTGCTGGGATAGTAAGACTGGTGTACCAAGCTGTGAGTAACTGAATAGGAGCTTTTAACATTTTGCTGTCAGAATTCCCCCACTTCTCTAAGTGGGGATGAATGTCAGCGGTCTTTCTCATTGACAACTATAACCCATAATATTACAATTAAACTATTCAGTCGTATAAAAAAATGGGTTGTGATATCAGTGGAATTGGACACAAATAACCATTCAGTATTCTCCCTTAATTATCACCTTGTTCTAGTTGTAAAGTACCGTAGAAAAGTAATAGACGATGAAATATCTGAACGGTTAAAAGTGATATTTCAATCTATCCAGATGAATTACAATATTACTTTGCAGGAATGGAATCATGATAAGGATCATGTTCACATTCTTATGAAAGCTCACCCCAATAGCGATATTTCCAAGTTTCTGAATGCTTACAAAAGCGCTTCCTCTCGACTAATTAAGAAAGAATTCCATATTATTCGTAAACAATTATGGAAAGAATATTTTTGGTCAAGAAGCTACTGCTTAATAACGACTGGCGGAGCACCGATTGATGTCATCAGAAAGTATATTGAGTCACAAGGTCAGAAATGAGGTGGGCATGTGTTAAGAGCTTACAAATATCGAATCTATCCTACCCACGAACAAGAGCAGTACTTCGCTAACGTATTCGGATGCGTTCGCTTCATCTACAATAGAATGCTTGCAGATAAAATGGAGCATTACAAGCAGACGGAAACCATGCTTAAAAATACACCAGCCCAATACAAAAAGGATTTTGAATGGCTGAAAGAAGTAGATAGCCTTGCTTTAGCTAATGCCCAGCTTAACTTGGACAAGGCTTATAAGAACTTCTTCCGCAATAAGAAAGTGGGATTCCCTAAATTCAGGAGTAAGAAAACAAATAACCATAGCTTCACAACGAATAATCAAAATGGAACGATTGCGATTGAAAATGGAACCATCAAAATTCCAAAACTGAAAACTAAAATAAAAATCAAGTTGCACCGTCAATTTGCGGGTCTTATTAAGTCGTGTACGATTTCCAAAACACCAACAGGAAAATATTATGCTGCCTTATTGGTGGACACGGATATCCTCCCCTTGCTCAAATTAGATACTAAGATGGGTGTTGATCTTGGACTGAAAGACTTTGCGATTACTTCACATGGAGAATTCATACCTAATCCTAAATACTTGCGTAAGTCTGAAAAACGATTAGCCAAATTACAAAAGGACTTATCGCGCAAGAAGAAAGGGAGTCATAACCGATATAAAGCCAGGTTGAAGGTCGCCAAGCTGCATGAAAAAATAGCGAATCAGCGTAAAGATTTTTTGCACAAACTGTCCACCCAAATGATCAACGATAACCAAGTGATCGTGATGGAAGATTTGCGTGTAAAGAACATGATGCAAAATCACAAGTTGGCTAAAGCTATATCCGAAGTCTCATGGAGTATGTTCAGAGAAATGCTCGCCTACAAAGCGACATGGTACAGTAGAGAGTTAATCATTGCTCCAAAAAACTTTGCAAGCAGTCAGCTATGTTCATGCTGCGGTTACAAAAATGCAGAGGTGAAGAATCTGAGTGTACGTCAATGGGCTTGTCCTGTATGCACTACACTACATGATAGAGATGTAAATGCAGCAAAAAACTTACTTAAATTAGCAATGTAATATTGCAAAGATTGGGCTAGGAACTAGCCTATGAGCTTGGGTAAACTTAGAGCGGTAGTTCTATTGACCAAGAAGCACCCACCTCTTAGGTGGTGTGTAGTTCACAGTGAAGGGTCGGGTAAAAACGCCACTTAATTTGGATCTTGTTCAACAGAAAGGAAACCATAGAATGAACTTAAACTACAAAGTAAGATTAGCAGAGTAACCGGATCTCGACTCCTGGATGGCAATGATTGGACTTGTCCGTGACAACTTTACCAGCCTGGTCACGGCTGTGCACCCCGGCCACCGCAGACAAGGGATTGCATCAGCGATGCTTGAACGTATTGACAGCAGGTACCAGAGGCTGAGCAGGCAAGATGCTTCGTGAAAAGAATAGGAAGATAATGTAACTTTTGCTGGCGGGCTGCGTATATCAGGAGAATGTCCAAACTGAATCCTGGAGATGATGATATGCAGCTCATCCGCAATTCTCTTAAAGATCTGATACTTAACACTGAAGAGGCCGAGAGTTCACTCCGTAAGTCGATTTACAGTTATCTGACAAGATTCAGGGAACTGGAGCCGCAGCTTCATGCCTTTGTGCCCGAATCTCAGCAGGAGCAGCGATTGAAGATGGAACAGGAGCGCCTGCTGGCTTCTCTCGCCGGAACTGCCGGTAAGCCGGCTTTATGGGGAATCCCGGTCGGGATCAAGGATTTGATTCATGCTGCGGGCCTGCCCACACAAGCCGGATCCCGGCTGCCTGCTGAGACACTGGCCGGCGGGGAGGCATCTATAGTTACCCGGCTGCGTTCACTGGGAGCGGTTATTGCCGGAAAGACGGTAACCGAGGAGTTTGCCTATCACGGGCCGATCGCTACACTTAATCCGCATCATCCTGCACATACTCCAGGCGGATCCAGTGCAGGCTCGGCTGCTGCGGTTGCCGCAGGCTTATGTCCGCTTGCGTTGGGAACGCAGACGTTACGGTCTGTTCTCGCGCCGGCGTCTTTTTGCGGAGTGGTGGGTTTTAAGCCAAGCTATAACAGAGTACCGCTGGACGGGGTGATTAAGCTGTCGCCCTCATTTGACACGATCGGCTTCTTCACCCAGGATCTGTCCGGTATGGAGACAGCTGCTGAACTGCTTGTTCCGGACTGGAATGCCCGGCAGGTGAGCAGCAAGCCTGTGCTTGGTATTCCCAAGGGGATATACATGGAGCTGATGAGTACTGAGGTAAAAGCGGTTTTTACAGCGCAGATTCAATCCTTGGAGCAGGCTGGTTATCAGGTGAAGCATGTTCAAATGCCTTGGGAAGACGAGCTTATTTACGGGAATGCGATGCTGCGGTTTATTCAGGGGGAATTGGCCCGGGAGCAAGCAGAGCTGTTCGGAGCATATGAACAATATTACGGTGCCAGTGTCAGGGAAGCCATCATTAGTGGTGTGGCCATTCCGGAGGAGGAGCTGGCTGGATACCGGCTGCTGCAGCTCGATTTAAGGGAGCGTTTAAAAAGTCTCATGGTACACGAGAAAATTGATCTGTGGGTATCACCGGCACAGGGCGGGACTGCGCCCAAACTGGAGGAGGGTAACACAGGCTGGCCAGGCATGACAGCGGTCTGGGGATTTGCCGGTTGCCCGGCCATCAGTATTCCTGCGGCCAGCATAGACGGGCTTCCGCTCGGTTTTCAATGTGTCGGCAACTACGGGGAAGATGAATGGCTGCTGGCCCGGGCACGTCAGGTGGCATTGGAGCTTTGTCCGGACAAAATTGATTAATCTGACATACAATTTTTGGTATTCAGCGTATATAAGGATGTGCTATTATTTTATTAGTTATTTTATTCATTACTTAATTAATATATTCGTTAACTAATAGAACATAGCATAGGAGGGGCAGAAGGTGTATCCTCACCATCAAAAGGCAATTGAAGCCATCAGCAGTAAGCTGCAGGCCAGAGAAGAAGTGCTCGGCGTCATTATTGGCGGCTCCGTCGCGCACGGATATGCAAGTGAAACCTCGGATATTGACATCATGATTGTACTTTCTGAGGAAGACTACCAGCAGGCATTGAGGACCGGAGAGATCGGTTATTTTGAAACAGAATCCACACCGTATGAAGGCGGTTACGTAGATGGTAAATGCTTGTCGGCAGACTATATCAGAAAGGTTGCGGAAGCCGGAAGCGAACCTGCCAAATATGCGTTTAAAGATGCCTTTGTTGCCTATTCCAGAATCAACGGACTTGAAGAGCTGATCCGGGCAGCTTCCTGCTATCCTGCAGAGAACAAAGAAGAGAATATGCAGAAGTTCTACGCTCAGCTCGAGACGTGGAAATGGTATTTTTACGAAGGCTTAAAAAGAGATAACCAGCTGCTGATGGATTATTCCCGTACCAACTATGCCATGTTCGCCGGACGGCTGATCTTAGCCTATAATAACAGGCTGTTCCCCTCCTACAAATGGCTGCTCAAGGAGCTGGAGCTGTCAGAGGCTAAGCCAGACAATTTCATGGAGCTGCTGGAGGCTGTTGCTACGCTTAAGACCCCGGACTCCATCGAGCGCTTGTATGAGAGTGTTACTGGATTTCATAACTGGTATACATCTAACGAGCATTGGACTGTGAGATTTATGCTGGACAGCCAGCTGAACTGGGTAGACGGCATGGTGCCAGTTCTTGATATTTAATTAAAATAAAGCAGCCGCCGGACACGTTCTGTGTTCAGCGGCTTTTTTTTGCTGCTTCTAAATCTAGGCATTCATCTTATTATAAGCAGCCAGCAGTTCCTGCAATGGAATTCCATCGATGGTCAGACCTTCTGTGTTGCAGTGCTTGATATCCACACCTGAAAGGTCGCAGCCGATCATCCGGCTTCCTGTTAATCTCAGATCGCCGAGGAGTGAATGGGTAAGATTCAGGTTGGTGAATCTGGAACCGCTCATATTGCTGTCAGTAAATAAGCTGCCGGATAAATTAGTGTTGCTGAAGCTGGCCTGCTCCAGGTTCATATTGTAAAAATCCGCCCCGCTCATCAGGCAGTTCTCAAACTCCGCTTCCAGAAAAGCCAGTATCCCGGACTGCTGTTGCTCTGCGTATATTCATTGTGGTACACTCCAGATCTTTTAATTATTGCGGTGCAGGCAGGGTATAGATAAATTGTATATTCTTATTCTCAGGCCCTAAGTTGTAAGCGCGTATGGTTAGCTCATTGCCGTTGCGGCCTTCAAACCGCAGATCATCACCGGGGAACATGGAGTCCCACTGATCCAATATCCATTTGCTGTCGGCTGCAGGTAATTGCTCATATAAGAGCGTCTGGGTACCGGTGGAACGGTCAACAGCAGTCAAAAAGGCAGTATCACCCGGCCGGATCAGAGCAACATCAGGATAAAAAGCCTCCACATTGTAATAAACATCCCGCGTTACGCTGGTCCCCATTAATTTAGGCAGGTCGATGGTTTCTTTTACAGCACCGGTACCGTCCTCGATCAGACGCAGGGTCTGCCCGTCATTCAGCAGCAGTCTGCCCTCGGACCAGAGAGCCGGCTCGTCAAAGGTGGTATGAAAATCAGTATGTGCCTGACGAAGAAGTGCCCCGTTTTTAAGCAGATAGGTATAGTACTCCGCATAGAGATGCGGTTCACCGTAAGAGTTTCTGACCTGCAATACAGTCAATCCGCCTGGTGTATTCTCGAAGGTGAAATCCACAACATCCAGCCCCCTGCCCAGATGGGCGAGCTTACGTTTACTATCTTTGCCGGTTGAGATGTACAGGTCACCGGTATCAAGCGAGACGGAGTAACGTGTTCCTTTGTAGGTTTCTGAGTAACCCCGGTACATATGGAGACCGTTGGCCAGCAGGCTGCGGGTTTTGGCATCCCAGCGGACGCTGCCGCCTTCCAGTGCCTTAACCAGGAACTTGGCAGGCAGATACAGTACGTCCTGGACAAGGAAGGGAGTACCGCCGATGTCCATACTGACGTTATCCAGTACGCCATGTGTGCTGCCTAGCCGCACAGCAAAGCTTTTCTCCCAGCCGCTGAATGAAGCGCGTGTGCGGGTCTTGTCCCAAGTCATTTCGATTCCGAGACTATTAACGATATTAGCAGGCAGATAGGATACCCCGTTCTTAATGATAGCCGTACCTAATGAGCTTCCTGATATGCCGCTGTCACTGCTATAAGTCACATAATATCTGACTTCCTCAGTGCTTGATTTAGCAGATGCGGCGCCAGGTGCAGAGCCTGATAAGAGCATAAGCCCGACAGTGGACAAGAGCAGCAGTTTTCTGATCATAGAGGTTACCGTCCTTTCAGAATAAATAGGATCATTAACAGATATGCGATTTAAAAGATTAGACGAAGTAGAGAGGAGAATGTTTCCTTTTTTGTTATAAGAAATAGAAAAAATATACAAGTCACTTCCATGACCTGGGGAACGTACGTTCTTTACATAAGAGAGGTATAAGGATTATAATCACAACATAACGGAAACAGAGAACGCCTTGCCGATTAGTGAAGATTGTTCTTTTTTTACAAGTAAATTATAAATAGCTTAATTGGAGGAGTTCCTATGCCATATTGTCAAGTTGAGAACGCCAATATATATTACGAGGAAATGGGTACAGGCAAACCGATTATTATGATCCATGGTTTTTCACCAGACCATCGCCTAATGAGTGGATGTATGGAACCGATATTTGAAAAGATCCCCGGTTGGCGCCGTATTTATCTTGACCTGCCTGGAATGGGGCAAACAAAGGATTACGATCGGATAGGTAATTCAGATGATATGCTGGAGGCGGTTATTCAATTTATTGAAACGCTTGTCCCAAACCAAGATTATCTCATAGCAGGCGAATCATACGGTGGATATATTACAAGAGGAGTTATTAATAAACATAAAGATCGTATTGGTGGTGCTGCACTCATTTGTCCAATGATTATTCCTGAACACAAAAGAAGAGTAGTTCCCGGGCATTTGGTTGTTCATTATGATCGCGAATTTCTGGACACCTTAAGTGAGGAGCAAATAAATGATTTTAGCGCAAATCAAGTCGTTCTTAATGAATATAATTGGAAAAGGTATTCAGAAGAGATCGTTGCAGGCTGTAAGATCGCTGACTACGATTTTCTTAGCAAGCTTCAAAGAAACTATGGATTTTCGGCCAATATAGATGGACTGGTTTTTAATAAACCAACATTATTTACTCTCGGGCGGCAAGATGCAGTCGTTGGTTACAAAGATGCTTTTAGCATTTTAGACAATTATCCTAGAGCAACCTTTGCCGTTCTAGATCGGGCAGGCCATAATCTGCAGATTGAACAGGCTCAATTATTTGAGTCTCTTATGTATGAATGGCTTGAAAGAGTAGCAGAGTCTGGATTTTAATTTTAAAAATGATATAACTCAGTATTAAATGAATGTACATCAACGCTGAATCACTCAAAGTTTAATAACTAAAGGTTGCAGGAATCAGAAGGAGGAGGATTCATGGAAGCAGATGTGTTAGAGCGTTTACCAAATCCAGTCAACTTGAAAAGGTTAATGAAAATCCAGGCAACACTAAATATGATTCTCTGTCAGGATGAATGGCTTCGGTACCATAGCTTTGTTGAGGACTGGAATGCAGGTGTGAGTATGGCGAAAATAGATAATGGAGCAGGTGATCATTTAATTATTCTGTTTTCCCCTGAAGGTTCCATAATAAAGGGCTTCGATCATGAATCTGAATTAAGCCCTTATGCGCAAGATGAACATAAAGTATGGGAAGGGATCTATGATGACGTTCCGCAGGAATTACGATCTCTACTTAAAAATGAAGCAATTGAAGTAGACGATGTGACTTTTTGTATTTGGCGTAAAAATAGTGATACTAACTGGCACAAAGGTAAAGTTCAGATTCCAAAAGGTGAAAGTGATGGTTCTGATTTTTTGTTGGGATGTATCTTCCGTACACCAGACGATTTTGCAGCATTTGCAACGGATTATTTTGAGTTATCACTACCATTGAATGTTGTTGCAAAAATTTATGATGGTTTCCCCATTACGGAAGAAATGATCGCTATCTTAAATCCCGGCTGTGATGTAAAAGAGGTCTTTCTAGAATTAGGGTCATTAGGCTTAAGGGAATAGTGATGACTTAAAGGCACGGGCATTCGCCCGTGCCTTTAAGTCTTTCTGCGCTAGTAACCTGCTGCCTATTTCTGCTTCTTGCGGCAGTCCAGAAACCGCATATTCACTTCGCCGCTGCCCGCGGTGTTTGGCTTCAGCTTGAGCGGGAAAGCGTTACGCTTCAATGCAGCCTTAACCTGGCGCGGGGTCAGACAGGGACGAAGCTGCAGCAGCTGGGCGGCTGCGCCTGAAACAATCGGCGTAGATATCGAGGTACCGGACAGCTTGATGTAACATTTGCCCACCTTCAGCCCGGGCTGCTGGCGCGCCAGCCTGGAACCGGGTGCGAGGAGGGAAATGACCATTTCCCCTGGTGCCACGATATCAGGTTTTACTTTACCTCCAGGGGCTGGCCCGCGGCTGGAATAGAACGTAATCCGGTCATCTGCCTGGGTAACCGTCCGCCGGTCATTCACGGCACCGACCGTGATCGCCGAGGGGCTGACTCCCGGCGAATCTATTGTGCGGGGAGCCGGACCGCTGTTGCCGGCCGAGATGACGACCGTTAATCCGGCTTTGACTGCTTTTTCCGCTGCCTGAACCAGCAGGTCTTCTTCCGGCGAAGCCGCTGCAGGCCCGCCGAAGGACATGGACAGGATACGCAGCTTAAGCCGCTTTCTGTTGGCGATGCACCATTCTATCCCTTTTATGATGGTAGAGTCGAAGCCTTCGCCGTATTGGTCTAATACCTTCACTCCTACTATACCTGCTTTCGGGGCAGGCCCCTTGTATTTCCCCTTGCTTGACCATCCGTTCCCTGCCGCATCGCCGCTGATATGTGTACCGTGACCGTTATCATCGTATGGCTTTTTTCGGTGATTGATGAAATCTTTAAAAGCGATAATCCGGTTGACCGGCCGGGTCAGGTCAGGATGAGGATACACACCTGTATCAATAATGGCGATATGGACCCCTTTTCCGGTAACACCGCGTGTCTGCTGAAGGGCCGCTGATCCGATTGAAGGCGTTGCGATGTTCAGCGAAGCTTTTTTTACACCGTCCAGATACACTTTGCCGACTTCCCCGCAGCTGCAGATCCGCTCCAGACATTTCACGGAAACCTGTGCCGATACGGCATTCAACAGGTTGAGCTGGTGCTTTACAGGAAAGGGATGCTCCCCTAAATGCTTCCGCAGGGCTTCCATACGGGCAGGGGTCAGCTTGTGCTTGAACTGAACAATGACCGGAACCGGTTTGCGTGTTCTATCTGAGCTTCTGGAATGCTGGTGTAGTCTGCGTTTTAACGGCTTGTTAATTTTGGCGGCATGATGCCGTATCCACCCTAATTCACTCATGGCTGTCGTTTCACCTCTCCAATAGCACATCCTATGCAAAGAGCCGCCCAGGGGATACATATCTATGAAACTGTGACGATATCACATTTATTGCAAGAGTAGGTAAGCACCGCTTCAGAATGCGCAGGAATTGCATTTAATAGACTATCTTAAAAGAAAGTGGTGAAGCAAAGTGAGAGAAGCTGATAAGAAAGCATTATTGGCAAAAAAAGCATTACTGGCAAAGAAAGCACTGATGGCCCGCAAGTTTAATGCAAAGAAGGTTGTGAAAAGAAAACGCAGAATCAAACAAACCTTTAGCCGCTTTGTGGTTCTGGCAACAAGCACAGGCAATGTTAATAAGGATACTACCGGCTGGACAGCCTCTCTGACAAGCGGCGCAGTTACAACCACTACAGATTTCGACGATTTCGGAGTAGCTCAATTTCCGACGATCTCTACTCTGACAACAGTGTCTTATGTGCTGCGGATTAGAGATGAGGCAGGCAACCTTTTGACAACCAAAAGTGTTTCCGCTAACCGTGAGTTCTTTGTGGCCCGGTTCTAATAGTCCTGTAAGCCTGAAGTAGAATAGACACTTCTATATCCCCTATAATCATCCTGAATAGGATATTATAGGGGATATATTGATTTAATAGAGTTCCAATTCATAAGAGGAGGCTGACGCTTTGTTTGAATGGATACAGGACTACAGCTTACTGGAATATTGCAGCAGGCAGGAGCACATGAATTTTGGAGACCGCTCCCGGTTTTTTATGCATACAGTCACGGTAGATACTCCGTCAGGGATGACCGCGCTGGCGCAATATTTTATAGCGGGAAGTGTACTGCTTGATATGGATTTCAATATTACGGTTCCTGTACCGGCTGAACAGCTGCAGCAGCAGGTGGCTCCGCATTTCGGTGTGGTGAGACAGCTTGAACGCAAGGGGCGGATTGAATCTGTACATATGAATCAGCTGAAGCCCGGATCGGTCAAGCTGTTCCATGAAACGGAGACTGGCATTCTACTTATCATGAAGGATTTGTATCGCCATAACGACAGTGAGCACTGGTATTCCGGCCAAAAGCGCAGGCTGGTGCATTACACTGTCGATCCTACAGAGCTTGAACCATATGAGGATGCAGAGGTAAAAAAAGTTCAAGCCCTGCTGCAGCAGGCCTATTTCGGCGGTGAAGCTGTTGAATTCGGAATAATGCCGCTCGGCTGGCCGTTTGACGATTCCTTAAGACATTCAGCGGCGCTGCGTTTTGTTGCCGGGTTTGCCCCGAATCTGACCTTGTCTGTGGATGAGTACAGTAATGAAGTTATTCTGCTGAACATAGCGGCGAAAGAGCCTGTCCATAAGCTGTATCTGCCGTCAGCACAGCCGCAGCCGCCAAGAAGGGTGAATCATTATCTGTACCTGAATGTCGGCCACGGGCTGGTCTATGTGGTGAACCTGCTGGTGCAGCCGGTGATTACGAAGTGGGAGAGCTTTGCAGACGCTAAGCTGTACTCTCTTGGAGAAAATACTGATTTTGCGGATTTTGAACCCGGGACAGCGGAGTGTCTGGAAGGGATAAGCTTGTTTTTTGATGAGGATACTTTACAGAGGATGATGGATGAGGTTAACCAGGCACTGAAATTTGGTTGAAATGTACAATCATTTACTTGTTTTTTGGCTATAATGACAATTAACCTGACATATATATTTAAAAGCCAGCCCGCAGCAGATATAATATGGCCAATAAGATTACTGAAGAGCATGGGAGCAGCCTGCAAAGCTGGGAGCTCCTGATAATATGCCGGCGAAAGGTCTGAGGAATGATGAGCCTGGAAGCTTTGAATGAGCGAGTGAAAACCGATCTTTCCTATCTGGCCTACGGCGGAGCGGACTGGGTACGTCCCTTGGAGCATCCCGAAGGGCATGTGTATGATGTTGTCATTGTCGGCGGCGGGCAGAGCGGGCTTGGAGCAGCTTTTGGACTGCTGCGGGAGCGGATTTCCAATATTCTTGTTATCGATGAGAACAAGGAGGGGCGTGAAGGGCCGTGGGAGACCTATGCCCGGATGGTTACGCTGCGCACTCCCAAGCACCTGACATCCATTGATCTCGGCATACCGTCGCTGACCTTCCGCGCCTGGTGGGAGGCTGAGAACGGCCCCGGGAGCTGGGAAGCCGTTGATAAAATCCCGCGCGGTGACTGGATGAACTACCTGCGCTGGTACCGCCGGGTACTTAGCCTGCCGGTCATCAATGAAGTGACGCTGAAGCTGATCGAGCCCGGCGGGGACGGCGTGCACCGGCTGCACATTGACGGAGCAGGCGCTCCGTCAAGCCGGCTTCTCGCGCGTAAGGTGGTGCTGGCGACAGGCATCCAAGGCGGGGGCGAATGGCATGTGCCGCCGATGATTGCAGCAGGTCTGCCGGAGCACCTGTATGCACATACATCTCAAGCTATTGATTTTGCTGCCCTGGCCGGCCGGAGGATCGCCATTCTCGGTGGAGGTGCATCGGCCTTTGACAACGCCAACTATGCACTGTCGGAAGGAGCTGCAGAGGCTCATGTGTTCGTCCGCCGCGAACAGCTGCCGAATGTGAATCCGATCCGCCAGATGGAGCTGTCGGGGATGATCGAAAGGTTCCATACGCTGGCCGATGAGGACAAATACGGGGTCATCTCGCATTTCTTCAAATTCAATCAGCCCCCGACGAACGACACCTTTGCCCGCGCGGCGGGATGGCCGGGATTCCGGCTCCACCTCGGCTCCCCTTGGCTAAGGGTGGAAGCGGCAGGCGATCAGGCCGTGGTCACCACGCCTAAAGGTGAGCACACCTTTGACTTCCTGATCGTAAGCACAGGATTGCTCAGCGACCCCGCATTGCGCCCGGAGCTGCGGCTGGTCGAGCGCCATATTGCGCGCTGGAACGACCGCTATCAGGCTCCGCCGGATACGGCCAATCCGCTGCTTGACGCGCACCCTTATCTCAGCCCGGGCTTTGCGCTGCAAAGCCGTGATGAGGCAGGCGAGGGTCTGCTGCATGGATTGTTCGTTTTCAATTATTCCGCGCTGGCCAGTAACGGCTTGTCAGCCTCGGCAATCTCAGGGATGAGGAACGCGATTCCGAAGCTGGTAGGCGGTGTAGCGGATCAGCTGTTTACGGATGACCGGGAAGCGGTTCTGCACTCTTTTTACCATTATGGTGACGTTGAGTTTACCGGGGAGTGGCAGCCTGCCAAGGTCTGATCACTTCATTTATAAAGTGAAGCCTGTCCGAGTAATGATTCGGGCGGGTCTTTTTTTGCGGCTGCAGGTCGTCAGGGGTTTGACCTCGGCTCCCCGCTCATTGATAATAAAGAGGTTCATATTTCTTCTGCAGATTGGAGTAAGACCAATGACATACCGCAATTTGGAAGAATGCATTACTGACCTGGAAAAGCACGGGCATCTGATCCGGATCACCGAGGAAGTCGATCCCCATCTTGAGATGGCAGCCATTCATATGAAGGTGTATGAGGCAGGCGGACCCGCATTATTATTCGAAAAGGTAAAAGGCTCCAAATACCGAGCTGTGTCCAACCTGTTCGGGACGATCGAGCGGAGCAAGTTTATTTTCCGGGATACATGGGAATCTTCCCAGGAGGTTATAGCTTTGCGGGATGATCCCATGAAGGCGCTGAAGGCGCCGTTCAAATATGTCGGCACAGGGCTGGCTGCCCGAAAGGCGCTTCCGCTCAAGCTGCCCGGCGGACTGCCGTCAGGCTTCGAGGAGATTCAAATCTCCGATCTGCCGCAGATTAAGCACTGGCAGGGAGACGGCGGAGCTTTTGTAACGCTGCCGCAGGTCTATTCGGAGGACCCGGACAAGCCGGGGATCATGAATTCCAATCTCGGGATGTACCGGATCCAGCTCAGCGGCAATGATTATGAGATTAACAAAGAGGTCGGAGTCCATTACCAGATCCACCGCGGCATCGGCATCCACCAGAGCCATGCGGTCAAGCGGGGCGAGCCGCTCAAGGTCAGCTGCTTCATCGGCGGACCTCCGGCACATACACTCTCTGCTGTTATGCCGCTGCCGGAAGGCCTCAGCGAGATGACCTTTGCCGGCCTGATCGGCGGACGCCATTTCCGCTACAGCTATGTTGACGGCTTCTGCGTCAGCGCGGATGCGGATTTTGTGATTACGGGCGAGATCCATCCCGGGGATACGAAGCCGGAAGGACCGTTCGGCGACCACCTGGGCTATTACAGTCTGACCCATCCGTTTCCGGTGATGAAGGTGCATAAGGTGTATGCCAAAAAAGGCGCAATCTTTCCCTTCACCGTTGTCGGACGGCCTCCGCAGGAGGATACGGCCTTCGGCGAGCTGATTCATGAGCTGACTGGCAGTGCGATCAAGAACGAGGTGCCGGGGGTAAAGGAGGTGCATGCCGTCGATGCAGCCGGCGTTCATCCGCTGCTGTTCGCGATCGGCAGTGAGCGATATACGCCTTATCAGCAGCTGAAGCAGCCGGCCGAGCTGCTGACGATTGCGAACCGGGTGCTGGGTACGGGCCAGCTTAGCCTGGCCAAATATCTGTTCATTACCGCCGAGGAAGACCGGCCGGTGAGTACGCATGATATCCCGGACTTCCTGATGTACATTCTGGAGCGGATCAATCTGCACCGGGACATTCATTTTCAGACGAATACGACGATTGATACGCTGGACTACTCGGGAACGGGGATCAATACGGGGAGTAAGGTTGTTTTTGCAGCTGTAGGGGATAAGAAAAGAAACCTGTGCACAGAGGTGCCGGTGGCTCTGACATCTGTGGAAGGCTTCGGTGAAGCCAAGCTGGTGCTTCCGGGGATTGTGGCCCTGCAGGCCCCGGCCTTCACCACCTATGAGGATACGGAGCTGGAAATGCAACGTTTGAGTGCTGCTGTCGAAGCTAAGGGCCCGCTTGCGGAGTGCCCGATGATCATCCTATGCGATGACAGTGGCTTTATCAGCGAAGAGCTGAACAATTTCCTGTGGGCGACCT
This sequence comes from Paenibacillus sp. FSL R7-0345, assembly GCF_038595055.1. Classification (NCBI taxonomy): domain Bacteria; kingdom Bacillati; phylum Bacillota; class Bacilli; order Caryophanales; family Paenibacillaceae; genus Paenibacillus; species Paenibacillus sp. FSL R7-0345. The sequence continues at coordinate 2,386,579 of NZ_CP152002.1, forward strand.
TTACGCGCAGTAACCCTTCGCATGATATCTACGGTGTGAACAGCAGAACCGTGCACAAGCACTGGTCTTGCGACAACGTGATCATCGATGCCCGCGTGAAGCCGCATCAGGCGCCGCCGCTCATTCCAGATCCGGATGTGCAGCGCAATATTGAACGGGTGTTTGCGCAGGGCGGAAGCCTCAGCGGCATCCGCAAGTAATTTAGGAATAGAGATGCTACGTCAGCCGGGTAACGGCTGGGCGGGCATCTCTTTTTTTTTTTCGAACAGTATGTTATTCTAACGGACCGAGTTGCTGTTATTTGCGGGTTTTACTGTGTTTTTAAATCCTAACGGATTCAGTTGCCGTTATTGCTGCTGAAATCGGACGGAATGCATGCTTTTCAACAAAATAAGATCTCTGGTGTCCGTTAGCCTGTGCGAATGCTCTAAATCTGCGGATTAGCGTCATCTGAGTCCTTTAGCCTTATCACATACCACATACCACATACCGCCTACCGCCTACCGCCTTCATATGTTCATTTGAAGAAACCCGTAAGCTCATTTATACTGGGTAGGAAAAATATGGATGGTAGTGTTGGTGCGTCCAATAACTATCGTTATGAGGTGAATACATTGGAAGTATTGGAGACAGAGCGGCTTATATTACGGCGATTTAAGCCTGAGGATGCCAGGGATTTGTATGAGTACCTTTCCAGGGAAGAGGTTGTGAAATTTGAGCCATACGGTGTACATAATGAAGCCCAGTGTGAGGCTGAGGCGCTGCGGCGTTCAGGTGATCCGGCGTTTTGGGCCGTCTGCCTGAAGGAATCGGGCAAGCTGATCGGCAACCTCTACTTTCAGCAGCAGCAGCAGCAGCCTGTCTCTTTCCGGACCTGGGAGCTTGGTTATGTGTTTAACAGCGGGTTTCACGGCTGCGGGTATGCGGCGGAAGCCTGCCGGCGGCTGCTGGATTACGGATTCACCGATTTGCAGATACGGCGAGTAACGGCTCGTTGTAATCCGGATAATGCACCGTCATGGCGGCTGCTTGAACGGCTGAAGCTGCGGAGAGAAGGCTTCTTCCGTGAGACCGGTTATTTTAAGCATGATGAGCACGGTGAACCCAAATGGCATGATACCTTTGCATACGGCATGCTTGGGAGTGAGTGGTTCAGTATGGCTGAGGAGCCGGTACAATAAGATGAAGGTAAACAGGCTGCTGGGCATAGTGGTATACCTGCTTAACAGGGACGTGGTCAGTGCACGTGCCCTGGCTGAGAAATTTGATGTTTCTCCGCGTACGATTCAGCGTGATATGGACTCGATTGGCGGGGCGGGCATCCCGGTAGGCTCCATACTGGGCAAAAACGGCGGCTATTATATACTGGACAGCTACAAAATGAACAGGCAGCTGCTCCAGTCAGAGGATTACATGTACATTCTGACCGCGTTAAAGGGGCTGGTCTCAGGCTATAACAGCAGGCGGGCAGAGGAAACAGTAGAAAAAATGATCTCCCTGTCCCCGGCGGGGCTTTCGTCTGAGCAGCCGTTCCGGCTGCAGCTGGATACGCTGCGTGAAGGCAGCGGAACCATACATTCAGTCGAAGTTATTGAAGAGGCGATCCGCAGCCGGACTGCGGTCCAGTTTCAGTACACAGATGCGCAGCAGTCTGTTTCCAGCCGTTATGTGGAGCCCTTGCTTTTGTCATACAGATGGCATGCCTGGTATCTGTTTGCCTATTGCTGCGGACGTGAGGATTACCGGCTGTTCCGTTTGTCGAGGATCAGGGAAATCCGGAATACCGGTCATACCTTTATTCATAGTCACGGAAACGCGGAGCAGCTGCTTGCTGCCCATCAGGATGTGCGGCCCTGCATCAGCATCAAGCTTGCCTGTCCTGCCGGAAGGAGGGTTCAGCTGGAAGAAGCTTTTCCGAATGCCAGAGTAGTTGAAGAACACGGTTCTGAGCTGATCCTGCAATTCAGTGTGCCTGAGACGGAAAGCGGCTGGTTCGGAATCCTGCTGCTGAACGCCGGTTCCTGTACCGTGCTGGAGCCTGAGACGCTGCGCCGGCGGCTGCAGAGCCATGCCCGGATGATTGTGCAGCAATATGAGGAATGACGACAGGCTGTTGTCCGGTTTACCTGCATATAATGGATTCATTCCCATTCAATAAGGAGGATTAACCATGAACCTTGGCATTACAGACCCTTATACCTGTTGTCCCGTATATGAAACCGGAAGCTTCAGCCTAAGGCTGGTCCAGATGGACGATGCTGCAGATTTGCTTAGATGCTATAGTGATCCCGATTCCCATCCTCTGTTCAACAGCGACAATTGCCATTCCGATTTCAGGATGACCACGCTTGAGGAAATGGGGCGTTGTATCGAAGCCTGGCTGGGAGAATATAAGACACGGGCCTATGTGCGGTTCAGTATTGTCGAACGGAAGTCAGAGCGGGCAATCGGTACCATCGAATTTTTCACAAGGAAGCTTGTGCAGGGGGATGAAAAGGGTGAGGCCGGTATTCTGAGACTGGATCTGGCCTCTGAGTATGAGCAGGCTGATGTTTTGTCTGAAATGATAGAGCTGGTAGAGCTGCAGTTTCCGCAGCATTTCACCTTCAGCGGCGTGTTAACCAAGGCGGTTCCGCAGGCGGTGCACCGGGTCGCAGTGCTTCAGAGACTGGGCTACCATAAGCTGGAGAGAAGCAGAGAGCTGCCTTTCGGGGATTATTACATAAAATATAAGCAAGAACTCTATCAATAAGTATGAATTATTGAGAGATGGAGACAATGGCATCTAAGAACTGTTTTTACAGGGGGATGCCATTATGAATGATGAAGAGGTTTATAGGCTGCATTTACAATTACTAAATGTGTATGAAAAAAGCATCCGGCCTTCCGGGGCAAGCCAGCGGCAGATTGATTATTATAAGCAGCAGCTGTTCATGTATGCAGAGGATAATGTCCAGCGGATTTTTGTGTTAAACCAGCTATTGAAGTTACATGAAGATTCCCGGGAATTTCTGGTCAAGGATTGTGCAGACCGGTACTTTTCGCGAGACCAGGATGAGGGTGCTGAAGCCAGCATGTAGCGACCACATTAATTTCACGGCCATCCCTAATAGTAGCCCGGCTAAACTCCCAGGTGGAGTCTTGGCCGGGCTAATTTTTGTGCAGAAGAATGTCGAAAAAAGTAGTAGGAATAAGATAGCATATGGAGGTAGAATGAAACAACACTATTAAGAGTCGGCAGAGTACCTGTTGTAAGGAGTTATTATAGAAATAGAGATTAAGGTGGTTAGCGGTGGATGGAGAAAGGCAGGACAAGCAGGTTATGGTTATGGACAGCTCTGGCGTGTTACATATTGGCCTGTATCTGGGTAGAGGTGCAGTACAGCAAGATACTGTGGATGATCATTATAGTAGGCGGACCGCTGCTGGTTTTCTGTGCTCACTGGAAAAGAGGGGGAGGCGGGAGGCCTGAAATAAGCCGATCACGGCACTGGATTCAGGCTGCTTTTCTGCTGTGGTCAGCAGCGAACCTCTTTATGGCTCTATTTCCCGGAGGCATGGAAATCGCATTTGGGGAAGCCCCGTATAGCGTGCTGCTGGCAGTGATGGTTCACATTCCGGCGAGAATGGCGATTCTGGTCGGCATTATGCAGATTTACATGTTGCTCAGGAAGCGGATCAGCAGGCTTCAGGTGCTGTGGGATCAGATTACAACCGCAGAGTGTATTGTGGGCAGTGTCTGGTTTATCTTTTTTCAGGATGAAACCTTTCGCTGGATGCCGGGCAGCCTGCAGGCGTTCGCCGTATTCTTTTATCTGCTCGTACCGCTGCTGGTGCTGTCCGGACTTATCCTGATCTGGATCTATATGGACAGCAGCCAGCGTACAAGCGGCTTTATGATCCTGATTTCGGGGATTGCCCTGATCGGGACACTTGATCTGATCCAGGCGCTGCACGGCGGAATGATCGCAAGTCCTTACATAGACAGCTTGTACAGGCTCTCCATCGCAAGCATTACGGCCAGCGGTATTATGATTGGGAAGCGTCAGACCAGCAAGGCCGAGACGGCAGCATTGCCGGAGAATAGTCCGCGAATGCTGAAGGGCGGGAGCCTCTTTTTAATCTACCCTGTGATGATTGTGCTGCTGAAGGGCTTCTCTGTTTATGTAGTTCTGTATTTTACGATCATCATTATGGCTTATTTCATCGTCCGCCTGTATGCCAAACAAACGATTGCCGCCAAAAAAATGCTCGAAACCGAAAGGGAGTACAACGAGAAGCTGCGGCTCTATCTGGATGTTATTGAGCAGGCGCCCTTGTCCATTCTGATTACTGATAAAGACAGGCGTATTGAATATATCAATCCTTATTTTACTGAGGTAACCGGATATTCCAAAGAGGAGATCCTCGGCAAAACACCATCTGTCCTGAAGACAGACAAGACCAGGCGTGAGATTTACAGCGAATTAAATGAAACACTGGGTGCGGGAGGGAAGTGGCACGGGGAATTTGTTAACCGTAAAAAAAACGGCGACGAATACACGGAAGCGGTGCTGATCTCCTCCATCAAAAATGAAAGCGGCGAGGTTACCCATTACGTCGGCATTAAAGAGGATATTTCCGAATACAAAAGGATGAAAAAAGAGCTGTCGGACCAGCTGTACTTCACCTCGCAGTTAATTGATACGCTGCCGCATCCGCTTTTTTATATTGATGACCGGCAATGCTTTCTTGGCTGTAATGACGCTTATGAGCAGGCTTTTCAGGTGTCGCGCAGTAGGCTTGCCGGTATTCCGATGAGTATGCTGCCGCATCTGCCGGAGGACGGGTACCGCAACCTCAGTGAGATGATGACAAAGGTGGCGGCAACAGGCAGATCCTCTGTCCGGCAGATTCTCAGAACCTTTGCTTCAGGAGAGGATCATCATATTCTGTATTCCCTGTCTGCATTCCGCTTGTCTGATCATTCGGTCGGCGGTTATCTGGGGATTATGACAGACATCAGTGACCTGAAGCATAAGGAAAAAGAGATCCTGGATAACCGGAATTTCCTTGACGCCATTATCAGCCATATACCGGTAATGATTACGGTGAAGGATGCCCAGCATCTGAAAATCTTTAAGGCCAATCAGGCGAGTGCGGATTTCCTGGGTATAACGCCTGATGAGCTGGTTGGTCTTGATCTGCAGACGGTGTTCCCGGAGGAGATTGCCCGCAGGCTGATGGAGGCCGATAAAAGAGTAATTGCCACAGGCCAGACCTTCAGCGAGATCGAGATCATTCCCGACGACGGCGAGCACTGCAACCTCAGATATGTGCTGACCACCAAGCTGCCGATTATGGACGCGGAGGGACAGCCCCTGTATCTGCTTAGCGTATCCGAGGATATCACCGAAGCCAAACGGAAGGAAGCGGAGCTGAAGTACGCGCTTAATCTGGCGGAGGAAGCGACGGCGGCCAAATCACAATTTTTGGCGAACATGAGTCATGAGATCCGCACGCCGATGAATGCCATAATCGGAATGGCCTATCTGGCGCTGAAAACCGCACTTAATCCTGTGCAGCAGGATTATATTTCCAAAATACATAATGCCGGTACTTCGCTGCTGGGCATTATTAATGAAATTCTAGAATTCTCAAAGGTGGAATCCGGCAAACTGGAGCTGGAAAACATGAAATTTACACTCATGGAGGTCATCTCTGGAGCGCTGGATCTGTCCAGCCAGAGTGCCGGGGAAAAAGGACTGCAGCTGCGGTGTGAAATTCTGCCCGATGTGCCTGCCCGGCTGAGCGGTGACCCGCTCCGGCTGGGGCAGATTATTACCAACCTGCTCAGCAATGCAATTAAATTCACCGAGGAGGGTGAGATTTCAATTGCTGTTGAACTGAATAGCGTGATTGACAGCAGAGTTAAGCTGCAGATCAGTGTGCGTGATACCGGTATCGGCATGAGCAAGGAGGCCGAAAGCAAGGTGTTTCAGGCCTTCACTCAGGCAGACAGCTCTACTACGCGGAAGTTTGGCGGAACGGGGCTGGGGCTGGCTATCAGCCGCAAGCTGGTAGGGATTATGGGCGGCAGCCTGTGGGTTGACAGTGAGGAGGGCAAGGGCAGTACCTTTGCTTTTACCGCCTGGTTCGACCTTGTGCAGCATGAGGAATTGCCGGCCGTGATGCTCCCGGAAACGGTTTCCCCCGTCCATGAAAAGGATTATAAGCTCACAGGAATCCGGGTGCTTGTTGCGGAGGACAATGAGATCAACCGGCAGATTGCCGCCGAGCTGCTGATCAGCCAGGGCCTGCTGCCGGATCTGGCCGTCAACGGAGCCGAAGCGGTGCGGATGGTGGAGGCGATGCCTGCAGACCGGCCTTACGGCATTGTGCTGATGGATCTGCAAATGCCGGAGATGGACGGCTTTGAAGCGGCTGCGAGAATCCGTGAGCTGGCACCGGGGCTGCCGGTGATCGCCATGACAGCCCGGACAATGCAGGAGGAGCGGGAGCGCAGCTTTGCGTCAGGCATGAACGGGCATGTCGCCAAGCCGGTTGATCCGGATATGCTGCTCACCACGATCGGCAGATGGGCTGCTGACGGGACGGCCAGGCGTGATGCAGAGAGTGAGGTTATTGCGGCTGGCCCGGGTGCCGGTGCGGGCGCAGATATAGTTACAGGTGTAGATACAGATACAGATAAAGATAAAGATAAAGATACAGAGGTAGATACAGAGACAGATGCTCTGTCAATCCTGCGGCTTAGCGGAATTGATACTGCCGGCGGCCTGAACCGGGTGGGGCAGAACCGGACATTATATATCAGCCTGCTGCTGAAATATGCGGACAGTCAGCGTGAAGCTGTTCAAAATCTGCGCCAGGCGCTCTGGAAAGAAGAGGCTGCGGCAGTGGAAATGCTTGCCCATAACCTTAAGGGGCTCTCGGGCAATATCGGGGTTACTCAGGTACAAAGCCTTGCCGGTACGTTGGGTAAAATGATCACAAGGGCTGCGGAGCCGGAAGTACTGGAGGTGCTGCTGCACAGACTCGAATCGGCGGTGCAGGACAGCTCTGAAGAAATACGCAGGCAGCTGGGCAGCCAAACGCGTTCTGCAGTGCCGGCAGTGGAGAGCGCACAGCTGGCAGACCCGCCTGTGCAGCTGCTTCAGCGTCTGCTGGGGCTGCTGCTGGACAATGACAGCGAAGCCGTTGATTATTATACCGCTATAAGAGGTTCGGTCACCGGTCTGATGCAGCCCGATACGGTTAACCGGCTGGAGCGAAGCATCGGCCGGTTTGAATACGAGGAAGCTGTTGAGATTACCCGGCAGACAATCCTTGAAAGTCATTATGAACAGAGGTTGATGTAAACAATGCTGGACACAAGACCTGTTATTTTAGCCGTTGACGACACGCCGGACAATATCGCACTGCTCAGTGGCCTGTTGAAAGAGAGTTACAAGGTAAAGGTGGCAACGAACGGCGAAAAGGCGCTGCAGATTGCCGGGGCTGCTCCCCCTGATCTGATTCTGCTGGATATTATGATGCCGGGCATGGACGGATATGAAACCTGCCGCAGGCTGAAGCTGGACGAGGTGCTGAGAGATATACCGGTGATTTTTTTGACGGCGAAGGAAGAAGTGGAGGATGAGAACAAAGGCTTCGATTCCGGTGCGGTTGATTATATTACCAAGCCGATCAGCGCACCGGTTCTTCTTTCACGTGTGAAGACACATCTGACCCTGAAACGCTCTAATGATTTTCTTGCCGATAAAAATCAGTATCTCGAAGCGGAAATCTCCCGGCGCATGCAGGAAATATCGCTGATTCAGGAGGTCTCGGTTATGGCGATGGCAGCGCTGGCGGAAATGCGTGATCCGGAGACAGGCAATCATATTCAAAGAACCAAGCTGTATATCAAGGAGCTGGCCACCCAGCTGAGCCGGACGGAAAAATATGCGGACATCCTTAGTCCCGAGCATATCAGCCTGATTGTTACCTCGGCACCGCTGCATGACATCGGCAAGGTGGGTATCCCTGACCATATTCTCCTGAAGCCGGGCAAGCTGACGGACGAAGAGTTTGAAGTGATGAAGACGCACACGACCCAGGGCAGGGATGCTGTGCTGCGTGCCGAGCGGCTGATGGACAGCACCGAAACGTTTCTGCGGTTTGCCAAGGAAATCGTCTATTCCCATCATGAAAAATGGAACGGTACCGGTTACCCGCAAGGACTGGCCGGAGAGCAGATTCCGTTGTCGGCGAGGCTCATGGCCGTTGCCGATGTATACGATGCGCTGACCAGCAAGCGTGTGTATAAGGAGGCGATGTGCCATGAACAGGCAGTCGAAATTATTGTCGGGGATGCCGGCCGGCATTTCGACCCCGATATTGTGGAGATTTTTGTGAAATGCTGCCAAAAGTTTCAGGAGATTTCTGAACAGTACTAGGGTTAGCGGACTGGACTTGTGCTACTATCAGGTGCCGATAGCAGGTGAAAAGCTGGTGCTATCAGCAGGGGAGTTAAGATTCCCGCTTGTAGAGCGGAGTGTCATACTAGTAATGAAGAATTGTGCACGCTGGCAGGTCGTTTGCTGATAGAACCAAAAGCTGATAGAACCAAAAGCAGATAGAACTAAAAGCAGATAGAACTAAAAGCAGATAGATTCTAAAGCTTATAGAGTAAATACTACCTAGAGTGCTAAATGAGTCCGTCCAACCTTCTATTGCAGGAGGCTGGGCGGGCTTTGTTGTTTACTTACAGCAAAGCGGTAGATGGGGGCAGTTGACTGGTGATGGCGGAGATAGTAGGAGTACTAGTTATTAGCAATCAAGGACATACGTGCCTCTGATTTCATCAGAAGCAGGCCGGATGGCGAAATGAGAGGCAAAAATGCCTTTGATTTCGGCGGAAGCAGGCCAGTTGGCGAAATGAAAGGCAAAAATGCCTCTGATTTCGGCGAAACCGGGCCGGATGGCGAAATGAAAGGCAAAAATGCCTTTGATTTCAGCAGAAGAAGGCCTGGTGGCAGAATGAAAGGCAAAAATGCCTCTGATTTCGGCGGAAGCAGGCCAGTTGGCGAAATGAAAGGCAAAAATGCCTCTGATTTCAGCAGAAGCAGGCCAGTTGGTGAAATGAAAGGCAAAAATGCCTCTGATTTCGGCGAAAACAGGCCAGATGGCGAAATGAAAGGCAAAAATGCCTCAGCTACCTCAAATTCCATCACCAATTGTCATACCGCCATCTCGCCAACCAGCCAGCCAACCCACGATCCCGACAATCCGTCGTCTTTCCATCTCATCAGCTAATTGGTCATACCGCCATCTCGTCCTTCCAACGTCCTGCAATCCCGCCGCTATGCTGTAAAAATCCCTGCGCTATCCTTCCCGCGCCGGGCCTCGATGACCTCCTCATAGTCCCTGATGAGCCGGTCAAAAATCTCATCCCACGAGCGGCTGAGCGCCAGCCGCCGGCCCTCCCGGCCCATCGCCAGCCGCAGCACCGGCTGCTGTGTCAGCCGGCAGATGGCTTCGGCCATCGCGGCGGGCTGCTGCGGCTGAAGCAGCAGCCCGCTCCGGCCGGGCAGAACCAGCTCGCCCGGGCCGCCTGCATCTGCGGCGATTACCGGCAGGCCGGAGGCCATGGCCTCCAGCACGACATTGCCGAAGGTTTCCGTACTGGACGGAAACACGAACAGGTCGCCGGAGGCATACAGCTCTGCCAGCTCCCCGCCTTGCCGGCTGCCGGCGAAGCTGACATTGCGGGGGGCGTCAGCCCGCAGCTCCGGCAGAAGCGGCCCATCGCCCACCACCAGCAGATGGACGGCATCGGCAACGGAATCCGGCAACAGGCGCATGGCCGCCATGAGGGTGGGGAGATCTTTTTCCGGAGCGACCCGTCCTACATAGAGCAGCAGCAGCGGAGCCTTGATCCCGAAATGATCCCTCACCTCTGACGAACGCTTAGCCGGATCATACAGTCCGCAGTCGACGCCTCTGGACCATTGCCGTAAGCCGGAAAAACCGTGTGCCCGCAGAACCCCGGCAGTCTCCTGGGAGGGTGCCAGCACGGCATCGCAGGTACGGTGGAACCATTTCATGTATTTCCAGTACAGCGGAATCAGCCCGCGCATCCGGTAATAGCCGAGATAACGGTCGAAATGGGTGTGGTAGGAGGCGATATGCGGGAGGTTATGCTTTTGGGCATAGCGCAGTCCGCTTAGGCCGAGGTTGAAGGGGGTAGCCATATGCAGGAGATCGGGGCGGAAGGAGCGCAGCTCATTCTGAATGGAGGATAGACCAGGCAGGGCCAGCCGGCACTCCGGATACAGGAAGAAGGGGATGCTGGAAATTTTGCGTACAGGATCGTCGCAGTTCTCCTCTGAGACCGATGTCGGGGTAAACAGCAAATGTTCGATACCGCGCCGGTGCAGATGGCCGGTCAGCCGGTGAAGCGTACGGGCAACGCCGTTAGTCTGCGGAAGATAAGTGTCTGAAAACAGGGCAAGACGCATCAATATCCCCTCCAGAGCTCTGATTGCCCTGATCATAACAGGTGAATATTTGATGGGAGTCAGCGGAATGTTAATGCTTTTTTTCAATTAGAGGGGCTTGTCCGGGTACTTTACGTTCCGTTGATACAAAACGGCATGCCAGTAAACACTCGTCTACTATAGTTATTTAAAAATTAACATAATAGGAGTGACAACGAAATTGAAAAGATCAGGTACAACCCTACTCTCTCTGCTGTTGGCTGCTGAACTCGTGCTGGTTCCCGCCTGGAGCGTAACTCCAGCTGCTGCCGCTGTGGCACAATTGCCGGGCACTCCGTATAATGCTGACGGCACTTATAATGTAAATGTTCCTCATATTATCGTGAACCAGGTGTATGGCGGAGGGGATGCGGATACTACCGGCGGTTATTTTTCACACGGCTATATTGAGCTTTATAACCCTTTAGATACAGATGTGGACCTGAGCGGCTGGTCGCTGCAATACTCCGATCCGGCAATGAGCGGGGCCTGGAGCAGGCTGGAGCTAAGCGGAACCATCAAGGCACATTCCTCATACCTCATTACGGATAGCAAAAATAACCCTACCTTCCAGAGCGACATCAGCGGGAAGGGCGATCAGACGTGGAACGGGCTTCTTTTTAATAACAAAGGCATGAAGGTTGTACTGCTGAGCAATACGGACCTGCTGACTGCAGTCAACCCGTTCACTAGCAAAACATCCGCTTACGTGGACATGATCGGCACGGCGGGTAATGACAAAGGCTCCGTCATCGACGGCTATGAAGGGGATTATCCGACAGGTAAGGAGGAGGGAACCTCCAAGCAGAAGTCCGTGCGCCGCGCAGACTTTACCGATACAGACAACAATAAAAGCGATCTGAAGCAGATCAGCTTCGACAATCTGGATGCGGCCGGAATGAATCTGATGAAGCCGCACAGCAGCACAGACGGAGCATGGGGAGTCAAGGCGCCGGCGCTCGGCGTAGGCACCACCGAACTGCCGGCGGCATCCGCAGGTGCACCATATACGGTTGCTTTGTCGGTGTATGGCGGCGTTCAGCCATACTCCTTCACAGCAGAGGGGCTGCCGGAAGGCCTTAAGCTGGATGCAGCTACCGGAACAATTAGCGGAACACCGCTGGCAGCAGGCATATCCACTGTAAGCTATACCGTTTATGACAGCTCGGCAACACCGGCCAAGGTTACCGGGATACTTAAGCTGGATGTGGGCAAGCCCGCTGCTGATCCCAAGCAGGATGTAATCAGCATTACCAAAATCGGCGGATATTCCGTTGGAACGACGAATAAGAACGGCGGTGTGGCCGAGATTGTCAGATATAACCGTGACAACGGTAAATTTTATCTGGTAAACGGTTCGGCGCAGCCGGCAACAGTAGATATCGTTAACCTTAAAGACGGTGCGCATCCGGAAAAAGAGACAAGCATCAATGTAGAGGAACTGTCCGAGACAGGCGGTTTTGTTTACGGTGATTTGACCAGCGTGGACATCAACACAGCAACCAAGCGGATTGCTGTTGCGGTGCAGGAAGCCGATGCAATGAAGAACGGCAAGGTGCTTGTGCTGGATTATGACGGCAAGCTGCTCGAAACCTTTGAAGCCGGAGTTCAGCCGGACATGGTCAAATACACGGCAGACGGCCGGTATATTCTGACTGCTGATGAAGCAGAGCCGCGTACGCTGGCAGGTGATCCTGAGGGCAGCGTGACTATTATTGACACTGTGACCAAAGTCGTAAACCGGATGAAATTCGATAACCCTGCGGTCATTGATGATCTTGTGCATATCCGCGGGGCGGTAGACCCGGAGACGAAGCTGATTACCGGTGAAGGCGCGAAGGAAGATGCCGTGCGTGATCTGGAGCCGGAATTTATCGAGCTGTCCGAAAACCAGAAAACGGCTTATGTCAGTCTTCAGGAGAATAACGCAATTGCAGCTGTAGATATTGCCTCCGGCAAGCTGCTGTCGGTTAAAGGTCTGGGAGTGAAGAACCTGAATGCTCCAGGCAACGCGCTCGACCTGGTGAATGACGGCAAGATCCAACTGGAGAATGTACCCTTCTTCGGTGTATACATGCCGGATGGAATCAGCCAGTACACGGTTAACGGTAAAACATATCTGTTCACAGCCAACGAAGGCGATGCAACGGAATGGGACAGCAAGGAAAATGCCAGCACCATCGGTAAAATAAAGGGCTCGCTCAATCCGGACTCGGATGCCGCTAAGTTCCTGGCCGGAACAACAAAGTATGACGGTGTTGAAGTGATGTCGGATATGGGGCATGACGGCATTTATCTGTACGGCGGCCGTTCCTTCTCCATCTGGGACGCTTCTGACATGAAGCAGGTGTATGACGGCGGCAGCGATTTCGAGCAGATTACGGCTGAACGGCTGCCGGCAACCTTCAATGCCAGCAACAGCAATACTACCCTGGACAGCCGCAGCAGCAAAAAAGGGCCTGAGCCGGAATATGTAAAGATCGGCAAGGTGGGACAGAAGGCGCTGGCTTTTGTCGGGCTGGAGCGGATCGGCGGTCTGATGACCTATGATGTGACCAACCCGGAGCAGCCGGAGTTTGTGAACTATATTAATACACGCGAGTTCACCCCGAAGAACAATCTGGAGACAGACACCGGTCCGGAAGGAATCGAGTTTATTGCGGCAGCTGACAGCCCGACCGGACTGCCGCTCGTGCTGGTCGCCAATGAAGTCGGAGGAACGGTTGCAATCTACCAGCTCAATGTGACCAAGGTAACGCTCGATAAGACTGCGTTGTCCCTGCAGGCCGGCAGTACGCCAGCTGTGCTTACAGCAGCAGTGCTGCCTGCGGGTGAAGGAGCGGAAGGGCTGAGCTGGAGCTCCTCCAATACAGCCGTTGCATCAGTAGATCAGGCAGGCAAGGTCACGCCGCTGACCGCGGGAACAGCCGTAATCTCTGTGTACAGTGCAGACGGCTATGGTCTGGCTGAAGCACAGGTGACTGTGCAGGCTGCCGATCCGGTCATCAGCCAGCCGGGTTCAAGTCCATCGGGCGGCTCAACTACAGGGGTAACCACACCGGCTACTGCTGTGAGCACTTCCAACGGTAAGACTGTACTGGAAGTAAAAGCAACAGTGGATACAGCAGGCAATTCTTCATATCCGGTCAGCGCTGCGGATGTGACGGCTGCTGTAGAGGCACTGAAAACCTCAGCGGCGGACGAACTGGTATTCCGCACGGCAGCGGGTGATGCTGCGGGGGCGGCTACGCTGACTATTCCTGCGGCAGCGTGGACCGAGATTGCCGGCAGCACAGCGCAGACCGTGACCTTTACAAGCGGAACCGGCTCAGTTTCCCTGGACCGTGCCGCTGTCTCGGCTATCCGGACTGCAGCTGCAGGTGAAGCAGTCAGCCTGACGATTGCTGCTGCAAATCTCACAACCGGCTCAAGCCTGATCGGCAGCCGCCCGGTAGTGAGCCTTGAGGTTAAGACCGGCAGCCGTAACGTTTCCAGCTTTGGCACCGGCGGAGCGGTAGTAAGTGTCCCTTATACACTCGCTGCGGGAGAAGATGCTGCTGCAGTGGTCGCTTATTATGTATCACCAGCAGGCGGGCTGACGGTGCTCCCGGCAAGCAGCTATAATGCGGAAACCGGCCAGCTGACCTTCGGAACTTCTCATTTCTCGGTATATGCCGTCGGTTATAACAAGCCGGCGTTTACCGATACAGCATCCAGCTACGCGCAGGATTCTATCACTTACCTGGCGGCACGCGGTATCATTTCCGGTATTTCGGCAGAGCAGTTTGGCCTGAAAAGCAAGCTGAGCCGCGGGGACGCAGCACTGCTGCTGGCCCGCCTCGCGGGTGCCGAGCTGGGTAATTCAACCTCCGGCAGCTTTACTGATGTGCAGGCAGGTGATTATTTCGCTGCTGCGGTCGGCTGGGCCAGTGTGAATGGAATCGTGAACGGTACAGGCGACGGCAAGTTTACGCCTGAGGCCAATGTTTCACGGGAGCAGCTGGCGGTGATGATTGTCCGTCTGGCTGAAGCGATGAACTGGAGCCTACCGGTGAACGGCGGGGCAGCTGCAAGCTTCGCTGATCAGGCATCAATCAGCAGCTACGCTCAGGAAGCTGCAAAAGCAGTCCAGCAGGCAGGCATCCTGTCCGGCCAGGCAGCGGCGGGCGGCAAGGTTAACTTTGCCCCGCAGGCCTCGGCAACCCGTGAAGAAACAGCGCAGCTGCTGGCTAAGCTGTTGAAGGCTGTGCAGTAACACTGGCGGACAGCAGGCAATATTCCGCGCCACAAATAAAGTGATACACATGCCGGACATTTTTTGCGGCGCGGGTATTTTAAATTTTATTGTTCTGGAACACTACATGCTATAATGGAGCGGTGCACCCCCAAATACATGTATGAGGTGATCAGCGAATGGGATTTCAGGCAGGCCAGCTGTTTATTAATTTGCCCGTAGCCAATCTGCAGAGGTCGATTGAATTTTTTACGGCAATCGGATTTGAGTTTAATCCTCAGTTTACGGATGAGAATGCAACCTGTATGATCATTAACGGTAATTCGTATGCGATGCTGCTGACACGGGATTATTTCGGCACATTTACGGACAAGACGATCATTGATGCTGCTGCCCATGCAGAGGTCATTACCTGCTTCTCCGCTGCAAGCAAAGAACAGGTGGACGAGCTGGTGCAGAAGGCGCTGGATGCCGGCGGTAAGCCGTTTAATGCTCCGGTCGATCATGGCTTCATGTATAATTGGAGCTTCCAGGACCTGGATGGGCATCTTTGGGAAGTTGTGTACATGGATGAGAGTGCTGCTCAGTAAAGCTTTTTACAAACGAAATGGTTCAGGCAGGTGCCCCCGGGGTGCTTGCCTTTTTATGTTCCATGGATGTATCCCGGTTTACAATATTGCAACAGATTCTTTACACTCCGCATACAAAACCCCGGAGAGCCGTTAATATCCAGCTTCTACAATGAGTTTGTCGCAAAAATTACATACATAAAGAAATGACAAAAGCTTTAATAGAAGGGATGATTGGCTTGAAAAGAAGGTTGCTGCACTTATCCATGAAATGGAAGCTGATTCTTAGTTTTACTGCGATTTCGCTGATCTTTTTAGGAGTTGCTCTGCTTCAGGGGCAGAAGATTAGCCAAGTGGAGCTGTCAATGGAACGCCAGAAATCGGAGATGGAAAAAAGAATTACCGTTTCGACCATCACCCAGCTGCTGCAGGAGCTGAACAGCCTGGAAACCTCACTTGCCGAATCCAGTGACCTGGAGCTGGCAGAGCCGTTTATGGACAAGCAGCAGCAGCTGAAGGAAGCTGTGGCCACGGTCAGTTTTGAAAAGGAAACCACCGCATGGAAGGATTTGCAGCTGCTGAATACCGCAATAAATATGTACACCGGTTATGTTGGTAAGCTGATAGTAACGCTTGAGGATCCCAGCCTTGACCCGTTGACTGTGCTTGAGGAGATCGACGGTCTGCATACAAAAGCCCTTGCTGTCCATCAGCAGCTGCTGAAGATCAACACCACGCTCTATACGTCGGCTGCTGATTATGCGGAGCAGGCGCAGGCTGAATCCTTCAGCTTGCTCCAGAATACCGTTTCCATTGTTTATTATGCCGCAGGTGCAGTAGTATTGTTCATGCTTATCCTTGCTGTCTTGCTGACACGTTCGTTCCTTACTCCGGTGGGTAAGCTGCAGCACGCACTGCGCAATATCGCCGAAGGCGATCTGCGCCAGCAGATCAATTCCCCGTATAATGATGAGCTGGGACGGCTCAGCTTCCATTTTGACCATATGGTAACCAGAGTGCGTGATATGCTGCGCCAGACAGTTCAGGTTGCTTCGACGCTGGCGGATTATTCCCGGTCCTTCCAGGAATCCTCAACGGTTACCGCGAATACAAATCAGGAAATTGTCAGGACGATTCAGGAAATTTCAGTGGGGGCTGACCAGCAGGCTGTACAGTCTGAACAGAGTGCACTGCTGCTGCAGGAGCTGGAGCGTGAGGTTGCAGAGATTACCGAATATACGGACGGCATGCTGGTTACAAGCGGAACAGCGGATCATAATGCACGCAAAGGCTCGGAAACCATTGGCGAGCTGCAGCGCATCTCACAACGCTCCAATACTTCTATCAGCAAAGTGTATAAGGCGCTTGAAAAGCTTGTTGAACAGTCCGGGGACATCTCACGAATCACCAATTCGATTACAGAAATCTCGAAACAGACGAATATCCTTTCGCTGAATGCTGCGATTGAAGCAGCGCGGGCAGGGGCGGCCGGCAGGGGCTTTGCTGTTATCGCCGATGAAGTCCGTCACCTCTCTGTACAGACCAGCGATTCCTCCATCCTGATCAGCCGGATTATCGGCGAGCTGCAGGAGAGCATGGCGGAATTCCAGGAGGATATGCTGGAAACCAAAAAAAGCCTGGAAGAGCAGGACTCCCAGGTTGCCGAAACACTTGCCTCCTTCAAGGCGATTGACAGCTCGATTGCCGGAATCAGCCGGCAGATTGCCCAGATCCACGGCAAGGTGGAAGTGACGCGGACCATCAATTCCCGGCTGGGCGAATCGATCCATTCCGTAGCTTCTGTAGCTGAACAGACAGCAGCAGGCGTTCAGGAGGTCAACGCATCGAGCACCCAGCAGGATCAGGCCATTCATGATATCGCCCGGCAGGCGCTGGAAATCAGCGAGATTTCACAGCGGCTGTTCAGGGAGATTAACGTATTTAAGATCGGACAGGAAGAGGATTCCAAGCCGCAGGGCGGGCAGCTGCTGATTATAGAGGAAGCCCGCAGCAGCAAGGACAACGAAGACGAGGCTCCGTTACTGGCGATCGCTGAGTGACGCGTGTAGTATTGCAGCCAGTTCAGGCAGCCAGCCGGTAAGCGGCAGGAAGACGAAGCCCGCAGAGCGGGCTTTTGTTGTATCCATATGCCAGGACTCGCTAATGCCAAACGGGGACATATCAGATTCTGCGGACCGGCCTGGGGTGATTGCCTGTCTGCCTGTAACGGCTTCGATCAGCGAGATAATTTCCTTAATTGAAATGGCCCCGTCCGAGCAGGCGTTAACAGGTCCGGTCAGCGGCGAGAAGCCCAGCCAATACAGGAAGTCAGCAGCCTCATCAGACCGGATAAGAGAGATCAGCGCTTCAGGATTCGGTATACCGACAGGCTTGCCTTCCAGAATGTGTTCAATATGAAAATGCAGCCGGCGCGTGTAATCATCTGTTCCCAGTACAATCGGAAAACGGACGGCTGCCGCAGGAAAAGCGGTCTGGTTCAGCAATATGGCCTCGGCCAGCCGTTTGCCTTCCTGATAGCTGAAATTTTCCTTGGGACCGAGGGTGACAGGATAATGTACCGGGTCAAAATCGGCTTCACGCAGCATTTGCTTGCTTGGATCATAGACAGACAGGCTGGATGTCAGAATATACCGGCCTGCAGTATCTGCAAAAATCCGGGCCGCCGCCGCCGCATCGTCTGGCGAGTAGCAGATGTTGTCGTAGACCACATCATAATGACGGCCGCGCACTGCATCAGCCAGCGCTTCCGCATCAGAGCGGTCGGCAGTCAGCCGGGTAACTTGCTCACCAAAATCATCCTCCGTCTGTCCTCTCGTTAATATGGTTACTTCCGTATCTTTATCCTTCAGCAGCCGCTGTACCAGCCGTTTACCGAAAAAACGTGTTCCTCCGAGTACAAGTATGCTTCTCATCATTTCCCTCCTCATCTGGATTTTTCCCTTTAAGAAGCCATTCTCAGCAGGCCGCCCCCGGAATTTCCGGTGCGGTCAGCAGCAGTGCGAAGCGCACTGTACCGGGCCTGGACAGTGCTGATGCCTGCCGCCATTGTAATCCCGGCGGCATTCTCCCGGCGCAGCAGCTCCAGCATGACAGGGAGCTGTCCCTGCTCATAGGCTTTGGCCAGTGCGCTCAGCAGCTGCCGGAAATCACTGCCTTCGGGCAGGGCGGGCCCATCCGCAGCCAGCTCCTTGCGCACAGCTCCGAGGGCCTGCCTTGCCCGGTACAGCGCTGCTTTGACAGCACCTTCGGTGGTGTCAAGCAGGTCTGCAGTATCCTGAGCCGGATAGCCAAGCACATCGCGCATCAGAAATACCGTCAGCTGGAGCGGCGGTAAAGCTTTAATCAAGGCATGGAAGGCCGTTTCGAGCTCTGTCAGGCTATGCGGTTCCTTATCCGCGGCGGCATCTGCCGGTTGAAGTCCACGCTCCATTGCCCTTCTGAGCGCGGATTTCCGCCGCAGGCTGTCTACCCATGTGTTTTTGGCAATCCGCAGCAGCAGGGCCTGCCGGTTAGGGCTGGCAGACCAGCCGCTGTAGTGCAGCGCCTTGGCCCAGGTATCCTGGACCAGATCCTCAGCCTCCTGTACGGAGCGGGTAAGCGCCAGGCAATAGCGGTTGAGTGCAGTGTTAAGCAGCTGTAAGCCCTCATTCGCTGCGGGTTCCGATAGATCATGTTCATCAAGTATTAACATGTGCGGTCCTCTCCTTTTTCGGCAAATCTGTTTCGGTAATCCTCACCGTATATTCAGTTCCCTCTATTATATAAGCGAACTTCTCCTGATAAAAGGTACGCAGCAGGCTCAGCTTTTTTTATCAACATTCTCCGTATCTTTTTCCGGCGGTCATCCGATTACCGGGTATCACGTGAAATGAAATCCCAGGAGGTATGGAGCATGAGTGTTATTCCTTATGTAGTAGAGCAGACAGGCAGAGGCGAGCGTTCCTACGATATTTACTCGCGCCTGCTGAAGGACCGGATCGTATTTGTCGGTGCGGCGATAGATGATCAGCTGGCCAACAGCATCATTGCCCAGCTGCTGTATCTGGCGGCAGAGGATCCGGAGAAGGATATTCAGATGTTCATTAACAGTCCCGGCGGGTCGACTACCGCAGGGTTCGGCATTTATGATACGATGCAGGTAATCAAACCGCAGGTCAGTACGATCTGCACGGGGTTTGCGGCTTCCTTTGGATCACTGCTGCTGCTAGCGGGGGCTCCCGGCAAACGGTTCGCACTGCCAAACAGCGAGATTATGATCCACCAGCCGCACGGCGGCGCACAGGGTCAGGCCAGCGATATTGCGATCAGTGCCAGGCGGATTCTGCAGATCAGGGAGAAGACCGTACAGATCACAGCAGAGCGTACCGGCCAGCCGGCTGATAAAGTCGCAAGGGATATGGACCGCGATTATTTCATGACGGCAGAAGAGGCGCTGAATTACGGCATCATCGACAAAGTGATTTCAAGTTTATAACCGAAAAGGAGCTGGGCAACATGCTGCAGGAATTGCTGGGACAGAAGGTGGCAGTACGTTTTCTGGACGGAACGAGTGTAAGGGAAGGCGTGCTGGAGGAGCTTGACGGGCAGTTCGTGAAATACCGGAGTGAATATCAGCTGCTCTATATCCCGATCTCGTCGATCCGGGCGGTTGCACTGGAGACCAAAGAGCGGGAGCGGCCGCGGGTCGGATTCGGGCAATAGCGGATGATCAAAAAATGCGCAAGCGGGCGAAAGCTCCTTGTGCATTTTTTTGCTTTTTAGACACTTCTAATTAAAAAGAAACAAGACTTTTAGCATATTTTCGAAAAAAATACCCTGTTTATGGTCTGATAAAACGGATTTTGTCGAGATTTGTTAAGAGTTTGTTTAGAGCTGCCTGATAAAATGGATCAAAGCTATGGAATAACTTTTAGATTGAATAAGGGGGAGAGCATTACATTGTTGATGAGCAGGAGTTTGAAAAAGTATACCTCGTTGTTACTCATGATCAGTTTGTTATTAACAGGAGCATTTCCTGTATATGCCCTGCCGGTAGAGACAGTTCCGGCAAGCTGGGAGAATATTAGTCCACTGCCAAGCGGTAACAAAGCAAATGGAGTAACGATAGGCGCAGGAACAGTAGTTGTAGTCGGTGAAGGGGGAAGCATTGGTACATTAAGCAACTCCACGACATGGGCGATCCGTAATTCAGGGGTAGCTGACGACTTGAACGATATTATTAATGCAGGCACAGGCGTAAACGCCAAGTTTGTGGCTGTAGGCGATAACGGGACAGTCATAACGTCTACAAATGGCACATCCTGGACACCCCAAACTACGGGTATCAATGATGACTTAAATGCAATCGTATACGGCGGCGGCAGATTAGTCGCGGTCGGCGATTCAGGAAAGGTAATTACTTCTTCAGACGACGGTGTTACCTGGTTTGCTCCTGCCTCGGGCGTTAATGTAGATCTGAACGCTGTTGTTTATGGTGACAGCAAGTTTGTTGCTGTGGGTGATAACGGCACAATCCTTCATTTCTCAGAAGGATCGGCCTGGGCGAAACAGGAATCCGGTTCGGATAAGGATCTGAATGGCATCAGTTATGGGGGCAATGTGTTTGTTGCAGCCGGAGCAGAAGGAGAGATTCTGAGCGCTCCGAACGCTTTGGGTACATGGACAAAAGGAACGAGCGGCGTTACCTCGAATCTCAACAGTGTATCTTTTAACAGCAACCGGTTTTTCATTGCCGGTGATTCAGGCAAGCTGCTATATTCAGGTGACGGCACGACTGGCTGGAACGGTTCAGTCTCGGTAGCTGGTACTACGGATAATTTGTTGAAAATCAAAGCCACTGATGCAGGCTATTATATCATTGGCTCAGAGGGTGCTATATTTTTTGCTACAAAGAGTACGAATGGAGTGAGCAATTGGGAAAAATTCAGCTCCCCTACTCCAAGCGCGCTGAAGACGATTACCTTTGCGAATAGTACCTATATTACTGCTGGTACCGACGGATTGATCGGTACTTCCACTGATGGCAGAGTATGGACTAAGGTTGTCAGCGGCACTACCGGCGATATTAACAGCATTGCTTATGGCAGCGGCAAGTTTGTAACGGTCGGAGCGAACGGACAAACCTTGACCTCCAGCAATAACGGCACAAGCTGGTCAGCAGGTACGTCGGTAGACAGTACTACGCTTAACGGCATCGTTTATGGCGGCAATCTTTTTGTTGCTGTAGGCAACAGCGGGAAAATTGTAACGTCTGCAGACGGGGTTAACTGGACGAAAGTCACTGACAGTAAGACCGTGAGTCATTTAAATGCTGTTGCATACGGCAATAACAAATATGTGGCTGTAGGTTCTGACGGCACCGTTGTCTCTTCCCTGAACGGAACGGAATGGAAAGCGGAAGTTTCTAAAGCAGACAGCAAGCTGCTGAATGATATCAGCTACGGCAGTGATAAATTCATGGCGGTTGGTGTTTCCGGAAAGGTGTTAGCCTCTCCGGACAGTACGAAAGGGGCGGCCTATACAGCCGATCCGCAGGTCAATCTGAATGGAGTTGCTTCCGGCAACAGCTTATTTATGGCAGCGGGAGACAACGGGTATGTGTATTACTCGAACGATGCGGGTCAGAATTGGCACTTGGATACATCAGGCACAACCAAAACGCTTAATGCCATCGGGTATTTTGCCGGCCTGAACCGGTTCATCGCTGTCGGTGATTCCGGTACGATGATTATGTCAAAGCCAGTGGTCAACACACCGCAGGTTATTGGCCTGTCCCCGGAGCATTCTGAAACGAATGTAGAGATCGATGCAGATCTTACGCTTACATTCAATCAGAAAGTAAAGGCGGCTAACGGAAAAATATATATTCACAGCATTTCGGATGCAACCCCGGCTGAAACCGTTCTTGTTGAAGAGATCCCGGCGAATGACAGCAGGGTAACTGTAGTAAACAATGAAGTGACAGTTAATCCGGAAAAAGATTTGGTTAACGGTACAGAATATGAAGTTACAGTAGAAGCTAATGCGTTCTATGACGAAAGTCAAAGTACGGGTAACCAAGCGATAGAAAGTGGTTCATGGAGATTTAAAACCGTTGCAGCCGTAGATACAGCTGCTCCAATTGCAGAAACCTATTCTCCAGAGAACGGGGCTACGGGAGTTGCCAGAGACGCTGTACTGACTCTTACTTTTGACGAGAAAGTAACGGCGGATAACGGTTTTATCAAAATCTTCAAAAGCGCTAATGGGGTTACTGAAGAGGTAGATACCATTCTGGCCACTACAGAAGAAAAAGTATCAGTTTCTGGCAAGACGGTGACCATTACTCCATATAATCTGTTCGAGTACGACGCTACCTATTATGTGAATATTGATAGCGGGGCGTTCCGGGATGAGGCAGGCAACGGCTACGCCGGTATCTCTGACAGCACAACCTGGAGTTTTAAAACCATTGAAGAACCGGATACGACACCGCCGGCAGTGAGCACATTGTCGCCTGCGAACGGGGCTACAGGTGTAGCTACCGGGACTAATCTTGTAGTTACCTTCAGTGAGGATGTACAAAAGGCAACCGGCAATATTGAGCTGTATAACAGCACGAATGTCACTGCCCAGCCAGTGGTCATTCCGGTCACTTCCCAGAATGTAAACATTGAAGGCAACGTGGTGACGATCAATCCGGATGATAATCTGGACTTCGGTTCAGGCTACTACGTTCATATTGCGGACAATGCATTCAAAGATACAGCAGGCAATGCTTATGCTGGTATCACGAACAATACAACCTGGAAATTTACTACGATTGGCGCACCGCCGACTGTAAGCCTGTATTCGCCTGTGAGCGGAGCAACAGGTGTTGCTAAAGATGCTAATCTGGTGCTTACGTTCAGCGAAAATGTAACGAAGGCCGATGGCAACATTAAGATTTTCAACAGTGCGGATAGCGTTAATCCGGTAATGACGATTTCTGTCAATACCCCGTTTGTAGCGGTCAAAGACAATGTGGTGACAGTTGATCTGCCGAATGATTTGGCCTACAGCTCTACCTACTTTGTACAAATCGAGTCTGGCGCATTCAAAGGTGCCGGAGGCAGCTACTTTGCCGGTATCTCTGACAGTACAACCTGGAAGTTTACAACTGTTGCTGCACCGGATACGACTGCTCCAACAGTAAGTGCATTTTCACCTGAGAACGGGTCAGCGGATGTAGCGGTTGAAACGAACCTGACGCTTACCTTCAGTGAGAATGTAGTGGCGGGTGAAGGTAACATTGTAATCTACAACAGTGCGAACAACACACCGGTAGCTACAATTTCCGCCCAGGATGCTGTCATTCTGGATAACGTAGTAACCATTAATCCGGCTAATGATCTGGGCTATGCTGCAAGTTACTATGTAAGAGTCGGATCTGGTGCATTCAAAGACACGGCAGGCAACAGCTATGCCGGCATCACGAATAACACGGCCTGGCAGTTTACAACAACAGCTGTACCTGATAGAACCTCGCCAACGGTAAGCACATATGCGCCGGAGTCCTGGGCAACTGAAGTAGCAACAAGCGCTAATCTGGCTCTTACGTTCAGTGAGAATGTAGTGAAGTCAGATGGCCGCATTGAGATTTTCAAAAGCACGGATGAAATGAATCCGGTTGTGACTATTCCGGCTAATTCCGGTAATGTCACGATCCAGAATAACGTAGTTACGATTAATCCGGTTAACGATCTCGAATATGGCACAAGTTATTTTGTACGGATTACTGAAGGAGCCTTTAAAGATTTGGCAGGCAATAGCTTTGCCGGTATCACCGGTATTACAGCCTGGCGGTTTATGACCACGAGCCTGCCGGATACAGCAGCTCCGTTAGTAACAGCCTTCAGTCCGGCAGATAATGCGGTCAATGTACCTGTCTCAACTGCGCTTACACTAAGCTTTAATGAGAATGTAACCGCCGGAGATGCAGAGATCGTGATTATGAATGCGGCAACTGATTCGGCTGTAACGGCGATTAAAGCAAATAACACAGCTCTTGTCAGCATCACAAACGCAACTGTAACGATTAAAACAAGCGGTCTGCTGGTGCAAGGAGGCAGCTATTATGTAGTGGTTCAGCCTGACGCCTTTAAGGATGAGGCAGGCAACAGCTTCGCTGGCTTTGCGGATAAAGCTGTCTGGAACTTCTCAACTGTTCCTGTGCCGGTCACACCAGATCCGGAACCGGCAAATCCCGGACCTTCAACGCCTGCAGCACCAGCACCTAGTGTTCCGTCTTCCTCGACAGAAACAATTTCTGCGAACGTTGAGAATGGTGCAGCACAAGGTTCAACAGTGTCATCCGTTGCCATCACCCGCACAAAGGATGCAAGCGGCGTGAAAAAGGATGAGCTGACGTTCACTCCGGAACAAGTGCTCCGGGCAATCAATGAGCTTAAGGCTGCCGGCTCCAATACGGCCAGAATCTTTGTTCCTGATGCAAACGATGAGGTTGCAGAAACGAAAGTCACCATTCCTGCAGCTTCCGGCAAACAAATTGCCGATAATCAGATCAATCTGGACCTCTTCACTGTGAATGCAGAAGTGAAGGTACCAGGCAGCTCCCTGATTAATTTTGTGTCAGATGTTTACTTCCATCTGGTACCGCTGAAATCACAGCAGCAGATTTCTGATGCGGAAGCCCGGGCGAGAACAGAGATTCAAAACTTGGCCAGGGGCGAGCTTGTTACGCTGGTGAGCCGCCCAATCAAGATTGATACTAACCTGCAGAACCGTCCTGTAACGCTCGTTCTGCCGATTAACAGCGCTTCGTTAACACCGGCAGAGCTTCAGCAGCTGGCAGTATATATTGAGCACAGCGACGGAACTAAAGAACTGGCCAAGGGTGAAATTGTACCCTACGGTCAAACCGGTAAGTCAGGAATTCAATTTAATGTAAACAAGTTCAGCACATTTACAGTCGTTCTTGCACAAGCGCCTGCGGTAGAAGTGAAGGCTTATATGACAGGTTATGCTGACGGTACCTTCAAGCCTGGCCAAAGTATTACCCGTGCAGAAATTGCCAGCATCATTGCCCGTACCTTTAACCAGTCAGCGGCTATTTCCGGCGCTGCTTACACTGATATTGCTGCCGGACACTGGGCGGCAAACGCAATTAATCAGGTGAGCGCTAGCGGAATCATGAAAGGTTATGAAGACGGCAGCTTCAAGCCAAATCAGACGATCACAAGAGCCGAAATGGCGACGATTCTGTCCCGTCTGATTACGGGTGCTCAAGGAAATGGGGTTAACTTCAGCGATATTGCCGGCCACTGGGCACAGGCAGCTGTAAAAGTGACAGCTGAGGCGGGTATTATCACCGGTTATGAAGACGGAACCTTCCGTCCGAACCAATCGTTAACCCGTGCTGAAACAGTAACCATCATCAACCGTGCCCTTGGAATCGCTCCATTAACCAGCGCGGCGCAAAAGTGGACTGATGTCCCTGCCCAGTACTGGGCATACGGCAGCATTCAAGCGGCCTCTGTGGATCATACCGCGGAATAATAACAATCAGAAAATCCCTTCCTTCGTCTTCTGACGGGGAAGGGATTTTTTTATTGGGAGCAGCTCGATTTCATTGCTAATGAGAATGGTTATCAATATACTTAAGGTATATTAATCAGTCAAGTATGGAGGGTGCAAGGAAATGGAATCTGTTCATTCCGTACAACGGTTAGCTTCTATAGAAGAACAAGAGGATGCAGTGGACTGGGACCGGCTCTCGTTCCGGCTTCTGTCTGTTCAGGCCCTGAAAGGGACGGGGGAGACTCCTCTGGGGCAGCAGCTGCTTTTCTCCTATGCACTTGTCGTGGTGACAAGCGGTTCTGTGCAGTTTTTCACTGATCATGCCCAGTATGAGCTGAGTGCGGGTTCAGCGCTGCTTCTTTTACCGGAACAAACCTGTGGATTCGTGCAGCCGGCCGGAGGACTTAAGATGTATATCTTGTATTTTGAAGCATATTCCTACGGCAAGTCAGGAGATACCGGACATCTGATCCCGGCGAAGGGAATCCGGTTATATGAGGGGGACGGCAGGCTGCCGTTTAATCCCTCAAGTGAGCTGGCTGCCAAATGGAGCAGGCTGTGTCAGCTCTCCGGCCTAACAGGCGGGTCAATCGGCTACCGGGATCAGCTTGCTTTCCAGGAGCTGCTGTATGAGCTCCGGACAGGCACTCTGCAGCGTCCGCGGGATACGAACTCGGCCCTGGAGCAAGCCAGGCAATACATAGAAGCCCATTATACGGAACCGCTGACCGTCGAACAGGTCGCCCAGTCCGCTGATTTCAGTGCTAAATATTTCGTGGATCTGTATAAGAAGAAGTATGGTAAAAGCGCAATGGAATACGCTGCCGAGCTGCGCCTGCAGCAGGCCAAGCGGCTGATGGCGGAGAGCGGCGCGAAGCTGAGGGAAATTGCCCATAAGGTCGGATATGCCGATGAATTTTATTTCAGCCGCAAATTTAAAAAGAGGATCGGCATGCCGCCTGCCGTCTATATGAAGAGCCGCCGGCGCAAGCTGGCTGCATATACCCCGGGTCTGCTCGGCCAGCTGCTGCCGCTGAATATTACTCCGTATGCGGCGGCGCTGCATCCGAAATGGACAGAGTATTATTACCGGAATTACCGTGCCGATATTCCTGTACATATCAGTGCTTACCGCAATAACCAGGAATGGTTGTCCAACATCGAGCTGCTGAAGCACTCCGGAGCTGAGCTTATTCTTGCCCCGCCGGGGCTTGCCGGTGAAGAGCGGGCAGAGCTTGAGCGGATAGCAGATGTGCATGATCTCTCCAGGGACAGCGCGGACTGGCGCGGACAGTTTCAGGAGCTGGCCAGGTTCCTGGGTGAAGAGTGGCAATGCGGTCAATGGCTGTCCGCCTTTGACTGGGAGGTACAGGCTGCCAAGGAACGCCTGCACGAAGGCGTAAGCGAGCGTTCTGTCACAGTGGTCCGGATGCTGGGCAGCCGGCTGTTCCTGCACTGCAACGAGGGCATGGCAAGCCTCCTGTACCGTGAGCTTGAGCTGCATCCGGCTTACGAATGCGGGCAGGAGGTGTACAATGTTCCCGTCACGCCGGCAAGGCTTGCAGAGCTGCAGCCGGATTATGTCCTGATGCTGATCCGCCAGGAATATGATACGCTTGGCGAGTGGAAGAAGCTGCAGGTTGATCCGCAGTGGCTGAGAATTCCTGCGGTCCAGCGTCATCAGGTCCATGCACTGAGCTCAGACCCATGGCGGGAGGAATCCGCGTATGCCCAGCTGCGGATGCTGCGCCAGCTTCTGCAGCTGCTTCCGGTCAATCGTCCATAGTTGTTCCGCAATTTGTCCATGGTGCTGGTTAACCACCTTCGTTATACTTCTAATTGATAATCATTATCACTTATGTTATCAATATAAAAGTACATAAAGAGTGGGATGACATTGAAACAGACAAGCGGAGTCAAGACAGCTTTCCTGCTGATGCTGGCGGCTGTGCTCATTATTATTGTTAGTGTATTATCCGTAGCCTACGGGTCGAAGTCGATGAGTTTAGCTACGGTCCGGGATGCGGTTTTTCATATGGACCCGGAGAACATTGATCATGTGATCGTCCAGACGTCGCGGATTCCCCGTACGGCCGGCGCACTGCTAATTGGTGCTTTTCTGGCTGTGTCGGGAGCCCTCATGCAGGGGATGACCCGGAATTACCTGGCCTCCCCGTCTATTATGGGGATCAGTGACGGCTCTGTATTTGCTGTTACGCTGTGCATGGTATTCCTGCCTGACGCTTCGTCCATGACGATGATTCTGTATTCGCTGGCCGGTTCCGCACTCGGGGCGCTGCTGGTCTTCGGTACGGCGAAGCTGCTGCCCGGGGGTGTATCACCGTTGACCCTGGCCGTGCTGGGCACAATCATCGGCACGTTCCTCGGCGGGGTGTCACAGGCGCTGGCCGTCTATTTTCAGGTATCGCAAAATATCAGCTTCTGGTACAATGCCCGCCTGCATATGATGGACCCGGCCATTATCAGACTGGCGATTCCATTCGCTGTTGTAGGGTTGTTGCTTGCCCTGCTGATGGCCCGGCCTGTGACGATGCTCTCACTCGGAGACGAGACGGCCGCCGGTCTTGGGCTGAAGGTGGACACGATCAAACTGCTGACGATGCTGAGTGTCGTCCTGCTGACCGGGATCTCTGTAGCTATTGCGGGTAAAATCGCATTTATCGGCCTGATTATTCCGCATATTACACGTTTTCTGATCGGGCAGGATTACCGGAAGATCGTCCCGTTTTCCGCTTTTGCCGGAGCCTTCTTCCTGGTCTTCTGTGATCTCATCAGCCGGTACATTCATTTTCCGTTTGAGACGCCGGTCGGTGTGGTAACGGCGCTGTTTGGTGTGCCGTTCTTCCTCTACCTGATCAAAACGAGAGGGGGCGGCAGCCATTCCTGAGGATATTATGAAATTGCAGCCTAAATCCAAGGCACGGACCTTCTGGAGCCTGTTCCTGCTCTTAACAGCCCTGACGGTCGTCTTAATGTATGTCAGTCTGACCAACGGCACGTTTGACATTTCGGAAGCAGATGTTGTGCGCACACTGCTGCGGTATCATCCGGTAGCCGATCACGATCTGGTCATCTTCGAATTCCGGC
Source organism: Paenibacillus sp. FSL R7-0345 (assembly GCF_038595055.1). Lineage (NCBI taxonomy): Bacteria > Bacillati > Bacillota > Bacilli > Caryophanales > Paenibacillaceae > Paenibacillus > Paenibacillus sp. FSL R7-0345. Next base: position 2,415,588 of record NZ_CP152002.1, read on the forward strand.
TTCCGCGTATTCTGCTGGGGGCACTGGTTGGCTTCGGGCTCGGCATTGCCGGGGCAGTGCTGCAGGGGATTACCCGCAACTCGCTGGCAGACCCGGGAATTCTGGGTATCCATGCGGCGGCAGGAGCCTTTGTTGTCGTATTCATGTTCCTAACCGGGGGCAGCATCAAAGCGCCGGGCTGGATCTCGGTAATGAGCATGCCGATGTTCGGATTTATAGGCGGTCTGGTATCCATCGTCCTGCTCTACCTGTTTGCCAGAAATCAGGGCGAATTTCATCCGCAGCAGTTAATTCTTGTCGGAATCGCTTTAGCGTCAGGTTTCGGTGCAGTGACGCTATATGTATCGCTCAAAATGGACCCGGAGAACTTCGAAATGGCCACTGTCTGGCTGGCGGGGAGTATCAACAATGCGAACTGGAGACAAATCCTCTCAACGCTTCCCTGGCTGGTTCTTCTGACTCCAGTCATCTGGCGGCGGGCGGCGGTGCTGGATCTGCTGCAGCTGCATGAGGTTAGCGTCAAAGGAGTGGGCGTAGCCGTAGGCAGGGAACGGCAGATTCTGCTGCTCTGCTGTGTCGGACTGGTCAGCGCGTGTGTGTCTGTCTCGGGAAGTATAGGTTTTGTCGGACTGATTGCCCCGCATATTGCCCGGCGCCTGATTGGTAACACCTACAAGTATATCGTTCCGTTATGCGGCCTGATCGGCATGCTGATGGTGATCCTGGCTGATTTTGTCGGAAAAACAGTGTTTGCTCCAAGTCAGCTGCCTGTAGGCATCGTAATATCGATTATTGGAGTGCCGTATTTCATCTTCCTGCTGTTCAGGAACCGTAGCAGATAGATATATCCCCCCCCCGATGTTCTTATAGGATTCCTTATAGGACCTTATTAGGATAAAAGTGCTGGAGCGGCAGAGATGCCGCTTCTTTTTTGTGTACTATTTTTATTCTGATTATGATGAGTATCGGGTGAATGGGACAACCTATAACAACTCTAAATAACGATTCGGATCCTCTTCCAATGCGCAGTGGTGCTGGGCCCGCAGTTAGTGGAGGGACAAAAAAGGGTAAAAGAACATATTGCGGCCTTTTTGCCGCGGTAAAAGCAGTCTTGATTGAGACCGGTTTGAACACCGTTTTGGCTGACTAAGACCTGGCAGATCTATGCGGAACGAACCGGGAGGTGAGGAGATTTTCATTCATTTTTAAATAAATTGTATGAAGAAGACCTCTGCTGTGATACAATAATCCGGTTGGCTTCATATGCGGAGGATCATCCGGCACTATCTGAATATCTGTAATTAAATTAAGCTAATAATTGCAGGAAAACGGAGTAATTGAGTGTATTCTTACGAATTGAAGAGTATTAATGGAGAAAACATTAGATTTTACAGGGAACATATCAATTTTTGTCGTTTTTTATTGATTTATTGAGAATGTTTCTGTATAATCAGCGTTGTTGATTTTTCATAGGATGTAGCCTGCCCAAGCTTGATGAAACGAAACGACTGACAACGAAACGGATCCAGAGCAGCAAGGCTAATAACTAATAACTTAAGCAAATTTAGGGGGTTATTAATTGTGGGAAAAGCGTTAATTATTGGCGCTGGCGGTGTAGCAAGCGTTGTTGTTCATAAATGCTGCCAGAACCCGGATGTATTCGAAGAGATCTGTATTGCCAGCCGTACGGTCGCGAAATGCGATGCTCTTAAGGAGAAACTGGATGGCGGCCAGACGAAGATTTCTACGGCTCAGCTTGATGCTGACAACACGGAAGAAGTTATTGAACTGATTAAGAGCTTCCAGCCGGATGTCGTGATTAATGTGGCTCTCCCATACCAGGATCTGACGATCATGGATGCTTGCCTGGCTACCGGAGTGCATTATGTAGATACAGCGAACTACGAACCGCAGGATACCGCGAAATTTGAGTATTCCTGGCAGTGGGCGTACAAGGAAAGATTTGAAAAGGCCGGAATTACAGCATTGCTGGGCAGCGGCTTTGACCCTGGCGTAACCGGTGTATTCACTGCGTATGCGCAGAAGCATTATTTTGACGAAATTCACACGATTGATATTGTGGATGCCAATGCGGGCGACCATGGTTATCCGTTTGCCACCAACTTCAATCCTGAAATCAATATCCGCGAAATTACGGCTAACGGACGTTACTTCGAGAACGGGGAGTGGATTGAAACTGCGCCGCTGTCCGAGAAAAAAGTCTACGATCTCCCGGAGATCGGTCCGAAGGATATCTATCTTTTGTACCATGAAGAGCTGGAGTCCCTGGCCAAAAATATTAAAGGCGTAAAGAAAATCCGTTTCTGGATGACCTTCTCGCAGAACTACCTGACTCACCTGAAGGTGCTTGAAAATGTCGGCATGACTTCGATCGAGCCGATCATGTATGAGGGCAAAGAAATTATTCCTTTGCAGTTCCTGAAGGCAATCCTGCCTGACCCGGCTTCCCTGGGACCAAGAACCAAAGGTAAAACCAACATCGGCTGCATCATCCAAGGCACCAAAGACGGCCAGCCAAAAACGTATTATGTCTACAATGTCTGCGATCACGAAGAATGCTACAGAGAAGTGGGCTCCCAAGCCATTTCCTACACAACTGGCGTTCCTGCAATGATCGGGGCTATGATGATCATCAAAGGCATTTGGAACAAGCCAGGTGTACACAATATCGAAGAATTCGATCCGGATCCATTCATGGATGCACTTAATAAACACGGGCTGCCTTGGCAAGAAGATTTCTCGCCGACGCTGCTGGACTAGGGCGTAAGGCAATGAAAGAAATCGATATCGACATCAGCTCGCTGCCGTCACCTGCCTATCTTGTCGATGAGCGGCTGCTCAAGAAAAACCTGGAGACCCTGAACTACGTGCAGGAGCGTACCGGAGCGAAGATTCTTCTGGCGCAAAAAGGGTTCTCCATGCACGCGCTGTACCCGCTGGTGGGCAAATACCTGCATGGTGTTACCTCCAGCTCCCTGTTCGAAGCCCGTCTGGGCTTCGAGGAGATGGGCAAGGAAGTGCATGTCTATGCACCGGCGTACATGGACCGTGAATTCGACGAGCTGCTTGGCTATACTGACCACATTGTGTTCAACTCGTTTGACCAGTGGAACCGGTTCAAGGACCGCGTACAGAATGCCGGCAAGCCAATCAGCTGCGGAATCCGTGTCAATCCGGAATATTCCGAGATTGAAGTGCCGCTGTATGACCCTTGCTACAACTACTCCCGTATGGGTGTAACGCTGCCGAACTTCCGTCCGGAAGAGCTCGACGGTATTGAAGGTTTGCATTTCCACACTATGTGTGAGCAGAACTCCGATACACTAGAGCGCACGCTCAAGGTTGTTGAGGAGAAGTTCGGTCAGTATCTGCACGGTATGAAATGGCTCAACTTCGGTGGCGGCCATCACATTACCCGTGATGATTACGATCTGGAGACACTGATCAAGTGTATCCTTCATATGAAAGAAACCTATAATGTACAGATCTACCTGGAGCCGGGCGAAGCGGTTGCGCTGAACACCGGATACCTTGTAGCTACTGTACTGGATACAATGCATAACGGCATGGACATTGCCATTCTTGACACATCGGCCGAGTGCCATATGCCTGACGTGCTGGCGATGCCTTACCGGCCGAACATCATCGGCTCCGGACAGCCTGGAGAGTTTCCGTATACGTACAGACTCGGCGGTATGACTTGTCTGGCCGGAGATATTATCGGGGATTATTCCTTCCCGGAACCGCTGAAATACGGCGACAAGCTGGTCTTCCTTGACATGGCGATTTATTCAATGGTGAAGAACCATATGTTTAACGGCGTGAACCTGCCGGCCATCGCATCTTATAACGATGAAGAAGGCCTGAAGATCATCCGCGAGTTTGAGTACAGCGACTTCAGCGGCCGTTTGTCTTAATTCTTTCTTATAATAGAGCGCCTTGTGGGCCGGCTGAAGCTGGCTTGCAGGGCGCTTTTTTACATTTGCTCGAGATAACTGCACTTTGTATACTTATTATGCTCATTTTCACTGTCGCCGCGGCTTTAGCTGCACTTTATACAATTAAAAGCGGCGAATTTGGTTCTGACGAGCAAAATGGGGGTTTTTAGTTGCACAGACTGCAGTTAAACTGAAAAATCAGCTCTTTTCGCGCCGATTAGTTGCAGAAAGTGCAGTTAAAGTATTGATGGTCTGTTTAAATGAAAAACAGCCCCGCATCACCGCATATTAGGCGGGATCCTGGACTGTTCTGTATAACTACACCATGGCTAAACCATATGAAGACTGCATCATTTCATACTAATTGCAATCTCCTCCTGCTGCGGCAGCCAGTTGACGGTGGCGCCGAGCTGTTCGCTGATAAAGCGCAGCGGAAGATAGATTGTACCGTTCACAATGAACGGCGGTGTGACGATTGTTACTGTTTTACCGTTGACGGTTGTTTCGCCGCTTACGGTATTAATTGAGATGGAGAGGGCCGGTTTGCTGGCAGCGGTGCGGGTAATGGTTACGATTTTCTCAACCTTTGAGGCTGTACCTCCATTACTGGTCGGGGTGGTCGTATGATTTTCTTTATAGGCGACGATAGCCCCCAGTTTATCAAATAGCGAGCGCAAAGGAACAAAGTTCTGGCCGCTGCGGGTAATCACACCGTTGGTCAGATTAACCGGTTCCCCGTTAAGGGTGACGGCTATCGGCTTCTGCATCGGCACCGGCTGGTCAAAGCTGAAATCATAGTTAGCGTAGCCGAGCTGCGCGTTTTTGTTGACGCCCCAGCCCCAAAGGGTGCCGTCACTCTTTTGCATGATAACATGGCGTCCGCCGCCTTTTATGGAGGTAATGTTCGTGGCTAGCAGCGAGAATTCTGCATCTGCGGTAATACGCTCTTCCCCGAGAGAAGTTGTATAGACTTTACCATCTGCTGTCAGAGCAACGATTGAACGTTCCATAATATAAGCGTCCGTTACATTGCTGATGCCGGTGAAGCGCAGCGGAACAGACTGCTCATGGAAGGTGGTGCCGTCAGAGCTGCCGGTAATGGTCATTCCGCGGAACCAGAGATTAGCGCTATTGTCGATAGCAAGCGTGCTGCGCCCGTTGTCGCGGAGGATACGGATGTCCTTCAGACTGGATGCCGGAACCGGATTCATCACATCACTGGCGGCAACCGGATTATAGATCGACTCGATCGGCCAGGTCCAGACGGTACCGTCACCGGCAAGTGCAAAATTACTCTCCAACTGGATGATTCCGCTCAGATTTCGGACGGGATGGAACGTGGCCAATTCGTCCGTCGAGGTCCAGACCGTCCCGTCCTGCTTCAGGAATAGGTATCTCTTCCAGTAGCTCTGGCTATTTTCTTCCGAATAGCCCCCGGCGGCAGTGACTCCATCGATCCCGGCTACAGGGGTGAAGGAGACCGATGTAACCCCGTATTCCGGTAATGCTGCCTGGTAGAGAGCACCCTCTCCGCATACAGCCAGGTATGTACCCTGTACCCATGCAAGATCCTTTAAGCCGGTCATTTCCGGCACTTGCACTGTTTCCAATACCAAAGTCTTGGGATTCGTCTGCCATTGCCAGACGGAAAGATCCTGCTTAACCGCAAGTCCGCCTCCTACAAGGCCAAAAGAAGCCTTAACCTCTGCGAGTCCCGGTACCTTGGTCGGAACGGAATGACTGTCGCCCCACACCCACAGGCTGCCGTCCTTTTTGATCAGGTGATCCGGCCCGTAGGCGGAGATACTGGTAACAGCGGCTGCAGTATCAGTTGCCTCCGCCCTTCCTCCGCTCCCTAGTGAAGGAATGCCTGCTGCTGTGGCTAAGCTTAGTGCGAGGCCGAGCAGCTTTGTCCATTTTTTCATATATAATCCCCTTTTACTGAAATCCATTAACTTACAATTAGACGCACATACCCTGTAAAAAGTTTCTGTACCAAAATTGTCGTCTCATTGGCGGCTGACCTGTGATACAATATCCTAGTCTGTTTTTTTAAAGTTTTGTCCGTATCTGAGGAGGAAATCAGCGTTCAATGAAACATGCACCTTTTATAGCAGTAGAAGGCCCGATCGGGGCCGGTAAAACCACCCTGACTACGATGCTGGCCGGAGAACTGGATCTGCCGATCGTTAAAGAAATTGTAGAGGAGAATCCGTTTCTGGACAAGTTCTATCAGAATATGGATGACTGGAGCTTCCAGCTGGAGATGTTCTTTCTCTGCAACCGTTATAAGCAGCTTGAAGATACCGTGACCGAGTACATAGAGAAGGGCAAGCCGGTCATCTCGGATTATCATATTTATAAGAATCTGATCTTTAGCGAGCGGACGCTGAAGGGAACGAAGCGGGACAAATACCGCGAGATTTACCATGTGCTAACCGATGATCTGCCCAAGCCGGATATTATTCTGTATATCAGAGCGGATCTGGATACTCTGCTGAAAAGAATTGCGAAGCGCGCCCGACCGTTTGAGGAAGAGATTTCCCGCGATTATCTGCAGCAGCTGATTGAAGATTATGACGATGCCATGGCTCAGCTGGCCGTCCGCGAGCCGGAGACGGTTATCGTGACCATTGATGGAAACAAGGTTGATTTTGTGGAGAATCAGGAAGATTACCGTGCAATCGCCGCACAATTAAAGGAGCTTATGAAATGAACTCATATCAAATCCCGGACAACGCCATTATTACAGTAGCCGGAACGGTAGGCGTCGGGAAATCGACTCTGACCGGAGCGTTGGCACAGCGCCTGAATTTCCAGACTTCACTGGAACAGGTGGACCACAACCCTTATCTGGAAAAGTTCTATCACGACTTTGAGCGCTGGAGCTTCCATCTGCAGATTTACTTCCTGGCGGAGCGGTTCAAGGAGCAGAAAAAGATGTTCGAGCTGGGCGGAGGCTTTGTGCAGGACCGTTCGATTTACGAGGATACCGGGATCTTTGCCAAAATGCATGCTGATCAGGGCACGATGTCGAAGACGGATTACGAAACCTATACCAGCCTGTACGAGGCTATGGTGATGACGCCGTATTTTCCGCATCCTGACGTACTGATCTATATCGAAGGGAGCCTCCCGTCGATCCTTAATCGGATCAATGAACGCGGCCGCGAGATGGAAATTCAGACCGATGTCTCCTACTGGGAGCATATGCACGGACGTTATTCCCAGTGGATCAACGAATTCAGCGCCTGCCCTGTGCTGCGGCTGAACATTGACGACTATGATGTAAATGATCCGGCTTCGATGTCTGCCATCCTGGAGCAGGTGGGCAAGGCAATTAACCGGAGTGCAGTATCGAAATAAACCTTCATATATAATGAGAGCCAGCCGGAAGCGGTTGGCTTTTTTTTTTGATTAAAAAGAGAGTGTTCAGAATCCGTGTGTGGGGACGGCGAATACTCTCTTTTTGCTATATAAGGACAAAAGAAGCCAATTTTTTTGAAGGAATAACAAAAAAAATTCATTTTCGGGCATAATACCCCCTTTTTACCCCTCTGAAACAGTATTTTGTCGAGATTTGTTAAGAGTTTGTTTAGAGCCTCCTGATAGAATGGGTTTCAGATATGAAAAAATAGGCAGCTAACATGTATTTGTTTTTTGTCCGCCGTAAGAGAGCCGAAAGGAGAGAAGGTACAGGCACATGGTAAATGAGACTTTACATTAACAATTCTTGTAGGACGGCGGACGAGGAATGATGAAACAATAAGGGGGAGCATTGATTTGCTTATGAGCAAGAGAATGAAGAAATATACCTCATTAAGTTTGATTCTCAGTATGCTGCTGTCGTTGATACCCGGTTCATGGAGCGGGCTGGCAGCGGCTGCGGGGGATGACTTTGAGGTACAGTTTAAAACCGGAGCGCATGTGGGGAATTTATCCTACCCTGCAGATAATACGTTTATCAACTTTTATAATAACCAGGTTGAAGGCTTTAAACAGACTGAGACCGATAAGGATGCCAAGTACGACTGGGCTAAGGGAGATATTTTTGCCGGGGTCGATGATAATGAAGCAACGGTTACGTTTGAAGTTCGTGTAGCGGATAATCCGATTTTGCGTGAAATGGCGCTGAGCGGACAGGCAGAAATGGTTACAGGCTTTGCCGTTCTGCGGCGCCACTCCGGGTTTATCTGGACGCGTCATTCGGCCATTACCGTGAGCATCGACGGAAGGAACATTATCAATGAAAGAACAGGCAGCAGCCAAAAATATAACAAGTCTGCTACTGCCCTCATTAAACCTGACTCTGTAATCAGAGTTTGGGTATACGGCGAAGGGGACGACGATGGTGAAGCAGCAGGCGTGCGCGGTTTCTACCTCAAGTTCCAGGATCTCAAGCGTCCGGTTCTGAACAGCTATACGTTCACCGGCAACGGTGTGGAACGCTTGAATACGAACATTAATCAGCAAGAGCTGTATGTTAAGAGAGATGAAAATATCACACTTGGCTATAACTTCACGGAGCCGGTTCAGCCGTCTTCGATCGTTCCAGCTAACTCTGATTATTTCCTGCGGCACAAGCTGTTTATCAGTGAGGACGGGACCGGACTTCCGGCTGCCGGACAGCAGCAGTATCTGACCAACATCACTTACAATAACAGCAATCTGAAAAGCTATCAGAGTAACATCAGCTACAAATATACAGGGGTGCCGTTCCATAACAGCGGAAACCGGCCATTGACACCGTTAATTACAGGCGGAACCAGCGGCGGGGCACCAATGGATATGTCGATGGAAAATAAATTAAAAGAAGCCGTGTTCCGTGATGCGGCCGGGAATAAAGCAACTGTAAATCTTAACAATCTGCCTAGCAGCGGGAGTAATGCCTATTTGAACGGCAAAAATGTAAACCCGTTTGACTATGACAGAAAAGGCTTCCGGGTCATTATCGATGCGGTGCGTCCTAAGTATTCCAAGACGGCCAACGGCATCCAGCCGGAGATTCTGACCGGAGTAACATTGAATAAAGGGGATGTCATTGACTTCACCCTGCAGCTGACGGAAGAAGCTATTATCAAAACCGGCTGGGATGAGAAGAAAACCTTCATTTTATTCAATAACGGAATGAAAGCCTATTATGTTACAGGCAAGAATACAAAAAATTGGACCTTCCGCATGACAGTGCCGGACGGACTAACCGTAGAAACACCTCTGCTCAAGGCCATTGCCGTATCGAATGATGCCAAGGGCGGCAGCTTGCCAATCAATATGGATACTGATGTTATCCAGGACTACGCAGGCAACCTGTTGATTCAGCCTGCTAACTATGACGGCCTGCATGAAGAGAAGATTGATCCGATCGGCAGCGACATCTCGCTGGCCAATTCCAAGATTGACTGGGCGAACCTGTTCATCGACAATACGAAGCCGATCATCGGTTACCGTTATGAAGAGGGCGGCGCGAGCAACACGACTTATTTAAATAAGGGCAAAGTTACGATTGATGCCAATGACCCATCGATTAAAGTTCCTTATCTTGATCCGACTGAAGCAGACCGTGGTACAGAGCGGCCGAGCCGCGGTATCTACCGTCCTTCCAACATGAGTGACGGGGCTTCACCTTCAGTTGGTCTTGTGTACTACTGGTGGAGTAAGGATAAGGCTGATCCGTTTGCTTCTGTAGCCGGAGACAATAACGCGGCAATCAAGCGTTACGCACTTTCCGCAAAACAGCCGTCGGAAGAGCTGTACCCTGGAGAGTTCCAGAATGTACAGCTGTCCGTTGTTAACAACAAGACTAACCTGCTCTCTCCTCCGGCTGAAGCATTCGAGGCCGAGAACAGCGGAGAATGGTATTTGCACACCTGGACTGCAGATATGACCTGGGATTCAGCACGGGAATTAATGCAGTATGAGAAGAAAAAGGCTTATGTCGCAAGTCACCAGGCGCAATATGATGCCTGGAAAGCAGAAGCTCCCGGCTCGGAAGCAGATAAAATCTTCTATGCCGATAACCAGGCGCTGGCAGCTGTCGGACAATATGGTGATCTGAGCGTCTGGAGTGTTGACGATTTCAAACACGATGATTCCAACTGGACGCATGAAGTCGGTATTCTGAAGCTGGATAACAATGGCCCTGCTATTACAATGGCGGCTGAGACCAGCACTACGGTACAAGCACTTGTTCAGGACCCGCACAGCGGAGTCAGCAGCGTTGAGTATCAGTGGGTGAAGGATGGCTCGACCACAGACAGCGCAAATTGGGCGCCTGCAGAATACTCTGGAACAACTGTAACACGTTCTACCTATGAAGATATCGATGAAGATGGTTCTTACTGGCTCTATCTGAAGGCAGTAGATAATGCGGGTAACGAGACGATCAAGACACCGCAGGAAAAAGCGGTTGTTGTAAGCTCTGAAGCAGAGATTCCGACGCGGTTCCTGCCGGAAGCTGATCCTGATTATGTGCAGAGCCATGATGTAAGCTTCCAGATCAGCGGAGTTACACCAAGCTTTGTAGGCTATGCAATCAGCAGCAGCTCTATTCATCCGGAGTCTGAGAGTGAATTTACCGGTCTTGAGGTTAGCAGCAACTTCATTCAGCCTATGACAATTCAATCTTTGATTGAAGGTGAAAACGGGGCTACAGATCTTGCGGCTCCAGCTGAACCTGAAGCACCAACTGTACCGGAAGTTACGGCCAATACGGGACCGGTAGCTATTCTTCAGCTCTTGTCCTCCGGACCGGTTCTGGCTTCACTGGCCTTGCTGCCGGCTGAAGAAACTCCGGCACCTGAAAGCAGTGCTGAGCCGGCGGAAACACCTGCTGCTGAAGCGGGAGCAACAGAAGAAATTGCTGCTCCGGAACCTGGGGCCATGCGTCTGAACGCTACCGTAAGTGAATCTACTTACAGTTATGTAGTTCCTGGCAACCCGGCGCTTAACGGTACGCAATACATTCACCTGATGGTGAAGCATAGCGATCGAACTTATTACTATTCCAAAGCTTATTATTTTGACAACGAAGCACCAGCAGTTACCTTAAGCATCAATTCTATTTCCTATCCGCTTCCGGAACATAAGACACGGGTGAACGTGTCGGAGTTCTACAGCACGAAAGGACTTGTCAGCAAATATCAATGGGTAAGAGAAGCTGAAGGTGCACCAGTGCCTACACAAGCATCCGGAGGCTGGCTGGATTTGCCTGCAGACGGAACAGCAGTCATTGACGGCAAGGATTTGAAGGCGGGGGAAATTGCTGATTACAAATTATATGTACTTGCGACTGACGGTGCAGGAAACAGCTCAGTTACGGCAAGTACAGGAACATTTAAAGTATCTGCATCATCCAAATCGGATACACCACCGGCTGAAGCAGACTCCTCACTCATCTATTTGTCAGGTGATGGACAGGATGGCTACACAGCCATTGTGAAGCTTAGCCTTGATACAGAGGATAAAGCGGGCTATGAATACTCGGTTTCCCCTGATAACGGGACAAGCTGGATCAACTGGAAGCCTTATACCAATTTCGTAGCCGTGAAGGTTCCGACAGGAAATCCTGAGCAGCTGCAGGTATGGGTGAAATACAGAACACCGGGCGGTTTGATCAGTGAAGCCGCCAAGCTGGATATTGAAGGTGCTTCTACATCTGTGCAGCCTGTTTATGCGCTTGCTGCTTTGAGCACTAACGGACCGGTAAATGCTACGGTAGGGGCAGATATTGAAATTACACTTCCGCCGGGTATCCGCGTAATGCCTTCGAAGATCAACCCTTCGGAGCCTGTACGCACAGGAAATAAATTTAAGATCTATGAAAATGGCTTCTATAGCTTTGATCTGACCGATCTTAGTGACACGGCCCGTACAGATACACTCTATCTGGTTGTGAAGAATATCGATGGAACCAAGCCGGAAGGCACTGTGGAGTATTCGAACTATGCTAAAACGAATAACAATGTAACCGCCTATCTCCAGAGTACTTCTGAACCGGTAACGATCACCAACAATGGCGGCAAGAACTCCTATACCTTCAAAGAGAACGGCACGTTCACTTTCGAAATTAAGGATGCTGCCGGGAATACCAATACGGTGAAGGCCGAAGTCAAAAATATTAACAAAGAAGCACCGAAAGTAGCAATTGTCCGTTCCTATCAATATGGTACGAATGGCAGCGGTACTTTTGGAACCCTGAAGGATAACTCAGGAAATGTGATGTTCTCCACTGGAGTCAGCTTAACGGCAGAGAAAGCAGACAGCTCCGATAAGCAGATCAAGATCATCAGCCAGGACAAAAATATTACATTAACTGAGAACGGAACCGTTTCATTCACAGTACTCGATGACTACGGCAATACGGCAGTCATTAAAGAAAAGGTTGACAATATTCTCTCCTCTTCACCGGAAGTCGGAAAGATAACGTATGCCTATGTAGATGCTGAAGGCAAGGCTGTTCCGGAAGACAAGATCGTTACGATCGGCGGACAGAAATATGCCAAGGGTAAAGTGAAGGTAACGCTGAGCGGTAAAGTCACTGCACCGAACAAAATGTTCTTCGGTGTAAGACCAATCTTAGACGGAGCGTCTTATACGAATCAGATCAGCGGCACTGATGGAACATTCAGTTACTCGCGTGACTTCGGAAGCAGCGGATCTGCAGTGGTTGCGATTTCGGATCTGCTGGGCAATGTGAACAAGGTTCCGGTTACGATAGCGGGACTTGACAACACACCGCCTGAGCTGACACTGAATAACGAAACAGCAGGTATTGCCCAGAACAAGAAAGACTTCAACTTCCGCTCGGATCTCGGCGGATTCACCGTTTCCGATAATGTATCGGCAGCGCCAGATGTAAAGGTGTCCGTCAGCGGATTGGATCTCAGCAAGCTTGGACGCCAGCGTGTAGCTTATACGGCGGTTGATCAGGTAGGCAACCAGACGGTTGTTTATCAGGATGTGGTAGTTGTGAAGGATGGCGGACTGCTCATCTTCGGTAACGATACCCTGATCTCGGCATCCTCCGGAGAGTCTGCACTGTTCAATACCAATACGCTTACGTTCAAGGTAACGGGCTACAACGTCATGAAGGTTGACGGTGTGGACAAGGTTAACCAGGCAGGAACCTTTGATATTCTGTATTACCCTGGTCTGTACCGTGAAGGACAGCTGAAGCTCGTGAAGGAAAAACTGACCTATAACGAACTCGTGAACAGCCAGTTTAAAGTCACCTTCCCGAAAACAGGCTGGTACACCATTGTCGTAAGAACCCAGGAGCGGGACCGCGAATTTGCGACCTTCTTTATCGGCAATCTGAAATAAATGAAAGATGAACAGGGGGAACACAGGTGAAGCTTGTTAAACGCATTACAGCGTTAATGCTCACATTTATATTGGTATTTCTGTCCACCTCAGAGAGCTTTCATGCGCTTGTAGAGGCGGCCAGCAGTACAAAGACAACCGTTATACAGAATAACTTCATTAAGGTTACTGTGGATAATGAAACCGGACGTTACGGAATCCGGACTGTGGAAGGCCAGCCCATCCGCAAAAATGATGACAACGTAAATTTACTTTTCCAGGGAGATGATCCGGAAACGTCGTTCACGACGTTCCGGATTGACGGAACGGATTATATTTACGGGAATAAGTACAAGTTCGACAACAGCCATTATTCAGAGACTACTACACCTAAAGTGGTAGAAAATTCGAACGGCACCAAGCAGCTGGAGATGATCTGGAAGATTAAAGGTGTGGAGATCAAGCAGATTCTGATGCTCTACACTGACAGCAAGGATGCTGTCAATTCCGGAAATGTCAACGTCCGCTATGAAGTAAACAACCGCAGCAATGCGGATGTTCAAATCGGAAGCCGGATCCTGCTGGATACGATGGTCGGCGGAAACGACGGGCCGCAATTTCAAATCGGAACAGCTTATAAGTCTCCGCTGCAGGTAGAGCGGAAGCTGGTGCATAATCCGGAAGATAATGCCGGAATCCCGGAAGAGGATAGAGCTTACTACAAGATTCCTTCCTACTGGGTTATGCGCGATAAGCTCGATCTGACGAACCCGCAGGCAACCAATGTTGTAGCCTATGGCTTCAATAACTTTGCCGAACAGAACATTAATATTGTTGATGAAATGATTGTCGGGCACTGGAACGGCCTGGCCAATACAAAATGGGGTTATGAAGTAAATCCGAATCTGGATTTCACCAGAGACACCAATGATTTCGGCACGGCGGATTCCGCCGTTGCCTTCTACTGGAACCCGGAGAAGCTGGCAGCCGGAGGCTTCCAGAGCTTCGAAACAGTATACGGACTCGGAGAGCTTACCGCTCCCGATAAAGTGTTCTCGATCCGTTATGTAGATCAGATTCAGCAGCTGGCTACTGCTCCTCTGAAAGAAGGGGAGACTGTAGCGTCGAGCTACGCCGACAACGGAGTCTTCACTGTCACAGCAGAGGTTGAGAATCTGCAGGCTTATAACATGGAGCATTCCAAGATTGAAGTGGAGATGACGCTGGAAAGCGGCCTCAGCTTCGTCAGGCAGGATGAAAACGGAAAAGACGTCCTTGACGCAAACGGGAAGCCTGTCCTGGAGAATGACCGCAGCAAAATGCTGGAATTCAAAAAGTCGGCCACTCCTGAAGAAGCTGCAATGGGAATTGAGCCGAAGTACAAGCCGGGTGACGCTATTACGGCGACATTCCGTGTACAGGCAAAGGGCAGACCTTGGCCGGTAACCAAGGAATATATGATTTCTGCAAGAAGCCCGGAAACACAGGGCAAGATTGAAGGCATCGAGGATGAAGGGATTAGAGCGCAATATGAATCAACGCGTACCAACTTCATTCTGCTGCCGCCGATCGGCGAAGCAACAGCTACGTATTCTTATGCTTTGTCACCGAAGGAGCTTTACAGCACAGATGTGAAGTATCTGACTGTGAACCTGTCGAATATTGAAGCCTATAATACAGGCAACGAGACTACCGCACCGAACTTTGACCTGTTCCTGAAGAATAAGGCAAACGGAGACCGGTACAAGGTGAATGTGCAGGATGCAGTGGTTATGCAGCCGACAGACGACGGGTTCTCCGGCGCTATGCGGATTACGTACCGCGGCGGAGAGCAGGTGGATAAAGGCGGCAATGTGCTGAAAAGCGGGCTTGGACCTGATCTGCCGCTTGGTGAATATCAGGTAGAAATTGATTATAAAGGTGATGCCGGGGGCGATGAGGAAATTGCGGCTTTATATGATATGACGACACCGCAATCCTTCCTGGTTACAGATAATAATGAAACGCGGATCCGCGAAGCCGGAGTACTGGCTTTATACAGAGAAGCTGTGGATGTCAGCGGTCTGGCAAACGGTTCTTCTGTAAAAGGTGAGCTGCTGGAGCAGTTGAATTCGCTGTTCCCGAACAAACCTTTTAAAGACGGCGCATTCCTGTACTCCGCTGTTACCAGCTATAAGCAAACCAAAGCTTTGATCGGGGCTGCAAGCAAAGCGGTAGATCCTTCCTTTGATCTCAAGGAATTTATGGATGATGCAGCTTTGAAAGAGACTCCAATGTATGCTTACAGATTGTTTGCAACGGAAAAAGATTACGATAAATTCGTAGCAGAAGTAGAGGACAAGAATGCTAAAATTGACCGCGAGATTCTGGTTACTGTCCGCGGGATGATCAAGCAGGTTGGTACCGGCAAGGATGAGACAGTCATCGTCGATACCAAAACAGAACCGGCGATTATCAACGATGCCGTAGCCTATACAGGCAAGGATTTGGCTTTTGTCCGCGGCAAGCTGGATATCTTCGGTAAATCCCAGCCTGCGGATATGCCGTTCCTGGATACCATGTTCATCAAGGGGGATGGAACCCTTAGCGTTGCGAGCAGCGGTTTTGTTTTCCATAAGGGTGAATGGACGCTAGACTTCTTCAACGGCTTCACCAAGTCCCTTGGAGACGGCGGGTTCAATCCTACTAATCTCCAAAAGCCTCAAACTGCGAAAAAAGATAATGAATCGAAGCATAATCCGGAAGACAGCAGTCTTAACGGCAGTCTGAAGTGGGCACTTGGCGCTGTCGGCGACAGACTGAACCCGCTGCGTCAGATTATGATCGAAGATGTTTACTTCAATAAGCAGTCGCTGTTTGGAGCTCCAAGCTTTGCCATTGACGGCTTTGGCTTCAGCTTCAATGACTATATTCTTAGAGAAGGCGGGATCTCCTTTGGAGGCTCACTGTCCCTCAAGGTTGTAAGTGCAGAAATCAAAAATGTCATCTTTAACAGCGCAGGCTTCTACGGCGTAGATGCCTCCCTTGGTTTCGGTCTTGAAAATAACATGGGCTTGTTCGAACCAGCTAAGAAGAAAAAGGATGAACCAGAATCTCCAAGCGGAGAAATTACAATCAAGCATGTGGTTCAGGGCGATGGTGAAGGAAATACCTACGGCCTGAAGTTCGATGCACAGCTGAAGAACATGCTTGGCGTAGAGGTTGAATTTGCACTCAAGAAGGTCAAGGACGGCCGGATTCTCCCGGATGTCATTGGCTTCGGGGCAACATTGCCATCTCCGGGTATCCTCATCACCGGGGCAACTTACCTGAACGAAGTACGCGGTGCTGTACGTGAACTGGCAGATACCATTGCCGGCGGTACATCTGCGGATCCGTTCCCGCTGACGATTGAAGCAGGGGTAGGCCTCCGGTTTGGTATAGCTCCGGCTTACTTCTTCGGAGATGTGGATCTGACGGTGAAACGTACGGGTCTCAAAATTGAAGGAAGACTGGATTTCTCGGCTGATGCAGATGCCGATAAAGGGGACCGGCTTCCGATGCTGACCAAAGCCCTGCTCGAAGCACAGTGGGTTACTCCATGGTTTGTGCGGGTAGAAGCGGAAATGGATATTGGCGGCTGGGATATCATCATTGGTAAAGCGGGGATCTTCGTCGGACAGAATCTGGAGAAGAACCGCACTGACTTTGAAGGCTATATCGGATCCAAAATACAGATCCCGAACAGTGTTCCGGTTGTCGGCGGCATGCCGCTGTCCAGTATGTTCCTCGGTGTGAACAATGATAAGGTATGGGGAAGTATCGGCATCCTCTTCATTTCACTGGGGATTACCTACTACTGGAGCGGAGGTATTGAGTTCGGTACTTCGAGTGATCAATTGCCTGACGGTATGATCCAGCTCGTAGTGGATGATCCAGACCTTGGACCGCGTCTCATGGTCATTGGTGAAGGGGTAGAAACACTTGCTACTTCAGCCGCCCCTAACGCAGAGGCAGAGAATCAGGAGATTATCTACCGTGAAGTAGCAGAAGGTGTAAAACTTGTTGAGAACGGATCGGTCAATGTCGGCGTAGGCGGCATTACTGTCAAGAACGGCGGCAGAATCCATGAAATTCCGATGGGCGCTGCATCCGGCAATGCGATCATTGAAATGGAATACAGCAGTAAGGCTATGCCGGAATTCAGGCTGCATGATGCTGCAGGCAAAGATTATCCGGTGGTATTCGAAACCTTTGCCAACCCGGATAAGGTTAATCCTAAGGCTAATGCTTTTACACAATATATTCCTGCAAGTGATGTATCACCGGATCCAACCAAGCTTAATGCTGAAGTGGATATCCGCAAAGCTTACATTATTATTCCTGAGAATGAAGCCAAGAAAGGCGGTACCTGGACGCTTACAGCTGTTTCACCTGTAGAAACCAAGCTGCTGAATGTTCCAACCCTGCCTCAGCTAAATGAAGTAAATCTCGCTAAGGATAACTCGAACGTTAATAAATTCACAGCATCATGGAAAGTAGCCAACGCAGCAGAAGGCGATACAGTGAACCTGTACCTGGCTGAAGATGCGGTAACTACAGAAAAGACTGTGATTGACGGGCAAGAGGTGCTCTCTCCGGGAGATCCGGGGATGCTGATTGCCAAAGATGTACCAGTAGGTGCCGGCGGCTCCGTCAGCAATGGCGTAACCAGCGGCAGCACCGTAATTGATGTAACGAATGTAACGCTGATGGGCAATCCCGAAGATATCCGCGGGCTGCTCAGACAAGGCAACTATTATCTGCGTGCAGAGCTGAAATCCAGTGCAACCTTCGGAACGAAGACTTCACCGCAGAAATTCGAGCTTATCGATCCGCTTGCACCGCAGACTGTCAGTGACGTCTCGGTTGTGCCTGCCGGTAACGGACTGTTCTCGCTCTCCTTCAAACCGGGAGCCAAAAAAGCGGGACATGCCGGTTACGAGCACAGCTTCGTAATTGATGCGCAATATGAAGTGGACGGCAAGCTGGAGTCATATTCTCCATTTGGTGAAATTTTGTACACCGAAGAAGAGCTCCAGCCTTATTGGAACGCAGCAACCGGCAAATACGAAGGTATTCTGATCGGCGGCTGGAAGGCAATGGATACTTCTAATGAAGTGGATACAACCAGTCTTGAAGGAACGGTTACAGATGTAACCAAGCTGAAGTATGTAGGTCTGGAAGTGGGAACGGAGTATGTTGTTGGTGTTACTTCCGCAACGGTTCCGACTGCTGATGCAGACAAGAATCAGAATTATCACTACGCTGAGCGCCAGGACAGCAGCAAGAAGCTGCTGCCGATTCCAAAGCTGCCTAAGCTTACTGTAGCAAGCGGAGCTGGCACAGTGCAGGATACCGGAAACTACATTAACCTCCTGACTAGTGAAACTAAGCAGAAGCTGACGCTCACTTCAGACCAGTCCAATGTGACTGTGGAAGTGTTCAATGCCGAGAAGTCTATCGGGACGGTAGCTTTAACAAACAAGACCGGCGGCGGAAGCCAAGGCGTCCTGAATCTTGACCAGTTCCAGACAGACGGACCGTTTGCGCTCGAGCTGAGAGCCAGAAACAAGACGACCCAGGACATCTCGGTCACCATGCTGTACCTGACTGTGGACACGATCGCACCGGTGCTGTATATCGACCAGCCGGTAACGGGTGAGAGAACAGAGAGCGGAGAGGTTAGTGTAGCAGGAACTACAACAACCGGAACGCTGCTTACTGCCCAGTACAAGGTGAACCAGAAGCAGGCTGACGGAACGGTTAAAGAAGTTAATATCTCTACGCCGATCACGGTGGATCCGCTGACGGGAGCTTTTGCCGGTAGCGTGAAAATTGATTCTGCAGACCCATCCGTAGCCCTTAATATTGTGGCTGCAGACGAAGCAGGCAATGAGAATACAGCGGTTGTGGATATTACAAACGCAGGCTACAAAGTTCCTGTTGCCCTGATTCTGAAGGGAGCGGAAACGCTGAAGCCTGGAGAGCTGGACAATGTGAAGGCTTATCTCAAGGTTTCGGACGGCAAGGACGAAGCTACAGGCAAGCCGAAATTCAAGGAAGAGCCGATTGCCGCAAAAGATCTGCAGAATCTGACTTATACAGTAGCCTCAGGTGATGCAATTTCATTGTCGGCAGACGGTAAAATTACTGCGCTTGCGACAGGCTCAAGCCTGATCGAAGCGGAGTATCAGGTATCTGAGGGTGTGACGCTTCAAGGCATGCTGGTCTCTACGGTAGCTGTACCTAAACCGGAGGCACTCGGCAAGCTGGAAGTAAGCTCCACGACCGTTTACGGTAATGCAAGCCGCACTAAAGTTACGGTTACTTCCTCCGGGGATATGACCGGACAGCAAATTGCTTATAAGGTTTATAACAGCAATGCGGTGTTACCGAAATTCAAAGAGGATGTAAGCACTTGGAGTCTGCTGCCGCTGGATGGAATTATCAGCGCGCAAAAAGGTGATGTTATTGTTCTGGCTAAGCGGACATCCACAGACAAGCTGGTAATGGCAGCAGGTCAAGTACCTGCCAGTGTGTGGATTGATTTACCAGGCACAAGTATCGGACCTGTAGGCGGCGGTGGTGGCGGAGGCGGCGGTGCTGTTGTCATTCCGCCAGCTGAAGAAGAAGCACCAGAAGGTGCAGCTCAGGTGTCGATTAACGGACAGCCGGTTGCCGCTGAGTGGAACGGACTTACAGCAGTAATCCGGATTACTGACAAAGAAGCAGCAGCAGGCAGTGATATCACAGTGACTTCTGCAGATACTGCCGCGCGCGCCTTCAGTATCCGTGTCGATCAGAATGTAGTGCAGCAGGCAGCAGCAGCCAAAAAGAATCTTGTCATCGAGGTTCCTATGGGCCGTCTGGTTATTACGCCAGAGAAGCTGGCCGCTGTAAATGGTGAGCTTGTGGTAGGCATTGGCCAGAACGGTAGTGCAGACCAGCAGGCGATGAAGGCCATTGCAGACCAGCAGGGCTTCACGCTAATGGCTGCAGGACAGGGCGTAACGGTTACGGCTAACCTGCCGGCAGGCAGCTGGACACCGGCGATTGCAGCTCAAATCGCCATTCCGTCGCCGCTTGCGGCTAAGGAAATTACGGCAATTGTGCTGAAGGATGCGGCGGGTAACTGGACTACCGTACCTTGGAAGCTGGATAACAGCGGAACAGCTGTGAACGTACAGCTGACCGGAGAGGGCAGCCTCTACTTCATCAGCAACCAGAAGAACTTTAAGGACATGCCTGCAGGCTGGGGCAAGGAAGGTATTGCAGCAGCATCCGCCAAGCTGTTCGTATTGGGCAAATCTGCAGATACCTTTGATCCTGCAGGTAAAGTGACAAGAGCAGAGTATCCAACGATTCTGCTGCGTGTTGCAGGTCTGATGAACAAACAGGCAGCTTCTGCAGGCTTCAGTGATGTCGGCAGCAGCAGCTGGTATAACCGCAGTGTCTCGATTGCTGCACAGCTGGGTATTGTCACCGGACTCGAAGGCGGCAAGTATGCACCGCAGGATACGCTGACACGCATTGAAGCCATGACGATGCTGGGCAGATTGCTGACCATCATCAGCACAGGCAGCGAAATCAGCGATGCTGAAGTGAACACGATTCTGGCCGGCTTCGCCGATAAGGACAAGGTTCCGGCATGGGCAAGACAGGCGGTGGCACTGAGCATCAAGAACGGTCTCATCCTTGGTGAAGGCAACAAGGTGAATCCGGCAAGCCCGCTCACACGTGAGCAGGCAGCAGCTATTGCTATCAGACTTGATCAATTCATTACAGCCGAGCAATAAGAGGAACGTGCCCGCACCAGAAGCTATTGAGTGCGGGCACACTCTGCTGGGAATTCACAATACAATATGGGTGGTGTCAACATGGCTTTGAAGCGGAAATCAATTATGGGTTATCTGATAGCGCTGGCAGTGGTTGTCGTTGCGGCAGTTGCCGGAGGCATCATGGCCAAGGCTGATCCGCAAACCTGGGACAGCAAGGCGGATACCAGCTGGTATGTCCCGACGAACCAAACCTTTAAGATTGACAGCGAGGCGAAGCTTGCAGGGGTTGCAAAGCTCGTTAACGAGGGAACCGTAGACGGTTTGAAAAACAAAATTCTTGAGATTACACGCAATATGGATCTCAAGGATTATCAATGGATCCCGATCGGTACAGCCGAGAATCCTTTCAAGGGTACTCTGATTACTGACGGCGGTTTGATCAAAACAATCTATAACATGAATACTGTTACCAATGTGTCCTTTCAGGGACTTGTCGGCAACATGGAAGGCGGCACGGTGGGCGGTCTGATTTTTGACCAGACGGGCTCAATCACCGTTACCGGTGTAACTTATGATGTATATGCAGGAGCTGCAGTAGGTAAAATGAGCGGCAGCAGTATTGTTTTTGATATCACCAATAATATCAAAATCAGCACTGACGCAGCTCCTTACAACGCCTATGCAGGCGGAATCGTCGGTATGGGCGAAGGAATGATTTCGAACTCCATTAATAACGGAACCGTTACGGCACAGGGTTCTGCTGAAATCGGCGGTATTCTGGGCTATGGCAGTTCCAGAGGCATTATTATTAAAAAAGTTACCAACAATGCAGCTATCCTTGCCCAGGGCACGGACAGTGCGGTCTTGACCGCCGGCGGGATTGCAGGTCACACTGCAGGAACGCTTAGTCTCAGTGATGAAGATACACCGATCATCAATAACGGCTCTGTCACGATTAGCGGAGGCAGCCAGGTTGCGGCAGGCGGAGTTATCGGGAAAGCCGTTAACACTGTGGTATTCTCCAACATGACTACTAATACTGGTGCAGTTACAGTGAATGCAACAGCGGCACAAAGCTCGGCAGCCGGTGCGCTGATCGGGGCAACCGGAGCCATTGCCAGTCCGGAGATCGGAATTACGTTTGTTAATACCGCTCCAGTAATGAATAACGGCGGCAATAATGTATACACCGGAGGAATTGCCGGATACACCGGCAGCAAATTCACCTGGACGCATGCATATATCAACACGCAGCCGATTACAGCTACAGGAACGCAGAATATAGCTACAGGCGGATTCGTAGGACACGCTGCAGGCGGGCTGGTAACCAGCAATGCTGCTGCAGCAGCGTTTGAGAACAAGGCGCTTCTCTCGGTTAACGGGGGAACAGCAGTATACACCGGCGGAATTGCCGGTTATGATGCAGGCGGGAATATCAGCCAGGCATCCTCCACAGGTACATTAAATGTAAAAGGTACAGCTGATGTATACACTGGCGGTATCGTAGGATATGAAGCCGGAGGAACCATCTCATCGGCTGTAACCGGTAAGACAGCAAGCGATTTGCTGGCAATCACTTCTGACGGTACGATCGGCGGAATCGCCGGCTATCTGGAAGGTACTATTAATGATGCAGCAGTTAAATATGCAACACTTCAAGTAACGTCTCAAGGCGGGGTTGTCGGCGGGATTGCCGGTAACGCGCAAGGAACAATGAACAACATCACTGCCGGAGATGCAGCTTCGCAAGGCTACAGCACCTTGATTCTGAAGGCTGCGGTGGCTGCTCCGGTTGATGGACAGGACAATATCACATTTGGCGGACTTGCAGGTGTGAATAGTAAGCCGCTTACCCTGACTGGCGGTAAGGCTGCCCGGATCAGCTTCCTGAATGAAGCCGGCAAAAGCGGCTATACCATTGGCGGCGCCGCAGGTAAGCTTACTGCAGAAGCGGTTATCGGTACTGCGGCAGTACCTGTAGACGTACGGGATATTCTGGTTGAATTGAAGGCCGATAAGGCAAGCTTCGGCGGCGGCGCAGGGAACAACTCGGCTGCCGAGTTCAACGGACACACAAACCGTATTGAAATCAAGGCAACAGGCGCTTCGGTAAAAGCGGGCGGAATGTTCGGTGAGAACCATTCGGCAGCAGCAAATCCGTACAACCATGCTGAGAAGGTAATCATCACCTCCACAGGTGCGGATAACCTGCTTGGCGGTAATACCGGCCTGAATGACGGACAACTGGTTAATGCTACAGTTACCCAGCTGTCTATTGAAGCAAAGGGTGTACGTGCAGAAGCCGGCGGGATCGCCGGACATTCGGAAGGAACAGCAGATCCTGCCGGACGGGCCGGAATCAAATCTGCTGTGCTGAATGTTCCGGGAAATGACCCGATGATTACGCTGGGCGCGGCGGAATCCAAAGCAGGAGCAATTGTAGGGGCTGCTAAAACTACGGACATTAAAGATCCGGAAGTAAACGCAGAGAATGGTGCTGAAATGTTTATCCAGGTTCTGGCTGCTAAACCGGCAGTCGGCGGCTTTGCAGGTACCCTGGAGAACAGCAGCATCACCAGTGACAGCAAAATCGTAAATCTGGAAGGCATATTCATTCTGGTTCAGCCAGCCGCTACAGATGGTTATATTGGCGGTATGGTCGGCTACAACGAATTCTCCAAGCTTGATCGTCTGACAGGTACAACGATCAGCCTGACAGTTAATGCGCCGCGTGCTACTGTCGGCGGGGTTGCAGGCTATAACCATGGCAACTCTTTTGGAATCATCGCGAACAGCTATATCAGTACGCTGAATCTGAAAGCGAACAGCGGAGCGGTTTCGTCTATGGTCGGGGGAATTGTGGGCTTGAATGCAGCCCAGACCATTGATCCCGTATTGAATCCCGCTGTAGCAGTCAGCACCATTCAGAATACACGTACGCTCGGTACGGTGTCCGCTGAGTCACCTACTTCAATTGTAGGCGGAATGGTCGGAGAGAACCGAACTCTGATTGCGAACAACAGTATTACAGATAAGATTACGGTAATCTCAAGAGGCAATTCATCCATCATCGGCGGTTTGGCTGGTGTAAATACGGCTTCAGGAACGCTCTACTATACGTATTCCAACTCCAACCTGACCATTGAGGGTACAGGTACCCATGGCGGAGGATTGGTTGGTGAGAATGCAGGGGCGGTTCTCGGTTCCTATGTAGATATCGACGTTACCGGTAATGCAAAAGGAACAGCAAGCGCTTCGGTCTACCTCGGCGGACTGATCGGCAGAAATACAGGTACCGTGGAGCAATCCTATTCTTCCTCTAAAGTTACGGCCAACAACATCTATACCATTGTCGGCGGTTTGGTCGGGGAGCACTCCAGCGGGACAATCAAGAACTCTTACGTCGCGAAAAGCGTAGCAGCTACCAAAGCTAATTCCTACGTAGGCGGCTTCATCGGCAGAATTACGAACGGTAAAGTAAGCAATGTATACTCGGCGGCGCAGGTTACTGCCGGTACAGGCGCTTATGCCGGCGGTTTCGCCGGACGTTACGACAATGCAAGCAAAGAACTGCTCTACAAGTCGTATTACATTAAAGATGAAGCACTGAATATCAACAGCGATCTGCCTGACTTTGCTGAGGGGAATCACCGCTGGCTGAATGTGCATGTCCGGCTGACTACCATTCTGTCGGAAACATTGAAGGACAGAATGGTGTTCCCAGGATTGTCGGGCTGGGACTTTGACGGAGCCTGGAAATACGGCTCGCTCAACGCGGTCTACCAGTATCCTGAGGTGAACCGTGCAGCTAATACCGGCGGCGATATCGGCAATGATGTCAATGCCAATATCAACTGGTATATGAAGGACAGAAATGCCATCCGCTTTGAGATAACTACTGAAGCGGAGCTTGCAGGTCTTGCAGCCATCGTCAACGGCACCATTGCCGGAGCGGATAAATTCGACTTTGCGGACAGAACCGTAACCGTCATGAATCCGATTCATATCCAGTCCAAACAATGGGTACCGATTGGCGACAAAGAAGAGAATCCTTTCGAAGGAACCTTTGAAGGAAGCAATCACTTGATTGACGGCCTGACGCTGCAGCCGGTGTACACTTATTCCGGATTGTTCGGGGTTATTGGAACAAAGGCTGTTGTGCAGAACATCAATCTGGAGCCGCTCTCTGTAGCCGGCAACCAGTACACCGGTGTTCTTGCCGGGATGAACCTGGGTACAGTAAACAATGTTGACCTTAAACTGCTGAATGGCATAAAAGTCAGCGGCGGAATTGTCGGCGGGATGATCGGCAGCAACTCAGGCCAAATTTCAGGCCTGCAGCTTACGCTGGACGGCGGAAGCCGGATCGAGACCATTGCTGACGGCGGCATTACCGGAGGTCTGATCGGCGAGAACAACGTGGATATTTTAGGATCTGACTATGTATTACACGATAAAGACGGCAGTATCGGCTCCACGGCAGATCAAGCGGTAGTCGGAGGACTTATCGGTGCCCAGAGCGGGGACGTAACCGATCTGAATTTTGAAGTGAACTCAAGATACAAAGTTTCCTCTACCGGAGCAGAAACGGTTACCGGCGGAATCATCGGGCATTTCCTGTCCGGTCAAGCAGCGAACCTGACGCTGACCTTTACTGACGGATCAGTGGCAGCAAGCGGTCTGGACTCCATCCTTGGCGGTATCATCGGACGGTCGGATGCCGGAAACACCATCAGCAATATTACAGTGACAGGCTCCGGCAGCGGCGTACAGCTGACTGCGAACGGTACTGTCGGTGGGGTTGCAGGTGTTAAAGAAGGCAAACTGGGCGGTAATAAGTTAGCCCGTACTGTGGAGGCTAACAGCTTTGACATCGACCATGCCGTTGTTCAAGATGTGAAACTGGCTACTACAGCAGATAGCCTGAAAGCTGTTGCCGGCGGGATCGCCGGAGCAACATCAGCAGTGGCGATCAATGATGTCCGTGCAGGTGCTGCAATTCAGGCAGCCGGTGAGACAATTTCAGCCGGAGGTATTCTGGGTGAAGGCATCAATTCGATCCTCTATAATGCGGATTCGTCTCCTGATCTTCAGGTAGCGGCCAAGAACACCGAAGTTTCAGTCGGTGGTATTGCCGGAATCATCTCAGCGGATGATATGGACCGGGGCTTTGACTTCGGAAAAGGCTATCCGTTGTACAACGGTATTTATGTTGCTAAGGTTCATAACAGCAATATTACAGTAACAGGAGCGGACAACACAGCTAATCTGTTCGTGGGCGGACTTACAGGCAAGAACAATAATGCCTCTATTTACAGCTCGGAGGTTGAATCCGGTCTGAACGTGACTGGCGGTAATACAGCTAATGTTGGCGGAGTAGCCGGATTCAGCAACGGTATCATTGTTGATACCATCGTGAAGAGCGGTCTGCATGCTGATAATAGCAGAGTGATTAATGCCGGCGGACTTGTTGGCTGGGGACTGGACGGAGAGATTCATTACAGTAAAGTAATCTCCGGCTCCGGACAAGCTCTTTCCATCGGCTCGGCAGTAACACTGGGGCAATCTGTACCGGCAACACGTGCCGGCGGAGTCATTGGCTTGGGTGATTTCATCCAAATCACACATACCCATACAGATATTCCGGTACTGGTTACAGATATCAATCAGGATAATACAATCTATGCAGGCGGCTTTGCCGGACTTCTGGGTGATACCGATACCCGCACTGGACAGATCCAGAAATCCTATGCAACAGGCAAGCTGAATGTCAGCGGCAGACTGGGTTCTTATGTCGGCGGCTTCGCTGGCTCAGTCGATCATTTCACGATCACGGATGCCTATGCTTCCGGTGATATCAGCAACACCGGCTTTGATACCCGCAGCGGCGGTTTCGCAGCATCGGTTGAGCGAAGCGGCAGCATCAGCAACTCTTACGCTTTGCAGAACAAAATTTCTACAGTAGGAGTGAAGTCTTCGACCCGCTCTTACAACGGCGGCTTTGCCGGCTATAATGACGGGACTTTGACAGGCGTATATGCAAATGTTCCGGAGATTTCAGTTAAAGTAACAGGCAATAACGTTTCTACAGGCGCGCTGGTCGGCTACAACTTCCGGGATGGCAAAATCTCCGGTTCGTCGTATACGAAAGGTACGCTGACGGCAGGCCTGAATGCTGTAGGTCATAATGCAGGTTCGGCAGCAGGTGCTGTGAGTTCAGAAGCGGTTAATCCGCTGACTTCGGACATCTGGTTCATGGATTATGACACAACATTCCTGAACGATTTGGCTGATGGAACGATTACGGTTCAAACTCCGCTGCAACTGGCGGGTGCAGTCATGTTCTATAACGAGACAGGATTGAGTTATTACAAGCTGTTCAACAGAACGGCAGAAGACAAACCGGAGCTGGCAACGATCCTGCTGGGGGCAGATATTAACCTTGCCGGAAACAAATGGATCGCATTTGACAGCTTCAAGGGAGTATTTGACGGTCAAGGCCATACGATTAGCGGACTTTCACTGAAATCGGCAGAGCAGAAGACAGCCGGATTCATTAAAGAAAACTATGGCCAGATTCTGAATGTAAACTTTACCGGAGCGGATATTTCCGGCGCAGTAACTTCCGGTATTGCTGCAGGGATCAACCACACAGGTGCAGTAATCCGCAATGTTAACGTCAGCGGTTCCGTAGCCGGCGGTACTACAGCGGGTGGAGCTGCCGGGCTGAATCAGGGAACCATCGAGAAGGTTTCTAATGACGGAGTCAAGCTTTCGGGACAGAGCCGCATTGGCGGAATTGCCGGACGCAATGCCGGTGTTATCCACAATACAGTATCCAAAGGCAATCTGGACCTCACCGCTACACTGGCAGGCGGCGGAATTGCCGGTGAGAACAGTGCGGAAGGTACAATTACCGAGTCGATGTCTTACGGAGATATCCGTGTGGCTTCGGCCCAGGCCATTGCCGGTGGAATCAGCGGCCTGAATGCAGGAGAGATAAAGAACAGCTATTCTGCCGGAGCCGTCTCCGCAGAAGGAATGTCAACAGCATGGGCTGGCGGTATTGCCGGTCTGGCTGAGAGCGGATCCATTTCTTCTTCCCTGAATACCGGGGAAGTCAAAGCTGGAGTGAAAGGACAGATTTTGCCGATGCAGGCCTTCTTCGGAGGGATTGCCGGACAGAAATCTGATCATGCAACGATCAGCCAGTCCTTATTCAACAGACAAATGCTGAAGAATAATATTGCCTACTACAACCTGGACGGCAAAGCAGTGGCTGGCAACAGCAGCAGTGCAATGGGGCTTCTCGGCACTGAACTTACCGGACCGAATCTTCCTGCAGGTCTGGATGCCGGAAGCTGGAACGCACAAACCAGCTTCTATCCGGTACTTCTGGCCTTTAATGGAACAGACGAAGGAACACTGGCATCAGCGGCAGTAATACTGAACCCGCGGGATCTGATTAACCGTGTAGGTTCGGCGTTTAACCTAAGCGCCAGCGGAGCACTGGTATGGAGTGCAGATCCATCCAAGGCTGTTGTGAACGGTGCTGCAGGATCATTGAAACAGGGAAGCAGTGCTGTGCTGACAGCAACAGCAGGCGGACATAGCAGAAATATTACCATTAATGCAGCTGCTCTGAAATACCCTGAATTTGCCAAAGCACCGGTAGCAACACCTGTTGCGAAGACCTTCACGGATGAAGTGAAGGTTGAACTGACAACGGATGAGCCGGGCGGCAGCATCTACTACACGCTGGACGGTTCAACTCCTACAGAGACTTCTCTGCCATATAGCGAAGCAATCGTTCTGAAGGCTACAACGACAATTAAGGCGATTACAATTGCTGAGGGTAAAGAGTACAGTCCGGTAACAAGCGGCACCTGGACGCTGGAAGCTCCTGTATCCAGCGGCGGCGGTGGCGGTGGTGGTGGCGGCGGAGGATTTGTACCTGCCCCGGCTCCAGAGCCGGAACCGGTAATTACAGCCATCACAAGCAATGCTACAGTAAACGGCGACAGTGAAGCACCAGTTACAGTTGCCAAGAACAGCAAGCTGAAGCTGACTGCTCCTGAAGGACAGGTAATCTACTACACGCTCGACGGCAGCACTCCAACGGTGAACAGCACGAAGTACACGGGAGAGCTTCTGATTACAGGAAATATGACGATCAAAATGATCACAGATCAGGATGATACCGTCATTACCATCGAGTACGCAGTTGAAAATGCCAAGTACAGCCTGAAGAGCACTGCCGGCGAGGTCAAGTATATGACTGCATATACAGACGGTACATTCAAACCAAGCGCAGCGATTACAAGATATGAACTGATCTCTTCCCTGGCGCCGCTGCTTAATATGGAGAATGTAAATGTAGGCAATCTGTTCAACGATGTAACAGCTGAGCATGAAGCGCTGACCGCATTCTTTGCTTCAGCCGGTATCATCCAGGGATACCCTGACGGCGGATTTGGCGGTACAAAAGGCTTGACAAGAGCCGAGTTTGCGAAGATTATGACTACAGTGCTTAATCTGGATATGAACACCGCCGGTACTACCAAACAGTCCGATCTGAAGGGCCACTGGTCCGAACAGTATGTTAATGCTCTGTCCAAAGCAGGGTATGTGCAAGGCTTCCCTGACGGAACCTTCAAACCGAACGCTCCGATTACGCGTGCAGAGGCTGTTGTTATGATCAACCGGATTGTCGGCACCAAGAAGCTGACCGTTACGGCTGTGAAATACAAGGATCTGCCTGCCACACACTGGGCGTTCAAAGATATCATGTCAGTAGTGCAATAAACGATAAAGGAATGATTAGCTGATGAAAAAGCAACTGGCCTATCTGTGCATTATAGTCTCCCTGTTGTCTGCAGCCTTCTTTTACAATGGTACTACCAATGCCGATACGCCAGTTGTCAACAATGCTGAACAGACCTATCAGCTTGCAGAGAAGGCAATGTTCTATCTGCGGGTATTGAAAAGCGACGGGACGGCAAGCTCCACGGGGACGGGAATTATCCTGTCCTCCGGCGGAACTGCGGTAACTGCGTACCATGTTGTAAAAGGTGCAGAGCGGATGGAAGGTATACTATCTGACGGGACTGTAATCAGCCCGCTCAGAGTGACCAAGTATGATGAGCTTAAAGATGTAGCTGTGCTTGAGCTGCCTTCACCGGCAGCAATGAAGCTCAAGAATAATGCCTACTCTTACCTTGAGGTGCGCAAATCTGCAGTGAAGCATGGTGAGTCGGTATTCGCGCTGGGGTACCCGCTGAAGAACACCAATATTATTACTGAGGGCATCGTCAATACGCCTGCAGCCGAGATTAACGGCCGCAGCCGGATTTTGACCTCGGCCCAGATTGCCAGCGGAATGTCCGGAGGACCGCTTATGGACGCACACGGCCAGCTGGCCGGAGTGATTTCGGGTTCCCTGAGAACGATGAATAATATTCATCTGATCATTAACAATGATGATCTCCGCAGCCTGCTGCCCGCGACGCTGAAGTAGAGGCGGCATTAGAGACAAAGGCTTTTACAATTTCAATTAAGGCTGTCCCAAGATGTCTGTTGACAGGCGCGGAGGACAGCTATTTTTTTAAATAAAATTACCTGGTGAAAGGCGGGAGAGGAATGATTAGAGCGTTTTTGCTGGATGTGAATCAGGAGGATCTCTACAATCTGGCTGCCATGCTGCACAGATCAGGAAAAATTGCTGTGATCGGGATGTCTTCTCATCCGCAGAGCGCTTTGGAGCAGATGGCCGGCCTGCAGCCGGATGTGCTGTTTCTGGATCTTCAGCTTCATGGCCTGCAGGGAGTGCTGGTTGCCGAGCAGATCAAGCAGCAGCTGCCGGAGATTCAGATCGTGGTTACGACGGGAAGCAAGCAGCATGCGCTATGGGCATTTGACCAGGCGATTGTCGACTATCTTTTAAAGCCGCTTGAAGAAGAAAGGCTGGGCCAATCGCTGGAACGGCTGCGTAAAGGCAGCTGAAGACAGTTAAGGATGCCGGAAGGACTCCCCCTGTGATACAATATTCTGAAAAGTCTAAAGATGGGGGATTGAAGAGATGTACGATTTCGAACGCAAAGTAGACCGCCGCAATACCCGATCCTATAAATGGGACCAGAGTGAAAAGCTGTTTGGCAACAGTAATATTCTGCCGCTGTGGGTAGCGGATATGGATTTTGAGAGCCCTCCAGCGGTAAAAGAAGCGCTAGTCCGCCGGATTGAATCCGGGATCTACGGCTACAGTGTGACCGGCGACTCTTACAAGCAGGCGATTGTCAGCTGGTACAGCCGGCGCCATGACTGGGAGCTTCAGCCGGAATGGATCACCGACTCCCCGGGGATCGTAACCTCGCTGAGTCTTTCCGTTGAGCTGCTTACCCAGCCTGGGGATGAGGTCATTCTGCAATCACCGGTGTATTATCCGTTTTATGATGTCATTAATATGAATGACCGTAAGGTAGCCAAGAATCCGCTGATTCTGAAGGACGGCCGCTATGAAATGGACTACGGGCATCTCGAAGGGCTGATGCAGGGCGGCGCCAAGCTGCTGCTGCTGTGCAATCCGCACAATCCGGGCGGAACTGTGTGGAAGCGTGAGGAGCTGCTGCGTCTGGGCGAGCTGTGCCTGCGTTACGGGGTAACGGTCATTTCCGATGAAATCCATTGCGATATGATCATGCCGGGACATAAGCATATTCCGTTTGCTTCACTGTCAGAGGAATTGGCTGACATTACGGTTACCACACTGGCAGCAACCAAAACGTTCAATCTGCCTGGCCTGCAGACCTCTTACATTGTGGCCAGCAATCCGGAGCTGCGCCGCAAATTCGAGCGTAAGCTGAAGGCGCTCAGCCTGCACATGTCACATTTTTTTGCCCAGGAAGCGGTAGAGGCTGCTTACAATGAAGGAGAGGCCTGGCTGGACGAGCTGATCCTGCATATTGCCGGAAATGCAGAGTATGCGATCAGCTATCTCGCGGAGCATCTTCCTGCTGTCAAGGTTATGCGTCCCGAGGCTACATATCTGCTCTGGATGAACTGCCGGGCACTCGGGCTGGATGCTGCCGGCCTGAAGAAGCTGATGTACAAGGAAGCGGAAGTTGCCTTTAACGAAGGCTCCGTTTTCGGCACGGAAGGCGAAGGCCATCTGCGCATTAATCTGGCCTGCCCGCGTTCGGTGCTTATTGAAGCCTTGCAACGCTTCAGCCGGGCGGCTGCTCCTTATGTCCAGCAGTAGAATAAACTAATTGTTACTTCACATTACAATTAAGCTTGCCGTTGGCCCCTTTGAACACAAGCTGTTCAAGAGGACCGCGGCAGGCTTTTTGCTTGACCTGGCCCAATACAGAGATGAATGGAGAGAACCTGCAAATGAGCTTAACCCGAATGATAATTGACTGTGATACCGGAATTGACGATGCGCTGGCGATCCTGTACGCGCTCCAGGTTCCGGATGTAGTGATTGAGGGGATTACCATGGTCTTCGGCAATACGAGCGTTGAACAGGCGGCTGATAATACGCTGAGACTGCTTGACCTGGCCCGGCCCGATTACGAAATACCTGTTGCCATTGGCGCCCCCAAAGCGCTGGCGCGTGAGCTTGGCGGCTTCTCGCCGCATGTGCACGGGGAGAACGGAATCGGTGATGTCCAGCTTCCCCCGTCTTCCCGGCAGCCTGTGAAAGAGAATGCCGCAGAGTTTATCGTGCGGTTGGCTAATGAACAGCCCGGTGAAATCGTGCTGGTCACGCTGGGACGGCTGACCAATCTGGCGCATGCGCTTGAACTCGACCCGGCTTTGAACGGCAAGCTGAAAAAGGTAGTCGTGATGGGCGGAACGATTTTCAAGCCGGGGAATGTGACGCCGGTGGCCGAAGCCAACCTATGGGGCGACCCGCTGGCAGCAGATCTGGTATTTACCTCAGGACTGCCTGTGCTGATGGTGGGACTGGATGTGACGCTGGAAACGCTGATTACCGCGGAGCATGTGGAGCTGCTGAAACGGCGCGGCAAGGAAGAGAAGCGGGCAGTTATCGATTTCATGGACCAGTCTCTGCAGCATTATTTCAATTTTTACCGTGAGGCGAATTACATTATTAACGCAGCACCGCTGCATGATCCGCTCGCGATGATGGCTGCGCTGCAGCCGGACCTACTGACCTGCCGGCAGATGAAGGTCCGTGTGGAGCATCAGGGTGAGCATACCTCGGGAATGGTTGTGGCCGATCTGCGGGCACAGCCAAAGGTTGGGGAGTTCATTGAAGTGGCCGTTGGAGTGGATGCCCGGCGGGCAGTCGGTGTCTTTTTAAGCGCGTTTATGTAAGTTGCCCGCTGCGCGATTCTGATAGCTATATTTCAACTTATATAGTCAAAAGTGACAATCTATTAATTTGCTAAATTGTGCTAGTTTGGTAAAATGATAGGGTCGTGATTGACCGTCATTCAGAATCTTACAGATTGGGGAATCGAATATATGAAAAGATTAAGCAAGCTGTTATTATGCGCAGCCATTACTTTTAGCGGGTTTACAGCTCTTCCTGTGCAGCCCTCACAGGCTGCCTCAAGCAGCATAACGATTATGCTGGACGGTTATCCGCTGCCGTTCCCGGCCGCACCTACGGTGATGAACGGAACAACGATGGTGCCGTTCCGGGCCATATCGGAAGCGCTTGGCATTAAGGTGGAATGGAATCAGACAGCCAAAAAAATTACCGCAACCAAAACGGAAACCGCCGGTTCTACAGTAGTCACGCTTACACTGGGCAGCAAGACGGCAACGGTGAACGGGGCGGCTGTGAAGCTGGCTGTTGCGCCGCAGAATATTAACGGTACGACCATGATTCCGCTGAGCTTTTTCGGACAGCAGTTTGGAGCAGGCGTCAGCTGGAATCAGGCGTCGAAGACTGTGTCCATCACTTCACCTAAAAGAGACCTGTATACACTCGGCTTCTACGCGCAGAAATCATACGGTGAGGTGTCGCTGATTCCAGACTTTGATGCGGTGGCCTTCGGCTGGAGCCGTATCGACCGCAGCGGCCAGTTTACAACGAGCAGTACGGACTTCTGGTGGCCGAAGGCTGACGGGGACGTAACGCCGGAGTCCATTGTGCAGAACGCCGCAGCCGGGGGCACTACTCCATATTTGATGGTCTATTCGGGAGATAAAGAGCTTGAGCTGACCAGGAATCTCGAAGATCCGGCTTTGCAGCAGCAGACGATCTCAAGCATCGTCTCGCTGGCGACCGAGAAGGGCTTTAAAGGCATTGGACTGGACCTCGAGGGGCTGGGGCTGACCGGTGACAAGCAGCAGGTGCAGAGCGAGTTTAATACGTTCGTGAAGAATCTGGCGGCGGTAGCCCGTCCGGCCGGTCTCAAGCTGACCGTTATTTTGCCGCCGCTGAACGGCTCTTATAAAGGCTATGACTACAAGACGCTGGCAACACTGGCCGATGATCTGGTCATTATGGCTTACGCCTATGAGGACGAATCCAGACCGGAGCCGCTGGCTATGGTCGACCAGGGCATCCGCCTGGCTTTAGAGCAGGTCAGTAAAGACAAGCTGATTCTCGGCATCTCGGTATATAGTGAGAATGAAACTTCAGTGAATGCGAAGATTGGACTGGCAAAGCGCTACGGCCTCAAAGGTATTGCCATCTGGCGACTGGGGCTGATCGGGCAGCCGGTGTGGAACGAAATGGGCAAATCAGTGGAATTATAATTTTTTTTTGTGAGGAAGGGACTGCCGTGTGCAGTCTCTTTTTTGCCGATTCCTATGAAGCCGGACAAGCTCACTACAACAAATGTCACATTAACCTGGGCGTGAAACCTTTATAATTTTCAGGGCTGACCGCAGAACAGAACATTTTATTTACAGGAGGACATTTGAGCATGAGCATAAAATATAAAGCACTGGAGCTTGATAAGCCGCTGACGTATGAGCTGGAGGGGCTTGAAGTAGGCGTTACCTCGAACTGCAATTTCCGCTGCGATTACTGCTGCGCCTATAATAGAAATGACGGGGAGGCCATCAACGGCAAGGAGGTTATCCGCATACTGGAGGAGCTTCCGGGGCTGAAGCGGGTCCGTCTTTCCGGCGGCGAGGTTACGCTGAAGTTCCAGGATTGTGTGGAGATTGTGGCTTACTGCTCATCCCGCGGTATCCAGACCCAGCTGAATTCCAACGGCAGTCTGCTGAATGCGGAGCGGATCGAACAGCTGGTGAAGGCCGGCCTGACTACGATACATATTTCTTTTAACTTTACGACTGCAGAAGGCTTTTCAAAATATTACAATATTCACCCGACCGTCTACGAAAAAATCAGAGAGAACATCACCATGTTCGCCAAAACGGATGTGAATGTGGTGCTGGAAACCCTGCTGTTCGATCAGACCCAGGATAATATGCAGGAGATCAGTGACCATGTCTACTCCATGGGTGTGCGGACCCACGAGATCCAGAACAGTATCATTATGGGCCATACCGGCTGGAAGGCGATTGCGGCACAGGAGAACCTGAAGAATGCTGTAAATCAGCTGATTGCTCACAGAAAAGAGGATACGACACTATACTTCACCTGCATGGACCGGTTTATGGACAGACTGGGCTTTGAGGAGCAGCCGGGTGTCTATTTCCCGCACTGTATTGAAGGCAAGAAGCAGCTGCATCTGCACGGCAACGGCGATATTCTGATCTCCGAGCTGTGCCATCCGGTTATTATCGGCAATATTTACAAGGGAACCTCGCTGAATGAGCTGTACAGCAACATGCCTAAACCGCTGGAGCGGTTTTTGGAGAAGCAGCCGTGCCCGGCGCTGGATGCGCTTTTTCCGGCAGAAGTGTAGGCTTTACAGTTAAAAGAGTATACGGCCCATTTCTCTAATTCAAGAGAAGGGGCTTTTTTTTATTTGCTAACATTCGACAAAGTGTGATGATTTTCGTCGAAAAACATCATTTCATCTACAATATTCTGCAGAATACTCCGATATAAATTGTAATAATTGTTACAAATTTAAGTCTTTTTTATGAACATTTATAAGATGAGGGTGGAAGGGTGTTTAGATAATGAAAATTCGGATGAAGCTATCGGTTTTGATGATTACCGTCACACTTATTTCTACTGCAATGATGGGCATTTCTACGTACTACAAATCTACCGGCACAATTATGGATCTCACCGAATCTGCAATGGCCCAGGTCAACACGAACAAAGCACAAACTATCGAAGCTATGATCGACAAAGAAAAGCGCAGCATGCAGCTGGTAGCCGGAGAACCGGAAATCGCTGAACTGCTGCTGAAGGATGCGGCTGGAGAATCAGCCGAGGGGAATGAGCTGCGGGCACAGATGAATGCCAGACTGCAGGAGCAGGTTAAAGATGCAGGTAATCTGGAGCATATGTTTGTAGTTAACATGCAGGGTATCGCGGTCGCTGACAGTGACACTTCACTGGTGGGCGCAGATTTCAGTGAACGGAACTATACTATTAATGTGATCAAGACCAAGGCGGCAGTAATCAGCGAAACGCTGAAGTCGAAGTCCACGGGGGCTTATGTGCTTGCTTTTGCCCATCCGGTAATGAATAACGGCGAAATGATCGGGTTCGTAGCTTCGGCCGTCAATGCGAACAGTATCATTAAATATCTGGCGGATGCCAAGGTAGCCAATGCCCCTTCTTCCTACGCTTATCTGATCGATGAGACCGGCAATATACTGTATCATCCGGATGAAAGCAAGATCGGCACCCCTGTAGAAAATGCACAGATCAAAGGTGTAGTGGAACGGATAAAGTCCGGGGAAACAGTTGCGGATGACAATGTGCAGTATGTGTACAATGGCATGCAGAAAAAAGCGGCGTATACCGTCCTCCCGGCAACCAAATGGACGCTGGTGCTGACCGGCGACCTGGATGAAGTGTTGCTGCCGGTTGATAATATGACGAATTATATTGTTTTGCTCGGACTGGGCAGCCTGCTGCTGACTCTGCTGATCGGAATAATGGTGGCTACCCGGATATCCTCGCCGATCATTAAGCTGACAGAGCTGATGAACAAGACGGCTGAGCTGGATTTGAAATATGATAAGCAGTATGTGTACCTGTCCCGGAATAAGGACGAAACCGGTACAATTGCCACGGCGATATTCCATACACGGGCCGTTCTGCGCGATATGGCCGGCAGCCTGGTCGGGATTTCAGGCAAGGTTCTGGATAATGCGGTGCTACTAGAAAAGCTGTCAGTTGACGTCCGCGAGAATGCGCACGACAACTCGGCAACTACAGAGCAGCTGTCTGCCGGGATGGAGGAGACTGCGGCCTCTACCCAGGAGATGACTGCAGCGATTTATGAGGTCCAGACTAATGTGCAGCTGATTTCCGGCCGGGTCAGGGAAGGTGCCGATGTATCCGGGCATATTACTGAACGGGCACTTGCCCTGCAGCATGATGCCATAGAATCAACAGACAGAGCTAAACGGATCTATGATGCGGTAAAGACGGAACTGGAACAAGCGATCCGGCAGTCAGGAGCAATCAATGAGATTAATGTGCTTGCAGATACCATCCTGTCGATTACGGGCCAGACCAATCTGCTTGCGCTCAATGCGGCGATCGAAGCTGCCCGGGCGGGTGAGGCAGGCCGCGGCTTTGCAGTCGTGGCAGGCGAGATCCGCAAGCTGGCGGAGAAGTCATCAGAGACGGCATCCGGCATTCATGATGTTGTCCAAAATGTCTACTCCGCTGTCGAACAGATGCGGGAGCATTCAGAGGCGGTGCTCGCTTTCATTGACCAGAACGTGCTTGGAGATTATGAGCGGCTTACCGAGGTCAGCCAGCAGTACAATGAGGATGCTTCCACGATCAATGAGCTGATGGGCCAGTTTGCCGAAGCCGCTGATCATCTGAATGAGACGGTATCCGGCATTTCCATTGCTGTGAACGAGGTTGCAGCTACGGTTAATGAAGGGGCTATCGGCGTACAGGATATTGCCGTCAAAACCGCTGACATCGTGGAGAAAACGTTCCACGAGGCGGCTATGGCAGATGAGAATACTCAAAGCGCCAGAGAGCTGCAAGGTCTGGTAGAGAGATTTAAAATTTAACTTTATTTGGCTCCCCAGCGGTTCTTCCTGGTATTTCGGTCCATAATAATAGTAAGAATATTAATGTGGATGTGAAGTGTAGTGCTTCATGCTGAAATAAAGGGGGATACGGGATGGTTGAAATCTCGTTAGAAGAGGAGCTGCTGCCGGCAAGCGGACAAGTGCGCCTGCTGCAGGAGAGCTTTCTCCTGCAATTGATCAGGGAAGACTGGCCGGGTACGGATCATGTCAGAACACGGCTGCGCCAGCTTAAGCTGGCTCCTCTTGCCGCTGAGGGGCTCAGGCTGCGGTTTGCCGCAGCAGAGCTGAAGCTGCCGGCTGAAGGCGTGTCACCTGCGGTGAGGCGCCGGCAGCTTGCCGCAGGCACCTGGTTCCAGCTTGTATGCCGGGAGGCGGCAGCCGGGTGGAAGCACATTTATCCGTTCGTAAATGAAGCTAATCCGCTGCAGGTTTTCTTCGTCATTCCTCTCAAGGAAGGTTCCGGGCATGCCGACCGGACCGGGCGCTTTCTGACAGAGCTGGAGCAGAAACTGAACGCCGCTGTGGAACAGGATTGTACTGTGGCTGTGGCAGCCGGACTTGAGATCAAGGGGCTGAAACGGCTGAGAAATGCCTTTGCTTCCTGCCTGTGTAATCTGGATTTGAATGGCCGGCCAGGTATGGGGCCAGGGGAAGCAGATGCGGCAATGCCTGTCATGACCTGGTTATCCCCGGAGGAAGAGCGCCGGCTGCTGCAGATTATTGAGACTGCGGACACCTTTGCTTTTGAGCAGGAGCTGACCGCCTTATTCGGAGCGGAAAAGCATTCAGCAGGTCTCTCTGCCGCCCAGCTGTATCAGGCGGTACGGCTCCAGCTGCTGCTCACCGTGGCCGCCGGAAAGTTTGCTTTCAGAGGCACTGCGCTCTGTAAATACCTGTGGAACAGCCATGCCATGCTTGCTGCCTGTACCTCTCCGGCACAGCTGACAGAGCAGCTGTCTGCCCTGGGGCTGCTGGTAATGGATGAAGTGAAGCTGGCCCGCCAGTCACCGGAAAGAGGTCTTGCCGAGGCCGTCCGTAAATATATAGAACGGAATTACGGCTGGGAGCTCCAGCCGGCGGCAGCGGCGCAGCTCTTCGGCGTGGAGGAGGGCAGCCTGACCAGGCAGTTCAAACAGCACGTTGGCATACCGTTTGCTGATTATACCGTCAAGATCAGGATGGGCAGAGCAGAGCAGCTGCTGCCGGATGAGAAGCTGAAGCTTACAGACCTTGCACCGCTCGTCGGCTATGCCAGCCTCAGCCATTTCGTCAGTGCATTCAAGAAATACAGCGGCAAGAGCCCGAAGGAATTCCGCGAGCGGCTGCAGAAGAGCCATTAACAGATAGATTAAAGAGGCCGCTCTGGTATGACAGATGCGGCCTTTTTTTGAGGTCTTAATCGGTAAAGTGGCTGGGAATAGCACCCTCCGGCTTCGAACAATCCCTAATCATTTCTATAGCCTCCTCCGCAGTAACCAATCGCTCGGTCTGCAGGACCATGTCTTTGAGCCGGAGTTTACCAAGCGCGGCTTCGCTTTCGCCCATCAGCAGGCACAAGCGGATGCCTTTGGCGGAGGCGGCGGCCAGTATTTTTTTGAGCTTGCGTGTACCGGTGTCCACACTTACGCGGATGCCTGCATTCCGCAGAACGGCTGCAGCTGACAGTGCCTGGGGCATGGTCCCGCCAATCGGAATCAGCAGCACACTTGAACTCGCTTCCTGCACCGGACGTTCACTCAGCAACGCCATAATCGACTCCATGCCAAAGGATATGCCGACTGTAGGAACATTGATATCGTCCCGTCCGATCAGCTTGCCGATAATGTCATCATACCGCCCGCCTCCGCCCAGGCTGGAGGTATAGCTGCCGGTGGCATCAAAAATTTCATAGACCGTTCCGGTATAAAACGACAAGCCCCGTGAGAGGAACGGGTCAAATACACATACTGTAGAGAGCCCCGTGGCCTCAATCAGCTCCTGTAGTCCTTGAACCTCAAGTGCGCCCGGCTGGCCGCTGAGCCCATATCTCTCTGTAAGAGTGCTGAAATCCGGAACTTCCGTCTCCAAAAGCCTGCTTATGGCAAGCACCGCCTGCTCGGTCAGCCCCTTGCCGCGCAGCTCGGCCAGCACACCCGGCAGACCGATTTTGGCCAGCTTGTCGAGGGTCAGCATCACCGACAGGCTTTCTTCTGCGGGAACGCCAGCCGAGGCAAGAATTTCACCCAGAAACCGGCGGTTATTCCATTTCAGAACGATGGGGATATCAAGCCTGCGGAAGACTTCCGCGGCCAGCTGCATCAGCTCGGCTTCGGCCTGCGGGCCTGCAATGCCGGCTACATCGGCGTCGCATTGCAGGAACTCGCGCAGCCGGCCTTTTTTGACTGGACCGTCCCGGAATACCTTGCCCATTTCATAGCGCTTATACGGAAATACGATGCCGGGATTCAGCGCAATGACTTTGGCAAACGGAATGGTCAGGTCATAACGCAGGCCCAGTCTCCGTCCGCCCTGGTCGGCCAGCTGGTACATCTCACGGAGAATTTCGTCGCCGCCGGCATATTTGGAGGTCAGCAGCTCCAGCTCATTCAGCAGGGCTGTCTCCATCGGTTCAAAATCATACAGCTCAAACAGCCCGCGCAGCACCGTCTGAACCTTTTGTCTTACCGCCTGTTCGCGTCCGAAATAATCATAGGTTCCTTTAATATTTTGCATAATTAGCAGCTCCCTCGAGTTTGGAATATAAAAAAACGCGCCGGACCCCGTGGTCCTGCGCGTTCCTATTCCGCAGGGAGGTCAAACGCGAATAGCGTTAGCCTCCCTGAATATGTTCAGGTGTGCTAACGCTGCTTGTGATGATGAAGCTGATTCTGTATGATGGAAATGCTGTTTATAAGGTTCACCGTGATCAGCTCCCTTGCAGATTTTGATTAATGCACATTATAGCGGATGATACGGAGCGGTGCAAGCGGCAAATGCTGCAGACGGTATAGAATGACTAATGGAAATGAGGCATTGCAATAATGGATCAGGTACAAATCGTAAAGGCAGCCGAGCATTTTGCCAAAGAGCAATTAAGTCTGGATACTACGGGGCATGACTGGTTCCATACGGACCGTGTACGTAATACTGCCGCACTGATCGCCGGTATGGAAGGGGCGGATGTGTTCATCTGCGCCGTTGCAGCCCTGCTGCATGACGTAGCCGATGAGAAGCTGAATGCTTCCAAGGAAGCGGGGCTGGACAAAGTACAGGTCTGGCTGGAGGCTCATCTGGAGGATGCAGAGCAGACCGGACATATTATGCAGATCATCGGGACAATGTCCTTCAGCGGCGGCGGGGGAGCCGGGATGGCAACGCTGGAGGGGCAGTGTGTGCAGGATGCGGACCGGCTGGATGCGCTGGGGGCAATCGGCATTGCGCGGACGATGGTTTTTTCGGGGGCCAAAGGCCGTCCGGTTTACGATCCGCTGGAGGCTCCGCGGGAAGAATCGCTGAAGAAGGAATACCGCGACTACTCCAAGGGGACGGCCGTTAATCATTTTTATGAGAAGCTGCTGAAGCTGAAGGATCTGATGAACACGCCGTACGGGCGCAAGCTGGCGGAAGAGCGGCATAACTTTATGCTGCTGTATCTCGATCAGTTTTATAAGGAATGGAACCAGGGCAGCGAGAAGCTGTTATAATGGGACAAGGCTTACAATGGAAGGAACAACTACATGAGCGAATTGCAGTTTAGAGATTATGGGTTAAATGAAGAAATCATCAAGGCGCTGGATGTGCTGGGCTATTCGAGCCCGACAGAAGTGCAGAGCAAGGTGATTCCTGTTGCCCTTAAGGGTCAGGATCTGATCGTGAAGTCACAGACCGGCAGCGGTAAAACCGCCTCGTTCGGCATTCCTGTCTGCGATCTAGTGGACTGGGCAGAGAATAAGCCGCAGGTGCTTGTACTGACACCGACACGCGAGCTCGCCGCACAGGTTAAAGAGGATATTACCAACATCGGACGCTTCAAACGGATCAAGGCCGTGGCCCTGTTCGGTAAGCAGCCGTTCGCCCCGCAGAAGATTGAACTGACGCAAAAAACACATGTCGTCGTAGGCACGCCGGGACGTGTGTTCGACCATATCGAGCGCGGCACATTGCCGCTGAATAAGATCAGGACGCTTGTCATTGACGAAGCGGATGAGATGCTCAGCATGGGCTTTGTCGAGCAGATTGAGAAGATTATCAAGCAGCTGCCCAAGGAGCGGGTTACGATGCTGTTCTCGGCCACTTTGCCGGAAGCCATCAAGAATCTGTGCCGCAAATACATGACCGAGCCGGTGGATATTGAAATTGAAGCCAGCGGAATCACGACGGCTACTATTGAGCATGCGCTGATTGAGGTCAGACAGGCGGCGAAGTTCGGGCTGCTGCTGGACCTGCTGACGGTGGAGAACCCGGACAGCTGTATTATTTTTTGCCGGACACAGGAGCAGGTAAATGACCTGTTCCGGGGGATGGCTGATCAGGAGCTGCCGGCGGACAAGCTGCACGGCGGGATGATGCAGGACGAGCGGTTTGAGGTGATGAACGCGTTCAAGCGGGGCCAGTTCCGTTATCTGATTGCTACAGATGTAGCTGCCCGCGGCATTGATATCGAGAATATTACCCATGTCATCAACTACGATATCCCGATGGAAAAAGAGAGCTACGTACACCGCACCGGCCGGACCGCCCGCGCAGGCAAAAGCGGCAAAGCGATTACGCTCGTTACGCCCAATGAGCATAAATGGGTGAAGGACATCGAAGGCTACATCGGATTTGCAATTCCGCAGATGAAGGCTCCTTCGGAGGATGCCGTAGCCTATGCCAAGCCGGCTTTTGAACAAAAGCTCGGTAAACAGCAGGTCCGCAAGGCCGGCAAAACCGAGGTGATGAACCGGAACATCATGAAGCTGTATTTCAATGGCGGCAAAAAGAAGAAGCTGCGTGCGGTTGATTTTGTCGGAACGATTGCCAAGCTTGAGGGGATGACTGCCGATGATATCGGGATAATTACCATTCAGGACAACGTAACTTATGTGGATATTCTGAACGGCAAAGGCGCAATGGTGCTGCAGGCGATGAAGGATACGACCATTAAAGGCAAGCTGCTTAAAGTGCATATCGCGAAAAAATAGCAGGTTTAAGCGGGTACCGGCCTCTGGAGCGTAATCAAAGTTTAGCTGCAGTCCGTAAATCCTGCGACAGCCCCGTTTCACTGTGGAGACTTGTACTCTGCAGGGAAACGGGGCTGTTTTTTTTGAAAGAGCAATCAAGCTGCCGTGTGCTGAAAACAACGTGACATTTTGGGCTGCAAACCGCGGCGGAATAGCGTACATTTCAACATAATTATTTGAAATTATGCTGCCAAAGGGGTTGTGGAAAATGATAGATGTGAGAAGCCGGGAATTTGCCGTTCCCTTTTTGCAGAGTCTGATTAAGGTGGATACCTGTAACCCGCCTGGGAATGAGCATCGATTAGCTCTGGTGCTGCAGGAGTATTTGCGCAGGGAAGGCCTGGAAAGCAGCGTCAGCATTGTCGGGCAGGGGCGCAGCAATCTTGAGGCGGTGATTGCCGGCTGCGGGGAACGGAAGCTGATGTTCTGCGGACATCTCGATACCGTCAGCCCATGGACTGCCGAAGCGGGAAAATA
The DNA here is from genome assembly GCF_038595055.1 of Paenibacillus sp. FSL R7-0345. Taxonomy (NCBI): domain Bacteria; kingdom Bacillati; phylum Bacillota; class Bacilli; order Caryophanales; family Paenibacillaceae; genus Paenibacillus; species Paenibacillus sp. FSL R7-0345. Next base: position 2,459,460 of record NZ_CP152002.1, read on the forward strand.
CCCGCCGCATGGTGCTGTAATTGAGGACGGCCGGATGTACGGCCGTGGCACCTCCGATATGAAAGGCGGGCTGGCAGCCATGCTGCTCGCAGCCTTATCCCTGCAGCAGGAGGGTATCCGGCTTGGCGGGGATCTGATCGTGCTGGCGACAGCCGGTGAAGAGGTGGACAGCTGCGGGGCCCGGCACTATGCGGAGCAGCATAACCTGGAGGAGCTGGACGGCCTGGTGATTGCCGAGCCGACGGGCAGCCGGGTTGCTATCGGCCATAAGGGGGCGTTATGGCTGCGGATTACGCTGCATGGGCGGAGCGCCCACGGCTCGATGCCTCAGCTTGGGCTAAACGCTGTAGAGGGAATGCTGGAAGTGATAACGCTGCTCAAGCAGCATGCGCTGGAGTGGCAGGCCCATGATCCCGTTCTCGGATCAAGCAGCCTCTCCGTCAACACCATCGCCGGCGGCGTACAGACTAATGTGATCGCTGACCGCTGCAGCATCGACGTGGATATCCGGACGGTTCCGCCGCTGCAGCACAGAGAACTGCTGGCCGCAATCACGGCCAGGCTTGATGGCATGCAACTGAATGCCGGCTTCCGCTATGAGGTGCTGGAGCTGCTGGACCGGAGTGTGGTCTACACCGATCCGGGTGCGGAGCTGATCCGCACTGCGCTTGAGCTTGCCGGCGGGCCGGGGAGGACGGCTGCACAAGGAGTTGAGGCGATCGCTGCTGGCCCCAATGTGGCTGCTGATCATGCGGACGGGAACGTTGTGGCTAAAAGGGGCGGAGGAGCAGACGAGAACGTTAGCGCTACAACAGGAGGGGTTCCAGCTACTCCAGCTGTGCAGGGAGTGTCGTATTACACGGATGCTTCCGTGCTCCATAATCACGGCAAGCTGCCCGTGCTGATCTACGGACCCGGAGATCCCAAACTGGCCCATCAGCCTGATGAGTGGATCGATATTGAAGCGTATCTTGAATCGATCAGCTTTTATCGGGAGCTGGCGGTTCGTTTTCTTGGAGTAGCAAAATAGAGTCCTCGGCTACGCCGTCCACTATGCAGGCATATGCTGCCGGAGTGGGATGAATGCTGCAAGCGGTATTAACAGTATGTTTATCACTTTAGCAGAATCTTCATCTGCCCCAGCAGCATCAGTAGCAGCATCGCATCGAAATCGTCCTCCTCGAATTTGTCTATCCTAACGGACATAGATGACGCTATTCTTCGAAAAATCAGCTCTCTGCAAACCTAACGGACTCAGTGAGTTAGACTAATAAGTAGACACGGTAAATCCAACCCAAGATAATAGAATAAACTCTAAAAGAGGTGGTAACCGTGGCGGAACGGAAGCGATATAACAAACAGTTCAAAGAAGAAACGGTGAAGTATATCCAGGAACAAAGAAAATCCATGGACGAGATTGCCCTGGAACTTAATATTCCCAAGGGGACTCTCAAGAGCTGGATGATGACCTACCGGCAGTTCCCCGATGAACCGTTTGTAGGAAGTGGTAAGCTGCGTACTCAAGAACAACAGATTGTAACGCTAGAACAAAAGAACAAAGATCTCGAAGAGGAAGTCGCTATCCTAAAAAAAGCGTTGCACATCTTCAGCAAAGACCGGAGCTGAAATTTCAGTTTATTGAGGAGCACCGCTCAACATTCCGGATCGAGAAGATGTGCAGCGTACTCGGTGTATCCCGAAGTGGATATTACAAATGGCGGACAGCCCCTCCTAGTAAACGGAAGCAGAGCCGAGACTATCTGGTCGAGCGTATTAAGTACCACTTTCATGACAATGATGCGATTTATGGCAGTCCAAAAATCACCAGAAAACTGCATGAAGAAGGACTCTCGGTTGGTGAAAAAACCGTAGGTAGACTCATGCGGGCACATGAGCTCCGCTCCCAGGCGATGGGAAGATTTAAAGTCCAAACCACAGATTCAAACCATGACTCCCCCATTGCTCCGAATTGGCTAAACCAACATTTTGATGTGTGCACAAAACCTAACCAAGTTTGGGTTACAGATATTACCTATATCCGTACGCGCCAAGGCACGGTCTATTTAGCGAGTGTTCTTGACTTGTACACGCGTAAAATTGTGGGTTGGCAGCTCGGAAACCGAATGAAAGTAGAGTTGGTTTCTGCGGCGCTAGACAAGGCCTACGCAGCCCAGAAACCGGACAAGGGAGTCATTCACCATTCGGACCGGGGAAGCCAGTACGCCTCCGTAGAATACCGCAAGAAGTTAAAAGAGTACCATATGATTCGCAGTATGAGTCGCAGGGGAAACTGCTACGACAATGCGTGCATTGAATCGTTCCACAGCATTCTTAAGCGAGAAATGATTTACCGTAGGGCGACCTTCCAAACTCAGAAAGAAGCTGCAAACCATCTGTTCCGTTATATTGAGTTCTTTTACAACCGGAAACGAATACACAGTAAGCTAGGTTATCTCTCCCCGGATCGCTTTGAGTCACAGTATTACAGCACACTTAAACGTGCCAACTGACCCTTTTTACCGTGTCCACTCTGTTGACTTAAGCACACAGATGCACTTATTTGCCGCAAAACGGAGCTTTTTTGCCGGAATTGCTCCACATAAGGGCGCTGGTGTCCGTTAGAATTGGAAATGAAGCTATTTTGGTCGGATAAGGTCACTGGGGTCCGTTAGAAATCCGAAAGACTTGGCTGTTAGTTTGCAGAGGGCTTTGGACCGGTGGGGCTTACAATAGTACGCGTAGTAGTAGGATTGGAGTGGCAGTAATAGCAGATTTAGCAGTATTAATAGTGTCAGTAGTACTAGTATAGTTAGCCGAAGTAGCAAACTTAGCAGTAATAGTGGAATGAGCACAATCACAAGCAGTAAACAAAATTGTAACACCGCCGATCCGCAAAGGAACAGCCGCTGAATGGGAAGGTGTAGAAAGCCGGGTTAGTTAAAGTAACTAATTTATTGCAAGCGGCGCAGGCACAACTGCAGCAGAATGAAGATACACGCCGATCCGGTCGCCGCTTATGCCCTTTTATACCTGCACCCGCAGGTTATCATTCGTGCACCGGAGGCTTCACGCCACAACAAAACAACCTTCCGCCGGACGGCCAGCAGGCCGGGGAGCGGAAGGTTGTTTTTTTTAACCTATGTGGTTATTCAGCCTATGCGTTGTACTGGGCCTGATACAAGCGGCTGTAAGTACCGCCAGCGTTCACCAGGTCTTCGTGGCGGCCTTCCTCGGAAATGCCGTCCTCGTTCACGACAATAATCCGGTCGGCATTTTTGATCGTGGTCAGCCGGTGGGCGATAACCAGGGTAGTCCGTCCGACAGACAGCTCAGCCAGGGACTGCTGGATCGCTGCTTCTGTCTCGGTATCAAGCGCAGAGGTAGCTTCGTCCAGGATCAGAATCGGCGGGTTCTTCAGAAACATGCGGGCAATGGCCAGGCGCTGCTTTTGACCGCCCGACAGCTTCACGCCGCGTTCACCGATAATGGTATCCATGCCGTCCGGCAGGCTGTTGATCAGTTCCTCCAGATGGGCGCGTCTGGCGGCTGTCCAGATCTCATCCAGCTGGGCATCGAGCTTGCCGTAAGCAATGTTTTCGCGGATGGTACCCGAGAACAGGAATACATCCTGCTGCACGATCCCGATCTGCTTGCGCAGGGAATGCAGCTTTATATCACGGATATCCGTTCCGTCAACGGAGATGGCACCGCCGGTGACATCATAGAAGCGGGGCAGCAGGCTGCAGATGGTCGTTTTCCCGGCACCGGAAGGGCCGACAAAAGCAATGGTCTCCCCGGCATTGACCTTCAGGCTGATCTGATTCAGCACAGGCCGGTCTGCCTCATAACCGAAGCTTACGTTATTAAAGGTAATATCGCCGCGCAGAGAGCTTGCATCAACGGCCCCCGGCTTGTCGGCGATGTCCGGCTCTGTATCAATAATTTCAAGATAACGCTTGAAGCCGGCAATACCCTTCGGATAACTCTCGATAACGGCATTGATCTTCTCGATCGGCCGGAAGAAGATATTGGACAATAAAATGAAAGCGACGAATTCACCAATCTCCAGCTCCCCCTGGATAAAGAACCAGGCACCGCAGATCATTACAACAACAGTAATCAGACGGGTCATCATGTAGCTGACCGAGGAGCTTTTGGCCATCAGCTTGTAAGCCATCAGCTTGGTTTTGCGGAAATTCTGGTTCTCTACAGCAAACAGCGTCTTCTCATACTCCTCATTGGCAAAGGACTGCACAACACGGATCCCGCCGACATTATCCTCAATCCGGGCATTGAAATTACCTACATTGCCAAAAAGGTTGTGGTAGGTAGAAGTCATGTTGCGCCCGAAATAAATGATGACCCAGGCCATAATCGGCACAATAATGAAAGTAATAACCGCGAGCTGCAGATTCAGGTCTGCCATGAGAAGAAACGCACCGATGAGCGTCATGACAGCGATGAACACATCCTCGGGACCATGGTGGGCCACCTCGCCGATATCATTAAGGTCATTGGTAATCCGCCCGATCAGATGGCCGGTTTTATTGTTGTCGAAGAAACGGAAGGAGAGCTTCTGGATATGGTCGAACATTTTTTTGCGCATATTGGTTTCAATGTTGATCCCAAGCATATGGCCCCAGTAGGTAACCACGTAGTTCATAATAGTCGTCAGGGCATAAATCCCGAGCAAGGCTATACAAGCCAGCAGAATCAGCGGCCAGTCCTTGCCCGGCAGCAGATCATCAATAAATGTATTCACAGCCACCGGAAAAGCGAGCTCCAGCAACCCCGCGCCCACCGCACAGGTGAAGTCGAGAATAAACAGCCCTTTGTATGGCCGGTAATAGGAGAAAAAACGACGCAACATCTCTTGTTCACTCATTTCTGTAATAGTATGTATTGTTAGTTGAGAGTCATTCTCAACTACCTTATTCTTAGGATACTAAAGAGGGTAGCCGGATTTGTCAACCTTTGTCATACCGGAGTTGATCAGAGTTTTATGCCGCTTCACCCAGTCCAAGCTCATAAGCTTTACATATTTTATGGGTATTCCATCAAAAAAGGGGGGGTTAACATGAGCGAAAATATCGGCGGATACAGCCCGTTCACTTCTACCGGTGCCATTCTGGTTTTGTTCATCCTGCTTGTAATTATTTCTAAATCCTTTTTAGTGTAACGGAAGAAGGTCTCATGCTAAACCTGCCGGCCGTATAGCCGGCAGGTTTGCTCTGTACATATCCCGCCGGCAGTTATCCAAAAACATATGCAAATACAATCAGGCAAGGTTATAATATAACAATGTGTGTAAGAAAATTGGGTTCTAACAGCTGACAAGCCCAGGCTTGCCAGCTGTTTCTACTGCAGCCGGGAGGAACATCATGACTGTAAGATCTCAAGACAGGGCAACCGGAAAGCAGGAGATGTCCAGTGCACGTGCCGGCTCCGGCGGGCTTATGCTGGTGCTTGGCATCATTTTCGTAGCTGCCGCCCTGCGGGCACCGTTCACCTCTGTCGGACCGCTGCTCGGACTGATCCGGGACGATCTGGGTCTGTCCAATACGCTGGCCGGATTTATCACTACGCTGCCGCTGCTTGCATTTGCCCTGCTGTCGCCGTTTGCGCCGCAGCTGGCCCGCCGATTTGGACTGGGCAATGTGCTGCTGCTGGCCATGCTGACGTTAGCCGGAGGCATTCTGCTCCGCTCTGCCTCGGGCGCCGTTACCTTTTTCACAGGCACCGCGCTGATCGGACTGGCTATTGCCGTCTGCAACGTGCTGCTTCCCGGACTGATCAAGGGAAGCTTTCCGCTGCGGATCGGTCTGATGACCGGAATGTATACCGTATCTATGAATCTGTGCGCTGCGGCAGCCTCGGGCTTCAGCGTGCCGCTTGCGGGACAAGCCGGGTTAGGCTGGCGCGGAACGTTGTCGCTCTGGTTTATCATCGCTTTGCTTGCTGTTGCATTCTGGATTCCGCAATTAAAGGGCTTTGTCCAGGGTAACGGGGGAGGCGCAGCCAAATCTTCGATAAAGGTCTGGAAATCACCGCTCGCCTGGCAGGTCACATTATTCATGGGGCTGCAATCCCTGCTTTATTATGTGCTGATCTCCTGGTTCTCGGTAATTCTGGGTGAACGCGGCATGTCGGCCAGCCATGCAGGCTGGATTTTGTCTCTGATGCAGCTGGCCCAGCTGCCGTTTACCTTTTTTGTACCGCTGCTGGCCGGCCGGATGAAGAACCAGCGCAGTCTGGTCCTGATCACATCCATCCTGTTCTTTATCGGCATCCTTGGCATCTGGCTGGGCAGCACGGCCTGGATGGCGCTGTGGGCAGTCTGTATCGGCATCGGCGGCGGCTTCGCTTTCGGACTGGCTATGATGTTCTTCAGCCTGCGGACCCGCACAGCCCAGGAGGCAAGTGAGCTGTCCGGGATGGCCCAGTCTGTCGGCTATCTGCTGGCAGCAATGGGACCTGCACTGTTTGGGCTGCTCCATGATGCCACAGACAGCTGGAGTGTTCCGCTCGGCCTGCTGGCCGCTGCGGCAGTGCTTCTGTCTGCTGCAGGCCTGGGAGCAGGACGGGATAAAGTGGTTGAGAGCCGGACTTCCTAAAAGTAGCTGAATCAACCCCTGATAAAAGAAGAGCACGCCGGATTCGAACTTCCGGCGTGCTCTTCTTTTATCTTTTCACGGCAACAACCCGGATTCGCCGGTAATCCATTACCCAGACACCGTCATGGAACAGCTGCGGCCTCAGCTCCTGCTCCATAAAGGCCAGGACCTGCCCGCGCTGCACAGGAGTAAGTACGCTTAGAATGCCGTCCGCAAAAGTGTTCAGCCAGGTGACAAAACCCTGCTCGCCGCCGGCCAGCGGAGTGGGGCGGTCATAGCAGAGCGCAAGGCTTGCTGACAGCCCGCTCTGCTCAAGCAGAGTGGTGTACTCTGCGATGCCTGGGAAATACCAGGGCAGCGCAAGCTTATCCTGGCATCCGGCCGCAGCGAAGGCGAGCGGCAGCCCGTGGACGACCGACGCGATGTTGTCCTTGCCGCCGAACTCGGCAACAAAGCGGCCGCCGGTCCGCAGACTTGCGGCAATGCTGGCCGCAGCGCCCCTGGCATCGGTCAGCCAGTGCAGCGCCGCGTTGCTGAACACCGCATCGGCAGACGGCTCGGCGGTATAGCTCTGGCCGTCGGCCAGAATAAATGTAAGGTGCGGATGCTTAAGCCTGGCTGCAGCGATCATTTCCGGCGACGCATCAATGCCGGTGACTGCAGCGCCGCGGCTGGCGATAGCGGCCGCAAGATCTCCGGTGCCGCAGCCCCAGTCGAGGATGAACTCACCAGCCGCGGGCTTCAGCAGTTCAATCAGCGATTCGCCGTACTGGGAGACAAAGGCCATATCTGTGTCATAGGTTCCTGTATTCCATTTCTGGTTCATGGGGTAAAGCTCCTTTCGGTTACGAATGTTAATAACGTTGTAACACGCCGGATAGTTATAAGTAAAATATATAAACATTATAAAACTTATTGTTTTTACCTATACAAGTGCAGTGCACAGTTCATAAATGCTGAAGAGGATGAGGAAGACTGCAGACGTACGGCTCAGGATTCGGCTAAAGGATTCCGTAAGCCTGCTGCTGATCCAGCTTATGATTAAAGTCAGGAGCAGCCACCAGCAGAAAGAGCCGAGGGCTATGCCGGCAGGCAGAAGCAGGGAGCTTCCGGCTCTGCCGCCCAGGGAAGCAGCCAGCGCCATGAAGCCCAGGACTGTTGCCGGATTGGCCAGTGTCAGAAGAAAAGAAGAGAGCAGGCTGTACAGCCTGCTGCTGCGGACTGTCTCCGGCATAGCATCGGCTCCCGCTGCCCGCCAGGCGCTGATACCCAGATAAGCGATGAACAGAGAGCCGAGCAGCTTCAATGGTAAGGCGAATCCGGCTGTAAACGCACTTACCGCCTTGAAGCCTGTTACTGTTACCAGTGCATAAAAGGCGTCGGCCAGGGCAATTCCTGCTCCTGTAGCCAGGCCGGCGCTCAGACCCTGCCGCAGGGTCCGGTTCATGCAGAGCAGTGACATCGGTCCCACCGGCGCTGCAACAATGAAGCCGAAGCCCAGGCCGCTCAGCAGTGCAGACCAGAGGATCATGTTTCACCTTCTCCAAACGGCAGGACAACATTGGGTGTCTCCTTGACGGTCCCCAGAATAATGGTCGTCCGCGTGCGTACAATACCCGGCAGTCCCTTGAGCTCCTCACTGATAATCCGGTCCAGGTCCCGTGTTCCCCTGCAGCGGATTTTCAGGATATAATCATCATCACCTGCTGTATGATGACATTCCTGAATTTCCGGGAGCTTCTGTACGAGTGTAAGAAAAGCCTCCCGGTGTGACGGACGCTCAAGGGAGACGGCGACGAGTGCCGCCAGGCTGTAGCCTGTCGATTCTGCATCAATCAGAGCTGTGTAGCCTTTGATTATTCCCTGCTCCTCCAGCCGTCTTACCCGGTCAGCAGCGGCGGGGGATGACAAACCGAGCGCCCCGGCCAGTTCAGACCAGGTTACTCTTCCATTAGCGATAAGGGTGTTGACTATCTTTTTATCCAAAGCATCCATTAATATCATCCTTAATATATAAAGTGTTTATTTAATATAACCTTACAATATAAATAAAACAATAGCCTGATACTTAAAATGATAATTATCACTCAGGCGCTTTTATTAAACTTATTAATATTTTTTGTGAAAAACTCTTGCATTTCATCTCTGAAGAGTGTATATTCTTAATTACGGTGATTGAATCACTGAGATACATAATATGCGGTCGTGGCGGAATTGGCAGACGCGCACGGTTCAGGTCCGTGTGGTAGCAATATCGTGGAGGTTCGAGTCCTCTCGACCGCATTCTCTTTATCAGAAAACCCTTCGCAAGAAGGGTTTTTTCGTTTTTTAACTGCGCTTAAATACCTTTACCTGCTCTTAATCCCTCAGTCACGTCAGTGATTGAGGGATTTTGTGTAAGCAGCGGGCCCGTTCTGCCCAATGGCTTCAGATTCGCGGCAAATCAGCCGAAAAAAAGGTATACTATGAAAGAGCTATGACCCCCGAATTTTCCAGAGGAGGCAACATCCTTGTCTGATTCCCTTTATAAAACCCTATATATGCGGTCTTCCACCGGTTTTGCAGTCGTTTCTCTCAAGAACGGAATGATAGAGCTCGCGAATCCGGCCTTATGCGGTATGTTCGGTTACAGTGAAGAGGAGTTTTTGAGCCTCGGGTATCTGGACATAACCTGTGTGGAGGCGAAAGACCAGGCAGACCAGGAACGGGTGATGAAGCTCCTGCTGCAGAGTCCCGGTGCGTCTGTGGACAGCGAAGAACGGTTTATCCGCAAAAGTGGCGAAATATTCTGGGCGGCGCTGCACCTGTTTCTGACTTTTGATGAGGCTGCAGGCACTCCGGAGTATATGATTGCGGAACTGCAGGATATCACAGAACGCAAGCAGGCGGAGCAAAGGGTGCGCGAGGAATATAACCTCTATAATCTGATCACCCGGAACACGCCGGATATGATCTCATTGGCCGATCCCGAAGGAACCATTGTGTATGTATCCCCTTCTGTGGAAAAAATGCTGGGCTATCCCGCCAAGGAAATGATCGGTAAGAAAAGACTTGAATATTATCATGAAAAAGACGCCAGTGAGATGAGGGAGCCCGGTAAGCTCTTTTCCGACAATGATGTGTTCACCAGGAGAGTGCGCCACAAAAACGGTAATTATCTGTGGATTGAAAGCTCGTTTCAGATTATGCGGAATTCGCAGGGTGAAGTGGAGCAGGTGCTTACCGTAGCCAGAGATATTACTGCCCGCCGGATAATCGAGGAGCAGCTGCGCGAGAGTGAACGGAATTACCGGCTGATCTCGGAGAATTCCCAGGATTTCATTTCGCGCAATGCAACGGATAAGGATGCGACGTATCTGTATGCCTCTGCGGTCTGCCGGCAGATGTTCGGCTATACACCTGAGGAAATGGTCGGAACGAAAGGGATGGGTTATGTCCATCCTGAGGATAAGGCGAGAGTCCAGCAGTACATCCTTGACGGAATGAGCGGGCTGAAGCTGGAGCCGATCGTGTTCCGCTTTTTGTGCAAGGACGGCACCTATCTGTGGTCAGAAACGACGCTGCGCCATATCACTTACGGTTTCGGCGAGAATCCGGAAATTATCGGTGTAACCCGGGATGTCTCGGAGCGTAAGCAATATGAGCTGAAGATGATGGAGGATATCACTGAGCGGAAACGCCATCTGGAGCAGATTGAGAAGCTCAGCTATGAGCACTCACTGATTTTGAACTCTGTTACTGAAGGGATATTTGGCATAAGCCTCGAAGGAGAGACGGTGTTTATTAATCCGGCCGCCTCCGTCATGCTGGGTTATGACAGCCAGCCGGGCGGGGGCATCGAGCTGCATGCCATACAGCAGACGTGGCTGGACGGTGAGCCTTATCCGGGAGGCGGCATGACGCTGCCGGAATGGTTCGCAGAGCATCTGTCCTATGAGGAGAAGGAAGGAGTATTCTGGCGTCTGGACGGCTCCAGCTTCCTGGTCAGGTACCGGATAACTCCGCTGTTTGACAACGGGGAGCAGAAGGGCGTTGTTGTTGTATTCCGCGATATTACGGAGGAAAAAGCGATTGTGCGGGCCAAAGAGTCGGCCGAACAGGCGGACCGGGCGAAGTCGGAGTTTCTGGCGATTATGAGCCATGAGCTGCGCACGCCGATGAACGGGATTATCGGGATGACGGATCTGCTCACCACTACCGAGCTTAGTGAGGAGCAGCAGTACTATGCGCAGATTATCAACAAGAGCAGTGCATCGCTGCTGCATATCCTTAATGAAGTGCTGGATTTCAGCAAAGTTGAGGCCGGCATGATGACGGTGGATCTGCAGGCGGTTGATCTCCGGCAGGTGATGGCTAATGTAACTGAAATCTTTTATCCGCGGGTGAAGGAAAAAGGGCTTGCCCTGCATATGGAGATTGATCCGCAGCTTCCGCCGCTGCTTGTGACAGATGAGGGCAGACTGCGTCAGATTCTGATTAATCTGGCCGGCAATGCCGTTAAATTCACTGATGAAGGAACGGTCAGCATGACGGCTCAGCTGGAGGCGGTTTCTGAGAACGGAACGGTTATCCTCAAATTTACGGTAAAGGATACCGGGATCGGCATTGCGCCAGCCAGCCAGGGGCTGCTGTTCCAATCCTTTTCCCAGCTGCATCCTTCAATTAACCGCAAGTACGGCGGTACCGGACTGGGGCTTGCGATCAGCAAGAAGCTGGTCGAGCTGCTGGGCGGGGTAATCGGTGTGGACAGCCGGGAAGGGGAAGGGGCGGAGTTCAATTTTACCATTGAAGCCCTGATTCCGCGGGAGGATTATGCCCGGGAGACCTTAACGGCAGGTGAAGGGGATAAGCAGGTTACAGTACAGAACAGGCGCAGTGAGTACTCGTTCGGTGAATTTGGCCCGCTGTCCATTCTGATTGCTGAAGATCATCCGGTCAACCTGCAGATCCTGCAGGCGTACCTCAAGAAGCGGGGATATACTGCTGATACGGCCCTGAACGGACAGCAGGCAGTGGAGGCGGTACGTTTGCGCCATTATGACCTGATCTTTATGGATATCCAGATGCCGCTGATGGACGGGATTGAAGCTACAATGCGGATACGGGAGGAGCACGGGCTGTACCCGGTTATTGTTGCCGCCACTGCTTTCGCACAGAAGGAAGACAAGGAGATGTGCCTGAGAGCTGGTATGCAGGATTTCATCTCCAAGCCCATCCGTACCGAGGAACTGGACAAGATATTAAGAGAATGGTCGGCCCAGCTCCGTAAACTGGAATAACGGCGTCCGAGGGAGGTTGCGGGAATGAAAGGACTCCTGTATTTGCTGTTTGCTGCAGCGTACGTGCTGGTGACCTTTTTTGGAATGGGGCCGGTGCTATTCGCGGATGGAACGGCAGCTGAACGGGTGGTGACACTGATGACGGTGCTGCTGATCTATGTCCTGCTTACGCTCGGACTGCTGCTGGTGCGCAGGCGTTACCGAAAGCATTGACAATCTTTTCTTGGCTGGCTATATTAATATTATTCGTAACTTTTACGCATAAAATACAGGCAGCGAGAGGATTACACCACCGGATATGATGAAACGCGGAGATTTTATAGTAATTGTAGTGGTTCTGCTGCTGGCTGGCGGAATCTGTGGGGCTAAATGGCTGGATACCCGGGGTGAGAAGTATGAGCAGGGGGATTTACAGGCTGTGATTACAGTCAACGGTAAAGCCTATCAGACTGTCACGCTGACCAAGGAAGAGCAGGTCATTGATATTCAGACCAAATACGGCCATAACATCCTCAAGGTATACGACTATGGCATTCAGATGACCTATTCCGATGCCCCGCTAAGTATTGCGCTTGACATGGGCTTCATCTCCAGGCCGAAACAGCAGATTATCTGCCTTCCGGCCAGGCTGATGGTAGAGGTTGTTAATCCTGATTCCTCTATCGATAATGACGAGGAGCTGGACGCTGTTATTTAGCGTCTATTTATTCATCCGGACTGTCTGTGAGCTGATCCCAGGCGGCTACGGAATCGGCATTGGAATATACATAAGGCGTCACCGGCTGCGGAACCGGAGTTATGGTTTCGGGAATAATCTGAACAACGGCTTTCCCCTGAAATTCTGCTGTATGAAGCTTGCCCCGCACCTCAATCCAGGTGTCTGCGGGCAGGCTTATTTGCGTTCCGGGATCAAGCAGGATACCGAATGGCGTTGCGTCTGCCGTGCAGCACTGCACCAGAAAACGGCTTACGGCCAAAGAATCACCGTTTGCCCCCTGCTCCCTATACAGAAATCCGGAGACGGAAACTTCTTTGCCCTCAAACTGCTTTTTGTACAGGTCGATTGCCCCGAAGGTTTCGGAAAAGATCTCAGGATGCACCGTAATTACAGGCTGTTTATCCAGTTTTTCCGCCAGCTTGGCAAATTCCTCCTGATAGGGGCTGGAGGCGGCAAACCGCTCTTCCCGGCCTTCCTCGGGCGAAATATAGGTGAGCGAGACGCCTTTTCGTGCTGCGGCAGCAGTGCCAAGCGCCCGGTCGGGCAGTACAAAGCCGAGCAGGAGCGGCAGCAGGAACAGGCCGTATAAGGCGGTACTCCTGAGCACCGACCGGGGCAGCTGATGTTCACAGTCGCAGAGTGTGCTGCTTTTGCCGAACAGGGCTTGTAACCCCAGACTTGCGGCCATCAGCGCCAGCGGTACCGGACAGAGCGAAATCCAGCGGGCCAGCTTGGGGGCAACATAATAATGCAGCGCATCCTGCTGGCTCAAATGGGCGATATACAGCGCAAAGCCGAGCAGCAGGGCCGCCCGGAGCAGGTAATGCGCACGGATGCTTCGCGGGTCATTCATAGAAACCTCCTAGAGTAAAGACTAGAGCCAGAGAGAAGCCAGCACCGAGCCGATAAAAACGGCTGCTAAAATGAGAAAGAACAGATAGAAGGCGAATCTGGTTTTGAACAGGGAGAGCAGCATCAGCGAGTTTTTGAAGTCAAGTGTCGGTCCGAGCACCATAAAGGCCAGCAGGGAGCCGGACGGAAAGGTATGCAGAAAGGTGGCCGCAACAAAAGCGTCAGAAGTGGAGCATAGTGACAGCACGAAGGCGAGGCCCATCATGAACAGATACGAGCCCAGCGGCATGCCGCCGATGGCTTGAAGGCTGCTGTGATCCATAAAGGTCTGAATGCCCGCAGTCAGCAGGCAGCCGATGATCAGATATTTGCCCATCTCGAAAAATTCATCCGAGGTATGCACAAGCACGGAGACAAACCGGCCCCCGCGGGTGGCCAGCCGGTGTGCTTCGCCGCTCTCCCGCCGGATGGTCAGCCGCAGCGGCGACTTGGTCACAGTGGCGTATATGATAAGACCTACAGCAGCTGCCACGGCAAAAGCCAGTCCCATCCGCGCGTAAGCCAGCCAGGGATGGGTGCGGAAGGCAGTCAGCGTAGCCCCGTATACGACAGGGTTCAGGATCGGGCCGGAGAGGATGAACACAATAGCGACATACAGCGGCATCCCCTTCTGCATCAGCCGGCGGACAAGCGGAATCATTCCGCATTCGCAGACTGGGAAAATGATGCCCAGCAGGCAGCCGAACAGGATCGCCGGGACCGGGCGCCGCGGAATCCAGCGTGAGATCCATTCGTCCGGAACGAATACACGCAGCAGTGAGGAGAGCAGGGCGCCGAGCAGCACGAAGGGCATAGCCTCCAGCAGAATGCCGATAAAAGCTGCTTTAAAGCTGTGCATATAGGCGTTGTCCAGCAGCTCCGGATGTTCCGGCAGCCAGACTATGCCCAGGGTGATCAGAAAGACGGCGGGAACAAGCAGCGGCAGCAGTTTGAGCGGTGAAAATATAGTCAAGGCGTCGTCAGGCTCCTTCCCGTTTCATTGCTTCAGCTGAAAAGCTGAGACCAGCGGCTGCTCAGCTGCTCTTCATTTAAACCCAGACCGATAAATACAATATAAGGCTGGCCGGGATACCTTGAGGCTTCCCAGCTGATCCGGTTACCTGCGAACTGGACCAGCTGGACAGGCTGAAGTCCGTGCTCCTGGCCAGCCAGGCGGACATGGCCCTTGGCTCTAAGCAGGCTGGCACCCCATTGCCGCAGGAAGGCTTCCAGCTTCTCTCCCGAAATGCCCTGCTCCGCAGACTGCGGAAAGGTGAGTGTGACAGCGGATACCTGCGAGTAGGAGCCGCCGGTGCCGGTCTCCCGCTCCTGTACGGCGGTTGCTCCGGGAGTCTGTCCGGATTGCTGGCGTTTTAGCGGAACACCGCTGACAGGAAGCACACTGCGCAGGGCGGCGGCCTTACGGGGCTCCTGCGGAATTATGCCGGCGAGCAGCGGGGCAAGATTGATTTCACTGTAATGGGTAAAAACAATCTCCGAGTCCATATTGTATTTGCGGATTGTTTTTTCAATACGCCACAGCCGCTCCGGCTCGACAAGGTCGGATTTGTTGACGATCAGCAGATCAGCACCGGCAAGCTGCTTGCGGAGTGTCCGGACCAGCTGCTTGTCGGACGAGAAGCGGCTGTTGTATTCCAGCACGTTCTCCGCATCCAGTACGGAAACGGTATAATGCAGATTTACTTTTTCATTAAGCGGCTGCTCCTGCAGCGTCAGGGCGATTTCTTCAGGATCGGCCACCCCGGTAAGCTCGATATAGATAATGTCCGGCCGCCGGGCGAGTACGGCATTCAGGCTTCTGGGCAAATCCTCTTTGCGGCTGCAGCAGACACAGCCGTCCAGCAGCTTTTCCACATTGGCCCCGGTCTGCTCCTGTAAAATATAGCCGTCGACATCGCGTTTACCCAGCTCGTTCATCACAACCCCTGCATTCAGCCCCCGTGCCTTGCTCTCATGCAGCAGGGTGAGCAGGAGGGTTGTCTTCCCGCTCCCCAAAAAGCCGCTCAATATCATCACCGGTATCTTCATGGTCCACACTCCCGCCTTTTTTTTGTTATCAGTCAGTAACTGCAAGAATCATAGTTTCATAATTCCATCTATACGTGCTGCGGCGGACAGAAAGACCACAAATGTAAGAGAGTTCCTGCTGCGCTGATAGAATTTTTTTGGCACAGGCAGTTGACAGCGGGCTAAAGGAGCCTGTATGATGTGTAAATCGTAAAAATTACGATTAAATAAAAGGAGCTGATTATTGTGAGAGTAACTGTTACTTTGGCCTGTACGGAAACAGGTGACCGCAACTATACCACCGTCAAGAATAAGAAAAATAATCCCGAGCGTCTGGAAATGAAAAAATATTGTCCGCGTTTGAAGCGCGTTACACTGCACCGTGAAACCCGCTAATGCTCAAGTGTTAGTGCAAATAAAACTAAAGTAAGGGGCATAACCATGAAAAAAATTCCTGTAACCGTACTGAGCGGCTATCTCGGCTCCGGCAAAACTACACTGCTCAACCATATCCTGCAGAACAGGGATGGCCTGAAGGTGGCGGTAATCGTCAATGACATGAGTGAAGTGAACGTGGATGCCAATCTGGTCAAATCCGGTAACACTCTGTCACGGACTGAAGAGACGCTGGTGGAGATGTCAAACGGCTGCATCTGCTGCACCCTGCGCGACGATCTGCTGCGTGAAGTGAGCAAGCTGGCTGCTGAAGGCCGGTTCGACTATATCCTGATTGAATCCTCCGGGATCAGCGAGCCCGTACCGGTGGCCCAGACCTTTACTTACGCGAATCCGGAGCTGGATATTGATCTGACGGAGCTGGCCAGGCTCGATACGATGGTTACGGTGGTTGACGCGAACCGGTTCTGGCATGATTTTGCTTCAGGGGACAGCTTGCTTGACCGCAGCATGACCGCCGGGGAAAATGATTTCCGCGATATCGTCGACCTGCTGATCGACCAGATCGAGACCTGCGATGTGCTGCTGCTGAACAAATGTGATCTGGTGGAGGAACAGGAGCTGAACAAGCTGGAGGCCGTACTGCGCAGACTGCAGCCTTCCGCCAAAATAATCCGCACCGTTAAGGGTGTGGTGGATCCTAAGGAAATTCTCAACACCGGCCGGTTCGATTTTGAAAAAACAAGCATGTCCTCCGGCTGGATTGCCGAGCTGAACAAGGAGGAGCATACACCGGAGACGGAGGAATACGGCATCGCCTCGTTCGTTTACCGGCGCAGAGCACCGTTTCATCCGCAGCGGCTCAGCTTCTTCTTCAGCAACTGGCCGGAGGAAGTGGTGCGGGCCAAGGGTCTGGTCTGGATTGCCGCCAAAGGTGATCTGGCGGCAACCCTGAGCCAGGCCGGACCGTCAATCCAGTTCGGCCCGGCGGGCTACTGGCTGGCTACACTGCCGGAAAGTCAGCAGCAGGAGGTGCTGGCAACTGAGCCGGATGTGAAGGCCAAATGGGATCAGCAGTGGGGTGACCGGATGAACGAGATCGTGTTCATCGGCATCGGAACGGACCGGGCTGCATTGGAAGCGCGGCTTGACAGATGCCTCCTGTCCGCTGAAGAGATGGGAGAGGACTGGAAGCAGTTTAATAATCCGCTGCCTTGGCCTTCTGAGGAGCTGCTGGCTGCGGGGCAGGAGTAACAGTGGTGTTTAAGATGTGAACGATACAGAGGCGGAATCAAGGATCAGAATTAGAATGCTGTACGAGTAGCGCAGGCTTCGAATGATCGCATGTTACTGCTGGGGGTTCCGGTTTTCGGTTCGAGCTAAAGGAGTGAGAAGCTATAGATGTTGATTAATCGTAATTATTATGATTAATTTCGTCAAACCGGTTTACAAATCGTAATTATTACGATAAACTCATTGAAGTGAAAACGTAATAATTACTAACAACGGGTGCTGAATGCCCTTTGAATGTCCCTTGAACGCCACAGAATGACTCTAACGGACACCATAGCCTTTATTGGGCTGAAAACGAGGCTCAGAAATTTTTAACGGCATCTGAGTCCGTAAGAAATGGAAAGTGGCTCAGCAGGCGCATTTAACGGCATTGGAGTCCGTTAGAAACAGTGAAGGTGGGTGAAAGCCGGTGCGATTAAGTATGAGCCGGTGCAAGTGGATGGGAGCCGACGAGTCAAGAAGGGAGGCAGGGCCATGATATTATCGTCCATGCGTAATGTGGTATTTGGTTACGGTGAAGAGCCGGTAATTGACCGCCTCACGCTGGATATTCAAACCGGGCAGTTTATCGGCATTACCGGGCCGAACGGGGCGGCGAAGACTACATTGCTTAAGCTGATGCTGGGCCTTCTGCGGCCCTGGAGCGGGACGGTTGAACTGAATAAGGAGCTGGCTGCAGAAGGCAGGCTGAACGTCGGTTATGTTCCGCAGCAGGTAGCTTCATTTAACAGCGGATTTCCGAGTTCGGTAATTGAGCTTGTGCGGTCCGGCTGCTATGGGCAGCTGGGATTATTCCGCCGCTTTACCCGCGAACAGGATGAGCTTGTGGAGCGTTGTCTGCGGCAGGTGGAGATGTGGGACTACCGCAGCCGCAGGATTGGCGAGCTGTCCGGCGGACAGAAGCAGCGGATCTGCATCGCCCGGGCGCTGACCCAGCAGCCGCAGGTGCTGGTGCTGGATGAGCCGACAACCGGGATGGATGCGGCAAGCCGCGGCGGATTTTATAAACTGAT
Source organism: Paenibacillus sp. FSL R7-0345 (assembly GCF_038595055.1). Classification (NCBI taxonomy): domain Bacteria; kingdom Bacillati; phylum Bacillota; class Bacilli; order Caryophanales; family Paenibacillaceae; genus Paenibacillus; species Paenibacillus sp. FSL R7-0345. The sequence continues at coordinate 2,477,692 of NZ_CP152002.1, forward strand.
GCGCCATTATGTAAATGCCCATGGCCGGACCGTCATTATGGTCACACACGGGCTGGAGGAAGCGGGCGCATATCTGGACAGTGTGATCAGTCTGGAACGCAAGGAGGAGGAGGGCTGGACATGTTTGGTTACGAATTCATGCAGCGCGCATTTTGGGCCGGAGGGCTGATTGGGATCATTGGCCCTTTGCTTGGCGTCTATCTGATGCTGCGGCGCCAGGTGCTGATGGCCGATACACTGTCGCATGTGTCGCTGGCCGGAGTGGCGCTCGGCTCAGTGCTCCAGCTTAATCCGGCGCTTAGCGGCTTTGCCGTCGCCGTTGCCGGCGGACTCGTCATCGAGCAGCTCCGCCGTTCCTACCGTACATACAGTGAACTCCCGGTAGCCATTATCATGACCACAGGACTGGCGCTGGCAGTGGTGCTGATGAGCCTGAAGCAGAATTTGAGCACAAGCTTCAGCTCATATCTGTTCGGCTCCATAGTCGCCGTCAGCGATACCCAGCTGAGGCTCATCGCGGTCGTTGCCGCTGTTGGCCTGGTCTATTTCATCGTACTGCGCCGGCCGCTTTACAGCCTGACCTTTGATGAAGAGACTGCCAGCATCAGCGGAGTCCGTACAGGACTTCTGTCCTTTTCGTTCGCAGTGCTTACCGGTATGACTGTCGCCGCTGCTATGCCGGTAGTGGGCGTGTTGCTGGTATCTGCGCTGATTGTTCTGCCGGCATCACTTGCCCTGCGCATTGCTTCCGGCTTCACCGCCGCTATTCTGATTGCAGTATCTGCCGGGCTGCTCGGCGTGTTCAGCGGCCTGACCGCCTCCTATTATATAAATACGCCTCCCGGAGGCACGATTGCGCTCATCTTGCTGCTGTTCCTGCTGACAGCCATTGCTATACAAAAGCTGATCAGGCTGAAACGCCGCCATAGTAAATACCGGGGCCCGCTGCGCAGCAGAAGCTCCGTTCAGGAAATATAAAGAATGAATCCATTGAAGAAAAGGAGTGTTACCCCTCATTATGCCAACGTTCAACATCCGTCATCTTGCCGTCCTTTCCCTGTCAGCCCTGCTTATTGCTGCAGGCTGCGGCAATAACAACAATCCATCGGGCAATACGGCTGCTACTAACGCTGCAGGCAATGCAAATACAACCGCTGCTGAAACGGCAGCAATTCCTGCTGACAAGCTCGATATCAAAGTAAGCTTCTACCCGATTTATGAGTTCACCCGGCAGATCGCCGGTGATCTGGCTGATGTCGAGCTGCTGGTACCGGCAGGAGTCGAGCCGCATGACTGGGAACCGACAGCCCAGGACATGGCCCGGATTACAGATGCGGACATGCTTATCTACAACGGGGCCGGAATGGAGAGCTGGACCGGTCAGGTCGTGGACGGTGCCTCCGGCAGCAAGCTGATCGCTGTGGAGGCCAGTAAGGGGCTGGAAATTATGGAGAGCGCCGAAGGCGAAGAGGCGGGTCATGACCATGAGCATGCGGAAGAGGCTCATAGCGCTGACGATCATGACCATGAACATGCAGATGAGGCTCACAGCGCTGACGATCATGACCATGAACATGCAGATGAGGCTCAAGCAGCTAACGATCATGACCATGAACACGGACATGCCCACGACCATGGCGGCCTGGACCCCCATGTCTGGCTGGCGCCTTCCCTGGCAATTCAGGAGGTACGCACTATTGAAGCTGCGCTTGCCGCGGCAGCCCCGGCACATGCTGCTGCATTCAAAGCTAACGCCGACAGCTATGTTACTGAGCTTGAGCAGCTGGATAAGGACTTCAAGGACGGCCTGTCCAATACCAAACGTAAGGATTTTATTACCCAGCATGCCGCCTTCGGCTACCTGGCTAAGGAATACGGCCTGACTCAGGTGCCGATTGCCGGCCTGTCACCGGAACAGGAGCCTTCCGCTGCCCAGATGGCTGAAATTGTTGAGTTTGCCAAGGCCAACAATGTAAAAACGATCTTTTTTGAAACTCTGGTCTCTTCCAGTGTCGCTGAAACGATTGCCCATGAAATTGGAGCAAAGACGGCCGTTCTGAACCCGCTTGAAGGTCTGACTGATGAGGAACGCAGCAGCAATCTCGATTATATAGCGATTATGCGCCTGAATCTTGAAGCGCTGAAGATAGCATTGAATAATTACTGATAATAGAAAGGAGCTTGTATAGCAATGGCCAAAAAATCCAAAGTGGTTAAAGAGCTCAAACGCCAGGAGCTGTTCGCTAAATACGCCGACAAACGCAGAGAGCTGAAAGCGAAAGGAGATTATATGGCACTGCAGAAGCTGCCGCGCGATTCCTCGCCGACACGCCAGAAGAACAGATGCGCTGTTACAGGCCGGCCTAGAGGTTACCTGAGCAAATTTAAAGTCTCCCGGATTGTTTTCCGCGAACTGGCGCTGAAGGGCCAGATTCCCGGTGTCACCAAATCCAGCTGGTAGCTTAAGCTTGCACGGAAGCAGTCTTTTACAAATAAACCTGACAGACAGCACAGACAGCCATTCCCGGTTTTTCGGGCAGTGGCTGTTTTTGTTGAATCTGGATCCCTTTACCTGATGAGTTCAGTACACTAATATAGAAGAAAGGAGGCGGGAAAATGAGCTATTCCAACACGTTTATCCGTGTCGCAGCGGATTGTCCGGTGGAGACAGGAGTCATACCGGTCAGCTCAAAACCGCAGCTGCCTGCGCATATCATCCAATACGAGCTGCTTGCAGACTGTCCCTACCGGTATACACATGAGGAGCTGCTGTATGAGGTTCATGTCCGCCACAAGCAAATTCCGGAGGAGGAGCGTACTTCCCGCAGGGCTGAATTATGGGCCGAGCTGTTCTCCAAAAAGCATCCCTGCCTCCGTGCCTCCATGCTGCCCAAGCGCTATGGCTGGGGTGTCCATTATGATGCTGAGGGCAGGATCGCCATTTACGCCATGGAATCCCCGGAATACGACGGGTTTATTTCCGGGACAGACAGCGGGCTAACCCTGCTGAATGCGATGCGGAGCAAACGGAGCTAGAGACATAAAGGAGGATGCGGCTGTGTACAAAAATATTGAAGAGCTGACCCTGAATACCTGGCCGGCGGAGCAGAGTGTGCTGCTGGATGGCTGGATTTTGCGGTCAGCCTCAGGCTATACGAAACGGTCGAATTCTGTGAATCCGTTATACGGACCGTCAGAGACGGGATATAGTCTTGATGTGGGGCAGAAAATCCGGCTTGCTGAGCAATATTATGAACAGGACGGGCTGCAGACGGTATTTAAAATCACCCCGTACATCCATCCTGCCGGACTTGATGACCTGTTAAGTGAACAGGGCTACCGGATGGACAGCCCCTCATCCGTCCGGGTTCTTGAACTGGAGCAGCTGCCGCCGCTGCAGAGCCGGCATACGCTCGTAATCAGCGGGCAGCTTACAGCTGAATGGCTTGCGGTTTTCGCCCGCCAGGCGGAGTTGTCCGAAGCACAGCGGGATACGCTCTCCCGGATGCTGTCATCCTCCAGCCTGCAGCAGGGATATGCGCTGCTCCTGAAGGACGGTGTGCCAGCCGCCTGCGGTCTTGGTGTTATACAGCATGGCTATATCGGGCTGTACGACATCATTACAGCACCTGAATACCGCAGACAAGGAATGGCGGAGGAGCTGATTCTCGGCCTGCTGCACTGGGGACGCACACAGGGTGCGTCGGCATCCTTTTTGCAGGTTGTTCTGGCTAACACCGGCGCATCCGCTCTATATGACAAGCTGGGCTATAAGGAAGCATATAGATACTGGTATAGGATTAGAGACTAGATTCTAACAGCAAAATTCCAACAGCAAAGGAGATAACCATGTCGCAATATTGGGATGGGCGCTTTGCCCGGGAAGGCATGATATGGGGTAGTGAGCCGAGTCCGTCGGCGGAGCAGGCAAGGAAGCTTTTTCTTGCAGAAGGTGTGAAATCGGTGCTGGTGCCCGGCGCAGGCTATGGACGTAACACCAAAGTATTCTCGGCGGGATTCACTGCCTATGGCGTTGAAATGAGCGCGGAGGCACTGGAGCTGGCGGCGGAGTGGGACCCGGAAACTGTTTTTATTGCCGGATCGGCGCTGGAGGTACAATTGAATACACAAGTGGACGCTGTATATTGCTATGATGTGCTTCATTTATTTATGGAGGCACAGCGGCGGCAGCTGGTTGCTGCATGCCTGGATCAGCTGCGGCCCGGCGGGCTGCTGTATTTCACCAGCTTTTCCGATGAGGACCCGAACAACGGCACAGGCAACCAACTTGAACCGGGAACCTATGAATATAAGGAAGGGAAATATGCCCACTTTTTCAGCGAGGCTGATCTAAGAGATCATTTTGCCGGAACGGAGATTCTGGAGACCGGATCATTTACCGAGCGGCTGCATAGCAGCCAGGGCGGGGCTCATGAATACATACTGCGGTACATTATTGCACGTACATTGTCCTAAATACCGAAGACGCCAATAGGCCCTTCTTTTATAGAAAGAAGGGCCTTAAGTATAGTTGTCACTAAGGAGTAAATAAGATCATCCGGGTATTATGTCCGCTATCTCAGCTCACAATCGGCGAACAAAATATGCCGCGGAATACGGAAGAAGCTCTCCGCCTTTTCCTGCAGAGCCAGGGTTGGAAGATGGCAGTGATGCAGCCATTTGCGGAAGGTGCCCGGGTGGACGCCGATCCAGATGCTGACATCCGTTACAGAGAAGTCATACACCATGCACAGCCCAGTAAGAATAACATTATTCTGCGGAGAGTGGGCAAGCGTTCTTTTCATAAAACGGGATGGGGTGGGCTGGCAGACAATCGGACTTTGCCGCAGCAGTGCCTCATTGAACAGAATATGGGACGGATAGCCCAGCAGCCGGCATACCTTGTCCAGATTGTTTCTGGAGGGGATGCGGCCTTCGTACACCCAGGCGCTTACACTGCGCGAGGATACGGAAAGCTCTTCGGCAAGCCTGGAGAGCTTCATGTCCTTGGCCATCAGAATGGCCAGCAGTACCCGGTTACGGATCTGGCTGCGTTTAGGTCTGCGGAACCGTTTTACACGTACGCCCTGTCCAAGATATTTGCGGTTGATCAGAGACCAAGCCTGAATTTTGTGAGGTTCTTGTTGATTCTTAGGCATACTTCCTCCGAATTTTTAACGTTATACTACAATACTTTCCGGTACGCTGCAATGGTTAATGCTGTAATTGCTGACATGGGGGTTAAGTTTCTTTCAGAAGTGTTGCCGTTATGATATATTTTTAGTAATCAAATTTACAATACTCACAGCAGGGAGCGAAATAGATGATCAAGCATATCGTATTTTTCAAATTAAAAGACCGGTCTCCGGAGAGTGTGGCCGTTACAGTAGGCGTACTCCGCAACATGGAAGGGAAGATTCCGCAGCTGCTCTCTATTGAGGTTGGTGCAGATGTGATTCATTCGGAGCGTTCCTTCGATATCGCGCTGGTGACTACCGTTGCTTCACTTGAGGATCTGCAGGCCTATCAGGTTCACCCTGCCCACAAGGAAGTTATTGCCCACATTAACGAGGTTAAAGAGCTTTCTATCGCTGTGGATTACGAAATTTAAGTGTAGCCGGCTGCGTAGGGCCGGGTTTTCATTTTATACCGGAAGCGGTGATGTGAATGCGTGAGCTTGAGTATCCGATGGAAGCGTTGACGTATCTGATCGTTTTTCTGGCTGCCTGTTTCATTATGCTGTTCTGGCTGAAACGCAAGGGCAGACGCGGCAAATAAGTATAGCATGTTATCGTTCTTCCACACCACCAGACTTGGAGGGTTAAGCTGTGTACTATGTTAACCGGAAACAAATTGAGAATATACTGGATCAGATTCCCGCAATCGGGACCGGTCTGCGCAGTGCTGCGGATTCCTGGGACGGTGGCATTATTAACGGACTTGTACAGGAGCGGTGTCTGCATCTGGCGATTGAGGTAGTGACGGATGTCGGCAGCTGCCTGATTGACGGCTTTATTATGCGCGATGCGGGAAGCTATGAGGATATTATTTCGATCATTAACGAGGAAACAGTGCTCGGGGACAGCGGAATGTACGATACCCTGATCGATCTGGTGGCGCTCCGTAAGCCGCTGGTGCAGGATTATTTTGTCTGGGACCGGAGCAGGCTTCACCCGCTGACCCTGCTGCTGCCGGGTATTCTGGACCGTTTTGCCCTGGAAGTGCGCAGATATCTGGATCAGGAGCTTGGGGCGGAAATACAGGTCTAATTCTATAAATGGGGTATACAATACGCGTGCGCCAGCCGCAAGGAAAGGGGGGACTTGAACATGAAAAAAGGGCAGGAGAGCGGTTCGACAAGACGCAATATTATGACGCTGCTCAAAATGAAGGGGCCGCTGACGATCGGCGCGCTGGCTGAGGAACTGGGCATTACCGAAATGGGTGTCCGCCGTCATGTGCTGCAGCTGGAGCAGGAGTCGCTGGCCAAAACGAGAGTGGTCCGCCAGGCGATGGGCAGGCCGATGCATGTGTATTCGCTGACCGAACGGGCGGAGGAGCATTTTCCCAAAACCTATCACAATCTGGCGCTGGAACTCCTGAAGGAGCTGGACCAGACGAGCGGGATTGAAGCGGTTAATGTGCTGTTTGAAGGCCGGCGCAGACGGATGCTTGCCCAGTACACGCCGATGATGGAGCACCGGGACCTGGAGGAACGGGTGGCTGAGCTGTCAGCGATCCAGAATTCCGGCGGGTACATGGCTGAATGGAGCAAGGAGGAGGACGGCAGCTTTGTGATGCGGGAGTACAATTGTCCCATCCGCCAGGTTGCCACGCAATACCGCAAAGCCTGCCAGTGTGAACAGAGCCTGTTCGAGGAGCTGCTCGGGGCAAAGGTGACGCGAAGCGAATGTATGGCCGAAGGCGGGCAATGCTGCCGGTATGCGATTACAGCGAATCCTCCGGCCAAGCGGGACAAAACGTACGAAAAGTCTTCCTGAACCAGTCACAGGACAAACTCTCTATGCTTATGATATAGCAGAACTAGGCGAACGCCCGGGGGTGACGGGCAGAGGCACTTTGAATCCAAAGGAGAGATTGACGATGAAAAAGGATACCAAAAGCTTGCTGTGGGGAATTCTGGCCGGTAGTGTAGTCGGTTCTGTGACTGCCCTGCTGTTTGCCCCTAAACCGGGAAAAGAGCTGCGCCAGGACATTGTGGACGGAACGAACGGTGCAATTGATAAGGTGCAGGAAATCGCGGGTGCAGCAGGCGAAAAAAGCACGGAGCTGTACGGGAAAGCCAAAGACGCAGTGGAGTCCGTGGTCAGCGAAGTGAAGGAATGGAGCAAGCAGTATACCCAGATTGATGCGGAGGAAGAAATTGCCGTAGTCAGCGGAATCGTTACTGAGGAAGCTGCTGTAAGTCTGGACGAAACGGAAACGGCAGAGATCATTGCGGCCGCTGCCGGGGATGCACAGGATGTGGCTGATGCGGAAGACAATGCGGACGCTGTTCTGGAAGATGGAGTTGCTGCAAAAGATGACAAGGACAGCATTCTCTAATATCGGGCGCTGAGCAGCCGGTGTGTCGGATCCAGGGGGAACCGGTTGCTGCGCTTTTGCTGAAAATGTAGACTGCCCAAACCTATAGGCTGAAGCCGGTCTCCGGCCGCTTGCCGCCGCTTCCCGCGTATCGTGCGGGAGGCGGTTTTGTATGTTTCCGGGGGTTATTTTAAATCCATTCTTGAACTGGCGCCGCAAAAAGAGTATTATCTGCAATTGGGGCTCAAACTCAGGTACACTTGTGTCTGACCTTACATAAGCTACTCAAAACAAGTAAAAAGGAAGCGGTGTGTTCGTGCAGCAGGCTATAGCTATACTAGACTCAGGTGTGGGGGGGCTTACAGTTGTCAAAGAAGTCATGAGACAGCTTCCCAGGGAAAAGATCATTTATTTTGGTGATACTGCCCGCGCCCCTTACGGACCCCGTTCGACCGAAGAAGTGAAATTGTTCACTGAACAAATCGTTGACTATTTAATTCAATTTAATCCTAAAATGATAGTAATTGCTTGTAATACGGCAACAGCAGCAGCACTCGATTATATTTCGGCCAAGGTGTCCATTCCCGTTATCGGTGTGATCCACCCCGGAGCCCGCGCGGCTATCAGCGCTACCAAAACCGGCCGGGTCGGTGTGATCGGAACGGTCGGAACCATAAAAAGCGGGGCGTATACCGCTGCGCTAAAGGAGCTGTCCCCGTTTGTAGAAGTGGTCAGCCAGGCTTGTCCGGCGCTGGTGCCCTTTGTGGAGCAGGGCATGTTCCGCTCGGAAGAGAGCCATATCGCAGTGGCTGAATCTCTTAACGGCATGAAATACGAGCCTATCGACACTATGATTCTCGGCTGCACTCATTATCCTTTTTTGGTAGAGCCGATCGGTAAAGTGATGGGGCCGGGAGTGAAGCTGATCAGCTCAGCGGATGAAACGGCGCGGGAGATTAGTACGATTCTCTATGACAAAGGCCAGCTGGCCCGGGGGGATGAAACCCCGATTCACCAGTTTTTCTGCAGCGGAGATGCCGAAATGTTCCAACGGATCGCCCGCGACTGGCTCGGCGAACAGCTCAAGCGGACCCCTGTGGTCTGGCAGGTATCCTCGCTGTAAGCCTAAGAATGACATTCGCCAGCTAAGGCGCTTGGAATGGGGACAAACCCATGCCGTATGGATGCAAATGAACCGGGAGATATTCCCGGTTTTTTTGTGTTTTTAGGGGCAAATGAAGAATAGTGTGGAGAGCGGCAAATGAGCGAAATGGACAAGTGCGCGGAATGAGAGGCAAAAATGTCTTTGATTTCGGGCAAAGTCGGCGAATGGGCGAAATGAGAGGCAAAAATGCCTTTGATTTCAGGCAAAGTCGGCGAAGGGGCGAAATGAGAGGCAGAAATGCCTTTGATTTCGGGCAAAGTCGGCGAATGGGCGAAATGAGAGGCAAAAATGCCTTTGATTTTGAGCGAAGCGGGCAAATATGCGATATGAGAGGCAAAAATGCCTTTGATTTTGGAGCCGCCTTTCGCCAACGTCTCGACGCTAGGTCATTCGGCTCAACCAGCGTTTTTGCCGCCAAACACATTTAAGTTAGTCAACTAACGTAAACAACCGGATACATTTGAGCTACTCAATCAACCTCTTCGTATCCAGACACATACGAGCTACCCAATCAACCTCTTCATATCCAGACACATTTGAGCTACCCAATCAACTTCCTCGTCGCCAAACACATTTATGCTACTCAACTAACATCCTCATATGCATACATATTTAAGTTATCCGAACCAACGCCCTGCCGCAGCCTTATTTAAGTTATTGAACCATCGCCAGTCGTATTGACAAGTTTAGCTACCCGAACCAAGTCCCTCTGCCAGCCTCATACAAGTTGCCCAACTATGATAAGTTACCTAAACAAGTATGTGTTACCAACCAGTATCCCACCGCCAAACACTTGTTAAGCTACTCAACCAACGTCTTTGCACACAAGCGCATTTGATCTCTCCGGACTAACGTACTACCACACAACCCCTTTTGGGTTCCCGAATCAATGCCTTGCTAAACAGACATTCAAGCTAACCTCACTTAAATAAACTGCCCCTAACAAAACGAGCTATCTGCTGTGACTGCCATTTTAACAATCCTTCATCTTTCACCAGGCCCTGCTGTTCACAAAACATCATGCCGATCTATCACAGTCATTTACCACATCCATTTGCAAAACCCCACTACCGTCCATTGCATGTCCTGCTCACTCACCTGTCACATACTCTGCGCTCCCACCTGTCACTTACGACACATCCACTTACAAGTATTCCTGTTTACCCGCTCCCATCCGTTATTACCATCCAATCATTTGTATGCGGTTACATTATTTATCGCTGACAGGCTATTCAGGGAGCTTTTCGTTCATGCCGGGTGCCGGGGGCTGCATACAATAAAAGGAGGCTGTGTCCCTTAGACTTGGCGGGGATGACGGCAACTAGAGAGTCTGAGAGGATGAGGCATATGCAGCAATATATTGCCCGCAAGGGAGATACAGTCGGCCGGATTGCCGCCAGGCATGGACTTACGCCGGAGCATGTCATTCAGGGAAACCCGTGGGCCGGGGGGCAGCCCTACCTGTACCCTGGGCAGGTTCTGTTCCTGCCTTCGGCCCCGCGAAAACGATACTCTGTCCAGGATGGGGACAATGCGGTGTCCATCGCTGCCCTGTTCGGCGTCGGTATAGCAGAGCTGGAGCTGCTGAATCCGGGCGTTACTTCCGGCCGGTGCTGTGTTCCGGGCAAAGTGCTGGTCATCCCCCAGTCTGCACCGGACAGCATAGTTGCAGTTAACTGTGAGTATGGACCCGTTCAGGCCGAGGAGGATATCAGGCTGCTGACGCAAAAATATCCCTTTATCACCGCCAGTAACATTGGAACAAGTGTGTTAGGCAAACCGCTGCACCTCCTGCGGATCGGCAGCGGCTCCCGCCATCTGCATGTGAATGCTGCGCTGCATGCCAATGAATGGCTGACCTCGCCTTGTCTGATGTCATTTATAGAACAATATGCAGAAGCTTATGCAACCGGCAGTGACTGGAACGGGCACGATCCGGCGCAGTGGTACGCAGACTGGACAATTTGGGCTGTACCGATGGCCAATCCTGATGGTGTAGAGCTGGTGCAGGAAGGGACGCTGCCGGGCCATCCCTATTACGCGGAGCTGATGAAATGGAACTGCGGCCGCCGCAGCTTCCGGCACTGGAAAGCCAATATCCGCGGCGTGGATCTCGGCGACCAGTTCCCCGCCCACTGGGAGAAGGAACGCGAACGCCGGCAGATTCCCGGGCCTGCTCCGCGTGACTACAGCGGTCCGGCACCGCTCAGCGAGCCGGAAGCAGCGGCACTCGCCGCACTTGCCGAGCGTTATCCGGGGGAAGCTGCCGTTTCCCTCCACAGCCAGGGGGCTGAAATCTACTGGAACTACCGGGGATATGAACCGCCGGGAAGCAGGGAGCTGGCGGCGCGGCTGGCGGCGGCAAGCGGCTACCGGGCGGTAGAGCTTACCGGAAGTGATGCCGGTTATAAGGACTGGTTCATCCAGCAGTTCCGGAGGCCGGGCTTTACAGTTGAGCTGGGAACAGGCAAAAACCCGCTGCCGCTGGCGGATTACGAAGATGCTGCACTGGAAACCGGGCTTATTTTAGCGGAAATCCTCTCGAATTTGCATAAAAATTGAAACAATAGCTGCAAATTTGCGTAATATAACAGCAAAGGGTACGGCCGCAAATCTAATTTCAATTGCTTCGCGGCCGTGTCCTTTTCTAAAGGGAGGAATGAAATCTATGAAACTAAGAAAACTGCTGTCACTGAAACAGTGGTCTCATATATTTGGAAATACCTGGAGGTACATCAGCTCGCCTGCAGTCACTATGGGGGACAAGCTGCTTTTTACTATTCCTGTGCTGCTGTACTGGGTTTTGCCTGACGTGATGCCTTTTATGCCGGTTGATGACATCGGGGTCACGATGCTGCTGATGGGCTGGTTTGTCTCACGTATGGACCGCAAATATCCTTCCTTAAGGGCCGGAAGATGAAAGTTTAAAGAATTTTGACGGTTTTTCATCCGTATAACCGCTCTCTTTTGTCCGGGAAGGTTGCTTTTACAGACGGCTTTCCTTAAAATGAATTATTGAGGTTTTAAAGTAGATGCAGAGGAGATGGATGAGAGATGAACGTCAAAATTACCCGCAATGCGGCTAAAGTTATAAAAAAAACCATGGAGCTTGAAGGCAACAGCGAGCTTAAGCTGCGCGTAGCGATTACGCATGCCCACGGCGACCACGCCCACTATGGTCTTGATTTGGACACGCCTAAAGAAAATGACATCGTGGTTTCCACCGACAAAGACATCGATGTTATTCTTGACCCGAACCAGCCGCTGCTGGACGGTGTGAAGATCGATTACTTGTATCTCCCGGAAGAAGGCTTTGTCATTACTAATCCGTCCAAAGGCAATCACGGCGACCACTAAACCGCTGCTGTAAATAAGGACAAGAAGAAGGGTTGCTCCATGGCTAACGAGATACAGATTTGTGATCAATGCAATCACACCAGAATGAAGACAATTATGCCCAAGCTGCGCAAGATGGCGCCCGATGCCGAGATCAAAGTCGGCTGCAAGTCCTATTGCGGACCTTGCGGCAAACGGGCCTTTATCTATATTAACGGACGTTATGTAAGTGCTCCTACTGAGGATGAGGTGCTGGCGAAGGCGGAAGCTTTTGTAAAGAAGCCGGCGGCAGTTAAGGAATAAATTCAGATATCGGGCTGCCGGTTGGACCGGCATACCTGAGCAGAAGTCTCCGCTTCCGGGCGGAGGCTTTTTTTGTGGCCTGCAAAATCTCCTGATTTTGGACCAGACTATGACACGTGTTATAATAGACAGGTTGTTGAATGGATTTTTAAAATATAAGGATTTACAGGTTGCACCTCATAAATGATCCTTATATTTCTCGCAGAAACGGAAACCGTCCCTTAAAGGACGGCAAAGCCGTTTCTACTTGCATAGGCGGCAGCCGCCAATAGTTGAGGAGGGAATGAAACGGTATGAAGCATCTTAATGGCAGCACGGTTCTGAATAACGGGGTTCATATGCCCTGGTTTGGTCTGGGCACGTTTAAAGCAGAGGGGGCCGAAGTGGCTAATGCGGTAACAACCGCACTTGAGCTGGGTTACCGGAGCATCGATACTGCGGCAGTATATGGCAATGAGGAAGAAGTCGGCCAGTCCATCGCAGCAAGCGGAGTGGCACGCGACAGCCTTTTCGTTACCACGAAAGTATGGAATTCGGATCAGGGCTATGACCGGACGCTACAAGCTTTTGACACCAGCTGCAAGAAGCTTGGTCTTGATATGATTGACTTGTATCTGATTCATTGGCCGGGCAGGGATAAATATAAAGACACCTGGCGTGCACTGGAGCGCTTATATGAAGAAGGCCGTGTGCGGGCCATCGGCGTCAGCAATTTCCAGATTCATCATCTGGAGGAGCTGCGCAAAGACAGCGGGATCGTGCCTGCCGTTAATCAGGTGGAGCTGCATCCGCGGTTTATCCAGAAGGAGCTGCATGACTATTGTGTCCGGCACCAGATTCAGATTGAGGCCTGGGCGCCGCTGATGAAGGGCAGACTGCAGGATAACGAGCTGCTGCAGGGTATCGCCGGTAAGCACGGCAAGACCGTATCCCAGGTGATTTTGCGCTGGGGTCTGCAGAACCGGATTGTTATTATTCCGAAATCGGTTACCCTGTCCCGGATCAAGGAGAACAGCGAAATCTTTGATTTCGAGCTGACAGCTGAAGAAGTAAGTGCTATTAGCGGACTGGATGCCGGTGAACGGATCGGGACTGATCCCGACAAGCTGATGTTCTAGGCTGGTTAAGCACAAGCACGGCTAAGCCATGAAATATAACGCACATTAAGTAATAAAAAGAGCCTTAGACCCGAACAGCGAAGCTGCGGTGGTCTAAGGCTCTTGAGCGGTCCCTTATTGCTGATTACGCGGCGGGAGCGGGCCCAGGTACTGATAGTACTGGCACTCGATCCGGCCGTTGTAGAGCTTGCGGCGTTTGTCGGCTTTGCGGCCGTAGTACTGCTCGAATTCCTTGTAGGGACTGATCGCGAAGAAGGACCAGGTCGGCAGGTACAGCATCATCTCGCCGAACTGGCGGGTCAGCTTCTCCACTTCCTTGTCATTGCTGATCCGCTCGCCGTAAGGCGGGTTCGTGATGATACAGCCGTATTCGCCTTCAGGACGCGCCTTAGCGGCGGCCATATGCTTGAATGTGATCTCGCCGGCCAGGCCTGCGCTTTTGGCAGCAGCTTCGGCAATCTCGATTGCTGCCGGATCAATGTCGGTACCTGTCAGCTGCAGCGGGTAATCATCACGTACAGCATCAAATGCCTCGTCGCGGGCTTCTTCCCATAGACGCTTCGGAATCTCCGGCCAGTGCTCGGACGGAAACGAACGGCGCAGGCCCGGTGCAATATTCCAGGCGATCATCGCTGCCTCAATCAGGAGCGTGCCGGAGCCGCAGCACGGATCATACAGCGGCCGGTGGCCGTTCCAGCGGCTGAGCTGGATGAGGGCGGCAGCCATTGTTTCCTTCAGCGGCGCTTCAGTTGCCTGGCGGCGGTAGCCGCGCTTATGCAGCGCAGGACCGGTGGTGTCCAGCGTAATCAGGGCGATGTCGTTCAGCAGAATGACTTCGACCACATAACGCGGGCCATTTTCCGGGAACCATTCCGTCCGGTAGGACTGCTTCAGCTTCTCGACAATCGCCTTCTTGACAATCCCCTGGCAGGCGGGTACGCTGGTAAGCTGGGATTTGTGGGACCGTCCTTCCACCGGAAACTCGCCGTTCTCGGGAATCCAGTCTTCCCAGTTAATAGCCTTGACGCCTTCAAACAGTTCGTCGAAGGTCCGGGCGGGGAATTGGCCCATTTTGATTAAGACCCGGTCAGAGGTACGCAGCCATAAATTACAGCGGCAGATATCAATAAGATCTCCGCTGAACAAGACCCGGCCGTTCTCGGTTGTGGTCTCATAACCCAATTCGTTTAATTCGCGTGCTACTACAGCCTCCAGCCCCATTGGGGCTGTGGCGATTAGTTGTAATTTACCCAATTTGTGTTCAACTCCGTTTAGCTTGTAGATGGTTGCTCCCAGCCAGTACAATAAGAAAAGCAGACAGTTAAAGAGGTACCCTGTGCCCTCTTCATCCTATACATGCATACGCTTAGTAAAGCTTGGCCTGTCCAATCCTTATAAGTATAGGGGAATGCGCGGGACTTCACAATATCAAAGGAGAATACATATGCTCAATCAGGAAGAATACAGTGAAATGTTGTACCAGGAAGACGAATTATTGCTTGAGGTAAAAAAAGCGATTGTGTCTAGCGGCATGCCTGAGGTCTCCGTTGCCCCGGGTTACGGACGGCTGCTGGCCATGCTCGTCCGCCTCTCGCGCTCCACGCGCATTCTGGAAATAGGCGCGCTGGGCGGATACAGCGGCATCTGCCTGTGCCGCGGCTTCGCCGGCGGAGGGCAGCTGACTTCACTTGAACTGAAGGCAGAATATGCGAAGCTGGCGCAGAGCCATCTAACCAAAGCCGGCTTCGGTGAAGCAGTAGAATACAGGATCGGCCCTGCACTGGACAGCATGAAGCAGCTGGAAGCGGAGGGCCGGACCTTTGATTTCTTTTTTATCGATGCGGATAAGCTGAACTATGCGGACTATCTGGAGTATGCAATCCGGCTGGCATCGCCGGGGGCAATTATTGCCGGAGATAATATTTTCCTGCGCGGCCGTACGCTGAATCCGGAACGTAATGGACCTGCGATCCAGGCGGTGCGGAGCTTCAATGAACGGATCGCCAGTGATGAACGGCTGATCAGCACCCTGCTGCCGGCTTACGACGGACTGGCCCTGGCGATAGTGAAGTAGGCACAGAGCCACAGCCTTAGCGGAACCATTGATGCCGGGCCGGCTTGTACAGCTTGAACCTTACCCAGACTGTATTAATCAGCAGGAAGCCGCCGGAGATGATGAACAAGCCTTCAATGCCAATATAACCCGACAAAAAACCGCCGATTACCGCACCAAGCATATTGCCGAGGGCCAGCGTGCTGCTGTTGAAGCCGAAGGCCCTGCTTTCTTTTCCGTCAGGAGTATAGGAGCGGATCAGTGCATTCACACTCGGCAGCAGTCCTCCCATAAACACACCCATCAGGAACCGGACCACAATCAGCTGCCACACACTGGTCACAAAAGCCTGCGGAATCAGGAACAGCGCGGCTCCAATTAACGCATACGTCAGTATGCGGTGGGCACCGACCTTGTCGCTCAGCTTGCCTAATAACGGAGAGGCCAGCATGTTGGAAATCCCGGTTACCGCGCTGACCATTCCCGCCCAGAAAGCGATATTAACGGCCGAGCCGTGCAGCTTTTCCACATAAATCGGCAGCAGTGACATCGGGCTGATCATCGCAAACTGCAGCAGAAAGGTTACACCGAACAGGGCAGGCAGCTGCGGCACCTTGGCCAGCTCCCTGAAGCCCTCAAGCACAGACACCTGCGGCACTTTGGCTGCTTCTACACGGTTGAATTTTTCTTTTACCAGGAACAAGGCTAGCAGTGAGGCTACAAACAGCAGGGCACCGACAACATAAAAAATCGGGCGGAACCCGATCCAGTCAGCAAGAAGGCCGCCGATAAGCGGTCCCAGGATAGTCCCGGCCACCGATCCTGACTGCATCAGACCCATGGCAAAGCCCATACGGTGCTTGGGTGTCGTACCTGACACCAGAGCAATAGAGGCCGGATTGAAGCCGGAGATCGTTCCGTTTAACAGCCGGAGCAGCAACAGCTGCATCGGAGTCTGGGCGAAGCCCATCAGCACGATGACGATGGCCATGCCGAAGCTGGAGCGCAGCAGCATGATTTTGCGGCCGTATTTGTCGGCAAGCTTGCCCCACAGCGGCTGGAATATAAATGAGGTCAGGAAATTTGCGGCAAAAATAAGTCCGGCCCAAAGTCCGATCGCCCTGTCGCCCGTAACACCCAAATCTTTAGCGAGATAAAGGGACAGGAACGGGGTAATCATAGTCATACCGGCATTTACAAGAAACTGGCCAAACCAAAGCACCATGAGGTTGATTTTCCAGGTCTCCCGATTCTTCAAAGTGCTTTCACTTCCTTTCAGCAGATTCAGAATGTTTGCGAAAAATATTCACGAAAAATTGACATTCTATCAGTATATCATAAAATTCAAGCTTCCCGGTGCAACACTTGTCATAGTAATGTCATTGGATTGTCATTCTAGGGCGGTGAGAACGGTTGTTACCATCTTTTAAAAGGGGCATAATAAGTTATATGCGTGTGCAACTATTCTATCAAATCTAAAGCTAATGGAGATCTTATCATGACCTACAATGACACTTTTATCCGCGCCTGCAGACGGCAGGAGACGGACCACGTTCCCGTATGGTACATGCGGCAGGCCGGCCGTTATGATCCCGAGTACCGTAAAATCAAGGAGAAATACTCGCTGCTCGAAATTTGCAGCCAGCCGGAGCTTGCGGCTGAAGTAACCTTGATGCCTGTGCGCAAGCTGGGTGTGGATGCGGCTATCCTGTATTCCGACATTATGAATCCGGTAGCTTCAATCGGTGTGAACTTTGACATCGTGAAGAATATCGGCCCGGTCATCGAGAACCCGATTGCGACCGCTGCCGATGTGGACCGGCTGAAACCGATCGATGTTGAGGGGGATCTCGGCCATGTGCTGGAGACAATCGCTATTCTCGACAAAGAGCTTGATGTGCCGCTGATTACCTTTGCCGGCGCTCCTTTCACAATTGCCAGCTATTTAATTGAAGGCAGACCTTCCAAGAGCTATCACCGGACCAAGGAAATGATGTTCAGCCAGCCCCGCGTCTGGGAAAAGCTGATGGATAAGCTGGGCGATATGGTCATCACTTATCTGCGTGCCCATGTAAAGAGCGGCGGCAAGGCGTTCCAGCTGTTTGACAGCTGGGTCGGCGCACTGGCTCCGCGTGATTTCGAGCGTTACGTGCTGCCAACGATTTCCCGTATTTTTGCCGAATGTTCGGATCTTGATGTACCGAAGATTTATTTTCCCGGCGTAAGCTCAGGAGAGCTCCTGCCAAGCCTGAAGGGGCTGCAGACCGATGTAATCGGACTGGACTGGCGTGTAAGCCTGACTGAAGGCAGACGCAGAATCGGAGAGGGCTATGCTGTCCAGGGGAACCTTGATCCATACCTGCTGACTGCACCGATGGAGCTGCTCAAGGAACGGGCGAAGGATCTGATTGACGAGGGAATCCGGGAGCCGGGATACATTTTTAACCTGGGGCACGGCTTATTTCCCGAGGCTTCGCTGGATACGCTAAGAGAGCTGACGGAATATATCCATGACTATTCGAAGCAGGCGCTGAAACAGGCGGCCAAGCCGCAAATCTAATAATTAGGAGCTGGAACTCATGACTGCAAAAATTGGTGTACTTGTGATGTCTTACGGCACACCCGAGAGCCTGGACGGAGTAGAGGCTTATTACACTCATATCCGGCGCGGGCATGCTCCGAGTGCAGAACAGCTCAAGGAGCTGAAGGACCGTTATGAAGCGATTGTCGGAGGCGTATTCCCGCTGCGGGAAAATACGGACCGGCAGGTTGAAGCGCTGCAGGAAACGCTGAATCAATCAGGCGGAGATGTACAATATGTGTGTTATCAGGGCTTGAAACACGCGCAGCCTTTTATCGAGGACGGCGTGGAGGCGATGGTGCGTGACGGCATCAATCAGGCGGTTGGTATTGTACTGGCCCCGCATTTTTCGGTAATGAGTGTGGGAACCTACATTAAACGTGCCCGAGAAAAAGCGGATGCCTGCGGGATCACCATGGAATTCGTGGAGAGCTACCACCTGCATCCTGAGCTGATCGATGTACTCAGCCGGCGGGTGTCGGCCAAGCTGGACCAGTTCGAAGAGACCGGCGCGGCACGCGGGGACGTCCGTGTATTGTTCAGCGCCCACAGCCTGCCGGAGCGGATTCTGTCGATTGGCGATCCGTACCGGGACCAGCTGCTGGCTACCTCGGAGGCGATTGCGGAGCAGACCGGTGTAACCAACTGGCAGTTTACATGGCAGAGTGCAGGCAGAACGGCAGAGCCGTGGCTCGGCCCGGATATTCTTGATACGCTGCGCGAGCTGGCGAAGAGTGAAGTGAAGTATGTTTTGTCGGCGCCGATCGGATTCGTATCCGATCATCTGGAAGTGCTGTACGATCTCGATATTGAAGCCCAGGCTTTGGCTTCAGAGCTGGATCTGCGTCTCATGCGCATCGAGTCACTCAACAGCGACCCGGCTTATATGTCTGTACTTAGCGATGTAGTCCGTGCGAAAGCGGGCGAATTAAAGGTGAACCAGCCATGACCGGTTCCCGCCGCAAAGTAGTAATTATCGGCGGAGGCCTCAGCGGCCTCAGCGCCGCTTTTTATGTGCGCAAGTATTACCGGGAAGTCGGCGTGCAGCCTGACATCGTGCTCCTGGAAAAAGCAAACGTCCTCGGCGGCAAGATCGAAACGCTGCAGCGCGAGGGCTTCGTTATCGAGAAAGGCCCGGATTCCTTCCTGGCCCGAAAAACAGCAATGGTCGAGCTGGCTCAGGAGCTGAAGCTTGACCATGAGCTGGTAACCACCAATCCTAATGCCAAGAAGACGTACATACTGCAAAAGGGCAAGCTGCATCCGATGCCGGCAGGCCTTGTGCTTGGCATACCCACTGAGCTGAAGCCGTTTCTGCAGAGCGGTCTGGTCTCCTTCGGCGGCAAAATGCGGGCGATGCTCGATTATGTACTTCCGCCGCGCCGCAGCACCGAGGATGAGTCGCTTGGCGAGCTGATTGAGCGCCGGCTGGGGACAGAGGTGCTGGAGAATATGACCGAGCCGCTGCTGGCCGGCATTTATGCCGGTGATATGCGCAAGATCAGCCTCCAGGCCACCTTTCCGCAATTCGGAGAGGTAGAGCGCAAGTACGGAAGCCTGATCCGCGGAATGACCACCGGCCGCAAGCCGGTGGAGACCCATACCGGGACGAAGAAGAGCGCTTTTCTCACGTTCCGCAAAGGATTGCAGAGCCTTGTGCAGGCGCTGATCCAGGAACTGCATGATGTTGAGCAGCGGACCGGAACGGCTGCGGCAGCGGTTCAGGAGAGCGGAGTGCCGGGCGCACCGCGCTATGCCGTGCAGCTGGAGAGCGGGGAAGTGCTGCAGGCGGATGATGTTTTCGTTACGGTTCAGGATTTTGCCGCTGCCGGCCTGCTCCGTCCGCATGTTGACGTGGCGCCGCTGGAGGACGTTAACTACGTTTCTGTAGCCAATGTAGTATTAGCTTTTGCCAAGAAGGATATTGTTACGGAATATGACGGCTCGGGCTTTCTGGTTCCCCGCAAGGAGGGCCGCAATATAACAGCCTGCACCTGGACCTCAACCAAGTGGCTGCACACCAGCCCGGATGATAAGGTGCTGCTGCGCTGCTATGTCGGACGCTCCGGAGACGAGCAGAACGTCGAGCTGCCGGATGAAGCCCTGACCGAGCTGGTGCTGAAGGATCTGCGCGAGATCATGGGGATTACCGCCAAACCGCTGTTTGCGGAAATCACCCGGCTCCGCCGCTCCATGCCGCAATATCCGGTCGGCCATCCGGCCCGGATTGCGGGCCTTCGCAGCGAGCTGGCGCAGAAGCTGCCCGGTGTATACGCTTTTGGCGCAGGCTATGATGCCATCGGCCTGCCGGACTGCATCAGGCAGGCGAAGGAGTCAGCCGGTGCTGCGGCTGCTACTCTCAAAGGCCAGACCGAGCTTGAGCCGGCGGCCAGATAAAGGAAACGGTGAAGCCGGGCTTCACCGTTTTTTTGTATTTTGAAGGGCAGCAGTGGGGGCGGCGGGTAAAAGTCCCGTTGCTTTGACCCGATCGCCCCGGCCGGGCTCATGCTTGTCCTATAGGGTGTTTTGCTAGATTAGCACCAGCCTTTGTAAGGTTTGGAGGGCTATGTATCAGATATGCTATAATAGAAACACTTTTATATATAAAGGAGATTATTTGTACTCATGCTTCCACCGCGATCCCAGAGTGAAGAGAAAGACAATCATAGCAGAAAACGCCGGCGCAGACCGGCTTGGGCATGGATTAACGTAAGTCTATTATTGTTGATTACCGCTATGCTAGCTTATTATTTTGCGGAAGACCGCAGCAGCCGTCCTGCCGCAGAACCTCCGGCGGCAGAGAGCACAGCCTCTCCGTCACCATCGCCATTATCGACGCCGGAGCTTCCGGCGGTTCAGCCGGCTGCAACGGCTACACCGCAGCCGGAGGCCACAGCAACCCCGGAGCCGACGGCAACGCAGACCCCGACGCCGGAGCCTACTCCAGAGGCAACCCCATCACCTACGCCTACGCCGGAGCCGGAGGTAACGTCGTCACCGGTGCCTTCACCAGAGGATAGTGAGCCTGACCAGGGAAGCAATGCTGCCCAGGGCGGCGCAACTTCCGGTTTGCCCGAGAATGCCGGCGGTCAGACGGTTACTTTAAATTTTGCCGGAGATGTGATCTTTGCCGGTAAGGTGGCAGAGCTGCTGCAGAAGCAGGGCTATAATTATTCCTACTCTGCACTAGACGGAATGTTCAAAAAGGATGATCTGACGGTTGTAAATCTGGAAACACCGATTACGACCGGCGGCGTTGGCGCCGCAAACAAACAGTATGTATTCAAAGGGGCTCCAGAGGCACTGGATGCGCTGAAAGCCGCCGGTGTGGATGCGGTCAATCTGGCCAATAATCATACGCTGGACCAGGGGGAGCAGGGTCTGCTGGACACCTTGAAACACCTCAATACACGGGGGATTCCTTACGTCGGTGCCGGAAAAAACAGCAAGGAAGCTTATACCGCCCAGTATTTTGAACGAAACGGCATCAAAATTGCCCTGCTGGGCTTTACCCGGGTAATCCCGGAGAGTAACTGGACCGCCGGTGCCAGCAAACCTGGTCTGGCTGCTGTCTATGACAGCACAGAGGCACTCAAAACAATTGCCGCTGTGAAGAAAAAAGCCGATATCGTTGTGGTAGTGGCCCACTGGGGAAAAGAGCGGGTGGAGCAATATGACTCCACGCAGCAGAAGCTGGGACGAAGCTTCATTGATGCCGGAGCCGATTTAGTTATCGGGGGGCATCCGCATGTCCTCCAGGGTATTGAACCGTATAAAGGCAAGTGGATTGCCTACAGTACGGGGAATTTTATTTTTACCCGTTCCGCAACGCCGGCAACATGGGAAACAGCGGTCTTTCAGGCGGAGTGCAGCATCAAAGGCCAATGCTCGTTGACGCTGCATCCGATGGATGCCGAACTGGGCCGGCCGGTGCCGATGAATGATGCCGACGGACAGCTGCTGCTGAACAAAGTGCAGTCACTGTCTGCAGGCCTGATCCGGATCGGCAATGACGGCCGTGTTACCCAGGCAGGCAGATAAACGACAGCCGGCGGCTTTCGCTCCATTTCATAGGCTGCACTTATACCCGCTGCCGTAGACAGACTACTTCTGCTGGAGGGATTGATGCTGATGCAAAACATATGTGTAGCCCACCGCGGTTTTTCCGGCAAAGCCCCGGAGAATACATTAGCTGCTGTACGCATGGCACTCGCCCTGCCTTTTGTCAGCTGGATGGAAATTGACGTGCAGCTGACCAGGGACGGTGTGCCGGTCGTGATTCACGACTTCACGCTGGACCGGACGACAAACGGGCACGGCAAGGTGAAAAATATGGATTTTGAGCCGATGCGGCGGCTGGATGCGGGGGGCTGGAAGGGGCGCGCTTTTCGCGGAGAGAAGGTGCCTTCGCTGGAAGAAGTGCTTACGCTAGCGTCCGGCAGGCTGAAGCTGAATATTGAACTCAAGACAAGCGGCGATATGTACCCCGGCCTGGAGAAGGCTGTAATTGATCTGATCAACTCCAAAGGTATGCGCGATGAGGTTGTTCTGACCTCCTTCGATGCAGGAGTCCTGAAGCGTGTAAAAGAGCTGGATGCCCGCTTCCGCACCGGACTGATCTATGATTCCCGGCTGGGTGACCCTGCGCGCAAGGTGAAGGAGCTGGATTGTTCCTTTCTCTCGATCAGCTTTGCCCGGATTAACCCGGTCCTGGCCAGGCTGCTGGCCGAGCGGGGGGTCAAAATGATGGCCTGGACGGTGGACAAAGCCAAGGAAATGCGCCGTCTGGCTGAGATGCACTCGGACATTATGATTTGTACGAACCGTCCGGATATCTGGGGCGACACTTTTTTGGAAGCCTGAAGAGATTTTCAATTTAAAGGGAAGAGAGCTGAAGTCAAAATGGCTGCTGATATTAATAACGTATATTGTGTTGGACGTAACTACGTTTTGCATGCGGAGGAGCTGGGCAATAAGGTCCCTGAGGAGCCGCTGATTTTTTTGAAGCCGTCCCATGCTGCGGTACCGCTGGATAAGGCTATCATTCACCTTCCGCAGGATGCAGGGATGATTCATTATGAAGGAGAGCTGGTGCTGCGCGTTGCCCGTGACTACGTTCCCGGTATGAGTGTCGAGGAGCTGGTGGACGTAATGGCGCTGGGCCTGGATTTTACACTGCGTGATGTACAGGATGATCTGAAGAAGAAGGGACTGCCCTGGACAGCGGCAAAAGGGTTCAAAAATGCGGCTCCGCTCACGCCGTACATTGCTTTTCCCGAGCAGGAGGAGCTGGAGTCTACTGACTTTACGGTCCGTAAAAACGGGGTCGAGGTGCAGCGCGGAAATGTACAGAATATGATTTTCTCTCTTCAGAAAATTGTTGAGTTTATAGCTGCCAGATACGGACTCGGCAAAAATGATCTGATTTTTACAGGTACGCCTGCCGGAGTCGGACCCGTAGTATCGGGGGATTCCTTCGAGCTGTTCTGGGGTGAGCGGCTGCTGGGCACCTGCATCATCGGATAAAGGAGCTGGCCGTTAAATGGTGTCTTGGATCATTGGCGCATTGGGCGCTATGCTGGTGGCAGGGGCGGCTTACCGTAAACATTCGCTCAGCTTCTCTGGCGCGATCGCTGCTTTTGTAATGGGGACGGTTTATTTCGGGGCAGGCAATGCGTTCTGGTTCGGCATTCTGCTGATCTTTTTCATTTCCTCCAGCCTGCTCTCTAAGCTTCATCATGAGAACAAGGCGGAGCTTGAGCTGACTTATGACAAAACAGGCACAAGAGATGCCGGGCAGGTGTTTGCCAACGGCGGAATGGGCATGCTGCTGGTTCTGCTGAACGCGGTGTATCCGCTGGAGCTGTGGGAGCTGCTGTTTATCGGCGTCATGGCTACCGTCACCTCCGATACGTGGGCGACCGAGATCGGTACGCTGGCTAAGCGGCCGCCGCGTTCTGTGCTGACCGGCAAGGTGCTGCCGGCCGGCACTTCCGGCGGCGTCTCACTGCCGGGCACGCTGGCCGCCGCAGCCGGCGGAGTCCTGATCGGTGCAGCCTCCTGGCTGCTGCAGGCGGTCTCCGGCATGGAAGAGCGCCCGTTCCTGCTGCTGACGCTGGCAGGACTGCTGGGCGGGCTCGCCGGCGCGTTCGCCGACTCGATCCTGGGGGCCACAGTGCAGCGGATGAACCGCTGCACTGTATGCGGCCGCGAGGTGGAGGCCTCGCGGCACTGCGGACAGCCTGCTGTGCATGCCAGAGGCTGGCGCTGGATGAACAATGACGCCGTCAACGCGCTTAGTACGCTGGCCGGCGGGGCTGCCGCCCTGCTGGTCCGCCTGCTCTGACCGCAGGCTGGCTGACCAGCTCCGCAAGGGGCGGGGAGATTAAGATGTGGAGGTGAACCGGTTGGGCAGCACAGTAAGTCACAAGCATACAGCCATTCTTGATGCTGGCTATGAACTCTTCGGTTCAGGAGGCTTTTACGAGACGAAGATGTCGGAAGTGGCCGAGAAGGCAGGGATTGCCAAAGGAACGGTCTATCTGTATTTTAAAAGCAAGGAAGAGCTGTTTCTCGCTGTCACCCGGCGTGATTGTGAAGGGTTCCTGGAGCAGCTGGATTTGAAACTGAAGGGGTGCGGCACTCTGCAGGAACAGCTAACCGTTATTGCAGAACACCATCTGATGTATTATTACGAGCGCAAGCAGCACACCAAGCTGTTCTTCCGGGCGCCGAACAATCATTCGGAGCTGATGGCCTATATGGCGCAGTTTATGGAGGAGTACATGCAGGCTGTGATGAAGGTTATGCAGGACAGCGGTGCTGCAGAGCCTGAGCTTTTGGCGGAATCCTATATCGGTACGCTCGACAGGCTCAAAATGGATATCATGCTGCGTCCGGGCTTTACGGAGGCGGATGCGCGCAAACGGGCGGAGTTCGCCGCAGGATTGTTTATCCACGGGGCGCTCGGCAGTCTGAAGGAAGCGCAGGAACAGGTACAGCCTGAACAAAGACAAGATGAAGCGTAATCCGCTACTAAACTATGAGGCAAGTGAGGACAGAGCATGAATATTATGACAGTGGAGCATCTTTCCAAAAGCTACGGGGAGAAGGTGCTGTTCCAGGATGCCTCGTTCGGCATGGATGAGCGGGATAAAATCGGTGTAATCGGTGTGAACGGAACCGGCAAATCAACCTTTTTGAAAATAATCGCAGGCCTCGATACGGCTGACGAAGGACAGATTGCCATCAGCAATGATGTGCGTGTCCAGTATCTGGCCCAGAACCCGCCTTACGAGCCGGACAATACGGTACTGCAGCAGGTGTTTGCAGGCGATGACCCGGATCTGCGGACGATGCGTGAATATATGGAAATCCTCAGCGGACTGGAAAAAGACCCCGCGAATACCGGGCTGGAAGCAGCCATGGTACGGGTCGGCCAAAAAATCGACGCTGCAGGCATCTGGCACCTGGAGAGCGAAGCCAAAACCGTGCTGACCAAGCTGGGCATTACACGGTTTGATGCGCTGATGGGTACGCTGTCCGGCGGTCAGCGCAAGCGGGTAGCGCTTGCTGCCGCCTTGATTACCCCTTCAGAGCTGCTGATTCTGGATGAGCCTACCAACCATATTGATACCGATTCGGTGGCCTGGCTGGAGCAGTACCTGCAGAAACGCCGCGGTGCGCTGCTGATGATTACGCATGACCGCTACTTCCTGGAGCGGGTGGCCAGCGTAATGCTGGAGCTGGACGGCGGCCGCCTGTTCCGCTATGAAGCGAACTATTCGCGGTTTCTGGAGCTGAAGGCCGAGCGCGAAGAGCGTGAAGCATCAGAGGAGCAGAAACGCAAAAATCTGCTGCGCACCGAGCTGGCCTGGATCCGCCGCGGAGCCAAGGCTCGTACAACAAAGCAGAAGGCGAGAATTGACCGGTTCGAAAAGCTGAAGGATAGTGTGGGTGGCAGCTCCGCCGGTTCCATGGATATTTCGGTGGCTTCAACGCGGCTGGGACGCAAGATTATTGAGATGAAGGATCTGACCAAGTCGATGGACGGCCGGACCCTGATCAAGGACCTGACTTATATTGCTGTTCCGCAGGACCGCGTCGGTATTGTCGGCCCGAACGGCAGCGGCAAATCGACGCTGCTTAACCTGATCGCCGGCCGGCTGCAGCCGGACAGCGGTGAGGTACAACTGGGCGCAACGGTTAAGCTCGGCTACTTCACCCAGGAGCATCAGGATATGGATGATACTATGCGTGTCATTGAATATGTAAAAGAAGAAGCGGAGATCGTACGTACAGCAGACGGAAGCGTTATTACAGCCGGCCAGATGCTGGAACGCTTCCTGTTCCCGCCTGCGATGCAGTGGACCCCGATTGCCAAGCTGTCCGGCGGCGAAAAAAGACGGCTGTACCTGCTGCGTGTCCTCATGGGCGCACCCAATGTGCTGCTGCTGGATGAGCCGACAAATGACCTGGACATCGGAACATTGGCGATACTGGAAGACTATCTGGATGAATTCCCCGGCGTAGTCTTTACCGTATCCCATGACCGCTATTTCCTGGACCGGACGATTGATAAGCTGATCGCGTTCGAGAACGGTTCAATCCGGCTGCATGTCGGCGATTATACCGAGTATGAGGAATGGCTGGCCAAAAACGTGCCGGCCTCTGTGAAAGAAGGGGCTGACAAACGGAGTGCGGTGCCGGAACCCGCTGCTGCGCCACAGGCCAAGGAGAAGATTAAGTTCACCTTCAAAGAGCAGAAGGAATATGAAACAATCGACGAAATGATTGAGCAGGCCGAGCAGCATCTGGTTGATATTTCCGCGAAGATGGAAGCGGCCTTTGCCGATTCGACCACCCTGCAGGAGCTTGTTGATAAGCAGAAGCAGGGCGAGGCGGAGCTGGAGCGCCTGATGGAGCGCTGGACATATCTGAATGAGCTGGCGGAGCGGATTGCCGGTAAATAGTTCCGGCGCTGCGGACAGCACATTGTACATCAGGAGGCGTCTACTGTGGATAAAGATAAAAGCATGCAGGATGCCATAGCCCTGCGGGAAGCCGGCCGGGCCGAAGAGGCGCTGGTGCTTCTGCTGGATTTGCTTGCGGCAGATAGCGGGCGTACCGGCGCTGGTAGCGATGCCGAATTGCTGTATCAGCTGGCCTGGACGCATGATGTGCTTGGTCTGGAGCGGGAGGCTGTGCCGTACTATGAGCAGAGCCTTGCCCTAGGCCTGCCGCCAGAGCAGCGGGCAGGGGCGTTGCTTGGTCTGGGCAGCACGTACCGGACGCTGGGCGAATATACCCGTGCCAGGATAATACTGCAGCAGGCAGCTGAGGAATTCCCGGAGCGGGCAGAGTTTCAGGCTTTTCTTGCAATGACACTGTACAACCTGGGAGAACACGGAGAGGGCATGGAGATATTGCTCAGGCTGCTTGCCGAAACCTCTGGCAACACGGGCATCCAGGACTACCGCAAAGCAATCTCGTTTTATGCGGACAAGCTGGATCAGGTGTGGAAATAACGTCTCGTTGTTTAAACAAAAAACAAGCTAAGACCGGAGCACACGGTGATTAGCTTGTTTTTTTGTTGCCACAAAAGCTGGCCTCCCGTTTGAGAGGGCCTGCTAGCAGCAGTGCCAGCTGATCAATGTCCTGCTAAGCACACGCCAACTGCTAAATGTTCTGTTATGAGCGGTCGCAGCTGTTTAAGGTCTGAATGAATACAAGCGGTATTAGCTCCTAAGTGTCTTGCTACAAGCAGCACCAGCCGGCCAATGCCCTGGGTACAATTAATGTTCTGTTAAGGGTAGCCATCAGCTATTCCTGTCCGACCGATCCGCATACGAGTAGTAACAGCTATCCAATGTCCTGCTAAGCAACATTAGCTACTAAGTATCCTGGTTAAAGACAACGCGGTTCGACGTGCTGCCAGGCATACTCCTCAGGCCGTCTATCTGTTCGCACACCTCATAACTCAGCTTCCCTGCTACTCTGCTGCTTAAACGAGCGATATGGGGAAGCAGCAAGGAGTAACGGACTGAGGGGACTTTATTTTTGCTGGGGCCCCTCATTCAGGCGGTCTAACGGACCGTATTGCACTTATTGGTGCTCAAGTTAGCATTATCGATGCAAATATGCCGAATTAAAGTCACTGGAGTCCGTTAGCCTGCAAAAAATAGCATAAGAGCGGAAATAAGAGCATCTGTGTCCGTTAGAGCAAGGGAATCCTGGTATTAGTAATGTAAGTATAGCAAAACCTATACTTATTGCTGATAGTCTACTTTCTTATCTGCTGTGCCTGACTTATTGCGGGGCAATACGGATTTCAATCACTCATTATAAATCCTACGATGTGGATTGCGTATTTACGGAAGGCTGCAGCAAGGAGCTACAGAGCAAACTAAGTGGAAAAATGCTATCTATTTATGCACACACAGCAAGTTAGAGGAATTTAGGTGAAAAAAAGCAACTTAATATTGCCGTTTGTACCCCAAAAGGGGGTTTTAAACAAAATGAAGTGCCGATTTGATAACTAATCATTAGAAATCGGCAGCCAGGGTGGAATTAGATGGCGAAAATCCATCTAGATTTGAGGAGCCGCGTAAAAAAATGCAGAACCGGCAGCCATGCTGCCTGATTCTGCATCTCATAATTCCTGCATCTCATATTTCCTTAGCTCATCAGCATGTCAAGTCAAGCCAATCCGCTATTCCCCGCCTGTCACTGCGATCATCTGCACGACCGGACGCGAGTCGCCGGTCAGCACGGCCTCATCGGCGTTCAGCTGCGAGGAGCCGTCGCCGTCGAGGAAGATGCCTTCCCGGCCTTCACCGGGAACGGCCTCGAGCACGGCCAGGCGGAAGGCCTCTGCCGTGCAAAGCGTAGGCGTGACGATCAGCCACAGCTTCCCGTCACTGTCATAGACAAGCCCCGAGCGCATGCGCTGCTCATCTGCAAAGGGGAGGTGCTCGGCCTGGCTCGCGGCCTCCCATAGCTCCTCATGCTGCAGATTCATGCTGATGCCGCCCTGGGCCCAGTAGCGGCTGCGGTCTGTGACAGCCAGCTCGTCGCCTGAGGAGACGGTCTGAACCGACAGCCTGCCGGCAGTGCCGTCCCAGACCAGCGTACCGCGGGCATATTTGGCGTTGAACCAGCCCGAGCCGTAAGCGCCTTTGTCCCCGTTAACGGGGACATCGTTCATGATCGCCACAGACAGGAGGTCTGTGCCGTAAAAGAAGCCGCCATTAATGCCGTAGGCGGCAATTTGACGCAGCGGCAGGCTGTCGGCCCGCAGGTTAACATCCTCCGGAGCTACAGCCAGCATATGCAGCTGCACCCCGTTCAGGCTCTCCGCTGACAGATACTCATAGTTATGCGGGAGCCCGCTAAAAGCCTCCCGCACCTGCTTGTCCGGCTTATTGAGCAGAACCGCCCCTGCCAGAATCAGCAGCACCAGCAGGGCGGAGCTAAGCTGCCAGCGCCTGCGCTGCCATAGCTGCCGCCATTTATGCTCTGCTGCTTCAGTTGGTACCGACATAGGCGGCCAGGAGCTTGGCTGTGTTCAGGACAGCCTGCTTATGCGTACGCTCCATGGAGTGGGAAGCATGCACTCCCGGGCCGATCAGCGCCCCGCGGATATTGTTGCCGCCACGCAGCGCAGCGGAAGCATCGGAGCCGTACTGCGGATAGATGTCTACCGCGAACGGGATCGCCAGGCTGTTCGCCAGCTCAATCAGGCGGCCGGTCATGTTGTAGTCATAAGGTCCGGAGGAATCCTTGGCACAAATGGAAACGTCCGTTTCCTTACAGCTCAAGTCATCGCCCATGGCGCCCATGTCTACAGCGATGAATTCGCTGATATCACCCGGAATCCAGGATGTACCGTGGCCGACCTCTTCATAGTTGGAGATCAGCAGGGCGAGGTTGTGCAGCGGTTTCCAGCCTTCGCGCTTGATGCTTTCCAGCAGGCCGAACAGAGCGGCAACGCTGGCTTTATCATCCAGGTGGCGTGATTTGATATATCCGCTAGGTGTGATAACCGCCCGTGCATCAAAGGAGATAAAGTCACCTACAGCAATACCAAGCTTGAGTACATCATCTTTTGTGGAGACCATTTCATCGATCCGGACTTCCATATTTTCTTCGGCGCGTTTGAAGTCACGCGCATCGGCATAGACATGCACAGAAGGGTGGGAAGTGAGAATGGTACCCGTATAAGTCAGTCCGCTGCGGGTATGAATGACGCAATATTCATTTTCGATGCTGTTCATTGTAAAGCCGCCGACAGAGGTCAGGCGCAGTGTGCCGTTTGGCTTAATTGAGCGGACCATGGCGCCAAGGGTGTCCACATGGGCACTGATACCGATGGTACGCGAAGGGTCGAGGCCCGGCACGGTGAGGATGACGCCGCCTTTTTCGTTCCAGCTGAGCGGGACGTTCAGTGCGGCAGCCTCCTCGGCTACCACGCGCATGACTTCGGCAGTGAAGCCGCTGGGACTCGGGGTATCAAGCAGTTTTTTGAGCAGGGATAGAATGTAGTCTTCATTAGGCTGGATTGTAAGCATGGGTTCAAATCCTCCATTCATCATTTAGGATAAGGCAGATGTAACAGGTGCTTAGACAGTCTCATCCGGCAGCGGTGCAAAAGAATCAAGCGAACGCTCGGCATCACGCAGCTTGGACAGCTCTGCATTCAGTGATTTGATCTGTTTCTGCAGCTTGTACTGGCGGAAAATCCCGTAGGAGCCGACGATAATGCCGCCGATCAGGGCGCAGCCCAAAATAACAAGAATCAGCGGAATGCTAACCTGGTCGAAGCCGAAGTTCACCTGAACCAGATCGACATTAATGACTGCAAATACAGCTGTAATCAGTGCAAAAATAAGACCTAAAATAAGCGACCATTGCATTTTCATATGAATATTACCCCCCATGGACGAGTGTGACAATATAAATCCCTTGCCCGAAGTGGGCAAGGGATTACAGCAGGGTTAAACGATTGGTTCGGGCTTTATTTTGTCAATTGCTCCATCTGCTCGATGACACTTTCGAATACGCTCATCGCTTCGCGGATCGGCTCAGGAGACGACATATCGACACCGGCCTTGGCCAGGATGTTGATGGAATAATCGCTGCCGCCGCTCTTCAGGAATCCGAGATAACGGTCCACCGCAGGCTTGCCTTCCTCCAGAATCTGCTTGGAGAAGCTGGTTGCGGCCGAGAAACCGGTGGCGTATTTGTATACATAGAAGCTGTTGTAGAAATGCGGAATCCGCGCCCATTCCATTTCAATATCTTTATCCACAACCATATCCTCACCGTAATATTTCACGTTAAGATCGTAGTAGATTGCCGACAGATCCTGCGGAGTCAGCGAATCACCTTCTTCAGCACGCTGGTGGATGATTTTCTCGAATTCAGCGAACATCGTCTGACGGAATACGGTGGTGCGGAACTGGTCGGCATAGTAGGTGAGCAGGTACATTTTTTCCTTAGGGTCAGTCGACTTGTTCAGCAGATAATCCATCAGCAGCGCCTCATTGGTGGTAGAAGCCACTTCCGCGAGGAAAATCGTATACTGTGCATCACGGTATTTAAGCGCATTGTCCGAATAGTAGGAATGCAGGGCATGCCCCATTTCGTGTGCCAGTGTGAACATGCTGTTCAGGTTATCATTATGGTTCAGCAGCACGTAAGGGTGTGTGCCGTAAGCTCCCCAGCTGTACGCGCCGGTACGTTTGCTTTCATTTTCGTAAATGTCGATCCAGCCGTTGTCATAGCCTTCCTGAAGCACACTGAGGTAGTCCTCGCCGAGCGGCTTAAGGCCTTCTTTGGTAATTTTCTTCGCTTCTTCAAAAGTAATGTCCAGCTTATATTCGTCCACGAGCGGAGCGAACAAATCATACATATGTAGTTCATCAACGCCGAGCAGCTTCTGGCGCAGCTTCATATAGCGGTGCATCAGCGGCAGGCTCTCGTGAATGGTGTCAATCAGGTTGGAATACACTTCCTTCGGAATATTATCGCCGTACAGCGACATTTCCAGTACAGACGGATATTTGCGTACCCGTGAGTAAAATACATTTTTGTTCACGTTCGCCCCAAGAGTAGCGGCAATTGTATTCTTTTGCTTAGCATAGGTTTCATATACCGCTTTAAAAGCGTTCTTGCGCACTTCGCGGTCAGGGCTTTCCAGGAACTGAATGTAGCTGCCGTGGGTCAGCTCGACTTCCTTGCCTTCCTCGTTCTTGATCTTCGGGAATTTAAGGTCTGCATTGTTCAGCATGCCAAAAATATTCTGCGGAGCCTGTGAAATGTTGCCGACCTGGGCCAGCAGTGCTTCCTCGGCCTTAGTGAGAACATGGGCTTTTTCCCGCTTCATTTCGGTCAGAGTAAAGGTGTACGCGGACAGGGAAGGGTCAGCGATGAACTGATCCAGCTTTTCTACAGGCAGGGACAGAATTTCCGGCGTGACAAAAGACAGCGCCTCTCCGGCTTCAACACTGAGCTTTTTCGCTTTTTGGGTAAGCGCCTGGTAGGTTGGGGCTGCAGTGTCTTCATCCTGGCGCATATGCGCGTATACATAGAGCCGTTCGGTCAGCTGTGACAGCTCATCATCCAGCTCGAAGCAGGCTTTGAGCTCATCTGCAGAATCCAGCTTACCCTGGAAGGCGGAGGCTTTCTTGATCAATGTTTTAACTTCGTTGTATTCCTTATCCCACTGCTCCTGTGACGCAAACATATCTTCAAGCTTCCAGCGGTTCTCAGCAGGCACTTCACTTCTTTTTACTAACTGTTCCATGGGAATCCTCCTTAAAAGATGGGATGGGGCAGGCATAGACTTCTGGGCCGCAGCGTTTGAGGATCCGCCCGGCAGCAGGCACAGTGCAAGCAGAAGCGGGAGAGATCTGGCGGTAAAGGGCATTACTGATGCCTCCTAAATCAATAGAGTCGGCTTAGTATGCCCTGCCAAATTCTGATTATGAACTTCTTAACAAGAGTTATGCCAGCAGGCTATAAATAATGAAAATAAAAGCAAGAGCAATCAGAATAACTGCGGTTAGAGCCATCCCCCGCTTAAGCCGCGGATGCAGTTTGTCCTTACTCATAATAAGAACGGCTCCGAGGCAGAGGACCACAACGATATAAATAACCAGACTTTCGTTATTCATACCAGCCTAGACCTGCTTGAATGCCGCAATGATATTTTTGTACTCTTCCTCGTTGTCCTTATAGGACTCTTTATTGAAGCGGTTGTTCACCCACTCCATCATGGCCGGACGGCTCATAAAGGTATGTGTTTCTTCGCCCCACTGGTCGGAAATTTCCCGGAGTATAATGTAGCGTCCCTGAACCTCAACGGTCATCATATTCCATTTGTCTGTTTTGTATATTTCGTGTTTTTTGATCATGTCATTACCACCCTGGCGATTTTTGGCTTTTGGCTCAATGATAACGCACCGGGGAAGTGAAAAGCAAATTAAATCACTAATATAGGGAAAAAGTGGATTGCTTTGCAGGAATAGCTGGGGTATAATGTAAGCATACGCCATATATGGCGGTATTTTTAGGAGGTTGTTCATTTGAAAGGTACAGTAAAATGGTTTAACGCAGAAAAAGGTTACGGTTTTCTTCAGGTAGAAGGCGGCGAAGATGTATTCGTTCACTTCTCAGCAATCCAGGGCGACGGCTTCAAGACTTTGGATGAAGGCCAAACGGTTGAATTCGACATCACTGACGGTAACCGCGGTCCACAGGCAGCTAACGTAGTTAAATTATAAGACTCGGCTGGGCAGTTTAGCTTCAGCTACAATATATATTTGATTTATGGCAGGCACTTGCAAGAGTGGTAACCATTAACTTACAAAGCGCACAGTTCTTTCGGGAACTGTGTTTTTTTATGCTTAACAGCCCTTTCAGAGTGCCACCGCTGGCGGACTGTAAGGGCTGTTGCTGACCGAAGGCTATAGTGAAGCTTTTTGTGCCGGAATAGGCTCTGCGGGCAGTGGTGTGATAACACGCTCTGATTCCGGCGGAGCTGCGGGAAGCGCCTTTTTGCGGAAATAGCTCCGGGAAGGCCCCCCGATATCCAGCAGATGTTTGGTGAAAAAGCCGATGAAAGCAAGTACGGAGAACAGTGCAGCTACCAGATAGAAAATGCCGCGTCCCGCATCCTCGTAGATCAATCCGCCGAAGGTGCCGCTGAGCAGACCTGAAGCGCTGGACCAGACTACAGTGAATATAGCCAGCCCGGTTGCCCGGAGATGATCGGGAATGATTCTGGTAATATAGCGGATCGCCGTTACAAAAAAGATACCGAATGAAATGCTGTGCAGGGCCTGAATCGCAATGATTGCGCCCGGATGGACAGCGAGTGACATGAACAGAAAGCGCAGGCCGTACATGAGACTGGCAAAAGCGAGCAAAGGCAGCTCCTTGAACCGTTCACCGTATTTACTGAGCAGGAAGAAGATCGGAATCTCACTCAGCGCGGATGAGAGCAGTGCCCACCCGATTACGTCATCGCCGGCATCCATGCTTTTGAGGCTCAAGGTCAGAAAGGCTTCATTCATCCGGTGTCCGAGGGCCAGAATAAATACACAGCCGAAGAACCACAGCACTTCCTTTTGCAGTAAAATCTCTTTCAGTCCGCCGCTTTTGGCAGCAGCCTTGGCCGGAGAGCCGGTAGCGGCTTCATCCTCTGCAGTACGTTTTACATCCTTTAACCCTATAGAAATCAGCAGGGCTGCAACAATAATAACAATACATACGCCGATGCTGTACGAGGAGCCGAGCGCTCTCAGCACATATCCGATAGTCAGGGCAAAAAAGGAATAGCCCAGGGAGCCGAATACGCGGATTGCAATAAAATTCCGTCCATGCCGCTGGGCAACTTTTATCGCCATGGTGTCCGCCAGAGGGAAAACAGGGTAATAGAAGAAGTAGAATAAGGATATTATAAGCATTACCGTGGAAAAACCAGTCGCTTTTGCCAGCATGATGGCGGAAACAAATTGCCCTGCCAGCAGAATAGCCATAATTTTTTTAATTGTTCCGAGCCGGTCGCTCATCATGCTCCAGAACAGATTGGACAAAATCGAAATGAGCGGCCCGATGGAATACAGCAGACCTACCTGGGTGCTGCTGAAGCCGAGATGGGTGTAAAAGAGCGGGAAATAGGAGACAACCAGTACACTGGTGCCAAAAAGCGTGAAGATGAAGGAACGCAGCCAATTCTGATCACTATACTGGCCGCCGGTCCGTCCTGATTCCATGTGTTTGCACTCCTTGGGGTATCAAATACGCTCAGTATAGCATAAAGACTGTACCAGATGTTTGTAAAAAGTTTATTAAAATGGAGTGATTTCTGAATTTTTCAAGGTTTTGCGAAAGTGATATTGTTGTTTGTACAAAAACGTTCCGCATATTATAATAATGATGATTTGGATAAGGAGACAACAATGTGGAGGCACTGTCATTGAATGAACTTGAGCAAGGCCGTAACCTAAGCCCGCGTGGCCCGATAGGGCTTATGAGCCGGGTTTACAAGTACGTGCTGCCGGAAGTGCGGGAGTGTCTGCACTCCTGGCGTGAGGATGCAGAAGGGATTCCCGATCCCGAGCTCCGGAAACAAGCGCTTGCCAGCATTGAAACCAAACAGTTTCATTGCGAAGGCGGCGGAATTTATGCTGCCGGCAATTTGTCGATGAGACATATACTGATTCCGCTTATTGTCGCCTATCAAACGATCAGTGATTATCTGGATAATCTGTGTGACCGCAGCACCTCGCTGGATCCGGCCGATTTCAGGCTGCTGCATCAATCGATGCTGGATGCCATTACTCCGGATGCCGAGCCTGTCAATTACTACGCGCTTCGCAGCGAGCAGAATGACGGCGGCTATCTGCACAGGCTGGTTCGTAAGTGCCAGGAGATGACGGCGCTTTTACCCGGTTATGCGGCAGCAGCAGGTGAGATCTATGATCTGGCTGTGCTGTATACAGACCTTCAGGTGTACAAGCATATCCGCCCTGAGCTCAGGGAAGATGCCCTGAAGGAGTGGTGGGCTGTGGAAGGCAAGCGTGCCCCTCATCTGGAATGGAATGAATTTGCAGCGGCAACCGGTTCAACGCTGGGGGTGTTTATGCTGTTTCTGTCAGCGTGCGATCCCCGTCTGAACAAGCCGAAAGCGGCTTTGATCCGTGCTGCGTACTTTCCGCATGTCTGCGGGCTGCATATTATGCTTGATTATCTCATTGACCAGGACGAAGACCGGGCCGGCGGTGACCTCAATTTCTGCAATTATTACGACAATACTGATACCATGCTGAATCGGATTGCTTCCATTGTGGAGTGGGCCCGCAAAGATGTCCGGAATCTGCCTGAGAACTCTATGCATCGGATGGTTATCGAGGGGCTTCTGGCACTTTATTTATCCGATCCAAAAGTCAGCGAACAGCGGGAGGTTCGTTCAGTATCCAAACGCCTGATGAGAAGAAGTCCGCTTACCCGGCTATTCTTTTTCGTCAACAGCCGCTGGATCCGCAAGCACATGTACTAAGGCTGTGAGGCTTCATTCCCGTTTACGGGAGCATGCTTCGCACAATTTAAGGAGGAACTAACAGGATGACAAACGTAAAAAAAATCGCAGTACTAACCAGTGGTGGAGACTCACAGGGCATGAACGCGGCTGTCCGCGCGGTTGTGCGCAGCGCAATCTTTTATGGTATTGAAGTATACGGAATCCAGCGCGGCTACCAGGGCCTGTTGAACCGTGATATTTTCCCGATGGATCTGCGCAGTGTAGGTGATATTATCCAGCGCGGCGGTACGATTCTGCAATCGGCACGCTGTCTGGAGTTCATCAAACCGGAAGGCCAGCAGAAGGGTGCGGACATCCTGAATGAAATGGGCATCGACGGTCTGGTAGTTATCGGCGGTGACGGTTCTTATCAAGGCGCCAACAAGCTTAGCAAGCTTGGTATCAAGACAATGGCTCTGCCGGGAACTATTGATAACGACATCTCCTTCACAGACTACACCATTGGTTTTGATACAGCGGTAGGTGTTGTTGTGGATGCCATTAATAAGCTCCGCGACACCATGTCCTCCCATGAGCGTTCTTCTATTGTTGAAGTAATGGGCCGCCACTGTGGGGATATCGCTCTGCATGCAGGTCTTGCTTCCGGGGCTGAAACAATTCTTGTGCCGGAAATGCCATATGATCTGAATGAAGTAGCAGACCGGATGAAGGATAACTTCACAAAAGGAAAACGCCACAGTATCGTGATTGTTGCTGAAGGCGTCGGCAAAGGCGAGGATGTAGCCCAGGCGCTTAAAGACCGCCATGCTTCACTCGACGCCCGCGTAACGGTGCTGGGACACATCCAGCGCGGCGGAACGCCGACTCCGGCTGACCGTAACCTGGCAAGCCGTCTCGGTGACTTCGCCGTGCGTAAGCTGATTGAAGGCGAATCTGCCAAAGCCTGCGGAATTATTAAAGGCGAATTGACAATTACTGATATTGATACTGTAGTAAATACGAAGAAGGCTTTCGATACTGAATTGTACGAATTGGCTTCCCGTCTCTCTCAATAACATCATAATAGATTACATCCGCCTAGGAATAGGCGGTTTTTTACATTTCCGGAACAAATCCGGAAATGTAAAGACGGCCCATTCCTTCCCGGGGGACCGGTGGAGGACTGGGCCGTTGCAGTGATGGTTAGCCGGTGATTTACCCGGTTGCCGAGGCGGAGAATCTCCGCTGAACTTTCATGAGCCGTGCCAGCAGCAGAATGGCTCCGATTGCCAGGCCGGCAATCAGCCCGACCCAGTAGCCGTAAGCACCCATGTCTGAATAGGTAGCAAGCAGGTAACCGGTAGGAAGCCCAATTACCCAATAAGCAATGAAGCAGATGATAAAGGCGGGATTGACATCCTTGTAGCCTCTTAGTACGCCTTGAGTCGGTGTGGCGATGGCGTCGGAAATCTGGAAGAAGATTGCGTAAATCAGGAAGTGCTGAATCAGGGCAATAACCTCAGATTCATCTGAGTAGAGACCGGCCACATGGCTGCCGGCGAACAGCAGGATGAGTGCCGTAAGCAGGGATAGGGCAGCAGCGGTACCGATGCCCATAATACTGTACTGGCGGGCGTCCTTCAACCTGCCGGACCCGCTCTCAAAGCCGACGAGAATGGTTAAGCTCATGCAGATGCTCAGCGGAATCATGTATAAAGTCGACGCGAAATTAATGGCTGCCTGATGGGCGGCTATCGTTACGGTATCAAAGCGGCTCATCAGCAGTGTCACAGCTGAGAATACAGCCGTTTCGAAAAAGATGGAGAACCCGATTGGCACGCCAATCTTAAGAAGCTCCTTGAAGCTGCTTAAGGATATCCCATAGAATTTGCGGAACAGCTGGAGGCTCTTGAACGGGTCATACCGGTAAATAAAATGCAGGGCAACTGCAAAAATAACCCAATAGGTTATCGCCGAGGCGACACCGGCTCCAACACCGCCCATCTGAGGGAAGCCGAACTTCCCGAAGATCAGCAGATAATTCAGGCCGACATTGACCGGAAGGGCAATTAGCGTAATCAGCATCGAGATACGGGTCTGGCCCAGGGCATCAATGGTGCTGCGCAGCACGGTATAACCGAACAGCGGGATAATACCGATTGAAATGGCGCAGAGGAAGCGGAAGGCGATATCCCGGACCTGCGGCTCCAGATTCATGAAATTTAACACAGGAGACAGAACAAGGCTGCCCGCCGCCAGTACAAGGAGTGAGATCAGTAAAGAAAGCCAGATCCCCTGGGTAACCTGATAGGATACATCTTTATTTTTTCGGCTGCCGATCAGGTGGGAGACGATCGGGGTTATCCCCATCAGAATTCCGCTGAGACCGGTTTGGATCGGAATCCACAGGCTCGTGCCGATTGCTACACCGGCAAGGTCATTAGTGCCGAATTTGCCGGACATATTGGTATCGAAGAAGGTAATGGCTGATAAAGCAATCTGGGTAATAAGGATCGGAAAAAGAATATGTAAGAACTGCCCGGCCTTTTGTTTAAGGGAATATGTTTGTTTCATGGATTAGCTGCCTCATTCTGATAAGATTTTGTTCAGGAAAAGACCCGGCATTCGCCGGGTCTTGAATCCGCTTAGCAGTCGGATAGGATGGATATGATAGCTGTAATATTATTGCTCGTAATCAACATCTGAGGTGTAACGGTTGTTGGCGTTCCACAGCAGGAATTCCTCTATATTCTCATCTTTAAGCGCTCGGATCTGATCTTCAACCTGCTGTTTGCCGTATTTGATGAAATGACCGCTTCCCAGCCAGCTGGCGGTGAAGTCCTGAATCCATGGACGGATAACCGGTTTGAAGCTGCCCAGCGGATCCAGCTTCTTATGGGTATCTACCATGGAGCCCTTAATAGTAGCATACGGATCTTTATCAGGGTCCTTTACATCGAACCATCCGGTGGAATAATGGCTTGGATAAACCATAGGGCTGATCACATCGACGTTCTTGGAAATTTTAACGAAATCCTGGCCGATGCCTTCAGCTGCAGGCACAGATGCCGCATATCCGAAAATGTCAACAGACACTCTGACTCCCAGCGGAGCAAGCTCAGCCTTGGCATATTTAACGAAGTCAGCAATGATTTCGACGCGCGGACGGTCGCTTTTGGTATATTTTAGCGTATCAGCACGCTTCTCAAAGCCTTCAGGGAAACGGACGTAGTCGAACTGGATCTCTTTAAACCCGAGCTTGGCTGCTTCCTTGGCTATATCCACATTGTATTTCCATACATCTTCATTATAAGGGTTAACGAAGCTGTCGCCGCCCTTGTTCTTCCAAACGCTGCCGTCAGTATTGACAAAAGATAATTCCGGGTGGTTCTTAGCCAGTACAGAATCCTTAAACACAACGATACGGGCAATCGGGTATACTTCATGCTCCTTCAGCCGTGTCATAAGCTTGTTGATATCACCGATGAAGTTCTGGGGAGTGCCCATTTCCTGCAGTTCAGCGTTGTCTGTTTTGTATGTGATGTATCCGGCGTCATCTTTAATGTCGATAACCATCGAATTCAGCTCACTTTTATCAAGCAGGGCAAGCAGTTGCTCCATCCGGGAGCCGCCCGCGCTGTAGGCTGTTACATAGATACCTTTGACCTTGGGCGCATCAGGCTGCGGGTCAGTATGAAGTGCACTATCCGCTGCAGGTGTGGCGCTTGGAGCAGGGGAAGCTGATGCATTGCCGGCTGCCGTATTCGTGGCAGCGGATCCGGCTTGTTCTGCGGTGATTGGCGGGTTAGCGGCTGATTTCAGGGTTGCTGAAACGTCTGCTTCATGTCCGCCGGACTGGACGCCAACGCCTCCCAGAGCCATCATAAGTAGTGCCCAGGTGATATTCATTGTGTTTTCTCTCCCTTTATGTACATTCCTTTAAAGTATAATGGAACGGCAGCATTCAAAAAGAACAGACTTGTAACAATCCGTTTAATTTTCGGAAGCCAGGATATTTACCGTCCTTTGTGTTTTTAAACGGTCTGTACAGATTCTAAACCTCCATATTAAAAGTAAATGCCGCCCGGAGCAGCGTTTAGCTGGCTCAGGGCGGCAACAATCAACTTGCCGTTAAGCGGTCGTGCTTATTGAAGGTACGCAGAATTCTGATGTTCACAAATGCTGTAGTGGATGATATCCATGGCATCCGCCGGTTCCAGAATGCTTAAACCGTCGCGCAGTACGATTACTGAATTCAGTTCGTCCTGCTTGAGAAACGGCATCATATCGGGATACCACCTCATGACGATTGCTGACAGTTTTACCGTTTCCATTTCCATAAGAGTCACCCTTTCCTTTTTCGAATGGTACTGAAGTGTTAATTCAGGGAACATCCGTAAAGCGAAGTGCCTGGAAAAAAGAGGGTAAAGCACAATCCTCATGAAATTATAAGATCCTGCGTGAGTCTAATATATCACAATTTTAAAATACGCGCATTTCTTTCAGTTGGATCTTCTCCGGAAGGAACCCATAACGCCTACAGTTTCCACAATATTGACAAAGGCCTGCGGGTCGCTGGCTTTGATAATCCGTCTGAGCTCTGCGAGTTCATAACGTGTCGTCACTGTCATTAGCATGTCCCGTTCAATATGAGAATAAGCACCTTCGGTTTTTATTTTGGTGACACCGCGCTGCAGCGGGAGAAGCTGCTCAAGCAGCTCTTCGGTACGGGTTGTTACAATATATACGGTAACCTTGATGTGGCTGACGTGAATCAGATCGACAACCTTACCGGTGACATAAATGGATACCATGGAGGCCAGCGCCAGGTTCCAGTTATCATCGAAATAGGCGGCAGCCAGAATCACCAATCCGTTTAGTGCAACCAATATATTCCCGATTGGAAAGTCGCGGTAACGGGTAATAATTGAACCGAGGATATCAAAGCCGCCGGAGGATCCGCCCATACGGAAGGAGATGCCGGCGCCTACGCCAACGAGCACCCCGCCGAACACAGAGGCCAGAAGCATATCAGAAGCAACAGTGACTTCCGGTATAAGGGCCATCAGCCAGGTGGTGGAGCCGACAGAAAGGATGCTGAGAATAATAAATCTCCGTCCCAGCTGAAACCAGCCGGCTGCAAGCAGCGGTATATTGAAGAGCAGATACAAAAGGCTGATATTGAACGGAGTAAAGTAACCGACCAGCATGGCCAGACCGGAGACCCCTCCGCTTAGCAGCCTGTGGGGGATCAAAAACAGGTTGAATCCGCAGGCAATCAGCGCTGAGCCGAAGATTACAGCAAGGCAGCTGCCGATTTGTCTTAGTTTTAACAAGTGTTTCACCTCTGACGTGTAATGTAAGTAATGAAAGTAAGGAATACACTGGTATTCCTAATTGGGTTTGTGATATAATGTATAGGATATTCTTGAGTAGAACGTTACAATGGTATTTTTGCATTGCTTCGGATGTGAAGCTACAATTGTTCAGGTCTTTAACCGGCCCTGATCTTACGGAC
This sequence comes from Paenibacillus sp. FSL R7-0345, assembly GCF_038595055.1. Lineage (NCBI taxonomy): Bacteria > Bacillati > Bacillota > Bacilli > Caryophanales > Paenibacillaceae > Paenibacillus > Paenibacillus sp. FSL R7-0345. The sequence goes on from NZ_CP152002.1 coordinate 2,519,837, forward strand.
ATATTTTCGTCCCATACGCGTAAACCCATGCAGAGATTACGGCATGATTGGACAGCCTATAAAGGTGTTTACCGCTACTTAAGAATACAGATAAGCATGTGGAATGTCCACTGTATAGAAGGAGCATGAATAATTTGAAAACATTCGCAGAATTCGGCTTGGAGCCTAAAGTGCTTCAAGCAATCACAGAGCTAGGATTTGAAGAGTCAACACCGATTCAGGAGCAGGCGATCCCAATCGCGCTGACAGGAGCGGATATGATCGGCCAGGCTCAGACAGGTACCGGTAAAACCGCAGCGTTCGGTATCCCCCTCATCTCCAAGATCTCCCGGGAAGACGAAAGAATTACAGCACTTGTTATGACGCCAACCCGCGAGCTGGCTATCCAGGTTGCTGAAGAGATCGGCAAGCTGTCCCGCTTCAAAGGTCTCCGTTCCCTGGCCATCTACGGCGGACAGGACATCGGGCGCCAAATCCGCGGATTGAAGAAAAAGCCGCAGATTATTATCGGTACACCAGGCCGTCTCCTGGATCACATCAACCGCAAAACCATCCGCCTGGACGACGTTCAGACCATCGTACTGGATGAAGCTGATGAAATGCTGGATATGGGCTTCATGGAAGATATCCAGAGCATTCTTAAGCTGGTACCGGAAGAACGTCAAACTATGCTGTTCTCGGCAACAATGCCTCCTAACATTCAACGTCTTGCCCAGCAGTTCCTGAAGAACCCGCAGCATGTATCGGTTATCCCTAAGCAGATCAGCGCACCTCTGATCGACCAGGCTTACATTGAAGTGCCTGAGCGTCAGAAGTTTGAGGCCCTGAGCCGCCTGATTGACATGGAATCTCCAGAGCTGGCTATCGTCTTCGGCCGTACCAAGCGCCGTGTAGACGAGCTTGCTGAAGGCTTGCAGAAACGCGGATACTCCGCTGACGGACTGCATGGTGACCTGTCGCAGAACCAGCGTGATGCAGTAATGCGCAAATTCCGTGACGGCAGCATCGATGTCCTGGTAGCTACTGACGTGGCTGCACGCGGTCTCGATGTATCCGGCGTAACACATGTAATCAACTTTGACCTTCCGCAGGATCCGGAAAGCTATGTACACCGTATCGGCCGTACCGGCCGCGCTGGTAAAGAGGGTACAGCATGGTCATTCGTGACACCGCGCGAAATTGATCACCTGCACCTGATCGAGCGTGTTACCCGTCACCGCATTACCCGCAAACCGCTGCCTACAATGGCTGAAGCGATTGAAGGTAAACAACGTATTACAGCAGAACGCCTGCTGGCAATGGTTGAAACCGGGGATCAACTGAACGAATATAAAGGTATTGCAATTCAGCTGCTGGAGCAATATGATTCCGTACAGCTGCTGTCTGCAGCCATGAAGCTGCTGACTGGTGATTCCAAGGATGCGCAGGTTGAACTGACACCGGAGGATCCGATCCGTGCTAAACGCCGCGGCGGCAAATACGATATCCGCAGCGGACGCAAGCCTAACGGAGGCTATGGCGGCAACCGCTCCGGCGGAAGCGGCGGCGGCGGTTACAAGGGCAACCGTGAAGGCGGAAGCTACGGCGGCGGATACAAGGGTAACCGTGACAATGCCGGCGGCACAACTCGCGGCGGTTACAGCAGCGGATACGGCGGCAACAGCAGCAGCGGCGGCTACAAAGGCAACCGTGATGATGCAAACCGCAGCTCCGACCGTAAACCTTATTCACGTCCAAGCGGCGCAAGCACACGCCCTGCTAAGCGCGAAGACTCTGAAAATTAAGCAGCAGCCGGTATTACGGCATTAAGAAGGCGAGAACCGTTCTGCGGTTCTCGCCTTTTTTTTGAACAAATATAATGTAGGTCAGGAATGTTCTGTTGATTAAACCATGAATGTGCGGGTGATGATGACAAGCAGGATGAACAGGACCAGAATGGTGCCGGTGGAAGTCCAGAGGCCGTAGCCGACAGGTGTGGACATAGGGGTTAACCTCCTTTAAATAAGGTTGTTTCAGGGGTACGCTCCTAATATATGGACATTTCGTCAACACTGCATAGACCTTTACCCGGATTCACAAGAAATGGGCGCTGGAAAAGTCCGGGGTAAATAGGTTATAGTTAAGATACGCAGTATGCGCGAGACAGACAGGAGGAAGGGAATTGGAGTTTAAAGGAGCTATGGGCGGTTTATACCGCATCACGGAATGGATTTCACGCATTGCCTTCAGCAATATATTGTGGGGACTGTGTTCGATTCCGTTTCTGTTTATTGCTGTTATGAAGATCATTATGCTGGGTTCGGCGACTGGCGGGGCTAACGAACAGCTTACACTCAACTGGGCGCTGGGGATTTTGGCACCGTTCACAGTGTTTCCGGCTACAGCCGCACTGTTTACTGTTGTGCGCAAATGGGTGATGGGGAATACGGATGTCAGTACGTTCCGTACCTTTTTTCAGGGCTACAAAGAGAATTATCTCAAGAGCATGCTTGGGGGACTCATCTATACCGTGCTGTTTGTTGTAATGTACGTTGATGTGACCGTATACATGACTCAGATGGCCAATTTCAGAATTGTTGGAATTCTGATGCTGGTGCTGATGATTATTCTGTTTGTATCGATGTTTAACTTCTTTTCGATTGTCGTTCATTATCAGATGACCTTTAAGGAAGTGATCAAGAACTCTGTCCTGCTGACCATCGCCCGGCCTATCCGTGTGTTCTCCACATTGATTGGTTCTGCAGTGCTTGCATATATAGGTCTGCGGTACCCTGTGTTGTATGTGATCTGCATTCCTACACTGGTTGCTATGTTGGCTTTCTTTAACTTCTTTGCTACATACAACAAGCTGCAGCTGCAGGTTGAGAAGAAGCAGCAGCAGGAGCTGGAAGCCCGGGAGGCTGCAGAAAAAGAAGAGCAGGAGCGGCTTCTTGCGGAAGCCGATGACGATGATGACGACGATGATGATGACGATTACGATGACAAGGATGACTCCAAATCACCGAAGCGGATTTAACATCAGCGTTACAATCTGAGGCAAATAGGGACGAGAATTTTATTCCAGTGTAAATTAAAGCGCATACAGGTTTACTTTTTCGTCAAAACGCAATATAATAGTTATAAATCCTGCGATGTACGTTACGGTTGCTCGTTGTTTTGAACCAATGATAATGTCTCGGGAGACTTATTACGGAGCGCGGCTGAACAGCCCTGTCTATATGACCTGGGGAATTCAAAAACGACTTCTGCGGTCACCCACCTGCTCTCGCAGGTTCAGAAGACACTGTAGCCGGACGGCATAGGCGGGTTTTCTACTGATTTTGACAAGGTGCCCTGTATCCCGCAACTGCGGAGGCAGGGTACCTTTTTATTTGCAGCGTCTTTTTGGGAAGAGTGCCTGCGAATGCCTTTCTTACATAAGGATCAGGAAAGTGAGCAATGCTCTTTTGTTCCTGGGATAAGAATGTTACACTGATAATAATGAACTTGGGACTAAAAGAGGGGGAAACATTTTGTCGCTCAAAAGAACATTGGTCGGTATTTTCCGCAGTCATGACGGAACAAGCGACCGTGCAAAGGATCCGGCATTAAAGACACGTTATTACACTCTTTCGAAAGACAAGGCATGGGATGAAGTCTCTTCAACGCTGAAGAAGGTACCTGGTTACAAAGTGCTGCATGAAGTGCAGTCCGTAGGAGAAATTACCCTGGAGAAAAGAACAGGGTTTGGCCGTACGCTGGACATCACAGTATCCGTACTGAATACCTCGCCGGTACGCTGCGGCATCGATATTTATTCCGCATCCAGAGGATCGCTTGGCGATCTGGGTGCCAACTACCGTGTAATTCAGCGCCTGTATGAATCGCTGGACAAGAAGCTTGGCAAGTACAAGACGGAATAATCACACCTTCCGCTTTAGTTGTCCGGTGTTTGTATGCGGTTCCGGGAATCAATAATAGGATGTGTCATCTATATCAAAAAGCGGCGGAAGGAATAGCCTTCTGCCGCTTTTTTAACATATCATAGCTTTTAAAATGAAGGTTACAGCGGACTACAGCAGTTCCTTGACAGCGGCGACCGCTGCATCATAATTAGGGTGCTCAGTCATTTCGCCAAGGTACTCAACATAGGTCAGTTTGTCATTTTTGTCGATAACAAAGATGGAACGCATATCCAGGCGGAACTCCTTAATCAGTACGCCATAAGCTTGTCCGAATGCGGCATCCTTATGGTCCGAGAGCGTAATAACCCGGTCAATGCCGGCAGCGCCGCACCAGCGGGCCTGGGCGAATGGAAGATCAGTGCTGATCGTGAGGATGACTACGTCGTCTCCAAGCTCAGCAGCTTCGCTGTTGAAGCGGCGGGTCTGGGCGTCACATACACCTGTGTCCAGGGAAGGCACGACACTGATCAGCTTGATTTTGCCGGCATAATCACGGAGTGAAGCATCCTCCAGCAGGTTCTTGCTTACTGTGAAATCCGGAGCGCTGTCTCCGACCTTGAGTTCGGGTCCTACCAGAGTGATCGGATTACCCTTGAATGCGGCTACGCCTGTTCTTTCTTGCGTCATGTCCTTACTTCCTCCTCGAATTGCAATATTGGATTGTTACTGCCAGAATAAATTATAATCGTTTTAGAAGGCTTATGTCCAACCGGACAACATACATAAAGGATGGGTGCTATGATATTCATACGTTACGAAAACTGGAAAAGCTATTTGCGGTATTATCCCGTAACCGTTGTTCTTCTGCTGGCCAACCTGTTAATGTTTATCGTTGTGTCGCTGAACGGCGGTTCAACCAATCTGGATACGCTGGTGAAATTTGGTGCTGTCGTCGATAACGGGCCGGAAAAGGAAGAGCTATGGCGTTATTTTGCCGCTATTTTTTTACATAACGGATTTTCGCATCTGTTCTTTAACAGCTTCTCGCTGCTGGTATTTGCCCCGCCGCTGGAGCGGCTACTGGGCTGGTGGAGATATGCGCTTTTGTACATTATGGGCGGGTTCCTGGCCAATGTCCTCTCGGTTGCACTCGGGCAGACGCCTGAAGCTTATACGGCAACCGTATCTGTAGGCGCCTCAGGCGCAATATACGCTATTTATGGTGCGTTTCTATATATAGCCGTCCTGCAGAGGGGTATGATGGATGAGGGCTCACGCAAGACGCTGTACGGGCTGCTGGTAATGGGGATTGTTATGTCATTTGTTACGCCATATGTTAATTGGATAGCTCATCTGGGTGGCCTTGCCGCCGGATTTTTCCTGTATGGGCTGATTATCCGTTTACTAAAAAGAAGAAGGCGATAGGAGAGGTTAGGGAGTGGAACTTAGACAGCTGCAGTATTTTCTGAAGGTTGCCCAAAAAGAGCATGTAACCAAGGCGGCGGAAGAGCTGCATGTAGCCCAGTCTGCTGTAAGCCGCCAGATTCATCAGCTGGAGCAGGAGCTTGGGGTTGATTTGTTTATGCAAAAAGGCCGTAATCTGCAGCTTACCCCGGTAGGTCAGCTGTTTTGCAAGCGTGTAGAGACGCTGTTGAAGGATCTGGAACGTTCTGTGGCGGAGGTGCATGAATTTCTTGATCCGGAGCTGGGTGAGATCCGGATCGGCTTTCCGCATAGTCTGGGTACACATCTGATTCCCTCCATTGTTGCAGAGTTCCGCCGGCTTTATCCAAATGTCAGATTCCGCTTTAAGCAGGGGACTTACGCGTCGCTTATCAAGGATGTATTGTCGGGTGAGGTGGATCTGGCATTCATTTCCCCTTTCCCGGAAAATGACGGACATGTTGCCGGGGATATTGTGATGACCGAGGAGCTGTTCGCCATTCTGCCGCAGCACCATCCGCTGGCCGGGGAAGAAGTAATCCGGCTTGAGCAGCTGCGCGATGAGAAATTTGTTTTGTTCAGTCAGGGATACTCTCTAAGACCGATTGTCTGGCAGGCCTGTATCCAGGCCGGGTTTAAGCCAAAGATCGCCTTTGAAGGCGGGGAGACGGATACGATCCGCGGCCTGGTTGCCGCCGGCATGGGGGTCAGCCTGCTTCCGGAGACGGCCCTGTACCAGACGAATCCGATGCAGCCGGCTCAGGTCAGGGTGGTGGAGCCGGCGGTCACCCGGACGGTGGGCATTATTCACCGCAGTGACGGCAAGCTGCCGCTGGTAGCCAGATCCTTCCGTACCTTTCTGCTGACTTATTTCAAGGACAAAAACAACAAAAACCCGGAAGCCTAAAAGCCTTCCGGGTTTTTGTTTCTGAAGCGCACTGCAAATATTAGTCGCGGTTTCCGAGGAACATGGTGATCAGGCGAAGCAGCTCGAGCAGTGAGACCAGAGCGGCAGCTACATAAGTCAAGGCAGCCGCGTTCAGTACTTTGGCTACACCGCGTTCTTCTTCATTGCGGATGAAGCCCTGCTCAACCATAACCTGACGGGCCCGGTTACTGGCGTTGAACTCAACCGGCAAGGTTACAAGCTGGAACGCTACAGCAGCGGAGAAAAAGATAATTCCGAGGCCGATAAGGTTGGTTGCGCTGAAAATAAAGCCTGCCAGCAGCATGAACGGTGCGACGCCTGAAGCAAAGTTAACGACCGGGAACATCCGGTGGCGGAGCGTCAGCATCGGATAGTGTACCTTATGCTGAATGGCGTGGCCAACCTCGTGGCAGGCAACAGAGACGGCAGAAATAGAGTTTTCATAATATACCGGCTCAGACAGACGGACTACCCGGTTAATTGGATCGTAGTGGTCGGACAATGCTCCGCGTACAGGTTCAATAGGAACGTCGTACAGTCCGTTGGCATCAAGCATGCGCCGTGCCGCTTCATAACCGGTCAATCCGTTCGCATTCGGTACTTTTGCCCATTTATTAAAAGTACCCTTAACCCTGAACTGGGCCCACAAAGAAAACAGAAAGGCAACAATGACTAATAAAAACATATTTCATTCCTCCATCATGATGTGTGTAAGAAATTACATTGGCGGATTCTGCATGAGCAGAAGCTTGATCGCCTCCATACAGGCAACACCTTGCGGAATAAGGGCAGCCAGCGCACGTCTGGCTTGTACCGGCTTCAGGCCGTTAATCATAGGCTCCAGCGCTTTGACTTCGCGTTCCAGACGCTGCATTTGAAGCTCAAGCTCTACGAGTTTGTCCGAAACATCAGCTTCGGGAGCGGCTGTATTCCATTTGTCCATCATGGATTTGATTTCATCCAATGTATATTTCTCATGCTTTAGCTGATTAATACGTTCCAAGGCGGCTAAGGTTTCATGGCTGTACAGCCTGTAATTCTTCATGCTTCTTGATTCCGGCTTGATCAGGCCAAGCTTCGTATAATAGTCGATGGTCCGTTCGCTTAAGCTGGCGGCTTTGGCAAGCTCGCCAATCCGGTAAAGGATCATATCCCCATGTTAGTTCACCCCGCTGCATAATCTTCACGCTGAAAGAAGCGGAAGTTACTTATTTAAATTATTCCTATATTAAAATGATACCAAATGTCCAACCGTACAGTCAAACGTCATACTTACTTTAAGTATATGCAGCGTTAAAGGGAAAGATACTGTAACGAAACTGAAATACATGACATCATAATGTTATATATTGCATGAAAAATCATTTTGACGGACCGTTATTCTGCTGTAAACCTTGAGACAGACCAGGAATACAAGTGTTTCACAGTAATAGTAGCTTTGAAACAGGAATTTTACTTTAAAAGAAAAGGCATGTTTAAGCTAATGTGTTAATAAAAATGCAATATAAAATGACAGCCATGTGTATGCGGTTACAGAAAAATGGACCTTAAAATACTGATATTACGCCATTTTGTATGTCTAATAGTGTTTATGCCGATCAATTATTTGGAAAATATGCCATTCAAAAATAAAAGTAAAAACAATTAAAAAATTGTCTTGTCAATTTACCTGACTTCTGATTATAATGACATTAAGAGTTTCACGACTTGTTAGAAAATATAACATTGGGGAGTGGGGTTTAGATGAAGAAAAAGTTATTGATGATGTTTCTGGCTATGATTACTTTGATGATCTATCCGGTCAGCGCCTTTGCTGCTGAGGGTCCGGCAGCACCAGATCTGCAGATCGGATTGGACACAGCGTTTACCTTCCTGGCCTTTATCTTAGTATTCTTTATGCAAGCGGGATTTGCACTCCTTGAAGCCGGTTCGGTCCGGATGAAAAATGCCGGTCACGTAGCCGGTAAGACAGTACTGACACTGGCGATTGCCAGCTTATGCTTCTGGGCTGTAGGCTTCGGTCTTGGCTTCGGTAACGGTAACGGCTTTATCGGAACCACTGGTTGGTTCTACGGCGGAGATGCACAGGCATCCTCATTTGAATCATTGGCCTTCTCCGATGTAACCCTGAACATTAAATTCCTGTTCCAGATGGCTTTTGCAGCAGTATCCTTGGCAATTGTGTCCGGTGGTATGGCTGAACGTGCTAAACTGAGTGTGTACATTATCTTCGGAATTCTGTTCTCCGTTATTATCTATCCTGTCGTTGCACACTGGGTATGGGGCGGCGGCTGGTTGGCTAACCTCGAAATGCAGGATTATGCAGGTTCCACAGTTGTCCATCTCACTGGTGCAACAGCGGCTGTAGTGGCGACAATATTGCTTAAGCCACGTCTTGGCAAATTTAATAAAGAAGGCAAACCGGTTATTATCCCGGGCCACAACCAGGTGTTCACTGTACTCGGTGTAATCATTCTCTGGTTCGGCTGGTTCGGCTTCAACCCTGGTAGTGCATTGTCCCCTATGGGCGGCTTCTTCGGTCACGTAGCACTGACAACCAACATTGCAGCTGCTGCCGGCGGTCTGGCTGCACTGATTGCTTCCTGGCTGTACTTCGGCAAATCCGATATTCCGGCTATGCTGAACGGCGTATTGGCTGCACTGGTAGCGATCACCGGTGCCTGCGCATTCGTAGAACCTTGGGCGGCTATCGTTATCGGTCTGGTTGCCGGAGCATTCACTTTCATGACTTCGCAATGGCTGGAGCGTGCAGGTCTTGATGATCCAATCTATGCTTTCTCCGTACACGGTATTGCAGGTATGTGGGGTGCGTTGTCCACAGGTCTCTTCGCAACACCTGAACTGATCGAAAAAGGCGGACTCGTTGGTGAAGCAGGCCTGTTCTACGGCGGGGGCTTCCACCAGCTGGGCGTTCAGGCGCTTGGTGTAGTTGGAACCTTCGTATTCGTAGCTGTCCTGTCCTTCGTAATCCTGTATGTAATGAAGCTGGTTATGGGAATCCGCGTTACAGAAGAAGAAGAATTGATGGGTCTGGATATCAGTGAGCACGGTACTTACGGTTATCCTGAACAGATGAAGCTGATTACAGATTCCGAATCCAAAACCCACAAATTATAATTTTCTACTGACGGGAGGCGGACCGCGTGGCTGGGATGGAAACGACAGAGTGGAGCGAAGATAAGAGAATGCAATCCATCGCAACGGCCGGTTCGCCGCAGGAGCTGAAAGGCAGGCGTACAGCCTGCCAGGAGGCACTCCTGGAGCAGTTAAACGTGATACCGATTGAGGAATGGGTGTCCCGCGTCAATGCAATGCATGATCTGATTGCTGCGGCTGCGGTGAAGCTTTGTGAGGCGCAGATGAAGGAGGCGGGCTACGGCCCGCCTCCCTGCGCTTATTCCTTTATTGTATTCGGCAGTGCCGGCAGACAGGAATCCACTCTCTGGAGTGATCAGGATAACGGTCTGATCGTGGAGGGGGAGCCGGATGACGTCAAGCTGACCTACTTTACTGCTTTTGGCGAGTTGTTATCGGATATGCTTGAGGCCGTGGGTTATGAGAAATGCGAAGGCAGAGTGATGTGCTCTGAACCGCTCTGGCGCAAGACGCTGACGGAGTGGAAGGAGCAGTTAGGCAGCTGGATGAGCCAGCTGGAATGGGAGCCTATCCGCTATCTGATTATTGCATCAGATATGAGGCATGTGGCCGGAAGCGCAGAGCTGTCGGCTGAATGGAGGGAAGCCTTTCATGCCGGCTTTGTAGACAATGATAAATTGACTACGGCTGTTTTGCGCAACACTGTCCGCCACAAAGCAACACTCAATCTGCTTGGACAGGTATTAACAGAACGATTTGGCGATTATGCCGGCGGCTTTGATATTAAATACGGAATGTACATCCCGCTTGTAAATATAGTCAGGCATTTAGCCCTGCTGAATGCGGTTAAGGACAGTTCCACCCTGAAACGGATATCAAGACTCAGTGAACGGGAGGAATATGAACAGCTGCAGGAGATCCGCGGGGCTTTTTTGACAGCTTTGCGGATGCGTGTGAATACACCGTACATGGTACAGGACGGGCTTCTGTCGAGCAGTGATTATATTTCCGAAAGTGATCTAAAGAACAAACAGCTTATGTCTGAGCTGCGTGAAAGTCTGCTGCTGGTCAGAAAACTGCACAGGGCTTTACAGCGCCAGCTCCGCTCAGCGGAAAGGAGGCAGTCATGAAAGAGCCCAATAAAGGCGGCGGATTCTGGAGCAATCTGCGGCAGGGCGGTATGCCCTCCGCTATCGCATCCATCAGAGGCGGCGAATCCGCCCAGCAGACTGCGCAGCAGATGGCCTTTATCAGGTCGCTGATGCGTGAGAAGCGGCGGCCTGAAGTACTGCATACTCCGCTTTCGGAGCTGGAGACGGTTATATTCGATCTGGAAACGACCGGTTTTTCCCATCAGCATGGTGATGAAATTATGTCATTCGGGGCTATCCGGGTGGTCGGTGAAGAAATAAAAGAAGAGGAATGCTTCTATACACTGGTGAACTGCCAGACAGCTATACCGGAGGACATTACCAGATTAACAGGAATTACCGGGGAGATGACAGCTGCTGCTCCATCGCTGATTGACGGCCTTCATAACTTCATGTCTTTTGTCGGCCAGCGGGTGCTGGTGGCGCATGGCAGTGCGCATGATAAATCCTTTTTGAATGCAGCCTTGTGGAAAACCTCCAAGGTACAGCTGACCCACCGTGTCCTGGACACGATGATGCTGGCCCGCTGGCTGGAGCCGCAGCGCAGCAATTATACGCTGGATGAACTGCTCGCTGTTCATGAAATTCCAATCCAGGGGCGGCATCACGCGCTGGAGGATGCCAGAATGACGGCCCGGCTATGGGTCGCTTATCTCCGGGAGATTGCTAATAAACGTCAGGTTGACACGCTGGGCGACCTCTATGCTTATTTGAGCAGAGCCTGAAGCTCTGTATGCAGCAATTGCGCAGCAGGTTTGCCGTCTGGGCCAATCCCACGGCTGATTATAAACCCGTTAAGAAGCGGAAGGGCATTGCCTGTTCCCGGGGAGCCGATCAGATAGACCTTAAATTCCGGACCCAGAGCCTGAAGCCCCTGCATATCGGCCTGGGAGGGCCACGGCAGTGAAGCGGGATGGGAATGGAACAGGCCGATCGGGGCAGGGTCGCTGTACATTGCTTTGACCCACTCCCCCGGGTCGGGGACAAAGGTATGCAGCGGGTCAGGCGCAACGTTGCTCAAGGGCACATAGCTGCTGATGAGTATGCCTCCCGCTGCGGCAGTACCCAGCAGTAATCCGCAAGCTTCATGCGGAAGACAGGTCAGTAAATGCTTCCCCAGCATGAGCTGTACGGAGGAATCCAGCCGGATTGGCGGGGTTGTTCCCTGGAATGCTGTCATGTATTAACCCCTCTCTCTTCATAGGATTCCGTCTTTGGACGGAGTCCTCTTTTTTGTGCACGGGTAGTTTGAAATGGGCTGCATTGGGGGTACAATAGGAGCAACCCATCCCATATGTAAAGGAACAGACTACTTATGAGAGCTGTTAAAAGACGGAATGTTGCGGTCCTGGCATTAATTGTGCTGGTAACAGCCTTTGCTCTGGGACGCTGGCTGAACAATAAACCTGAGGCTGTTCCGGTAGCCCAGCAGGTCATGGCGGGCGGGACCGGCGCTGGCCAGGCAGCCCCTGCTTTTTCACTGAAGGATAACGCCGGCCGTGAGTATACGGTAGGCGGTCCGAGGGATAAGGCACTGATTGTGAACTTCTGGGCCTCCTGGTGCGGCCCCTGCCAGCAGGAGGCGCCTGACCTTAATGCGATGGCGCTGAAATACAAGGATGTGCTGGATATCTACGGAGTTAACGTGACCAGCCAGGATTATAAGCCGAATGCCGAACGGTTCATCAGGAAGTATATGCTGGCTTTTCCGGTTTTGTTCGATCTTAAAGGCGAAGTGTTCGACCAGTACAAGGGTCAGGTCTTTCCGACCAATGTGCTGATTGATAAGAATGGGGTAATCACTGAAGTTGTACTCGGTGTCCTGACCCCGGAGGAACTGGAGAAAAAAATTATAGCCCTGACCGGCAGCTGAGCAATCAGCAGCCGACAATGAAGCCCCTCTGCCATGCGGGAATTAAACTCCCGCTGCAGAGGGGCTTCGTATAATGCGGACAGTCTGCTTTAGTGGTTAACCAGACCTCTAGGTTCGCTGCTGTTCTTTGCACCATTCTCCAGGGAAATCTGCCCGAGCAGGGCATAACGCATACTGTCAACCAGTGCTTCCCAGCTGGCCTCGATAACATTGCTGGATACGCCAACGGTGCTCCAGGTATTATTGTAATCCTTGGATTCGATCAGTACGCGTACCTTGGCAGCCGTCTGATCCTGCTCATCAAGCACACGTACCTTATAGTCGGAGAGATGCATCTCATCAAGCCGCGGAAAATAAGTCTTCAGCGCTTTGCGCAGCGCATTATCCAGCGCGTTAACCGGTCCGTTGCCTTCGGCGGCGGTGTAGAGGCTGTCGCCGCCTACACGAAGCTTAACAAAGGCCTCGGAGACTACAGGATGGCCGGCATTTTTTTCGACCAGCATCTTAAAGGATTCAAAAACAAACAGCTCGTTCAGCTCACCTGTCGCTTCACGCAGCAGCAGCTCAAGGGAGGCGTCGGCTCCTTCAAACTGATAACCCTGATGCTCCAGGTTCTTAATCTTGTCAATGACCTTGCGGGCCTGCTCGCTGGTCGGATCGAGGCTAAGTCCCATATCCTGAGCTTTGGAGAGCACATTGCTCTGGCCGGCAAGCTCGGAGACGAGTACCCGCTGCTTGTTGCCGACAAGCTCGGGGGCAATATGCTCATACGTACGGGAATCCCGGAGGATTGCCGAGACATGAATGCCGCCCTTATGGGCAAATGCGGCTGTTCCGACATATGGCTGATTCACCGGCATGTTCACGTTGGCTACTTCGCTTACATAGCGGGCAGTGTTGGTCAGCTGCGGCAGGGAGTCACCCGGGATGCAGTGATAGCCCATCTTAAGCTGTAGTGTAGGGATGACGGAGCACAGATTGGCATTACCGCAGCGTTCCCCGTATCCGTTAATTGTACCCTGTACCTGACGGGCTCCCGCATTGATTGCGCTCAGCGCATTGGCAACTGCGAGCTCGCAGTCATTATGGGTGTGGATGCCCAGATCGGCGCCGGGAAGATGCCCTGAAATCGCAGTGACGATGTCATACACTTCATTCGGCAGCGTACCGCCGTTTGTATCACACATGACGAGCCAGTCTGCTCCGGCTTCGCGTGCTTTAGCTAGTACGGCAGCAGCATACACCGGATTGTTCTTGTAGCCGTCAAAGAAATGCTCGGCATCGAAGATGACCTCCAGCCCTTTTTGCTTGAGATAGGAGATGGAGTCGCCGATCATTGCGAGATTCTCCTCCAGCGTGGTCTGCAGTGCGGTGTGCACATGGAAGTCCCATGATTTGCCGACCAGCGTTGCCGCAGGCACGCCGGCATCAATCATTCTTTGCAAATTGTCGTCGTGCTCGGCAATAGAGTTTTTGCGGCGGGTGCTGCCGAAGGCGGTAATTTTGGCGTTCAGATACAATTCTTTGACCCGTTTGAAAAACTCAATGTCTTTATTGTTGCTTCCCGGGATGCCACCTTCAATGTAATGCACACCGAGATCATCGAGTTTCTTGGCAATTTTCAGCTTGTCATCCGCCGACAGACTGATGCCCTCGCCTTGTGTGCCGTCGCGAAGTGTCGTATCGAAGATGGAAATGGACTTAGACATTAAGTCTCCTCCTAAAAGTTTTGTGAGCATCTGCTCCATTGATTTCGGCTTCGGACAAAACTTGCCTCGGAAGCATATGCTTAGTTTTGTGAGCATCTGCTCCATTGATTTCGGCTTCGGAAGCATCAACTACGTATTGAAATAATTTTTATATTATAGCATTTTTACGCGGGAATGTAACAAAGAACTTTACAGGAGGGGTGCGGCCTTTATTGACCTCCCCCAGACAAAAGCGTTATGCTGAAATGAACAATGGAAACCATGAAGATAAGAAGGTAGATATTGTGCAGAATGTGGATCAGTATTATCCGGCAAGCGGCAGGGTAATCCTGCATGTGGATATGAACGCTTTTTACTGCTCTGTGCATGAAGCGGAAGACCCGGGACAGTATAAAGGTAAGCCTACTGCAGTTGCCGGCAGTGTAGAGCAGCGCAGAGGCATTATCGTAACCTGTTCCTATGCCGCACGCAGATTGGGGATCTCTACCGGAATGCAGGTGCAGAAGGCGCTGCGGATCTGCCCGTCCCTTACTCTTATTCAGCCGAATTTTCATCTATACCGCAAATATTCCAATGCCTTTATGCAAATCGCCTACAGCTATACTCCGTTGCTCGAAGCAGTCTCAATCGATGAATGTTATTTGGACATCACAGGCTCGCGGCAATTCGGTACCCCGCTTGAGATAGCCGGAGAGATTCAGCGCCGGATTATGGATGAGCTAGGGCTGCCCTGTTCCATCGGTGTTGCTCCAAACAAGCTGCTGGCCAAGATGGCATCTGATTTGAAAAAGCCTAACGGCATTTCAGTGCTGCGTCTGCGTGATGTGCCGGAGGTGCTGTGGAACAAGCCATGCGGTGAAATGTTCGGCATCGGCGGCAAAACCGCTGAAAAGCTGCGCAAACTCGGTATCTATAATATAGGCCAGCTCGCGGCCGCAGACGAGCGGATGCTGACAGATCATTTCGGCGTTATGGGCTCCTGGCTGAAGCGGGCCGGCAACGGCATTGATTATGGCGTAGTAAATCCTGAACGGGAGCAGAGCAAGTCGATCGGGCACACAACAACGCTGCCCAAGGATGTGGTCGGGCTGGCTGATGCAAGGCCGATTCTGCTTAATCTCAGCGATCAGGTGGCACGGCGGCTGCGTAAGCAGGGTCTGGTGGCCGCAGGAGTGCAGCTTACAATCCGGACTCCCGATATGAAGACTATAACGCGTTCACGCCAGCTTGAGGCACCTACCGAAACTGCGGAGGATATCTATAAGGTAGTGTGCGACCAGTTTGCCCGCCACTGGAAAGGCGACAAGCCCGTTAGACTGCTCGGTGTAACCCTGCAGAGCCTGAGCCCCAAGGAGGAATCCGCAATTCAGCTTGATCTGTTCGATTATGAACGGCAGCCGAAGAAGGAATCCCTCAATAAGGCGATGGATATGCTGCGCAACAAATTTGGTGAAAATGCCGTGCTTACTGCCGGCATGCTCAGTGACAGCCACTCGGCCCGTCTGCGTAACCATAAGGAGCGCGGCACCTCACTCCAGAAGGACAACCTGCAGCAGATGGACCCGGATAACGGCTGACAGAATCCCCCGGATTCCAGGGCGCCCGGCCGACAGATTATGCGGCAATACTGTAAACATGTTGAAATTTCATTGAAATTGTATTCTTTTTATATTAATATGAGTGAAATAACAGGCTGCTGCGGCAGGCTGTATTGTTTAACGGGAGGCAGAGATAAAATGGCTAAGTACACCTGGGTCGAAAAAGACACTTGCATCGCATGCGGTGCCTGTGGCGCAACGGCTCCTGATATTTTTGATTATGATGATGAAGGTTTGGCAGAAGTGATTTATGAGAATGACGGAAACCGCGGATGCACAGGGATTCCTGATGATCTGTTTGACGATCTGCAGGATTCGGCTGACGGATGCCCGACTGATTCCATCAAAATTGCGGACGCTCCTTTCAATAAGGAAGGTTAATCTTCCAGGCCGGCGGCTTCGCACAGGATATGAGGGCCGGATATAAGATATAGGCTTATATTTGATTCTTGTATACACATAAAGACATCCTTACGCCGGTACTGATCCGGCAGGGATGTCTTTTTTTCGTGGAGAAGCCGATATAAGGTGTAGAAGAACTTATTATCTTTACCCGCGGAGGCCCCGATGAAAAATTCGCAGCATCTCAAGGCTTATGTTCAAATGCACCCGGATAACAAAATGGCATGGTACCTGCTTGGTAAGGAATACTATAAGAACGGCCAGCAGGGAAAGGCCAACTACTGTTTTAACCAGGCCGGGGAAGTGTATGAAGCTTTTGAACGCAGTAAGGTTCCGGCAGAAATGCTGCGTGAATACGAGGATGGCCTGCTCAAGGTGGAGCATGAACGCCATCAGGCCAGGCTCAGAAAACGCCGGCTTCTGGTAGCTATGGCCGTTACCCTTTTAGTGCTCCTGCCGTCCACGGCTCCGGAAGGCACAGAAACGGGCACCCAAGCGACGCTGGCATCTCTGCTCAGCGGGGCAGATGAAACGGCTGCTGAAGCTGCAGCAGATGCATCTGAGGCTGATGAGCCGGCGTCACCGGAAGAAACAGAGCCGGAGCTGGCCTTTACCGCGCTGGCCGTTGACTCCGCGGCTTCAGGCGGGGCATTTGCGCAGCTGCTGCAAGGCGGAGCCAGGTCGGCTATAGCTATTCTGGGGATGGAGCGCTCAGGGAAATGGCTTTTGTGGAAGGATAAGCTGCCGCTGGCGGCAACGGTGGTCAAGAACGGAAAGGGGCGCGCCGTATATCAGTCCTATGACAAGACAGCCTGTGCCTGTGAGCCGCCCGAATCCGGAGCCCTGCAGCAGCAGGCCGGGCAATGGCAGCGTCAGCAGGAACAGCTGGCCGTATTGTGGAGCGCTATACGCGCCTACAAGAACAGTAAGGGAAATCTGCCGCAATCGCTGGCTGTGCTTACCGGAGCATTCCCCGGGAACTGGCTTGGCGGGACTACGCCGCTGATGAAGGAGAAATTTGCTTCTGTGCGGAGTGCAGCTGCCGCCGGAATGGCACAGCAGCCAGCCGCTGAGGCAGGCGGTAAAGATTCCTCTGCAGGCGGCGAAGCCGGCGCGGGAACGGCCCAAGCCGCTGGAAGCGGAGGGCGGGAGCTGCCCTATTTTACCGGACCGCTTACTATAATAGTAGATAAACAAAATCACCGTCTGGCAGTAACCAGCGGCTCCGTTATTTTGAGGAATTATGAGGTAGGACTGGGCGGCTCCAGGACACCGGAAGGATCTTTTACGATTACAGATAAGGTAGTAAATCCGAATGGCCGTGATAACGGGGAGTTCGGCAGCAGAGGCATGCAGCTCTCGGACAGCAATTATGCCATTCATGGAACAGATGAGCCGGAGAGTATCGGTAAAGATGAATCGCTGGGCTGTATCCGGATGAGCCGAAAGGACGTGGAGGAATTATTCGCAATGGTACCGATGGGCACGAAGGTGCAGATAAGTAAAGGGGGTCTGCCTGATGAACTGCTGGTTCCTGCGGACCGTTATCCTTCAGAAACACCCGCTAATCAGACGAACCCCAATAAAGTCTACCATTGGCTGAACTAATTGCCCGCTACCAGAAACAGCACGATAATCAGAAGAATTAACAGGACCAGGCTTGCACCAATCCACATAATGGCTTTGCGGTTCACTTCTTCTTTCTTCTGCTGAAGTGTTGGAGGTTTGCGTTTAGTTGACATAATAGCCATCCCTCTTTCTCTCTTTATCGGTGATTACCCTTACATTGTAATGGGTTTGGATGAAAATTACTATACTCCCGGCTTCAGCCCGGAAGATCGGCAGGGTAAAAAACTTTTCTTTTCGCCCGGAAACGGATAAAATTAAGAAGAAAACAAACGAAACGGGGAGTCGGAGGACGATTCGGGTAATCCCTTGAAGGAGCGAGAACGTTGCTGTATCGGCATTTAGGCAAACCTATTTTCTTTAAAATGGACCCGGAAAAGGCGCATCATCTCGTAATCGGCGGACTGCACAAGGCGGCATTTGTTCCGGGCGGCAGCGCGGCTATGCGGCTTATGTACGGTGTTCCCGAAACTGCGGATATGGCAGTTGATCTGTTCGGTGTGCATTTTCCTACGCCGGTTGGCCTTGCGGCAGGTCTCGACAAGAATGCCGAGGCAGTCGGCGGCTTCTCATCTATCGGCTTCGGCTTTATGGAGGTCGGCACAGTAACCCCTAAGGGGCAGCCGGGCAATGACAGTCCAAGACTGTTCCGCCTGATTCCAGACGAAGCGCTCATCAACCGGATGGGCTTCAATAATGAAGGTGCCGAAGCGATGGCGGAGCGCCTGAAAGGGCTGAAGCAGCGCAGAATACCGGTGGCAGTTAATATCGGGCGCAACAAAGCGACTCCGAATGAAACAGCGCACGAGGACTACCGTAAGTGTATCCGCACGCTGTATCCGTACGGCGATTTCTTTGTAGTTAATATCAGCTCGCCGAATACACCGGATCTGCGCAGTCTGCAGCATGGCAGTGAGCTGTCTAAGCTGCTCTCTGAGGTGAAGGAGGAAATGGCGGTCCAGCACAGAAAGAGCGGCACGGCCAAGAGCCTGCTGGTCAAGATTGCTCCGGATGTCAGTGACAGCGAACTGGAATTCATGGTACATACGCTTTCAGAAGCTGGAGTGGACGGCGTTATTGCCACGAACACTACGTTAAGCCGCGAGGGGCTGACCAGCGAAAAAGCCGGAGAAACGGGAGGGCTCAGCGGCAAGCCGCTGAGAGACCGGTCGACGGAAATCATCCGCAGCATTTACCGCCAGACTGGCGGCAAGCTGCCGATAATCGGCTCAGGCGGAATATTCAGCAGCCAGGATGCGTATGACAAAATCCGGGCAGGCGCCAGCCTGGTTGAAATTTATACGGCGCTCATCTATGAAGGACCGGAGGTTAACCGCCGGCTGCATGCCGGTTTGCGGCAGCTGCTGCGGCGGGACGGATTCTCTCATATCCGGGAAGCGGTGGGCGCCGATCATCACTGAAGGATGAATGGACAGGAGGACGAAGGCGATGGACGGCAGGGATTGGGGAACTTTTTTACTTCCATATGAACAGACTGTGGAGGAACTCAAGGTTAAATTCAAAACAATGCGCTCGGAACTCAAAAAGAGAGAAGAATATACGCCGATTGAGTTCGTAACCGGACGTGTGAAACGGCTGTCCAGCATACTGGAAAAGGCCAAGCGTCTGAACGTGAAGATGGAGGATCTGGAGACAGGCATTGAGGACATCGCCGGCATCCGGATCATGTGCCAATTCGTTGAGGACATCCGCAGAGTGGCGGAGTATATCCGTGCCCGCAAGGATCTTGAAGTGCTGTATGAGAAGGATTACATCACCAATTATAAGGAAAGCGGCTACCGCAGCTTCCATATGATTATTAAATATCCGGTACAGACCGCCCTGGGACAAAAGATCGTGCTGGCCGAAATTCAGATCCGCACGCTGGCGATGAATTTCTGGGCCACGATCGAGCATTCCCTGAACTATAAATACCGCGAAAGCCTGCCGGATGAAATGCGTGTACGCCTGAAGACGGCAGCGGAAGCCGCATCGATTCTGGACAGTGAGATGTCCAGCATCCGCGAAGAAATTCTGGAGGCCCAGAAGCTGTTTGAGGAAAATTCCAATACAACGACTCAGGTGCTGACGGCGATTCACCAGCTGTATTTCTATCATCTGGTGAATGAGGCGATTGAAAGCCAGAACCGCTTCAACGAGATCTGGCAGACACAGGATATGGAAGCGATGAAGCAGCTGCTGGAGCATGTGCGTGAGCTTATATCCAATGCCAAGAAGGATAGTCTGCCGGATGGCCTATGAACCGCTGTACCTGGCATACCTGGTCTACTTTAACCGGGACAGGGATTATTTTGAATGCCATGAGGTGCTTGAAGAGCTGTGGCTTGAAAAAGATAAAGACCCTTTATACAAAGCGCTGCTTCAGGTGGCAGTCGGACTCTATCATTTCCGCAACGGTAATGTGCGCGGCGGCCTGATCATGATGAACAGGTCGTATGGCGTACTGGGAACTTACCCTGCAGAAACGCTGGGCCTTGATCTGGCTAAGCTGGTCCGGGAAGTGGGGCTGTATGCTTCACAGCTGGATAGCTACGCTGAAAAGCCGTTTGCTTATTACGACCTGACGATTGAAATCGCTGATCCGGTTCTTGCGCAGGAAGTAGAGCTGGCTGCATCAGGCATTGTGCCTAACCAGCCGCAGCGGCGGGGCCCGCAAAGACCTGCGGGGGAGCACCGCAAATAACGACGTAACAATAGCAGTACCTAATCAGGAGCACCCGCAGGGGTGTTCCTTGATTATTGATCCCAAAAATTCAGGTAACACAAGCAGGAGGACGGCATCATGGCAGCACAACTGCCCGGCACTTTCACAGAGCGGATGAAGGAGCTGCTGGGAACAGAATATGAGCAATTTGCGGAAACCTATAAGGAGACACCTTATGCGGGTATCCGTGTCAATACATTGAAGATCACCGTTCAGGAGCTGCTGGAAATCTCGCCGTTCCGGCTTGAGCCGATCCCTTGGTGTCCTACAGGCTTCTATACGGAAGACGGTGCCCGTCCGGGCAAGCATCCTTATTATCATACCGGCTTGTATTACATTCAGGAGCCTAGCGCGATGGCGCCGGTTGAACTGCTGGATGTCCAGCCGGGTGACCGGGTGCTGGACCTCTGCGCCGCCCCCGGCGGCAAGTCCACCCAGATCGCTGCCAAGCTGCAGGGCACAGGACTGCTGATCAGCAATGATCTCCATCCGGACCGGACCAAGGCACTCGCCAAAAATCTGGAGCTGTACGGCGTAAGAAACGGCATCGTGCTTAATGAGAGCCCGGAGCGGATTGCTGCGTCTTTCCCGGGCTTTTTTGACCGGATTCTGATCGATGCCCCCTGCTCCGGTGAAGGCATGTTCCGTAAAGATGAAGACATGGTCAAGCAGTGGGAGCCGGGAACGCCCAAGAAGTATGCGGATATGCAGCGGGAGATCCTGCTCGCGGCAGCGTCGGCGCTGAAGCCGGGCGGGACGATTGTGTATTCGACCTGCACCTTCGCTCCGGAAGAGAACGAAGGATCGATTCTGGAATTCCTCGCCGGGCATCCGGAGTTTACAGCTGTCCCGGCGGGAGGTTCCGGCTGGTTCTCGCCGGGAATTGACGGGCTGCCCGAGGCCGCGCGGCTGTGGCCGCACAAGGTCAAGGGCGAGGGCCATTTCATGGCGGTGCTGCGCCATGAAGGCAGTGCTGCTGCGCCAGGAAGTGCCGGGGACGCGGATACCGCGCTCCCGGTTTCCGTGCGCAGCAAGGGCGGTTCAGCCGCCCGGCCGGTCAAGGCGGGCGGTGGCAGGGACCGCGAGGCCAAAGGCGGCCGCGGTCAAGGCAAGGGCGGCGGCGCGCGCGGGCAGCGGCCGCAGGGCTCCGGCGAGGAGGCGGCGCTGGCCGCATTCGCCGGGTTCTGCCGGGAGCAGCTCGGCTGGCAGCCGGCCGGCTACCCGGTGCTGTTCGGCGAGCATCTGTATCTCTCGCCGCTCCCCTCCTCAGCCCTGGACGGACTCAAAACCATCCGTCCGGGCTGGTATATGGGCCAGCTGCGCAGCGGCCGGTTCATTCCCGGCCATCCGCTGGCTACAGCGTTGAAGCCGTCCGAGTGCATCCGCAGCCTGTCGCTGGACAGCACAAGCGGCGAAGCTGTGTCCTACCTGAAAGGCGAGACGCTAGCTGCTCCTGAGCAGCGGCTGACTGTGCAGCCTGGAATTCCCCCCAAAGGATATGTCCTGGTCTGCATCGACGGATTCAGTGCGGGCTGGGGCAAATGGCAGGACGGTATGCTGAAGAATGAATATCCCGCAGGATGGAGGTGGACCTAGGTATGAGCGCACCAGGAAATGCCGGAAAAAAGCAGCGCATTGATAAAGTGCTGTCCCATATGGGCGTCGGTTCACGCAGCGATATCCGCAAGCAGGCCAAACAGGGCCTTATCACTGTAAATGGAGCCGTGGTTAAAGATAGCGGTTTTCATGTTGATCCCTACCAGGATACCATTGAGGTGGCCGGTGAGATTGTCCGCTACCGGGAATTTATTTATCTGATGATGAACAAGCCCGCAGGTGTCCTGTCAGCAACCGAGGATAAACGGGACCGGACGGTACTGGATTTACTGAAGCCCCAGCATGCCCTGTTCGAGCCTTTTCCGGTCGGCAGGCTGGATAAGGATACGGTTGGGCTCCTGCTGCTTACGAATGACGGCAAGCTGGCCCATGAGCTGCTCTCCCCCCGCAAGCATGTGCCTAAGACCTATGAGGCTACAGTAGAGGGGGATGTGGATGCTGCGGATGTGGAGGCTTTTGCCAAAGGGGTTGAGCTGGAGGACGGTTACGTGACCCTGCCCGCACAGCTGAGCATTCTTAGCCGCGAGCGCGGAAGCAAGACCATCTCGTACATTTCGCTGACGATTACGGAAGGCAAGTTCCATCAGGTAAAACGGATGTTTATCGCTGTCGGCAAAAAAGTGACGTTTCTGAAGCGGGTCTCGATGGGTGAGCTGAAGCTGGATGAGAGCCTGCCGCTGGGCTCCTGCCGGGAGCTGACCCATGCTGAGCTTGCATTGTTAACCGGCGGGGCGGAAACGTCCGCAGATTGACCCCGGGAGCTTTCAGGATGATTTTATATAAGCTTAATATAATGACGGGTTATCATTGACCTGGGTTTGATAAGCTAAGCTTGCTTAATACAGCCGGATAGAAATAGACAGACAAGGATGGTGGAGTATGAAATACAAGCTGATTGCGCTGGACGTTGACGGAACGCTGCTGAATGATGACCATAAGCTGAGTGATGAAAATAAAGAGGCGATCGCCGAGGTTACGCGCCGGGGAGGCCAAATCGTATTATGTACGGGCCGCAGCCCGCAGAACTCGATTCCTTTTATGGAGGAGCTGGGGCTGACGGGCTATGTCCTCGGCCACAACGGGGGTGCAACGGTATCGGTCAGTGACCGCAAGGTGCTTGATCAATACGGGATGGACGGCCGCGGCCTCGACCCCTATATCGAATACTGCCGGAAGCATGACATTCATTTCGATGTCAGCACAGCCTTCGAGATGTACGTGGACAACGTGGAGAACCTGACCAAGGAAGCCAACTATATGTATGAGCACTTCCGGATTATGCCGGCCTCTCTGCCGGCATGGGAGGAATTCCGCGAGCCGATCGTCAAATTCACGGTATTCACCAAGTCAGCGGTGCTGGATGAAGCAATGCGGGAATGGGGCACCTGGACCCAGCAGTATAATATGCTGCGCAGCGGAGAGTTTTTTGCCGATTTCATGCATCACGAAGCTTCAAAAGGCAATGCCCTCAAGAATCTAGCCGCAAGGCTCGGGATCGCGCAGGAAGAAGTAATGTCTATCGGTAACTACTACAATGATATCTCCATGCTGACCTATGCGGGCCTGGGCGTTGCCGTAGATAATGCTCCGGTTGAGGTTAAAGCGGCCGCTGATGCAATTACAGGAACAAACAATGAGCACGGCGTGCGGGATGCACTTGTGAAATATTGCCTCTAGTAACTCTCCCCCTTATTGCCTTATAATCCTTTTAAGCATAAACCAGTGCCGGATGGCGTTGGTTTATGCTTTTTTTTGTCTGGTTGGAAGGTGATGGGGAGAAGGGGTGCGGATAGATGAGGAAGGATGGAGAGGGCCGGTGAAATTGTGCTGGATAAAACGGTATTGGATAAAACGTGCTGGATAAAAGCTTCGGTATGTGTTAACTGCAGGCGAATTGGTTCGACTAATATTAGCTTTTTTGCTGGGGAAGCGGATTGGCTATGATTATGAGGCGTTGGGACGGTGAGGTGGTGCGGTGCGGCAGAAAGGGGGTGAGTCAGTGGGGCAGTGAGTCAGTGGCAAGTGGGGGAAGTGAGGAAGTGAGGAAGTGAAGTGATAAGGCAATGCGGCGGAGGGTATGAGCGGTGAGGCAATGAAGCGTTGAGGTTGAAGGCTAAGGACAAAGGGCGGAATTTAGGGTGTATTGTCTCCGTTTCTGCTATTTCAGCTCCGTTTTCTAGGCCGCCGACATAACTAAGTGGAAATTTGCTGCTTAAAAATTCATTAAACAACATAATTGAAACACTAGGTGGAAAAATGCTACTTAATTATGCGATTTTAGCGCTAAAGGGGGTCTGCAGGCTAAATTAGATGTCTTTTTTCCACTTAGTACTTAGAAATGTTCGAAAATCGAGAAATTAAGTAGCAAAAATCCAACTAGATAGGCTGAAATGGAATTTGTAAACAACGCAACATGAGCAACGAGAGAGTACGGAGCATGGATGGTGGGGATAGAGAGTGGAAAAGGTAAATGCAGAGCAGGTAGTGAGAAGTGGAGCCAGGTATTAGAGGCAGAAGGGGAAGCGCGGAAGAGAAATGGAGTTTTTTGATACTGTGAAAATGGAGTAGGTAGTGGGGGAGCGGATGTGGAGAATGGAAAGCGAGAACAAGGGGAAGTGAAGTGTACGTAATGGTGAAGTGTAGGCATTGATAATGTGGAAATTAGTGTAGTTAGTAGGGAATGGAGCGTGGAAAGCAGAAGGGTGAAAATGAGTTGAAGTGAAGATGAGAGTGGGTATTCAGTAAATGAAGAGTTTGGTCTGGAGTGTAGGTATAAGAAAATGAAGGGTGTGTGGTATGGAGCAGGAGTGGAGGCTGGTTAGTGGAGACTAGTTAGTGTAGACGAACCAAGTGCGGGTGGCGGATCGTCGAAAGAGTAAGTGGCGGGAAACGGAAACGCCAAATAGCGGCGGCACTGCCCTGGAAGGGCGGCGCGGCCGCTTGGTGTCACTGTCGCATTACTGCGGACGGAAT
The DNA here is from genome assembly GCF_038595055.1 of Paenibacillus sp. FSL R7-0345. Classification (NCBI taxonomy): domain Bacteria; kingdom Bacillati; phylum Bacillota; class Bacilli; order Caryophanales; family Paenibacillaceae; genus Paenibacillus; species Paenibacillus sp. FSL R7-0345. The sequence goes on from NZ_CP152002.1 coordinate 2,544,883, forward strand.
TAGACAAACAACGAACGGGAAATGATGACGAGCAGGATAAAGAGCACCAAAATTGCACCGGTCGAAGTAAAGCCTGGCATTGCACCCATGTCTGATTCCTCCCTTAACTCATGTCTGGTTCCCATTACCGCGCCTGCTGCGGCTGCGGCGTCCTTGGGATAATGACATCATATGCATATGAGGGAGGTGTGAACTGGTTAGCTGCCTACACCTCGTCAATATGGGCTTTTAGAATTCTCAGGCCCTTGGGCAGATGGTTCTTCAGCTGGCCTGAGCTGGCTTTGCCCCAGCCGACGGGCAGGCCATCCACGGTGACGAGCGTCCAGCCATGAAGCTCAGCAGGAACGGGCAGGCTCTCGCCGCGCAGCCAGGCGTGAATATCCAGGCTGTCCGCTGACAGGTCGAAGCTGCGCGCAGCCTGCTCTGGTGAAAGAGCCATGGCCAGGGCATGGGCCGGTTCGATGCGGTTTTTTTTCAGATGGGCAATATGCAGTCCGGCACGGGGTACCTTGAGGCCCTCCAGCAGACCGGTGTGCAGACGCTCATTAAACGCTTCAGGCAGCAGATAAAGTGATTCTCCGAACAGTACAGGCAAGCCCTGGAAGCTGTAACCGGGCAGCTCTTTGGCGGTCCAGTCCAGAAACTGCTGGTATGCATCGCGGACTGAGGCATTCACACGCGGGCCGTTTTTGCTTTTGCCGTTGCTGCGTTTATTGCGGAAGCTGTCCGCTTCCCCGGATCCTGCTGCTTTATGCAGCAGCGCGACGAAATGTCCCTCGCCTTTTTCCAGATGCGGCCACAGCCGTTTGGCGGTAATCAGCTCCATATCGGGATAAGCAGCGGTAAACCGGCCGATTGTCTCTTCGTTCTCCTGACGGTTAAAGGTACAGGTCGAGTAGACCATACTGCCGCCCGGCTTCAGCATAATATAGGCATCCTGCAAAATATCCCACTGCCTGGAAGCGCACATCCGGACATGATCGGGTGACCACTCACGGATGGCTCCCTCATCCTTGCGGAACATGCCCTCACCGGAGCACGGGGCATCAAGCATAATCCGGTCAAATACCTCCGGAAACCGCAGGGACAGCTTGTCCGGCGCAGCGCTGGTTACGAGTGCATGGGGAATACCGAGCCGTTCGACGTTCTCGGCCAGAATTTTGGCCCGTTCGGGATGAATCTCATTGGAGACAAGCAGGCCCTGACCCTGCATCAGGGAGGCCAGGTGGGTTGTTTTGCCGCCTGGCGCAGCGGCCAGATCAAGCACGGTTTCACCGGGCTGCGGTGCCAATAGCTCGGCCGCGGACATTGCCGACGGTTCCTGAATATAATATAGTCCGGCGGTATGGAAGGGGTGTCTGCCCGGCCGGGCCGGGTCTTCATAATAATAACCTGCAGGACACCAGGGAACAGGCGTCAGGCCAAACTGCGCGATTGCCTTGGCGGCCGGGGCGCTGCCGGGGGTGTTTTTTAGAGTGTTAAACCGCAAGCCCTGGGTCCGCGGCAAGCGATAGCTGTGCAGAAAAGCGTCCGCCTCCTGCCCCAGCAGCTCTTTCATGGCAGTGGTATACGCGGCGGGCAGCCGTTCTTCGTTCATATGTCATTCTCCTCTTGTTGATTTCAAAACAGGCGCAAGTGTTCTTAATTAGTTGCTGTTTCAGGTAGATACCGATAAAATCAAGGTAAGGGACCTCAACGTGCCTGTATATGTACATATATATAACTATATCATAATTGCCAGGTCTCACCGTAATCGGGGCAATCGAAAAGGGGATGTACCTTATGAATTTGCTGCAAGCGCTATTCTTCCCGCCGGAGCAGCCCGGTGGCGTATCTTCCATGATTCCTTATCTGCAGGAACGGTTCCGCTCCAGCCGCTGGGATATGGATTTGTTCTGGCTGCCCAAGCGGATTCGGAACAAGGGACGCGAAGAGATTGTCTTTGAAACGTTTGACTGGACGGTGTACGGTGAAAGTCCGGTTGTGCAAAAATATATCCAGACCTACCGGGATTACATCTGGTGGACGAAGCTGCGGATGAGCAAGCAGTATGATCTGATCCATGCCCACCATCCGATAGCGGGCCTCGCCATGAAAAAGATTTATCCGGAGATCCCGCTGATTCAAACGCTGCACTCCAGTTACGAGCGCGAGCTCATTCTTAACGGTGTAATCGAAGAAGGCGGATTGGAGCACCAGTTTCTCGTTTCGATTTACCGCGAACTTGAGCATGTAAGTGACCGGCTGATGACGGTTTCGCGCGCTTTTGCCGATTATCTGACACCTTATACGGATCATCCTGCCGGCATCGGCATTATCCCGAACGGGTTTGACGAAAAAAGATTTAAGCCGGTTCCGCATGACAACAGCATTCCGCAGCTGGTTACGGTTACCCGTCTGGTGCCTGCCAAGGGTCTGGATATCCTGTTCAGGGCCTGTGCAGAGCTGAAAAACCGCGGACATGAATATGTACTGCATATTATCGGTGACGGGCCTTCACGCGGAGAGCTGGAGTCACTGGCGCAGGAGCTCGGAATCTATAATGAAACGATTTTTTACGGCTATACGCTGCATCCTGAGGAGTTCATGCCGTTTTTTGATATTTTTGTCCTGCCCTCACGGGCGGAGGCATTCGGTTCAGTGTTTGCGGAGGCTGCGCTCAGCTGTCTTGCCCTGGTGGGTACCAATGTCGGAGGGATTCCGGAGCAGATTGAAGACGGGGTGAACGGCCTGCTGGTTAATCCTGATGATCAGACCGCGCTGGCCGATGCACTGGAAAAAGTAATTTCAGATCCCGGCTACCGGTATGAGCTGTCGAGATCTGCCTGGGATAAGGCTAAAAGCCAGTATTCCCTGACCCGTGTCGCCAATGAGCTTAAAAAAATCTATCTGCAGTACCAGCCTGAAACAAAGGGGTGAGCCAAGTGATTCCTTTCCGGTTCCTGCATGCTGCTGATCTGCACCTGGACAGCCGCTTTGTCGGCCTGGCGCAGCTTCCGCAGGCTGTACGCTCCTATTTACGGGAGTCCACTTTCGCCGCCCTCGGGCGGCTTGTTGGCGTCGCTGTAGAGGAGGAAGTCGATTTTGTAGTCATCAGCGGGGATGTATACGATATTACGGATGCTTCGCTGCAGGGGCAGCTGCGTTTTCAGGAGGCGCTCAAACAGCTGGCCGGACACGGCATTCAGGTCTATCTGATTCACGGCAACCATGATCCGCTCGACGGGCCGCGCCTGAGTATGGAGCTGCCCGCGGGAGTCACCGTGTTTGGAGCAGGGGAGGCTGGACAAGCCGTTGCCTGCCGCCGGAGAGACGGGGCAGAGGTGGCAGTAATCAGCGGCATTTCTTATCCCACGGCAAAAGTAACGGAGAATACGGCACTGCTGTTTAACCGCAAGCCGGGCAGCAGCCTGTTTCATATTGCGCTTTTGCATGGTAATGTCGACGGAGATCTGCAGCATGAGACCTACTCGCCGTGCACACGCAAGGATCTGATCAGCCGGAGTTTTGATTATTGGGCTCTCGGGCACATTCATAAGCGCAGCATTCTGCATGAGCGTCCGGCTATAGTCTATCCGGGCAACATTCAGGGACGCAGTGTCAAGGAGACAGGCCCTAAAGGGTGTTACATAGTGGATGTGAATCCGGAGGGTCTGACCGACCTGCGGTTCCGGGAGCTGGATACCGTTCGCTGGCAGGTGAAGGAAATTCCGATCGACGGCCTAACGGATGAGGGGGAGTTGACGAATGCGGTTGAACAGGCGGTAGAGGAGATCAGGGGCGAGCTTCCGCAGCTGATGTCTGTTGTGCGCTTCCGGCTAACCGGCCGGGGAAGGGTGCACAGGATATTGTCTGAAAAAGGGGCGGCTGCCGACCTTCTATCCGAGCTGCAGCGGCGGGAGGCGGCACGTGCCGAACGAAAGGATTTTGCCGGTCTGGTGTGGACCGAAGGCTTCGCGGTAGAAACAGGCCTGCCGGTTGACAGGGAGCGGCTGCTTCAGGAGGACAGTTTCCTGGGCGAGCTGCTGCGGCTCTCCGGGACAAGCGGGGAGACAGCAGATGGCCTGGAGGAGCTGCTCTCGGCTGCACTAAAACCGCTGATGGAGAACCGTGAGCTGCGGAGGCTGCTAACCGCAATAGACGGTGTTGAAAAACAGGACTGGCTGCGCAGTGCCGAGGAGCTTGGCATTACACTGCTGAGCGGTGCGGAGGAAGCGGTGCGGGCTGGCGGCCAGCATCCGGCTTTTGCTGAGATGGGCGGTAGTGAAGAAAACGAGTGACCGACGGCAAGCAGCAGCCGGCATGTGCTTGAAGAAGCTGTATCAGGGCAGAAGCGGGGGAATGCGGGATGAAAATTGAACAGTTGCAGATCAGCGGGTTCGGCCGGCTGCAGCAGCGGGAGATGGAGCTCAAAGAAGGCGTTACTGTACTGTACGGGCGCAATGAAGCCGGTAAAAGCACTACACTGCAATTTATCCGGGCTATGCTGTTCGGGATTCCCGGCAGGGCCAATCCCGCGGAGCGGTATGAGCCGGTACAGGGCGGCCTGCATGGCGGGGGGTTGACAGCGTGTGACAACGAAGGAGCACGCTGGATCATCCGGCGCTACGCTGCCGGCGGAGAGCAGAGCCGGAGCGAAAAGCTGAGTGTCACTATCCGTTACCCGGATGGGCGGACGGAAGAGGCAACTCAGGAAGAGCTGGAACGCCGGCTGCTCGGCGGCATCTCGCGGAGCATGTTCCGGCAGCTGTTCGCGGTATCGCTGGACGAGCTTCAGGAGCTTGGCGCCCTGCAGTCTGAGGAAATGGGCAGCTACCTGTTCCACGCCGGTATGGGCGGCGGAGGAGATATTATGCGTGCAGAGCGCAGGCTGATTCAGGATGCGGAGAAGCTGTATAAGCCGCGGGGCAAAGTGCAGGAAGCGGCCAAAATCCTCCAGAGAATCGAGAAGCTGGAGCGCGAGATGGCAGAGAGCCGGTCTTTGCTGCCCAAATATAATGCGAATCTGGCTGCACTGGAGCTTGCGGAGCTGAAGCTGGCTGAGCTTGAGCTCTCGCGTACCCGTGCCGGCAGCCGGCTGACTCTGCTGCGTAAAGCGGCTGATATCCGTGAGCTGTGGCTGAAATGGCGTGAGGCCCGGTCAGAGCTGGACAGCCTTCCGGAAATCGCGGATTTTCCGGACAACGGCACGGTCCGCTGGCAGTCACTGGAGGCGGAAACGCGAAATGCGGCTGGTGCTGTCCAGCGGCTTCAACGCCAGCTTGACGAGCTTGCTGCCGAGCTGGCGCTTCATCCGCCGGACGAGCTGCTCATTGCCCAGGGGCCTTTGCTGGAGCGGCTGGACCGCGGGCGTTCAGGGTATAAAGACCGCCGCGCCGAGCGGCAGCGCCTGGAAGCCGAACTTGCGGCACATGAGGCTCATCTGGAGCGCATCCTTCGCAGCATTGGAGCTGGCTGGGGTCATGCGGAACTTGCGGCGTTTGCGGTTACTGCAGCCGAGCGCGAGGCTGCGCGGCGCTTTGCCGCCTCATTCGCCGCGTACGACCGGCGGATGGAGACCCGGGAAGCGGAGCGGCAGAGCCTCCGCTCCCGCATGGCCGCCGCCGCCGCTGCGCTGCAGGCGGCGGAACGCTCGCTTGCGCGTGAACACGCAAGCGGCGCTGATTTCGCGGGCCTCGCTCCGCGCAGCCCGCGTGAAGTGCTGCAGCTGTGGGACGAGCTGCAGCAGGCCGCCGAGCGCTGGCGCGAAGCGCAGCTCGGCATTGACGGGCCGCGCAGCGGCCCGGGGGACCGCCGGACGGCACGCTACCGGCGGGGGCTGGCCTCAGGCGCAGCGTTGACGCTGCTGCTGCCGGCGGCCCTGCAGCTGAGCGGTGCCCCGCCGCTCAGCGTCTGGTCCGCGTTCGGCCTGCTGGCCGCCGCGGACCTGGTGTTGTGGGCCGGCCTGCGCGCAGCGGGCCGGCAGGACTCCCCGCCGGGGCACGGCGGGGAGGACAGCGCAGCGGCCGCAGCGGAGATGCTGCGGCTGCGCGGGCTGCTGCTCTCCGGGGCGGAGCCGGAGAGCGGGACCGGCCGGCCTGGGCGCAGCACGGCCGGGGGCAATGATGCCGGCGCGCTTGAGGCCGGCATGCGGGAGCTGCGCCGCCTGATGGAGGCGTGGAACGCCTGGCGGCAGCGCGTGGACCGGCTGTCCGGCGAGCGCGATGCGTGCCGGACAGAAACAGAAGCGCTCGCGGGGCATGAGCGCGCCTTGGCAGAAGACCTGGAGCGTGCCGAGGCAGAGTTTGCTGAACTCGACGGCCGGTACACAGACTGGCTGCGTCAGCGCGATCTGCCGGAAGGCTTGTCTCCGGAAGGCCTGCCGGATCTGTTTGCACTGGTGGAGCAGGGAAACGAGCTGCTCCGCCAGCACGGCAAGCTGACTCAGCGGCTCCGTGAGCTTGGAGCGGAGTGCACAGCTTATGAGCATGAGATTTTATCCCTGCTGCGGCAGTCCGGGATACAGACGGACAGCAGTCTAGCTTCTGACACCGTATCGGCAAGTACGGTAGGTTCAGCACCCGGGGCCTTCTTAACAGCAGATACAGGTAACGAAGTTCAGCTGTCCACCTTGCTCAGCTGGCTGGAGAACCGGAAGCGGGAGTGGGATGAACTGCGGAATGAGCTGCTCCGCCGGGAAGGGCTATCGGCCCGGATGGCTGAAATCCATGAGGAGCTGGCCATGAACCGGCAGCAGCTGGAAGGGCTGGTGCAGCGGAGCAGCGCTCTCCTGCAGGAAGGCGGAGCTGCGGACGGTGAGGATTTTCTGCGGCGCGCTTCGGCAGTGCAGCAGAGAACAGAGCTGGTTAGAGCGATCCGTCAATGGGAGCTGGCAATGTTCACCGGCTGGGAAGGCGGCAGAGCGGAGCAATTGCAGCAGCTGCTGGAGCAGTATGATGCTGCTGCGCTTGCAGAGGAACGATCAGCGGCAGAAAATGCTGCGCTATCCTTGGAAGAAGAGCGGAATATCCTTCTGGAGCAGAGGGGCAAGCTGCTGCAGGAGCAGGACTATTTGAAGGAACGCTGCATGGGGGATACAGTCAGTCAGCAGCTGGAGGAGCAGCGTTCGGCACTGCGCCAGCTGGCAGGCCAGTATGCGGTAACGGCACTGGCGGCCGAGCTGATCGGGCGGACAAGACGGATTTATGAGCAGGAAAAGCAGCCGCAGGTGCTGCAGCTGGCATCAGGCTATTTCTCAACACTTACCGGGGGCGAATACCGGAGAATTCTTATGACGCTTGGCCATAAGGAGCTAAAAGCAGAGCATGAGACCTTCGGACTTCTGGACAGCGCTCTGCTCAGCCGCGGCACACAGGAGCAATTGTATCTTGCGATCCGGTTGGCCCTGGCCGAAACAATGACCCGGCAGACCACGCTGCCGCTGATGCTGGACGATCTGTTTGTTAATTTTGATGAACAGCGCCTGTCAGCAGCACTGGCCCTGCTGGGCGGACTGTCGGCAACCCGCCAGATCATTATGATGACCTGCCACCGCCATGTTGCGGAAGCAGCAGCGCGGATTATCCCTGCTTCAACAGTCATCTCCGTATAGCCAAACACGGGGGGTACCAACCGTACCCCAGTGTTTTTGCCCTATCTGTCTCGAATCTCCTGACCCTTATTTCCGCCCCCGCACAACGGGCTTAACAGCCACAATTGTTATGCCCTTAGCCTTGCCATTCCCTTCCGGTCCCTGAGGAGGTGGAGACAGCGGCGCGCGCAGCAGCATGCTCACCCAGACCAGGGCCAGGGCGCCGAAGATCGGGTAGAATACCCCGAGCAGGGAGCTGAAGCCGAATTGACTGAACAGATAACAGAACAGCATGAGCAGCGGAGTGACCAGGGCAGGGGCGACAGGCAGACGCTGCTGCAGCTGTACGCTGACGCCGTATATATTGGCGATGAAGGTACTGAAGATTTCAAGGAAGATCAGCAGCAGATAGATCAGCTGAACGATGGAGCCGAGCCGGAAGGCGATGCTGCCCATCGGGACTTCGAATTGCAGAATGCCCGGCATCTGTGAGCTCATCGCAAAATGTGCAGCAAGCAGCATGAAACCGATGCCGATCCCGCCCAGAATGCCGCCGCGCACCAGCGGCTGTTCATCCTCAGTATGGCGTGCCAGCGGGACAAGCACAGCCTGGGCCATACTGAGATTAAAGGCAGTGTAGAGTAAGGGTGACATCCAGGCACCGAAGGTGCTGCTGTCTGTCTGCAGGAACAGAAACCGTCCCGCTCCCGGCAGCCCGAATGTATTAAAAATGATGATCAGCGACAGAGTAAGCATCAGCGGTACGACCAGACTGTTAAGCTGCATAATCCCTGACATCCCGCGCTTCAGCAGAAAAAACGAGCCGGTCACAGTAATCAGCAGCCCCGCCTGATAAGGCAGGCCCAGATGCTCCTGAAAAATAGCGCCGGCGCCAGCCAGCATGATGCTGTTGACCCCGATCAGAATGACCATCGTGAACAGGCTGATGCGGCTGCCGGCTTTTTCACCGAACAGATGGCGGTTGAAATCCTCATAGGAATCCGCGCCGATCCGGCGGGCGATAACCATCATCTTGGTGCCGAGCCATATGAACAGGATCGCCGAGAGCATAATCGTAAGCAGGGCCCAATGGCCGTACCGCGTAAAAAAACGGAGAATTTCCTGACCTGTAGCAAACCCTGCACCTACAATAGTACCGATATAGGTAAAAGCAATTTGCAGCGTGCGGACATGCGATTTCATGGCTTCACTCCTTATATGCTGTGATTATAAAAATGGGCTTTGCCCGCCGGATTGCCTTGTGCAGTCCATATAGTACAGGTTATGATGATAGCCAGAGGGACATGACTTCCGCGCTGGGGAAATAAACGTTATCGGCTGTGGAACGTCTGGAATTATTAAGGTAATGGGGGTACTAAGTCATGGAAGTATTGAAACAGCGGATATTAGAGGAAGGGGTTGTCCTTTCAGATCAGGTGCTGAAGCTGGATGCTCTGCTCAACCACCAGGTTGATCCGATCCTGACGATGGAAATGGGACGGGAGTTTGCCGGGAGATTCGCGGAGGCAGGGATCACGCGGTTGGTTACTGTGGAATCCTCGGGTATTGCCGTGGCGTTTGCCACCGCTTTGGAGATGAAGGTGCCGCTTGTATTTGCCCGCCGCAAAAAAACACTGCTGGCTGATCCCGATATGCTGTGCGAACGGGTTCCGTCTTTTACAAAAGGGATTGTGACCGACATTATGCTGTCCCGTCAATATATCTCACCGGAAGATAAGGTCCTTTTTATTGATGATATTATTGCTAACGGTGACGCTGCGCGCGGTCTGATCAAGATTATCCAGCGTTCCGGGGCTGAGCTGGCCGGGATGGGGGTAGTCGTGGAGAAATGCTTCCAGGCAGGAGCCCGTACGATCAGAGAACAGGGAACCCGTCTGGAATCACTCGTCCGCATTACTTCGCTTGAAGACGGGAAGATTCATTTCGCCGATTAATTGGTGACAATTAAAGGAACATAGCCTATTTTTAAAACATCTTCTTTTCACCCTATAAGTTTTCCTTTATAATAAGGATTAGACATAGGAGAGGAGGCGTCACAATGGGGAAAGAACCGGTGACAGAGCAATTTTTTATTGATAAACTAACCGAGGCCAAGGATCATTTCGAGCGTGCTTTGGATTGTAAACACACAGAGTTCGACGATCTGTATCCCTATATGATTGAACATCCTCAATTTTTCTGGTATAAGCGTTATGTTGCCTGGTCGGAACTTTTAACGATCACCAGTCTGTGCCAAGAGCTGGAATTCAACTGGAAAGAGAATTTCACAGATAATCAGGTGGAATACCTGGAGCAACGTGTGATGTCCGCTAAAGTTCTTGATTTCTGGTTTGAGAAGAATGAAGCGCTGATATAGGATCTTAGTCAAGCAAGGCCCAAATGGATTCTCATTTGGGTCTTTTTTTGAAGAGACAAGCTATTTGTTAAGGAGGGTTAGGGACATGATCAGTGATGAAGAATTGGATGCTTACCGGTTGTCCGGTGAGAAGGTGCGTGTCATTCGTGACGCAATCCAGAGCAATGATGTAAGAGGCATAATCCTGGCCTGGAATGAGACCCAGGTGATGGTACGCCGTCCAAATAAGCATGTAGTGAAGCTCGACCGCAATTACATTTTTCAGCCGTATTCCGAGCCGCGCAAAGGGCTGGAGGATTTATAAGATAGAACGCGTTAAACGCAGAGAAGCCCCGTCCGGGTATGGACGGGGCTTCTCTGCTGTAGTGCGCCCGGCATGGGCGATAACTAGGCGGTGAAAGTCCGCTACAGGCTTGGCAGTAGGAACTGTTAGCCAAAGGCAAGGGTGTCCGCCGCGAGGCGGAATCTGAAGGAAGCCGGAGGCAAACCCTCGGTCTGACGAACAGAAATCACATACAAGGCATACTGGGACGGACGAGCTTGCTACATAAAGCGAAGTCCAATACTGCCCGAATCCCAGCATGTAAATGTGGCAGATAGATGAGGGGAAGGTTATCGCTCTTACCCGGGGAGGTCTCACAGACGTCCGGTAGGAAAAAAATCCGAACGACGGAGTAAAGCTTGCTGTGAGAAGTCAGCAGAGGCCATAGTACCGGGAAACTTTTTTTTTTCTCGCGGGAAGGGCCGAACAATCGTAAGTCTCGAGTACAGACCGGAAGGAGAGCTGGCGCGATGAAAGCAGAATACCGAAAGGGCTGCCCGCAAAGGGATAGCGTGGAACGCGAAGAGTATGCGGGAGTGCGGAGTGCCGGCATTCGGGAACGTAGAGAAAGAGGCGGTGCAATGGACCTGCTCGAGCAGATTCTGGACAGAGATAATCTGAACAGAGCCTACAAGCAGGTCAGACGCAACCATGGCGCGCCAGGAATCGACGGAATGACCGTCGAAGAGGCGCTGCCCTGGCTGCAGGAACACAAGGACGAGCTTTTGCAAAGCATCCGGGAGGGCCGGTACAAGCCTAGCCCGGTACGGCGCAAAGAAATCCCCAAACCAGATGGAAGTGGAGTGCGGAAGCTTGGCATCCCTACGGTGATAGACCGCGTGATTCAACAGGCGATTGCCCAGCAGCTACAGCCCTTGTTTGAGCCGCTCTTCGCAGACGGAAGTTACGGCTACCGCCCCGGGCGGAGTGCGCAGCAAGCCATCCGCAAGGTGAAAGATTACGCACAGCAAGGCTATAGCCACGCAGTCGAAATCGACCTCTCCAAATATTTTGACACCCTGAACCATGAACTGCTAATGAATCTGCTACGTAAGCAAATCCCGGATCACCGTGTAACCGAGCTGATTAAGAAGTATCTGAAAAGTGGAGTTATGGAGAACGGGGTGCATAGCAAAACAGAGGAAGGTTCTCCGCAAGGAGGCCCCTTATCTCCACTGCTTGCGAATATTTACCTGAATGAATTCGACCAGGAAATGAACAGCCGTGGAGTGAACGTGATTCGGTATGCAGATGACATCGTGGTACTAGCGAAAAGCAAACGGGCAGCGACGCGGCTTCTGGAATCCTGCCGGAAGTACCTGGAGAACAAACTAAAACTCCAGATGAACACGGAGAAGAGTAAGGTCGTGAGCGTAGTGGCGCGGAAGCATTTCAAGTTTCTTGGCTTTGCCTTGGGGAAGAACAGGGATGGGGCATATATCCGGGCCCATAGTCAATCTCTCGCCAAAGCAAAGAAAAAATTGAAAGAACTGACGAGTCGCAGTCAGGGCAGGAAGGTCAGGGAAGTGATGGAGAAGGTGAAAGTCTACATTCGCGGCTGGATTGGCTACTTTTATGTAGCCGATATAAAGCGAATTTTGCAAAGCTGGAGTCAATGGCTGCGTAGAAGACTGCGGATGTATATCTGGAAGCAGTGGAAAAAGCCCAAAACAAAGGTACAAAACCTACGGAAACTGGGAATACCGGAGTGGCAGGCCTACCAATGGGGGAACTCCCGCCTGGGTTACTGGCGAGTAGCCGGAAGCCCGGTACTGTCCCGTACGATAACAAATGAAAAGCTCGCACAGGCCGGGTATTATGACTTCCCGGCACAGTACGAGCATTTACGAAAATTGCACTTAAGCGGTTGAACCGCCGTATACCGAACGGTACGTACGGTGGTGTGAGAGGTCGGCTGCTCAGTTAATGAGCAGCCTCCTACTCGATTACACACAGATAACAATCAGATGGACAAGGCCATCTGTTCGACGCCTTCGTTGTTGGGCAGCACTGTAAGCTCGGGATTCAGTCCAAGATAAGCGCGCATCCGCTGCATCATCTCATTACGGAAGCCCGGCCACTGGATATTAATCTCGCCGGTATAGCCCCGGCAGGCATAGGAGGCTTCGACACCTTTCTGATCCTGGCGGATCGTGGTGATCTTAAGATTGTGGGAGGTCAGCTCGCGGGTTACCTCCTGAAGCATCAGCGAAGTCTTCTTCGTCGCACTTGTAACCAGCTCCATATAGAGCTGAGGGGTCTTGAATAATCCGCTCTTGCCGATTACACGGCAATCACGTTCAAATACTTTATGAATAAATGTTAGCAGCAGGTAGCTTCTGACAAGGGACAGTTCGTCTTTGGTTATATCTTCAGGAATAATTGGTGTGTTCAGAGTAGTTCTGGTAGTAGTCGCCATATAAATCACCTCATTTATAGTATGCGAACTTTTGTTCTTATTATACATTGAATTTATAATAAAAAGCAATAATTATCCAAAAAATAATGAAAAGAAATGAAAATAAAAAAGTGTTGACTCATATCCTTGTACATGGTAAGATCTATCTTGTGGCCGCGAGAGTGGTCCAACAGAATTTGCGGTCGTGGCGGAATTGGCAGACGCGCACGGTTCAGGTCCGTGTGGTAGCAATACCGTGGAGGTTCGAGTCCTCTCGACCGCATCCTAATGAAGAAAGACCCATAATCGCTCAGGCGGTTTCGGGTCTTTTTTTTTCATGAAATGGGCTTCTTTGTTCTTTTTGTCTGTATCGGCCCATTAATAAATATTCCCTTGACAGCAGCGTCCGAAGCCATTATATTTTCACTTATTAAAATAGTTTTAATAACCTGTTGCAACAGGAAGGAGACGGCAATGCCAATATCCCATAATACCGCTCAAGTCAAAAAAATGAATGTCGAGCTGGTTAAAAATTCGTTAAAGGCTGCGGGTACAGGCACGAAGGCCTCCATTGCCGGTATGACGCAGCTGAGTGTTGCTACTTGCGGCAGTATTCTGAACGAGCTGGCCCGCAGCGGTGAGGTGCTGGAATTGGAGCTGGAGGAATCAAGCGGCGGGCGTCCTGCGAGACAGTACATGTTCAATGCAGATTATGCTTATGTGCTGTGCCTGATGGTGAAGACGGAAGGCGGCCGACATTCAATCACATATCTTGTCGTCAACCTGGCCGGTGAGCAAGTGGATGAAGGGACGCGGGATTTTGACTACATAGATGCGGATACAGTTGATTCTCTGACCGGAGAGCTTGTCGGGCAATACAGCAATATAAAAGCAGCCGGCATCGGCATTCCGGGGGTCGCTCAGCGCGGGGTCATCGGAATTTGCGATGTGGCTGCACTGGCCGGAGTACCGCTGGGTGAACAGCTTGGTGAAAAGTACAATATGGACTTCATCATCGAAAATGATATGAATGCTACAGTGTACGGCTTTTATCAGCTGCAGAATCTGGAGGATGACCAGCCGTTTGCTGTCGTGACCTTTCCTGATCATCATTTTCCGGGAGCTGGCTTTATCGTTAACGGGCGTATGGTGACGGGAATAAGCCATTTTGCCGGGGAGATTTCTTACCTTCCGCTTGGAATTCCGCGAGAGGAGCAGCTGGAAAGGCTGCACAACAAGGATACGTTTGTGCCTGTAGCGGCACAGGTGCTGTCTTCCATTATTACGATTCTTAATCCGGTTGCGGTTGCGGTTACAGGCGATTTGACTCACCCTTCGATGAGGGAGGAGCTGCTTGAAAGCTGCCGTCAATACATTCCGGAGGAGCATCTGCCGGACCTGCTGATCAAAAATGATACACAGGAAGAATACAACACCGGTATCACCGCACTTACACTGGAGAGTCTGGCTTACCGGCTGCAGCTTGTGGAGCGGAAATAGCTGCCGGGATCAGACTCACGGTTTATCCGGTTTTTTTGCACCAATGCTCATCTATTATCCAATTATTCAGGAGGCCATCACGTTGAAACAGCGCACATTCAATAAAACCTATGCTATGCAGCTTGTGACGATCTTTTTAGGTTTTATCATTTTTGGTATTTCGGAAAATATTAAAGGACCCGCTATTCCGCGGATTCAGTTTGATTTTGCTTTGAACGAGGAGCAGCTGGGGAGCCTGCTGTCCCTGAATGCTCTCGGTTATCTGATAGCCTGTTCGTTTACCGCGATACTGGTACGAAAATTCGGAATCAAGGCGACCAGCATTATTTCGTTTGGCTCCATGCTGTTGTCCGGTATCTTTATCTTTATCTCCCATGCCTATCCGGCGTTTGCCGCATCCTATTTCCTGATGTATATCGGCAACGGGATGCTGGAGATTGCGCTGGCTATTCTGGGGGCACGTATTTTTGTCAAAAATGTCGGCACGATGATGAATCTGTCCCATTTTTTCTATGGACTAAGCTCAACGGTTGCTCCTCTGATTGCTACAGGAATGATGTCCGTGCACCTTTTTGGCCACGAGCTGGACTGGCGGGGAATGTATCTGGTGATGCTGTCGCTGTCACTGCTTCCGATCCTGACTGCGCTGCGCAGCTCTTTTCCAGGGGATGATATGCCGGCTGAACAACGCACGCCTTTTAAGGAATTAAGACGGGACCCGGCCTTATGGTGGATGGTATTAATCCTTTCCTTCGGCGTTGTGTCCGAGCTGGCTGTCGGCGGCTGGCTGGTCAATTTCCTGGAGAAGGCTTACGACTGGGATACCGTCAAGGCCTCGGGCCTGCTGTCTGTTTTCTTCCTGCTGTTTTCAGTCGGCCGGCTGGTGCTGGGTCCGGTTACCGATAAAATCGGCTTCACACTCTCGCTGATCATTTTCTCGGGTTTCGCGGCCGTTTGTACCTTTGCGGCGATTGCCGGCGGGGAGTCCCTGGCTTTTCTGTTTGCGGCAGCGGGTCTCGGGATTGCAATGATCTACCCGACCGTTATGGCCTTTATTGCCAAGCGTTATCCTAACGGGAGTGATACAGCCATTACTTTTACGGTTACCATGATGGGACTGGGCAGTGTAATCGGAAACTATGTGATCGGCTTTGTAATTCAGGCTGTGAAAAAGCTGTACGGTGAAAATGACCCGGTTGGCCTGCTGCGCGGGCTACAGGCGGGTTACGGCTTTATCGGGCTGTGTGCTCTGCTGTGCGCGGTGTGCGGCCTTGTGCTATACCGTTTCCTGAAGAAACGCGGCGAGCTGATCTAGACTGGCATCCGTTCATTTTTCTTACACAGCAGGTCTTCAGTGGCCTCCCACAGTTTTTTCTGCTGTACTGCATCATTACCCGGGAAGACCGGTTCGATGGACCTTCCGGTTCCGACATTGAAATAACCGCCGGTTACTTTACCGTATTCAGGCTCCAGAATGAGCCGGATGATGATATCTGTTCCTCTGCAGGGGTCGCCAATGTGAAGAATTTTTAACATTCGTTCGATTGCACCGGCGAACCTGAGCTCACGACCAAGGCCGGTTACATTAAATCCCGGATTCAGAGCATTCACAGTGATTCCGCTGCCGGTCCATCTGCGGGCCAATTCAGCAGTGAACATAATGTTGAGCAGTTTGGTTTTGCCGTACAGCGCGGATGAACCTCGGGCTGTAAAAGAGCTGGTGTCGCTTAAATCCCCGGGTAGCTGCAATATACCGTGACGGCGTGAAGCTTCAGAGGCAACATTGACCACCCGGGCCTGCCCGGCCTTCATTAAGGAAGGTTGAAGGATTTGGGTCAGCAGCCAAGGCGCGAAATAGTTAACAGCAACCATCTCGCCAAAGCCTTCAGCAGTGACTCTTAGTTCAAAGGCATGGATCCCGGCATTGTTTAACAGCACGTCGATTACGGCATGTGCTGACAGGATTTCTTGTCCGACTCTATGGACATCTTTCATTAACGAGAGGTCACCGTAATAAAAGTCGATTTGCGCCCCGGGCGTGTATTGTCTGATTTTGGTTGCTGTGGCTTCAGCGCGCTCCTTGCTCCTGGCAGTCAGAATAAGCCTGAAGCCGTGCCGGGCGAGCTCAATAGCAGCCAGCTGCCCTAAGCCGCTTGTAGCTCCGGTAATAACTGCAACGGGATTTGTGGGCATGAGTTCAGTCTCCTTAATATGATATAATTAAATAGTTGATATATATCCATCATAATAATTTAGTTGATATATGTCAACTATATTGAGGGCTCATTATGAAGCTGAATGAAGAAAGGTGAATGAATTGAAGGGAAATACCTTGCCTGATACCGGGAGAGAGGCGCTTGAAGCGGCGCTCGGGGAGCAGCTGAACGCGCTGCTTAGCGCATCACATGCCATAAATGTAAGGGCGGCGGCCAGGTTTGATGCTTCTATACAGCCTGCAGCTTTTCATCTTATACGCTGGTTGTATTCTTATGGACCAGCCAGTGCTGCTATGCTGGCGGAATCTACAGCCATGGACCGGAGTTCGGTAAGCCGCCTGATTAAACAACTGGAAGCCTTGGGATATGTGAGAAGAGAATCCTCTCCGGAGGACGGGCGGGCCGTTCAGCTCTCGCTCACTGAGCGCGGACAGCAGATGACAGCGGAGGCGCTTAAAGAAAAGGGTTCTGTCTTTTATGAGCGGATCGCTGGCTGGAAGGATGAGCAGCTGTATGATTTTGTGAAGATGCTTAAGCAGTTTAACGGCTTAAATCCTTGATTTTCTCCAACATTGCTGAAAAAAGGGTGCTTTCCTGTCATAGGAGAGCACCCTTTCCGGTTAATTCAGGCTAAGCTTAAGCCGTCTGTAATACAGCCAGGTTCTGCCCACAAACGAGCCGAAGATGATGATGGAAACGAACATCAGAAGAATATTCGTAAGCAGCGTGCTATTCCCCCAGTCGCCGCCAATAACGCTGATGAAGGTTGTCAAATTTAGAGAGTAGAGCAGCAGCATGGGCAGGAAAAGCAGCGTATAGTACATGGCAATCCTGCGGGCGTGCTTCAGGCGGTGGAAAGGATCACTGTACATCTGCGGGCGCTCCTCCCCGGCGGAGTATTCCCTGCTCCATAAAGTCCACTTCTGTGTGGAAAAGGAGGTGGTGTAGAGGTTCTTCCAGCCTGCAGACCTGTGCAGCTCGAAATAATCCGGGTCTGCGGTGAACTGGCAATCTGCATGATAACGGACCTGCCGCGGGCTGCCTTTGGTAAAATAAAAAAGCGTGCCCAGACGTCCCACTTTATACAAATTATATCCGCTGTGTTCCTGGGCTTCGAGCCATTTCTCCAGCCGGTCCGGGGAATACATCCAGCCGAGCTTGAGCCGGATGGCTTTCTGTCCTGTTGACTGAGGCAGAGAATCAGGCGTGTGCAGGTTTTGCTTTTGATGGTAAAAGTGCTTATTTTCTTTCCTGATTTTGTGCAGGGACAAGAGGGCAAGCAGCAGTAACATTAGAATTAGGACAGCAGCCAAACCGGTAACCAGCCACATAGGGCTCGGTACGATATGGACCGGCGTGCTGCTTAAGGCTGAAGCGGTCAAAAATACTAACGGAATTGCCGCCGTTGCCGCCGCATATACGGTCAAACCTGTAAAGAGCATGGAGTGGTTCCGGTTCCGCTTAAGCAGCGGTTTCCTTGACGGATAGATCTTGATCTGCTCCGGCTGCCCGCTGTTGGCATACAGAGTCCACTTGCCCTGCTGCATATGCTTCCTCCAACCGCCGGCGGCCAGAGCCCCCGGAACCTCCGGACTGCCTGCCGGATCGTAGCTGATCTGCCATGTCAGACGGGCCGGGTTATCCCGGCGGAATGTAAACTGCCGGAGCTTAAGATTCCAGCCCGCCGGCAGCCAGCCCTGGGCGGACATTTCACTTAACCAGGCTTCCGTCTGCTGCAGATCATAGCTCCAGAACGGCCGGTATACGGTCTTCAATAGAATTCCTCCTCGCAGGCGATGGCGTTACGGTGCAGCTCCTTGAGTCTGCTGATTTCCGCAGTCATCACTTTTTTGCCCTCTACAGACACCTCGTAGACGGTTTTTCGTTCCTCATCGGCAAACACGGTGATCAGCCCGTCCTTGTTCATTTTGGTCAATGTTCCGTAAACCGTTCCGGAGCCGAGTTTGAGCCGCCCGCCCGACAGCTCCTCCACATGCTTCACAATTCCGTAGCCGTGGCGCGGTCTGGACAGGGAGAGCAGAATATAAAATGCGGTTTCGGTCATCGGTACATATTTTTTAAGCAGCTTCTCGGTTGCGGACATCCTGATCACCTTTTCCTGTCATTCAGCATAGTTATTATGTCGTGATATGACTATGTCATGACGTGACTATATCACGTTGCGACATATTAAGCAAATGCTAACGGCTGATTGAGGAAGTCCGGCGGTTCAGGAGGATCGCATTGATCTCTCCGCCGACCAGAATAATAATCGAGCTGATATACAGCCAGATTAGCAGGATCATGACTCCGCCGAGGCTGCCGTAGGTCTTAGTAAAATCGCTGAACTGATTGACATAAACCGAGAAGAGTACAGAGGTGACGATCCAGCCGACCGTGGAAAAGAGCGCACCCGGCATGACCTCCTTAAGCCGCAGCCTGCGGCTGGGGGCAATCCAGTAGAGCAGCGTGAATACCACGAACATCACGAAGAGGGGAACGGCATACTGGAGCAGATCCCAGAGCTTTTGCAGACCATACGGCAGATCGGTTAATAAAAAGACCTGTGTTTTCAGCCAGCTGCCGAACACAAGCAGCAGAATGCTGAGCAGCACTACCAAGCCGATGGACAGCGTGGCGAGGAAAGCGATCCCCCGTATTTTCCAGAAGACTCTGCTCTCATCAATATCATAAGCGCGGTTAAGACCCTTAATTATGGCGTTAATTCCCTTGGAGGCGGCCCACAGTGTGGCCAGCATCCCGAACGACAGCAGGGCCTGGCTCCGTCCTTCCGAGACATCCTGCAGAATCTCCTCGATAATGGAATAGGCTTCCACCGGCATGATGCGCTCAAGCTGCCTGATCTTGTCCTCCAGGGAAATATGGGCATACCCGATCAGTGTCATAATGAAGATCAGAAACGGAAACAGGGAAAGAATCAGATAATAGGTTAATTGCGCGCTGACGCCCTGGACATCATCGTTTTTTATTTTGGTGAACAGCTCTTTGGCAAAAGAGTACATTCCCTCCGCGTTCTTTTTCATAATTCCCTCCTCTACGTAGTCTATAATATGCGCTGGTATGTTTATAATATTAACCTCATGCCGAACAACATCACAGCCATTATGCCGCCGGTGGGGTTTATAATACAAGTGTAAGGGAAGCTTGTGCAGAAGCAAATCAGATAAAAGGAGAATGAGGATGAAGCTTGCAGCGGAAGATTTTCGAGGTATCAGAAACTGGTTCTACCGTAATGCACGCCCGCTTGAACTGGCCAAATGGCAGTTTCATTTCGAGAATGGCGGAGAGGCTGCTGTCGTGAAGGCGCTGGCAGCTTACCAGAATGAGGACGGCGGATTCGGAAATGCCCTCGAGCCGGATGCCTGGAATCCGTATTCTTCACCGCTTCAGACGGCAACCGGGACGGATGTCCTGCTGGAGATTGGCTTTGAGGACAAAGATCATCCTGTTGTGCAGGGCATACTCAGGTATCTGGACAGCGGAGCCGAAATGGACGGGGACAATTGGCGGAATGTGATTGCCTCAAACAACGCTTATCCGCATGCGCCCTGGTGGAATCTGGAATCGGATAGTACGGCCCGCAACATTTTTAACCCGACCGCGAATCTGGCGGGCTTCATTCTGCTGTATGCTGACAGGGACAGCGCGCTGTTTACGCGGGGCCTCAGGATCGCGAAGGAACTTGAAGCCCTTTTTTTACAGGAACCGGGGCTCGAAATGCATCCGCTCAAATGCGTGCTTACATTGCTTGAGTACATCGCTCTGGCCGGATTGCAGGAGCAATTTGCTTATGAAGAGATGAACACAGCCGCTGAACAGCGGATTACTGCTCTGCTGCAGCGGGATGCCGGTGACTGGACCGGTTATACCTGCAAGCCTTCGTTTTTCATCCAAAAGCAGGAAAGTTTGGGCTACGTGGACAATGCAGCTATCGTGGAGAAGGAGCTGGATTATACGCTTGAAAACCGGAACAGGGAAGGTGTCTGGAACTTGAACTGGCGCTGGGCCGGCTATGAGCGGGAGTTTGCTGTCAGCGAAAACTGGTGGAAGGGCTGGATTGCGCTGGAGAAGCTGCTGTTTCTGCGGGCGTTCGGGCGGCTGGCTGAGTAGAATGAAAAGAATAAGGCGGTGCTCAAGCTGGTCTCCCTGGGGGGATGGCTTGCGGCACCGCTTTTTTTGAGAAGACACTGAGTTTAGTAGTAATTATAACACTGCTGAGCGTGTAGAGATATCCGAGAATTCCTGCCGGTAAATAGCCTGAACCTTGTTCAGGACAGCAGGGGCATGCCCGGTAAATTTAAGGCGGGATACCTGATTTTTCATCAGAAAAACACCCGGTTTATCTTTGTGACTGCCTAAAGCTGCATTATACAAGAGACCTGCGCCATAGCTCGGATGAGGGAAAAACATTTTCATTATAGGCTTGATGTAGAAGGGCAGACCGGAATTTTTATCCTTACGGATCGTATTGTTACCTCCCGGGTCGGCGCTGCGTATCATGATGCCCTCAGCAGCGAGCTGCGGGGCTATTTCCTCTGTCCACAGGGAGAGTGCCAGTTTAGAAACAGCGTAGGGACCGAACAGCTTTTTAAATGTAAGAGGCCGCTCCAGCAGGGCGGGATCGAAAGCTTTTACAGTGAGGATCGCATTGGAAGAGGTGTTGATAACGGTACGTTCAGAACCCTTCAGCAGCAGCTCTTTCAGTTCCATGGTAATAATATACGGAACCACTGTCTGAAGCTCAAAATGCAGCTCCCGCCCCTGTGCTGAATAGCTTAGCTCGGGGAAGCTGCCTCCGGCGTTATTAAAGAGCAGGTCAAGCTTGGACTCGGCGGCTTTAATCTGCCCCAGTGCTGTGCGCAGACTGCTGAAATTGGTCAGATCTGCCCTGTATATCCGCAGCCGGTTGTTGTTAATGGCTTCCGTTATCTGAGGATCATTGACGGGAAAAGCAGAACGGATCAGCGCGGCGACCTGCCAGCCCTCGTTAAGCATTTTACGGGTCAGCTCAAGCCCAATGCCGTTATTGGCTCCGGTAATCAGCGCGGTTCCGCGTGTAGCGTTTGTATATTGTTCATTCATGGCAATCTCTCCTTGGGTTGTTAATAGTGATCAGACGCGCGGCATGTAAGGCCGTTTATCTGTCAGTGGCCTCAGTCTATAACTTGGAGCCGGCTCCAAGTCAATACGTATTTTGGCGGCAGGTGAGGGGGTTGACTTGGAGCTGACTCCAAGTTATACAATAAGGTAATTGGATTATTAAGGCTGGCAGGCAAGCAATCTGAAATACGGAGGTGCAGGAAATGATGGAAGTGGTTGAAGGGATTGAAACGGTGGAAGCGGTTGGGGCGGGCCAGGCAGAAGAAGAACAAGGTAAGGTTAGCCAGGAGGGCTACTCGATTAAAAAGACAGCGGAGCTTACCGGTATAACAGAGGACACCATCCGCTACTATGAGAAGATTGGGCTGCTGCCCCGTGCCAAACGTAAAGGAAATACACACCGGATCTACAGCGGAGCAGATGTGGAGAAGATGAAGCTGATCGGCTGCCTCAAAAAAACCGGGATGCCGCTGGATGACATGCGTCCCTATTTAAGCCTGACCCCGGATACGGCGCTGAGCGAATACCCGGAGCTGTATGACAAAATCCTAACCCATAAGCAGAACATCCTTGATCAGATTGCTTCGCTGCAGCAGATTGTAGATTTTATAGATAATAAGGTGATTACGAGCGGGATTGGAACCAGAAATGAGGATTGCACGCTTACCGGAGATGCCAAACGGATGCCTGTGCGGAAAAAAGAATAAGGGGCGGCAGCCTGAATTAAACTGTTAATTATTGCGCATCCGGCCTGTACATATTCCCCCTTCGGATTTCAAACAATGAGAGCATTAGTTACAGAAGACGAAGGAGGCCTGTCTTATGAACAACGATTACCGCTCATTGTTTAGAAGCCGTAAGCTGTTCTTATATGTTACCTCAGCTTTCATAATAACCGCGCTGATTCCCGGAATTCCGTCTGCTGCAGGTGCAGGTTTAGAGGTGAGGGCGCAGGGCAGCAGGTCTGAGCTGGCTGCAAAAGCGCCCGGATCCGCCAAGCTGCCGGAGAGCGAAGAGCAGCCAGCGAAGACCGCCCGCAGCCGTGTAGCGATCATTATCGACGATTTTGGCAACAAGATGCGGGGGACAGAGGAGATGTTCGCGCTGCCGGTCAAAATTACCGCTGCAGTCATGCCGTTCCTGTCCACCACGGAGCAGGATGCCAAGCGGGCCCATGAACGCGGCTATGATGTGCTGGTGCATCTGCCGATGGAGCCACGCCAGGGTAAGCCGGAATGGCTTGGTCCAGGGGCCGTACTGACCAGTATGAGTGACGCCGAGGTGCGGGAGCGGGTGGAAGCGGCACTCGATAATGT
The DNA here is from genome assembly GCF_038595055.1 of Paenibacillus sp. FSL R7-0345. Classification (NCBI taxonomy): domain Bacteria; kingdom Bacillati; phylum Bacillota; class Bacilli; order Caryophanales; family Paenibacillaceae; genus Paenibacillus; species Paenibacillus sp. FSL R7-0345. The sequence goes on from NZ_CP152002.1 coordinate 2,567,703, forward strand.
TCCTTACGCCATTGGAATCAACAACCACATGGGCTCCAAGGTGACCGGAGATGAACGGGTAATGGGCATTGTGCTGGCAGTCTGCAGAGAGCGGGGGTTGTTTTTTGTAGACAGCCACACCAATTACCGTTCAATAGCCGGTAAGGTTGCCCGTGAGCAAGGGCTTCCCCCGGTGGAGAACCACATCTTCCTGGATGATGTCCACTCCGCAGGCCATGTTCTGAAGCAGATGCGGCTGGTCCGCGAGCATGCACTGGACCAGAGATACTGTGTAACGATCGGGCATGTCGGCATTCAGGGAAAAGAAACCGCCGCGGGCATCCGCAGCGGCATTGAAGAACTAAAAGACAGTGTCGAATTTGTCGGCATCTCGGATCTGGTCCGGGAAGAATGGAAATGGAATTCACAGCTCAAACTTCCATAAGGTATGCCGCGATCCCGCCGGCGATGGCCTCAGCAAGCTCCTCCTGGCCATGCGGTGTGCAGAGCCTGCTGCGGTCCTCCGGACTGCTTATAAATCCCGCCTCAACGATAACCGTTGTGGCGGTTATTTTGTTGAGCAGATAAAAGGGCTTGCCCGGCCTCGGATCTGCCTGCATGCCGTACAGATTGTTCAGCTGATCCTGAATGGATCTGGCCAGCAAAAAGCTGCGTCCTTCCTGGCGGTACAGTACCAGCGGCCCATGCTTGGCTGGTGAAGGCGCCCAGTTGATGTGAACGCTGACGACCACATTTGCCGGCAGAGTCTCGGCCAGCTCTTTGCGCTGGGCCAGATCGCGCAGATGGCGCGATTTGCTGCGCAGCCAGCGGTTCTCGTCGCTCGGGGCATAATCCCCGGTACGGTTAAGGATGGCGTCGAAGCCGTCACTGCGCAGCAGCAGGAACAGGCGGCGGGAAATAGCCAGGGTAATATCCTTCTCCAGAATGTCACCGTGGGAGGTTCCCCCGTCAATTCCGCCGTGTCCGGCATCAATCAGGATTATCCGCTGATCATGGCCGAGTACATGCTGCCGATCATTCTTTAGGACAGACGGCGGGGCGGAAGGTTCTTTGAGCGCGGCATCAGCTGGTCCGGCCAGCAGTGTCATCAGTCCTGCCGAAGCGAGCAGAATGATCCATCTGCGCCATGTGCGGTTAACAGCTCTATTGTCGCAGCCGGCTGTTCGCAAGCTTACATTTCTCAAGTGCATGACCTCCTTGCACATTGTTTTTGTTCATCCGTTGTAATCTTTGTTAGATTGTGCTGTAAAAGGCAAGTCTATACGGGGCGCCTCCGGTTTAGAGATGTCAGGTTCGGAGCACACTAGAAACATAGGAATCCGGCAGCTGCCGGATGAAGCAAAGCAAACTGCAGCTATCGATCTATAAAGGAGGTACGGAAAATGGCTTCCAGCGGGGATGATCTGGTGAAGTACATTACCGAAAAGGTAGTCGTCTATATGGAGGACCCGCGCGCAAGCCGGGAACGGCGTAAAGCGGAGAAGCAGCCGTGGGCGCAGAAATGGTTCGGCATGCTGCCGCTTGGACTGTCCATCTGGCGGAGCAAATGGACCAAGGAGGGCCGCCGGGATTAGGGAGATGCGGCAGGTTTATACGCAAATAAAACAACCTTCCCGGCTGTATTACGGCACTGTTCGGGAAGGTTGTTTTTGTGGGTTAGAGAGAGAAGTATCTGGATAGCGCGGGCTGTAAAACGGTAATTCGCCGCTCAAGTGATCGCAGATGGAAGCCGCAATCTGCAATCCTCAGGCTGTAAATCGTCAACTGCACCCCATATCGCCAGCCCGCTAACGGACCGTAATGACGCTATTTGTGCTGTATGAGACCGTTCGAATTTCTAACGGACCGTATCGCTCTTATTGTGCCCAAATCAGCCGTTTCAAAGGCAAAAGGGCGCATTTAACGGCGCTGGGGTCCGTTAGCATGTCCAAAAGTTGATTTTGACGGAAATAGGGGCTCTGGTATCCGTTAGCGTGGCTGATAGTAGTGGACGACCGTAAAAACGGATGATTCGCTGATGTTGCGAACGAACGTACATGAATCAGGCGCTACATCAGTGTATGCGTTACGTCACCAACTAACATAGTCTTTACAGCAGTCCCGGATTAGCAACAGCGGTCGTAATACCATTCCCGCTAACGCATCATCGTAACAGCATCAGCCTCGACTTCGTAAGCCAAGTCCTTGCCCTGGGCATCTGGCAGCTTATGCAGCGTTCCAGTCTGTTGCAGCAGCGCAAAAGGCAGGTAACGCCGGCCTTTAACACCTGTAGCGGCATAGATCACTATGTGGCTGTTTTTGGCATCGCCCTGGACGGAGGGCCGCCAGCTTTGATAGCCGGTGATCATAAATGGAGCGCCGGTCGCATCGTTCGCTCCGGGCGACTGATAAGCCAAAGCCCGGCCGCTACTCAGCAGGACGGCAACATTGCCGCTGTCCACAGCCTTCAGCTTGGAGCTGGCGAGCCACCGGAGATCCGCATAGGGATCATCCTGACCTCCGCTGAGGCTGGCAGGCATCGGTGACCAGCCGCTGCCAGGGCTAGTGGTTACAACTTCGGCGGATGGCAGTGCCGCCTTCAGTGCCGCATCAGCCTTTGCGGAATTCCACGGCAAAATTTCCAGAGTCACCGCGTTGATATAGTAGGTCTGCTTGTCCAGTGTAAGCTTCCATACCGGCAGCAGGGGCGCGTAAAGTGCAGTTAATTCGGCGGTGCCTGAATAGGATGAAGGGATAAGAGCCTCCCGCACCACATACTGGCGCAGTTCGGTCAAGCTGTAAGGAAGTCCGGTTGTGCCGGCACCGTATTCGCTGAGTGAATATCCGCCGTCTTCTGTCGCGGATATGATCAGATAACCGATGCGCTGCTCACCGCTCAGCACATTAACCAGCCAGCTGTGCGTGCCGGGTCCAAGCGGATAATAGGCGGTGCCTGCATTTTTCCAGGAAGTAAACGGAACGGCCGCGGATAGCCTGCTGATGGTGTCTGAAGTAAACTCCTGCAGGGATTTGGATGAAGGCAGCGGCTTCAGGGAGAGCTCCGGCTTGAGCACCTGTGAAACTACTTGTTTTACAGGAATCCGGCTGCCCTGGGCGATGGCTTCGCCGGCTGCGGGAAAAGCGTAGGCCACAGGCAACAGCGCCAGTCCGAGACAGAGCAGGGAAAGCAGCCGGCTGCGCCGCTTTGGCGCTGCCTGTCGTCTTGCAGATGATTTCATGTCATCATTCACCTTTCTTGGTCCAAAATCGTACGGGCTTGTCCTCTACATCTATTGTAGAAGACAAGCCCTGAAAAGGGTGTTGCTTGCTGTCGCGCGGCTGCAAGCAGCGCTGCCTGTTTTTTTGCCTGCTTTTAGCAGACCTGGTCGTATTCTATGAACTGCGCAGATGAAACAGACCATAAGTGACGGCAGAAACCGAAATTTGCGGCTCATACTGCCAGGCAGTCTCGGTCCGCCTGCTGTTATACTGCTCTTCGATCGCCTGCTTTTTCTCCTCATCCGGCTCTTTGAGCAGCTCGGTATAATAAAGATCGACAATGCTGAGCTCCAGCCGCAGCCGCTCCCGGGCTTCCTCGGCCCAGCTGTAGTCCAGTCCGGCAAGCTGACTGGTCAGATAGTTCTCCAGCCTGTCTGCACCGCCAGCTATGCTGAGGTCATAAGGCTGGATATGAATATTTTCCGGCAGCCGCGGTGTCAGCTCCAGACTATTCAGCCGGGAACCGAATTCGGCCGCTATTTTTCCCGTGGTCAGAGAGATCCCCAGAAAATGCAGCTCCTCCCGCTTCAGGTCACAGGTCATCTCGACCTTGTAACATACGCCCAGCCAAGGCTCATAGGCAGCGGAGAACAAGGTCATCCGCTGCCTGCTGCCTGGGTCCTCGAACAGCTGCAGGCATTTGCCCTCATCCCGGGCGGCTGCCCAGATCTGATTAAGCCGTTTGCTGCCGTATATTACGTCCTCGCGGCGGATCAAGCCCGGACCCAGGCGCGGAAGCGCCGGCATAACGCCGAAGTAGCGGGCGAGGATGCTGTCCTGCGGATCAGCTGACACGCCGGGCGGCACTCCGGCCGGGGTACCCCCTGGCGCTGTTCCTTCAGCGGCAGGCCCGGCAGCCGCCTCCATGTTCAAGCCGCCAGTCGGCAGATTTACACCGCCGCGCGGCCGGGCAGGTGTGGCCGACGCCTGGGCAGCGGCATGATCATACTGCTCCGGATCGAACACGAAGGTGAATGAAAGCGTCTCCGGCTCTGCGCCTGTGCGCTCCACAAAGCCCCAGTAATAGGGCCTGTCGGTCAGCATCCGGTCGGCACGGGGGGAGAGCTTGACGGTTACATGCAGCGGCGAAACCTCGATAACGGTGCAGTCAGTGGCCTCCAGATAATCCATCACATGCTTGCGGACTTCCTGTGTAGTCAGTGTCATAGCGAAGCCCCGCTTTCCTGCCGGGTTTCCTGGGTCAGCTCAGTCAGCGATTCGCCGATATGATCCAGGCTGCTGCGCAGCTCCTCGTCGCTGCGGGCCTCCAGCATGATTTTATAAAGGCTTTTTTCCAGCGATTCCTTCTGCTCAAAGCGTTCCAGAATGACATCCAGCCCCCCGATGACCATTTCAAACATGTTGATTTTTTCGTGCAGCAGGTGGAGAATATGCTCTTCAATGGTTCCTTGGGTAGACAGATTATAGATAACGACGTCATTCTGCTGGCCCAGCCGGTGTACCCGGCCGATCCGCTGCTCCACCCGCATCGGGTTCCAGGGCAGATCGAAATTGATCATATGGTGGCAGAACTGGAGGTTAATGCCCTCGCCGCCCGCTTCGGTGGCAATCATGACCTGGGCGCGCCCGCGGAACAGATCCATCATCCAGTCTTTTTTGCCGCGGTTCATCCCGCCGGAGTAAGGCACACATTGCAGCCCGTGATCACGGAAGTATTGCAGTAAATATTCCTGGGTGGCCCGGTACTCCGTAAAAACAATCACCTTTTCATTCATATCCCGGATCAGCTCCATCGTTTTCTCCGCCTTGGTGTTCGTCTTGACTGTGCGGATGCTCTGCAGCAGCTCCATCATCCGGTCGCGTTTGGGCGAATCGGCAGGCAGCTTTTTGATCAGATTAACGAGTGTGATAAAAACAGCGTCACGGCTGCTGCAGACTTCACGCTGAAGCGTTACAAGGGAGAGCATGCTGCTGAGATTGCCGCCGGATTCCTGATACGTATCTTTTACAAAAGCGGTAACGCCGTCATAGAGCGCCTTTTCCTCAGGTGAGAGGATGAGCGGGATATTCCGTACTTTACGCTTGGTAAAAGTGACAGGCCCCTCACCGCGCCGGTTGCGGATCATGACTTTGGAGAGCTCGCCGCGCAGCTGGACCTCGTTCTTCGGCTGACGTTTATCGACGACAAAATTGGCCGCAAAATCGCCCTGATTCCCGAGCTGACCCGGCTTCAGCAGTGTAATCAGATTAAACAGCTCACCGAGGTCGTTCTGCACAGGTGTGGCAGTGAGCAGCAGGCAGTATTTTTTGCGGAGCTGCTGTACGAACTGGTAATTGGTCGATTTCTTGTTCTTCAGCTTGTGGGCCTCGTCAATAATGAGCATGTCGAATTCGGAGCTTAACAGCAGCTCCTTATGCGGATCACGCTTGGCTGTGTCAAGGGACGCGACGACGATGTCGTTGCCCCAGGAGTAGGCTTTTTTCTGGGCGACGGCGGTGATTCCGAACTTGGCGTTAAGCTCACGGACCCACTGGAGCACAAGGGAGGCGGGGACCAGAATCAGCACCTTGCCCACCAGACCGCGCACCAGATATTCTTTTAAAATCAGACCGGCTTCAATCGTCTTGCCCAGCCCCACCTCATCGGCGAGAATGGCCCGGCCGGACATCTCAAACAATACTTTATGGGCGGTATCGAGCTGATGGGGGAGAGGCGACAGGCCGGACAGATGCTTCGTGCACTGCAGCTCGTCAAAGCTAGTGACAAGGCCGCATTGCTCACCCTGCACAGCCAGACGGGATAACTTCCAGTCGCCCCAGGGGCCGCCTTTTTCCAGCCTGGATTCCAGATCCTGCAGCCAGTTCCGTTCAAAGGATAGGGGAACCGGCAGCAGCGGGGCGGATATGCCTCCCTCCTGCGGTAAGGAATTGCGGGATACTTGCATCATGTTGCAGCCTCCTCCGGCAAGGTTTCATATCGGAATGCGTAAAAGTAGTATGCTCGTATTAAAGAGAATTCATAACAGAGACTAAAAAACCGCGAAATCAAGAGAAAAGGCGATCTGAATCTGTTTTTTCTGCGGAAAGGCTTCTATTTTCAAAAAGGAACTCTGTTACAATATGTGGTATAGTGATGAGGCATGTTGATACAATATATTGTTACAAAAGCTTGAATTGTTGGTGTACTGCTTATTTTTTGCAGTTGTTTTTATTGACAAGCTGGAGCAATAGCGTTACTGCAGTACCTGTGTTTACATATCACTTACCGGGAGGTTTTTGTATTGAGTACAGTGGAACCCAACCAGCGCCTTGAGGGCTTGAGCGAGAAAATATTTTTGGACCGTTATGCCTGGAAGGATGCGGACACGAATAATGCCAAGGTAGGCGATGTCGTGCTGGTGCTGACCAAGGATGACCCGAAATTTCCGACCAAGGAGGTCGGCGAAATTGTCGCGCGCAGCGGACGGATGGTGACCGTCAAGACCCGCAGCGGCGAGCTGGTGCAATCGGATGTGGAGAAGCTGACACTTAATATTGAAAAAACACCCGGGGAAATGTGGGACCGTCTGGCCGCAGCCATGGCTTCTGTCGAGAAAACGCCTGAGCTGCAGGAGGAGTGGACCGGCAAATTCCGTTCGATTCTCAATGACTGGAAGCTTGTTCCGGGCGGACGGATTGCGGCAGGCGCGGGGGCGAGCGAGGAGCTGACCTTATTCAACTGTTATGTGGTTCCTTCGCCAAAAGACAGCCGCGGCGGCATCATGCAGACCCTTTCCGAAATGACCGAAATTATGGCGCGCGGCGGAGGTGTCGGCATCAACCTGTCCTCACTGCGTCCGCGCCGGGCCATTGTCAGAGGCGTTAACGGCTCGTCCAGCGGCTCTGTATCCTGGGGCGGACTATTCAGCTACACAACCGGACTTATTGAGCAGGGCGGCAGCCGCCGCGGGGCGCTGATGCTGATGATCAACGATTGGCATCCGGATGTGCTGGATTTCATCACCGTGAAGCAGACAATGGGACAGGTGACCAATGCCAACCTTTCGGTATGCGTGAGCAACAGCTTCATGCTGGCTGTCAAAAAGGATCTGGACTGGGAGCTCGTCTTCCCGGACACCAGCGACCCGGATTACGATGAGCTCTGGGACGGGGATCTGGATAAATGGAAGGCGGCCGGCCGTGCGGTTATCCCTTACCGGACTGTAAAAGCGCGCGATGTGTGGCATACAATCATTGAATCGGCCTGGAAATCGGCGGAGCCGGGCGTTGTGTTTATGGAATACTATAACCAGATGTCGAACAGCTGGTATTTTAATCCGATTATTTGTACGAATCCTTGCGGAGAACAAGGACTACCGGGCTGGGGCGTCTGTAACCTGTCGGCGGTCAATCTTTCCAGGTTCTATGATGCGGAAAACCATGATGTGGACTGGGCGGATCTGGCGAGAACGACCCGTTATTCCGTCCGTTTCCTGGACAATGTTATCGACAAGACACCATATCATTTCCCGGAAAATGAAGCGAATCAGAAGCTGGAGCGCCGCGTAGGCATGGGCACTATGGGTCTGGCTGAGCTGATGATCAAGCTGAACATCCGTTACGGCAGCCCGGAATCGCTGGAGTTCCTGGACAAGCTGTATGGTTTTATGGCAAGGGAGGCCTATCTGGCTTCGGCAGAGATTGCCGGGGAGAAGGGCTCGTTCAAGGCTTTTGATGCAGAAAAATATTTGCAGAGCGGTTTTATGCGCAACATTACCGAGGTGTATCCGGAGGTCGGGAAATCTATCCGTGAGCATGGGATGCGTAACGTCACTGTTATTACACAGGCTCCAACCGGTAGTACGGGAACTATGGTTGGTACATCGACCGGGATTGAGCCTTACTTTGCCTTCAAATATTTCCGCCAGAGCCGGCTTGGCTATGACGAGCAGTTCGTGCCCATTGCCCAGCAGTGGCTGGAGGCCCATCCGGGTGAGGAGCTGCCGGAGTATTTTGTAACCTCGATGGATCTGTCCGCCAAGGACCATATCCGTGTGCAGGCAGCGATTCAGCGCTGGGTGGACAGTTCCATCTCGAAGACGGCCAACTGCCCGTCCGACTTCACTGTCGAGGAAACCGCCGAGCTGTACGAAATGGCCTTCGACCTCGGGTGCAAAGGCGTAACGATCTACCGCGACGGCAGCCGCGATGTGCAGGTGCTGGAAACGGCGAAGAAGGAAGAGAAAAAGGACGCACCTGCCGCAGAAGAACTTGCTGCTGAACCGGCCCCGGTGGCTTCTCCAGCTCCGGTAGTGGCAGTAAGCCCGGCACCGCAAGAAAGCGGGGGCGACAAACAATACAAAAAACGCCCGCACGTGCTGCGCGGCGCAACCTATAAGATCAACACGCCGTTTGGCATGGCGTATATCACTATAAACGACCTGAACGGCATTCCGGGCGAAATCTTCCTGAATGTCGGCAAGGCCGGCTCCGACGTCTTCGCCATGGCCGAAGCCCTGGGCCGTGTCTGCTCGCTGTTCCTGCGTTACGGCGACCACGGCGAAAAGGTCGAGCTGCTGATCAAGCATCTCAAGGGCATCGGCGGCTCCGGCGCCATCGGCTTCGGCGCCAATCGCGTCGAGTCCATCGCCGACGCTGTAGCTAAAGCCCTCGAAACCCATGTGCAGAACAACGCACATGACGACCACGTGGCCGCTCCGATCGCGGCCACCCTGGAGCTCGATTTCAATGAGGCGCTCAGCGCCGAGCTGAAATCAAGCGTGCCAGCCGCGGCTCCGGCGGATGCCGGGCACGGCGGACACGGGACGCACAGCAACTTGGCGGCTTCGCGGGATCTCTGCCCTTCCTGCGGGAGTGCATCGCTTATAAACATAGAGGGGTGTAAGACATGCGGGAATTGCGGGTATAGCCGGTGTGGTTAGGAATTTAATTGAGTTTTGTGATGGATCACCAATGCTGCAAAAAATGGCAATGAAAGCTGCAAAAAGTGAATCGCGAAAATTGATAATTATTGCGGGTATTCAGTATTCTGAATAAGATTAATCTTGTGCATATAATACTGCAAAAAAGTCCTGATTAGGGAATTCCTAAGACAGGACTTTTTTGATTTTAGAAGTATTGGGTGTTATCCAGGTTTTCTTGCTCTTTAACTTTTAAGAACAAGTGGTGCCAACTTAAAGGTCTTATTTTAATAAAGTTTTGGAAAAATAGTATCTATTGTTTATCATTATTGTTTCTAATTATAATGTCATAAGAGTGAATTATCGGAGGGGTAACAATGAGGGAGTTAAAAAATATTGAGGAACGAATTTTGGATCGTGCACTTTATCTAATGGGGAAGAATAAAAGCTGTAATATTGCGATTAGGGCAATCGCTAAGGAAGCCAATGTAAACGTGAGCGCTATTAATTATTATTTTAGAAGCAAAGACGAAATGCTCAAGCTGGTAAAAGAATTCTACATTGAAAATACCCTTGCCGTATTATCAATACTTCAAAATGAAACCTACAGTGAAAAAGAGAAACTGCTGTTATCTGCAAATGAGATCATGGAATATTCACTGCGTTTTCCCGGTAACAGAGTGATACATACGCATTCCTTAGAATGTGCGGATAATGATGAAACTTCAAGACGAATTATTGATCTCTCCCAGGAAATTGGTAACTTGCTCAAAGAATGCTTACGCAATCTTATCCCAGGAGATGAGACAAACTTCAAATTCAAATATTTAATTTTCACTTCATCTGTTAACTATCCAACGGAATACGAAGGAGTTATGAAAACAGATGGTTTAATCTTGGCCAGCAAAGAAGCTCGTATAGAGTATCTTAAATTATTGATGCATTCGTTGTTTTCTAAATAAGAGAGTTCGCGGAAATTTCAAACAAATTGTTTTAAACATATTGTAACATTCTCTTTTCTCAGGTATATTTGAGCTGTCAGTAATCAAGTAATGTTGATTATGTGAAAATTATTACAAAGTACCGGAACCTTATAAAAAGAATTAGAAGGAGAATGTTTATGGCCTATCCTACACTTTTCAGCCCAATTACAATCAGAGGTTTAGAGTTGAAGAACCGAATCATCTTTCCAGCTATGGGAACTAAAATGCCTGATGAAGAACGTTTTGTCACTCAGCAGCTGATTGATTACCATGTTGCAAGAGCAGAGGGAGGATGCGGCCTAAACTTCACCGAAGTATGCTCGGTATATGCTCCAGCTTCCCCTAAGAAGTTTTTGGCGATTTCAGAAGATAAATATATCCCGGGTTTAAAGCAGCTTACAGATGCCATTCATGAGGCAGGCGGCAAGGCAGGAATTCAGTTATGGCTAGGCGGATTGGCAGTTGCCAGTGATCCGGAGCAGATGATCATTATTCCAAGTCCCGTGCCTGTGCCCGGTACAGAATATACCATACCAGGAGCAGAGATTGAGACATTAAAAGCTGCAGCTAAAGCATTTGGAGAAGGGGCGCGGCGTGCCGTCCAAGCTGGCTTTGATACCATTGAATTTCATGCAGGCCATAACTACACCCCTCATTCCTTTCTAAGTCCCTTCTTTAACCGGAGAACCGACGAATATGGGGGAGACCTGAAGAACAGAGCCAGATTCCTGATTGAATGTATTTCGTCTATCCGCCAGAATATACCGGATGATATGCCGATTTTTATGCGTATTGACGCTCACGATGATTACCTGGAAGGTGGTCTTACTGTTGAAGATGTTATCGGATTCTGTAAGATGGCCCAAGCTGCCGGTGTCGATGTTCTCGATGTTTCCCGCGGCAATTTCTCCTCAGCAGCAATAAAATATGAGGTGCCACCTATTGACCTTCCCAGAGGGTTTAATGTAAATAACGCAGCCCGTATCCGTCGGGAAACTGGAATGCTCACTGTAGCTGTAGGTCGGATCAATGCACCTGCCCAAGCTGAAGATATTCTAGCTGATGATAAGGCGGATATGGTCGTTATCGGCCGGGCACAACTAGCTGATCCTGAGTTTTGCAATAAAGCGCGAAATGGAACAAGTGAGGATATCGTTGAATGTGTAGCCTGCAATCAAGGCTGCTACGATGGATTTGTTTCTACAGAAGTGCCATTTATCACATGTCTAAGAAATCCGGCACTGGGTAGAGAAGCTGAGTATAAACTGAAGCCAGCTGAAAAGTCTAAAAAAGTAATTATTGCTGGAGGCGGAATCGCAGGGTTGGAAGCAGCTATGGTCCTAAAACGTAGAGGGCATCAGCCCATTGTCTGCGAGGCGACTAATACATTGGGCGGTCAATTTGCCCTGGCTGGTGAAGCACCAAGAAAAGAAGAGATGAAGGCAGCGGCTATATCCCGAGGAGAACAGGTAAGTAGAGCGGGTATTGAGGTCAGACTGGATACCCCTGTTACAGAGTCATTGCTGGAAGAGCTTAACCCAGACGAAGTTATTGTGGCCATCGGTGCAGCTCCGATGCAGCTAAATATTCCCGGAAGCCAGTTGACGAAGGTTACAAATTCGCACGATGTACTATCTGGAGAAGCAATGGTTTCCGGAGAAGTCGTTATTATTGGCGGTGGCCTAGTTGGTCTTGAGGTTGCAGAATACCTTCATGGTAAGGCTTCTAAGATCACTGTAGTTGAGATGCTGGATAAAGTGGCTAAAGACTTGGGGGAGTTACGTTCGATCTGTGTAATGGAAAGCCTGCATGAATCAGGAGTTCATCTTTTGACCAGCACCAAATGCCTTGAAATTAATGAGTATGGCGTCGTCATTGAAAGCAAAGGTGTAGTTTCTGCGTATCCATGTGACTCTGTTGTTGTCGCTATCGGGGCAAAGTCACGCAGCTATGAAGGCCTTCATACTTTTTGCGATGAACGTCATATACCCATGCATGTGATCGGTGATGCATTACGTGCCCGCAGAGCTTTGAACGCCGTCAGCGAAGCGCATGAAGTGGCCAGAATGATTTAAATAAAATTGAAGCAATAACCAACTTTAGAACAACTCGAAAAACGGGTTGTTCTTTTAAGCTTTTATAATATATTTTTGAAATAATCAATCATTTGGACCAAGGGCTGAAATCAATAGTCGTACAGAAGAATCAATAAAGGAGCAGACAGGAGCCCTTATGACAGCACCAAGAGAATGCCTTCCGAAACTTAAATGGTTAAATAGAAGATGGAACAAATGGAGCCTGACCAGAAAGCTTGTTGTATTTTACCTTCCCTTATTTGTGTTGCCTTCTATAATTGGCCTTAGCCTGCTTGCCCAAAATTACAATACAGCGATTCGGGCAAACGCAGAAGCTTATTCAGGGTGTTAAATTTTCTGATTCAGCCTCTGCTTGAAAATGCTATCGTTCATGGCCTTTCTTCCATCAATCATTCTGGAGAGATTCACTTTGAGACCCGGAAAGAGGAGGGGCGGCTTCACATTAAGGTTTGGGATAATGGCAGCGGTATAGAACCTGAGCGGTTAAAACAAGTTCACGAGAACCTGAATAGCGGAGATGGCAACCATATAGGGTTATTGAGTGTAAAAGAGAGAATCGAGATCTTCTACGGGCCGCAACATGGAATGGAGATTTCAAGCCTGGCGGGTACTGGAACAACTGTCCAAGCAGAATTTATGCAGGCGAATTTGCTTATTAGGATTCCAATACAGAATATACACATAACGAAATATAAACTGTATTAGTGTGCATAAAAGCTGATTTTCTTTTAGAGGATTTATCAATTTCTATGAGCCAATCTAGGTGCTGCTGAACGAATCTAAATATCTTTATCATATTTAATGAGACATTATTCAAGTGAAATAAGGATTACCAGCCTTGTTTTTTGCAGCTTTAGTGCTCCATCATATTAGTTGGAAAATGGATAGGTATGCATCTCTAAAAAGTATACCCAAGCAAGCCCAGACCGTCATAAGTTTGGGCTTGTTTTATTGCTGATTAACCCTTTGATTTATATCATCCTCCAAGGCATCTGGTCTCCAATATGTTTCATAATGCTATCCATAATTAGATTAACAATTCTCAAACATCTCGTAATCAATCTGACAACATCTTCCCGATAGAATGTATCCAACAAGTGAGAGATCATTTGAATCATGCATGGAGGGAAATCTACTATGAAGACTAATACTATCTATTTATTGACCGGAGCAGCCGGACTGTTGGGAAATTCCCGAAAGGCTAAGAAACTGGTATACGTGAGCTCGACAGGCGCTATTCCAGAATTACCGCATGGGGAAATTATCCTTGAGCCAGAGATTCTGGATGCGGAAGCGGTTGTCGGATATTACAGTAAAACCAAAGCACTGGCGACCCAAATTGTCCAAAGAGCGGTAAAAGAGCATAATCTGGATGCGTCCATTGTTTATCCTTCAGGTATATGCGGACCTAATGACTATGCTTTTGGGCCGGTGGCGCATTTGATTATGCAATATTGCGACGGTAAAATGTCTGTAGGCTTTGAAGGCTCCTTCAACTCTGTAGATGTACGCGATTTGGCGGAAGGGGTTATCGCCTGTTCAGAAAAAGGAAACGTGCATGGTTGTAAAAGCGGATATATTGCTGCACAGCATGCCTCACCTGTTTAGCAGAGTGAAAGGAGTGGAGGTAGAAACAATCAGATTTAAAATGACCGAAGAAGTTCTCCATACAGGCATTGTCCCAGCAGTTACCCTTTCTGGACATACTCGCCTTTATCTCATATCGCTCCAGTAGTTTACTGTATTGGCAGCTAGTATATTGAAATCCTTGGTCGCTGTGCAAAAGAACACCTTTGGTGTCCCGCCGTTTTCTCGCCTTTTTGACTGTATCCAACACCAGCTTTAGATCATTCCGCGAGCTAATCTGGTACGCTACAATTTCATTGTTAAACAGATCTTTAATCGCAGACAAGTACAGCCTTTGTCCACCGAAGATAAGGTACGTAATATCCGTGACCCACTTTTGGTTCGGCTGCTCTGCTGTAAACTCTCTATTCAGGCGGTTGTCAGAGATCACGTAAGCCTCTTTCTTGCCATAGTAAGGTCTTTTCCTCCGTATAACTGCTCGAAGTCCTAGCTCGCCCATGAGTCGCTGTACACGTTTGTGATTCATATGAATGGCGTAGGTACGCTTTAGCCATACCTTCACTCTGCGGTATCCATAAATGCCTTTATTCTTCTCGTGGCATTCGACAACTTTAAGCTTCATCGCTTCGTCTTCGCGTTGCTTGGGTGAAACGAACGTTTGCCGGTTCAACCACTTGTAAAAACCACTTCTGGATACCCCAGCCAGATTGCATAGCAGGGTAAAGGCTGTATTTCTTATGAAGCAATTCCTTAATGACTGCAAGCTTTTTGCTGCTCGGAACAGCGTCCATTCCTCCTTTCACATCTGTAAGAGCTTTTTTAGCATTTCATTTTCTGCCTCAAGGCGCTTAATCTTGGCCTCTGGATCTTCAGGACGTGTTCGAGATCTGCCCATTCCTGGCCCTTTTGCTTTCCCTCTTTTTTTCTCCAAGGCCCTTTACTCCCTCTGCCTCAAAGTGCTTTACCCATCGGCGAACCAGTGAATCGTTGATGCCCATTTCACGCGCTACACTCTTATACCCCAATCCCTTTTTGAGATACAGGTCAACTGCCTTTTTCTTGAACTTCTCATCGTACGTTCTTCTCATTTCGCCCATAAAAAAATCCCCTCCATAGTAGACAGATTAAACGGCTTGCTTTTTTCTGTCTACTATAGGGGGATCATATCATTTGGGAGGCAGCCTGTTTTTTTATCCCAGAGCATCTTTTTTTCATCCCCGCCCCTTCTCACCTTACGTGAGTATCCTTTCCCACAACCAAATATACATATCGCCAATACCGGCTTAGTGATGTATTATCGTTCTGTCAGAATAGATATCGTATTCTCAGCACAGAGAGGAAGATCACCATGCTCCGTACACTCCGTATCCGGCATAATCCTTTTTTAACCTGGAAGTCCATCCGCGTGAAAATGCTGGCCGGCTTATTTCTGATTGTCACTCCGCTCATTGCATTCCTGATCTATTCCAATGTGTATGCCATTCATACGGTAAGAACCCAGGTCGCAGAATCGAGCAAGGATCTTCTGTCACTGTACAGAAGCCAGGTTGATGCCCGGCTGCAGGAAGCCGACAACTATCTGAACGGCCTGATGCTTGATCCGGAGCTGTCGGATTTTGATTTTTATACCGCGCCGGATGAGCGTCTCTTTGTAAAACAGCGGATTAACAACAATCTTTCAAATTCTATTCTGCGTTACTCTGTGCTGGACGGATTATTTGTGTTCCTGGCTTCGGATGATGCTTTTTTGTATTCCTTTCAGACCAGATCCACCTATATCGACAGGACGTACATGAAGGATTATATTGTCAATGATGTTAGCAAAAGCGAAAGCCTGCAGCGCCAGCATATGAAGAGCTGGTATGTTCAGCGCAGCGGGGACCAGACGTACCTGATGCGCTTTTTTGTAATGCCGAATCAATCGGTTGTAGGCGCATGGATCAATATGAATGCCTTTAAAACCCCGCTGGAGCTGCTGGGGATCGGCGATAAAGGAGCAGCTCTGCTCGTGGACGACCGCGGAAATGCGCTGGTTAACCAGAGCTTTATCCGTGATACAGGTGCCGAGATCAAGCTGAACGAGGGGTCCTATTATTTGACGGGGGCTAAGGAGCGTTATCTGACGGTTGGTGAACGATCCCACGAAGGAGATTTCAGCCTGTATGCGTTTATACCGGAGGAAAAAATATTGCAGCAGCTGCCGACGCTGCGGGCGATCTCGTTTATCCTGCCCTTTGCCTCCATACTCATTCTGCTGCTGGGGTTGATGCTGCTGCGCAAAACACTGCTTCTTCCGCTGAACCGCCTGTTAAAAGCAATGAACCGGATTCAGCAGGGTAACCTGGATACCCAGATTAAACAATTTCCTACTTCCAGTGAGTTCAGGGCCGTTAACGATACGTTCAACAATATGATGGAGCAGATCAAGAACCTGCGCATTAACGTCTACGAAGAGCAGCTGAACAAGCAGAAGGCAGAGCTCCAGCATTTGCAGCTGCAGATCAAGCCCCATTTTTATATCAACACCTTAAACCTGCTGCATACCCTGGCCCGGACCAAGGAAGTGAAGCTGTTGGAGGAGCTGTCGCTGTATCTGATCCGTTATTTCCGTTATATGTTTCAGAGTAATCTAAGCTTTGTCACGCTCAGGGACGAGCTGCAGCATGTGAGAAATTATTTGCGCATTCAGGAGCTGCGGTTTCCCGGTCAGCTGATTCCCGAGATCAAAGCTCCCGAATTTCTGCTGAATACGCCGGTGCCTCCGCTGGTCATTCAGACCTTTGTGGAGAACGCAGTCAAGCATGCCATTACTCTGGATGATCCGGTGTACCTGTATATCGAGCTTGAGATGAGTGAACAGCAACAGGCGGGAATCCAGATCCAGATCCGGGATACCGGGCCGGGCTTTCAGGATGAGATCATCCGCAAGATTAATCAGGAGGAGCGCATCGTTGATGAAGAAGGCGAACATATCGGCATACGGAACCTGAAGCAGAGGCTCCGCCTCCTCTATCACGGGCAGGGGGAAGTCACCCTCTGCAATGCTGTTCCGCACGGGGCAAGCGTTGGAATTACACTTCCGTTTGCTCTTGACAATCATTCAAACCATAGCCCTGGAGGTACTGCACCATGTTAACCATGCTGATTGTAGATGATGAAAAGCTGTTTGCGGATTCACTGACGAGTGAAATAGAATGGGCCTCCCTAGGGATAGGTCCCGTCTATACGGCTTATAATTCCCGCCAGGCCAAAGAAATCTATGAAAGTGCTCAGGTGGATTTCATGCTATGCGATATTGAGATGCCGCAAGGAAGCGGACTCGAGCTGCTGGCCTGGGTAAGAGAGCATTATCCGCGCACCGAATCTGTGTTCATGACCTGCCATGCCGATTTCCGGTATGCGCAGCGGGCGGTGCAGCTTGGGAGCTTTGATTATTTATTGAAACCGGTCGCTGAGGATGAGTTGCGTGATGTCGCCCGCAGGGCAGCGGAGAAAATCAACAAAGACAAGGAGACCAAGCAGTACAGCCGGTTCGGGGAGTTCTGGGCCAAGCACCAGCCGCTTCTGGCGGAGCGCTTCTGGCTGGACATCCTTAACCATACGATTCCGTCCAATCCGGAGCTGATCCGCAGGGAAGCAGAAGTACGCAACATTCCGTATGGTACCGACATGAGGCTGCTGCCTGCCCTTATATCCATCCAGCGCTACAACAAATCCTTTACACCCCGCGACGAAAAAATCATCGAATATGCCCTGATCAACTCCGGCGCCGAGCTGCTGGGTATTCAGGGCAGCGGCCTGCTGTTCGGCTTGCCGGAGCGTAAGCTGCTGGCGCTGATTCCTGTGGAGCGGAATGCACTTGAGATCCAGGAGACGCTGCAGGCACGCGGGCGTACTTTTATAGATACAGCAAGCACCTATTTCTATTGCGACATATCTGTCTACATCGGCAATGAGGTTCTTGGCCATGAGCTGACGGATATGGTAGGCCGGCTGGCGGAATGGGATCTGAACAATGTAGCCCACGGCAATAGAGTGTTGTTGTGGCGGAATAAACCCTATGGCCAGCAGAATATAGTTCTGCCGGATATGAGTACCTGGTCTGTGCTGCTGAAGGAGGGACACGGAGACAGGGTGCTGGAAGAGGCGGAGAAGTTCCTTCATAGCCTAAGCGGTGCAGAGACGATAGATGCAGACAGCTTATACCGGTTTCACCATAACTTTCTGCAGATGGTCTATTATGTACTGAAGTTAAGCGGCATTGAGGCCCAGCTCCTGTTCAACGATGAAACCTCCTCCGTGCTGTTCCAGCGGGCTGTCCGCTCCCTGACGGATATGAAGGAATGGATGAAGCATACCCTCTCCAAGGCGACCGGTTATGTAGGAACGGTTCAGCAATCACAGCCGATTATGAAGGATGCGGAGCAGTTCATCCTGCAGGAGCTGGAATCGGAGGATTTGACCCGCGAGGCTGTAGCCAGCCATGTGTTCCTGAACCCGGATTACCTGGACAGGCTTTTTAAGAAGGAATCCGGCCAGTCCGTCACGGAGTTTATTGTATCCAAAAGGATGCTGCTGGCCCGCGATTTGCTGACGGCAACCCATCAGTCGGTCAGCTCCATTGCCTCCCGCGCAGGCTACACCAACCTGGCCCATTTCTCCCGGAGATTCAAGCAGGTGGTTGGGATGAGCCCGAAGGACTACCGGAACAAGCATAAGCAGTAGAGGCATACAGGTCGAAAATGTGCAAATGTGAGGTCGAAAACAGAGTAGTGAGGAAATGTGGCCCGCTGTAACATTATAAACAGATTCGATGCAAATTCGATTCCAACTCATACACGGTACAGGGGGATGAAGAATGAAGAAAAAGCTTGGCTGGTTGAGTCTCATACTGGTATTTATGCTGGCAGTAACCGCTTGTTCAGGAAATGCCGGGGGTAACAATGCAGGTGGAGGGAACAAAGAAGCAGGCAGTGCCGATCCGTCCGGGAGTAAAGAGGAGCCTTATGAAGTGGTGTACGCTTATCCGGCGTTCTCCAATATACCGGCAGACATACAGGAGGTACAAGAGGCCATCAACAAGATTTCGGTGGACAAAATCAATGTAAAGGTCAAGCTTCTGCCGATAAGTAACAGTGCTTTCACCAACCAGATCAACCTGATGCTATCAAGCGGGGAAAAGCTGGATATGTTCGCCATGCTCAGCACCTATAGCAATCAGGTAGCCAAAGGAGCCTTGTACCCGATTGGCAATATCATGGAAGCCAATGCACAAGGGACAATCGATGCCCTTGGCGTCGATTACTATAACGCTACCAAGGTTGGCGGCGTCAGCTACGGTGTACCGAGTCTCCGCGATTTGGCGCAGGATTTCGGTATCGTAGTCCGCAAGGATATTGTGGACAAATATAACATCAACCTTGATGAGGTCACAACCTTTGATGATTTCGAGTTAATCTTTAAGGCAGTAAAAGAAAATGAGCCGGGAATGGCCGGTGCTACCAATCTGACGAACGGTTCGATTCTCAGTACTTACGGAATCCAGGACCCGCTCGGGAACAACCTGGGTGTCCTGCTGAATCATGGACTTGATGATCTGAAGGTCGTGAACCTGTTCGCTTCCGAGGAGTACAAACAGATTGTAACCAAGATCCGCGAGTGGTATCTGGCAGGCTACCTGGTCAAGGATGCTGCAACCAGCCCGGAATTAAACAATGTGATGGTGAAATCCGGCAAGGCAGCCAGCTGGTTATCCGCGATGAAGCCGGGCTTTGAAACGCAGGAAAGCCGCAATGTCGGGGTGGAAATGACTGCTGCACGTACGCAGAAGCCAGTGGCCATGACCGATACGGTGACTAACGTAGCTATCGGTGTTGCAGCCACTTCAGAGCAGCCGGAAAAAGCATTGCAGTTTCTGAACCTGATGTACACCGACAAGGACATTGTAAACCTGATCGACTGGGGCATTGAAGGCAAGCATTATGTAAAAGTCCAAGGTACGGATAATGTGATCAAATACCCGGATGGGGTCACAGGTGACAATGTCGGATACAAGAGTGACGGCTGGATGCACGGCAACCAGTTCCTCTCCTTTGTCTTCGAGGGCGATGATCCTGAAGTGTATGTGAAGATGAACGAGTTCAACCAGTCTGCGGCCAAATCCAAAGCCCTCGGCTTTACTTTTAATGGTGATTCTGTAAAGGCTGAAATTGCCGCCTGCAATGCGGTGCTTGACCAATACCGCCGGGCTATCGAGAGCGGCGTGCTTGAGCTGGACAAAGCGCTTCCCGAATTCCTGAAGAAGCTCGATGATGCCGGTATTAATACCATCATCACCGAAAAGCAGAAGCAGCTGGATGAATGGGCTGCCGGCAACGCGTCCAAATAGGAAGGCTTACGATCCAATCAGCAGAAGGCTGGTTGGATCGTATTTTTAAAATGCTATTTTGCCAAAGGAAAGGAAGTGCAGACCAAATGAAGCAGCTGAGCTTAAAGCAAGGCAGCAAGAAGCTTAAATATGCCCCCTTATACTTGCTGATGATTCCGGGAATCGTCTATCTGCTGATCAACAATTATCTGCCGATGCTGGGGATATTCATTGCTTTCAAAAATATCAATTTCACCAAAGGCATATTCGGCAGCGAATGGATCGGCTTTCAGAATTTCAAATATTTGTTCCAGACAAGTGACGCTTATATCATTACGCGAAATACGATCTTATATAATGCGGTGTTCATCGTGCTGGGAACGCTATTCGCGATCGCCTTTGCCATTCTGCTCAATGAGATCAAGAAAAAGGTGCTGTCCCGGTTCTATCAGAGTGTCATTGTTCTGCCCCATCTAATTTCATTCGTGGTTGTCGGTTACCTGGCCTATGCCGGACTGAGCCTGGAGACGGGATTTATGAATAAAACCGTCCTGCCGCTCCTGGGGATTGATCCGATTTCGTGGTACACCGAGCCGAAGTACTGGCCGTTTATCCTGACGATTATTCATCTATGGAAATCTATCGGCTTCAGCTGCATTATCTTTCTGGCTTCTATTATAAGTATTGATACGGAGTACTATGAAGCTGCAACGCTGGACGGAGCCTCCAAGTGGGCGCAGATCCGCTCCATAACGATTCCGCTGATTACGCCGGTTATTGTCATGCTGACACTGCTGGGTATCGGCCGGATCTTTTACTCCGATTTCGGGCTCTTCTATCAGGTGCCGATGAATGCCGGATTTATTTCGGATACGACGAGCGTAATTGATACTTATGTCTACAAGGGACTGATGGTATCAGGGGATATGGGGATGGCATCGGCGGCCGGCGTCTATCAGTCCATCGTAGGCTTCATCCTGGTGCTCGGGGCGAATCTGCTTGTCCGCAGGTTCAGCAAAGATAATGCGTTATTCTAAATAGAATCGGGGTGAGCGGATTATGATTAATGAGAGTAAAGCAATGAAATGGATTTCTAATATGGTCTTAGGGCTATTTGCTGCGGCGTGCCTTGTTCCCTTTGCCCTGCTGATAATTGCGTCGTTCAGCAGTGAAGAAAGTATCGTCCGGCAGGGCTATACATTCTTCCCGGAGGCGTTCAGCCTGAAGGCCTATGAGTACCTTTGGCAGCATCAGCTGGAGCTGGGCCGGGCTTACGGCATTACAATTCTTATAACAACGGTAGGAACTGCAGTAAGTCTGGCCATCACCTCGATGCTGGCTTATCCGTTGTCCCGCCGGGATATGCCGCTGAACAGGTTCTGGACCTTCATCGTCTTTTTTACCATGCTCTTTAACGGCGGTCTGGTGCCTACTTATCTGGTGTATACACAGCTTTTTGATATCAAAAACACACTCTTCGGCCTGCTCCTGCCAGGCCTGCTGATGAACGGCTTTAATATCCTGCTGGTCCGGACGTTCTTCCTGACCTCGATTCCGCCTGCACTGATTGATGCGGCAAGTATAGACGGGGCGGGGGAGATCAAAATTTTCTACCGGATCATCCTGCCGTTATCCATGCCTATTATGGCAACGATCGGACTGTTTCAGGCTATCGCTTACTGGAATGACTGGTTCAACGGCCTGATCTATATTACCGACACCCGGATGTTCGGGATTCAGACGATTCTCACCAAGATGGTGATGGACATCCAGTTCCTGACAAGCAACAGCAATGCTGCTGGCGTGAACGCCGGAGCAGCGATAGCGGAGCTCCCAAGCACTTCCGTCCGGATGGCCATTGCGGCTATCGGGGTCCTGCCGATCCTGATCGCGTATCCGTTCTTCCAGAAGTATTTTGTAAAAGGCATCACCATTGGCGCTGTCAAATAAAAAAGAGAGAAGGAGCATGGAGATGAAATTCAGCAATCCGATTGTCAGCGGAGCCTATCCGGACCCGAGCATCTGCCGGGTGGGTGACGACTATTACCTGGTTAACAGCTCGTTTGGTTATTTCCCCGGGCTGCCTATTTTCCACAGCAAGGATCTGATTAACTGGCGGCAGATCGGCCACGGCTTAACAAGGGAGAGCCAGGTGCCCTTGCTCAGCAGCGAGGGGGCAGACGGAGGCCCGTTGTTCAGCTATATGGGCATTTATGCGCCGACAATCCGCTTTCATAACGGACAGTTTTACATTGTGACAACCAATACGGTTGGCGGGCGGAACTTTATCATCCGGGCGGACAAGCCGGAGGGCCTCTGGTCTGAGCCGCTTTATCTGGACCAATGGGGAGGAATTGATCCGTCACTATTATTTGACGAAGACGGAAAAGTATATATTACAGGCACGGGAAGCTACAAGGATGCTGTTCCGGGAGTTTACCAGGCGGAAATGGATCTCTCTACTGGTGACATTCTGACAGAACGGCAGCTGATCTGGGAAGGGACCGGCGGCAGCTTTCCGGAAGGGCCGCATTTGTACCGGATAAATGACCTCTATTATCTGCTTATAGCGGAAGGCGGCACGGAGTACGGCCATATGGTGACGGTTGCCAGAAGCCGTCAGCCTTACGGGCCTTTTGAGACCTGCCCATACAATCCCGTTTTGACTCACCGAAGCATCAGCCATCCAGTCCAGGCTACCGGACATGCTGATTTCGTTCAGGCCCATGACGGCACATGGTGGACCGTACTGCTCGGCATCCGGCCGGTCGGATATCCCTTTCACCACCATCTGGGCAGGGAAACGTACCTTGCACCTGTAACCTGGACCGAGGACGGCTGGCCGCTGATTGGCGAAAACGGACGAATCGGATTGGAGATGGAAGCTCCCGGATTTTTCGGGGGCTATGACGCGGCGTTATCCCGCTTTGGCAGGGACGGCTTCAATGGCGGGGCTCTTGGCCTGCAGTGGAACTTTTTTAAGAATCCGCCTGAACAGAGCTACTCGCTTTCTGACCGGAAAAGCTGTCTTACGCTATATGGAACAGAATATACGCTGGACGACTCACAGCAGCTGGCCTTTGTCGGCCGCAGGCAGCAGGATTTCGATTGCGCGGTCTCAGCTCTGCTGCTGTTTGATCCGGTTAATGACGGTGAAGAAGCTGGATTGACCGTCTATATGAACGAAAGAGCCCATTACGAGATTGGGGTGAGAAAAGTTAACGGCCGGAGGACGCTGTTTCTGCGCCGGCGTATCGGTTCGCTGTGGAAGGTGGAGGGGGAGACGGAGCTGGAGGCAAGCGAGGTGGTACTGAGCATCCGGGCAGATTCCCTGCAGTATGTCTTCAGCTATTCTTTGGCCGGACAAGAGGCGGTTAGGCTCGGCAGCGGGGAATGCTCCTATGTGGCCACCGAGGTAGCCGGAGGGTTCACCGGGGTATACTTCGGGATGTATGCAACAGGAAACGGAAAGATCAGCCAGTCTCCTGCGCATTTTGACTATTTTGATTATTGTCAGGATATTTAAAATTACTGCAAATTAATAATGTAAAAAGGCCTGTAGCGATTGCAGCTACAGGCCTTTTTATGCCCAAAAGAAACCGGATTAAGAATTGCCCTATACCGGGAGCTTAAAGCAGCCTTACCCTCTATCAGGCACTGCCGAATAAATCCGTACAGTAAGCCCATCCGTATATCCTTCCAGCACTGCGGTTAAATCCTCCTGATTCAAGAAAGCCAGTGCCTTGCTGCCGGTTTCTATTGCGGGCTTCCACTCTCCGTTCACGTTCTGGTTGATAATATGTATCCGGCACTCCTCACCCGCATAATCGGTTCCTTCCAGAGTGTAGTCGGCCCTCATGCTCACTAATTGATCTGCAGAATAAACCTGTACATCCTCAGCCCCCGGTAATATAGCTCCTGTGAAATAGGGGGTGTCACTGTTGCCCGTGAAGAAAACCGCAATCTGCTTGTACGAGCCCTCCTCCTTGCGGCCCTCCGAGCCTGTAATCTGGACCTGGATGGTTAAAATCTCTTTTTTACCGAGCAAAAACTGCTGTATCGACACCAAGGCACTGGCACTCTGTGTTTCGGTAAAGGAATGCCCTGCCTCCTGGATCAGCTGCAGGTGACATTGCTCCGGCGCATAGGATTCCTGGGCTTTAACAGCGTAAGTATAAGGCACAGCCTGATCAGCCGTTCCGTGCATCAGCAGGACAGGACCTTTGTAAGCAACAATCTGTTCGAACGGGTCCATCTCAACTACAGCCTCATGAAACCCTTTACCAATACGCATATTCCAGCAATCGATTACCTCAGGGACATCATTGACATCATAGGAGGCGCCGGCCAGAGCACCCTCGCGGGCATGATCCGGTATGCAGAGTGCAGGGTAGATGAGTATCAGCGCTTCGACTTCATCCGGGCGCTTGGCTGCGGCCAGTGCCGAGACGAATCCGCCCTGGCTGAAGCCCATAAGCGTTATTTTGTCTGCATCAACAGCATCCAGACCCTTAACGTAATCCATAACGGCCAATAAATCAGCGCGTTCTGTCAGCACAGTCATCTCTGTGGTTGCCCCGTCACTTGTGCCTTGCCCGGGAGCACTGCCCCCGCAAAAATCAAAACAATATGCTGCATAGCCCCAAGATACCAGGGTTTGGCAGTATGTATAGAGATCCTTAGCATTGCCGCCGAATCCATGGCTTACAATGATGGCTGGAAGGTGATCCCCTGCCGGTATAAATGCTCTTCCGCGGATCGTTAACCCGTCCCGGGTACAGCTGAAATCACGTTCATCAATGATTGTATGCATCTCATCATCGCCTCTCTCTGCAAAAGTATACGCTTTCAGTATACTTGAATTCGGGCCTGATTTCTCTATTACGAAAAGGTATGAGATTATCATTCTTGTGAATTAATTAGATATTGTTATGCAACATAAAGGCTTTTACAGAGATTATGTCGAATTTAGAGCAGAAGAAAAAGAGAAGGTCGGCATTGCGCTATGGTAAGCGTAGCCAACCTGCTCCATTTGGTCACCAGCAGCTTCAGCCTGCATTTTTTATATAAACATCCTCGTTGGAGACAGGGACCGCAATAATATGGCGGAGAATGTAGCTTTGTTCTTCGTCCGATAATTGCGATTTTTGCAGCAGCTCGTGAATATTGCGTTCGATCGCTTTAACCTGTCTGAGAAATTGATCCACTTCATATTGTTCTGTCATACTTTATTCCTCCTCGGTGTGCCGGTTGCGGTTTTACAACTTTAGTGTAGCTGCTAATGATTAAATTACGGTAAAAAAAGATTAAGCAAACATAAACCTGCAGAATATTTTCCGGCAGCAAAGCTGACCCGGCTAATGCTTAATCTTCAGGAATTATCGGTGATTAAATGGACAAAGGAGCCCTCATATGAAACGGATAACCAAACTATGGCCCGGCGGTAAAACGAAAGCCTTTACATTAAGCTATGACGACGGTGTGGAGCAGGACAGAAGGCTGGTAGAAATCTTTAATAAGTACAAGCTCAAGGCAACGTTTAACTTGAATTCCGGAATTCAACATGAAGGCAGCTTCTGGGTGGATAAAGGGCATACGATTAAAAGGATGAATCGGGAGGGTCTGGAAGCCTTATATGAAGGCCACGAAGTTGCCGTTCACAGCTTGACCCATCCCGTGCTTCCAGAGCTTCCGCGAGAGCTTATGTTGAAGGAAATATTAGAGGACAAACAAAATCTGGAGCGGCAATTCGGTTATCTGGTGACGGGGATGGCCTATCCCTATGGGGCATATAATGCTGCGACTATCGAGGTGCTGAAAGCATCCGGGCTGGATTATGCCAGAACGGTTAATTCGCACTTGAGGTTTAATCTGCCGGACAATCCGTATGAATGGCACCCGACCTGTCATCATAACGAGCCTGAGCTGATGAATTTGACGGAGGCTTTTCTGGCTGGTGATTCCCACTCCTTATTCTATGTATGGGGACACAGCTATGAATTTGATGTGCAGGATAACTGGGAGCTGATTGAGGCATTCAGCCAAAGGATCAGCAATCGGGAAGAAGTCTGGTATGCAACAAATATAGAGATCGTCCGTTACTTAAAAGCTCACAACAACCTGAAATACTCCACAGACTGCACCCTTGTTTATAATCCGAGTGCCTTGTCCTTATGGATTTCTGTTGACGGTCAAGCAGTTGAGGTTCCGCCTGGTAAGACACTTCAGCTAGATTAGAGTTATTCAGTTTATCACAAACAGCACCGGTGCTTGGGCGGCCGGTGCTGTTTGGTGCACAATCGGGCCACTATCGCTGTACGCATGTTCATTTTGTGCTATTCATTAATAGGATTGTCCTAACGGAAGCCGGCGAATCTCCTCTACAATGAGAATATTATTTTACCGGGAGGTATTCGAATGAACAGTGGCAGAGGAAGAAGCAAGGTACAGTTTGACAGGGAATGGAGCTTTTATAAAGGGGATATAGAGATTCCCTATGCCGTTAAAGCCGGAATGACAGGCGGTATTACTGATGCAAGCACCCGCAAGGACGGGGAATGGCTGGATATCGCGTTTAACGATAAAGGAATGGGAGAGCAGCAGCTGGACTGGTCTTCTGTCAGCATTCCGCATGACTGGTGTGTGGAGCAGCAGTATGTTCAGGATGAGCACCTCGGTGCCAGAGACGGGAGTCACGGTTATTTGCCGGGCGGAACCGGCTTTTACCGCAAGGTGTTTGAACTGCCGGCTGAAGCTGAGGGCAGCAAATGGCTGATCCGTTTTGACGGAGTGTCGGGTACCAGCACGGTATGGGTGAACGGACATCTGATCGGCTCACATCAGGGCGGATATATCGGATACAGTTATGACTTGTCGGATGTGCTGCGTTACGGCGATGAGGGCAGAAATGTGATAGTCGTTAAGGTGGATGCGACGGAATGTGAGGGCTGGTGGTATGAAGGCTGCGGGATTTACCGGCATGTCTGGCTGGAAAATATGAATCTGCTGCATGTGGCGGAATACGGCACGTACATAACCACACCTGAAGTTGCCCAAGAACAGGCAACAGTTAATATCCGCACACGCATCCGCAATAATTACACAGAAGGTCTTCAGGTATCGCTGCAGACAGTGATTTATGACGGTTCCGGGGTGCAGGTCTGTGCCGAGCGAGCAGAAGCCTATGCAGAGTGGTACGCCGAGACGGAGCTGGAACAGAGCTTCGTGGTCGAGCAGCCGATGCTCTGGAGTCCGGATTCGCCGTATTTGTACAGGGCAGAATCGGTTATTATCCATGAAGGAAAAGAGCTGGACCGGTACGAGACGGTGTTTGGCATCCGCAGCATCCGTTTTGATGCGGAGGAGGGGTTCTTCCTGAACGGTGAGCCGCTGGTAATTAAAGGGACGTGCAATCATCAGGATTTTGCCGGAGTCGGCGTGGCCTTGCCAGATAGCCTGATTGAATATAAGCTTAAGCTTCTGCAGGAAATGGGCTCCAATGCTTACCGCAGTGCACATCATCCGCCGACCCCTGAGCTGCTGGACATCTGCGACCGGATCGGAATGCTGGTGATGGATGAGAACCGCAAGCTGGACAGCAGCCCGAACGGCTTAAGCCAGCTGGAACGGCTGCTCTACCGTGACCGCAACCATCCGTGCGTCATTATCTGGAGCATGGAGAATGAAGAGGTGCTGGAAGGAACCGTCACAGGCGCGCGGATACTCAAAACGCTGGCCGACACAACCCGCCGCATAGATCCGACACGCCCGACCTGTGCTGCGATGAATCACGGCTGGAACGAAAACGGCTATAATGATGCGGTTGATATTACAGGTTATAACTACGGACACCGGGATCATCTGGATGTCCGTGACCATGAGCAATACCCGGAACGACTGATGATTGGCAGCGAATGTGCCAGTTATACAGCTACCCGAGGCATTTATGAAGATGATCCGGTAAGGGGCTACTGCTCCGAATACGGCACGAACATTCCTTCATGGGGCTGCACGCCGCAGCAGGCTTGGAGAGACCTGGTAAATAACCGCTTTCTGACCGGCGTGTTTATGTGGACAGGATTCGATTACCGGGGAGAACCGACTCCGTATTTGTGGCCGTGTATAAACTCCCATTTCGGACTGATGGATACTTGCGGATTCCCGAAGGACAGCTATTATTATATGCAGGCTGTGTGGACGGAGGAGCCGATGGTCCATCTGCTGCCGCACTGGAATTGGCCGGGCTCGGAGGGCAAGCCTGTTGAGGTTCGGGTGTTCTCCAATACCGGTGCCGTGGAGCTGTATCTGAACGGCAGAAGCCTGGGCGAACAGCAGGTAGACAGAGACGGGTATCTGACCTGGAAAGTGATCTACGAGCCGGGGAAGCTGGAAGCAGTCGGAAAAAACAGTGGACAGGGAGTTGCACGGAAGTCTGTTGTGACAGCCGGCCAGCCTCAGCAGATTCAATTAATCCCTGACCGGCACGAGGCACGCGCGGACAGTTCGGATACGATTCCGGTACGTGTTGCTGTCCTCGACATGGATGGAAATATAGTGCCCACAGCCGATAACGAAATCCGTTTTGAGGTTTCCGGGGCCGGCTCCTTACTGGGCGTAGGCAACGGGAATCCGAGCAGTCATGAGCCGGACAAGTCCCCCCTGCGCCGTGCGTTTAACGGCTGGTGTCTGGCGCTGGTTCAAGCCTCCGGCCATGCAGGCTCTGTTAAGCTACGGGCTGTATCTGCAGGACTTGCTCCTGCAGAGCTGATGCTGCAGACCGTGTCCGGAGATCATATACAAAGCTAAAGAATTTTACACAGAGGATGGCTCGAACAATGCGCAGGTTAACGAAATACATGCCTTTCACCTACAAAATGATGATTCCCTACTTGCTTCTGGTTCTGCTGACGGATGTCTTCATTGGTTATATCTCCTACTCGATGCTGACCGATTCGCGGACAGAGATGGCAGAGACCAATGTCAGAACCGGGATGGAGCAGGCCAGAAACAATATACGGTATCAGATGGATGAGATTCAGAGGATGTCCGATAACCTGTTCGCAAGCCAGCCCTTTCAGCGCGCAATTGAGCTGAAAGGGAATCCGTTCGAGAATTACCTGACCCTGATTGATGATATTCTACCCCAGCTGACTGCACCGCTGCAGCTGTTCGGGAATAAGATCCGGTTTATGCTGTATACGCCTAATAATATTTATAATGTGATTCCCGGTGATGATCTCGATGAGCCGATAGAAGACAGCGACTATTATATCCTCCCTCTGGAGGAGATTACCGGGAAGGATTGGTTCCAGGCGCTGAAGGACTCCAAGCGGGATAATATATGGCTGCAGATTGATACCGACCAGAAGCTGAATAATATCTCGCATGTCCGCAGGCTGATCAGCTTCAGTGATAACAAAACGTTGGTTGGCTTTATACGGATCACTGTCCCGCTGGAGGATTTGTTCGGCGGCTTTGAGACCTTCCCCGTGGAAGAAGGGATTACATTGCGCCTGGTGGACAGGGCTGCCGGAACGGCTATATTTCAACGGGGAACTGCTGATTATGATGCCGGAAGCGAGAAATTTCTGAGTCTGCATGAGCAGATTCCGGGCAGTGATCTGGTCATTGAAACCCTTGTTCCGCAAAAGTATCTGACTCAGGATGCCGGCAGGCTGCGTATGGTCATTCTGGCTGCCTGTACGCTCAGCTTTGTGGTCATGACCCTGATCGGGTTTGTAGTAGCGCGTATTTCTGGGCGCAAGATGAGCCGGATCGTCGGACTTGTGCGTTCCTTCCAGGAGGGTAATTTTCAGAAGCGGATCAGGTTCTCAGGAAATGATGAATTTGTACAGATTGCCGATTCCTTTAATGATATGGCTGCTAACATTCAGGAGCTTATAGACAGAGTTTATGTGCAGGAGGTTTCGAAAAAACAGGCCGAGCTGGAGGCCCTGCAGGCACAAATCAATCCGCATTTTCTTTACAATACGCTTTCAACTATAGGCAGCCTGGCTAATCTTGGCGAAATTGAAAAGGTTACGCAGATGGTGGAAGGCTTATCGCATTTCTACCGGCTGACGCTGAACCAGGGCAATGTGTACATTGAACTGAAGAAGGAAATGGAGCAGGTGGAGACTTACCTGGACATCCAGCGGGTCAAATATGCCGATGCATTCAATCTGTATGTCGATGTTGACGAGGAGATTATGCATATGCAGGTCATTAAGCTCCTGTTGCAGCCGTTTGTCGAGAATGTATTCAAGCATGCCTGGTTTGGCAAAACGATTTCCATTCGTCTGACCGGCCGGAGAGTTGGCGATAATATTGAGCTGAAGGTTATCGACAATGGCGTTGGCATGCGGCCTGAAGAGATCAGGAGCATGCTGCACGGGCAGAGCCAGTCAGGCGGTTACGGCGTTAAAAATGTGAATGAGCGGATTAAGCTGAGGTACGGGGACGAATACGGTGTGACCATCGCAAGCATTTACGGGGCAGGAACGACTGTCCAGCTTCTGCTGCCGGCCGGGCTTACAGAAAGCGAAGAGACTGAAGGGCAACCCCGTTGATGAACGGTATAGGGCAACAGGAGCAACAGGAGGAATTCATGATGAGTACAATCAATGTACTGCTGGTTGACGATGAAGCCGTTGATCTGGAATGGCTGCGGCGCAGAGTAGTATCCAGCGGATTTGATATTGAAGTAGCGGGAACAGCAAATAACGGCTTTGATGCGCTTGAACTGCTGGAGCAGGAGCGTGTAGACGTCATCCTGTCTGATATCCGGATGCCGATTATGACCGGAACGGAATTTGCCAGAAGAGCCAAGGCAATCCATCCTAAGGTGAAAATCGTATTTATCAGCGGCCATGAGGATTTCAGCTATGCCAAGGAAGCTATTCAGATCAGTGCTTCGGGATATTTGCTTAAGCCTGTCAAGGATAAAGATTTGAACGAAATGCTGGGAAATTTATGCCATTCCATTGAACAGGAACGGGAGCAGAACCGGTCCTTGAACAAAGCCCTGTCACTTATTAACAAGGAGCTTATCTTACGCTGGTTCGATGAGGATTCACCGGAGCCTGCTGAGCCGCAGCTGAATGCTGCCCTGATTCCGCTGTTAATTAACGGGGCAACAGCAGCCATCATAGAAATTGATGATCTGGAATGGAAAATGCAGGATGTCTCCGAAGAAAATGCACGCATGATGATTCGTCAGACCCAGCAGTTGATCAGAGCCCTGCTTGAGGAGAACAAGAACGGAACGATGATTATCGGCTCCGGTCACCGGTCTATTATTCTATGCAGCCTTCCCCAAGAGGCGTTTCTGCAACAGATGGAGCTGCTGATCCGGAAAACCGCAGAGTCCTCGCTCTGCACTATAACAGCCGGCGCCGGCCGCTATGCCCGGAATGAAGCAGAGCTGCATGCATCGTATAAGCAGGCGCAGGCTGCACTCAGCGCCAAATGGCTGCTGGGCAAAAACAGGCTGATCCGCGATACGATGGAGCCTGTACCGCGCGGAACACCAGGCAGCGACGTAGACGAGATCCTGGATCAGCTGCTGGAGGCTATTATCCAGTATGATCTGGTGGCCATCGATGATCATCTATTGCAGCTTATGATGAATGCCGGCAAAAAGGATGTCTATGACCTGATTATCCGGATCACCTCAAAGCTCCATACGGATCTGCAGCAGCAGAACGAAAATCTGTACGAGCTGCTGCAGTGGGAATCCCATCAGCCGGAGATTCTGTTCCAGTTTGAGACGATACATGATATTTTGTCCTGGATGAGACGGAGATTTTTCGAGCTGTCCGAGCTGTTATACGTGAAGCGCCAGCGCCAGAAGCGCAAGCTGATTGATGAGATTATGAAGTACGTGGAAGACAATCTGGAGCAGAAGATTACACTGAAGGAAGCGGCGGTCCAGTTTAACTTTACACCGAATTACCTAGGGTATCTGTTCAAGGAAGACTATGGCATTCCGTTTATAGACTTCGTAAAGGAACGTAAAATGAGCCGGGTATTCGAGCTGCTCAAGGATCCTACACTGATGATCTATGAGATTGCCGAGCGGATGGGCTATAAGAATCTGATCTATTTTAACAGGCAATTTAAGCAGACTACCGGGATGACACCGGGAGAGTACCGTAAAAAGCATAAAGTATAACCCCTAGAAAACGTTGTCCGGGCTATTATGTCCGCGGCGGCGTTTTTTGCTGTTCAGGATAAACTTTTTATAAATGATCGTTGGAAAAGTATTAGTATTTGTTGGCGCGCTCAATCCACAAGCCTTAATCGCCTATCTATAATAATTACATAGAGATATTGAGTAGTGGAGAGGGGATTGGAGATGAAACAGAACAAATATGGATTCTGGCATAAGGTAAAAAAGAATAGAACCTTGCTGCTTATGCTAACTCCGGCAGTCTTGTTCTTCCTGGTATTCGCTTACGTGCCAATGGCCGGGATCGTACTTGCGTTCAAGCAGTACAACTATAGCGGAGGTATTTTTAACAGTCCGTGGAACGGGCTGGATAACTTCAAATTTTTCTTTGGCTCCGGTGACGCCTGGCGGGTAACCCGGAACACAGCACTGTATAATATTGCTTTTATTATCATCAATAACGTGCTGCAGATTTTTGCCGGTATTTTGTTGTTTGAGGTTGCGGGGAAATGGTTCCGGAAAATTACACAAACCATACTATTCCTGCCATACTTCATTTCCTGGGTAGTAGTCGGAGCGATTGCCTATAACTTGTTTAACTTTGATGTGGGTACGCTTAACGTACTGCTTAAAGGGCTTGGCATGCAGCCTATTGATATTTATAACACTGCATCCTACTGGCCGCTTATCCTGATCGTGGTCTCTGCCTGGAAGGCGCTGGGCTATGGTACGATTATGTATCTTGCCGCGATTACAAGCATTGATACAGAAATGTACGAAGCAGCACAGATTGACGGTGCGAATATCTTCCAGCGTATCATGAAAATCACCGTTCCGAATCTGATTCCTACTGTGATCATCCTGGTGCTTCTGGCGATAGGGAACATCTTCCGCGGAGACTTCGGCATGTTCTATAACATGGTAGGGAACAATGGACTGCTCTTCTCCAATACTGATGTTATCGATACGTTCGTATTCCGCTCCCTGACCACATCCAATGAGATCGGGATGTCAGCTGCAGCCGGCTTCTATCAATCCCTGCTGGGCTTTGCGACAATCATGTTCGCCAACTACGCCGTGCGTAAATACGATAAAGACCGTGCTCTATTCTAAACAAAGGAGGCAGCTTAATGAGTTCAACTACTATAAACGGCGATATGAAAAAAGTACGCAAGCGTGCTGATATCGATAAAATAACCTTGTCCATCATCGGATATGTTACACTAACCATTCTGGCAATATTCTGTATCGTGCCGTTCCTGCTGGTCATCTCCGCTTCTTTGAGTGATGAGAGCTCCATTATCGAGAAGGGATTCCAGATTATTCCGTCCACCTTCTCTACGGAAGCCTACAGGCTGCTCTTTGAGTATCCGGGTGAAATGCTCCGGGCCTACGGAGTGACCATTTCCGTCACTTTGATTGGTACGGTTGTCGGCCTGTTCCTGACCTCCATGACTGCTTATGTGCTCTCCCGGAGAGACTTTGAATGGCGGAACCGCTTTTCCTTCTATTTCTTCTTTACTACCCTGTTCAGCGGCGGCTTAGTGCCTTCTTACCTGCTGATCATTAACTTCCTGCAGCTCAAGGACACGCTGTTAGTCCTGATTCTGCCGATGCTGATGAATGTATTCTATATTATCGTCATGAAATCGTTCATGAGCAGCATTCCTGACGCAATCACGGAATCTGCCAAAATTGACGGAGCAGGCGACTTCCGAATCTTCATGCAGCTGATTATTCCTTTATCTAAGCCTGCGCTTGCTACTATTGGCCTGTTCATAGCTCTTGCTTACTGGAATGACTGGTACAATGCGCTGCTGTATATTTCCAAGTCTGATCTGATGCCGCTTCAGTATTATCTTTATAAAATGCTTGGTAATATGGACGGTATGCGCAAAGCCATGATGTCTTCAGGTGCGGTTGTGAATTCGGACCTGCCGACAGAAAGCTTGAAGATGGCAATGACGATTGTAGCTACAGGCCCGATCCTGCTTGCGTATCCGTTCATTCAGAAATATTTTGTACAAGGCCTCACCATCGGTGCTGTCAAAGGATAATTCCGGGGTAACCCGGTTATCAATATACTTTTCCAAACACTACTTCCTTAGGGGGAATACATGTCATGATGAAAAAGAAAAAGAAACTCACAGTCACATTGGCAACAATGATGGCATTAGGAACAATCCTCAGTGCGTGTGGAGGCGGCAATAATGCCGCTAACACAGCTGGAGAGGCAACGAATGGCAGCACTAATGCTGCTAATTCGGCTGCAAACTCCGGTGCTCCAGATACTTCCGAAGAAGTTAAGCTCAAAATGATTCTGGTCGGCGGACAGCCTGGTGATTACGATAAGGTGTTCGGAGAGCTGAATACTAAGCTGAAAGAGAAAATCAATGCTACGGTAGAAACGGAGTTTCTTGACTGGTCTGACTGGACACAGAAATATCCGCTGAAATTTGCTGCCAATGAGGATTTCGACCTTGTGTATACGGCTAACTGGGCTTTCTATAACGATCAGGCACTGAAAGGCGGCTTCATGGAGCTGACAGAAGACATGCTGTCCAAATATATGCCACAGACCTGGGCAAACATGCCGAAAGTAAACTGGGAGCAGGCTAAAGTAGACGGCAAGATCTTTATGGTTCCGAACAACAATGTTGAAGTAACAGATAAAGTGGTATTGTACCGTGAAGATCTGCGCAAAAAATACAATCTTCCGGAAATCAACAGTCCTGAAACCTATGCTAATTACTTGAAAACGGTTGCTAAAGATGAGCAGGGTGTAACTGCCTTTGGAGCAAAGCCTGCTGATGGCTGGAAGTTCCATGAGCTGGATCAGCTGCTGCTGGAGCAGAACAACGACTTCAACCTGGTGGATGCCAACCTGATGCCGCTGGCCTACAAGCTGGATGATGCAACCGGTCAGATCTTTAACATCTATGATACGCCTGAATTTACTGAATTGCTTAAGTACTATAAAGATCTCGCGGACAATGGTGCCTGGTCGAAGAACGTAGTCAGCAACAAAAATGACGTGTGGCAGGATGTTAAGGCAGGCAAGGTTTCCTCCTATGCCCATAACCTGGGTACCGTTGCTGCTAACCTTACCGAAATGCGCCGTGATAAACCCGATGTTGAGCTGGCAATTGCCGACCTGACACCGGACAAGAAGAAAATTGCTGCAATCGCTACACAGAACGGTATGTCCATCCATGCAACCTCTAAGAATCCGGAACGTGCCCTGATGCTGATCGATCTGCTGCAGAACGACAAAGAAATTCATGACTTGACCATGTATGGTATCGCTGGTACCCACTACAATCCGGAAGGCGACGATAAGTTCAGTGCAGGACCGGCAGCAGGTAACTACACAGGCTTCTCGAACTGGGGCTGGAATTCACCGCTGAACCGTCAGGATGCAGCTTACCCTAAAGAAGCTGACGACATGTTCAATGACTGGCAGGCTAACGTCTTCCACTTCCCGCTTGAAACCTTTGTCTTTGATACGGCAAATGTAAAAAATGAAGTAGCTAATATCGGTAATGTAATGCTGCGTTATGCTATTCCATTGGAATACGGCTTGATCGATGATCTTGAAAAAGGTCAGGCAGACCTGATCAAACAGCTGAAATCGGCTGGTATTGATAAGGTTCAGGCTGAAGTACAGACCCAGGTAGATGCCTTCCTGGCTGCTCAAGGACAATAAGATCAGTGCTTCGGGGCTGCGCCAAAGTTAGGCTTTGGCGCAGCCTTTTATATAAGCAAACCACCGGCTGCAGATGCAGCACAACAAAATTGTCAGGGAGGTCGTAATGTGAAACACAGAAAAAGAGTGCTGGCCATCCTTCTCTTCATCTCAATGATCTTATCTACGGTATCTGTTGGCGTACCCGCAAAAGCAGCGGCGGCCCCTGCTCCCGGCGCCTTTTCCAAAGGCGCTGATATCAGCTGGCTGCCGCAGTTAGAGGCGCTTGGGCATAAATTCTATAACGACAACGGGGAAGAACAGGATCTTCTGCTCATTTTAAAGGATCATGGAATTGATTCGATCCGGATCAGAGCCTGGGTTAATCCTTCGGATGATCCGTCCAACGGGCATAACAGTACGGAAGAGGTTGTTGCATTGGCCTCTCGTGTAAGCGCTCTCGGATTCCGGGTGATGATAGATTTCCACTACAGCGATAGCTGGGCCGATCCGGGGAAACAGGTTACGCCTGCAGCCTGGGCAGATGCTGATCTGGAGCAGCTCAAAGTTCATGTATCAGACTATACTGCCGATGTTATGAAAGCGCTGCAAGATGCAGGTGTTACCCCGGAGTGGGTACAGATCAAGGATTGATAAGCTCAGCGCTGGAGGGAATTCCGGCGCTGAGCTTACTCTGGTTACGGGCAATCCATGCCCGTATAAAGAACGGGTATGTTTGTACTGCTGGCAGGACGGCTTATGCGTAACATGGATCAGGAGAATTACGGAATTATGCTGATTTTATTCAACAATTCCCTGTTCGAATCCCACATGAAGTTCCGCCCTGGCTGATCTGGAGCCGGGGAGGCATCTGCTGATCTCCGCAGTCTGCGGGGCCCCTGCAGGCAGCCGTGCTGTTCCTCCACTGAAAGAAGCTTTGGACAGCCTTGGTATTTCACTGTCAGCACAGGGGGTTACGATTTCCCGCGAGGGTCTGTCAGACATCACTATTGAATTGTAATATCGGTAAATGCAATCATCAGACTACCAAATCCTCAGCCGGACTCTCTTTTATGATATGAGCCGGATTTTCCTTGGCGTTATATACAAATCTTCGGATTCCATAGTATATAAGGCCTGCAGCTAACCAGCCTGCACCGAGTATTAACGAAGCGGAATCGAGCAGAGCGATCAGATACAATACGAAGCCTGCGCCCAACAGCGGGCAGATGAAACGGAAAAGGATATCCCGGGGTGAACGCTGTTTCAGGCGGATCATGTAATGGGCAATGACGGACAAGTTGACGAACAGGAACGCCGTAAGAGCGCCGAAGCTGACAAACTTGATGGCAGTCTCCAGGCTGATGAAGAGTGCGGATAAGGAAACGATGCTCATCAGCACGATGTTGAAAACAGGAGTGCGGAATTTCGGGTGAACGGAGGCGAACCTTTGCGGCAGCAGCGAGGTCCGGCCCATGACGAACAGCAGCCGTGTGACGGTGGTCATGGAGGAGAGCCCTTGCGACAGGATGGAGAAGATAATAACAAAGGTGAATATACCGGCCAGCAGGCTGCCTCCGATATTCTGCATCAGCTCATATCCGGCAGAATCCACATTCACGTAGGAGAAGCCGGGAGCAGTCAGCTGGATCAGGTAAGCTGTAACAAAATACATGACGCCTGCAGACAGGACGATTAACAGAATGGCCCGGGGGATGGTTTTCTTCGGGTCTTTTGTTTCCTCTGCCATGGTCGTAATGGAATCAAACCCGAGGAACGAAAAGCATACGAGAGAGGCTCCGGCCAAAATGGCAGAGAAGGATACTCCTTCCTGGGCGGCTAATGGATTCAGGTCTGTGGTAACACCGCCCTCCAGCGCTTTATAAACCAGCAGCGCACAAAAGCCGGCGATAAAAAGGATTTGCATAAGTACGAAAAGTTTGCTGATATTGGCCAGCGGCTTAATGCCGATTACATTAATAATCATCACAATTAGCGTCAGCAGAATGATCCAAATTGAGGAAGGAACGGAGGGGAACTGGGCATTCAGATTGACGCCGAACATAAGGACAGCAACGATGCAGGAAAATAAATAATCGAGCAGGATCGCCCAGCCGACCAGGAAGCCGAGAAACGGATTCATTGCCTTGGAGACGTACGTGTAAGCCGAGCCTGATACCGGAAAAGCCCGGGCCATCTGGCCGTAGCTGGTCGCCGTGAACAGAATGGCGATAAAGGCGAGAGCATAGGCTGCCAGGAGCATGCCTCCTGAACTATCGTGCAGCACTCCGAAGCTGGTGAAAAAAATCATCGGCGACATCCACGCAAGTCCCATCGTAACGACGTGAGACAGTGATAAATCTCGTTTAAGCGTGATCGTATTATTCATATGTTCTCCAGCTCCCTCTAGTTTACGTTATAGACTGAATGTTATTAGATCTGACATCATTGAGATTGAGATGACTATAACAAGCTTTTTTTAATGTTGTAAATAGGAACATATGTTCCTTTATCAAGAAAAACCTGACATATTCATTAAAGCGAATCCGAAAAAATGATGATTTTTCATTTTATTGTTGCCTGAAGCTAAAACTTATGTTAGAGTTTGTGACATAAAAACCGAATACACAATGTCTTCTAGGGTTCCGGGATGTGTTCACATCCGGCTGGTCCGAGAGAAGACGCACCGGAGCCTGTTAGTCCGGTGTCCACGGCGGGATAAAAGCCCGGGAGAACTTTCAAAGCGATTGCGATTGCTTTGTCAGCTTCTCCCGGGCTTTTTTATTTTTATATTCGAGGAGGAGTCATCATGCTTTCATTCACCATTCAAGCCGGGGGCAAGTGGTCCGGCCGCATTGCCAAAGGGAAATTAATCACGCTGACTGCCAATAATGACCGTGCCAATCTGTCCACTCTCTTGTTCGATGCTTGGCAGCCTGCGGAACGGTATAACATGCCGGATACGCTCAAGGCGCAGCATACTGCCTTTTTGACGGCAGGCAATGTGCTGATGAGTGATCAGGGCAAGGTGCTTGCCTCGATCATCCGGGATTCGGTGGGCTGGCATGACCCTTTTGGCGGATATTCGACCAGACAGACCACAGACGGGAAATATGGGCTGACCCGCTATCAGGACCAGCGGAACGGCTGGTACCGCAGCGGTGAGGAAAATTTGATTGTGGAGCTCTACCGCCACCAATTGCTGCCGCGTGACTTAATGCCGCCGGTTAACTTTTTCTCAAAAGTGATTTGCGAGCTTGACGGCTCCATGCATTATGTTCCGCAGCTAGCCGCAGGGCGGTCAGTGACGCTCCGTACAGAAACAGATGTCCTGCTGGTCTGCTCCAATACGCCGAACCCGCTGGACCCCGGCTCTGCATATCCGGATGCGGCCATCCTCGTGGAGATAAGCCATGCGGAAGCGGTCAAGGACGATGATCTTTGTGTAACGCATTGCCCGGAGAACCGCAGAGCCTTTGAGAATACGTGGAATGTACATACTTTGCTGAGAGGAGCGAATCTGTAATGACAACCTACACATTTGAACCTGTATTAAGCAGACTGAATCCTGAAGATGCGATTTATGACAGTATTATTCCTGCTGGAGAAGGCTGGCTGCATGATCTGCTGCCGGGACAGATTTTAAGGATAGTGGATCTGGAGGGCAATCAGGCAGTAGATACCCTGTTTTATTCGGCAGATGACCCGGGCGACCATTACAGCGCGGTCCGGACCATTTCCAGCCAGCAGAATCTGTACCTGACAACGGGCTCTGTCTTGCTGGCAGAATCGGGACGTGAGCTGCTGAAAATTACCGCGGATACCTGCGGCCGCCACGATACGATTGGAGGAGC
Organism: Paenibacillus sp. FSL R7-0345; assembly: GCF_038595055.1. NCBI lineage: Bacteria > Bacillati > Bacillota > Bacilli > Caryophanales > Paenibacillaceae > Paenibacillus > Paenibacillus sp. FSL R7-0345. The sequence goes on from NZ_CP152002.1 coordinate 2,607,563, forward strand.
CTGCTCCGCCCAGAGCAATACAGTGCGGTATTCCCATGATACACTGCCGATGCATAACTGCCGGGATACGTTCATGCTGATGCTGTCGGGCCGCCCGGAATACTCCAAGCGTGATCTCGCTCCAAACGTAAACTTTTTCATGAACGTACCGGTGACGCCGGAGGGAGAACTGACTTTTGCCGACGGTATTTCAGGCCCCGGGCGTTACGTAGAGCTGACAGCTCTTGCTCCGGTTACTGTCCTGATCAGCAATTGTCCGCAGCTTAACAATCCGTGCAATGCCTATAATCCAACCCCGGCGCAGGTATTGATCTGGAATGGCAAAGGAGGGGAAGGCCATGTTTAAGAAGGTACTGATTGCTAACCGCGGAGCCATTTCTGTACGGATTATCCGGACGCTCAACAGGCTGGGAATTGCCTCTGTTGCTGTCTACACTGAAACTGACCGTGACAGCCTGCATGTAGAGCATGCGGATGAGGCTCTGCTCATTGGCGAGGGTCCGGCGAAAACAAGCTATCTTAATGCGGAGCTTATTCTGAGTAAAGCGCTGGAGGCCGGCGCCGATGCGATTCATCCCGGTTACGGCTTCCTCAGCGAGAATGTGGCTTTTGCCGAAGCCTGCAGAGCGAACGGGATTGCTTTTATCGGACCGGACCCGGAGAATATCAGGCTGTTCGGCTTGAAACATACAGCACGGGCAATGGCAGAGCAGGCAGGCGTTCCGCTGCTACCCGGCACGGGGCTGATTGATAGTCTGGAGGAAGCTGTAAGCAAGGCAGGGGAGATCGGTTATCCGGTGATGCTGAAGAGTACGGCCGGCGGCGGCGGAATCGGCATGCGGATTTGTTCCAGTGAAACTGCATTAATAGAAGCTTATGATTCCGTAACCAGGCTGGCTGTGGCCAATTTCAATGACGGCGGCGTGTTTCTGGAAAAATATATCGCCCGTGCCCGGCATATCGAGGTGCAAATTTTCGGCGACGGTACCGGTAATGCGGTCGCGCTCGGCGAACGGGATTGCTCCGTCCAGCGCCGGAATCAGAAGATTATTGAGGAGACGCCTGCGCCGCTGCTGCCGGAGGAGACCCGCCAGTCGATGCATGAGAGTGCAAGGAAGCTGGCGATGGAAGCCAATTACCGCAATGCCGGAACTGTAGAGTTTCTCTATGATGCCCTCACCGGCTGCTACTATTTCCTTGAGGTGAACACCCGGCTGCAGGTAGAGCACGGAGTTACCGAGGAAGTGTTCGGGGTTGACCTCGTAGAGTGGATGGTGCTTGAGGCGGCAGGAGAGCTTGGCCGGCTGCAGGGTAGAGTGAAAAAGCCGCAGGGACACAGCCTGCAGGTACGGCTGTATGCAGAGGATTGCCACCATGATTTCAGGCCGAGTGACGGCCGGATCGATGGGATTGTATGGCCGGAAGACACAAGGGTAGAGACCTGGATTCAGCCGGGACTGCAGGTAACAACGTTATATGATCCGATGCTGGCGAAATTGATCGTGCATGCGGATACCCGCGACGAAGCCATTCAAGCGATGATTGCCAGCCTGGAGCAGCTACGTGTTTACGGAATTACAACCAACCAGTCCTACATTGCAGCATTTCTGGCAACGGATGATTTCTGCGCAGGCCAGGTATTTACGAATATGCTGGGCGGCTACACTCCTGCTGAACAGGCTATAGAGGTGCTGGATGGCGGTGTTCAGACGACAGTGCAGGATTATCCCGGCCGGACCGGCTACTGGGACATCGGTGTCCCGCCGTCCGGTCCGATGGATACGCTGGCGTTCCGGATCGGCAACAGGCTGCTCGGGAACGGGGAGCAGGCTCCGGGCCTTGAGATGACGCTCCGCGGCGGAAGCTACCGGTTCCGTGGCAACATCCGGTTTGTGCTGGCCGGGGCGGATATGGATGCCCGGCTGGACGGCAGACCGGTTGTGCCATACACGCCGGTGCAAGCCGCTGCCGGTGCTGTGCTTACGCTCGGCGAGTCGGCGCTGGGGATGCGCAGCTACCTGCTTGTCGCCGGAGGCTTCGATCTGCCGCTGACACTCGGCAGCGCCTCAACCTTTACGCTAGGCGGCTTCGGCGGTTACGGCGGCGGCGCCCTGCGTCCGGGCTGCGTGCTTCGGGTCAAGTCCGGCGCTCCGCTTAGCCAACCGGAACCGGTGCGGCCGCTTCCTGAAATCTCGCAGCCGGATCTTTGCCGGGAATGGGTCATCGGGGTCATTCCCGGACCGCATTGCACAGCAGAATATCTGCTGGCAGCTTACATGGAACAGCTGACCGAAACGGTCTGGGAGGTGCATTTCAACAGCTCCCGCACAGGAGTGCGGCTCATCGGGCCGGCGCCGCTCTGGGCCCGGGAAGACGGGGGAGATGCCGGGCTGCATCCCTCCAACATCCACGACAATGCCTATGCCATCGGCGCGCTGGATTTAACCGGCGATATGCCGATTCTGCTCGGACCCGACGGCCCGAGTCTGGGCGGCTTTGTCTGCCCGGTAACGACGGCTTCAGCGGAGCTGTGGAAGATCGGCCAGCTGCGTCCGGGTGATAAAATCCGCTTCAAGCTGATAACCGTTGAGGAGGCTGAGCAGCTCAGGCTGGCTCAGGAACTCTTTTTAAATAAGATTGGGGATGGACAAAACGGGACAGAAGAGCTTAGGGTCCCAACACTGCCTGAGCAATCGAGCGGGCAATATATGCCGCTGCTGGCCTTTGAGGAACAAGGGCGCCGCTTCAAAATAGCGGTCCGCTGCTCCGGCGACGAGAATATTCTCGTAGAATACGGCGACCGTGAGCTGGATTTGCTGTACCGGTTTCAGGTCTACGTGCTGATGCAGGCTGTCAAGGACAGCGGCCGGATTCCGTATATCGAGATGACGCCGGGCATCCGTTCCCTGCAGATCCATCTGGACCGGACGCAGATCACAGTGAAGGAAGCAGCAGCGATTGTTCTTGAGATCGACCTCCATTTGCCGCCGCTGGATACAATCGAGGTGCCATCGCGCAAAGTGAAGCTTCCTTTATCCTGGGATGACCCTGCCACGCGGCTGGCCATTGAACGATACCAGCAGAACGTCAGACCTGACGCACCCTGGTGTCCGAGCAATCTGGAATTCATCCGCCGGATGAATGGCCTGGAATCGATCGATGAGGTCGCGGATGTCGTGTTTAATGCTTCTTATCTTGTTATGGGCCTAGGCGATGTTTATCTCGGCGCGCCGGTAGCGGTGCCGCTTGATCCGCGTCATCGTCTGGTGACAACCAAATACAACCCTGCCCGCACATGGACTCCTGAGAACGCAGTCGGGATCGGCGGCGCTTATCTCTGCGTATACGGCATGGAAGGACCGGGCGGTTATCAGTTCGTCGGCCGGACAGTGCAAATGTGGAATAAGTTCAGGGAGACGGCGAATTTTGAACCCGGCAAGCCATGGCTGCTGCGCTTCTTTGACCAGATTTCCTTCTACCCCGTGTCAGAGGATGAGCTTCTGCAGATGAGAGAGGACTTCCCGCGCGGAGCCTTCACGGTTGAAGTGGAAGAGACTACGTTTAATCTCGGGCAGTACTTGGCCTGGCTGGATACATTTGACCAGGAAGCAGCGGAATTCCGCAGTTCACAGCAGTCTGCTTTCCAGCAGGAGCGGGAGCTGTGGAAGGAGCTGGGGATCGCTGAGCACCTGGCTGAAGCAGAATCGGCGGCAGGATTGGATGTAAATGTGCTCCCTGAAGGCAGCTCCGGTATTAACAGTCTGATGCCGGGCAGTGTATGGAAGGTGATCGCAGAGCCGGGCCAGCGGGTACAGAAGGGCGATACTATTATAATAGAAGAAAGTATGAAAATGGAGTTCCCTCAGCAGGCGCCGTTTGCCGGTATTATTGCTAATGTGTTCGTATCACCGGGGGACCAGGTTCGTGCTGGCGATCTTATCGCGGCCATCTATCCGGAACAAGAGGAGGCGGTATCATGAGTATAAATAATGTGCCCGTACAGCTGACTATCAGTGCCCTGCAAAAGGGTTACCGGAGCGGCCGGTTCACTTTATCCGAGGTTATCTCCGTAATCGTTGAACGTTCAAAAAGGGATGAGAACAAAGCGGTCTGGATTTTGCCGCCTTCGCTGGAGCGGCTTCAGCCGTATCTGGAGCGCCTGCAGCAGCTGGACCCGCAGCAATTTCCGTTGTGGGGAATCCCCTTTGCTGTAAAAGATAACATTGAGGTCGCAGGCTGGCCGGTGACAGCCGGGTGCCCTGATTATGCCTACGTGCCGGATAAACACGCGGTTGTGATTGAACGGCTCGTTGCGGCGGGGGCCATCCCGGTAGGAAAAGCCAATCTGGACCAGTTCGCCACAGGGCTGGTTGGGGCGCGAAGCCCCTACGGAGCAACGCATAATGCGCTCCGGCCTGAGCTGATCAGCGGCGGCTCCAGCTCAGGCTCAGCCGTGGCCGTTGCACTAGGCCAGGCGGCCTTCTCGCTGGGAACTGATACAGCGGGCTCGGGCAGAGTTCCGGCAGCGTTGAACGGGCTGGTCGGCTACAAGCCGGCTGTCGGGGCCTGGCCTTCAGCAGGTGTTATCCCGGCCTGCCGCAGTCTCGATTGCGTAACGGTATTCGCGCACTCGATAGAAGATGCAGAAGCCGTCGACCGGCAGGTACGCGGTCATCTGCCGTCAGACCCCTACTCGGCTGACCGTCCGCTTGGACGTGCGGCAGATCCTCAGGTATGGCTGATTCCGTCAGCCCCGCTGGAATTCTTTGGCCCGTACGCCGCTGCCTATCAGCAAGCCTGGGAGCTTGCAAAGCAAAAATTGTTGAATTCCGGCCTGAATGTACAGGAGACGGATATCAGCCTGCTGCAGGAAGCGGCAGCGCAGCTTTATGAAGGGCCGTGGGTCGCCGAGAGATGGGCGGATTTAGCGGACTTTATTGAAAGTCATCCGGGCACTGCCCTTCCAGTCACGGAGAGCATTCTGCGTTCCGGTGAGAAAGCGGAATTTACCGCAGCTTCGCTGTTCCGCTCACAGCACCGGATAGCCGGGATCAGCAGCCTGGTCCACGAGCTGCTTAAAGGTGCGGTGCTGGTGCTGCCGACAGCAGGCGGAACCTGGACCCGCGGGCAGGTCATGGCCGATCCTGTCGTAACCAACAGCAAGATGGGACTCTACACGAATCATTGCAACCTGCTTGATCTGAGTGCCGTTTCGGTTCCGGCAGGTGAAGCGGAGGAGAAGCTGCCTTTCGGCATTACACTGTTTACTGTGCCGGAAGAGGAAGCTAATCTTGGAGCGGCAGCCCGCCTGTTTCTGAGCCAATCGGATAACATCACGGTCGCGGTCTGCGGACTCCATATGCGCGGCATGCCGCTGGAACGGCAAATGCTTAGCCTCGGAGCTGAGTTCATGGAGGTAGCGCAAACAGCGCCGTCGTATCAGTTGTATAGGCTCCCGACTACACCTCCTAAGCCAGGACTCATCCGTGTGCCGCAAGACGGTGCTTCGATCGAATTAGAGCTGTGGAGAATGCCGGCAGCATCCTTTGGAAAATGTACAGCCATGATACCGGCTCCGCTTGGCATCGGCAAGGTAGAGCTCTCAGATGGACGGCTTATATCCGGGTTTCTGTGCGAGGCTTATGCCGCAGAGCAGGCGGAAGATATTACAGCAAGCGGGGGCTGGAGGGCAGCTGTGACAGCCTCAAATGCCCGGGTGCTCTGCTGATAGTATAAGAATGGCATTTCACGCATAGTTCCTTAGATTGAGGTACACACTAAGGACAAGAATATAGTTTCTTTAGAACCCGCGCATTGCGCGGGTTTTTCTTTTTTTAGAAAGCCGGCTATTGACATCATCACTACTTAGTGTTACTTTATAGTAGTACTAAGTGATACTGCATACCAGTCATACAGAATAGTAAAGGATGATTACATTGGATAACCTGACAGAAATGCTCAAAGGCGTGCTTGAGGGCTGTGTTCTGGAGATTATAAGCCGCCAAGATACCTATGGCTACGAAATTACACGGCAGCTGAATGCCCTCGGCTTCGCAGATGTTGTGGAGGGAACGGTATACACCATCCTGATCCGGCTTGAAAAAAACAAGCTGGTGGATACCACCAAGAAGCCCTCCGAACTGGGGCCGCCGCGGAAGTTTTTTGCCATTAATGATGCGGGGCGCGAGGTGCTGCAGAAGTTCTGGGATAAATGGGAGTTCGTCTCATCGAAAATGAATGAGCTAAAGGGGAGAGAACAATGAACTTTTGGGATAAGATTACCGGCAGAGATATGACAAAGGAATTTATAGCGTTTGAATCACGGGTAAAAGAGCTCCCGGCGGATTATCAGGCGGCCTGGGAGTCCATTAAAACCAATCTTTGGCCGCATTCGGATTTCAGCGGCCGCAACCTGATGCCGGTCTTTGACGGTGTGCTCGGCCTGCTGGAAATAGCGGCAGCGGATGGCCAGAGTGTCCATGAGGTTTTGGGTGACGATATCAAAGGGTTCTGTGCAGCACTGGCAGGCGAAGAAGGCGCGAAGTCTTACCGCGACAAGTGGCGCGAGCAGCTTAATCATAATATAGCCAAAAAATTAGGCAAATAGGAGGACTGAATATGAGCATACGGGATATGATCGAGGGCAGAAAAGAGTGGAAGGCGCATATGGCGCGTGTTAAGTCACTCCCGCAGGATTACCAGTTTGTTTATAAGGAACTGCAAAAGTATCTTTTTAAAGTCGGGCCGGTGGAGCTGGGTGAGGGGACGGAGCTGCTCTCGGGAATTGTTGATCTGTTTGAAGAGGGCGCTGCCTCAGGGAAAGGGGTGCTCGAAGTGACAGGCAATGACGTCGCAGCCTTCTGTGACGAGCTGATCAAGGACTCCCAAACCTATGAGGACCTTTATCAGGAGGCGGTTGACCAGAAAGTAGCCAAGGCCATGAACCAGGCAACGGATAAATTGAAGTGAAGGGTGGTTAACGGGATGAAGAAAGCCATTCAAGTGCAGGGACTGCGAAAATCCTTTAAGCATACAGAGGTATTAAAAGGAGTCGATTTTGATGTAGAGCAGGGTGAAATCTTCGCCTTGCTCGGCAGTAACGGTGCTGGCAAGACAACGATAGTCCGCATTCTCGCCACGCTGCTCAGACAGGACGAAGGTACAGCAGCTGTTAATGGCTTCGACGTTACATCAGCTCCCGGCAAGGTGCGGCAGGCCATCAGTCTGACCGGGCAGTTTGCAGCCGTAGACGAGATGCTGACCGGACGGGAAAACCTGATCATGATCGCCAAATTGCGTCATTTGGAGCAGCCGCGTCAGGTTGCGGAGGATTTGCTGAACCGTTTTGGCTTGAAGGATGCTGCAGACCGTAAGCCCTCCACTTATTCAGGCGGGATGCGCCGCAGGCTTGATATCGCGCTCAGTCTTGCCGGGAAACCGCAGATCATTTTCCTGGATGAGCCGACTACCGGTCTTGATCCTGAGGCCCGGCTTGAGGTTTGGAAGATCGTAAAGGAGCTTGCCGCCGGCGGCACGACAGTGTTCCTGACCACACAGTATCTTGAGGAAGCAGAACAGCTTGCCGACAAGATCTCTATTTTGCATCAGGGCAGGATTATCGCGGGCGGTACACTTGCGGAACTGAAAAAACGTTTTCCGGCTGCCAAGGTAGAGTATATTGAGAAACAGCCGACCTTAGAGGAAATCTTCCTCGCAATTACCGGTAAGAAGGAGGCGATCTGATGGAGACGGCAAAAAACCATTTTTTTAGCGACATGAGTGTGATGCTGGGCCGTTCCATGCGTCATATAGTCCGGAGCGTTGATACAATCTTTACGGTCTGTATCACTCCGATTGCCATGATGCTGCTGTTTGTCTATGTGTTTGGCGGCGCAATTGAAACAGGTAGCGGTAATTATGTGAACTACCTGCTGCCGGGCATCCTTCTGATGGCGATTGCCAGCGGCGTAGCCTATGTGGCATACCGTCTGTTCTTGGATAAGCAGCGGGGCATCATTGAACGGTTCAACTCCATGCCGATTGCGCGTTCCACAGTGCTGTGGGGGCATGTGCTGACCTCAGTGGTATCCAACGTTCTATCTATTATCGTCATTATCCTCGTAGCCCTCCTTATGGGCTTTCGCTCACCGGCAGGGGTCTTAGCATGGCTTGCTGTGGCTGGTATACTTGTGCTGTTCACACTCGCCTTAACCTGGATCGCGGCAATTGCCGGTCTATCCGCCAAAACAGTGGAAGGCGCAAGTGCCTTCTCCTATCCGTTAATCTTCCTTCCCTTCATCAGCTCGGCCTTTGTGCCGACCGGATCTATGCCCAAAGCGGTGCGTGTTTTTGCTGAAAATCAGCCGGTGACCCCAATTGTTGAAGCGATCCGCGCCTTGCTCTCCGACCAGCCGGTAGGCTCTGATATTTGGGCGGCTCTGGCGTGGTGTACCGGAATCCTGATCGTTGCTTATCTGTTGGCGGTGCGTGCGTATAGACGGAATGCATAAATGGATAAAAACAAGACCCTGCCGGAAACCAATGGACAGGGTCTTGTTTTTTGATCTATCCTAACTTTACATAAGCGAATAGTAGGAAACAGCTTCTCTGAATAATACCGGGGCGTTCAGCTGACTGTGCTCCCTATTTGAATTGGCAAGCCTGTACTCAAGTGCGGCTTTAAGCAAAATAAGCTGATCAGGCGTCCATTCCCGGCCGTGTAATCGTACGTAATCATCAGCTTCCTCTATCGTGCAGTGACAGATCCCCTTCAGAAAAGAACCCCATTTGATCAAATCTACCGCATGATCACCCGCGCAGAGCACACAATCGCTATAGCAAATCTGTTTTCCGCATGTGAGCTTCAATACCCCATACCAGCAGCCGTAGGGTTCTGAATGATGCATAAAGGACGGCCGGCTGCTGAAGGCGAAAAGCTCGATACGTGACAGCCTGTCGTTAATCATAATTTTAGGCCTCCGGATGAGTCCGGCGTTTTGAATCTCCGCTGCAGATTGTGGGCTTGCTCCGCCCTGGTTATACATGCGGTTATTTCAGCTTCATTCTCACACACAGCAGCGTGCTCGAGCCAAACGGAATATCTGGTTTTGTGCACGATAGACAAGTGCAAAGGAAAGGCTTCACGCGATCGCAGCACATACCAGCCTGGAGGCGTGTCCTTCCAGGGCTTTTTAAATGCGGTCATAACAGGCAGTCTCTTGCGGGTCTCCCAATCCTGCTCCTGCTGTTTATTCCGGATGCTTGTATAAATATCAGTAAGAATTTGTTTATCCGAACAAGTAAGATGCGCGGAAAAAGCCCTGAATTGAGCGAGCACAGCAAGCTGCGCAGCCCCAAACCCGTAGCCGACAATGTATCTCTGATTATTTTCCACATACCAGAATGCGCCGAAGCTGGAATACTCCAGACTCGCCGGTTCCAGCACATTAGGGTGAATTCCGAAATAATAGACTCTATTCTCTGTCATTTTCCCTACCCCTTACAGCAATGGTTTGAAAGGAATCATACGCCGGGCCTTTCTGTTTGTAAAATACCGAAAAGATGCTCTGGTCTGGAAATAAGGACTTAAATGACCAAAAAGAAGCAAAAAATTAAAATAATAATGAGTTAACTCTGATTTTCTGGATTTATCGCGCTTTTTCCGGCTTTTTAATGCAATCTAAACAGGGACAAATGAATCTTAATGCTTCTTTAATGATGAGCTTTAGAGCAGTAAAAGGGTTCTTTACGAAATCTTAACTTGCTTAGGAGTTCTCTAACCCTGATCTAATGTTGAAGATGATAGGCTGAAATAGAAAGAGAAAAAGAGAATGTCCAAAACAGGAGAGGTGGTAAGGCGATGATGGATGTGTATATGGCAGCTGCGCTTGCAGTGATCTTCGCAGTGTTCTATGCATTTGCACAGTGGTGTGAGCGAGTGGTTGAAGACAAAGGGGGAGCGAAGCAATGACAGTGGTCATTATAGCAACCTTGCTATTGTTTCTGTATCTCGTATATGCCCTGATTCACCCGGAGAAGTTCTAACCATTTTTATACGAGATTCCTATAAAAAATATTTCTGGAGCATTAACTTAAGGAGGGGCATTCGTGGGTATTCTGCAAATCGTCATTGTCGTTGCCATACTGGTGCTGCTGGTCAAACCGGCAGGAACATATCTGTATCATGTATTCTCTAATGAGCCAAACCGTACGGACAACATATTCGGAGGGCTGGAACGGGGAATCTTCAGGCTCAGCGGACTCCGTAAACGTGGAGGAATGACGTGGAAAGGGTATGCGGTCAGCTTTTTGACCACGAATATTGTGCTGGTGGCCTTCGGCTATCTGATCCTGCGCCTGCAGGGTGTGCTGCCGTTTAACCCAAGCGGAATCGGCAAAATGGAAGAAACGCTAGCTTTTAATACAGTGATCAGCTTTATCACAAATACGAACCTGCAGCATTACAGCGGGGAAAGCGGAGTGTCCTATTTCACGCAAATGGCTGTGATGACCATGCTGATGTTTACCTCGGCGGCAAGCGGATTTTCTGTGGTGGTGGCTTTTGTCAGAGGAATAACCGGACGCAAATCGCTGGGGAACTTCTTTGAAGACTTTGTCAAAGCGCATACCCGGGTATTTATCCCGCTGGCTCTGCTGGTCACGCTTGCGCTGGTAGCCCTTCAAGTCCCGCAGACGCTGAAACCGACACTTGAAGTAACTACACTCGAAGGACAGACGCAGCAGATTACGGTGGGGCCGGTTGCCTCACTGGAATCCATTAAGCATATCGGAACGAACGGCGGCGGCTTCTTCGGTGCCAACTCGGCACATCCTTTTGAGAATCCGAGTCCATTGACTAATGTGGTTGAAATTCTGTCGATGTGGCTGCTGCCGGCCTCTCTGCCTTATATGTACGGCAAGTTCGCAAGGAACAAACGCCAGGGCTGGATGATTTTCAGTGCCATGATGACATTGTTTGTACTGCTGCTTAGTTTGAATTATTATGCGGAAAGCCAAGGCAATCCGGCAATTAACGCGATGGGGATCAATGCTTCGCAGGGCAGTATGGAGGGAAAAGAAGTCCGCTTCGGCATTGCGCAGTCTGCACTGTTCACTACAGTAACAACGGCTGCGACCACAGGCAGTGTCAACAATATGCATGATACGTTAACGCCTCTTGGAGGTATTACGCCGCTGGCTCTTATGATGCTGAACAACGTATTCGGCGGCAAGGGTGTCGGGCTGATTAATATGCTGATGTATGCTATTCTCGGTGTTTTCTTATGCGGACTGATGGTCGGCAGAACACCGGAGTTTCTGGGACGAAAGATTGAAGCCAGGGAGATGAAGCTGATTGCCATAGTCATTCTGGTTCATCCCCTGATTATACTTGCACCTACGGCGGGTGCGTTTTTGACGGACTTAGGCCATGGTTCCATATCAAATCCGTGCTTCCACGGGTTAACTCAGGTGTTGTATGAATACACCTCCTCTGCTGCTAACAACGGCTCTGGATTTGAAGGACTGGCTGACAATACCTCCTTCTGGAATATGACCACCGGTGTTGTCATGCTGATGGGACGCTACGTATCGATTATTGCGATGCTGGCGGTTGCCGGTTCTATGGTCCGTAAAAAGGCAGTACCTGAAACCATCGGAACCTTCCGGACAGACAACGGCTTGTTCACCGGTATTCTGATCGTTACGGTGCTTATTATTGGCGCATTGACATTCCTGCCGGTTATCGTGCTTGGTCCGGTTGCAGAATATTTGACTCTACGGTAGGGGAGAGAACATTAGATGAGTACTGTGCAAAAAAAGAAGCTGTTGACAGGGCCGATCCTGCAGAATGCAGTTAAAGAGAGCTTTATCAAGTTAAACCCGGTGACGCTGGTTAAAAATCCGGTCATGTTTGTGGTCGAGATCGGAACGGTGATCGTTCTGCTGATGATTTTGGCTCCGGGATATTTTGACGCCAGAGATTCGCTCGGCTTCAATCTTGCTGTATTCTGTATCCTGCTGTTTACAGTGCTGTTCGCTAACTTTGCAGAGGCACTCGCGGAAGGCCGAGGGAAAGCACAGGCGGATACACTCAAAAGAACGAAACAGGAGATATCGGCTAATAAAATATCAGGCGGCACGATAAAAATAGTCTCCTCCTCCGAGCTGAGAAAAGGTGATGTGGTTGTTGTCAGCCAGGGTGAGCTGATTCCCGGTGACGGTGAAGTCATTGAAGGGCTCGCTTCCGTAGACGAATCGGCGATTACCGGGGAATCGGCTCCTGTTATTAAAGAGGCCGGCGGCGACTTTAACTCCGTTACAGGTGGCACAAGAGTTGTAAGTGATGAAATTAAGGTGCGGATTACTAGCGATCCGGGGGAATCTTTCCTGGACCGGATGATTTCCCTGGTAGAGGGAGCCAAACGGCAGAAAACGCCGAATGAGATTGCCTTGAACACCCTGCTGATCAGCTTAACGATTATCTTTCTGATTGTGGTAGTCACACTGCGTCCGATTGCCGGATATCTGGATATTGATCTTGACATTCCGGTGCTGATCGCCCTGCTGGTCTGTCTCATTCCGACAACCATCGGGGGACTCCTGTCGGCAATCGGGATTGCCGGTATGGACCGGGTTACCCAGTTTAATGTGCTTGCCATGTCAGGTAAAGCGGTCGAAGCTGCCGGGGATATCAATACGATGATCCTTGATAAGACAGGCACCATCACCTTCGGCAACCGGATGGCCAGTGAACTGATTCCGGTTGGCCGCGAGACTGCTGAGGATCTGGCGGTCTGGGCAGCAGTCAGCTCCGTAAAGGATGAGACACCGGAAGGCCGGTCAGTCATCGAGCTGGTTAAGAAACTAGGCTGCAGCTATGATTCCGGTATGGTCGCCGGTGCACAATTTATTGAATTCCGGGCAGAGACGCGGATGAGCGGGATGGATCTGAACGACGGCCGGGTGGTCCGCAAGGGAGCGGTAGATTCCATTAAACGCTGGGTATTATCGCAGGGCGGATATATCCCGGATGATCTGGATCAGAACGCGAGTGTGATTGCCGGCAAAGGGGGAACTCCGCTTGCGGTAGCAGTAGGCAGCCGGATTTACGGGCTTATTTATCTGAAGGATACCGTTAAGCCGGGGATGAAGGAGCGTTTTGATGAGCTGCGTAAAATGGGCATCAAAACCATTATGTGTACGGGGGATAACCCGCTCACCGCTGCAACCATCGCCGCCGAGGCCGGAGTGGACGGCTTTATCGCCGAAAGCACGCCTGAGGATAAAATTGAAGTCATCCGCCGTGAACAAAGAGAGGGCAAGCTGGTTGCGATGACCGGCGACGGTACGAATGATGCCCCGGCACTGGCCCAGGCGGATGTAGGGCTTGCCATGAACAGCGGAACCTCGGCAGCTAAGGAAGCAGCCAACATGGTCGATCTGGACTCTGATCCTTCGAAAATCATCGAGGTTGTTGCCATCGGCAAACAGCTGCTGATGACCCGGGGGGCATTGACCACCTTCAGTATCGCCAATGATATAGCGAAGTATTTTGCGATCATCCCTGCGATGTTTACCCTGGCGATTCCGGAAATGAATGTACTGAACATTATGGGCCTGGGGTCACCAAGCTCAGCGATCATCTCAGCCCTGATTTTTAATGCAATCATTATTCCGCTGCTCATTCCGCTGGCGATGAAGGGTGTATCGTATAAACCGATGAGCTCCATCAGGCTGCTGCGCCAGAATATTTTTATCTACGGTTTTGGAGGGGTACTTGTACCGTTCCTGGGAATTAAACTGATTGATTTGCTAGTCAGTATCTGGATCTGATTTTAATGCACATACGCGGCAGAGAGGATGAACAAGAAAATGGATTATGATTATATACAGGAGCAAGAACAGGAGCATGAATCAAAAGCTTCCTATATTTTAAGTGTAGTGAGACTAAGTGCGATATGTATCATCCTCTGCGGGATTGTATACCCGCTGGCTTCCACAGCTATAGCACAGGCTTTAATGCCGTCCCAGGCGAACGGAAGTCTGCTGAAGGATAACAAAGGTCAAGCGGTTGGCTCAGAGCTGATTGGCCAGAGCTTTACGAACCCCGCTTTGTTCCACGGCCGGGTATCCTCAATTGAATATAACGCTGCAGGTTCCGGATCGAACAATTACGGCCCGTCCAATCCGGATATGCTGCAGCGCACAAGCGACTTCATTTATCAATGGCAGGCCGATAACCCGGATGTGCCTGTCGCTGAGCTTCCGGTTGATCTGGTTACCAATTCCGGATCAGGCCTCGACCCGCATATATCCCCGGCGGCGGCAGCAGTTCAGATTCCCCGGATCAGTAACCTGACCGGCATCCCGGCAGAGCAGCTCGAGGCACTGGTAGCAGAGTATACAGAGGGCCGCGACCTCGGGATCTTCGGTGAAGAACGTGTAAATGTGCTAAAGCTGAATATGGCTTTGCTGGATAAGTAAGCCGATGGCGCCGTACAAACGCAAGACACCTGAAGAAATTCTCTATTCCATTTCACGCCTGCACCGGGGACGGCTGAAGATTATTATCGGCTCGGTTAGCGGTTCGGGCAAAACCTATCAGATGCTGCATGAAGGAAGGCTGCTGAAGCAGCAGGGGATCGATGTTGTAATCAGCGCAGTCTCGACCATGCAGCGGGCGGATACAGTAGAGCAGTCCCTTGATCTGGAACGGGTGCCCAGCATCCGCTGGCACAAGGACGGCAAGGAGCTGAAGGACCTTCCACTGGAGGAACTGATTGAACGGAACCCGGAGGTGGTGCTGGTGGACGGACTTGCACACCGCAACCGCAGCGGGGCGCGGTTTCAGACAAGGCTGGAGGATATCCGCTATTTACTGGATCACGGAATCAGCGTCATTACAACAATCAATGTGTATGAGCTGGCCGGGGTAGCGATGATGATTTATGAAAAGACAGGGCTCCGGGCGGAAGAAACGGTCCCGCTGAACACGCTTGAGCTGGCGGACGAGGTCAGGCTGATCGATGTATCCCCCGAGACGATTTTAAACCGGATCAATGAAGGGGTGCTGGGCGATGAGCCCGACCCTGCCATATTCCACCGCGGAAACTTAGGGGTACTCCGTGAAATCTCACTTAGGCTGGTTGCGGAAGGAGTCAACGATTCCCTTGAAAAATACCGGGAGGAGCACGGGCTTATCGGCCCTTCCGGTGCTATAGAGCGGATTCTGGTATCCGCCCAATACCACTGGAATGGTTCGCTGTATGTGCGGAGGGGGCAGCAGATTGCCAAACGGCTGAACGGGGATTTGCAGGTTGTAACGTTTGTATTGCCCGACCAGAAGCTGACGAAGGATCAGCAGGTGTTCAAACGCTCTATTCAAAAGCTGGTGAAAAAGGTGGATGCCAGATTTGATGAGCTTCTGTTACCGCATCTTCGCAAGCTTCCTTCCATGCTGGTTCGTTACGCAACCCAAAATAATGTGACCCGGATTGTCATGGGGCATTCCAATAAAAACCGCTGGCAGGAATTCTGGCAGGGCTC
Organism: Paenibacillus sp. FSL R7-0345; assembly: GCF_038595055.1. Taxonomy (NCBI): domain Bacteria; kingdom Bacillati; phylum Bacillota; class Bacilli; order Caryophanales; family Paenibacillaceae; genus Paenibacillus; species Paenibacillus sp. FSL R7-0345. The sequence continues at coordinate 2,623,109 of NZ_CP152002.1, forward strand.
CACCGGAAACAGGGTGCTGAGAAGAATCCGCAATATCGATCTGTTTCTGATGGCTGACCGTGCAGAGCAGGAAGGGGAGCGGATTCTTCCCGTTAAAGCGAAGCCTAAAGGGGCAGCGGATTCATTTCACCGGCTGAGCAGTACAGAAATTGAAAAGAAAATTGAAACCATCCGCCGGGGGACATTCAAAGTGTATATCGGAGCAGCACCGGGTGTGGGCAAGACCTATAAAATGCTTCAGGAAGGGAATATTCTGCTGAAAAAGGGGATAGATGCGGTGATCGGCCTTCTGGAAACACATGGCAGAAAGGAGACCATGGAGCAGCTTGGCGGGCTGCCAGTGATTCCGCGGGCCAGAATTAGCTACCAGGCAGCCCTCCTGGAGGAAATGGATACTGATGCTATTATCGCCCGTCATCCTGAGGTCGTGCTTGTCGATGAGCTTGCCCACACCAATGTCCCGGGGAGCCGCACTAAGAAGCGGTACGAGGATGTAATCCGGCTGCTGGACTGTGGGATTTCCGTGATTACAACCGTCAATGTGCAGCATCTGGAGAGTCTGAATGATGCTGTGGAACAATTAACAGGCGTCAGGGTCAGGGAAACCGTTCCTGATGCTGTTTTAAAAATGGCTGATGAGGTTGAGCTGATTGACGTCACGCCCAAAATGCTGCAGGAGCGGATGCGGGAAGGGAAAATTTATGCGCTGGAAAAGGTAAAGCAGGCCTTGGCCTCTTTTTTCAAAATGGGGAATCTCATAGCCTTAAGGGAGCTGGCGCTGCGTGAAATTGCTGATGACGTGGATGAACGGCTGGAGGCGTGGGATCGTGATATTTCATTGCGGGGGTCCTGGAGCAGGCGTGAAGTGATCTTTGTCTGTGTAGATCTGGGTCCGCGTTCCGAGAGGCTGATCCGCCGCGGCTTCCGTATCGCCTACCGCCTGAAGGCCGAATGGTTCGTCCATTATGTACATTGCGGTGCACTTAAGACAGAACAGGAGCAGAAGCGGCTGGAGGCGCTGCGTCATTTAACGGAACGGCTCGGCGGCAAAATGGAGGCAGCTGAAACAAGCCACCGGCGCAGAGTGCACAGCGATTTGCTTCAAAGAATGAATGAGGTTCAAACCACGCAGCTTATTGTCGGATACGCGCGCAAGCCGCTATGGTATACGCTTTTTAAGGAAAGCGCCGTTCATTACCTGCTGCGGAATGCCCGGCATATGGATATGCTGATTGTTGCTGATTTTGATCACGATGTGGGGGAGAAGGCGCCTTATTAAAAATCAAAGGAAATCGCAGCTTTTCAAAGTATCCAGAGTGGCCCAAATGTAATATAATACTAGCCTAGCTCATAGTTTGGTGCGTGCTCAGGGAGGTTTATATGATCAGGCTGCTAATTGTAGAGGATGAAAACAGAACCAGGGAGCTGCTGCGGAATTACATTCCCTGGGAGGAGCTCGGGATCGGCGAGGTCAGGGCAGCACGCAACGGCCTCGCCGCGCTTGAGCTGACGGCGGAGTGGACGCCGGATATTATTATTTGTGATGTGCGGATGCCCAAGCTGAACGGCATCGAATTCAGCAAGCGTTACAGGGAGCGGAATCCGCGATGCAAGATCATTTTTCTGAGCGGATTCTCGGATAAGGAATATTTGAAATCGGCCATATTTTTGAAAGCGTTAACATATCTGGAAAAACCGATCATTCTCGAGGAGGTGCAGGCGGCGGTTGAGGCTGCCGTCCAGCTGTGTACAGAGGAAAGACGGAAGCAGGCGGCGGAGCTTCAGCTGCAGGCTGAGGTTGACAGAAGTCTGCCCTTTCTCAGACAGGAAATGGTGCGCAAGCTGATTGTCCGGCCGGACTCTCCCCATGTCGGACCGGCCCTGCTCAGCAGTGAAACCTTTCTGTTACCCCTGAGCGGGCCGTATACGGTGCTCGCAGCAGAGCTGTACTGGAATCCTGCTGACCTTCCGGAGGATCCGCTACCAGTTCAGGATTCACTGCTGGATGCCATTAACCGCGAGCCGCAGATTCTGGCCTGGCGTGCGATAGCAGGCTTCGATTATGCTAACCGCCTGGTGCTTATTGTCCCGGGCGAATACCGCAGCTCTTACCGGGAGGGGCGGGAAACAGCCGAGAATCTTGCGGATGTGCTGCTGAAGCTTGCCGGACCGGCCATTGAACTGAAGATTGGCATCGGCGAACCGGCTGCTTCATTATTGGACATTCCCGCCGCGTACAGGCTTGCTGCAGATGCTTGTGCGCTGCAATATTATTACAGCCAGACGAAGCTTGTCTTTGCGGATGCCCTGGAACGTCATGAGCCGCTGGAGATGAACCGGGATGAGGTCCGCCGGATGCGCGGGCATCTGCAAAAAGGAGAGGTTGAGGCGGCGAAGGGCATCTTGCGCCAGTGGACGGAATATGCCGGCTTAAGGATGGACCTTGATATTTTGCGGTTAAAGGATACGTACTTTCAATTTCTGCTTACCGTTCTGGAATGTGCCGCCCAGCTGGGCGTTGCAGAGCTGTCTGAAGATGCGGAGCGCAGATACATGTGGAAGGAGCTGGACCGCCTATCGAGCCTTAAGGGGCTGGAGCAATATGTGCTGACTTTTCTGGAGCTGCTTCAGGAGCAGCCGGATGGGGAGCATGCGGCGGGGGCCGGGAAAATGCGGGAGATTATCCGGTTTATCCATTCCCATTTTCACGAAAAAGGGTTTACAATCAGGGATATCGCCGAGCATGTCCAGCTGAGTGAAACGTACCTGTGCGCCTTCTTCAAGAAGCAGCGGGGGCAGACGGTCAAGGAATTCATCACCGAAACCAAAATGAGCAAAGCGAAGGAACGGTTGCGTGAGCCCAATGTGAAGCTGCTTGAGATTGCACTGGACCTCGGATTCACGGACGCCAATTATTTTACTACCTTTTTCAAACGCTGTGAGGGCTGTACGCCGAGTGAATACAGGGAGCGTGCCATGAAATGAAGAAAAGAATCCGGTTCGCCAATCTCAGCATCCGTTACAAGCTTTTTGCGACCTATCTGCTTGTTATTGCGATTCCGTTTCTATTGCTTCTGTTCATCCATTTAAATCTCACCCAGCAGGAGAACAAGGAAGCGGCAGTGTACTCCTCGCGTAAAATGCTTGATGAAACAAAGTCCTACCTGGAATACAAGTCTCAGGCAATTACCGAGGTGCTCAATTTCATCTCCTTCAACTCACTGCTGCAGACCAGTGTCTCCGCTGACTCCCGGCAGTTTGAGGATGTTAACCAGTGGCATATGGAAGCGCTGCGGTTATCCCGGCTTGTCAATCAGTTCCGTTATAATGAAGATATTATTTCCATCCAGGTCTATATGAAGGACGGCCTGGCCGGTGCTACAGAAAATACGGACTTCCTGAATATGAGAAATTACAGGCAGACGGCCTGGCTGCAGCGCTTCACTGCGGAAAAGTCCGCCTTTATGTGGCTGCCCTCTGCTGATGTTGACGCGGAGTCTGGCGGAGGCGAGCTGTCCATCCTGCGCAAAATCCCGAGTGCTAATAACATTAGAGAGTTTGACGGCATTGTCCGTGCCAGAGTGCATGGCGAGGCGATGCACTCTGTGCTGGATCACGCGATTCTGACTCCGGGGACTTCTGCGCTTTTGTTCAACGAACAGGGGGAGCTGATCAGCCGGGCCGATTCCGGCCGGGATCTGCAGTATCCGGTTCAGGAGATCAATGCGCTCCTGTCAGCCGGGGAGGAGACCAGCTATTACGACGAGAATTACTCCTTTAACGGACAACGTCATCTCCTGGGCTTGCAGCACATTCCGAATACGTCGATGACGGTTGCACTGATCGTCCCCTATACGGATATTCTGGAGTCAAGCACCAAAGCGCGCAACCGGATCATTTCCATCTTTCTGCTGGTCATTCCGCTGATGCTTCCGCTTTCCTTTTTTGTGTCGGCATCGGCAACCAAACGGATCAGGCAGCTGATTCTGCATGTGCGCAAGGTCAAAAACGGCAAGTTTCAGCTCGCTCCGCTTCCGGCCAACGAAGATGAAATCGGCGAGCTTACCCATAATTTTAATATGATGGTCAATAACATGACCGGTCTGATAGAGGAGACCTATTCTCTCGGCAGGGAAGTCAAGAACAAAGAACTTAATGCGCTGCAGGCACAGATTAACCCGCATTTTCTGTACAACACGCTCGATCTGATCAATGTAATGGCCATCGAGTCGGGCTCACGGGAAATCAAGCGCGTCGTAGACGAGCTAGCCGTGTTCTATAAGCTCAGCCTGAGTAACGGAAAAGAGTATGTGACGCTGGAGAGTGAGCTGCAGCATATAGAGGCATATGTACGGATTCAGAATATGCGCTTCGGCAACGGAATTGCCCTGGTGCTTGAGGTCCCGCATGAACTGTACGAATGCGAGCTGCCCAAGATCGTCCTCCAGCCGCTCGTGGAGAATGCCATTCTTCACGGCATCATGGAAAAGGAGGAGGAAGCGGGTACCATCCGAATCACTGCCTCAGCCGATAAAGGCGATGTACGCATTGAAGTTATTGACGATGGAGTAGGGATGGACGCAGCAGCCTTGTCGGCTATTTTCCAGGAGAAAAGCGGAGGCGGGAGCAAGGGCGGAGGTTACGGGGTACGCAATATTGAAGAACGGCTAAAGCTGTCCTACGGGGTGATGTACGGGATTACCTTTGCGAGTACTCCGGGAAGCGGGACCCGTGTGTCCATGCGTGTACCTGACCGCAGAACCGGCACCGGCTTCTATTCCGCATAGCATGCAACTGACTGAGGGCGATTACAGCATTGGAGGTTAGTCCATTGAGGAGGGTTATATTCGGCTGCATATCCGTGCTGATGCTGGCAGCCGCAGTGCTGGTCTGGCTGGGCGGTGCGTTCAGGCACAGCGGCACGGAGGCAGAAGGAACTGTGCCGGCATCTGCTTCAGACCCGGCCTACAAGAATGAAGTGAAGCTGACCGGCTACCTGATCGGCGAAGCGCCTCCGGGCTTGCCGGAGGTGCTTCGTGCGCTTAATGACAAGCTGAAGCAGGATATCAATGCCACACTGGAGCTGAATTATATCGCCTGGGACGAGCTGGCCTCCAGATATTCACTGCTGCTTGAATCCGGAGAGAATATTGATTTCATATTCGCTGCCGACTGGTCCTCCTACACCGCCGAAGCGTCAAGAGGAGCATTTATGCCGCTCAGCAAGGAGCTGCTGCGTACGTACATGCCCCGTCACATGGCGCTGATGCCGGAAGAAGCATGGCGGGCGTCGCTGGTGAACGGCCAGTCTTATATGATCCCTACCGCTGTACAGGAACGCAAGATCAATCTGGCCTTATTCCGCAAGGATGTGATGGCAAAGGCCGGGCTCAGAGAAATTACTGCCTTTTCCGAGATTGAGCCGTATCTGGCCGTAATCAAAAATAGCTACCCGGGTATGATCCCCCTTAACCTGGATTCACAATTCGACCTGTCAACGCCTTACGGCTATTTATTGGCTGAACAGACAGGCTGGCCGGGCGCTCCTATAGACTCCGGAGATCCGTCCGCGCAGGGCATAGTCGGCGATATGGACGATCATTCAGGTGAGCTGTGGTCCATGGTTGAGGAGCCGATGCTCAGTATCCAAAAGAAGGCGGCTCGTACAATGAAGGACTGGTACGATAAAGGATACGTCAACAGAAACCCGTTTGCCAATCAGGTGCGGTCCAAACAGAGTTTCTGTTACGGGAAATCCGGTATAGCCTTCGGCAATACTAATGATCTGGCACAGGTGTTTACACTTTGCAAGGAAAAGGGGATCGAGGTGTATCCATTCCCCATGCTGTATCCCTCCGGTACAACGAGCCAGTCCTCCTGGCTGAATAACGGAGTGGCGATCAGCGCGAACTCCAGACATCCGGAGCGGGCGCTGCAGGCCCTTGACCTGATAATGGAAGAGCCCTCGTATGCTTTTTTGGCTTACTATGGAATTGAAGGACGGAATTATAAGATTCAGAGTGACGGCAGGATTGGACTGCCGGAAGGCGTGAGTGCCGAGAGTAATTCTTATCCGCCAGATGCCTCGGGCTTCTGGTTTGTGAACAAGCAGCTGTTTCCTCCGATGGCGGTATGGACGGACAGCTATGCAGAGATGAGGGGGCGGATCGACGGTTATCTGAAACCGACGATCTACCTGGGCTTTCTGTTTAATTCCGGAAATGTCAAAACCGAAATTGCCAATCTGAAAAGTGTCTCGATCGAGTACGCCCAGCCGATTTATATCGGAGCGGTGGAGGATGTGGATGCTGCCTTTGCCACGCTTGCCGTAAAGCTTAAAGCAGCAGGCATCGACAAGGTAAAAGCAGAGGTAAAGCAGCAGGCAGCAGTATTTTTAGAGGGGAAACAATAGGATTTAAAACAAAATCGCAGCTTTACTTACTGTTACCGGGAATCAGCTTCCTTATATAATGGGTGCGAATTAGCATAATCCATTTGAGGAAGGGTGTATGTAAATGAAGAAGGGCAAGCTGTTCATTATGTTTCAATGGGCATTGGTTGTTCTGATTACCGTATTTGCCTTCGGGCCGCTTCCGGCCAAGGCTGCAGCCGGAACGATTACCAACGACGTATTCTGGAAGGATACGGCTGGAAATCCGATTTATTCTCAGGGGGGCAACATACTCAAGGTAGGCAGTACGTACTACTGGTATGGTGTCAAATATAACGGGGCCGTTTCCTACTATAACAATCCAAGCGCCAAAAACAGTGATACCAGCTTTGCGGCGGTGACCTGCTACTCCTCAACCGATCTGGTGAACTGGACATTCCGCGGCAATGTTATTACAGCGGGTGCCGAAGGGACAACCTGGGACCCCGATTGGCTGGGCCGGCTGGGTGTCGTTTATAACACCAACACCCAGAAGTATGTGTTAATCACCCAGTACGCCGGGCCCGAGGGCAGCGGTGTGGCCTTTGCCACCAGCAGCACCCCGACCGGAGCCTTTGCCTTTCATCATGTACAGACCTCCATTACCAATGTGGTTAACAATCTCCCCGGAGACCAGTCCACCTTCGTTGATGATAACGGAAAAGCGTACCTGGTCTTCAGCAACGCGAGCGGGCGGTCACGGACCTATGTGTCAGAGCTGCGGGCTTCCGACTATCTGAACATTGAACCGGCAACCCAGGTGTTTCAGAGCACGTTAGGAGGACGGGAAGGCAATGCCATGTTCAAGTACAACGGCAGATATTACATCGCTTCCTCCGACCTGCACGGCTGGAATGCCTCTCACGCATATGTCATTTCGTCTACCAGTATAACCGGTCCGTATTCGGCGGAATCCATAATGGCCAATTCGGAAAAAGATTACTCGCATGTGTCGCAGACCGGTTTTTTCATCCATGTGCAGGGAAGTTCCGGGACGACCATCCTGTTCGCCGGTGACCGCTGGAGTGACTTCGCCGGCAACGGGCTCGGCTATAACCAGTGGATGCCGTTGTCTTTTAACGGTACGGAGCCAGTGCTGAATTCCCTGAGCAAATTCAATCTGGATGCAGCAGCCGGTACGTGGAGTGTTGCCGCAGGGAACAACTACATTATGAATCCGAGCTACGAGGCGGACCGGATTACGCTCAACACATTAACCGGCTGGTCCAACTGGAAAAATACGACGGCTGATCCCAACTCCAATATATCGCCCGGACGTACCGGACGTTATTCGATGACACAGTATAGTGATACCGCTTACAGCGCCAGCATGTACCAGAATGTATCAGGCCTGCCTAACGGGACGTATACCTTGAAGGCCTGGGTCAAGAGCGGCGGAGGCCAGCAGACAGCCCAGATTTTTGTCAAAAATTACGGCGGAGCCGAAAAAAATGCGGCGGTCAATACGGTGATGAATAACTGGACCGAGATTACGATTCCCGACATTGCAGTAACAAACGGCAGCGCACAAATCGGCGTATACAGTGTTGCGAATGCAGGCAACTGGCTGCGTGTGGACGACTGGTCGTTAACGAAAAACTGAATATTCCAAGTAAAGCAGCCGGCGGAGCATGTCACCGCCGGCTGCTTTTTTGCGTGTAAAATCCTTTACCAGCTTAAGTTTTCGAAGGTTATCGTAGCTTTGGCTCGTTACTGGCAGGGGGGCTGCTCTTTTACAATAAAAGAGGAGAGAGGCTAACAGAAACTAGACGGAAGGTGATCAATGTGAACATGAAAACCCGGCCCAAAACAGGTGCGGGAACACTGGCGGCGCCAAAGCCGGCGAGCTTACCGAAAGGGGGCTGGTTGAAGGATATCCGCTCCCATTGGGTGCTGTACCTGATGTTTGTCCCCATCGCGGTATATTTTATTATCTTTGCCTATATTCCGATGGCCGGCATTGTAATGGCGTTTCAGTCCTATACCGTGAAGGGCGGAATCTTTGGCAGTCCATGGGTAGGCCTGGACAACTTCAGCTATTTTTTCCAGTCCGGCAAAGCCTGGCTCGTAACACGCAACACGATTATTTACAATCTTGCTTTTTTAACCTGTTACACTGTCTTTTCCATTCTTGCTGCTGTCGTTATCTCGGAAATCAGGCAGAAATGGTTTAAAAAGCTGTCCCAGACCTTAATGTTTCTGCCGTATTTTATATCCTGGGTGACCGTATCTGCCTTTGTCTACAATTTCCTGAATTATGAATACGGCATCGTTAACCGGATCTTCGCCTCTTTCCATCTGGAAGCGATTGATATTTATTCGACGACCTGGTACTGGTATCTCATTCTGCCTTTCCTGTATGTATGGAAATGGGTGGGTTACGGCAGCGTGCTGTATCTGGCGGCCATCGTCGGCATCGATCAGGAAATCTATGAAGCAGCCACGATTGACGGGGCAACGAAATTTCAGAAAATAACGAAGATTACCCTGCCGCTGCTGAAGCCGACCATGATCATTCTGCTGCTGCTCGGACTGGGCCGGATTATGCGCGGGGAGTTCGATATGTTCTATCAGTTAATCGGAAATAACGGGCTGCTGATGGATGCTACAGATATTATTGATACGCTGGCCTTCCGCTCGCTGATGGGTACAGCCGATTTTGGAATGGCTTCCTCCGTCGGGTTCTACCAATCCGTACTGACGCTGATCATTATCCTTGGCGCCAACTGGATGGTACGCAGATACGACAAAGACCAGGCCTTGTTCTAACTATTATTCTTAAAAAAGCAGGTGATTACCATAGACAGCAACTCTGTTAACCCGAAGCTGAATTCGGCGCCGTTATTCACAGCCATTGCTTACACAATTGTGGGGCTTATTGCACTAATCTGTGTCCTGCCGTTCATCGTGCTGGTCTCGGGAGCCTTTTCATCCGAAAGTGCAATTCTGCAGGAAGGCTACTGGTTCTGGCCACGCGACTTCTCGCTTGAAGCGTTCAGCTATATTTTTCGTTATCCAGCAGACTTACTGAACGGTTATAAGGTCTCCATCATCGTTACGGTGGTAGGCACGGTGCTCTCGCTGTTCATCTCTATGATGGCAGCCTATGTCCTGTCCCGCAAGGATCTGAAGCACCGTAACGCCTTATCCTTCTTCCTGTTCTTTACAACACTGTTCAATGGGGGCCTGGCTCCATACTACATCTGGATCAGCCGCAACCTTGATCTGACCAACACCTATGCCGTACTGATTCTCGCGCCAATGTTCAATGTAATGTACATCCTGATTCTGCGCAGCTTTATCCGCGGGTCGGTACCGGAGCCGCTGCTGGAATCAGCCAAAATCGACGGAGCCGGAGATTTCCGGATTTTCCTGAAGATAGTGCTGCCGCTGACGAAGCCGGCGCTTGCTTCTATCGGTGTTTTTACAGCACTGGCTTACTGGAATGACTGGTGGACCGCAATGATGTTCACGAACAAAGACCACTTGATTCCGCTGCAGTATCTGTTGTACAAGATGCTGTCTTCCATCAACCTGTCGGCTGCGATGTCCCAGCATGTATCCAATCTGGATATGCCAAAGGAAACATTCAAGCTGGCAATGACTGTGATTGCCACCGGTCCGATTGTGCTGATCTTTCCGTTTGTACAGAAGTATTTCGTAAGCGGTATCACCATTGGTGCCGTCAAGGGCTGATATAGGTTCCGCCAGGCTGCGGAATGTATATAGATTCAGTTATCAGATACAAGGGAGGCCAGCATAATGAAAAGGGTAAAAAAAAGAGGGCTATTGGTATTGAGTGCAACTTTGCTGTTGACTACAGTGCTTGCGGGTTGCGGCGGGAACAACAATAACAGTACGCAGAATGCGGCTACAAATGCTCCGGCGGGAGCAGCAACCCAGGCACCGTCGGCAGAAAGCGGCAAGCCGGACAACAGCAAGGAAGTGAAGCTGTCCGGCTACCTGCTCGGTGAAGCACCAAAGGGCATGCCTGAGGTTATGGAGGCGCTTAACGAGAAGCTGAAAAAGGATATTAATGCTACGCTGGAGATCAACTATATCGGCTGGGGGGATGTAGCCTCCAAATATCCGCTGATCCTTGCTTCCGGCCAGGATGTGGACTTCATATTCACGGCAGACTGGAACTTCTATGTTTCGGAGTCGAACAAGGGCTCGTTTCTTGAGTTGAATGAAGAGATGATCAAGAGCAACATGCCGAAGTACTATGCCAATCAGGACCCGGCTGCCTACAAAGCAGCAGAGGTGAACGGCAAGCAGTATATGATTCCTACCACAACGCCAGACCGCAAGGTCAATGTGATTGTGCTGCGCAAGGATATTATGGATAAAGCCGGACTTACGAATCCGACCCGCATCTCCGAGCTTACTCCGTACTTTGAAGCGGTGAAGCAAAATTATCCCGATATGATTCCGCTTAACCTGGATTCCCAATATGACCTTCCGACCCCGTTTGGTGCACTGGCCAGCGAAAAGTTTGCTTACCCTGGTGCGCCGCTTGATTCCGGTGACCCTTCTTCAGTCGGCCTGTTCACCGACAATGAGGACCCTGAAGGCAAAATTCTCAGCATTACGGACGAGCCTGTACAAAGCGCCTTTAAATATGCGGCAGATACGATGAAGCAATGGTACGACGCGGGTTATGTGAACAAGAATCCGTATTCGAACAAGGTCCGTTCCAAGGATAATTTCGTTGAAGGCAAGGCAGGCGTTGCTTTCGGCAATTCCATCGACATCCAGGCTACCCTTGCCGCAAGCGCGGATAAAGGCATTGAAACCTATGTCATGCCGGTGCTGTCACCGACAGGCCATGCCCCTACCAGCAGCTGGCTGAACAACGGTGTTGCCATCGCTGCCAACTCGGCCAATCCGGAGCGTGCCCTGCAGGCGCTGGACCTGATTATGCAGGATGAAGCTTATGTGTACCTGGCTTACTATGGTATCGAAGGCAAAAACTACGCTGTAACCGCAGACGGCAAGCTTACCTTGCCGGAAGGCATTACACCGGAAACGAATACCTATCCCGCGGATGCGGCCGGGTTCTGGTTCGTCAACAAGGATTATTTTAAACCAAGTGTCTCTTGGACGGACTCCTACATTGAGCTGAACAACAAGATAAAGGATATGCTTGCTCCTCCAACCTATTTGGGCTTCTCCTTTAATTCGGAGAAGGTGAAATCGGAAATTGCCAACCTCAAAAATGTATCCTCCCAGTATTATCTGCCGATTACAATCGGCTCGGTAAAGGATGTGGACAAAGCGTTCGCCACTTTGAATGACAAGCTGAAGTCAGCCGGCATCGAGAAGGTAAGGGCAGAGGTGGAAGCCCAGACGAAGGCTTTTCTCGGCAAGTAAGGAAGCAGGCTGATGACACCGAACAGTCCGGTTAACATTACCGCCTCGACTTATAAAGGCTTCAATTCTCTGGTGCTTGAAAGTAGGCAGATCAGGCTGGAAACCGTGCCGGAAATCGGCGGTAAGCTGGTTTCGATTCTATATAAGCCGACGGGGAAGGAATGGATGCTGGATTCCGGCTTTCGCACTTTGCGGAAACCGGAGTATGGTTCTTCCTTCGGGGATTGGGATATGAGCGGCTGGGATGAGTGTTTTCCTTCGATAAACAGCTGTCAATGGGATGCAGGCGAGAAGGGTGCTGTGCCTGATCACGGGGAAATATGGGCGCTTTCCTGGGATTGCAGGATCAATGCAGATTCTATTATCAGCTCCGTCCGCAGTCCCCGGTTTCCGTATGTGTTCACTAGGACCATTTCCTGTCTTTCCGCAGACATCATCCGGTTCGATTATCATGTCGACAACCTGAGTAACGGCACCATGCCGTTTCTATGGGTGCCGCACCCGCAATTTGCAGTCATTGAGCCGACACGGGTGGTTATTCCTGAGACCATGAAAGAGCTGCTGTGTGTGTACGGGGGGCATGGCCTGAGGACTGGTGAGCTTTACCATTGGGATCAGCTGTCTCTGGTAGCTCCCGCAGTGACCGGAGATGGCAGGAAGCTGTATTACCCGGGTAATATTCCTCAGGGCTGTTCTGGTTTATATGGAGAATATAGCGGCGACTTCCTGTGCCTAACCGTTCCGCCTGACAAAGTGCCTTACTTGGGCATCTGGGTGGATAAAGGGATGTTCAATGACCGGGTAACCTGTGCACTGGAGCCGGGCATCGGCTATTATGATTCACTTGATGTGGCAGTACGCAACAGAACAGCCCGGCTGATCCCGCCCCGTGCGTCCTTTTCCTGGTATATGGAGCTGACTTTGGGGAATGGAATGAATCGTATGATGAAGGTTTTTGAATAAATATTGCTGTAAAGTCCCGGCCAGATCCTCTCTGTCCGGGACTTTTTTTATGGTATAACGCAAGCGCTTACGTTAAGCTATAGAGAAGTTATACTATCTTTCTTCGGGCTGTACCAAAAGGAGAAACGAACGTGAGTGAATTGAAATTCAGCAGGTTTGACAGAGCCTTCGAGCTGACCCACCGACAGGCGGAGTCCCATAATATGCCCATCTTCCACCTCCACAATACATATGAAATCTACTATTTGCTGTCCGGCAAAAGAGAGTTTTTTATCCGCGACCGGACAATGGAGATTCAAGCGGGGGATGTGATGATTGTGTCGCCCCATGTGCTCCACCGGACGACGAATGCAGCCGAGCCCCAGCATGAGCGGCTGATCGTAAACATTCACAGGGATCTGATGCTGCCCAGGCAGGTAGAGGATGCCGGCTTGGAGGTGCTCGCTCCGCTGCTGGGGACGGACTACCGGATCATCAGGTGCAGCATGCAGGAGCGGCTGTATACCGATGAGCTGGCCAGAAGAATGATTGGCGAGGTTCAGCGGCGTGAGCCGGGGTTTGAGCTGTTCTTGCTGACGCTGGTTCAGCAGCTGATTCTGTTCAGCTGCCGCAGGATGACAGATGACAAGGAGGAGCCGGCTGAATACCCCAGCCCGATGCATGAACGGATATCTGCTGTAGTCCGGTATATCAACGGGCACTATACGGAGAAGCTGTCGCTGCAGCTGCTGGCGGAACATTTCTTCATCAGCCCTTACTATCTAAGCGGGTGCTTTAAGAAGGCGACGGGCTTTACTTTGGTGGAATATGTGAACAGTGTCCGGGTCAAAGAGTCCATTAAGCTTTTGGCAGAAACCAGGCTGCCTGCTCATTTGATTGCGCGTAAGGTCGGGTTCGGCAGTGTGAGCCATTTCGGCAGGGTCTTCCGGCAGGTGACCGGTCAGCCGCCGTTATTTTACCGGAAGCTAACTTAAACGGGGCGCCCAATCTGATTCCGCAAGATATAAGAAGGATTACTTCTTTTCCGCAAAAAATGAGCAGATCGCTGTGTTACTATCGGGTTGAACATGATTCAATTCCCGAGGAGGACCACGACATATGACCGAGAAAACAGTACTTACCCCTATCGGCTGGGGAGAAAAAGCCTGTGAAGCCCTGATGCACAAATTTGAACCTGAGCAATTGCTTCCCAACTATTTTCACTATCACCAGGGCGTATTTCTGTCGGGTATGGAGAAGGTGTGGCAGCAAACTGGCGAACGTAAATATTTTGACTATATCAAGCGTTGGGTAGATTCCCAGGTGCAGCCGGACGGCACCATTAAAGAGTTCCACCGGGAACAGCTGGATGATATTCAGCCGGGCGTGCTGCTGTTCAACCTGTATAAGCAAACAGGAGATGAACGCTACAAAACAGCGCTGTTCACACTGGTTCCGCTTTTGAAAGAATGGAATGTTAATGAAGAAGGCGGTTTCTGGCATAAAGGCCACTATCCGAACCAGATGTGGCTGGACGGGCTTTATATGGCAGGGCCTATTGCTGCTATGTTTGCAAGGGCTTTCAACCAGCCGGAGTACCTCGATATGATGACGTTCCAGGCGCTGCTTGTGCATAGGCATACCTATGATAAAGCGACGGGCCTGCTGTTTCACGGCTGGGATGCCAGCAAAAAGGCCCCGTGGTCTGATCCCATTACCGGACGTGCGCCAGAGTTCTGGGGACGGGCCATCGGCTGGTATCCTGTCGCCCTGCTGGAAATGTTCGAGTATATGCCGGAGGACCACAAGGACAAACCCCGGCTGGCAGTGATCACGAAGGACCTGCTGATTGCTCTGACCAAGTTTCAGGACCCGGCCACGGGGCTTTGGTATCAGGTAACAGATAAGACAGACCGTCCGGACAACTGGCTGGAGAATTCCTGCACCGCACTTTATGTACATGCAATTGCCAAGGCTGTCCGTTTCGGCTACCTCGATGAAAGCTACATGGAATATGCCTGGAAAGGATATCAGGGGGTAATCGACACGCTTAAGTTTGATGACGAGGGTTATGTGGTCATCGGCAACATCTGCATCGGAACCGGCATCGGCAGCTATGAGCACTATATCGCCCGTCCGACCAGCGAAAATGATCTGCACGGCGTAGGCGGCTTTCTGCTGATGTGTGCGGAGATGAATCTGGCCAAATCTAAGGCCTAGCCGGTTATTGCTTTACTTTCCCTTACCGGGACTATATAATAGCTTTAATTGTATACGCAGTAAACCGGAGGAGCCTGCCAACAGCGGGCTCTTTTTGTGTTGTTATCTGGTAAAAATTAACTTTGAGGAGGCCGTGCGGTGGAAATGAGCAAGGAGAGCATTATGGTCTGTGTACATTACGGTCCCCACGGGCAGAGGCTGATTCAGAGAGGCAGCCAGCTGGCCGGGCTGCTACAGGCGCCGTTAATTGTACTTACAGTAGGCGCACTGGGAGACAACGAATACAACCGGGAGAAGCAGCAATACCTTTCGGGCTGGAAGGATCTAACAGAGTCTGCCGGAGGACAGTTTGTTATCCGCGACGGCAACGGCAAGAGTGTGTCTGAGGTCATTGCGGATACGGCGCGCGAGAATCACATTACGCAGATTATAATCGGGCAATCGGGTCAGACCTTTTGGGAGGGACTTACACGGGGGTATTTTATCAATGACCTGCTGGAGCTGCTCGGTCCGATCGATCTTCATATTGTGGCTGTACAGCGTTATCCTGAATTGCTCGAGCAGACTCATGAAAGAGGGGTTAAGGCTTACCTTGTATTCAGCAAAGACCGTTATGTCCTCGCAGAAAGCGCCGAAGACAGCAATGTGAATGTGATGAAGGGTGTCTTCTTCCGCGAGCTTCACACCGATTTTAACACCGGGTTGTTTAAAATCGTCAAAGACGGTGAGGCGCAGTATTTGCGGATTGTGCAAAATGAATGGGTGAAGCCGCACTAAGCTAAACTATCACAAAAGGAGGGCTGCTGAGCCGTGTTGTTCACTATTATTTTGCTTCCATTTTTATTGGCGTTACTGCTGCTGCTGATTAACAAGAGCCCGCGCTTTCATATAGGCTGGCTCGTCCTGCCCCTGCCCGCGGGTCTTTTTATCTTTTTCCTGACGAAGATTCCGCCTGTCCAGGCCGGCGATATTCTTCAGGACAGCTATTCGTGGATGCCGTCCTTCGGGGTGGATTTAACCATGATTCTGGATGGACTTAGTCTGCTCTTTGTCCTGCTGATTACCGGAATGGGTGCACTGGTTATTCTGTATTCCATCTATTATCTGAATAAGCAGACGGAGGGTATCCGCCAATTCTATATTTACCTGCTGTTGTTCATGGGAGCAATGCTGGGTGTTGTCCTGTCGGATAATTTGATTGTCCTTTACGGATTCTGGGAGCTTACCAGCATTTCCTCATTCCTGCTGATCGCCTTTTGGCACCGCCGGGAAAAATCCTCCTACGGGGCGCTTAAGTCCATGCTGATTACTGTATTTGGCGGACTGGCGATGTTTGCCGGCTTCAATCTGCTGTATGTAATGACCGGCACTTACAGTATACGTGAAATTATTGCCCAGGCCGGCGGATTGGCAGACCATGCTATGTTTATCCCGGCTATGCTGCTTATTCTGCTAGGTGCTTTCACCAAATCTGCCCAGTTTCCGTTCCATATCTGGCTGCCTGATGCGATGGAAGCGCCGACGCCAGTCAGTGCCTATCTCCACTCCGCTACAATGGTTAAAGCCGGGATCTTTCTGGTGGCCCGGCTCACTCCGTTATTTGCCGGGCAAGCGGAATGGTTCTGGATCGTCTCGCTGACGGGCCTGGTCACTCTGATCTACGGATCATTTAAGGCTATCCGCCAAACCGATCTCAAGGCTTTGCTGGCCTACTCGACCATCAGTCAATTAGGGCTGATTATGTCCCTTCTGGGGATCGGGTCCGCAGCAGCCTTTTTTACCGGTACAGGAGAAGCAGCCTTCTACACGATGGCAACGACAGCTGCGGTCTTCCACCTTATCAACCATGCCGTCTTCAAAGGCAGCCTGTTTATGGTGGTAGGCATTATTGACCATGAGACAGGAACCCGCGATCTCCGTAAGCTGGGCGGGCTGATGTCGCTGATGCCGGTCACCTTTTCCATAGCGGTCATCGGGACATTCTCCATGGCGGGCCTGCCGCCTTTCAGCGGATTCCTCAGCAAAGAGATGTTTTTTACAGCCGTCCTGAATATCCGCAGTTTTGATATCCTCAGCTCGGCATACTGGATAAAGCTCTTTCCTGTCATCGCCTGGGTTGCCAGTGTATTTACCTTTGTGTACAGCATGATTTTCGTCTTTAAAACCTTTGGCGGCAAGCTCCGGCAGGAGAAGCTGGATAAAGTCCCGCACGAGGCTCCGCTGGGGCTTTTACTGTCCCCGGTGATTTTGATATCACTAGCTGTCGTGTTTGCTTTCTTCCCGGGGCTGGTCTCAGGGCCGCTGATTAAACAGGCGCTGGCTTCCATTCATACCGGATTGCTAGGATCAGGTGAAGCCTTTGAAGTATCCATTCATTTCTGGCATGGCTTTACTCCGGAGATATTCATGACATTGGGCGTAATTGCCGCCGGTGTCCTGCTATTTGTAAGCTACAGCCGCCTTCGAATACAGGATCGTGAAGCATCAGGGGGCAATCTTCTTAACCGGCTCTATGACGGCTCTCTTAAGCTACTTGAACGAGGTTCAAAGGGCCTGACCGATGCTTATATGACCGGCTCCAACCGGCATTATCTGCTGTATATCTTCAGCTTTTTTACAATTAGTCTGCTGGCTGTTCTGCTGTCGCAGCAGGGTATACACTTCGGAATGGGGCAATATGCCGACTTATCCTTTTATGAAACGGCCGTAGTGGCGGTTATGCTCCTGGCAGCATTTGCGGTGCCTTTTGCCAAGTCACGGGTTAATGCCATCCTGTTTACAGGCGGCACCGGTTATATGGTCACACTGCTGTTTGTACTTTTCCGGGCACCCGACCTTGCACTTACACAAATGATCATAGAGACCGTATCTGTCATACTGTTCCTGCTCTGCTTCCGGTTTCTGCCGAAGCTGAAGCAACAGAAGGAGCCTTTGCGCTTCAAGCTGCCTAATCTGATTATTGCACTGGGAGGCGGCATTACAGTAACGCTGATTGCTCTTGCTGCAATGGGCAGCAGCCCCTTTGAACCAATCTCGGAATATTTTTTGAAGGAAAGCTACAGCTCGGCCGGAGGAAAAAATGTCGTCAACGTCATCCTCGTGGATTTCCGCGGTTTCGATACCTTGTTCGAAATTATGGTGCTGGGCATTGCTTCACTGTCCATTTTTGGTCTGATCCAGCTGAAAATGGACCCGGTTTCTCTTCAGCAGCCGGACGGCAAAGCCGGCTCTGCCCGGCAGCTGCGGAGCAATGATGTGATTCTGCAGACGATGTCCAAGGGAATTGTCCTTATTATTATTGTTTTCTCATTCTATTTGTTCTTTGCCGGCCACAATCATCCGGGAGGCGGGTTTATCGGGGCGCTGATGACTTCGGCAGCGCTTGTGCTGATGACGATTGCTTTTGGAATGGAGCAGGTCCGCAAGGCACTCCCGGTCAATTACCGTCTGCTTACAGCAGTCGGCTTGCTGCTGGCTATCCTTACAGCCTCGGGCTCTTTCCTGTTCGGAGCGCCTTTTCTGAGCCATGCTTTCGGGCACTTTGATCTGCCTCTGCTTGGAGATACGGAGCTTGCGACTGCCGTGCTGTTTGACCTTGGTGTATATCTGGCCGTTGTAGGTGTCACCATGAATATTATTTTATCGATCGGAGGGGATAAGCAATGGAACTCCTGATGGCTGTGGCGGTAGGCATTTTGTTTACTATAGGCATCTATCTCATTCTGTCGAAGAGCCTGCTGCGCATTGTGCTGGGCACATCCCTGCTGACGCATGGTGTCCATCTGCTGCTGCTTACCATGGCCGGACTCAAGAAGGGCGCGGCGCCCGTACTGGGCGGTACAGCAGATACTTATGTAGATCCGCTTCCGCAGGCATTGATCCTTACCTCGATTGTAATCAGCTTTGGTGTTACGGCATTCTTCTTTGTGCTTGCGTACCGGTCTTATCAGACCTTGGGTACGGATGAAATAGACAGCATCAAGGAGGAGAAGGAATGAGCAATTTACTGGTGCTGCCGGTTCTGATTCCCCTGGCTACTGCGGTTATTCTGATTTTCTTCAAGGAGAAAATCAGGCTGCAACGCGGAATCAGTACAACCAGCGGCTTACTGAATCTTTTTATATCCGTATTTTTAGTGCAACGCGTACATTCTGAAGGCATACAAACCTTGCAGATGGGGGGCTGGGCTCCGCCTTACGGCATTGTGTTTGTAGGTGATATGTTTGCCGTGCTGCTGGTCATGATGGCTTCACTGGTCAGCTTTGCCATCCTGCTGTACTCCTTCTCCAGTATTGGAGCAGAGCGGGAGCGGTTTTATTATTATTCTTTTTTTCATTTTCTGCTGGTCGGAGTATACGGCTCTTTCTTGACCGGTGACATCTTCAATTTGTTCGTGTTCTTTGAGGTTATGCTGATATCGTCATATGCCTTGATTTCACTCGGGGGTACCCGGCTTCAGCTGCGTGAAACCTCCCAATATCTGCTGATTAACATTGTGTCCTCTACGCTGTTCGTTGCTGCAGTCGCCTATCTTTATGCTGCGGTCGGTACCCTCAATATGGCGCATCTGTCCCTGCGGATCGCGGAAGCCGGCCAGAACGGTGTGCTGAACGTAATTGCCATTTTGTTTCTTATTGTCTTTTCATTGAAGGCTGGACTATTCCTGTTCTTCTGGCTGCCTGGATCATACAGTGCGCCTCCGGCTGCAGTCAGGGCGTTGTTCGGAGCGCTGTTGACCAAGGTGGGACTGTATGCGATTATACGTACTTTCACACTGCTGTTTGTGAACGACCCCGGTTTTACAGGAGACTGGATTGCCTGGATGGCCGCAGCAACAATGATCCTGGGCGGACTCGGAGCCGTGGCCTACAAGGATATTCCGCGGATTTTGAATTACAACGTCATTATCAGTGTGGGGTTCGTGGCCTTTGGTTTGGCTGCGGGAACCGCAGATTCCCTGAACGGTGCAGTGTTCTATCTGCTGCACGATATGCTGGCAAAAGCGCTCATGTTTATTCTCGGCGGGATGATTATTACAGCAGCAGGAACTGACCGGCTTGCCGGTATGGGCGGAATGATCAGACGGTATCCGCTGCTGGGCTGGATGTTCTTTATACTGGCACTGGCACTGGTCGGGATTCCCCCGCTGAGCGGCTTTGCAGGAAAGCTGCTCATTATCCGCGGCGCTCTGGATGCCGGAATGCTTACGCTTGCACTCATTGGTCTTGGATCAAGTTTTCTAGTGCTCTATTCGCTGATTAAAGTATTCAGACTGGCCTTTTGGGGTGATGATCCTGAGATTGTTGTGCCAAAGACAAAAAGGGGCATGAAAGGGACCTCAGCCGTGGCAGCCGTCCTGCTGCTGCTGCTTGTTATTCTGATGGGCCTTAAATCGGAGGCCGTATATACTTATGTATCTCAAGCCGGTGAAGTCCTGTCCACCCCGGCGCTTTATATTGAATCCGTGATGAAGGAGTAGAGGGAATGTTTCTGCAAATTCTGCTTAACCTGTTAATTGCCTTCTTGTGGATGTTTATTAATAATGATCTTTCTGTCTCCAGCTTCATCCTCGGTTATTTGCTTGGTGTTGCTATCTTGCTGCTTCTGCGGAGGCTGCGTCATACTCCGTTTTACCTCAGACGCTTATGGGCTGTGGTGAAGCTGCTGCTTATTTTTGTCCGGGAGCTGACGATTTCGAACTTTGTAGTCATCGGTCATATTATCCGGCCTAAACTGGCCATACGCCCCGGGATATTTGCTTATGAGACCAAGCTGTCTTCAGCGTGGGAGGTCACTCTGCTGTCCTGCCTGATCTGTCTGACTCCGGGAACCCTAACACTCGATGTTTCAGCAGACAACAAAATCCTCTATATCCATGCCATTGATATTAAGGATGCTGAGGAGATGGTACTGCAAATCAGAAGGAGCTTTGAGCAAACGATCATGGAGGTGACCCGTGGATGAACGAGCCGATATTAATGACTGCCCTGGTCATTCTGGCCCTCGCACTGCTCGCCTGCTTGTTCCGTTTATTGAAAGGGCCGACCCGCTCTGACCGGATTGCCGCACTGGATACAATCGGCATTCATGTGCTGGCAATCATTGCGGTGGTCTGTATGCTGCTGGACACACAGGATTTCCTGGAAATTATATTGGTGATCGGAATTCTTACCTTTATTGGAACTACGGCACTGGCCAGATATATTGAACGCGGCGTTGTGATCGAAGAGGAGGCAGGTGAACAGCATGATCGTTGAAATGCTCGGCAAAATTCTCGTTCTGGCGGGTGCCATTTTCTGCGGACTCAGTGCGTTTGGTTTAGTCCGGCTGCCTGATGTGTACCTGCGTTCACATGCGGCAACCAAAAGTGCGACGTTTGGTGTTTTATGCGTCCTGGGAGGCGCATTTCTGTACTTTCTTTTCGCGGACGGCACGATCAGCATTAAGCTGCTGCTCGCGATCCTGTTTGTGTTTATCACCTCTCCGGTTGCGGGGCACCTGAACGGCAGGGCGGCCTACCGTTCAGGTGTGCCGCTGTGGCGCGGAAGCGTCAGGGATGACCTGAAATCCCCGCAGGAGAACCGCAGTGAAGATAACCGTTAAGATTAAGTAAACGCTAAATACCATAAAAGGAAGCGGGGGAACCACCAATTCCGGGGTGAATCTCGAGCAATCGAGTAGGGCTCTCTTTCGGCCCGAATCCGTCAGCTAACCCCGTAAGCGTAATGAAAGGGGATTTATGCGCAATGCGGTATATTGAAGCCTTTCAGCATATATCCGGTGACTAGGAGGAGAATCAGTGATTATAGCCACTCAGCCATACTATAAAGTTGAACGGATTGTAACTGCTGACAGTATCGAGACCGTAGTTCATCAGCGGTCACTCTGCCTGTATGCTAACCGGATTGAATCGGCTTACCGGGAATTTCCGCTGGCAGAAATATTTGATGTTTCCTTCAGGGATCTTGGACAAGGGCATGGTGTGCTATATTTGCATACGAAGCATGGGGTCTATGCTTATCCTGTAGATTCGGCCGTGGAATCATTTATCACAGAGGTAAAGAGTTTGCTTGCTTAAATGCTCCTCAGCATTGAGTTTGTGTATAATCCCGTCAGCTTTCAGCTGGCGGGATTTTGCATGAAATCATTGGTTCTGGCAACACTACCCTTACCAGAATCAGGAGAACGGCCAAGGGGGATTATCCATGAGAAGCAATGATCAGAAAAGCAACCGGGATAAGGAGCAGAACGCAGTGAGCGGTCCGCTGGGAGCGGATTCATCGCTGAACGCTTCCATCATCACCCGTATCCTGGGGGAGAGTTCCGATCTGACGGTCCGCTCACTTGGGGTAGGACGAACACAGGGGGAAAAGGACATTACGGACTGTCAGATCCGGCTGGTTTATCTGGACGGGATGGTGGATAATCAGACGCTGCAGGAAAGTATCATTCCGGCTATCCAGAATATCGGACTGGTTCCTTTGGAAACCGATCTGATTGAGCTGTTCTCCAGGGAAATTCTGCCGGTGGGTCAGGTGAGCACGGTAGATAATTTCCCGCATGCGGTACGAACTGTCCTCACAGGCTGCCTGCTGCTGATGATTGACGGGTATGTGCAGGGGTTATCCCTATCCATACAAGGCTATGAAAAACGCAGTATTGAGGAACCCAAAACCCAGGCGGTTATTAGAGGACCCCAGGAGGCATTCACCGAGGATCTGCGCACCAATACTACGATGATCCGTCGTAAAATGAAGAACGAACGGCTGCGTATTGAAACACATACCGCCGGGCAGATGACGCAGACTGATATTTCCGTGATGTACATCGACGGTATTGCGGAGCAGCAATTATTGGATCAGGTCTGGAAGCTGATTGATCATTTGACATTAAAGACGGTACTGGAGGGGGAGTATATCGAAGAATATCTGCAGAGTAATAAAGGGACTATTTTCCCTACTGTGCTGAACACAGAACGGCCGGATACGGTGACCGCAGGCCTTTCAGAGGGACGGATTGCCCTGTTTGTCGACGGCTCCCCCTTTGCAATTGTTTTGCCCTCTATGTTTCTGGACTTTATTCAATCTGCTGAAGACAGCTACCAGCCTTATCTGTTCGCCAGCTTTATCCGGATATTGCGTATGGTTGCGGGCGGGATCAGCCTTATAGCTCCGGCTATCTATATCGCAATCACTACCTTCCATCAGGACCTGCTGCCCACTCAATTGCTGCTTAGCCTGATGTTCCAGCGCGAGGGTGTCCCGTTTCCGGCATTCGTAGAGGCGATCCTGATGGAAATCACTTTTGAAATTATCCGGGAAGCGGGCATCCGGATGCCGCGTAATATCGGACAGGCTGTCTCTATTGTAGGAACCATCGTAGTAGGACAAGCGGCTGTGGATGCCGGATTTGTATCGGCAGCAATGGTCATTGTGGTTGCCATTACCGGCATTTCAAGCTTTGTCATTCCCGCATATAATATGTCGATTGCCTTCCGGCTGGTGCGCTTTCTATTTATGGGGGTAGCGGCCTCTTTCGGTATTTTTGGACTGACCATTTGCTTTTGTGCGCTGGCGGTGCATCTGTGCAGTCTTGATTCCATGGGTATTCCTTATATGCGGCCTTACGCGCCTTACTTGAAGAATGAACAGGTTGACGGTCTAATCAGGGCGCCTTACTGGCTTCGCAACAAGCTCAAAAAAACCAAGGGCAGACAATCGGCATGAAAAGAACTGTGCTGGTTGTATGGACAGCCGTACTGATGACACTGGTGCTGTCCGGCTGCTGGAGCCGCAAAGAGTTGAATGAGCTGGCGGTGTCAATCGGTCTGGGCATCGACCAGACGGAGAACGGGTACCTCGTCACCACGCAGATTGTTGCTCCCCGCCAGGCCGCTTCGGGTGCGGGCGGAGCAAACGGCCCGCCCGCCCTGGTTATGGCTACTGAGGAGAGTACAGTGATTGAGGCGCTGCGCAAGCTGACCACTAAGCTGCCGCGTAAAATATATCTTTCCCATTTAAGCATTCTGCTGATTGATGAGTCCATTGCCAGAGAGGGGGTGCTGGATTCACTTGATTTTCTGTTCCGGGATCATGAGGTGCGGCCCAACTTCAATGTGGTTATCGTCCGCAACGGCACTGCACATGATGCCTTGTCAATACTGACCCCGCTGGAGCAAATGCCTGCCCGGGACATGTTTGATTCCCTGAATGAATCGGAAAAGGTATGGGCGCCGACAGCGGCGGTCCGGCTGCTTGATCTGATGAAGTGGTTTAATACAGAAGGGCAGCAGGCGGTATTGACTGGTCTTAAGGTCGTGGGGGACATAGAAAAGGGGATGAGCAAAGACAATATCTCCGTTCTGGACAGCCCTGCTAAATTTGAATATTCAGGCATAGGGGTCATGAAAGATGATGTCCTGCTGGGCTGGCTGAATGAGAGTGACAGCAAGGCTTATAACTATGTAACAGGAAAAGTCAAATCAACGGTAGGCAAAGTAGATTGTCCGAATCAAAAAGGGAAGTTTGTTATGGAGCTGATCAATTCCCGCACCAAAATCATTCCCGGACTGAAAGCGGGCGGACCCTCGGCAACCGTTGAGGTTTCCATTGAAGCCAATATCGCTGAAGTGGAGTGTAAGCTGGATCTAAATGACCGCAAGGTGCTTAAAGAGGTAGGGGAGTTGGCCGGCAGGAAGACCAGGGAACTCATTGAGCATGGCATTAAGGAAGTGCAAACCCGTTATGCATCCGACATTTTCGGTTTCGGACAGAAATTTCATCATAAATACCCGAAGCAATGGAGGGTATGGAAAGAAGACTGGGACCGTATGTTCAGCAGGATGGAGGTTGAAGTCGTCGTTAACTATGAGATTAAGGGCCGGGGCAGAATTGTTAACCCGATCCAGAAAGGGATTTTGGAATGAACCTTTTATTGATTGTAGTCACATCTTTGCTGTGGGTCTTGCAGTGGCTGCCCGTTCATAAGGCTGGAAGGGCGTGGCGGGAAAAGCTCGTCCTTCACGGATTGTACGGATGTGCGCTGGCGATGAATATCATTTATGCTCAAAAGTGGATCGAGCCTGTACTGATGCGGCCCTACATAACGCTGTTCCAAATGGTGAATAGGGCTCTTGGAATGGGATAGCAAGCCGGAGAAGAGAGAGGAGGCCCATATTGACCGCTCGTGAATTGGCACTGTTGCTGACGTTAAATTACTGGGGAAGCGCCCTTTTGGGTCTCCCTTCTTCACTAATCGGTGTATCCGGAAAGGATGCATGGCTGTCCATATTGCTCGGGGTCTGTCTGCAAATACTTCTAATTCCGCTATTTACGGGGATTTTCAAGCAGATGAACGGAGATACGGTAGGCAAGTACTTAAACCGGACTTTCGGAAAAGGGTTCGGAAAAGCGCTGCTCGCTCTTTGGCTTTTCTTCGTGCCCTTTCACATCTTTGTGCTGACCATGCGCAGCCTGGGTGATTTTACAAGCACTGATCTCTATATTGAAACGCCGCCTTCTGCGATCTATATCCTTATTTTGGCAGCCATGATGTACTGCCTGTTTAAGGGGATTAAAGCTGTGGCCAAATCGGCCGAGCTGACCTTTCCCATTGCCGGCTTTCTGCTGGCGGTGCTGCTGCTGTCCCTGCTTCATGGTGCGGAGTGGGACAACTTCCTGCCTGTAAAGGAGGACGGAATCCGTCCTGTCCTGCATGGGTCAGTAATGTTTCTGGCTTATCCGAACAGTGAAATTGCGTTAAGCCTTTTTCTGGCATCTTGTATAAAAAATAAGAAGACCTACAGTAAAGCCCTTTGGCACAGCACCTGGCTGACTGGTCTGGGTCTGCTGCTGTTGACTGTTATGGTAATAGCCGTACTCGGTGAGAATCTGCCGCAGAATATCCCTTATGCCAGCCAGTTTGCAGCCAAGACCGTTACCGTAGGCGGTTTCTATGAACGGATTGAGACTGCAGTAACGGTGATCTGGTTCATCGTGATGTTCTACCGTATGATTTTTACCTACTACATATGTACACAGGGTCTTGCTGAATTATTTGAGCTCAAAAATCACCAGCGGCTGCTGCCCCCGTTAGCGCTTTTGAGCATCCCGTTGGCCATGCTGGTCTGGGATAATCCGTCTGTTATTGCAGAGATTACGGCCGTGTGGCCGACATGTGTTATTTTCTTTAACATCCTGCTGCCTTTAGTCTGGTTTATCACCTTTAGGGCCAAGGGGAGGACGAAGCAATGATCCCCCCTTAGGCACTCCAAAGATATAGCCGCCTTTTAGATAAACAGATTATGGTTCGCTGAGGCCGCCTCACCCAAATAGTAACCGACTCCGCCGATTTTGATCCCGTCCATCAGCTCCTCCTGCCGGATACCCATAACATCCATAGACATTTGACAGGCCACCATTTCTACTCCCTGTGCAGCTGCGCTCTGAATGAGCTCTTCCAGTGAGGCAACATTGTTGGCCGACATGATGCTGCGGATCAGCTTCGGACCTGCACCGAGCATGTTCATTCTAGATAAGCCCAGCTTGCGGCTGCTCCCCGGCAGCATCATGTCAAACATCCGGCCAAGCATGGTTTTTGAAACAGATGGGGGCTGAGGCTTGCGTAATATACTTAGTCCCCAGAAGGTGAAGAACATCGTTACTTTACGGCCGCTGGCAGCAGCTCCGTTGGCTATGATAAAAGAGGCGATTGCTTTATCCAGATCACCGCTGAAGACAACCATGGTACTTGCAGGCTCTGCAGCAGAAGTAACTTCTGATTGAGGGGAAGGGGTCGGCGTCTTCTTCGCAATTATCGCCTCAATAGTTCCACCCTTTCCCCGGTCCAGCTGAAGAAGCTGTGAGCCGGACATGGCCGCCCATGCCTTCACATCCTCATAGAAGCCCGGATCAGATGCCTGTACACGGAGAGTCTGGCCTTCAGCAAGCTGATCCATGGCCTGCTTGACCTGCATTAACGGGCCGGGACAGCTTAAACCGCATACGTTTAAATCGTTGTCTATCTGAAAAGCAGGTTCTCTTTCAGCAGAAGCAATGCCGTTGTTCTTATGATCTGTCCCGCTGCCGCCATCCGGTCCGGAGAATGGAGCGGGCTTATACTGCGACTCCCGGTACGTTTTATATCCGCCGCTGAGATTTTTTACCTGATAACCATGCTGCCGCAGAATTTGGGTAGCTGTATATCCGCGCAGGCCAACCTGACAATAGACCCATATCTCTTTAGAGGCATCCAGCTCATGCATGCGCGCACGGAGCTCATCTACCGGTATGGATAATGAACCAGGGATGTGCCCGTTCTGATGCTCCAGAGCACTGCGTACATCCAGCAGGATCGTTTGCTCCGGCTCGCGTAAATGAAGCTGGTCATACGTATACAGCTGCACACGGCCGGCTATATTATTTTCTGCTGCATAACCGGCCATGTTAACCGGATCTTTGGCAGATGAGTAAGGAGGGGCATAACACAGCTCAAGCTCGGCAAGATCGCTGACCTGACCGCCAAAGTGAATGGCTGTCGCAATAGCATCAATCCGCTTGTCTACCCCGTCATAGCCGACTGCCTGTGCGCCAAGAATTTTACCTTCCGGCGTATACAGCAGTTTAAGGGTTATCGGACTTGCGCCGGGATAGTAGGAGGCATGTGACCCTGGATGTACGACGACTGTCTGATAGCTGACGCCAAGACGGTTCAATGTCTTCTCATTACTGCCTGTTGCTGCTCCGGTAAGTCCGAATACCTTAATAACAGAGGAGCCCTGGGTTCCTTTATAGACAGAATCGAGTCCGGCAATCCGGTCGGCAATGATCCGGCCTTGCTTGTTGGCAGGGCCAGCAAGCGGAACGGCAGTTCTGGTGCCATGAATGAAATCCGTAACCTCAATGGCATCGCCTGCAGCGTAAATATGCGGAAGATTGGTTTCCAGTGCTTCATTTACAAGGATATGTCCGCGTTCGCCAAGCCCGATTCCGCTGCCCCGCAGAAAACCTGTGTCCGGAGTAACCCCAATCGCCAGAATGACCAGATCTGCAGTCAGCATACGGCCGCCTGCAAGCTCTACACCAATACCTTGATTGAGGGAATGGAAGCCCTGGACACGCTCTGAGAATAGCAGATTTATGCCATGCTGTTCCATTTCCCGGGCAATGGGTGCTGCCAGCTCCGGATCAAATGGTGCCAGCAGCTGCCCGTTTCCTTCAACCAGCGTCACTGCTAATCCGGCTTCCTTTAGATTCTCGGCCATTTCAACACCGATGAATCCGCCGCCGATTACAATAGAAGATTGGTTGTTATGAGAAGTAATGAGTTCTTTGATACGGTCAATATCCGGAATGTTGCGGACGGTATGAATGAGCGGATGGTCCTTTCCGGGCAGATCGGGAATGATGGGCCGGGCACCCGGTGACAGGATCAGCTCATCATAGCTTTCTTCGTATCGTCCCCGTTCCCCGCTCTGGACTTGGACCGTACGTGCGACAGGGTCAACGCTTATGACTTCGCTCTGAATCCGCACATCAATCCGGAAACGGTCTGCCATGCCTTTAGGGGTTTGAACCAGCAGGCGTTCGCGGTCTGCAATTGTACCACCTATATAATAGGGTAAGCCGCAATTGGCAAACGAGATGTAGGGGCCTTTCTCAAAAAGAATAATATCGGCATGCTCATCGAGCCGGCGCAGGCGGGCTGCGGCGGAGGCACCTCCGGCAACTCCGCCCACAATCAATACTTTCTTGCTCATGATTCACAATCTTCCTCTCCGAATAAAATAGGTATAATCTGTTCGATCCGCTGATCAGCAAGCACGTAGTTCACTTCCAGGCCGTTGCGCTCGGTTTCTACAATGCCTGCACTGCGCAGCTTCTGCAGATGCTGGGACACTGTCGACTGCGGAAGATCCAGGCATTCCTGCATATAGGATACATTGCATTTTTTCTTGCGCATCAGACCGCGTACAATGCACAGACGGACAGGGTGAGACAAAGCTTTTAATAATTCAGCCAGTTCGTTAAATTGCCTGGAATCACTATTGGAAAAAGCGGACTGATTCATGGTATTCCTCCCATGTGGATATATCACTATATTCAAATAATACGATATAGTTTCAGCAAAGTCAAACCCTTACGGGAAATAAACTTTGCTCCAACTGGTAGTGCGGACTTGTTTATATCTCCAGATCCTGCAGAAGCTGAAGCGCTGCACCAGTCATAGCGCTTTCTTCTCTAAGAATACCGGGAGTGAATACAGGATGATAGCTTGGGGAGTCAAATATATTTTTCCGTGCCACGTTTACAGCTGTTTCATAGACCAGGGGATCAGCATTAACGAGTGCCCCGCCGACAATAACATATTCCGGAAGAAGCGTGTTAATCATATTGGCAAGCCCGACGCCCAGGTAGGAAGCTGTTTCAAGGAACATTTCCCGGACAAAAGAGTCATTACGTTCCAGGGCTTCGAGCAGAGCAGGAAAGGTAATATGCTCAGGCGGAACAGCCGGCAGAGAGCTTTCACGGCCGATCCGCAGCTGGGACTGTATGCGTTCCTCCAATGAAGGGAGGGACACATAGGCTTCGAGTGCACCGTAATTTCCCGTCTCCCCGAGTCTCCGCCCGCCTGTCTGAATGATCATCTGGCCGATGGCTCCCTCAGTATCAGCAGTGCCCCGGATAATCTGCCCCCCGGACATAATGGATGACCTGATATTAACGCCTGCGTGGACATACAGCATATTCTTGCAGGCTTCATCCCGGAGTGCCCAGTGCTCCGCCAATAATGCGGTGTTAGCCCCGTTATCAAGCTTGACCGGAAGCTGCATCCGTTCTGCAAACAGCCTGCAGATAGGCACACTGCTCCAGGCATCAGACAAAAAATATTTTGGCTTCAGGATGACCCCTGTTTTTGAATCCAGCGGACCGACTGCCCCGATTCCCAAACCTAATAACTGTTCATATTGTATATGGTGCTTTTGCAGCAGGATAGCTGTTTCTTTTACTACAAGTTCAATCAGGCGTTCAGGCGAAAGCTCAGGACTCATCTCCCAGTGTACAGAGGATAAACAGTTAAGCTGCAGATCGAACAAGCCAAGGGATGAGCTGATCCGCGAAATATCCAGTCCCAGTAAATAACGGTATGAGGGATTGGCCTGAAAAAGAATCGGTTTACGCCCGCCGGTTGATGTACCCAGTCCGGAAACAAGGATCAGCTCCTGCGCCAGCAGCTCTTCGAGAATCCGGGTCATGCTGCTGCTTGTAATGGAGAAATGCTCGAGTAGATCTGCTTTGGAGACCGTTCCCAGGTAGGCGATCCGGTTATAGATTTGCTTTTTAATAGAATAGAGTGAAGGATTAGGCATTAATAATCTGCTCCATTTCCTAGTGGATAGGTCGGGATATTTAGAGTATAGCGGATAAAACGGGTTTTATCCAGTTATTGATATAGGAATAATGAAGTTAATTTCATTTTGAATTAAAGATGGATTATTTTTCATGCGGAAAGCGGATTTGTAAGTCTGCAGTCTGAGAAAATTCAAGAGAATTTACGTAATGTGAATATACTTTTATCCAAAATGGAATTAACATGTTATAATTTATAAGCTGATAAGGCACACGGGGCAATAGGAGTTACGGAGGTTTTGCAATGAACGTACGGAAAAAGGAAAAGATTATCGTTTTGCTGCAGTTATTCATCCTTTTTTTAAAACTGGGGCCTTCGACCTTCGGAGGCGGATATGCGATGATTGCAGCCATTGAGCGGGAGATTGTGAATAAAAAGGGCTGGCTGAAGCCGGGCGAGATCGGGGATATGGTTTCGGTCGCGGGTTCTGCCCCTGGAGGAGTCGCCGTTAACTCGGCTGCTTTTGTAGGGTATAAGCTGGCGGGTGTCGCGGGGGCCGTCGTTGCAGTATTTGCCATTACGCTGCCCACTTTTCTGATCGTGCTGATCCTGAGCATTTTAGGCATGCTGTTTCAGGACGTTCCCAAAGTTGCGGCTGCCCTCAAAGGTGTGCATGCTGCAGTGGTCGCTTTAATTATTGTGGCCGCTTTTAAAATAGGCAAGGCATCAATTATGGATATCCCCACGTTGCTGATCGCTGCTATCACTGTTCTGCTGCTGCTGTTCACACCGCTCCACTCCTTCTATCTGATCCTGGGCGGACCGGTTGCAGGAGTAGCGATTATTGCGGTCAAAAGGGTGCTTGGTCTTTCAGCCCAAACAGAAAAGCAGGTGAAGGACCAGCAGCCTGATTTGAATTATCTTGAATATTACATCTGAAGGTGCTGGTAGCATGTTACTGGAATTATTTTTATTGTTCCTGAAGGTTGGATTGATCTCATTTGGCGGAGGGTATGCGGTGATTGCGCTGATTCAACGTGAAATTACTGAAAAAGGCTGGGTTACCGCAGGGCATTTTCAGGAGCTGGTTGCCATGGCGGGAATGGCCCCGGGCTCCATAGCAACCAATACAGCCACGCTGATCGGCTATTCGCAAATGGGTCTGTTGGGCGGAGCTGTTTCTACCATCGGCATTATTCTGCCGTCGCTCCTGATTGTCATCCTGCTGACGGCTTTTTTTCTGCGGATGCACAGCAATAACTGGGTACGGTCCTCTTTTTACGGATTACGTCCCATTATTGCCGGCCTCATCGCATATGCTGCCATTCATTTCTTCATAGGAAGCACAGAGGGGGACTGGCTGAGCTGGCCGGCCTTGGGGATGCTGCTGATTTGCGGGGCTAGTCTGATTGCGGTAATCCGGTATAAAATTCATCCGTTTGCAGTGATTCTCCTGTCGGCGGTAGGCGGAATTGTTTTGTTTTAATGAATCATCTGACAAAATAATAAGGAGGTGACCAGCGGTATGCTGAACCCGATTGCTTTTTCCATAGGGCCGCTTTCAGTACACTGGTACGGGATCATTATTGGAATTGGTGCTCTTCTGGGGTTAATGTTTGCTATTCGTGAGGGAAGTCGGTTTGGGCTAGCAAAAGAATTTTTCTACGATCTGCTGCTGATTGGACTTCCCTCTGCCATAGTGGGTGCCAGAATCTATTACGTGGCTTTTGAGTGGGATGGCTATAAGAATAACCTGGCTGAAATATTCATGATCTGGCACGGCGGTATCGCGATTTACGGTGCGTTGATAGGTGCAGTAATTGCAGCGGTCATTTACACAAAGAGAAAAGGATATCATTTCTGGAGAATTGCCGACATTTGTGCACCCGGATTAATTACAGGGCAAATGATCGGGCGCTGGGGAAATTTTGTCAATCAGGAGGCCCACGGCGGTCCTGTTTCGCAGGGATTTCTTGAAAACAGTTTGCACTTGCCT
Source organism: Paenibacillus sp. FSL R7-0345 (assembly GCF_038595055.1). Taxonomy (NCBI): domain Bacteria; kingdom Bacillati; phylum Bacillota; class Bacilli; order Caryophanales; family Paenibacillaceae; genus Paenibacillus; species Paenibacillus sp. FSL R7-0345. Next base: position 2,655,418 of record NZ_CP152002.1, read on the forward strand.
TCTTTTATCGTGAAGCAGATGTACATAGACGGCCAGTACTACCATCCAACCTTTTTATATGAATCGGTATGGAGTTTAACCGGACTTATTCTGCTATTGTTCCTGCGGCGGAGACGCTTTCTGAAAGCTGGTGAACTCTTTATGGGTTATTTCATTTGGTACTCCATCGGACGCTTCTATGTAGAAGGAGTCCGTACAGACAGCCTGTCCTTTGCCGGACCGGAATGGCTTGCAGATCTGTTAAAAGCATTATGGAGCCCGGTAAGCTTCTTGGGCTGGGGGACGATGAAGGCAGGAGAAAATATCCGGACCTCGCAGCTGCTGGCGGTTCTCATTATCCTGGTTGCAGCAGCTTTTATAATGGTTAGACGGATAGGGAAATCCGCGGTACCGTATCATTCGGATATTGAACGGGAAATTTGAGCAGGTTATTATTTGTAAAAGATTACCTATATTTCATAGATTATGTTAACGCATAATCAATATTTATCTTTCAGCAGCCGGCAAGAATAAGCCGGCTGCTGTTTTTATATTAGAAAAATGTGACTTTTTTCTTAGTTTCATTTTGGGATCCGACGGTTTTTCCCCACAGACTAGTCCAAAAGTATAATTTTGCAGCACTTTACATAAAACTGGGTTTTTCTTGATCCTTACATGATAGCATATAAGACGACAAGCGGTGGACAATTATGGAAAAGGCCGCCGATCTACTATCCAAGGAGGCATGACATGAAGGAGAAGCATTCAGGTTGGAAAAAGAAGCTGCTTAACGGTACGCTGGCCGCAGCGGTAGCAGTGCCGCTGCAATTGTTCGCATTCGGGGCCGGACAGGCAGCATACGCCGACGGGCCGACGGATCCCGCACCGTTTATTGAGGCTAAGGTAGTCAATGAGCACGCCGGCCAGAAAATTCTGTTCGACAATACCCATGCACAGACAGCCGGAGCGGCTGACTGGGTAATTGACGGTGCTTTTTCCGACTTTGGCAATGCGCTTGCCCAGGAAGGTTATTACGTCAAGGAGCTCCGCAAGACTACTCCGATTACGTCCAGTGATCTTTCCGGCTATGACGTTTTTATCGTGGCTGAAGCCAACATTCCTTACAAAGCCAGCGAGCAGGCGGCAATGGCGGAATATGTAGAGAATGGCGGCAGCATCTTCTTCATCGGCGACCACTATAACGCAGACCGTAACAAAAACCGCTGGGACGGCAGCGAGTCCTTTAACGGCTACCGCCGCGGTGCCTGGGACAACCCGGCCAAGGGCATGAGCGCTGAAGAAGCCGGCTCCGCTGCGATGCAGGGTGTAGTCAGCTCTGACTGGCTGGGGGAAGAGTTCGGCGTACGGTTCCGTTACAACGCACTCGGCGATATTAACGCGAACAATATCGTGGCTCCTGCCCAGGCCTTTGGCATTACAACAGGAGTTTCTGCAGTAGCGATGCATGCAGGCTCCACGCTGGCCATCCTTGACCCTACCCGGGCGAAGGGTATCGTCTATCTGCCGAAAACGAATGCTGCCTGGGGTAACGCTGTGGACCAGGGCGTATACAACGGCGGCGGTGTAGCAGAAGGCCCTTACGTGGCTGTTGCCAAAAAAGGCGCTGGTAAAGCTGCCTTCATCGGTGACTCTTCACCGGTTGAGGATATCACGCCGAAGTATGTCCGGGAGGATACCGGTGCCCGGAAAACAACGTACGACGGCTTCAAGGAAGCTGATGATGCTGAGCTTCTGGTGAATACCGTCAACTGGCTCGCCGAGCAGGAGAGCTATACGGATTTCACTCAGGTCAGCGGACTGACACTGGATCAGCCGACCCAGCTGCTGCCGTTCGAAGAGCCGGCGCTGTCTACCGAGCCGCAGCCGGAGCCATGGGCTGCACCGAACGCCGGCTACAAGTGGTATGACCGCACGACCTTTAAAGCAGGTTCCTATGGCGGACCGGCGTCTGCTGCCAATGCGGAGTACAAATTCACGCACCAGGCTGTGCTGCCGAACGCGCAGAATTTCCAGATCCGCGTCAGTGCGGTTAATATTCCTGCCGGCACCAGCGTATCCGGCTTCCAGCTGGGGATCTACCAGGTGAGCGGCGGGGCGCAAATTGCCAAGATCCAGAACAGTGATGGTACTTGGCCGGCAAGTTATGGCTACAGCACTAACTTTAGCCTGACTGCCGATCTGAACGGCCATGCCTACAAGGATCTGACCGTGCAGATCAAGCCGGGTACAACGGCGGCCTCCAATCTGCGTCTGCGCCAGAATGGAACGAACCTGGTGACCCGGGCGGTAACGCTCGGCAACGTTCCGGCAGAGCCGCTGCCGGCTGAGGAAGATCCGATCCCGGCGGCGGTACCGATTTCTGAGGCCCGGACCAAGACAGCCGGATCACTGGTGATGGTAGAGGGGGTTGTGACGACCGAGCCGGGTATATTCGGCGGTCAAACCTTTTATCTGCAGGATGAAACCGGCGGCCTTTATGTCTACCAGAGCCAAAGCGGCTTTCATGCCGGTGACAAAGTCAAGGTAACGGCAGCAACAGCACTGTACAATACAGAGCTGGAGCTGACTGAAGTTGTAAAGATTGAAAAGACCGGCACTACAGCGCTGCCGCAGCCTGTTGCCGCAGCAGCGGTGAATGCAAGTAATCAAGGCCAGCTGCTTCAGCTTAATAATGTGGAAGTAACCAATATTATTTCTGCGGCTCCAAGCGGTTCCTTTGAATTCGATGCTGTCGCCAGTGACGGGACCAGCAATCACATTCGGGTAGACGCGCGGACAGGCATCACGCAGGACGGCTTCCCTTATACGGAGGGACAGAAGCTGAATATTACGGGCGTTGCCGCGATTTTTAAAGACGTCTTCCAGCTTAAGCCGAGAAGTCTCGCCGATTTCAGTATCGTGGAAGAGGAAGCTGCTCCGGTAACGGCGGCGAAGCTGTCCGCGGAGCCTAATGCTGCCGGCTGGCTGAACAAGTCAGTAGAAGTGAGCCTCAAGGCTGATTCCGATGCAGCCCAAATCTATTACTCGCTTAACAGCGGCGCAGAAACCTTGTACAGCACACCGGTGGCCGTGACCGAAGACGGCCGGCATACGCTGACGTTCCATGCTGTTTCAGCCAAAGGTAAGGCAGAAGCAGCAAAGACATTGAGCCTTAACATTGATACCGCGCTGCCAACAGCGGAGCTGACAGAATCCGGACATGCAGTTGGCGATGTAGCAGAGGAAGCCCAGCTAAAGTTTGAGCTGGCTGCCGAAGATAAGCTCTCGGGCGTTGCTGCGAAGCAGCTTTTGCTGGATGGTCAGCCGGTTGCTGAAGGACAGACACTGAGTGCAGCGGCACTGGGTGCCGGTTTCCACGTAGTAAAATACATTGTGAGTGATGTAGCGGGCAACGCTGCCGAGAAGAGCTACACCTTCCAGATTACAGGCGGAGCCGTTCTGGCAACAGACAAGCCTGGACAAGCAGTGCTGTCCTCGAACAGCGGTCACAGCAACGGACTGAGCGACGGTAACTTTACTGTGACGATGGATCTCTGGTGGGGGAATAATGCTACCAGCTACAAGCTGTATGAGAACGGCACGCTGATCGATTCCAAGCAGCTGAAGGATGCTTCTCCGTCTGCCCAGACGGCCAGCACAGCTGTTCAAGGCAAAGCGGACGGTACTTATGTATACACAGCAGAGCTGACTAACAAATACGGCACGACCAAGAGCCAGCAACTCACGGTGACGATCCGTGATGCTGCTCCAGGCAAGCCGGTACTTTCCCATGACAACTGGGACGGAGACGGCTCTTATAAAGTGACGATGAATCTGTGGTGGGGCACTAACGCTACAGAGTACCGCCTGTATGAGAACGGTCAGCTGATCGACACGCAGGCGCTGAACGCCAATACGCCTGCAGCGCAGAGTGCAGTAACTGCCATCAGCGGCCGGTCTACCGGTGTATATGAATACCGGGCAGAGCTGGTTAATGCAGCGGGCGAGACTGTGAGTGACATTATTAAGGTAACCGTCAGCCAGTAATGTGCTGGGAAGTGTTAGAGGAGCAGCCGGATCATCGGCTGCTCTTTTTATTTGCGGCACCCTTGTAGAGCTTATATTACTTTATTGTTAAATACGTTAATTAAAATTTTACACCATTCTGATCCCCGCTTAATAAACGCCTCGTATACTTTTGAAAGTGCCGAAATTTGGAACGATGAGGGTTACTAGACCAATACGGGGAGTGTGCATCATTGAAAAGTCAACCGAGAGGTAAACGTTTATTCTCAGGCGTAGTTGCCGGTACCCTGATGATGGGGGCCGTAGCTCCGGGCAGTTACGCAGCGGAATTGGAAGCAGTACAAAATCAGCCGCTGCCGGCAAGTGTTCTGAACACAATTAATGAGCAGCTCCTTACGGAGGACTCCGCAGAAGCAGCATCCGTTACTGCTGCCGTGTATGCAGATCCCGTGCAGCCGGGCGGCTTGCTGATTACCGAGCTGGTGCCGGATACAGCTAACTTCAACAAGGCGGATGCCTATGAATTTGTCGAGGTGTATAACAATACCGACAGTGCAGTGAATTTCAAAGATTATTATTTCTTCTATAATAATAAAGATAATTGGATGTATGACCAGGATGCTGTGATTCCAGCCCATAGCAGCATTGTGTTTTGGGTAATGAACGGCACGAATGAGGAGCTTACAGCAGAGCAGTTTAACACTAATTTTAACGTGGCGCTGCAGGAGGGCGTGAATCTGTTCCGGATTAACGGCGGCGGCGGAATGGCTAATACTGCTGCGCGGAATCTGCAGATCGTCTCCCGGGCGAATGATCAAACGATTATTTCTGTTACCTATCAGAAAGAGCAGGTCAAAGAGAATAAAGGCATTATTTTTGGTTATCCTTCTGCGGGCGGTACGGATATGACTCTACTGCCGGAATCCGGCACTATCGATGCTACTCCGGGCACAATCCTTGCCAGCCAGCTGCCGGCTGCTGAAGAGCAGAAACCGGAGATCGTACATGTTCCTGCGGTAAGCACCGATCCGGCCGATCTGGAGATTCAGGCAACGATCAGCAACCTGCAGACTGATGGCAGCACAGCCGCACCGGCGGTAGAGCTTCTGTACCGCACGGAATCACAGCAGCGGGAAACGGTTGTCACCATGACCAAAGTCAGCGGAGAGGTGTACAAAGGTGTAATTCCGGCTGCGGCTCTGGAAGAACCGGAGCTGCATTACAGCATCCGCGTCAAAAACGCCGTCGAAAGCTATTCGGTCCATGTGAATCTGCCTGATTACAACAATGACGCTGTGCCGCCGCTGCTGATTACCGAGCTGCTGCCGAATTCAAGCAATGTAGCCGGGACAAGCAGCGATGCGTTTGAATTTATCGAGGTGTACAATAACACGGATCAGCCGGTCGATTTTAAAAATTACAAGGTGTATTACCGCTACCCCGATAAAGGAACGGCTGCTGATGTGAAGTGGCCTTCTACCGAAGAGAGCCTGATCATTCCTGCACAGCAGTCGGTGGTCTTCTGGATCATTAACAGTGCGAACACAGCGTATACGGTAAGTGATTTTAACACAGCGTTCCAGACTAATCTTGAGCTCGGCACGAATCTGTTCCAGATTAAAAGCGATGGCATGGCCAACTCGGGCCGCCGGGCAATCGTGATCAAGAGCAACACTGAGAAGGACATCTCCTCCGCTTATTATGATGCTGACACGCTTTATAGCGGCGGCTCGAAAGGTGATGAGACAAAGGAGAATAAGGCGCTTCTCTATAAATATCCGGTGAACGGTACGGATAAAATGCTGAAGATCAGCTCTGGCGCTGCTACCCCGACTCCCGGTAAGGCTGAAGCCTTCCAGGTGCCGGCAACCCCGTTGCATGTTGAGCCAGATACTGTGCCTCCTACGGTTGACGATCTGACGGATGTTACCGAGATCGACCAGTCCAAGGGGCTTGAGCTGAAAGCTTTTGCCGATGATGACAAAGATATCCGGTCTGTAGAGGTTCATATCGCCACCGACAAGAAGCCGGAATACGTATCGTATAACCTGTCCCAGGACTATAACGATACGCTGTACCACCACAAGCTGTCCTCAGCTGATCTGATCGGCAGAACAGAGGTCCGTTATTATTACACGGTTTCTGACGGCACCAATGTCACAGAGTCTCCAGTCTATACGGTAAAAATCACCGGCGGCCCCGACCAGTCGGCCCTCCGTCTGAATCTCAAGGATGACAGCCTGGTCAGCGGCAAAGTTACTGTAAAAGGAACCTCCGCTGCAGCCAAGCCTGAAGAGCTGGCCCTGCAAATCGACAGTAAGGCAGTGGATGCCGCAGACACTTATGTCTCATTGGAAAATGATGCTTATTTCGTCTTTGACGCCAAAAATGTAGATTACTATTTTAAAAACGGAATTACGATGGGACCTGAGGAACTGGGCGATGCCAGCATCCTGTATACTTTCATGGACCCGATTACTTCCTACACTACACTGTCTTTCCCGATTAAGGCAGCTGCTCTGAAGTCTGGACCGGACAATACCATCTACATCCGGGCAGGCTCCAAGTCATCGCCGTTTGATCCGCGTCCTGAAGAGAATAAAGATGATTTTGAGATTAAAAATGTGCGTCTCCTGCTGGCTGACGGTACAGAAATCCTGGACCCTGCCTACGCTGAACGCGACAAAGAAATCAAAATGGGCGACAGCGCCGGCAAACACGAATCGATCGGGTTCCAGTTCAATCTGAATCAAGAGCTGCTGGAGTCTAAATCCTTTGACTGGGATACTACAGCCTGGAGCGATGGCCCGCATAGCTTGTCATTGTTGCAGGACGGGGAAAAGATCGAGTCATCTGTGATCGTAGATAATACGGCACCCGTAATCCAGCCGAATATTAAAGACGGGGAGACGTACCGCGGCCAGTTTGAAATTAAAGCTGATGTTACAGATGAGTACGCGGGAGTAAGCGAAGTTAAGGTCAAGCTGGACGGTAATGCGATCATGCTGCCGTATCAGTCGAGCTCCGGCCAGTTATCTGCTGGCGGACATACCCTGCAGATAACCGCTGTGGACCTGGCCGGCAACAAAGCCGAACAAATCGTACAGTTCAATGTGCCGGACGAAAATCCGCTTGCGCCGCAATTGATCGCTCCGGGTGATGACGAAGCAGCTGTTGGAACAAGTCCTGAGCTGAAGGTGAAGGTAGAGGACCCGACTGGTGACGACATGCACGTTACTTACTATAAGGGCTTCAAGTATGACGGTGAACATCCGGAGCTGGGCTTCAGCGGCTACAAAAATGCTTCCGATACCGAGCCGCCTAAACAGCAGGTACCTGCGGGCGAAGCCGCATTGACGGGCGAAGAATATTCGGTTATCAGCTCGGTGGACGGGGATTATCTCGTTAACGATTCTGTAGAGCAGTTTCCTTATCAGCGTTATGAAATTAAGCTGGATGAGTCTGTGTCTGAAAAGGACCGCGTGGATGTGGAATGGAAGGGTAACTCTTTACCGGGCCGTAAGGTCAGCCTGTATGCCTGGAATCCTGCGGCAGAAAGCTGGAAGCTGCTGGATTACAAGATTGCCGGGGATCCTGATTTTACCCTGAGCGCAACTGTGCTGGCAGGCGAGTACAACCAAAATAACAGCATTTCCGTTATGGTGCAGGATGAGATTGCCAAGACAGATACTCCTGCAACGGTGACTGAAGACACCTATGATTATACGTTTGTATGGATGTCGGATACCCAGTACTATTCGCAGAGCTATCCTTACATCTATGAGAAAAATGTGCAGTGGATCGCCGACAACAAGGACAATCTCAATGTGAAGTATGTTATCCACACCGGTGACCTGGTGGACAAGTCGTATCAGGAATATCAGTGGCTGGAAGCCGACAAAAACATGGCTGTTCTGGAGGATGCGGGCATCCCATACGGCGTCCTGGCCGGGAATCATGATGTCGGTCACCAGACGGGGGATTATACGGAGTTCTGGAAGTATTTTGGCGAGTGGAGATTCAAGAATCTTCCGGGCTACGGCGGTACCTATAACAATAATATGGGGCATTATGACCTGATATCTGCAGGAGGCAACGACTACGTCATTGTATATATGGGCTGGGGTCTGGGAGACGAAGAGATCGGCTGGATGAATGAGATCGTCGCCCGCTATCCGGAGCGTAAAGCGATTCTGGCGCTGCATGAGTACCTGCTCGTTTCCAATAACCGTGCGCCGATTGCCGATCAGATTTTTGAAAAAGTGGTGAAGCCGAACAAAAACGTCATTGCTGCGTTATCCGGCCACTATCATGACGCCGAGCTGAAGGTGGATCAGCTGGACGATAACGGTGACGGCGTGCCTGACCGCAGCGTGTATCAGATGCTGGCCGATTACCAGGGGGCGCCTGAAGGCGGTCTCGGGTACATCCGTCTGCTGCAGTTCGATACTGCGGGCAACAAGCTGCATGTGAAGACATACTCACCATATCTTGACGATTATAACTACTACGATGAGCCGGAATATCCCGGCAAAGACGAGTTCACACTGGATCTGGACCTTCAGCCGGTGACGAAGCGTGTAGCCACAGACTATATCGGGATAAAAGTCTACACAGATCAGGAAATTTCTGCACAAAAGGTTGTAGCCAGCGGTTCTGAGGTTACAGCAGCATGGAACGGTCTGAATCCGGACAGCTACTATCAATGGTATGTAAAAGCGGAAGATCAGCATTCCGGTTCGGTGTTGTCCGATATTTGGGGCTTCTATACCGGCAAGCAGGAGATTCCGGTAGAAACACCAAAACCGGAAGTGACACCAACACCTGAGGTGACACCCGCGCCTGAAGCAACACCGGCACCGGGCGGTGTGACCACACCGGCTACGCCTTCGCCGACAGCAACACCGGCTCCTGCCGTTCAGGGAAGCTTGACGCTGGAGAAGAACAGCGAAGGTGTTTATAAGGCTGATCAGGCTGCGCTGAGCAAACTGGTGGATGAGTCCGCAAATGGTGAAATTAACCTTGAGCTTAGCGCTGCAGATGGACAAGCGAAGCTGCAGCTGGATGCTGCTGCCTTGAAGCTGGCTGTAAGCAAGCAGGTTGCACTGCGCATTTCGGCTGCGGGTATGGAGCTGTCCATCCCGGCGGGCTCGCTGCCTGAGCTGGCAGACGGTACACAGACCGTTCTGCTCAATGTGGATACCTCCATGACAGATGCGCTTAAGCAGGCGGTTCTGTCTGCAGGCGGCAGCTCAAGCGAATACAAGGAGCCGCAGGCAGTGATCACACTGGAATTGAGTACCGTGAGCAACGGTAATCCAACAGCGGTTCATCAGCTGAAGGGTAAAGTAAGGGTAACTATTCCACTTACAGCCCAGCAGCGCAGCGCCATCGATTCCGATTATGCCGGCGTGTACTACTTGAACAACGGCCAACTGAAGTACATGGGCGGCGAGCTGAAAGCTGGCGGATTCGAGTTCACAACTAACCACTTCTCTACCTTTGCCGTCGCAGAATACCATAAACAGTTCAGCGATACTGCAGGCCATTGGGCTGAGAGCTACATCTCCAAGCTGGCCGCCAAGCATGTCGCGACAGGTGTCGATGCTACTCATTATCAGCCGCAGGCCGGATTAACGAGAGCGGACTTTGCGGTGCTGGCTGTTCGCGCACTGGGGCTGGAAGCTGCGGGAGCAAGCACCTTTACGGATGTAGCTGCCAATGCTTATTACGCAGCGGCTGTTGCTAAAGCGGCTGAGCTCGGCTTCATCCAGGGGGCCGGCGGCAAGTTCCGGCCGCAGGATGAGATTACCCGCGAAGAAGCAGCTGTTATACTCAGCAGAATGCTGGAGTATAAAGGCGGAGCTCAAGCAGCGGCTTCTGCTGCGCCAAGCTTCAAGGATGCAGCTGACATTGCTGCATGGGCAGCGCAGGCAGTCGGCGAGCTGCAAGCGAAGGGCCTGCTCAGCGGCAAAGCCGATAACCGCTTTGACCCGCAAGCCGGGGTTACGCGTGCGGAAATGGCTAAGCTGTTGTACAGCTTTATGCAGCTGTAGGATTACAGGTTTTGAGGCAGACCGGAGGGGTTCCGGTCTGCTTTTTCTATTTAGTTGGATTTTCGCTGCTTAATTTAAGGATTTTCCTGTAATTCATATCATTAGGTGGAAAAACGCTGCTTATTTCAACTGAAAACCCCCGATGGACGCAAAAACAGTGAAATTAAGTGTCGTTTTTCCAACTAGAGTCCCCTCCCATTGCTATTCAACCAATTAGTTGCCGATTTTCCACTTAGTTTGATTAGCAATAAGGCCAGTCTGCCCGCCAGTCTCCTAAACCCTGCAACTATTTCACAATCCAAGCGTCTAATAGGGGGTATTCCAATATCATCCAAATAAACGTGTTCTAACAGGAGGATTATATGATAATCGTACAACGCTCATTTTTTCAGAAGCGCCGGCTGACGGCTGTACTGGCTACGGGCTTGTTCGCACTGGCTGCCTTTTTCGGACTTGGCAGCACCTATGCACATGCGGACCGCTGGGAGGTGTTTGATCAGGGTGAGCATTTATTTTTCCCGGAGGGGCCGATTGAGGTGGACGGGGTGGTTATGGTGCCCTTGCGCCCGATCGCAGAGCGGTTTGGCTATACTTTTGTATCTGTAAACAATAAGGAGATCGTTCTGAAGGATGCCAAAGGGTATAAGGCCGTAATCCGGCTGGGCACCAAAACGGCACTGCTCGATCATAACGGCGGCTCGAAAACGCAGCTGATGGTCCAGATTCCCCGCAACTACAACGGTGCCTGGTTTATTGATCTGGCGCTGGCAGGAGCTATGGGAGGCCAAGGCCATTCTACCGTCCCCGGAACGAACCTGATTCAGCTTCGTCCGGTGACTGGTGATGCCAAAACAAAGCTGGAGAGCCAATACTGGTTCAACTTCAATGACAAAGGGGAAACGGTATCTGTTAATAATCAGGGGCAGGAGCATTTGAGGACTTCTTATACAGCAGCGCCGGATTTCGGATATGAGGAACTGATTCCGGTAAAAAAATCCGGCTACACTGCAGGTTTTATGAACCGTTCAGGGGAACTGGCTGTTGATGCACCACACTACCAGCTGGGACAGTTCAGTGAAGGCCTTGCCTGGTTCAAGGATCTGGTCAAGACGGAAAACGGCGGATTTACTGTGAAAATGGGCTATATCAATCGTGCGGGGAAGGTCGTTATTCCGGCCGTCTACAGCCGGGTATATGATTTTTCGGATGGGCTGGCAAAGGTGGCAGGCGGCAAAACCTCCTACATTGATCACAATGGCAAAACGGTTATTCCAACGGTAACCGGGCTGCAGAACAGCGAGTCTTTTTCAAATGGCCTGGCTGCTGTTACTGTACGGACAACAAGCGGCGGCAAAAGCGTCATCCGGACAGGTTTTATCAACACAACAGGGAAGTGGGCAATCAAGCCCATCTATGACTATGCCAGCTCGTTCTCTGAAGGTATTGCTACTGCAACACTAAACGGAAAAAGCGGGCTCATCGACACCAAAGGCAACTGGATTATGAAACCCCAATATGGCAAGGGAAGCTCATTTATAGGGCAGTTCCATGGCGGTTACATCATGCTGACACTGAGCGGGAAATACGATTATACACAGCGGCTTGTAGACAAGCAGGGGAATGTTATTACCATCCCGGGCACTGAACAATTTTCCGGTTACGGTGACGGCATGATCTCCTACTATGACGATGAAGGTATGGGCTTCAAAAATCTGAAAGGTGAAGTAATTGTAAAGCCAGCGTACAGCTATGTATGGGATTTTACCGCCGGAGCGGGTAAAGGGTTCAAGGATATAAACAACGAGTACTCAGGATATCTGATTAACAAAGCAGGGGAAGTGGTGTGGAGTGCGGAGTAAAATGTGCGGCTCCCTCAATCGACCAAGTAGAATGCTCTGCTCAGCTTATGAACATATTTAGCCGGATGAATAACGTTGATCTGGGTGCTACCCGCGGGTTTGGCTGGATTCAGCCGTCAGGAAATGGAGCATTTCCCTCATGGAAGGATTACATAACTTCATTCTTCGGGGAAGAGCAGACGGGAACCTTCTGGGAAGGCTGGTACAGCTTGTTTCAGACAACATGTCTGGAAAAGGATGTGTTTGATGAATGCTATAACCGTCTGATGGCTTATTCCAGCTACAATGAGCTGCACCGCTATTTCATCCACGGGGATTTTCAGCCCTGGAATATCTTGTCGGATGGCCGGCATATCACGGGGATCATCGACGGTAACTTTGCTTATGGAGATTTCCTCGTAGATCTGGCTACCTTGGAAGGAACATTAGGTGAGCTTGATGTGGTGCAGGCTTATCAGGAACAGGAGGAGCATACGGGCCTGATTATCCCGGACTTTAACGGGCGGCTGACCGGTGCGCGTTATTTCAAAGGTCTGGACGGACTCCGCTTCTATGCAAAAATGGGCTGGGATGATGCCTATAATCAGCTGCGCAATCAGCTGCTTCAGCTCCCGGGCTGATTATAATTTACCGGCAGAAACCTCCGCTTGATTGTATGGGAACTCCATTCAACCAAGCGGAGGTTTTTTTATCATTCGTGTGTTGTATTTACAACAATAATGAAGCTATATATACTTATCAATAACATAAAGATAGGGAGTGGAAGGAATGGAAATCAGGATTGATGATCTGAGCGGTACGGAGATTGTTGCCCTCATAACGGAGCATCTGCAGAGCATGTTTGATCAATCTCCGCCGGAGAGTGTCCATGCCTTAGGTATAGAGAAGCTTAAAGCACCGGGCATCACCTTCTGGAGCGCCTGGGAAGAAGGAGAGCTTGTAGGCTGCGGTGCGCTTAAAGACTTGGGGGATCATCATGGAGAACTCAAATCGATGCGGACTTCAAAACAGCATCTCAGAAAAGGCGTTGCCTCCAAGCTGCTGGCTCATATTATTGAAGAAGCAGATAAGCTGGGATACCGGCGTTTGAGCCTAGAAACAGGATCTACGGAAGGCTTTGAAGCGGCCCGGAATTTATACGGGCGGTTCGGATTCGAATACTGCAGTCCATTCGCGGACTATGAGGAAGATCCGTACAGCGTATTCATGACACGGAAGCTGTGAGCTTTTAAAATAATTATTAGTGTATGCACTTACCAGCGTTAACAACTCCACCTAACCGAACGGGCTTATCTCCAAATGGAGACTTCGTTCGAATCAGGTGGAGTTTTTTTTGATGGATCAGTAAAAAATGATGGAGAACTTCTGCTGCTGATTATTCTGCCAAACTGCTGAAAAAACTGCACATAATGCTTAAATTATCGTACCCGGCACAGGAGCAAGCATGATAAAGTGAAGCATACGCTTTTAGGAACAGACAGCATTGCAGCTGAGCATTTCACGAAGGAGGACGAACCATGCGACCGATCCGCGTATTACTGGCCGATGACGAGCCGATTATCATCCGCGGGCTGAAGAAGCTCATTGCCTGGGAAACGCTGGGGCTGAGCATTGTGGGGGAAGCCAGAGACGGCAAAGAGCTTAAGCAGCTCATTGAAGACTCTAGCCCCGATTTAATTATCAGCGATATCAGCATGCCGGGATTTACGGGCATCGAGATTATAAGGGATATTCACGAATCGGCGCTGCCGATCAAGGTGGTATTTATCAGCGCCTACCAGGAGTTTGATTATGCCCGCCAGGCCGTTCAATACGGGGCGCTGGATTATCTGGTGAAGCCGGTCAACACCGGCCAGCTGGAGCAGGTCCTGACCAGGGCAGTTGCTGCCATACGCGAAGAGTCGGAGGGTGAACGCAATAAATTGATGCTGACCCATTATGAGAAGAAGAACCGCAGCATTACGATGGAAGAGCTGCTGGAACAGCTGGCTGACGGCAACCGCAGCAGAGCGGCCGAATTTATCGCTATGGCCGGCAGGACAGACACGCAGTGGGTTACGGTCTGTGTAATAGAAACCGACGAATATCACGGGCAGTCCTCCCGCTGGGAGGAGCGCGAGCGGAAGCTGGTGGCTTTTGCCCTGTCTAATATTATTAAGGAGACGGTCGAGGCGCAGAGCAACGGCTTTGTGTTCCGCAAAGGGGAGCGTTTCGGCATTGTGTTGCAGCATGACGATCCCGGTGTACCGCTTCAGCTGATGGAGGATTTGCACGGCAAAATCAACACCTTTTTAAAGCTGCAGGTTTCGGCCGGCATCGGCCAGTCTGTACGTGACATTGGACGTATGGATGAATCGTATACGAATGCGCTGAAAGCGTTGACAAACCGCTATTTTTCAGGACTCAACCAGGTTTACTTGTTCCGGGAGGAGGATCAGGAACCAGAGAATGAAGCACTGGAATGTCTGAAGAACCTGCAGGAGCAGCTGAATGAAGCATTGCAATCGCTGAATACGGACATGCTTGCACCTTTGCTGCAAAAGCTGCTGGAGACGGTAAAGCAGCAGGCGGAGGGCAGCCGTGGGAAAGCCGTGTCCAGCATCTACAACGTGATTTTGCAGCTTGAGCAGGAATTCGCCGGTTACGGTATTGAAGCCCGTATGGAGGACGGATCAGCGCAGCCGCTGCTGGAGATGCTGCATGAAGCACCTACCTTCGAACGGCTGGGCAATGAACTGGAGCAGGCAGTGGGCCGGATCGCGGAGCTGCTGGCAGGTAAAATCAAAGGCAGGGAGCCTGCCCAGCTCTCGCAGGTCAAAGCCCATGTCGAGCAGCATTATGCGGATAATATTACGCTGGAGTCTGCAGCTGCGATGGTCTATATGAACCCGTATTACTTCAGCAGCTTTTTCAAGAAGCATACCGGACAGAACTTTAAACAGTATGTCACTGAGGTGCGGATGCGCCATGCGCTCCGGCTGCTGCTGGAGAGTGATCTTATGGTGTACGAAATCGCCGAGCGGGTCGGCTACAATAATGCCCGCCATTTCAGTGATATGTTCAAACGCAAATTCAGCAAGCTCCCGCAGGAGTATAAACAGAGCTACAGAAACTCATAGTGCAGTTATTTAAAGGCTGCGGGAAGGGAGGCTTGTCATGTTTGGTAAAGGGCGTAAATCCGGAAGTCTGTTTATGAAGTTCTCGATATCGTTCATTCTGGTGGGGCTGATTCCGCTGTTTGCACTCAGTTTTTTCTCTGTGCGTACCTTTTCGGGGTACATCGAGCGGTACACGACCAGCAACCTGCAGCAGATGGTGCTCTATATGAGCTACAATCTGAACGCTACCTTCAACCAGTACAATGAAATCTCCAAAATCATGTACACCGGCAAATACGAGGGCTTTCTGGAGAGCTCCAGCCAGAACCAGACAGTGAATGTGAACGAGCTGGAGCAGATCAATAACATTCCGATCAATTCTTTTTTGAAAACACTGCTGTTAAGCGATCCTTATATTACAAGTGCTTCTTTTGTGCGCAAATCCGACCAGAAAATCTATGAACAGGAGAAGCAGAACAAATCGATCCTGGAAGAGGTGTGGCCCTACAAGGACTGGATTCACTCCATGGTTTCCCAGCCGTCCAAAGTAGGTATTTTTCCCAGCCACGCAGACCCTTATTACTTCGGCTCCGAGCGAAAGGTATATACGATAGGACGCAATCTGATTGATACGTCGCAGGGCATCAGCCGGACACCCAAGGTGGTCGGGACGCTTTTTCTCGATGTGGATGTCACGCTGTTTCAGCAGTTTCTGCAGGAGCTTAATCTAGGTGACAAGGATGAGCTGTATCTTCTGGACGGAGAAGGGCATGTCTTCTTCAGCAATCTTGCCGGCCGGGAGGAGCAGACCTACGAAGTGGAGGAGCTGGTGCGCAGCAACGCAAATATGATCACGCTCAGTGAGGAGATTCCCTTTCTGGATGGTCATCTGATCGCCAGAATTCACCGGGGAAATTTGTTTGAAAAGCTGCTGGCTGCCCGTACCACGATATATATTGCCATTCTCATCTGCTCGGTAGCGCTGATCATTATGGGCTTCTGGTTCTCGCGGCGCCTGGCTGCGCCGATCCGCAGTGTCATCAGGCAGATGGCGGTGGCGGAGTCGGGGAACCTGGATATCCAGCTGCCGGTGGAAAGCAATGATGAGATGGGGAGGCTGGCTTACGGCTTTAACCGTATGGTAGAGCGGCTGCAGGAGTATATCAATGAAGCTTATGTTGCCAAGATCAAACAGAAGCAGACCGAGCTCAATGCCCTTAAGTCGCAGATCCGTCCCCATTACCTGTACAACACTCTTGAAGTGATCCGGATGAATGCGGTAGATAAAGAAGCTAGTGAGGTGGCGGATATGATTCTGTCACTGTCCAACCAGCTGAAGTATGTGATCGACTACGGTGAAGACCGGGTGAGTCTACGCAGCGAGCTGGAGCATCTGAAGGATTATTTCTATATTATTTCAGTCCGCTATGACAATTACTATGAGCTTCATCTGGATATTTCACCGGAGATCGATCTGGACTGGCCCATTCTGAAGCTGTCGCTGCAGCCGATGGTCGAGAATGCGGTGTCGCACGGGCTGCGGCAAAAGGGCAGAGGTTCTGTCGGCGTGACGATTGAGAAACGGGATTTCGAGTATGCGGTTACAGTATATGACGACGGGGACGGAATGAATCCGGAGCGGCTGAAGGAGGTAGTGAAGCTTCTGGAAGAACCAAGCTCTCCCGGTAAAAGCGTTGGACTGAAAAACGTGCATGAACGCATCCGTACCGTATTCGGCGAAGCCTACGGACTGTCCATCAGCAGCAGGGAGCATATCGGGACATCCATAACGCTTACGTTTCCTATCCCGGACGCCCGGGAGCGTTCTTCTTAAATAACCCGCATATCCCGCTTAAAAAACTTCATTCTAACCCCGGAGCTGCGATGTTATCCTTATCACAAGGAAACGCTTTCGAAGATGATGCGCACATCGATACCTGTTTCCGGCATAACCATAGGGAGGTTATTTATACATGGCACACAAACAGACAATGATCCGGTTATCCGCTCTGCTACTGGCAGCAACAACCGTATTATCCGCTTGCGGGAACAACAATAATAACGCGGCTAACAGCGCTCCGGAAGGCCCGGCGGCACCGGAAGCTTCTGCGGGCAATGCAGCAGGCGAAGCGAAAAAGGTAAGCTTCACCATCGGCTATGCCTCAGGCGACCCCGCCACCAAGCAGGCCATCGCCGATACAGTTAAAGCCTTTATGGCAGCGAATCCGCATATAACGGTCAAGGACCTGAGCGAAACCTCCTCGGCTGCCTATCTGGATTGGCTGAAGACCAAGGATGCGGTCGGCGAGTTCCCGGATCTCGTTGAAATGCGTGACACACAGGTGTTCGCCGATGCCGGTAAAATTGTAGAGCTTCCGGCGGACCTGCTTGAGCTGTTCAAGGACCCGCCTCAGGTGGACGGCAAGGTATGGAACGCACCGCTGCAGGTAAACGTGCCGCAGGGCATTATCTACAGCAAAAAAGCCTATGCTGATGCAGGCATTACCGAGCTTCCTAAGACGTATGATGAGTTCATTCAGATTCAGGAAAAGCTGAAGACCAGCGGCATTACCCCGCTCGTAGTCGGCGGTAAGGATATTTTCCATATGGGCTTCTGGATCAACAAGTTCCTGATCGACGATGTGTATGCCAAAGATCCCGACTGGAACTCCAAGCGTACAGCCAAAACGGCCAGCTTCACCGACTCGAACGTTGTTCAGGCAATGACCGATTACAAACAGCTTTTCACTAATTATGTCGATAAAGGCTGGCTGAGCACGGCAGACAACCAGACGGCATCGTTCCTTGTCTCCGGCAAAGCGGCTCAGCTCTTCTCTGGCACATGGATGTTCTCGCAGATCAAGGAAGCTGATCCGAATTTCGACTTTGGCTTCTATGCGATACCGGACCGTGAAGGTAAAGTAAATGTGATTGGTCTGGCCTCGCCGGCCGGCTGGTCGCTATCCGCCGAAGCCGCCAAGGATGCGGACAAGACCGAAGCCATTAAAGAATTCATCCGCTTCTTCTTCCAAAAGGACAACTATTCCAAATATCTGGCCGGCATTAACGGCATTCCTTCCACTAAGGAAGAGGTAACCTATGAGACAGGAGAACAGATGCAGGTTGCACTTGACCTGATCGCAGATCCGAATGTAACCAAATCGCTGGCAATCAACAACTGGTGGGGCGATAACCTGATTCCTGCGCAGTTCCGCAACTGGTATTACAAGCTGATGCAGGAGCTGGTGGTTAAGGACGGCGATGTTACGGATTATATGAAGCAGGCCGACACCGAATATGACAATCAGGTCAAAGCCAATCAGATGTAATTAGCTACAGGAGGGAGAGCAGCCATGAGTGCAAACATCATGAAGGCTGAGCAGCTACAGGCCGTTGCCAATCCAAAAAGAAAAAGAAAATGGCAATCCTATGCGCTGCTGTTTATATTACCGTCATTTCTGATTTATACACTGTTCGTCATTGTCCCGACAGCCGGAAGCATCTATCTCAGCTTCACTTCATGGGACGGCATCAGTGATGACATCCGGTACATCGGCTTTGCCAACTTCACCGAGATTCTGCAAAGCACCCGGGTGCACAACGCATTGAAAAATACACTTATTATGACGGTCAGTCTGGTTGTTCTGGAGAATATCGCCGCGATCCTGCTGGCTATTCTGGTCGACAAGGTCCGATGGTTCAAAAACCTGTTCAGAAGCGTGTTCTACTTCCCGACTTTGCTCAGCGGTGTCGTCATGGGCTTCGTATGGGCCATGATTCTGAATTATAACTTTGGTGTCTTTAACCAGATGCTGGAGGCGGTCGGCCTTGGAAGCTGGATGGTCGACTGGCTCGGCAGTCCAAAATATGCAATGCTGGCGATTGTATTGTCTACAGTCTGGAAAGGTGCAGGCTATTATATGATCATTTATCTGGCTGGACTGCAGGGCATTCCGGCAGAATTAAATGAAGCAGCCTCGATCGACGGTGCGGGGGGATGGCAGCAGTTCCGCCATATTACCTTCCCGCTGCTCGCCGGCTCCTTGACGGTATGTATGGTGCTGTCGATGATCAGTGCGCTGAAAATTTTTGACCAGATCGCGGTTATGACAGACGGCGGACCGGGATTCGAGACGGAGACGCTGACTTATATTATCTATAAGGTTGGCTTCGGAGAACTGCGGCAGGGCTTCGGTACGGCGCTGGCAATGGTATTGTTCCTGCTGATCCTGCTGGTCACCCTCATTCAGGTGAAATTCCTCCGTAAACGGGAGGTGCAGATGTAATGACGATTCAGGCCAAAAAACGCTGGACAGAAATCATTCTGTTTGTCATCACGCTGCTGTTCGCCATTATCTTTTTCTTCCCGATTTTCTTTAACCTGATGTCGGCGTTCAAGAGCAATGCTGAGATTATGCGCGATGCGCTGGCTTTTCCGAAGGGGCTGTATCTGGAGAGCTTTAAGTATCTGCTGACCGAAACTAACTTCCCGCAGGCGATCGGAAACAGTCTGATCCTGACTGTTGTCTCCATCGCTGCCCAGGTGCTGATCATTCCGATGGCCGGTTACGCCATTGAACGTCGGAATGCCAGATGGACGCAGGCCATCTTCCTTTACTTCCTGGCAGGCATGATGATCCCGTTCCAGGCATACATGATTCCGTTATTCAAGGAACTTAAAGTACTGGGGTTGTACGGCAGTCTCATCGGTCCGATCTGTGTATATGTTGCCGGTGCTGTCGGCTTCGGCTGCCTGCTGTACACCAGCTTCGTCAAGGGCATTCCGCGGGAGATCGAAGAGGCGGCTGAAATCGACGGCTGTAACCGTTACGGCATCTTCTGGAAAATCGTATTCCCGCTGCTGGGACCTGTTACTGCAAGCATGGTCGTATTGAACGGCCTCGGGATCTGGAATGACTTCCTGCTGCCGATGCTGGTTCTGCCTTCGGGGCAGCCCAAGACGATGGTCGTGGAAATTTACCGCTACATTGGCGAATTCTCCTCCCGTTGGGATATGATCTTTGCAGGGACGGCGATGTCGGTCATCCCGGTCCTGATTGTGTTTGTCTCCCTGCAGAAGTATTTCGTGAAGGGAATCGCCTCGGGGGCTACCAAGGGCTGATTGCTGCATAGTATAGTTTCAATAATTCTTATAACAACGAATTTAAGCGGCCAGTCCATTTCCGGTTTTCCGGCAGATGAGCTGGCCGCTGTTTTATTTGTTCCACTGTTTTTTTAGAATGCAATAGATATGGAATCCGCTTAAGTTGTAATGAATATGGCCGGGCTGTATCCCGTATATTTTCAAAGGGTTTAATTTCGGGAGAAAAAGTGGGAGGGGTTCCATTGTCCGATCCTTTTGTAGTCCGTTCACTGGAAGAAATACGTTTTTGGTCGCGTATCATGAAGGAGCATTCGCTGTTCCTGAGGCTGGGATTCAGGTGTGAAGACACCCAATTGATCAACGAGGCCAATCAGTTTCAGGCTATATTTGAAGAAATTGAACGGAAGGCCAATGCTTTTAGCGCAGAAACAGATCCGCAGACGATCAGAGCGTTTAATGTAGAAGTCCATACTGCGGTCAGTCATATTTGGGTGTTCAAAAGAAGAGTACTGGGACTCATCCTGCAATGCAAGCTCCCCGGCCAGAACAACTTTCCGCTGCTGGTGGATCATGTGAGCAGGGAGGCGAATTATTTCCGCAACCGGCTGGAAGAGCTCAACAATGGCACACTGGAGCCTTTGCATGATGCGATTATCGACGAGAATGTATTTTTTCTGAGAATCATGGCCGATCATGCCAAGTTTATCAGCCATCTGCTGGACCCTTCTGAACGGAAGCTTGTAGCGCAGGCGAGGGAATTCAGTCATGACTTCGATACGCTGCTGTTCCAGGCAATAGACCTCAGCTCAATGCGTCCACAGTCTCAGACAGTACCTTTGCTCAGCCAATTTGTCGATGAGAACAAAGTGTCGGTTGAATCACTGCGTGACTTCAAAAAGACCGCCCGCGATCTGATCGCGGAATGCCGGATCAAGAGCATCATTCATCCGCTGCTGGCTGACCATGTATACCGGGAAGCGGAACATTTCCTGTTCATCCTCGATATGTTTGAGAAATCGCTAACTGGAGTCAAGATTAACAAGCGGGAGATCCTGATGTAAGCAGCAACTCATTACTATTAGAAAAAGCCCTGATAATCAGGGCCTTTCCCGGTTCTATGCTTGGATACTGCTATATTCCTCATCGGATACCGCTTCTAACCATTCCGGCTTGCCTGCAGTGATGGCAATGTGCTCAAACCAGCTGTCTTTGGCGGCGCCGTGCCAGTGCTTTACCCCGTCATGGGTAACGATCACATCCCCGGCCCTCAGGAATTGCGCAGGCTTGCCATCCTCCTGATACCAGCCCTCGCCGCCGGTTACCAGCAGAATTTGAAATCCGCCGCGGTGGATATGCCAGTTGTTCCGGCAGCCCGGCTCAAAGGTCACATTGCCGACGCCGATATTCAATTGCGGGTCAGTCACCAGGGACTGCAGATAGCTTTGACCTGTGAAATAGGCAGCGAATGCCTCGTTTTTTTCTCCGGCCGGGAAAATAACACCGTTTTTAACTTCCTCAAATTTTGCCATGCGAATTCCTCCAGTTTTATTAATATTTCGAGAAGACCGGTAAGGTGTTTTGCTCCCGCGTAATGTTGCGTTACCGCACAACTGTGTATAATATAAAATGAAAAAAGCGGTTCTACAACAATCAGAATGACCTGATCTGTATGTTACCGCACATCCGATTGGAAATTGTACGATAGGTATAAGGGAGCTTGATGAATGGAAATGGCTAAAATAGACAGAAGAGTGCAGAAGTCCCAGGATGCGATAAAGAAAGCTTTTATAGAACTGATGGCTGAAAAGAGTTTTGATCAGATCACGATCCAGGATATATCCGACAGGGCGAATGTAGGGCGGAGAACGATTTATGATCATTATCTGGATAAGGTTGATGTGCTGGACAAGCTGATTGAAGAGCATATTAACGAGCTGCGAAAATTGTGCAAAGCTGCGGCTGACTTAAGCTATGTGGAGGGAAATCTGCTGTGGTACCAATATTTTGAAACCCATTATCCGTTCTTTTCGACCCTGCTGGCCAGCAAAGGCGCTTCCGCCTTCCGCGAGCAGTTCCTGAAATTTGTAATAGAGGAGCTGGAGGGTGACGTGGATGTAGAGGCGGGGATTAACCGGGGAATGAACAGGGAGATGATCCTCCGGTTCTTTGGTGCGGCCATAGTAGAGACAATCATCGGGTGGATTACTAATGGTTTAGCAGAACCGGCTGAGGTTTTGGCGGAGCAGATGGGGATTTTGCTTGACAGGAATTTGATGTGAATTGATTTATGTAGAAAATATAAAGGGGAACGTGGCGGAGGGGGATTATGAAAAAAATTTCATGTTGCATTAAGCGCCGCGTTATTTTCACAAGGTATAATGGGTGCTGTAAGTGAAGTCAGTATTGGAGGCCTAAGGGATGCGCATCCTGGTTATAGAAGATGAGGAAGGGTTGTCCGATTTTATCATACTGGAACTGAAGCATGAGGGTTACGAGGCGCGGCCGGTCTATGATGGCAGAGAAGGGCTGGAGCTGGCATTGAGCGAGAACTGGGATATCATTCTGCTTGACCTCATGCTGCCTAATTTAAACGGAATCGAAATTTGCCGGCGGGTGAAGGCTGTGAAGGATACGCCAATCATAATGATTACAGCCAGAGACAGCGTGATGGACAGAGTGATGGGACTCGATACCGGCGCTGATGACTATATTCCGAAACCGTTTGCCATTGAAGAGCTGCTGGCGAGAATCCGGGTGATTGCCAGAAGGGCTGAGAAGCTGGGCAGCCAGCTGCCGCTGGTGCTGGAGTTCAGGGACTTGGAGCTGCACATTGAATCCAGAATGCTGAAAAAGGGTGACCGCTGGATCGAGCTGACCAAGAAGGAATACGAGCTGCTGTTTATTTTGCTGAAAAATATCAACCGGGTCCTAACCAGGGAAATGCTTGTCGCCCAGGTATGGGATTATGATGTCGGGATCGAAACGAACGTGGTTGATGTATATATCAGGCATCTGCGGAACAAGCTGGACACGGCCAATAAGGAAGAATATATACAGACGGTCAGAGGAATAGGATATTTAATACGGGATGAAAAAAATTAAGATGCTCTCCTTACGGAACATGAATATCAAGTGGAAGCTGACCCTGTGGGCGGCAGTTCTGATGCTGCTCCTGTTTCTCTCCTATAATCTTCTGCAATATACGGTGATCCAGAATTGGGTCAACAACCATGAAAAAGAAATCATCCGCAATAATATGCACGAGGTCGTTGCTTATCTGCAGGGTTTTGAGCCGGGGAGCAGGATTACGGACAGCGGTGACTATTTAAAAATATTGAACGAACGCTATCAGCTCATCCGGATTGTGGACGCAAAGGATGCTGCCATCCTCACCATTTCGGATAAAGTGCCGGAGCACTGGGTGCAGCCCAAATATGTTACCTCAGAGGAGCTGCTGGAAATTTCTCCGGGCGGTGATACGCTGTTAATTTACCGGCAGCCTCTGGAGATCAGCGGCTTCACCGGCTCTGTTGAGATTGTGCGCAATCTGGAAAATTTCGAAAGCCTGATCAACTTGATCACTACCCTGTTCATCATTACAGGCTTAGTAGCGATCATACTCAGTCTGATCGGGGGGAGGCTGATTTCATTCCAGCTGCTTAATCCTATCAACTCTATAATCAGAACAATGAAGCGGATCAGAGAAAACGGGCTGAAGGAACGGGTACAGATTACCAATCAGCAGGATGAAATGACCGAGCTGTCGCTGATGTTTAACGAGCTGATGGACAGCCTGGAGCAATCGTTCCGGCAGCAGCAGCAGTTTATCGAAGATGCTTCGCATGAATTAAAGACGCCGCTCTCCATCATCCATGGTCACCTTTCGATGATCAAACGCTGGGGCAAGGATGACCCGGAGGTCCTGAACAGATCGATTCAGCTCAGCTTGAATGAAACAAACCGGCTGATCCGGATGGTCTCCGAGCTGCTGATTTTGACCCGGGCCAACCATTCCGCAGCTGTGGCCGACTATGCCCCGGAGAATATCAGGGTCAAGCAGGTCATTGAGGAGATCATCGAGAATTTCCAGACCGTCAACGCAGAGTTCAGGATGCTTACCCGGCTGGATATCAGCGACGATTGTATCCTGCATGTGCAGAAAAGCCATTTTCAGCAGGTAATCATCATTATTCTGGATAATGCGATCAAGTACTCCAGGGACAGGAAGGAAATCCGGATCAGTGCGGCTGTGGAGGCCGGCAAATTGGTTATTGAGGTGAAGGATTTCGGCATGGGCATACCGGAGGATGAGCTGCATCTTGTTACTAACCGGTTTTACAGAGTCGATAAGGCACGCAGCAGAAAGCATGGAGGCAACGGGCTAGGCCTGGCTATCGCCACCCGTTTAATGGACAGCTACACCGGTGAGCTGGGGATCGACAGCGTCTATGGGGAATGGACCAGAGTGACACTGAAATTTCCCCTTAAACATGAACAAGCCGCAGGCGGCGGG
Source organism: Paenibacillus sp. FSL R7-0345 (assembly GCF_038595055.1). Lineage (NCBI taxonomy): Bacteria > Bacillati > Bacillota > Bacilli > Caryophanales > Paenibacillaceae > Paenibacillus > Paenibacillus sp. FSL R7-0345. The sequence continues at coordinate 2,680,053 of NZ_CP152002.1, forward strand.
AAGGAGGAATCCCCTTGATTGAGAGCAGCTCTTCACGGCTGAATGAATCTTTTTTGCAGGTGCTGAACGTACGCCACCGGGCGATCGCCGAGAATATTGCCAATGCTGACACGCCGAACTATAAAAAGCAGACGGTTGTTTTTGAGGAGGAGCTCAGACAGGCAATCAATGGCACCACACGGGATGAGCTGGAGATCAGGCAGACTCATTCCAGACACATGGCGATTAAGACTGACGATGCATCCCTTATCCCTCATAAGATTATTCGCAACACGGATACAACGATGAACAACAACGGCAACAATGTGGACATCGATCTGGAAATGGCAAACCTGGCCGAAAATCAGCTGATGTACAACTATATGGCGGATAAGGTGAGCGGACACTATACGAAGATCAGGGATATGCTGCAGAATTTGAAATAGTTGTGATAAAAGAGTGCAGACCGTTATAGGCGGCTGGGCTCTTTTTTTGCATGCAGTAAGAAAAGAGAGATAGGACTAACGCCTTGAATTTAATGAACTTTTTCCGACAACATGCGACAGACGATCGGGATGAAATATATTACTATGTAAAAAGACCCAGATCAATAGCAAAAAGGAGTAATCTATCATGTTAAACAGCTCATTGAAGAAGGAAGCTGTGGGGAAGCTGAAATCTGCACTGCATAAATATGAGGTTTCTACTGAGACGGTAAAAGGAAATGCAATCAAATTACATAATGCCCGGACTTACGGCGGCGATGTTATCAAAAAAGTAGAGGCTTATATTAATACACTTGCTAACACGCCAAAGGAGTTTGCCAAGAGTATTGAGCAGGTTCGTGTTAATCTGGCCAGCTTTAAGGCGTTGAGTGAAATCTCCTATGATGAAAAAGCAATGATTAAGCTGGCCGGGGGCGGCGCGGCAGCAGGAGTAGCAGCTGGTGTAGCGACGGCAGCGCTAGCACCGACGGCAGCGATGGCAATTGCGACTACCTTCGGCACAGCTTCAACAGGTGCCGCTATTTCCGGATTGACGGGAGCGGCGGCCACCAATGCGGCTCTGGCCTGGCTGGGCGGCGGTGCACTTGCTGCGGGCGGAGGCGGTATGGCGGGCGGCAGTGCCCTGCTTGCCCTGGCAGGACCGATCGGCTGGGGCATTGGTGCTGCGAGTCTTGCAGCTGGCGGTTTCCTCGCCAGCAAGAAGAACAAGGATGCAGCGATCAAAGCAGATAAAGAGCGGGTGGAGATTGTGAAAGCGACCAGGGTGCTGGAGGCCACTGATGCGGAGATTGTGCACCTGAAGGAATCCACGCAGAAGCTGGCAACCGGCCTGGAACAGAGTCTGTTGGCTTTTACCGGGACTGCCAGATCAATCCGGTCCTTTACCGAGTTCAGCCAGGATCAGCGGGATGTCCTGCGGGCGATCATTAACAATACAGAAAGCCTGTCGGCGTTGTTCATGAAGGAAGTCGGCAAATAAGATGGCTTCACAGGTATGGAAGGACCAGATTACTGCTGCCGGTATTGGCGCGTTTAATGACTGGAAACAGGAGGCTGCCGCCCGTAAGATTGATCAGACTGTCAGGGATGTGCTGGCAGCTCAGGGACAACAAGAGTCTTATTTTGAAAATGCCCTGGGTCATATGCAAAAAATGCGCCAGTTCCTTGCTAAACCGGATAATATCCTGGGGTCCGGGCAGACGAAGCATGGAGAAGTGGCGGAACATATGGAAGTGCATGTGCGCAATGCCCAGGCTGCATTGCACGGCATGCCAGAGGTAGCTACCTTTGAAGGGGTTGGAAGAACAGCGCCGGAGGATTTTATTCTAAACGGCGTTAAGGTTCAGTCGAAGTTTATCAACGGTACCAATAACACGCTCAAGCATGTGCTGGACCATTATGAGAAATATGAAAAATTATCGATGGACTATTCTATTCCCAAGGATCAGTACGAGATTATTCAGACTATCCGCTCCGGCGGTACACCGGCCGGTTTAAGTGAGAAATCTGTCTGGGCCATTCTTCAGAAGGTGGAGGAGCTTGAACAGCGTACCGGCCGGAGCTTTCAGGATGTAGTCAAGCCTTCCATCTCGGAATATAGTGAAGTCCAGCTGGGTAAGGCAGGCGAGACAGTCACCAAGGTTCAGGACAAGCTTGTGGATGAGAATCAGCGTATCCAAAAAGACATCCGTCAGGACGGGAAAGAAAAAGTCAAGCAGATTGAGTCCCAAAAGGCGCCTTCCATCCGGGAAGGAGTCAAAGCAGCGGGTACGGCAGCTGCTGTTTCCGCTTCGTTAACTGCCATAACCGTCATTTACCGTAAAGTGAAGGAGGGAAAGAAGCTTCAGGACTTTGAACGGGAGGATTGGCAGGAGATCGGGCTTGATGGTGCCAAGGCCGGAGCGAAGGCCGGCGTTACAGCCGGAACGATTTATGCACTGACCAATCTGACCTCACTTTCCGCCCCGTTTGCCGGGGCAGTGGCCAGTGCAATGATGGGGTTGTCTTCCCTGATGGCGGATCTGAAGCAGGAGCAAATCTCCATGGACGAATTTGTCACACAAGGACAGGTGCTCTGTATTGAAGCGGGCATTGCGGCGACCGGGGGAGCCATCGGCCAGCTGCTGATTCCGGTTCCGGTACTGGGTTCCATTATCGGGACAGTAACAGCTAATCTGATCTGGGGATTCGCCAAGGGGAAGCTTGAGGCAAGGGAGCAGGAATTAAAGCGTATGCTTGATGCTTACACAGATTCCATACTTGCAAAAGTCGATCAGGCATATCAGGAGATCATCACCCGGATTAACCAGACCTACAGCCGTTATCATTCACTGATTGAAGCAGCCTTCGACGTGAAGGCGAATTCGGCAGTGCTGGCCGCTGCTTCTGTGAATCTGGCAGTGGAGCTGGGTGTGGAGGATTCCAGAATTTTGCGGACCGATGACGATTTGTTTGACTTTTTTATGGGATAAGCTTTGTATACAGTACAGCAGAGTGTACATATGTAAAGGAGGCGGCGCAATGGGTCGTCTCTTTTTACATTTGAAATCATGGATAAGATGCATATTTCCCCTATTCCCTGCAAATACCAACCATGGGGGGATGGCAAATGAAACAGCAGACAACATTCAGTAAGCCCGAAGAGCCGGAGATGCTGTACCCGGATCTTGCTTATAATATAGAGCGGATGCAGCTGGAATTCCTGAATTGTTCAGATATTATGTACCGGAATTGCAGTATCGGCGGACTGAACCGGGCCACACTGATTTATATGGATGGCATGTGTGACGTCCAGGCGGTCGATGAATTTGTGCTGCAGCCGCTGTTTGCTCATTTTCGTAGTAGTGACCGGATAGATGAGGTGCGGAATGTCGAGCTGAAGGATATCTTTATTCCCACTTTGAAAATAAGCGTTGCGTTTGAAACTGACGAAGTGATTAAGGCGATCCTGCGCGGGGAAACGGCTGTTTTTACGGAGGGCAATGCTTTTGTGCTGCTGGCTGATCTGGTCAAAATGGAGCAGCGCTCCATTGAGGAAGCGACCTCGGAAAAGGTCGTCCGCGGGCCGCGGGATGCGTTCATGGAATCACTCCGGACCAACACCTCCCTGCTCCGGCGGCGCATCCGCTCCTCCAAGCTGAAGCTGGAAGGTATGACGCTGGGCAGGCTGACTGAAACGGATGTTGTGATCGGCTATATGGAGGGGATTACCAAGGAAAGCCTGGTCAAAGAAGTTAGGAAGCGGCTGCAAACCATCGAGCTGGACGGCATCATCCATTCCAGCAATATCGAAGAATATATTGAGGAGAATAAATTCTCACCTTTTCCGCAGATTCAGAATACGGAGCGGCCGGATGTAGCGGTTTCCAGCCTGCTTGAAGGAAAAGTTATCATTATTACGGATAACACGCCGTTTGTGCTTATTTTGCCTATGACCTATTGGTCCGGTCTGCAGGCGGTAGATGACTATACCGACAGGTCGATGTACGCTACTTTTGTGCGCTGGATCCGCTATACGTTTGTACATATTTCCCTGCTCCTGCCGTCTTTGTATGTGGCACTAACGACTTATCATCTGCAGGTTATCCCCACGCCGCTTGTGGTCAGCATTGCCTCGGCCAGAGAAGGGGTTCCCTTGCCGGCTGTTATTGAGGCGCTGATTATGGAGTTTATCTTTGAGGGTCTGCGTGAAGCAGGAATCCGGCTGCCTCAGCAGGTAGGTCCGGCGGTCAGTATTGCTGGAGCCCTGGTTATTGGACAAGCGGTTGTAGCCGCGGGAATTATATCTACACCAATGGTCATAATCGTATCGCTGACAGGAATTGCTTCCTTTGCTTTTCCGGTCTATAGCCTGGGGACGGCCTACCGGATGCTCCGATTTCCGCTGCTGATCGCTGCCGGGGTGCTGGGGTTTTATGGGATTGTTTTATTTCTTATCGTGCTCTCGGTGCATATGGTTATGCTTGAGCCTTTTGGTGTTCCGTATATGGAACCTTATGCACCGATGTCAGTACGCAATCTGAACGATGTACTTGTCCGGGCACCCAAATCCAAAATGCGCTGGCTGCAGCCATGGCTGACCCAGAGTAAGGCTGCGAGGTTCCCAAAACGAACCAAATAACAGGCAGGAAGGGACTCGGAACTATGTACAGGAAACTAGTAGCGTTATTCCTCATCCTGCCCTTGCTGCTTACCGGATGCTGGGACCGGCAGGAGCTGAATGACCAGGCGATTGTGCTGGGCTGGGGAATGGACCAGGCAGAAGACGGAGCCTATCTGGCGACTGCCAACCTGGTGCTGCCGCTAGCTTCCAAATCAGGCGGACAGCAGGGTGGGGAACAGGGCGGGCGGTCCGGGTTTATGACGGAAAGTGCATACGGCAGAAACAACAGGGATGCCGAGCAGAATATGCAAAGAAAGCTATCCCGGGTACTTTTTCCGGGGCACCGGCGAAATATCTTTATCGGGGAAAAGCTGGCCGAGCATGGCGTTTTCTCCATCCTCGATGAGTATGGGCGCAGCCCGATGGTCCGCCCGCGGACGAATATTTTTGTCGTTAAAGGGGGGACGGCCCAGGAGGCGATGAGCCTGGCTTATCAGCTTGAGACCAATCCGGCGATTGCTGTGCAGAAAATCCAGGAGAAGAGCGGGGCGCCGATCAGCCGCTCCCTGCTGGACTTCTTCATCATGGCCAATGGTACCGGCTGCGGGGTCATGCCTGCGCTTACCATTGTGCCTCCGGAAATGAAAACGGACAAAAAGAGCAAGAATGACAGCCCGCCGCAGACGACACTCGGTTTATATGGAGTGGCTGTGTTTAATGGACAGCTGGAGCTGGCCGGGTATCTGAGTAATGATGAATCCTGGGCCAGACTCTGGATCACTAATGAGTTAGCCTTTCGAAACTTTACTACCATTATTAATCCGGAAGATGCAGAACAATCCGGCGGAAAGGCGGGAATGGATGCCTTGTCCGGAGCGACTAAAGGTCAGACGGTAACTGTCAATGTAGACACGTTCAAAAGCCATATTACACCCATTTTCACTGATGGCCTGCCTAAATTTCGTATCCTGCTGGAGGGTAAGGGATTTATTGAAGAGAATAACTCACCGCTTAATCTCTCTAAGACGGCAAATGTAGAGAAGGTAGAAGCCCGGATGAACCAGTATCTTGTAGAGAAAATCCAAAAAGTTACGGAGAAGGTACAGAAGGATTTTAAAAGTGATATCTTCGGTCTTGGAGATACGATTCACCGCCGCCATCCCTACCGGTGGAAGAAGCTGGCTGCTGATTGGGAAACTATTTTTCCTGAAATTGAGCTGGATATCACGGTTAAGCTTGACCTCACCGGAACAGGAATTACGGGAGAATCCTTACTGCCAACGAGAGAAGGCGGTGAGAAGTAGATGAAGATCAGCAACCGTCAGCTGTTCTGGATGATTATGATGCTGGAGATCGGAATTAATCTGCTGGTTTCGATGACAGCGACAATCCGCTATGCCAGGCAGGATGCCTGGATTTCCTATCTGCTGGCCGGAGCGGCGGGGATCGTTATTACGTGGATTGCCGCCAAACTCAGCTCCAGATACCCCCGGCAGACCTTAATGGAATTTAGTGTAACTATTCTCGGAAGGTGGGCAGGCAAGCTAATCGTAATTCCTTTTATTCTCCAATGGTTTTGGGCGATGAGTCTGATCCTGCGTGATGAATTCCTGTTCATCCGCCTGAGTGTGCTGTACAAGACACCTGACTGGGTTGTCATCGGAACGATGATCGGTATCGTGTTCTATACAGTACACCGTGGGGGAATTATAGCGATCGGCAGGGTAAGTGAGCTGTGGGGACCTATTCTGATGCTTATTCTGGTACTGACCTTTGTCTTAACGGTTAACAATCTCAACTGGCCTATGCTGCTGCCGGTGTATGCAGATACTGGCCCGGCTTTAATAATGGAAGGAGCGCTTGCGCCGGTCTCGCTGCTGGGCGAATCGATCCTGCTGATGATGCTGTTTCCGTTTGCAGAGAATCCCGGAAAAGCAACAAGGATGGTGCTGCTGCTGGGTGTAGCCATATCTTCAATCTTCCTGCTGCTGGGCATATTATGGGTCATTATGACCTTCGGCCCGGCAGTCGGCGGGCGTCTGCAGTTTCCCTTTTTTGAAATGGTCAAGCTGGTCTATCTGATGGAGTTTATTCAGAATATGGATATATTCGTGATGGCGGTCTGGCTGGTTTGTATCTTCGTTAAGCTGTCCATTTGCGTGTTCGTAACCAGCTATGGTCTGGCCCAATGGGCTGGAAAGACACGCAGCTGGAAAAAACTCCTCTGGATCGTGGCGGCGTTAACATTCGGGCTGGCCATGCTGGTCATTAGGTTGAACCCTCCGGCCGGGGTGCTGCTAAAGGGTGTCTGGATCCGCTATGTGCTTCCGGTAAATATGATTGCAATTCCGTTATTCCTGCTGATTGTTTCATCGATCCGGGGAAGTCGGCAATAGAAATACTATAGTTACTGGTTTAAAACATGGTAGCGCGATATTGCGCTGCCGTGTTTTTTTGTGTTCAAAACATTAATTTGCGTAAACGTTTTTACAAGGTATAGCTGCAAATCTGAATCATTATGAGAAGTACTGTGATAAATCACTGTTTGGTGAAAAATTATAAATATAGTAAATATAAGAGACTGAACCAGTACGCCGAAAATAAAATCACATAGCAAATGGATCGATCATCCGACTATTTACGTTAACTAACATGACATATAAAAGTGAAAAATATATGTTTAATGGGATTTTTAGCCATAAGATATAACATGATTGCGTTACTTATGTAGGTTGAAACCGTTTTTATTTTGAAAATACGGTAAAAAGGGATTGTAATCCTGAAAAACCTATACTAAAATGAACCTAGAAATTGCGTAAACGTTTTTGCAAAGATGAGGATACTTCACATATCATAACGCTGGTATATAGAGGAAATATGTTGCGTAAACGTTATGACAGAGAGGAAAAATATGGCGGACAAAGAAATGACAATTAAAGACGTGGCCAGACTCGCCGGAGTTTCCGTGGCTACCGTCTCACGGGTGATGAACGGCAGGGACCGCGTAAGTGATGCCACCCGCAAGAAAATCCAGAGGATTATTGAAGAACTGAATTTTGTACCTAATACGATGGCTGCCTCCATGGTCAGCAAAAAGACGCATATGCTGGCAGTCGTTGTTCCGGAAATCCAGAATCCGTTCTATACAGCGGTCATCGGCGGTACGGTCGAGGCGGCCAAGAAGGAGGGTTTTTCCACACTCGTTGTATCTACCTATAATGATGAGGCTGAGGAGGAGGAGTTTTTCGAAGGCTTTCTGGGGCGCAATGTGGACGGCATCATCCTGATCGGCACGCACAAAGAGGCCGGCTTTTACCGGAATATCCGCAAGCCAACCATTCTGGTTGACCGTTATATCAATGACTGCGGGCATGACGGTGTACTGATTGATAACTTCCGCGGGGCATACGAGGCGGCCAGGCATTTTGTGGATTACGGCCATAAGCGGATTGCCATTATCGACGGGGCGCATGACTTCAACGACGGCAAGGACCGCTACTGGGGTTATCATCAGGCTTTGCATGAGCATGGGATTACGCCGCAGCCGCAGTATCATAAGCAGGGCAACTGGCTGGAAGAGGACGGATACAGGTTCACGATGGAGCTGATGCAGTCCGCTGAGCCGCCGACCGCAATTTTTGCCACCAACAACGTGATCTGCACCGGTGCCATTAAGGCGATCCGCGACCTTAATCTCCAGATTGGCGAGGAGGTTTCGCTGATCGGGTTCGACGAGAATGAGCTTGCCCAGTTTGTCCAGCCGCGGGTAACCGTAGTCGGCAGACCGATGAGGGAGATGGGCATACAGGCGACGGAAATGCTGATCCAGAAGATCAAGACCCCGCAGGGCGATCCGTCCAAGCTTAAAAAGGTAGTACTGGATGTGGAACTGATCAAGCGGGGTTCGGTTAAAAAGTTGAACGGTTAGCACAGGAGGCAGACATATGGCCAACATACTTGTCATAGGCAGCATGAATATGGATATAGTGTCACAGGTCCAGTGTCTACCTGTTCCGGGGGAGACGATACAGGGGCTGGGAACCGGCTTCCATGCCGGTGGTAAGGGAGCCAATCAGGCCTGTGCCGCCTCCCGCTCGGGGGCTAAAGTAACAATGGCGGGCGGGCTTGGCACGGACGCCTTCGGAACAGAGCTGCACAGGAAGCTGCAGGATGAAGGCATTGATACCGGAGCTGTAGCTATCAAGCCGGAGACGACCGGGATCGCGCTGATTACCACAGATGCTTGGGGGGAGAACAGCATTATCCTCTCTCCCGGTGCTAACTACAGCTATAGTGCAGAGGATCTGAAGACGTTAGATTTCACCCGCTTTGATGTCATCCTGCTGCAAAATGAAATAGCGGAAACGGTCAATGAAGCGGTGCTTGAAAAAGCTGAGGCGGCAGGAGTCCCTGTAGTAATGAACCCTGCTCCGGTCAGCGGATTTAAACGGGCTTGGCTCAGCCGCAGCAAGCTGCTGATCTTGAATGAAATTGAAGCGGAGGCACTTAGCGGAGTCAGGATTACAGACTTCAGTGAGGCTCAGACGGCGGGCCGGAGTCTGCTTGCAGTAGGGATATCGCAGGTCATCATCACTCTGGGGAGCAAGGGATCGCTCTACATGGACACAGACGGAAGGTTAATAGAAACCCCGGCTTATCCGGTCCAGGCAGTGGATACCACCGCAGCAGGAGATACCTTCATCGGGGCGTTGGCTGCCAGCTATTATGGCGGGATGGGGCTGAAGGACAGCCTGCATTATGCGTCAGCTGCGGCGGCACTGACCGTATCCGGTGCCGGAGCGCAAAGCTCTATACCGGTGAAGGAGCAGGTGAATGCGTTTCTTGGCAGGATGGGTTCATCAACGGATTAACCTGAACCATACCGTTTTTACCGGCGGGGAATACCATTCTGCATCTATGCACTTTTATCAATTAACGCTTAGACTTTTTAAAGTGAGGAAGCATAAACCCGGTTCCAGCACTGTGAATGAAGAAGGGGGTCAAGAGGATGAGCCAGCCAGTATTGTCCATGGAAGGAATCAGCAAAGAATTTCCCGGTGTGAAAGCTTTGGCGGATGTTGATTTTGAACTATATCCCGGTGAAGTGCATGCGTTAATGGGAGAGAACGGTGCCGGCAAATCGACACTGATGAAAATCCTCTCCGGCGTCTATTCGCCAACCGCAGGGGTCATCAGGCTGAAAGGCAAAGAGGCGGCCTTCCGCAATCCGCTGGATGCGCAGCTTCAGGGGGTGTCGATCATCCACCAGGAATTCAACCTGTTTACCAATTTGTCGGCAGCGGAAAATATTTTCATTGACCGTCCCGAAATGGTTGGCCGCTTCGGTGTAATCAAGTGGTCAAAAATGGTCGAGCAGGCGCAGGCGCTGGTTGATTCCATCGGAGGCGGCGAAATTGATGTCCGTCAGGAGGTGCGGCATCTGGGTGTACATAGCCAGCAGGTGGTCGAGATCGCCAAGGCATTATCTTTTAAGGCGGATGTGCTGATTATGGATGAGCCGTCGGCAGCGCTGCCCGAGAATGAAGTGAAAAAGATGTTCGAAGTCGTCCGGAAGCTGCGCTCGCAGGGAGTGGCCATTGTGTATGTCTCGCACCGGATGAAGGAAATTTTTGAAATCGCCGATAAGGTCACTGTGCTGCGGGACGGCCGCAAAATCGGCACCCGGCCGATCGGTGAAGTCACCGAACAGAGCCTGATTCAGATGATGGTCGGCAAAGAGGTACAGCAGCTGTATCCTGTCCGGGAGCAGCCGCCCGGGAAAGAGGTTGTGCTGAAGGTCAACGAAATGTCGCTGGATGCCAGCCACAAGATTTCGTTTGAGCTGCATAAAGGCGAAATTCTCGGCTTATTCGGCATACCGGGCTCTGGATCACATACCGTTGCCGAGCGGTTGTTCGGCCTCAAGCGGGGAACCGGCGGGGTGGAAATCAATGGCCGGCCTGTCAGGATTGCCAGCCCCGGCGATGCCAAAGCTAAAAAGTTAGCTTATGTCCCGCCCGACCGGCACCGCCAGGGCATTATCAAGCCGATGTCGATCAGGCAGAACATTTCCTTGCCGACCTTACCCGGATTATCCAAGGGACTGGTGCTGGACCGCGATGCTATCCGGGATGTAAGTGCAGAGTACATGGAGAAGCTGCGGATCAAGGCTCCGGGGGACGGACAAAGCGTAGATTTTCTCAGTGGAGGCAACCAGCAGAAGGTCGTCATCGCCAAATGGCTGGCGGCGAAGCCGGATATTCTGATTCTGGAAGAACCGACCCGGGGTGTGGATGTCGGCGCCAAGGCGGAGATTTACAGCATTATTCACGGGTTGGCCCAGGAGGGACTGAGCATCCTGCTGATTTCCTCCGAGATGCCGGAGGTCCTTGGCCTGAGTGACCGGGTGCTGGTCATGTATAAAGGGGAAATTGTCCATGAATTTGCCCGCGGTGAAGCCGACCAGGAGCAGCTGCTGCAGCGGGCATCCTATCCCCGCACGGAAGGAGCCGTCATATGAAACGTATTTTAAATGTGCATGAAGCACCGATTCTGATTTTCACGATACTTGTCATCATCTTGTTCTCGCTCATTTCACCGGATTTTTTCGCAATCAATAACTTTAAGCTGATTCTGGACCAGAACATCACCATGTTCATTGTCGCTATCGGGATGACAATGGTAATCCTGCTCGGCGGCATGGACTTGTCGGTCGGCTCCGTTCTGGCTGTCACGGCCACCTCGGTCGGGCTGTTCCTCAGTAAAGGAATTTCTCCCGTAGTTGCAGCTCTGCTGGGAATCGTGATCGGCGTCCTCTGCGGGATGGTCAACGGATATTTCATCGCCGTCCGCAAAATTCCCGACATTATCGTGACGCTTGCAACCATGTACATTTTCCGGGGCGTGGCGGTCGGGATCAGCGGGGGGACCTGGATGAACAATTTTCCCGAAGGCTTCCGCTTTTTCGGACAAGGGACGGTGGCAGGCGTTTCGTTTCCGCTCCTAGTAGCGATTCTGCTGATCGCCGTATTCATCTATTTGCTGAAATTCACCCGTGCCGGCCGGAGAATCTACTCCGTCGGAGGGAACAGCTCAGCGGCCAAGCTTGCCGGAATCCGCGTACCCAAAACCAAGTTTATGGTCTACGTGTTAACCGGACTGCTGGTCGGGATTGCCTCCGTCATTTTTGCCGCAAAGGTGGGCAGTGTCCAGGCTTCGACTGCGGGTAACAGCCTGTCTTTTGAAGTCATGGCTGCTGTACTGATCGGCGGCGGCAGTATCTTCGGCGGGGTCGGGACGATTGCCGGAACGATGCTCGGCGTACTGTTTATGGGCATTGTCAAAAACGGGCTGATCATCGCCAAGGTGTCGCCGTTCTGGGTGGATGCTACGACCGGTTTTCTGATTATCCTGGCTATAGTCATCAACACGCTGCAGCGGGCGCACCACAATAAAGGGAGAGAGGGGGATCTGGTATGAAAAGCTGGACAAGCCGTCTGCCGTTCAAATCAAATACGCTGCTCGTTCAGCTGGTTCTGCTGCTGTTTATTCTGATCCTGTTCAGCTTTCTGTCGCCCTATTTCCTGTCAGTAACCAATTTCACAAATGTGCTCAACCAGATGGTGGAGGTCGGGCTGATTGCCATCCCGATGACGATGATCATTATTTCCGGTGCGATGGACCTGTCGGTCGGCTCGATCCTGGCATTCTCGGCTGTATCGATGGGGGTTGCTTTTGAAAGAGGCTATAACATTTGGGTCTGTGTCATCTTCGGTCTGCTGGCTGGTCTCCTCTGCGGAGCCGTTAACGGTTATCTGATTGCCCGGCACCGGATGCAGGCAATTGTCGTCACCATCGGGATGCTGGTCATGCTGCGCGGTCTGGTTTATGTCGTGAATGAGGGCCGGCCGATCAGTGGTTACCCGGATTCCTTCTACTTTCTTGGCCAGACGTACATTGCCGGTATTCCGTTTAATGCAATCGTCCTCGTCGTGATGTTCCTGATTGCCCATTTCTTTATGAAAAAAACACGCTTTGGCACCTACATTTACGGGATTGGCAACAACGAGGAGGTCGTCCGGTTTTCCGGAATTTCCGTGGTCCGCGTCCGGTTTGCGCTCTTTATGCTCAGCGGATTGTTCTCTGCACTTGCGGGTGTATTCCTGGTGTCACGGCTGGCGAGCGCCGAAGCGACATCGGGTACCAATATAGAGCTTGACGTCATCACGGCTACCTTAATCGGGGGCACTCATATTTTTGGAGGGAGGGGGAGTCTTACCGGCACGTTTGTCGGTCTGCTGATTATCGTGTTTTTGCGTAACGGTCTGAATTTGCTGGGGGTTTCGGTGCTCTACCAGGCAGTGATTCTGGGAGCGCTGCTGCTTATTGCGGTAGGAAATAAAAAAAATTAGCGGAGAGTGATACCTATGAAAAAAATGACATTGGCTGTATTGACTGGCGTACTTGCTTTGACCTTGAGTGCTTGTAGCGGAAATTCGGGTAATTCTCCGGCTAATCATGCTGGCGCCTCAAGCAATGACGGAGCGGCTGCTTCCGGCACCAGAACATATTTCATTAATCCGAAATCGATCGGACCGGCTTACTGGGCGGCTGCGGAAAAAGGCGCTGTTCAGGCTGGCAAAGACATGGGAGTAGAGGTAATCTTTAACGCACCGACTGAGGCGGATTCCTCCAAGCAGATCAACATGATTCAGGATATGCTGACCCGCAAGGTTAGCGGAATCGGCGTATCGCCGAATGATGCCAAAGCGGTAGGGCCTGTGTTCAAAAAAGCAGCTGACCAGGATGTGCAGATCGTTACCTGGGACAGCGATGCACCGGATACGGACCGCCAATATTACGTAGCTCCGGCTACAGATGAGGAAGTCGGCGAGCTGCTGGCCAAGACAATCGGCGAGGAAATCGGCGGTGAGGGACAGGTAGCGTTCATGGTGGCCGGTCTCGGTTCGCAGAACCAGATTGCTAAATCCGATGCGGCAAAAGCTTACTTTGAAGCGAATTATCCCGGCATAGAGCTGGTAACAACGGTAGCGAGTGATGATGATCAGCAAAAAGCTTACGCCAATGCCCAGAACCTGATCCAGACGTATCCGGATCTCAGAGGGATCATCGGCTTTGCAGGCGGCGAACCGCCGGCAGCGGCTGAGGTGGTTGAGCAGGCAGTGAAAGCGGGCACGATTGAGCAGGGTCAGATTGCCATTACCGGTATTGCGGTACCAAGCGTAGTGAAGAGCTATATCGAGAGCGGTACGATCAAGACAGACATCATCTGGGATCCGGGCAAGCTTGCCTACACCACTGTGTATATTCTGGATCAGCTGGCTCAGGGCAACGAAATTACTGACGGCATGGAAATCCCGAACGTGGGAGCAGTCAAGGTTGACGGCCAGAACGTATTTATCGGCATGCTTGAAGTGACCAGCGAAAATGTAGGCAGCTTTGACTTTTAAGTCAGAGCTGTTATAGGAGGCAGCTTGCATGGAACATAAGATAATCATTGAAGAGTTGACGGCAGAGAGCTTTGCTCCTTACGGAAAAGTGGTGGATATCCCTGCAGCTGAGTCGTCCAAAAGCGGCGACGGCTGGGACTGCTGGAGCTACATTCAGATGCTCGATGTGTCGGAGCCGATCGGCTTCGGCCTGGTGGTCACGAAGCAGCGCGGGTTTACGGTGACGGCGATGGAGCGGCACGTCAGCCGTGAAGAGCTGCTGCTCACCTTCGACAAGGAGATTATCCAGCCGGTGGCACATTGTCTGGACATCGACGATCCGGAGGAGCAGCCTGATCCTTCTACGGTGAAGGCATTCCGTATCAAGCCGGGACAGGCCATCGTCATCGGCCGCGGTGTCTGGCACAGCCCGGCTTATCCGGCGGCAGAGGATGCACGCTATCTTTTTGCAATTGAAAAGAAAAAGGATACATTCGGCGACGAAATGATTAATCCGTGGGTGGATTTTGCCGGCCGGGACTCGGTTACTTTTGGTTAAATGAAGGACTACAGCTGATGCCGAAGCGCCGGGAATATTCCCGGCGGTGACGGCCAAGAAGGAGCAGAAGACATGGCACAGGAACAGCAGGTAATGAAATGGATTGATGAACATGAGGATGAAATCCTTGGATTTTTGCAGCAGCTGATTCAAATTCCGAGCGTCAATCCCTGGTTTTTCGATGAGCCGGGTCCGTCCAAGGAGAAGGATGTACAGGAATTTCTCTCCCGTAAGCTCGAAGGACTCGGCGCGGAAATTGAGATGTGGGAGCCGGTTGCTGACGACCTGAAGCAGTATGAGGGGATGGCGGGTTATTATCCGGGACGTGACTTCACCGGCAGACCGAATCTGGCCGCAACGTTCGGTAAAGGAACGAATGGCAAATCGCTTCTGCTGTTTGGCCATATCGATGTCGTAATGGCTGGTTCCAAATGGACGGTTGACCCGTTCGAAGGTAGAATCATCGACGGAAAAATGTACGGCCGCGGCACGGTCGATATGAAAGGCGGCGTGGCCGCCATGATTATGGCGGTTGAAGCGGTGCTTCGCAGCGGGCTGAAGCTGAAAGGCCCGGTTGTAGTCGGCACCGTGGTAGATGAGGAGGCCGGAGGCATGGGTGCGCTGGATTTCATCCACCATGGCTACCGGGCGGATGCCTGCATTCTGACTGAGCCGACTTCCCTGACAATCGCGCCCCTGTGCAGAGGTATCCTGTGGGGTAAGATCAAAATCCAGGGCCGCAGCGGGCATATCGAAATGCCGCAGGCGGACTGGAAGGATGGCGGAGCAGTGGATGCCATCAAGAAAGCGCGCTACATTCTCGATGCGTTCGACCGTTTGAATGAAAAGTGGGCTGTAAGCAAAACCCATCCGTACTTATCGATCCCTTGTCAGGTGCATGTAGCCCAGCTTAATGCCGGAGAGTACCCGACCTCTTTTGCCAATGAAGCGGAGATTGTCTTTAATGCCCAGTATCTTCCGTCAGAGCGTGACGAGAAGCTGGTCGGCGGCCATGTCAAGAAGGAGCTGACAGACTTCCTTCGTGCGGCAGCTGAACAGGACCCGTGGCTGAGTGAACATCTGCCGGCAATCGAATGGATGGTCGATGCCGACTGTGCTGAAACCGATGTGGCCCACCCGTTTGTGCAGACCTGTGTCCAGTCGCTGCAGGCGATCGGCGAAGAAGGCAAGATCGAAGGCCTCGGCTTCCATACCGATATGGGCTGGCCGGTCAATGTCGGCATCCCGACAATTAACTTTGGCCCTGGCGATCCGAGCCTGGCTCATCACAGCGACGAGTTTACGCCAACCGTTGAAGTGATCCAGGCGGTCAAAATGATGGCGAAAACGATTATCGACTGGTGCGGTACAGAAGAGGCTTAACTTTAAGGCTTTGACGGAAGAAGCTTACGGAAGAATTCTGAGGAGATCAAACTAAAACGGAGGTGCCATAACAACATGAAAATTCTATTTGTCGGTGAATCCTGGGTGGTGCATATGATCCATACCAAGGGATATGACAGCTTCACTTCAACGAAATACGAGGAAGGGGCGACTTATTTGCTGTCCTGTTTGCGGACGGAAGGCATTGATGTAACCTATATGCCGGCCCATGAGGTGCAGGTACGGTTCCCGCAGACACTTGAGGAGCTGAAAGCTTATGATGCCATTGTGATCAGTGACGTTGGTGCGAATACATTCCTGCTGCAGAATCCGACCTTCTACCAGATGCAGATTATCCCGAATGCGCTGGACAACATCAAGCAGTATGTGGCCGAAGGCGGCGGTATGCTGATGGTCGGCGGGTACCTGACCTTTATGGGGATCGAGGGTAAGGCAAACTATGTAAACACGGTTCTGGCCGAAGTGCTGCCGGTAGTGATGCAGCCTGGTGATGACCGGGTGGAGATGCCGGCCGGCTTTTCACCAGTGGTGAAGCAGGAGCATGCGCTGGTAGGCTACGGTGAGTGGCCGCGGCTGCTCGGTTACAACAAACTGGCGGCCAAGCCTGATGCCGAAGAGCTGCTGAGCTATAACGGCGATGCGATCCTGACCGTAGGTTCATACGGCGAAGGCAAAACCGCCGCTTTTGCCAGCGACTGCTCCCCGCACTGGGGCTCAACCGAATTTATGGATTGGAAGCATTACTCTGCGTTCTGGTCCAACCTGGTGAAGTCACTGCAATAGGTTAGATTGAGTTAGAGAAGAGAGAGGGAGTTAGAGTAGAGCGTTCTCCGTATGGGGGCGCTTTTTTTGTTGTTGTGAAATAGGAAGGGATTGTGTATAAATGCGGCTGGGAGCAGCTTCTTTATGGAACGGGGGGGCATGTGACAGGGAGTTGATCGGTTGGTGGATAGAGTTGTGAGTTGTAGGACAGTCGGCGGGAAGTAGGCTTTACGGGGAAATTGGCGGGACGGCTCGGTAGGTAGAGCAACTAATGGATAGATGAATGTTGAGGCGGTTGGCGGGAGATGGCTCGATGGTGGCCACCACCACACTAAGTGGAAATTTGCTATCTAATTCGCAGCTATCTAGGCGGAGGACGGGTGCTAGTTGGAAAAATGCCACTTAATTTCGCCATTTCAGTGCTCAGAGAGGGTTTGTGGCCTAAATAAGTGTCGATTTTCCACTTAGAAGTTTCAAAAGGTGAGAAATGATGGAATTAAGTGCCGAAAATCCAACTAGATAGATTGAACTAAAGACTAGACAAAGCGAAAAGTGGCGGAGGGGAATTTTGGAACTGTAGGAGCGAATGCGACCGCCTGAAAGCTTTTCGCAGAAAAGCTCACTTCGGAAGCATAAGCTGTCTGAGGAGTTCAACCGTTAAAAACAGTATAAATCAAGAAATCTGCAGGAGGGCAGCGGCTGGAAGTCCAAACATTCTCTGGAGTCACGGCCAATCCCAAAACATAAAAATCATTAGTTTAACTTATATAGATGCACCAGCCATTAGTTTCATCGTAATGTGATCGTTATCCGGGTGTTGGTTTTTTGTTTATGCCCGGGGAAAGGCGTAAATACTAACTCTTAAATTGAAGTTTCTGGTATCATAGTAAATATCAAATTTGATTGAAAACGAGTACAAATTCGAGAAAAGCGAGGAATGGACATGCCGTATACCGTTGATTTTAAAGAGGTGTCTATAGTCGGGCTGGAGTCATCCCCTGTAGCAGAGGCGCTGGCTGGCCTGCGGGCTAATGAAGCGCGTTATTTTATGAACAAGTACAAGCACGAGTTTACAACCGTACCGGCCGGTGAAAGCCAGAAGGATCTTGAGTATGTGAACCTGATTTTGAAGGAAGAGCGCAATATCGAGTTCGCAGCCAAACCGCTGGAAACCTCACGTTTTCAGGTGGAAAATATCCAGTTTACCTATGTCTTCTACGAGGACGGCCTGGCGATTAATGTGATGTATACCGTAGACGACCCGAAGAAGCGGGCTGTCGGCTTCAAGCTGTCCGAAGGGATGGATGTGCCTAAGGAGCTGGAGGAGAAGTTCAAATTCGCGCGGCAGAAATCGAAGCTGGCCGGAACGATCCGCGGCTCGTTTTTTGTGATCAAAGGGGAGTACTGAAGCATACCATTTCTATGATTTTACATCCGTTTAACTTGCTCCATACGTTCATGTGATATAACTGAACCATTCAGTTATGAAAGAGGAGAAGATTAGATGAAGCTGAGCAAAGAGGAGAAATCATGGATTCTGTATGACTGCGGCAATTCTGCGTATTCGATGGCGGTGACGACGGCGCTGCTGCCGATTGTGTTCGGCATGTTCAAGGGTGTGGACAGCAGTATGGATTTGGGCTACTTTAATTCCATCGCCAGTATACTGGTGGCCGTACTTAGCCCGATTTTGGGGACGATTGCCGATTACAAGGACCGGAAAAAGCGCTTTTTTATCTTTTTTGCGGCGATCGGGATATTGGCTACGGCTTCTCTGGCGTTTGTCTCACCGGATAGCGGACAGTGGCAGCTGCTGGTTGCTTTTTACATACTGTCGGCCATCGGGTTTGCGGGGTCTAATATTTTCTATGACTCGTTCCTGGTGGACATTTCTACGAATGAGCGGATGGACAAAGTATCAACGAGAGGGTTTGCGTTCGGTTATATCTTCAGCGTCATTCCGTTCGGGATCAGCCTGCTGCTGATTTTTGTTATGGGGATGGATAAGGCCATAGGCTACCAGATCGGGTTCATCATTACGGCGCTTTGGTGGGGGCTGCTGACGGTGCCGATGATCCGTGACGTGAAACAGAGATACTATATCGAACCCGAGCCTAATCCGGTTGCCAAAAGCTTTAAACGCTTAGCTGTTACCTTTGCCAACATCCGTCAGCACAAAATTGTGTTCGTGTTCCTGCTAGCGTATTTCTTCTATATTGACGGAGTGGATACGATTATCAAAATGGTGGTGCCGTATGCCACGGCGGTACTCGGCGCAGACTCGCTGGACACTTTTACACTGCTCGGTATTCTGCTTATTATCCAAGTTATTGCTTTTCCATGTGCGATTATTTACGGTAATATGGCCAAAAAATACTCTGCACGCACAATGATCATCATCGGCATTTTTACATACATCATCTCCTGTATCGCCGCTTTCTTTATCTCGTCAGTGTGGCATATCTTTGTTCTGGGAGCGCTGATCGGTTCTGCCCAGGGAGGAATTCAGGCGCTCAGCCGGTCGTATTTTGCCAAAATCATTCCGAAGGAGAACTCCAATGAGTTCTTCGGGTTCTATAATATTTTTGGAAAATTTGCTGCGATCCTCGGGCCTGCCCTGATGGCTCTGACAACTACGCTGACGGGTAACGCGACCTACAGCATTTTGTCAATTATCCCGCTGTTTCTGATCGGATTTTTTGTCTTTATCACATTACCTAAGGGGAACTAATATGGAACCGAACACGGCCCTTTCGCCAAAAGCGAAGCATCTGATCGTCATCTCCTACGATGCTTTCTCTGAGGACAACTGGGAACTGGCGAGCCGTCTGCCCAATCTGGGCAAATTAATGAAAAGCGGGGCTTACAGCAACCGGCTCCGCAGCGTTTATCCCACACTTACCTATGTCGTTCATACGACTACCGCTACCGGTGTTTATCCGTCCAAGCACGGCATCCATCATAACAATCCGCTGCAGCCGTTCGTGCCGGAGGAGGATCAGCGCTGGTTCTGGTTCCGCGAGGCGGTCAAGGCTCCGACGATTTATGATGCTGTGCGGAAGGCTGGGATGAGCACCGCAGGACTTCTCTGGCCGGTATCCGGCAAGTCATCCATTCAATATAATATCCCGGAGATCAGAGCCTTAAAGGGTGAGAATCAGGCGCTAAAAGTGCTGCGCAGCGGCAGCCCCTTATTCTGCATTCAAATGGAGCTGAGGCACGGAAAGATCAGGCAGGGGATTGAGCAGCCTTATCTGGATGATTTTACGGCCAAATGTGCTGTGGATACGATCAAGCGCAAAAAACCCAACCTGCTTATGCTGCATCTGATCGATCTCGATGATGCCAAGCATCAGTATGGGACCGACAGTGAGGAAGTGAAGCAGGTCATCCTGCGGATGGACAACCGGCTGGGCGAAATTATGCAGGCTGTCGAGGACGCCGGGATCAAGGAGGATACCGTAATGATGGTGCTCGGCGATCATGGCCAGTTCAATGTGCGGTACAAGGTGCATCTGAACAAGCTTTTGCAGGAAAAGGGCCTGATTTATGAAGAGAACGGTGAAAGGAAATGGCGGGCGTACTTCCAGTGCGGCGGCGGTTCGGCTTACCTGCATGTCCGGCCGGGTGATACGGAGGCAGAGCAGCTGGCTCTTGAAGCTGTAAAAGCGTACATGGAGGATGCAGCTTCAGGCGTTGAAAGTCTGTACACGAAAGATATGCTGGAAGCTCTACATGCCAGTCTGTTAACAGACATCATGCTTGAGGCCAAAAAAGGCTATAGCTTTGACGAAAGCCTGGACCAGCCGCTGGTTGTCGATCTGGAGGCAAAGGGTATCCGTTACGCCACACACGGTTATTCCCCGGATAAAAGCGGCTACCGCTGCAACATCGTTGTCTCCGGCAGCCAGATCCGCCAGGATTATGCCTTCGGGGAACTCGAAATGGTCGACATCGCCCCGACACTGGGCCGGATTCTGGGAGTTGATTTCTCTCATGGTGATGGCCGGGTGCTGGACGAGATTTTTGCGGAATAAGCTATGTTTGTTGCAGCCTGCCGGGATTTGCCGGCGGGCTGTTTGTATGCGAAACGCAGCTGAATCTTTACATACGTTTTTACCGGAAATGTTCATTATATACTAGTTTTTAAGTCTTATAATCCTAACGGCATCGTTAACCTCTACGTTACAATGGCAATGGGGTCCGGATGGCTCCAATAAATGAGACAGGCAAGAATATAATCCATGCTTAGCCGAATAAGTTCGATTGGCTTATGCCAAGGACTGCGTTACATTAGGAATATCTTTGAAGGAACTTGCAGAGAGGAAGATTATCAATGTATACATTTAAAGAGTATAAGCAGCCGGAGATCCTCCGCAATCATTTAAATCTTGGCGGAGATAATCCGGCAGGAGAGAGAATTGATGTAACGAGTCTATATATCACACGCGGCGGTAAGCCGTTCATTCCGGTGATGGGTGAATTCCATTTTTCCAGATGTGCCAGGGAAAGCTGGTATGATGAGCTGTGCAAAATGAAGGCAGGCGGCATCACGCTTGTGTCTACTTATGTGTTCTGGATTTATCATGAGGAGATCGAGGGTGTGTTCGACTTCTCCGGTGATAATGATCTGCGTGCGTTTATACTGGAGTGCCAAAAGGCAGAACTGGAGGTTGTCCTCCGCATCGGCCCTTGGGCGCACGGGGAATGCAGAAACGGCGGATTTCCGGACTGGCTGCTGGAGAAGCCGTTCAAGCTGCGCGAGAATAATCCGGAGTATCTTGCCAAAGCCAAGATCCTGTATGAGAAAATTGCTGAGCAGGTCCAAGGACTCTTTTATAAAGACGGGGGCAATATCATTGCTGTCCAGGTAGAGAACGAGCTGACGAATGATGCTGAACATTTGGCTAAACTGAAAGAACTGGCGATAGCATGCGGGATGATTGCACCTGTCTATACTGTAACAGGCTGGAACGCGGTCTCCGGTGCTAAGATCCCGGTTGATGAAGTGGTTCCTGTATTTGGAGGCTACTGTGAAGCCCCGTGGGAGGATCACCTGGATCCGCTTCCGCCGTCTCCGCATTATTTCTTTACAGGTATGCGTAACGATACAGGAATCGGGGCGGATCTGCTTCCCCGCAGCAGTGAAGAAGACGGCGAATGGCAGCTGCCGTATGAGCGTTATCCGTTTGCGACCTGCGAACTCGGCGGCGGCGTGCAGGTGACGCACCACCGCAGACCCCTTATCAAAGAGATGGATATTTACGCTATTTCACTGGTAAAGCTCGGAGACGGCAATAATCTGATCGGTTACTACATGTACCATGGCGGGACGAATCAGCTCGGTAAGCTGTCCACCTTCCAGGAGTCGAAGGCAACCGGCTACCCGAATGATTTGCCGATTCTTTCCTATGATTTTCAGACAGCTCTTTCTGAATACGGGGAAGCGCGGGGGCAGTACGGGCTGCTGAATCTGCTGCATCTGTTTGTACAGGACTTTGACCAGACCCTTGCTCCGATGACCCGGGTAGAGGCTGAGCATACGGTGAAACGGGAGGATACGGCCTCCTTACGGTATGCTATGCGTACAGACGGTAACAGCGGATTTGTGTTTGTGAACCATTACCAGCGGCTCTCACCGCTCGAAGATATTCGGGGGGCTGTGATAGATACAGGAACCGTTACCTTCCCGCCGATTGACGTGAGCGGAGATGTCAGCTTTTTTATGCCGTTCCGGATGGACCTGTCTGGCAACCTGTTGAAATACGCAACGGCTCAGCCGCTATGCAGACAGGGCGATACCTATTTCTTCGTACAGATTCCAGGTATTGCTGCTGAATATCAGTTTGAAGATGGACAGACATTCACTCCAGAAGCGGGACTGGAATCAGGTTTCCGGGTAAATGGCGTCAACGTTATTACACTCACCTGGGAACAAGCGAAATATTTGCGCAAGCTGGATGGGGAAATATATGTAGGTGAGGAGAGCGATCTGTACAAGGCAGAGGGAGAAATCCGTTCCATCAGTGAAGGTAGTTTCGGTTATTGGCACTGGGATGGCGGGGGCTTTGCCTACAACACCGTCCAGAAGTCTTTTACTGAGCCTTTTCTGTCTCTCGAGGCTGTAGAACATGTTCCTTTTGAGCCTAAGTATGCAGAGGAGCTGCACATCGGCGGTGAGCGCAAGGTCACTTGGCAGAAAATGATAGTTACAGGCTCCCAAGGCTTCGTAAATATTGATTATTACGGTGATGTTGCCCAGATTTATGCTGATGGTGAGCTGGTTGCGGACAGCTATTATTACGGAGAAGTCTGGAGAGTGCCGGCAAAGCTGCTGGAGGG
The DNA here is from genome assembly GCF_038595055.1 of Paenibacillus sp. FSL R7-0345. Lineage (NCBI taxonomy): Bacteria > Bacillati > Bacillota > Bacilli > Caryophanales > Paenibacillaceae > Paenibacillus > Paenibacillus sp. FSL R7-0345. The sequence goes on from NZ_CP152002.1 coordinate 2,703,156, forward strand.
AAAAGAGTGCTACCTGGCCGTTTCTGAAATCCGGGATGATTTTTATAGAGAATTTTAAGGATTAAGGGCAAACTGAAGAAGTGAGAAATGCAGTAAAAAGCCGCAACATTTGCGGCTTTAAGCAGAGCAGCGATTTTCCCGCTACCGGGAGCGTCGCTGTTTTGCGTTTGTGTCTACTTTCAAAATACAAACAGAGCACTATAAATGTAAATACAGCCCCTGTTTCTGTGAAAAACGAACTGATATGATAATAATTAAATCGCTTACATCAGTGAACCGTAATGCCCTTTCACTCCCCCGTGAGAAATGAAAGGGCATTTAATGTTACTATGATTATACTCAATCAGGATACAGCCAAAAAGGGGAAGACTAATGAAGGAACAAGGCAAATTCAACGGGTGGCCCTCTATTGGAGACATGAGCATGGAACGCAAACTGCTGCTGGTCTTCCTGGTTATCGTTACACTGCCGCTTTCCATTATCGGCATTATCAGTTATAAGAGCTATTCAGAGTCAATTGAAGCTAATACGGTTGCTTATTCAGAGAAGCTGATTGATCAAATGATGGACGGGATCGATGACTACATAGAAGATATGAAACGGATTTCTTCCATGCCGGCTTATGTGAATGAGATCAAACAAAATCTGATTGCCTCCAACCGCTATCATGAACAAAAGAGCGGGAGTGTAGGCGACACGGGCAGCAGAACCGTTGCACCGGGAGACTTTGACCTGCTGTTGTCCATCCAGCGGGGAATTGAAGGCAATATCTCTTTTATCAACAATATTAAACGGGGCACGAACTCTGTCTATATTTTTGATGCGTATGGAAACGGCTATTATTCTGCTAAAGACGGCGGTGTCCGGCTGGATCTGGATCAGAGCTACAAATTCTGGAGCCGGCAGGCGAGGGATTCCAGTGGTGAAGCCTTGCTTTTTGGTACTCAGGCCTATACTACTAACCTTCAGAGTACACGATATGCCTATACTGTAGTCCGAAAAATTGTTGACGGTCTCTGGAATCCTATCGGGCTGATTGCGGTAGAGGCTAATATAAGCAATATGGAAACCCAGGTGGCTGAACTGGACAAGGTAACCAGGGGTAAATCCCTGATCGTGGATCAGGACGGCAAGGTGGTTTATGACAGTGACCAGAAACTGCTGACGATGGATATTTCGCAAACCATGCTGTTCCGGAATGCTCAGGGAGCAGCCGGGAGCTTTTATGATACAGTGTCAGGCAAGCAGCGGCTTAATATCTATTCCAGTTCGGCCAAGACCAATTGGAAGGTGATTATCTCCATTCCTGTCGATGAGCTGACCCGTGATGTCAAGCTGACCCGCAACGCAACCTTACTGGCCACCTTGATTATTATTGTCGTGGCGTTATTCATTTCTATTATACTGTCCTTCGCACTGACCAAGCCGCTGAAGCAAATGATCCAGCTGATGAAAAGAGTTCAGAATGGAGATCTTGATGTAAACTTTCTTGTGAAGCGGCGGGATGAGATCGGGCTGCTGGGTCATCAGTTTAACCGGATGCTTGCCCGCATCAGGGAGCTGATTCAGGATATTTACCGGATTGAGGAGCAAAAGAAAGAAGCGGAGCTTCATGCCCTGCAGAGCCAGATTAACCCGCATTTCATATATAATACACTGGAATCCATACGAATGACCGCAGAGCTTAACGATGATGTGGAAGCTGCAGATATGATTTCGATTCTGGGTAAGCTTCTGCGTTACAGCACGGGCGAATTAACCGGGCAAACAACAATGAAGCAGGAGCTTTTGTATGTCCGCAACTATGTTGAGCTGTTAAACTGCCGTTATCCCGGAAGATTTGTGCTGCAGATTGATGTTCCGGAAGAATTAAATGAGTACAACATTATCAAGCTGGTGTTCCAGCCGATCATAGAGAATGCCGCCTATCACGGACTGGATGACAGTAAGGAGCACATGCATATCAGCATCAGATGTGAGTTCACAGCACAAAAACTGCTGTTCCATATCCGCGATGACGGCTGTGGAATGGATCAGCAGACCCTGGATAAGCTGAAGGACGATTTGAAGCGGGAAACCCCTCACAAGAAGAGCATTAACGGCGGAATCGGCATGAAAAATGTTCATCAGCGGGTGCAGCTCAACTATGGTGCAGCGTATGGTATTGAGCTGTTTAGTAAGCAAGGGGAGGGAACGGATGTAATCCTCTCACTTCCGCTTCCCACATACCGCAAAGAAAGCATATCAGATACAGAAGGGGGCGATGAGGATTGAAGAAGGCTAAAGAGCATTGGCCGCTGCATGCAGTGCTGCTTCTCCTTATCCTATTCTCTGCGGGATGTTACAAACCGGGCAGTAAACAGGCAATACCGGCTACACCGGCTGCAGATAATGAGCAGGCAAGCCTGTCCGGCAGCATTCTTATGCTAACAAACCGGATTGACCTGATAGAGAATGGCACGATGCAGGGTTACGCCGATCTGTTTAAAAGGAAGTATCCCGAGGCTGAGGTGGAGTTCGAAGGTTTATCCAACTATGCCACAGATGTAATGGTCCGGTTGTCTACCAAGGATGCCGGGGATGTGCTGCTGCTTCCGGTTAATCTGCCTGCGAAGGAGTTGAGCTATTTTTTTGAACCCCTGAGTGAGGAGATGTCAGCCGATGAGAAGTTCAAAAGCTTTACGGCGTTCGACGGTAAGCGATATGGTCTGTCCACCGGGACAACTACAAGCGGGATCATCTACAATAAAAAGGCGTTTGAGCAGGCGGGTATCGCGGAAATTCCGCAGACATTGGATGACTTCTATGCAATCTGCGATCAGCTCAAGCAGGCTGGCATCATTCCGCTGTACATGAATTATGGTGCGATCTGGCCGCTCCGGGAATGGGGCAACAATATGGTCAATTATATGACCGGTAATGCTGAATATCTGAATGAAATGGTTCATACCAATAATCCTTGGCAGACAGATAACGAATGGGGGCGCTCGCTTGGTATCGCCCGTACGCTGATTGCCCGGGGATATGTGGAGGATGAGCTATTCTCGAACAACTGGGAGGTTTCCAAAACAAGGCTGGCCAAGGGGGAAGCCGGGATGTATCTGAGCGGGAACTGGACGATCCGCCAGGTTCTTGATGCCGGGGCAGCTTCAGAGGATATCGGTTTTTTTCCGTTTCCTTATGATAACGGCCAGACACACTATGCCCCGCTGAATCCCGACTGGTTTATCGGCGTCAGCAAATTCAGTAAAAATAAGGAGCTGTCGATGGCTTGGGTGAACTTTCTGGTCAAGGAAACCGCTTATACCGCAGAGAGCTTTCTTCCGGTAGACGGTTCATCAGAGCCTTCTATGCAACAGTATAGAGAATTTAATGCTTATCAGCCTGAGCTGGTGGAAGCAGTGGTACAGACAGATGCATTTATTGATATGGCTAACCGCTCGAAGCTTTCTTTTGCGACCGGGGACTACATACAGGAGCTGATTGCCGCACCTGATCTGCAGAAATCCTTTGATGAGCTGAATGCAAGATGGAAGGAAGCCCGTGAAGGGCAGCCCGCTTCCTTTCAACCTTAAAAGGCCCAGCAATTCAATCCCCAAAAAGGCCAATGAGCACAAAGACGGCCCCGGACAGAACGTTAATTCTGCCGGGGCCGTCTTTGTTGATGCGCATAGGTTAATGATTACTGCTGCAGATTACGGTCTATCAGTTCAATGCGCTGCTGAACGCAGGCATAAGAACGGAGCGGGTCTTCTGGGGTATTCAGCACATAATCCAGCATTTGGTCAACTGTGGTGGTAGCGACATGTATACGGGTATCCGATGAGGCGTAATAGATATAAATCTCCCCGTTATCGCGGGCAATAACACCGTTACAGAACACGACATTGGATACATCCCCGACACGTTCTTCGCCGTCCGGGGCGATGAAATGGCCGCCGGGAGCATGGGTAACCTTGTTAGGCTGCTTCAGATCGGACAGGAAGGCGTAGAGCACGTAACGCAGACCGGCAGCCGTATTGCGTACGCCATGAGCAATGTGGAGCCAGCCGCGTGCCGTCTTGATCGGAGCCGGACCTTGTCCGTTTTTTACTTCCTTGATTGTATGGTAGTAGCGCTGATCCATGATTGTTTCGCTGGTGATGACAGCATTCTCGATGGAGTCAGACAGGCCCCAGCCGATACCGCCACCGGAGCCTGCGTCAATGAAGCCGTCCTGAGGGCGGGTGTAGAAGGCATATTTACCCTCGACGAATTCAGGGTGCAGGACAACATTGCGCTGCTGGGCAGAGCCGGTCTTAAGATCCGGCAGCCGTTCCCAGGTCTTGAGATCCTTGGTGCGGGTGATGCCGCACTGGGCTACAGCACTGGACAGGTCGCCGTGTGCAGCTTCCGGGTCTTTGCGTTCAGTACAGAACAGCCCGTAAATCCAGCCGTCGGCGTGTTTGACCAGACGCATATCATAGACGTTGGTATCGGGAATTCCGGTCTCAGGCAGGACGACCGGGTGATCCCAAAAGCGGAAGCCGTCTATCCCGCTGGTGCTCTCAGCCACAGCAAAGAAGGACTTGCGGTCATTGCCTTCTACACGGGCTACTATGTAGAATTTGCCGTCCAGTTCAATCGCACCAGGATTGAAAACACCGTTCACGCCGATTCTCTCAGCGAAATACGGATTGGTCTCAGGATTAAAATCAAAACGCCAGATTAGAGGTGCATGTTCTGCGGTCAGCAGCGGATATTGATAACGGTCGTAGATCCCGTTGCCGAAAGGCAGCTTTTCATTTTTACGGGCAAGCAGTGCCTCGTAACGTCCGGTTAACAGGGCTTTGCGCTCCTCGAATAATGTTGTCATTACACTGTCTCCTTTTCTCACTCTGTAAAATGAACAATAACAAAATGGATAATTTATTAATAAAATGTTATGTTAGCAATAACAAAACACATTTAAGTTATAGCTGTTTTTTTGCCGGATTACAAGAGGCGAATATGTAAGGTAAAGACAAGACTATAAAAATGCTATACAACACATTTTATCTTGAAGACATCAGGCCTATAATTAAAATGTTAGCGCCATCATTGCACATGTATTACAACCGGAGGCGATTTTCTAAGTGATTAGGATCATGATTGCGGATGATGAGGAAGTTATCCGCCGCGGGCTTGAAAAAATCACTTCCAGAATGGATCTGGAAGTGGAGGTTATCGGCTCGCACGGCAATGGCATGGAGGCATGGAACCAGCTTTCGACTATAACAGCGGAGGACATTGATCTGCTGATTACGGATATCAAGATGCCCAGGATGGACGGCTTTATGCTGATAGAAAAAGCCAGAGGCTGGATGAAGGATTTGCCGATCGCGGTGCTGAGCGGTTTTAGTGATTTTGAATATGCCCGGCGGGCGATACGTTTTGGCGTTCTGGATTATCTGCTCAAGCCGATAGAGAAAGCACAGCTGTATGAACTGCTGAAGCGGGTGGAGGAGAATAAACAAACTAACTTAACCGAACTGCAGCAGCCGGTAGTCCAGACTTCCGAAGGCGGAGAACATTACGTAGTCGAGCAGGCCAAAGCAATTCTTGAAAAGGAATACGGACACATCTTCGAGCTTGAACGTCTGGCAGAGACAGTCGGGATGAATGCCAGCTATCTTAGCCGCCTGTTTAAATATAAGACGGGTCAGACGATTACTGATTATCTTATCGGTATACGGATTGTCAAAGCCAAAGAACTGCTGATCAGCCAGCCGGATCTTAAAAATTACGAGATTGCCGAAAAGGTCGGCTATAGTGATCCTGTGTATTTCAACAAGCTGTTTAAGAAAATAGTCGGTGTGACGCCAAAGGATTATAAAGGCGGTTGCAGAATGCCAAAGGTCTAGGCTGCTAAAGCTACAACTTAATAGGGGGAAATTATCATCAGAGGGCGGATAGCCCTCTTTTTCTATTTTATTTGCATAAAGTGTAATAATAATAAAAACAAAAATAACAAATAGAAGACTAGAAAAAACAATTCAAACCATCGTTTTCGTACTTTTAAGACATTATAATGTGTTTGTAAGCGATAACAACACACTTCGGAAGAGTGAATAGGAAATAATCATCCTTTGCGGGTTGTCAATCGTTTGTGTATTTTGAGAATTTGTTATCATTTTGTTATTATGATGTTTGAATGGAGAGAGGGGTTTTAACAATGAAAAAAACAAAAGCAATTACCGGTTTGGCAGCGTTGACACTGATGGCAGGCTTATTCGCAGGCTGTTCATCGAACAATAATGCAGATAATGCTGCAGCAACCAACGCCGGAAATAATGGAGCCGGTACGGCAGCAACGGCAGTACCAGAAGGAGATGCGGCAAAGGACATTAAAGGCAATATCACCGTAATTACGCAAAGAACAGACATTGTTGATACCATATTCAAAGATTATGCAGCCAAATTTAATGAAAAATATCCGGATGTCAAAGTGAACTTTGAAGCGCTCTCCACTTACGAGGACCAGATCAAGATCCGTATGAGCACGGATGATTACGGTGATGTACTCCTGTTGCCTACGAGTGTGGCCATCAAGGACCTTCCGGATTTCTTCGAACCGCTGGGTCAAAAAGCTGACCTTGAGCAGCAGTATACCGGTCTGGAGGAACGCAGTGTGGACGGTGTTTCTTACGGCATTCCGATTACCGTTAATTACTCGGGAATTATCTATAACAAACAGGTGTTCAAGGATGCAGGCATCACTGAAGTACCAAGAACCATTGATCAGTTCATGACCGCACTGCAGAATATCAAAGACAAAACGGATGCTGTTCCGCTGTATACAAATTACGCAGCAGGCTGGACGCTGACCCAGTGGGAAGCTGTTCTGGCAACGGTTGCCGGCAACCGTGACTATGTAAATATTGCTCAAGTCGCTACAGATGATAACTTTGTGCAGGGACAACCTCACTACGATTTGTACAAGGTAATGTACGATGCGGCCAAAAATGGCCTGATTGAAGAAGACCCGACAACTACCGACTGGGAATCCTCCAAAGCTGACTTGGCTAACGGTAAAATCGGAACAATGGTACTCGGCTCATGGGCGATCGGCCAGGTTAAAGGCTTGGCAACCAATCCTGATGATGTGGGCTTCATGCCGTTTCCTACCAATGCCGAGAAGATTCTTGTACCTCTTGCTGACGATTATAACCTCGGGATTAGCATCCACAGTAAAAACAAAGAAGCAGCCAGAGCATGGGTGGACTGGTTCATTAATGAATCCGGCTATCCGACAACCGAAGGCGGCGGCATGAGTCCTGTTAAAGGCGCCGAGCTTCCGGAAATTCTGAAGCAATTCGAAGGGACAGAAGTTACATTTGATACCCTTACCCCTGCCAAAGAGGGTGAAGAAGGCTGGGTGGATGCGATTGACAAGGAAGCTGAAATCGGACTTTGGCAGCCTGACTTCAAGAAAGTCATTATTGAAGCAGCAATCGGCAACCGCAAAGATTCTTATGATGACATCATGAAGGATCTGAACGATAAATGGAAAGCGGCAAGAGCCAAGGTTACAGCTGCCCAATAAGTACTGGAATGGAAGCTGAAATTCATTAACGCAGGAGTGAAGACAGAATCAAGAGACCGGGAGGATGCGCCTGGCGCATTTTCCCCTTCACTTTTGCCGCGTTCGTTGAGGATCTGGAGTAAGTAGCCTGTGTTTGTTCCTGGGAGGTGTGGAGAGAGTGTCCAACTTAAGTTATAAAAATCAGCGTATTCTGATCATCTTTTTATTCTCGCTAGTTCCGGTTGTCCTGCTGTTAACATTCTCATATCTGCCTGTAATTAAAATGTTCCAGTACAGCTTCACAAGCTGGGACGGCTTCAGCAAAAATATGGAGTACGTCGGGTTCGACAACTATAAGACGATTTTTACGAGACCGGAGTATTTTGCCGTATTTAAGGTCAGTCTGTATTACTTCTTTGCCACGTTTGTGCAGATGGGGCTGGCTCTCTATTTTGCGACTATTCTGAGCTTTAATGTCAGGCTGAAGAACTGGTTCAAAGGCATTTTGTTCTTTCCTACACTGCTTAACGGAGTGGCGATCGGTTTTATCTTCCTGTTCTTCTTCAAACCGGAAGGTACTTTGAACACGCTGCTTGAACTGGCAGGCCTCGGAGCCTGGCAGCAGAAGTGGCTGCTGAACCCGCATTTGATTAACATTTCGCTTGCGTTTGCTTCGGTGTGGAGATATATGGGGATGAACTTTATAATTTTCCTGGGCGCTATTTCATCCATCGGCAGCGATATTTATGAAGCTTCGGAGATTGACGGCGCCAACCGTTGGCACCAGTTCAGACATATTATTCTGCCGAGCATCAAGCGTATTCTGCAGCTCAATCTGATTCTGGCTGTAAGCGGGGCAATCGGCGTATTTGAAATTCCATACGTCATGACTGGCGGTTCCAACGGCAGCAGTACCTTTGTCATTCAGACCGTCGATGTGGCCTTTAAATACAGCAAGCTGGGCCTTGCTTCGGCAATGGCAGTGGTTCTGCTGGGTATTGTTATCCTCGTAACTATTCTGCAGCGTGTTCTGATAAAGGAGGAGAAGTAAGAGATGCATACCCTTAAATACAGCGCAGCCTCCTTCTTTAAATATCTTACTTTGGTTTTTGGAGCTCTTGCCGCCCTTATACCCATTATTGTGGTCTTTTTCGCTTCACTCAAAACGAATACCGAATATGCCAATACCGGTCCGCTTACTTTGCCGGAGAACTGGCTTAATTTCAGCAATTACACCAAGGCCTTTGTTGACGGCAACATGCTGCTGGGCTTCATGAATACCATCATTATCGTACTGATCTCTATTGCAGGAGCAACATTGACCGGATCGATGATGGCCTACATTCTGGCCCGCTTCAAATTCAAAGGCAGCAAGCTGCTGATGAGCGCTTTTCTGCTGGCAACCCTGATTCCCGGAGTAACAACACAGGTTGCCACCTTTCAGATCATCAACTCGCTTGATTTGTTTAATACGCGCTGGGCGCCGATCCTGATGTACCTGGGCACGGACATTATAGCTGTTTATATATTCATGCAGTTCCTGGACTCGATCTCCGAGTCACTGGATGAATCGGCTATGCTCGACGGCGCCTCATATTGGACGATTTACTGGAGAATCATTCTGCCGCTGCTGAGTCCCGCAATTGTTACGGTCATCATTGTGAAGGGTGTCAATATCTATAACGACTTCTATACCCCTTTTCTGTATATGCCAAAAAGCAGCCTCCAGGTTGTCTCCACCGCGCTTTTTAAATTTAAGGGTCCTTACGGCTCGCAGTGGGAGGTAATCTGTGCGGCCATTATGATCGCCATTATCCCTACGCTGATTGCCTTCATTGCCTTGCAAAAATATATTTACAACGGGTTTGCCCAAGGCTCGGTTAAATAAAGCATGCTTAAGCAGAACCAGATTTGAGAGGAGAATGAAAGATGAAACAAGTAAAACTGATTGGAACTAATCTGCCGAATATCCCATGGCAGGACAGACCGGCCGGCAGTGACAATCCGGTGTGGAGACATAATGATAACCCGGTTATCAAACGGAATCCGGCCAAAGGGGTTGCACGGATTTTTAATAGTGCCGTGATTGCTTATGAAGGCAGCTTCCTCGGCGTGTTCCGTGTAGAGGACAACACGACCCGTCCTCATCTCCGGATGGGCTATAGCGCCGACGGCCTGGACTGGAAGATCGCGGATGAGCCGATTCCGTTCATTGACGAAGCGGGCAGCCCGTACGCACCGCGTTATGCTTACGATCCACGTCTGGTCAAAGTGGAAGATACGTATTATATCATCTGGTGTACCGATTTTTACGGAGCTGCGATCGGGGTAGCCCGGACGCAAGACTTCAAAACCTTTGTCAGCCTGGAAAATCCGTTTCTGCCGTTTAACCGCAACGGAGTGCTGTTTCCCAAGAAAATAAACGGTAATTTTGTAATGCTGTCCCGTCCGAGCGACAGCGGCCACACGCCGTTCGGTGACGTGTTCCTGAGCGAAAGCCCGGACTTTGTCTATTGGGGTAAGCATCGTCATGTTATGAGCAAGGGCGGACAAGGCTGGTGGCAGAGCACCAAAATCGGCGGCGGCCCGGCGCCGATTGAAACGAGTGAAGGCTGGCTGATGTTCTATCATGGCGTAACTACTACCTGTAACGGCCTAGTGTACAGCATGGGGGCAGTTATTCTGGATAAGGACGAGCCCTCCAGAGTCAAATACCGCTCCAGAAACTTCGTCCTTACACCTGAAGAATGGTATGAGGAGAGAGGCTTTGTTAATAACGTGCTGTTCCCTTGCGCCGCCCTTACCGATGCTGAAACGGGACGGATCGCCATTTATTATGGTGCTGCAGATACGTATGTGGGCGTAGCCTATACCACTGTTCAGGAAATCGTCAGCTATGTCATTGAAACCCATGAAGAAGTCGGTGACGATGCCGGGCTTGGTAAAATCTGAGCCGTGCATAAGGAGAGACAACTATGAACGAACGATCTTTGTCCCAATTGCAAGCCTATGAAGGGATCAGTCCGAAGCCGGAAGATTTTGACCGGTACTGGGAGCGCGCTTTAAGTGAATTGGATGCCCAGTCTCTGGATTATGAGCTGGTGCCAGCAGCATTTACCAGTCTACTTGCGGAATGCTTTCATCTGTATTTCACCGGTGTAGGCGGAGCCAGAATACACTGTAAATATGTAAGACCGAAGCTGCCGTCCGCCGGAAAAGGGCCGGGTGTTGTCATGTTCCACGGCTATGCCTGCGACAGCGGCGACTGGATGGAGAAGGTAGGATATGCGGCGCACGGCATTTGTGTACTGGCCATGGATTGCCGAGGCCAGGGCGGAATGTCTGAGGATAACCTTACGATCCAGGGCACGACGATCCGCGGTCATATCATCCGCGGAATGGATGATCCTGATCCGGATAACCTGTACTACCGGAATGTATTTCTGGATACAGCCCAGGCGGCACGTATTTTGATGGCCATGCCGGAGGTGGATCAGGAACGCGTCGGTGCGTTCGGACTGTCACAGGGCGGCGGCCTTACGGTTGCCTGTGCTTCGCTGGAGCCCCGGATCAAAATAGCAGTGCCTGTCTATCCGTTCCTCTCCGACTATAAGCGGGCGTGGGAAGCGAACATCACTGCGTCTGCCTATGAGGAGCTTAACTATTATTTCCGGTTCTTCGATCCGCATCATCTTCGTGAAGAGGGCATTTTTAACCGGCTCGCTTATATCGATATTCAAAACCTGGCAGACCGCATAAAAGGTAGAGTATTATGGGTCACCGGACTGATGGACCCGATTTGTCCGCCGTCGACACAATTTGCTGCATATAACAAGATTACGGCACCGAAGGAATTGCTGGTCTATCACGAATACGGCCATGAGTATCTGCCGTATCTCGCAGACCGGGCTCTGCAAATCTTTTTGACTCTTTAATGAAATAGCACTTCTTCCCGGCTGAAATGGAAGTGTTCTCTTATAGTGCTGGCCATGACGGCCTTGCAGACGAAAAGATGTCCTGAAAAGAGAGAAATGACGTAAAATCCAGCAAGCTTGAACAAAGTCGCGAAATTTGCGACTTTTTTGTTTTATTTACGTATATGTATCTCTATAGAGACTTAAATACGCAAAAAAAGGAGCGATGCATCTTGAATTTCATGAATGGGGATGGCGGGAATCCGGTGCCGGGACGCAAGCTGCCCGGGTTGAAACCGGGAAATTTTAAGAAGGTTGGACTATGGGGGGCCGCTGCAGTAGTGTTGATATACCTGGGCTCAACCTCCTTTTATACCGTACAGGAGCAGGAACGGGCAGCGATTCTCACATTTGGCAAGTATACGAACGAGTCCTCAGCGGGACTTCATTTTAAGTGGCCATATCCTATACAGGAAGTCATTACAGTGCCTGCGGAGCTGACCCAGAGAATACATATCGGGTACCGCCAGGAGGCCAACGGGTCCGTAGCAGTTGAAGAGGAAGCAATGATGATTACAGGCGATGAGAATATCGTATCGGCCGATGCTGTAGTCCAGTGGAAGATCAGTAATATACACGATTACTTGTATAACATTGATGATGCAGAACAATTCCTGCGTAACTCGGCCAGCTCGTCGATTCGCGCCGTCATCGGTTCCGAGAAGCTGGATTATGCGATTACTGACGGAAAGACCGTTATCCAGGATAAGGTCCGGGAGCTGCTCGTTGATCTGCAGAACAAATACAGCACCGGCATTCAGATCATCGATATCAAATTCCAGGATATTGAGCCGCCGAGCGGCCAGGTAGAGGAAGCATTCCGCGAGGTAACCAATGCCCGTGAGGAGAAGAACACGAAGATTAACAATGCCAAGAAATATGAGAACGATATCATTCCGAAAGCACGCGGTGAAGCGCAGGCGCTGCTCGAGAGGGCGGAAGGGGAGAAGAAGTCACGTATTCTGAATGCGCAGGGTGATGTGGCTCAGTTTAACGCTATTTATGCCGAATATATCAACAACAAGAGCGTAACCGAAAGCCGGCTGATTCTGGAGACGCTGGAGACCATTTTACCTAACTCCAAAATCTTCATAACCAACTCGAACAGTGATACTGTCAATTATCTGCCGCTGAATGAGCTGATGCGCAGTACTCCGGTCAGCCCGTCTGCTTCAGCCGCGCCGCAAGGAGGAGATGCACAGTGAAAAAAAACCAGATTATCGCACTCGTATCAGCTGTAGTTCTAGTCATTCTGCTTGCCGGCTCTATGTATGTAGTGAAGGAAGGCGAGTACAAGGTGGTTCTCCGTTTCGGTGAAGCGATGCGGACAGTGGAGGAGCCGGGACTGAAGCTGAAGATTCCTTTTATCGAAAATGTCTCAGCGCTTCCTAAATATCAGATGACATACGAAAGCTCGCCAACCAGCATCCTGACCAAGGACCAGAAGCCGATTGTGGTCGATAACTATACGGTCTGGAGAATTACCAATGCCTCACAGTTCCTGAGAACCGTACAGTCTGTAGGCGGCGGAATTCAGCGGATTGACGAAGCGGTATATAACTCGGTGCGACGCAAGCTGTCTGAGGTCAATTATGAAAATATTATCAGTGAGGACACCGGACGGGGCAATATTAACGATGAGATCACCAAGGACGTCATTTCTGCTTTAACCCGCGATAATTACGGGATTGAAGTAATTGACGTACGGATCAAGCGTACTGACCTGCCGGAAGAGAATAAGCAAAGTGTATATAACCGGATGATTTCCGACCGTCAATCCATTGCTGCACGCTATCTGTCCGAGGGTGATGAGGAATCCAAGAAGATCACCTCCAGAGCCGACCGTACCTCCACGGAGCTGATGGCCCAGGCTGAAGCTGATTCCAAGAAAATTATCGCCGAAGGCGAAGGGGAAGCTGCCAGAATCTATAACCAGGCTTATGGCAAGTCTCCCGAGTTCTACAGCTTTTACCGTACATTAGAGAGTTATGTAACCACGCTGCAGAATGAGCCGGTTATCATGATGCCGATTGATTCGCCATATGCCAAGATCCTTCTGGGGCAATAATCTTCTCATAAAAATCCCCCCGAATAAAGCAGCGGTTCTCCCATTCGGGAGGACCGCTGCTTTTTATTGTGGGCGATTTTACGGAAAACAACAAACGTCTATGTAGAAGCAACGCCAGCCTATACTTATCAAGTGCCAAATATGATTAAATACACTAAGCTTCTATATTCAAGTTGAAGAGAGGATGCATAATTCAAATGAGCACACAACAGCTTGGCCTGAAGCCCCCATTGGGCTGGAACTCCTGGAACACCTTTACCTGGGACATCAATGAACAGCTGATCCGCGAGGCCGCCGATACCTTTGTTGCAGGAGGCTACAAGGCTGCCGGTTATGAGTACATTGTCATTGATGACTGCTGGAGCCTGAAGGAAAGAGATGCGGAGGGGAATTTGGTCCCTGATCCCGAGAAATTCCCGAGCGGGATGAAGGCGCTTGCCGATTATATCCATTCCAAAGGGCTGAAGTTTGGAATGTACTCCTGTGTAGGCACTCATACCTGTGCGGGGTATCCGGGCAGCTTCGAGCATGAATTTCAGGATGCAGCCTTACTGGCAGAGTGGGGCGTGGATCTGCTGAAATATGATTATTGCTTCAAGCCCAGACATATTTCCGGAGAGCTGCTGTACAAACGGATGAGTCTGGCCCTTAAAAACTGCGGCAGGGAGATCTTGTTCTCGGCATGCAACTGGGGCGAAGATAATGTGTATCACTGGATTCGCGAATCGGGAGCGCATATGTACCGGTCAACGGAGGATATTCAGGACAGCTGGGAATCGATCAAAAAGCTGACCTTATCACAGCTGGATAAAGCGAGTTATACGGGAGCGTATTGTCATAATGACCTGGATATGCTGGTGGTCGGCATGTATGGGGGCAGCAACAGCAGCTTTATCGGGAATCAGATCGGCGGCTGCAGTGATGCTGAGTACAAGACCCATTTTTCACTATGGTGCATGATGGGGTCTCCGCTGATGATCGGCAGTGATATCCGGACAGCCAACCAGGTAACTAAGGATATTCTGCTGAACAGGGATCTGCTTGCCATTAATCAGGATGTGGAAGGGCGCGGTGCTTATCGGATCAAGCCGGAGCCGCAGTGGTTCCATACAGATGATGTGTTTATGCTGGTAAAAGTATTGGCAGACGGGGACCTCGCGATCGGCTTTTTCAATCTGAGTGACGGTCAAAGGGAGATATCGCTGCAATTCTGGGATGTCGGACTGCCGTATGCGTCAGGGAAATCATTGTCGCTATACGACTGCTGGGAGCACAAGGAAATCGGTGTATTCAAAGAAAGATATGCTCCCGTCGTTGCGGCTCATGATTGTCTGGTTGTGCGCGCTAAACTGGTGTGACGGACAGTATGAGTGTGAACAGGACATGCCGGACCTGCGGGGTTCCCTTAATGACGGATGATGTGGCAATATACCTGAAGCTTGTTACCCGAAACGCCAAAGACTTGTGTATAGACTGTCTTGGCGAGCAGCTGAAATGCGGACGCGGTCCGATTGAGCAGCTGATCAGATACTTCCGGGAATCCGGTAACTGTGTGCTGTTCCGCTAAGTTACACTGTAACCTTTTCTATACTCAGACGGGGTAAAGGATGTTGCTTTCTTGAAAACTCTGGAAAAGTATAACGGGTCCTGATAGCCGACGGAATAAGCCAGCGACTTGACGGATAATTCGGAATGAACGAGTAATTCACAGGCACGCTGAATCCTGAAGGCGGTCAGATAGCCGGATACGGATTGGCCGTTTGCTTCTTTAAATAACCGGAACAGGTAGCTGCGCTCTATTTTCACATAATTGACTACATCATGAACAGTCACGGAAGACTTCCAATAGTTGCTTTCTATGTATTCCTTAGCAGACGATGCATAGTCTTGTTTGAGCAAGGCCCGGGGACTGGGATAGTATTCCATATAATAGGACAAAAGCAGCTGCACTCCGGCATCCGCACGCTCCCGTTCAAACGGTGCTGTTCCGGAGGTTTTGAATAGTTGAAATAAAGGCTCGAAATTCTGCGGGGAAGCCTCCACCACCGGCTGGTCAGGCGCAAGGTTAATCATGGATAACAGCCGCGAGGCTTCCGGTCCGCTGAATTCAATCCAGTAATACTCCCACGGGTCCAGGGGATCAGGATAATAATACACTTCCATATGCGGGAAAATAATAAAGCTTTCGCCTGCCTGCACAGGAAAAGTAGCCCGGGACGTCTCTAAATAGCCCCTGCCGCTGACAATGTAATGCAGGGCATACACATCACGGACACCGGGCCCCCATGCATGTAAATTTGCAGGCTTATAGCCGTTGCCTTTACTGATTGAACCCTCGGTGAAGCTGTAATACATAGCTTTCATAGTCAGCGCTTCCTCCTTAATGGATCAGTATACCTTGTCCAGCTGCTGCTTACGGTATTGTGACGGACTCACGCCAAAGGAGCCGGTGAACCGCCGCGTAAAATAGTCCGGTGAATGAAAGCCGACATCGAGCGCGATCTCGGTAATCGGACGCAGCGTGTACCGGAGCATTTTCTCTGCCTGGTTTAAGCGGTATTTTACCAGTGTCTCAATGATGGAATCCCCCACCTGCTCCTTGAATAAATGGGAGAGCCGGGAGGGGGATAAGCTGACGCTGGCGGCAAGGTCCTCGATCATATGCTCGTCCATATAACGTGCGGCCAGAATATCCAGCACTTCACTGATCCGCGGATCGGTTTTTGTCTGCTGCCGGTTCTGGCTGGCCACGTTCAGAATAATCTCCTCCAGTGCGTTCATCGTCAGCTCGTCGCGCAGCAGGGCATCACTGTCCAGCCTGTAGGCCAACACTCTCTGAAAAGCTGATTCAATTGCCCGGCTGGTGCTGTCATTATCAATATGCAGCTGGAAGACAGGCCCGCCTGTATGGCCTGCCGGCAGCCAGTCCGCCCAGGTAAAGCGGGGCAGAAAATGGGCCCACAGCTTCTCCCATACGTATCCTTCTGCTGTGAAAAAATCCTGCAGGGTACCCGGCGAGACGATCGTTATCGTCCGTTCCGTGCATTCCAGGTAATCTCCGGCTCCATTATTGATAAGCCCTTTGCCTGATATAGTATACATAATCAGCCAGTCCCGGGTCCCTTCCGGACGGTAGCAGGTGTAGCCATGTCCTTTACGGTAATGTCCGGAGACAAGTATCCCGGATGGATGTGTGTATTGGGCATTTATTTCACGCATAGCAGGATCGTGCGGGTTATCAGCCATATCCTCGTTCCTTTCAGCAGCTTCTCTAATTTACAATTGTATACGAGCGGAACAAAAGAGAAAAGGGTTGAGCTTATACAATTGCGCGATAATCGGAGGGTGACGGTATGGAGGATACTAGTCGGAAGAACATTCTTGATTTAAGCGGGCTTTGGCATTATGCGCTTGATCCGGAGGACAAAGGTGAAGCGGAGCGCTGGTATGAATGTAATGGTTTGACGGCTCAAGGTAGCGTGACCCTTCCCGGCACACTGACTCTTAATGGTGTGGGAGAAGTGCAGGAGTGGAGCAGTGAAATGAACCGGGAGTCTGTCCGCTCTCTGCGGCAGCGCCATTCCTATTATGGTGCAGCATGGTACGAATTGGAGATTGAGGTTCCGGCTGAATGGTCAGGTAAACAATTGGGTGTGTCTTTGGAGCGTGTCATGTTCCAGTCCACGCTCTGGGTTAACGGCTGGCTTGCCGGACAGCAGGATAGTCTGTCTGTCCCTCATGGATTTGATGTGACTGCCTATGTGGTAACAGGTGCTGTAAACCGTTTTTCCATCCGGGTAGATAACCGGGATATTCAGAACCTGGGCACGTATCCAAGTGCTTATACCGAGGAAACGCAATCGATCTGGAACGGTATTATCGGCCGAATGGAGCTGCAGGCCTCTGAGCCGTTCCGGCTGACGGATGTGCAGATCTATCCTGAACCCGGGCTGCATGCAGTGCGGGTAAAGGGTATAGGGCATAACTTGACCGGGACTGCAATGGATGCTGAGATCAGCTTATCCGCAGAGAGCTTTAGCGGTGAACAAAAGCATCAAGTGCCAGTAGCAAGGCATCGTTTGCATCTCGCTGCTGGTTCAGCTGAACCCTTTGACTGGTTATACGGGATGGGGGAGGAGCCGCGGCTGTGGGATGAATTCAATCCTAATCTGTATGAGCTCAGGCTGACCGGCCGGACGATTCATGAAGGTGTGCAGCTGGAAACGGTAGTAAAGCAGACGTTTGGCTTGCGAAGCTTTGCAAGGAACGGCAGATTGCTCGAAATCAATGGCAGACCGGTTTTCCTGCGGGGGACGCTCGAATGCTGTATTTTTCCGCTTACAGGTCATCCGCCGATGGAGCAAGAGGCGTGGTTAAGTCTGTTCGGAACAGCGAGGGACTATGGCCTCAACCATATCCGGTTCCATTCCTGGTGTCCGCCGGAAGCTGCTTTTGAAGCGGCAGACCGTTTGGGCATGTACCTGCAGGTTGAAGCTCCAATGTGGATGGACAGCTGGAATATGCCGGTTGGCGCACATCCGGAGCATTATACGTACTTGCCTCTGGAAGCGCAGCGGATCATTCAGACATATGGCAATCATCCGTCATTCTGCATTTACAGCAACGGGAATGAGCTGAACGGGGATTTTGAGCTGCTGCACCGGATGGCTGCGGATTTGAAAAAGCTGGACAACCGCCGGCTGTATACGCTAACTACGAATTGGGACCGCCCGCTCGATCCTGCGGATGATCTGTTTTGCGCGCAGACCGTCGATGAGGCTGGAGTCCGCGGCCAGTATTTTCTGGAGAAGCTGTCGGCCTCGACTATGCTGGACTTCCGTGAGGCGGTATCGCAGCGGGAGGTTCCTGTCGTCTCACACGAGGTGGGGCAATATAGCGTATATCCGGACGTTGAGGAAATAGACCTGTACGGCGGGGCTTTGCGTCCGGTTAACCTGGAGGTCATCTCTGCTGACCTCGAACAACGCGGCATGCTGGCAGACATCCGTAAATTCGTGCACGGATCGGGTATGCTGGCCCTGCAGCTGTACCGTGAAGAAATCGAAGCAGCGCTAAGAACGCCGGAGCTTGGCGGCTTCCAGCTGCTTGATCTGCATGATTTTCCGGGACAGAGCACGGCAACGGTCGGTATTCTTAATGCCTTTTGGCAGTCCAAGGGACTCATTGAACCCCGGAATTTTAGGGGATTCTGCAGTCCGACAGTTCTTTTGCTGCGTATGCCGAAGCGTGAATATACTAATCGGGATACCTTTACCGCGGAAGTGAATATTGCGCATTTCGGTGAGGCGGAGCTGGCACCTTCCGTTATTGAATGGAAAGTGATAAGTGAGGAGGGAGCGGTTCTGGACCAAGGGGCTATAGGGACTGGAGCGATCCCGCTTGGAGCAGGGATTCCCCTGGGAGAATTGAGCACGGATGCTTTTGTAAGAGTAGCTACAAGCGCCAGATTAACAGTCTCACTGGAATTAAGCGGCTCGGGAATCCGTAATGAGTGGCCGGTTTGGGTGTATGCATCTACTGGAGAAGAAGCGGCCGGGAATACTGAAATAACAGTGACCAATAGCCTGGACGACGATTTGCTGCGCAGGCTGTCGGGAGGAGAACGTGTGCTTGTCCTTATTAAGGAGAATGACCTGGAGCATACAGCTCCCGGCAAGTTTCACCCGGTATTCTGGAGCCCGGTGCATTTTGCCACTGAAGCTCCGTGCGGGATAACTGTGGATGCTGCTCATCCGGCGCTGAGCGGTTTCCCAACCAGAGAATATGCGGAATTCCAGTGGCAGGACCTGCTGGAACATTCCGTGTCGCTTGCGGTGAGTGACGATCTTCCGTTTCAGCCGATTGTTCAGGTTATACCGAACTTTTATCATAACCGGAAGCTGACGAACCTGATAGAGTATACCGTCGGTGCAGGCAAGCTGCTGATCTGCGGTATCCATATTGAGGATGATCTGGCAGATCGGCCTGCTGCAGCGCAGCTCCGTACCAGCCTGATGGCATATATGAGTTCAGCGGCGTTCAACCCGCACCATTCGCTCGAACCGGGTGAATTAACTGAGCTGCTGAAGCCAAGAGCACTTGTTGACGGAACGGGAGCTGTACAGGACAGTTGATGAGGTCGATGCGGTTATCACCTGGACACTAGCTGATGAGCGCCCGCCAGGACACAAAAAAGAAGCTGCGCATGGTTGCGCGGCTTCTTGCTGTTTTATAAGCTGCTTTTTACATATCCAGATCGGTGAACGCATAAGGCAGCAGCTCTCTTAGCTTCAATTCCAATATATCCTGTTTGTTGTTGGTCAAATATACAGGCATTTCCGGGGAGCAGAATTCGGCCATTACCTGTCTGCAGATACTGCAGGGCGGCAGGAAATCCTCGGTGTCACCGGCTATTGCAATAGCCTGGAAGTCGCCTTTAGTGTAGCCGTTAGTAATTGCAGTGAAAAAAGCGGTCCGTTCAGCACAATTCGTTGCGCCAAAGGATACATTTTCTACGTTAACTCCGTTGATTACCGTTCCGTCCTTCAGCAGCAGTGCCGCACCAACCGGAAACTTGGAGTAGGGGATGTACGCCGCCTTATTAACCTTGCGCGCGCTTTCAACCAGTTGCTCTTTATCCATATAAACCACCCTTTTCAATAAGTATGAACCTGTAAGGCCAGGTCCCCTTATCGCCAGCAAACAGCTGGCAGGACTTCTAATATTATAGGGGGGCGGATTATTTGTCAATGAGCAGATGGCTACAGCAGCGTTAACCGGGTGTCTGAGCCTGAGTGTCTGCTAAATCGCGACTAAGTGGAAAAACGTCATCTAATTTTGGCCAAACCGCCGGGTAGAGAAATCTAATTGGAA
This sequence comes from Paenibacillus sp. FSL R7-0345, assembly GCF_038595055.1. Taxonomy (NCBI): domain Bacteria; kingdom Bacillati; phylum Bacillota; class Bacilli; order Caryophanales; family Paenibacillaceae; genus Paenibacillus; species Paenibacillus sp. FSL R7-0345. The sequence continues at coordinate 2,723,614 of NZ_CP152002.1, forward strand.
AAACGACACTTAATTTTGCTGTTTTCGCGCCTGAAGCAGGTTTAGTGGCAAAATAGATAGCGGTTTTCCACTTAATTATTTGTAAAGGTGAGAAATGATGGAATGAAGTGCCGAAAATCCACTTAGATGCTGGAAGCCACATACTTATGGGGGGCGGAAGGGGGAGCACAGTGAATTAATGATAAACCTGCCTGCTCGATGGTTTATTTTCGTTTGTTTATCTTCAAAAAAGTTCATATGTATACTATAATGTTCAATATAGTTCATTTATGTATTTTTATAAACCAAACAGGTCTGGAGTGCTGAACAGTGATTAGAAAAGCGAGCATTATGCGTGTTTACCCGGAGCATTACGAGGAATACAAGCGCCGCCATGATGAGCTGTGGCCGGAGATGGCTGAAGAGCTGAGAAACCATGGTTCCCACAACTATTCTATTTTCCTCGACGAAGAAACCGGTAATCTGTTTGCTTACGTGGAGATTGAGGACGAGGCTAAGTGGGATCAGATGTCAGAGACCGAGATTTGCCGGAAATGGTGGGTCTACATGGAGCCGCTGATGGAGACCAATCCGGATAACAGCCCTGTGTCTAAGAACCTGAAGGAAGTATTTTACCTGAAATAACGCCTAAAGTGGAATGCCTGATGACGCGGGGAAGGGCCTCAGGCATACGGATGACTAGTGTAAAATCATCAAGATTGCTTCGGTGCCGTCCTTCCAGCGCGGCAAGTTCGTGCCGCCGTACACCGCGGTGGCTGGCACGATAATAGGTTTAGTGTCTTGACCCGGTAGCCATTAGGGCTACCGGGTCTTTTCGCATGGATTGGCGCATTATTAAAATCATTGCTGAGTCAACTGCTGGCGGCGGGCGTTTATATAGTTCTGTAAAGTAAAATGGCTTTGGTTTTAATGTTAATTGGTCAGCTGTAAACATTCGGCTGGCTTTTTTTATGTTGCGGGTGAGCGGAACGGCGATGCTGTGGCAAGCGGATGTAGCAAAGATGAAGAGTATGAAATGAAAGGCACAAATGCCTTTGATTCCGGCGTATGGCGGGGAAATGGTGAAATGAAAGGCACAAATGCCTTTGATTCCGGCGTATGGTGGGGAAATGGTGAAATGAAAGGCAAAAATGCCTTTGATTCCGGTGTATGGCGCGAAACTAGTGGAATGAAAGGCAAAAATGCCTTTGATTCCGGCGTATGGCGCGAAACTAGTGGAATGAAAGGCAAAAATGCCTTTGATTCCGGCGTATGGCGCGAAACTGGCGGAATGAAAGGCAAAAATGCCTTTGATTCCGGCGTATGGTGGGAAAATGGTGAAATGAAAGGCAAAAATGCCTTTGATTCCGGCGTATGGTGGGGAAATGGTGAAATGAAAGGCAAAAATGCCTTTGATTCCGGTGTATGGCGCGAAACTGGTGAAATGAAAGGCACAAATGCCTTTGATTCCGGCGTATGGCGCGAAACTGGCGGAATGAAAGGCATAAATGCCTTTGATTTCATCACAGGCGGTCGTTACTTCCAGCCAAGCGGGGAAAATCCCATTTTGTCAGCCATATGTGTAGCCCGTATGAATGTTACCCCGTTCTAATGAGCCCGAAAAAAGGGGAAGCTATAACAGAAAAAACGCCAATACGATTTAAAATTTAGTACAGTATAACTTTGCTGCAAATGTGAACGGTCTCGATAAATTTCAACCTTCCTCACTTTTTCTCTACTGTCGCCGGGGGACTGCTCTGATAATATGAGGTCAGAAAGAACGAACCACCACCACTAAGCCAGACAAACCAAACATAACGATCTTTGAGGGGGATTCATCATGAACAAAGGTTTACTTTCAGGCAGAAACGCACTTTTGGCCGGGGCGCTTGCAGCCACCGCTGTACTAAGCGCATGCGGCAATGATAACAGCAGCAATCAGGCGGCATCCGAAGGAAACAATACACCTGCAGCAGGCGGGGACCAGGTAACGCTGCGCGTCTTCTCCAACCTGCCGGACCGTAAGTCAGGACAGGGCTTAGCGGAGCAGATGGTCATCGACAATTACACCAAAGAAAATCCGAATGTCAAAATCGAGCTGGAAACACTGGCCGAGGAGCCATTTAAAAACAAGCTGAAAGCCTACATGGCCTCCAACGAACCGATTGATGTCACGATGGTGCACGGCGGTGCCGAGCTGAATACACTGGTACAAGCCGGTTATGTAAAAGAGCTTGATCCTGCCGAGTATGCAGGTGAAGAATTCAGCTTCCTGCCGGGCGTATACACCTCCTTCACGTTTAACGACAAGCTCTATGGCCTCCCGCGCAACAGTGACTATGAAGTAATTTACTATAATAAAAGGCTGTTTGAAGAAAACAACATCAAAGTACCAACCACTTACGCCGAGCTGATTGAAGCAGGCAAACAGTTCCGCGCAAAAGGCATTGAGCCGATGTCAATCAACGGTAAGGATCTGTGGAGCTTCGGTGCCTTCTTCCAGGATCTCGTGATCCGGGTCGGCGGTGACCAGAACCTGATGCTGGATGCTGTAGCCAAGAAGAAGGATTTCACGACTGACGATACCTTTAAGAAAGCAGCCGAGCTGCTGGGTGAAGCCAGAGACAGCGGGTTGTTCCAGGCATCATACATGACCTCCGATTACGGCGCATCCCAGAACCTGTTCACTCAGGAACGGGCAGCCATGTGGTACATGGGCTCTTGGGAAGCCGGAATGGCAACTAATGAAAATCTGCCGCAGACATTCCGTGATAATGTAGCTGTACTTAAGTTCCCCGTAGTAGAAGGCGGCAAAGGCAAAGATACAGATCTGCTGGCCTGGAACGGCGGCGGCTACTCCCTGGTTAACAGCTCGAAGCATCCGGAAGAAGCCAAGAAGTTCTTCGACTATCTGATGAGTGCTAACCAATGGGCCAAATCCGTATGGGATATCGGTGCAGCAGTTCCTGCCCAGACTTATCAGCTGAACGGTAATGAGAGCAGTCTTCAAAAGGAGCTTACCGAGGTACTGACCGGTGCGACTTCCACCGCAGGCTCACTCGGCCTTGATTACGGAACACCTAAATTCAAGGATGATGCCCAAAATCTCTTCGGCAAATTCTTTGCCGGCGGCTCCACAACAGAGCAGCTGCTGAGCGATCTGCAGTCTGCGGCGGCTTCCCAGTAAGACAACGCCTTTTACAATTATAAAGATAACGGTACGGATTAGGGCAGGGATCTCAAGTGAACCCCCTGCCCTTTGTCCGCCCGGAGGATGGAGGAAACGCCCATGCATAAAGTGCTTAACAACAAGCTTGCCATCTTTCTGTTTGTTTTTCCCGGCATATTATTATTCGCCCTAACCTTCCTGGCCCCGATTATTCTGAGCGGTTACTACTCATTCCGCGATACCCTCGCGCCTGGAACGAACTCGACTTTTATCGGACTTGGCAATTATACCGAACTGCTGTTTCATGACAGCCGGTTTTGGCTTTCCTTACGCAACGCTGTACTGCTGGGTCTTGGCTTTATCATCATCCAGCATCCGATTGCAATCTTCTTCGCCGTTATGCTGGACCGGATTGGCGGCAAAGCCGAGAAGTGGTTCCGGACCATTTTCTTCATTCCCAGTGTAATCTCCGTCGTGGTTATTTCAAAAATGTGGCTCTCGCTGCTTGATCCGACCTTCGGCGTATTTAATAAACTGCTTGATTCTGTAGGGCTTGGCGCCTTGAAGCATGCGTGGCTGGGCGACAGCAGCACTGCACTCGTCTCCATGCTGGTCATTCTGATCTGGGCCGGCTTCGGCTGGGGCCTTCTCTTCTACTATGCAGGAGTCAAGGGAATCCCGGAAGACCTGTATGAAGCGGCATCGCTTGATGGGGCCTCCGGCTTTAAACTGCACCTGCGTATCACCGTTCCGCTACTTATGCCGGTCATAACAGTTCAGATAACACTGGCAATGATCACTGCCTTGAAGCAGATGGAGATGGTGTTCCTGACCACCAACGGCGGTCCCGGAGACTCAACCCAGTTCCTCGCAGTCTATTTGTATAACAAAGCTTTTTCGGCCAGCCAGTACGGCTATGCTAATGCCATATCCATCCTGTTCATTGCCGTGTGTCTGCTGTTCACTTATCTGAGTAACAAGCTGACCCGCAGCGATGCTACCGAATACTAAGGGGGAAACACCATGAAGAAAAATACAAAAATCATGCTCTGGCTGTTCTTCCTGATCATCGCCGCGGTGCAGCTGTTCCCGTTCATCTGGCTGGTGAACTTCTCTTTTACAAGCAGCAGCGAGTTCTATTCCTCCAGCATTCTGAAATGGCCGGATGTTCCGCAATGGCAGAACTATATTAATGCCTGGGTGGACGGTAAATTTGCCCGGTATTTCTTTAACAGCTTTTTTGTAACGGCGGTTACGATTGTATTGACGGTTGTTCTTTCACTGACGCTTGGTTATGCGTTCACCCGGATGCAATGGAAGCTGCGTTCCCTGTTCTTCACAGTGATCCTGCTCGGGATTATGATTCCGATTCATGCGACGCTGCTGCCTAACTTTGCTATTTTTAAATCGCTGGGCTTAACGGATTCCTATCTTGGACTAATTCTTCCTTATACTGCAGTCTCCGTACCGCTCGGGACCTTTATGCTGACCGGCTTTCTGCGCTCCATTCCTAAAGCGATGGAAGAATCGGCAGTCATCGACGGCGCGAACATCTACCGGATCGTATTCGGGATTATTGCTCCGCTGACGGCTCCGGCGCTGGTAACCATTGTGGTAACGACCTTCTTGAACTGCTGGAATGAATTTATTATGGCCTCCACATTCCTGAGCAAGGATTCGCTCAAAACGCTGCCGTTCTCGGTCATGAACTTTACCGGCCAGTATTCCTCGGATTACGGTTCACAGTTTGCGGTTATGGTGCTGACTTCGGTGCCGGCGATCATTATTTATGCGATCTTCAACGAGCAGATTACCAAAGGGGTTACTGCAGGCGCGGTGAAGGGCTAAGGATACGTTACTTTTCGTCAAAAGGAGAAGGGAAAAATGGATAAGTTACTATACGGTGTTGCCTATTACGATGAATACATGCCTCACGAGAGGCTTGCTGAAGATATCGGCATGATGAAGGAGGCAGGAATCAATACCGTCCGGATTGCCGAATCCACCTGGAGCACGCATGAGCCGCAAAACGGGGTGTTCGACTTCACATCCGTGGACCGCGTACTTGACGCTATGCATGAGGCCGGTATCCATGTCATTATCGGAACGCCGACCTATGCCATTCCTGCCTGGATGGTCAAGGAGTACCCGGATGTGCTGGCGGTCACTGCGGCGGGACGCGGTAAATACGGTGCCCGGCAGATCATGGACATCACGCATCCGGTCTACCTGTTCTATGCCGAGCGGATCATCCGAAAGCTGCTGGAGCGGGTGCATAAGCATCCGGCAGTCATCGGTTACCAGACCGATAATGAAACCAAGCATTACGAGACAGCGGGCGATAATGTCCAGCTGAAATTTGTGAAATATATGCGGAATACCTACGGAACCCTGGAAAAAATCAACTACCAATTCGGCCTCGACTACTGGAGCAACCGGATCGACAGCTGGGAGGACTTCCCGTCAGTCGCCGGTACGATCAACGGCAGCCTGGGTGCGGAGTTTGCCCGCTTCCAGCGCGGGCTGGTGAATGATTTTCTGGCCTGGCAGGTAGCGATTGTCAATGAATACAAGCAGCCGGGGCAGTTCGTGACCCAGAATTTCGACTATGAGTGGAGAGGACATTCCTTCGGCGTTCAGCCTTCGGTGGATCATTTTGCAGCGGCTGAGCCGTTCGATATTGCCGGTGTGGATATTTATCATCCGTCGCAGTCCGAGCTGACCGGGGCCGAGATCGCTTTTGGCGGAGACATTTCACGTTCCGTGAAGCGGAGCAATTATCTGGTGCTGGAGACACAGGCACAAGCATTTCCGCAGTGGACACCTTATCCCGGACAGCTCCGTTTGCTGGCATTCAGCCATATCGGCTCTGGTGCGAACATGGTCGCCTACTGGCATTGGCACTCGATCCACAATTCCTTTGAAACGTATTGGAAGGGGCTGCTCAGCCATGATTTCCTGCCAAATCCGGTGTATAAGGAGGCTTGTACAATCGGTGCGGATTTCAAGCGGCTTAGTCCGCAGCTGACCGGACTCGTGAAAAAGAACAAAATCGCCTTTATGATCAGCAATGAGGCGCTGTCGGCGATGGAATGGTTCAAGCTGCCTGACGGCAAGAACTATAATGATGTGGTGCGCTGGCTGTATGATGCGTTCTACCGGATGAATGCGGAATGCGACTTTATCCAGCCTTCCAGCCCTTATCTCCATGAGTATTCCCTGGTGGTTGTACCTGCTCTGTACGCGGTATCGGATGAAGCGCTGCTCGCACTTAATGAGTATGTGCAGGGCGGCGGCCATGTTCTCTATACTTTCAAAAGCGGATTTACCGACGAGCAGGTCAAGGTGCGCACCGTGCAGCAGCCGGGCATCATTAGTGAAGCCTGCGGAATCGGGTACAGCATGTTCGTAACGCCGGGTGCAGAGACTGGACTTGCAGGCGGACTGTTCCCTGAAGGCGGGACCGGTACGGTGAACAGCTGGATGGAGCTGCTGGTTCCGGGAACCGCTGAAGTGCTCGCTTCCTATGACCATCCGGAATGGGGCCATTATGCGGCGGCCACGCGGAATACCTTCGGTGAGGGTACAGCAACCTATGTCGGCTGTATGATAGACACCGCCGATCTGGCAGTTATCGTACGCGATACTTTGCAGACAGCCGGATTGTGGGCAGAGCAGCAGGAGTATGCTTTCCCGCTGATCGTAAAATCAGCAGTGGCCCGTGAAGGTGCACAAGTAAGATTCTATTACAATTACTCCGGCAAACAGGTGGCGGGAGTACGTCCGGTCAAAGGTGGAACAGAATTACTCTCAGGTAACGTAGTTGCTGCAGATAGTGAGCTTCAGCTTGCACCTTGGGGTGTGCAGATTATTTTGGAGCAGGAATAGCGGATAGAGAGGAGGAGAGAGCAAATTGACTACCATAAAGATTCAAAATCCGGTACTGAAGGGCTTCAATCCCGATCCGTCGATTCTCCGCGCTGGTGACGATTATTATATGGCGACATCTACTTTTGAATGGTTTCCCGGTGTGCAGATTCATCATTCCAGGGATATGGTCAACTGGCAGACGCTCTGCTATGCGCTGGACCGGCCGGATCAGCTGGACATGAAGGGGATTGAAGCTTCCGGCGGTGTCTGGGCACCGTGCCTGACCTATGATCAGCAGGAGCAGACCTTTTACCTGATCTATACGATTATGAGAAGCACAAACGGCAACGCGTTTGATCTGGACAATTATGTGGTTACGTCCAAAAGCATTCTTGGCCCCTGGTCGGAGCGCATTTATCTGAACAGTTCCGGCTTCGACCCTTCACTGTTCCATGATGATGACGGTCGCAAATGGCTGGTTAACCTGGAGTGGGAGACGCGCAAAGGGTACGAGCATCCCGGCTCTATCGTCATTCAGGAGTATGATCCGGTGCGGCAGGAGCTGACCGGCACAGCGCGAAGTATTTTCCGCGGGGCAACAGATATGGGCTGCATGGAGGCGCCGCATATCTATAAACGGGACGGTTATTACTATATTATGACCGCTGAAGGCGGAACCGGCTTCGGACACGGTGTTACGATGGCCAGATCACGCGAATTGTTCGGTCCTTACGAATCCGACCCGTGTAATCCGATTATTACATCCGCCAGGCTGGTCAATCTGGACCGGCGGAATGTGGACGATTATTTGAAACCGTACCAATACAACCCGGATTCCCTGCTGCAAAAAAGCGGGCATGGCTCACTGGTGGAAACGCAGAAAGGGGAGTGGTACATCGCCCATCTGTGTGCCCGGCCTGTGCTGCCGCAAATCCGCAGTATGCTGGGCAGAGAAACGGCCATTCAGGCATGTGAATGGACGGAGGACGGGTGGCTGCGCATGATCGGCGGCGGGCAGTCGGCTTTGATTGAGGCTCCCGCTCCTGAGCTAACGCCTCATCCGTTCGCACCGGAACCGGCCAGAGAGGACTTTGACAGCGGGAAGTGGAACATTCATCTGAACTCCCTGCGCGTTCCGATTGATGAGGAATGGGCCTCTCTATCGGCCCGGCCGGGATTCTTACGGCTGCGCGGGCGGCAATCGCTATTCTCGCTGCATGAGCAAAGTCTGGTGGCACGCCGGCTGCAGTCTGTTAATGCAACAGTAGAGACTTGTGTGGAGTTCGAACCGGAGAATTATCATCAGTCGGCCGGGCTTACACTCTTTTATGACCAGAATATGTTCTATTATCTGCGGGTTTACTATAGTGAGAGCCTTGGAGGTAAGTGTCTTGGCATTCTGTATGCCGACAACGGTACAAAGGTTGAGCTCACAGAGTCCCGGCTGCCGGTCGCAGACTGGGAGAGCATCTATCTCCGCGCCGAGCTGCGCCAGGGGATGCTGACCTTCTCCGCCTCGCCGGACGGAGCCCAGTGGCAGCAGGTTGGTCCGGAGCTGGACGGCACGAAATGCTCGGATGAGTATTCCGCCTCCGGCCATTTCACCGGCGCCTTTCTCGGGATCAACTGCCAGGATTCCTACCGCAGACAGATCACAGCCGATTTCGATTACTTCGAGTACCGGGAGCATAGTTAGCATACTAATGCAGCAAAAGACCAGCCGTATTATCAGGCTGGTCTTCTTTGTGCAGCAGGCCAGGGGCAAGCATGCTATGTTCACCGTACCCATCACACTTAACTGCACTTTGTGCAACTAAAACACCTGTTTTTCCTCCAGGCAGCGTTATAACTGCACTCCATGCAACTATAATGCTGCAAATAGGCTCATTTCAGCTGATATATGCAACTTTAGTTGTACAGAATGCAGTTATACGGCGCTGCGGCTCATTTCAGCTGCTTTTAGTTGCACAAACTGCATTTATTAAGGCTTCTACCCGCTCCCCGTCTCATCCAGATTATTACGGTACTGGTTAGGCGTGAAGCCTGTGTATTTCTTGAACACCTGGAAAAAGTACTTTTCATCGTTGTAGCCGACCTTCATCGCGATGTCGCCGATTTTGCGGCTGCGGTCCTTGAGCAGGAGGCAGGCCTGGTCGATGCGGATTTTGTGCAGATAGTCGAGAAAATTGGTTTTGATCTGCTGCTTGAACAGCAGGCTCAGATAGCCGGGCGTAATGAACACCTCATTTGCGACCGTCTCGCGGCTGATGTCCTTATAGTAATTTTCTTCAATGTAGGCGAGGATGGACTCGAACAGCTTGTTTTTGTTCTTTTTGGCATTCAGCAGTTCATTAACTTTAACGGCGGCGGTAAGCAGCTCACTTTTGATGCCTTCCGGATCTTCCTTGGAGATACTCTGGATGTTGTCCTGCAGAGTCAGGGCGAAATCGTCCATCCCGCCGGTATTTTTCTCGATATAAAGCTTATATAGGGCAAAATAAAGCGCAAGCGAGCAGCTGACAATCTGTTCCTTGGAGGAAGGGAGCGAAGACATGAATGTGGCGAGACTCTCCCTGATGCTGTCCGCGTCGCCGTTCATTACACTCAGCAGCACCGTTTTTTCCTGCAAAATAGGATAAGACCAGCTCCCGTGCTCAGCTGCCCGGCTATCCTGGGCATTCACAAGCTTGCCGGGACCGAGGGCGTAGTGATCGTCCAGCGCATTTACGGCTGTAGTATAAGAAATGTTCAGGCTGGCCAGCTGGGTGCCGGTCACACCGATGCCGACGGAAACGGCTAGCTTGAGATAGTTTTTGGCATTGGACTGAAACTCCCCGGCCAGCGCCAGCAGTTCAGCACCGCCCAGCTCAGCCGGCATGTTAAGGATAGCGATGATATCATCCTGATGCTCGAAGCTCAGGCCGATATTCGGCTGGCGGACGGTTTCCTCGCTGATATTTTTGAGCCCGTATTTCAGCAGCTCCAGCTCAAACGCCGTATAGCTCTTTTGCAGGGTATGGAGATTGTCCAGCTGCATGACAAAGACGGCGAAATAGTCATAGGGAAAATAAATACCGTTAAGCTCCAGGCTGTCCCGGATTTTGTCATAGGAGACCTCCTCAGACAGGACCAGCTGGCTGAGCGTACGTTCCTTCAGCAGCGGCAGGCTCTCGCGGAAGCCTTCGGTTAACCGCTTCAGATGCGCAGTCTGCCGCTTCTCCTCCAGAATCCCGTTAACCACATTGACAATGGTATCGGTAATCTCCTGGCGTCTGCTCGGCTTCAGCAGGTAGTCGGATGCGCCGAGTGCGATCGCTTTTTTAACATAATGAAAATCGTTATAGCCGCTCATAATGACCGATTTCACATGCGGGAAGTCACGCTTGACCTGCTCAATCAGAGTCAGACCGTCCATCTCCGGCATCCGGATGTCAGCCAGCAGAATATCTACCTGGTGCTTGTGCATCAGCTCAAGGGCTTCCACACCGTCTCCCGCCTCGGCTACAATCTCCACATCATGGCTGGCCCAGTCGATCAGTGTTCTGATCCCGGTTCTGGCCCGCTCTTCATCGTCGACGATCATTAAGTTAATCATGGTTCTCCTCCAAGGGTTCTGATGTGACAGGAATGATCAGCTCTACACGGGTGCCTGACCCGGGCGTACTGGAATAACGGATGTTGAACTGATCCTTATAATACAGGCGGAAACGCTGAATCACATTGGCTACCGCATATCCGCCGGTGTTCACGCCGGTGTGAATGTCGTCTTCCTCCTGAACCTCGGTAATCTTCTCAATCGTTGCTTCATCCATGCCGATGCCGTTGTCTTCAATGACAAATCGCAGGTATCCGCCGTCCATCGTCCCGGTTATACTGACTGACCCGCCCTCACGTTTGCGCTCAATACCATGGACCAGAGCGTTCTCAATGAACGGCTGCAGGCTCAGCTTCAGAATCACATAGTTGTCGAGGGCATCCGGAATATCGGTCGAATAGCTGAGCTTGTCGCGGAAGCGCATCTGCTGCAGGGACAGGTAAAGCTGGATCAGCTCTTTTTCTTTGGCTACACTGGTGAAGCTTTTGCCGCGGTTCAGACTGAGCCGGAACAGCCGGGACAGGTTGATAACCATCTCGCTGATTTTGTCCTGGCCGGCGCTTTCCGCCTCCCAAAAAATCGTATCCAGCATGTTATAGAGAAAATGCGGATTAATCTGCGACTGCAGCGCTTTGAGCTCCGCTTCCTGCTCCTTGAGCTTCAGGACATACACTTCATCCACCAGTGTCTTGATATTGCCGACCATCGTATTGTAGCCGCGGCTTAACAGGCCAATTTCATCCCGGTAGCGCACCTCCACCTTTTCGTCAAAATGCCCGTTCTGGAACCGCCGCATGGAATACAGCAGCTTCTTGATCGGCGCAGTCAGGAAATTGGACAGTACCAGCATCAGCGGTATGCTCAGCAGCAGGCTCACGAGAATAGCAATGACAACAAACAGCTTGATGGAATTGAGCTCCTTGGTCAGCGTGTCCAGCGGAACCGCATATAGGATCTGCCAGCCGGCGTTGCTCTGAGTGTAGGTCAGCAGCAGCTCTTCCCCGTTCAGGCTGATAATGCGCGAGCCGTCTACCGCACCGTTCCCGACTTTTGGCAGCTGCAGCGGCTCCTTTTCATTGTAGAAAGACTTACCGGCAGTGAGAAACGGTACGCCGTTCTGATCAAGAATCATGATTCCATGGGACTCGTCATACAGATCCTTCAGGTACCGCTTGCGGATCGTTTCGGTATTAATACCGACGAAGATCAGCCCGATGTTCCGGCCGTTCAGCGTGCTGCGGACAATCCGGCTCATGGCGATTTTCTCATTGCGGTTCACATCGATAAAAACATTATTGGTGCTGTTAAGCGGATACCAGTAGGAGGCGCCGTTAAATTCCAGGGTCTGCTTATAGACATCGCTGGACAAAATCCCGCTGTAGCTGCCAGGACCGCTGCTGTCATCGGTGGCAACCTGATAGAGCGGCTGCTCCTCCTGCCCGTAAAGGGACAGGTAATCGAAATTTCCGGTAACCAGCATTTGATTCATAATGGCGGACATCGTCCCCGAATAGATTTGTGATTCCAGATCCACGTTGCCGTTCGGCTCATTCTGCAGTGCGTCCTGCACAACAGGGGAGAGGCTGAAGACGGTCACCCAGTCCTTGATGCTTTTCTGCATCTCTATAATATTATTATCGATCAGCCGGATCACCGACAGATTGGTCGTGCTGACCTTGTTAACGATCTGTTTCTTGGAGGTATGGAACGAGTACAGCCCGAGAGCCGATGTAATCAGGGTAATCATCACGATGAAGACAATGACAATTTTGGTTTTCAGGCTGGTGTTAAAAAAAGTGTCAACCATGTCAGGCCCCCTCTATCTTCATTCCAGTATATCGTTCACCAATAGGCAGGACAATCATCCCCGTCTAACATTCGACAATCTTCAACTTTATGCACTTTTTCTCTACTGACAGGCATGCGGATTACGCAGCAGAGAGGAGGAACAGCTGGAGTTTTATCTGCTGCCTTCGCGCATATTATTTAGCTAATCTTTAGGTTCAGCTTAGACAGCATTAAGATTGCCGGGTTACAGTTGTTACAAAACCGGCAATCGGTGTGCTCCGGCAGCCGGGTTGTTAACGGTGCAGGGGGTGGCAGATGAAGCAGCTGAACACATTTTTAACCATTGGGAAGGCAATACTGCTGGTTCTGCTGATTGTATATGTGGGGTCATTGGTCGATTTTATTTTTGAGCCGTTAAAGTCACTTACTGGTGTTATTCTGATTCCGGTACTGCTGGCGGTATTCTTCTACTATTTATTACGGCCGCTGCTGCCGCTGATGGAGCGCTGGAAGATCAAGCGCTGGAGGATGAAGCGCACGCAGGCCATTTTGCTGATCTATCTGGTGCTTGGCGTACTGGTCTTCGGATTCTTCGGCGGCGTTTGGCCTCCGTTGAAATCGCAGCTGCTGACGCTGGTACAGAATGCCCCGCAGCTGTTTGAAGCCGTAAACGAAAAAATCACTGATCTTGAGCACTCGGGCTTTTTCACCAAGCTGTTTCCCGAGGATTTCAGCCTGCTGTCCCAGTTGAACGATTATTTGAGCCAGGGCTTTACTTTGCTGACCAGCTATGTGACAGGATTATTTTCGGCGGTGTCCAATCTGGCGATCATTCTGTTCACCTTTCCGATTCTGCTGTTTTATATGCTTAAGGAAGGGGACAAGTTCGGTAAAGCCTTTGTCAAAATGGTACCCGGACGTTTCCGCGAGCGGGCAGGGATGATTACAGGTGAAATCGATGGCGCGCTGAGTAACTATATTGTGAGCAGAGTCATCGTCAATCTTGCACTGGGCGTGCTGATGTACCTTGGTTTCCTGATTATCGGGCTGCCTTATGCCCTTGTGCTGACCCTGATTGCGTTCATTATGAACTTTATTCCTTTTTTCGGGGCGATTATTTCTTCCATTCCGATTGTAATCATCGGGCTGACTGTCTCCCCTATGGTCGGCTTATGGTCACTAATTATTATTTTGCTGGCCCAGCAGATCCAAGACAATATTATTACTCCGCTGGTTTTTGGCAAAAGCCTCGACATTCATCCGATTACAACAACGGTGCTTGTGCTGGGAGTGGGGAATTTCTTCGGCATCATCGGCATGCTGATTATTATCCCCGTGTACATGGTAATCAAGATTATATCCAGGCATACATACCAGCTGTTTCTCAAGGAGAAGTGGGAGGGACTGTAGGCATATGAGAGCTGAAGGAGGAAACAGAATGCATCAACCGGAACAGGGCTTAAGCTGTATTGGAAAACTGACGGTGTCACAACAGGTTATATCGAAGATTGCCGGTATGGCTGTGCAGGAGACAGAGGCGGTTCAGGCGCTTGTGGAAGGCAGTACCAAACGAAAGAAGCGTGAGGAATTCTACAAAGCGATCAAGGTGAAAATCAGCGGCAGCGAGCTGTCTGTCCATCTTTTCCCGATTATCACCCTGGGCACTCCGCTTCACCAGCTGGCCCAGCTTCTGCAGCAGAGCATCAAGAGCCGGGTTGAAAAGCTGACCGGACTGCAGGTGACGGATGTAAACGTGACGGTGGTCGGTGTTGTTGCAGCACAGTAAGGCACAAGTCATGCAGCAGCACAAAGAAGCGGCAGACTAAGGAGAAGAGTCTTCTCCCTGGCTGCCGCTTTGCTGCGCTTCCGTTTAGATTGGAATAGTGATGGTAAATACCGTTGCTTCCAGCTTAGTGCCGGACAGCTCAAGGGTTCCTCCCATCCGTTCCGTATTCTTTCTGGCGATCGCCAGCCCCAGGCCTGTCCCGCCGGAGGCGGTTCTGGCTTCATCTCCCCGCACAAAGGGGTCAAAAATGGTGGACCGCAGCTCTTTAGCGATCCCGACGCCGTTATCGGCAATTTCGATGACTACCGCATCCGGTCTTGGAGTCAGGCTGACCCGCAATGTCGTTCCCGGCGGATTGTAAGCCAGCGCATTGGCGGTCAGATTCTGGACCACCCGTGACAGCAGCTCAGGGTCGAACTGGGCATAGACGTCGTGATCGGGTACTTCAAGCCGCAGGGTGAATTGCTTTTGTTCGATTTCCCCGTAAGCGCCGGCAATAATCTCCCGCAGGAAATCGCCGAGCTCGTGACGCCCCATTTTCAGCAGAAAATCGGGAGAGTCCGTCTTGAGCAGCTCCATCATATTCTGGATCAGCCTCGTAACCTGGAAAGACTTGTTGTAAATGTAAAGTAAATATTTCCGCTGCCGCTCGGCATCTTCTACCCGGCCTTCATATAAAGCCTGCGCATAGCCCTGGATACTGGTAATCGGCGTCTTGAGATCATGGGACAGATCCATAATCATCCGCTGCTTGCTGTCCTCAGCCCGCTGCTTGGCGACCGTGGTCCGCTCAATCATATCCGCCATATAATTGAAGGTTTCAGCCATCTGCTCAAATTCCTTCTCGGCATGAACCGTAAGCCGGGTGCTGTAGTTACCCTGGATCATTTCCTTGAGTCCTTGAATAATCGTCTTCAGCGGTTTCAGGATCCGCCGGGCTACAGAATAGCTGTACGTAATAACCAGCATCAGCAGCAGCATGGCGCCAAGCATAATATAGAAGGTTACCGACTGGTTAAAATGAGACATGAACGGGTAGCTGTTAATCGTAATGTCGATACGGTCCCGGGGAAGCTTCAGCAGCAGCCAGCCTGAGGAGCCTTCCTGCTGATAATCTGCCAGGGACACGTAGTATGCCTGCTCCGGATCATTCTCAAGCAGCTTATACAGCTGCTCCTCCGTATAGCTCTGCGGATCATCCTGTTTACTGCCGATCACCTCGCGCACCCTCTTGCTGCTGTCCAGCACCTCCAGCCAGCCCTGGCTGCGCAGCAGCTTGGCCGTTTCCGGCCCGTTCTGCGGATTATCCAGATACCGGCTGGCTTGCGTCTTCAGATCAGGGTCAGCGAGCTGGTAATCCTGCAGCTTCTGGGCAACATCGAGCTGCATGAAAGCATAGGTGCCGAACACAATAACCATGACTGTAAACAGTACAATAAGCAGAAACCGCAGAAAATCAATCGCCAGCGATGCCTGCAGCGGCCGCTGCTGTCTAGTTTTCCGCAGGCGCATTGATTTTGTACCCCAGTCCGCGGATCGTTTTCAGATATTCCGGCTTTTTGGAATCACGTTCAATCTTCTCGCGGATGTTGCTGATATGCACCATAATGCTGTTATCCTCGTACATGTAGAAATCCTCCCACACGGCTTCATAGATCCGTTTGCGGGTGAAGACCCGGCCCGGCTCCTCCATCATCAGCTTGAGGATTTTGTATTCGGTAGAGGTCAGCATCACAGGCTCGCCGGATACATACAGCATACATTCATTTAGATCCAGAGTGAGCGCGCCCAGCACAAGCTGCTTCACCTCAGGCTCCTGCGGAAGTGCAGGCACATCAAAATGATGGACCCGCCGCAGCAGGGCATTTACTCTCGCGACAACCTCCAGCGGATTGAAGGGTTTGGCGATGTAGTCGTCAGCACCAAGCTCAAGCCCCAGTATCTTGTCGTGATCCTGGCTTTTGGCCGATAAGAACAGTACGGGGAAGTGGTAGGTTCCGCGGATGCTTTTCAGCAGCTGAAGCCCGTCCATCCCCGGCATCATAATATCGAGAATCGCCAGGTCGACAGACTGCTCCTTAATCAGCTGCTGCGCCTCAAGACCCGATGAGGCGCTTAGAATATGGTAGTCTTTTTCAAGATAAAGCTGCAGCAGTTCAACAATTTCAGGCTCGTCATCAGCAATCAGTATCGTATATATAATCCATCACCCCTGGCCAGTATAGCGGTCTAATCTTTATCTATTCTAAACCAAATCTAAGGTTTGGATAAAGTTTTGGCCTGCGGCTATCCGCCGAGCACTTCTTTTCTCAGTCCCAGCAGCCACTCTGCCGATTGCTTCATGAACGCCAGCTGATCCTGCGCCCCGAAATGCTCGATGACGAAGGTGTCATCATAACCGCTGTTCAGCAGCTCCGTTACAAGCTCCCGCATTGGAATGCAGCCGCTCCCGGCAGGGATAGCATACATAGCACGGCCGTCAACCGTCAGCTTAGGCTCCTCACCGACGTGGATTTCAAACGTCCGGTCTTTGCAGTGGACGTAGCCGATATGAGGTCTGCAGCGGGCGTAGGCTTCCAGAACATCTTCTCCGCTGTACAGAAAATTACCGGTATCAAAGAAGCAGGACAGCTCCGGGATTTCTTCAATAAAAGACAGCAGCTGCGCTGTTGTGGCAAACGGTGCCCTGGCATCATCAAAATCCTCCATTCCGACCATGATCTCCAGCGGCTTGGCATATGCGCACATAGCAGCTACGGCGTCCTTCATTAACCGCACACTTTGCTGATATTCCCCGGAAGCCGGGTCCTGTTCATGCTCCCCGAGAAAGCCCGGAATAACCAGCACACGCGAAGCCCCGGCCCGGCTGGCCATGGACAGAAAGGCGGTAATCTGCTCCTTCTTCACTTCACTGCTGCTAATGTGTCCAAAATCAAAGAAGCCGTACATGCAGCTAACCGTTAGCCCGGTCTTCTCCAGCAGCGGCAGGATAGATGCTTCCTCTGCCTTGAAACGGTTTGCGTCCATCTCCAGCGCGTCAATGCCGAAGCCTTTAACGAGTGTGCAGACTTCTTCCAGGCTTAAGCCGCTCTGTCCGGCAGCGTCACGGATATGTTCATAGAATACAGATAGTTTCATTGTTGTGTCTCCTTGTAGGGTTGGATTATTTTGTGGCGGTGAATCGCTTTCATTAGTTTCGTTAGAGGGTTCTATATTGATCTCCTTAAATCTATGCTCCGGCCCAAGCGTTGTCAATAAGTCTGGTGGACAGCCTTGGCCGGATTCCTGTCATAATGCAGCCGGAAAGGATATACAATGCAAAGAGGTGGAAATAAAGCGGTTTCGTAACTCAGCTCCTGCTACAACAACGATTTCAAAGGCACGTTACGCGCGGCGTGTATTGAAATAGGCAGCTATCCGAAAAACTTTAGGAGGAATATGATGCGTAGAAGGAAATGGGCAGCGCTGTTTATGACTCTGGCACTTCTGATTACATTATTTCCGGCAGGAAAGGCGGCTGATGCCGCCGCAAGCTGGAATCTGGTGTGGAGCGATGAATTCAACGGAACATCGCTCAATACGGCGGACTGGACAGCTGAGATCGGTACCGGCAGCAGCGGCTGGGGGAATAACGAGCTGCAGTATTATACGAACCGTTCGCAGAACCTGCAGGTAACAGGCGGCAATCTCGTTATTACCGCCCAGAAGGAATCGTATAACGGCAGCAGCTATACCTCTGCCCGTATTAAGACGCAAGGCAAGAAGAGCTTCACTTACGGTAAAATTGAAGCCCGGATGAAGCTGCCTTCAGGCCAGGGCATATGGCCGGCCTTCTGGATGCTTGGCTCCAATCTGGATACGGTAAGCTGGCCGAAAAGCGGCGAGATCGACATTATGGAGCGGGTGAATAATAACGCTTATGTAAACGGCACCGTTCATTGGGATGCAAACGGCCATGCCGAGTATGGCAAGGTATCCGGAAATCTCGACTTCTCGCAGTATCATGTGTACAGCGTCGAGTGGGATGCCAAATACATCAGATGGTACGTGGACGGCAGCCTGTTTAATGAATTTTACATTGAAAATAATACCGGGAACACTGAGGAGTTCCAGAAGCCGTTCTTCCTGCTGCTGAATCTTGCGGTAGGCGGCAACTGGCCGGGCAGCCCGAATGCCTCGACTGCCTTCCCGGCACAGATGTCGGTGGATTATGTGCGGGTCTATCAGGCAGCTTCGGCATCAAGCATTATCAGCGGGGGCGTGTATACCTTTGCCTCGAAGGCAAGCGGTAAGGTCATGGATGTGGTAGAGGTATCAACAGCAGCCGGCGCCAAGATCCAGCAATGGACTAAATATACTGCCGCTAACCAGCAGTTCAGGGTAGACAGCACAGGTGACGGATACTATAAACTCACTGCAGTACACAGCGGCAAGGTACTCGATGTTCCGAACTCCTCCACTGCTACGGGAGTTCAGCTGCAGCAGTGGACCGATAACGGGACGGATGCGCAGAAATGGCGGATTGTCGATGTTGGCGGAGGCTACTATAAGCTGATTTCCAAGGTGAGCGGCCTGGCAGTGGATGTATCCGGCTCTTCTACGGCCGATGGTGCGGCAGTGCAGCAGTGGACCGATAACGGAACGGATGCGCAGAAATGGGCCTTGACCAAGGTGAACTGACGCAGTTTCCGGGAAAGAGGTACTGTCAGGTTGAATAGTTTCGTTTTTTTTAGCGGCAGCAGGCATGTCTACGAAAAAACACACCGGACGGTGTGTTTTTCGCTGTTTATACGGCTGTCTTGTTAAGCGGATATTTTCGTTTTTTCTCTGCGCGGCCAGAGGAAATAGGAGCCCGCGATCAGCAGATCAATGCCGACAACGATTGTCCAGATGCCGAGAATACTTTGCAATGCTTCTGTACGGGACGGGTCATCAATCCAGACAATCAGACCGTAGAGGAGCCCGGCTCCCAGCAGAAAAGCTAACAGATGCATTAGCCAGCTTTTGAAGTAATGCAGCGCATGGTCACGGCCGGTACGCTTGAGCGGGGGCGGGCCCTGCTTGGTGACATAGTAACGAAAGCGTTCGTCTGCCCAGCGGATCATGCTTTTGCCGAAAACAACTGAAACGGAAATATAGACGGCCGCCAGTGCATGGGCAATGGTAGCCGTTGCACCGTTAGACAGGTCTACTCCCGCAATAACCAGGAGTACTAGATCCATCAGCGGAGTCAGGGCAAGGAAGAAGAAGCCAAGTCTCTTGCGCTTGAAGAGATAACGTACGCTCAGACCGGTAATAATGACAACCCAGAACAGGATTTCACAGGCGACAATGGCCCAAGCTACAACATTCATATCGCACCTCATGTACACAATTTTTTAACAGGACAACCGTTCTCCAGGGGGGATTAATGAGATTATAGCAGCAGTTTTTAAATAATACAACCGTACTATTTAAATTGCGGCAGATGCTTGCTGTATGCTACAATACGGACATGCCAAAAATAGTAGATCATTCTGAGCGGAAATCACATATTGCCGAAGCTACCTGGCGTGTCATCCTGAAGGAGGGCATGAAGGGGGCGACGGTACGCAGAATCGCGCAGGAGGCCGGCGTTTCGCTGGGAGCCCTGCGGCATTATTTCACTACACAGCACGAGCTGCTTGCTTTTGCCATGAAGCTTGTCAGCGACCGGGCCAATGCCCGGATCAAAGGGGTTGTTGCACTCGGCCTACCGCCGAAAGAGCTGGTAACCAGGGTACTTATGGAGTTGCTTCCTTTAGATGAAAATTCAATGGCGGAAATGGAGGTCTGGTTCGCGTTTGTGTTTCACCTTAAGTATGCGGATGAGGATTACGGCGGACTGAACGATGGCATCTACCCGGGGATTGTCAATCTGCTTGGCCATCTGGAGAAGGAAGGACTGCTGCGGGAGAGGCTGGATATGAACAACGAAGCAGAGCGCCTGTACGCTCTGCTTGACGGCTTGGCTCTGCACGCGCTGCTGGAGCCCGGCCGCCTCGACAGGGAGCGGATCCTCCGCGTGCTGCACAGCCACATGGATTCTATCTGCAGGGAATAAGGTAGCCGGTGCGGCGGGAGAGGATGGCAGTCAAAGGGAAAAATCCCTTTGGTTGAGGTGAAAACGAGCGGGAGAGAGGAATTAAAGGGAAAAATCCCTTTGATTGAGGCGAAAACGAGCTGGAGAGAGAAATCAAAGGGAAAAATCCCTTTGATTGAGGTGAAAACGAGCGGGAGAGAGAAATCAAAGGGAAAAATCCCTTTGATTGAGGTGAAAACGAGCGGGAGAGAGGAATCAAAGGGAAAAATCCCTTTGATTGAGGCGAAAACGAGCTGGAGAGAGAAATCAAAGGGAAAAATCCCTTTGATTGAGGTGAAAAGGAGCGGGAGAGAGGAAAAGGTTACTTATATCTCCCCGCCCCATGTTACTACGTTTAAAGCACGCACCATGCACTATGCACCACGCACTATGCACCACGTACTATGCACCGCACACCGCATACCGCATACCGCACACCGCATACCGCACACCGCACACCGCATACCGCATACCGCACACCGCATACCGCACACCGCACACCGCACACTGCACACTGCACACCTATCTGGCTCCTTATCCCATCCAATATCCCATCCTCAATATCCGGCTCTCATCTGCGCTCCCGCCGTCGTCAGCAATACCCAAACCCTAGTATCGTAAAGCACTTGTCCTGATCGCCGCCGGCCATGGCGATTTCCACCGTATGCTCCCCGGCCGTATCTTGCTGGTACAAAAGGACGGCATTGCAGTGGGTCCAGTTGTTCTCATGCGGATCAGCGGTGAGCACGGGCCTGCCGTCCACGCGGATTTCGGCTGTGCCGAAGCTTGCGCTGCCGGAATCTTTGAATACCAGAATGAGGATTTTACTGGTTATTGTCAGCTTAAAAGGCTCAGGCCCGGCTCCCTCCGGACGCATCCAGTTATAAGGGAACTCCGGCGTCCCGTGCGGATTGTCATCCAGCTCTACCATCTGCAGGTCCGTATCCGTCCCTGTGAAGCTGCCCGGTTCGATCCGCACATTGCTTAGGGTGTGCGAGCGGTCCAGCAGGGTGATCGCCGTAAAGTCATTCCCGATGGCCGGCGGCACTGTAAGGTCAACATCGTCAGCATCCGCCGGTGCTTCAGCAGTCCGGTCGAAGAGATGAATCAGGCAATCCGCCATGACCCGGTGCCCGTCTCCCGTAGGATGATAAATATCGTAGAAAAACTGTCGTTTGGAGATGATATTTCCACCGGCTTTGGTCAGCTTGAACTGTTCTGTTACCGCATCCTTGATGCTGACCATCGGGAGGTTGTAGCGGAGCCCTACAGGAGAGAGGCGGTCCTGAAGATTCCAGTCATTCACAAAAACGCTGAACAGCAGCACGACCGCAGGCCGGTTAGCGGCAGACAAGATTTTCAGACACAGGCTTTCGTAGCAGTTACCCCTGGTTTCATCCCCGGCGTCGTTGACGGCGAACTCGACAATGACAATATCCGGCTGGACCGCACCGTCCCTGAGCACATCGCGTTCATAGCGGACAATACCAAGTTCGGACGGGGTGCCGCCAACTCCGGCTTTGATAAAATGAACATTCCCGCCTCCGTCTTTACCAAACAGCGCTTTGAATCCCAGATAGGACTGATAGGCATAACATTCACTATGGATCGGTTTGGCCCCCGCACCCTGGGTAATGGAGCCTCCTATATAGGCAATGGTAACATCTTCTCCGCGGGAGGCTTTGTCTATGGCGGCTTTCAGCCGCACATTGTTCCCCGGATGCATCAGGGAGCGCGCTACCATCTCCCGGTACGGCTCCGAACCGAAGGCTACCGGGGTTTCCGGCGTCAGCTCAGGTGCCGTATACCCGTCATTCAGATAAAAAATAATACTCGCCACCGCCAGGCTGCCAGTCTCTTCAAACTCAAAAGCAAATTTGCCGGGAACGTCATCGTCTGCAGACCATTCAATCTGATCCAGCTGCAAAATAAGCTCAGTCCCGTCCGCCGGACAGGGGACCCGGAGACAGGTGCCGGATGTGAATTTGTCTGATTTTCCCCAGTTCTGCAGCAGAAATGAGATCCCGCCCCGGCTATCCTCCGCTTTTACAGATATTCCGATGCTATGGACGAGCTTGCGGAATCCCGCACAGGTTCCAAGCAGGGACAGCATGTGCTCATCCTCAACCCCGCCGATATATTTGGCCTTATCAATCAGATAGCTGCCCTCCAGATAAACCTCCTGTGAAGGCTTGCCCGAAGGGCGCGCGGTTGCTTCAACTTGCGCTTCAAACAGCACAAAAAATCCGTTTCTGCGCTCAGCAGGGTCTTTAGGAGCTCTGGGGCCGTTGCCGGTGGTGTAGCTGTCGGTTGAGCTTATTGAATCTGACATGTAACGATCATCCTCACGGCTGATATTTTGAAGGCGCTTACCAATTTTGCTCGGGCATAAGGGGCACGTGCGCCATACAATGCCTGCATTTTATCAGAATTCAGTCTTTCCTGAAATGCATTCCCGCTCCATTTGAGCTATTCTATGAAAAATCATATCGGTTAATTACAAGAAGTATCTGGTTTACACATGGCTGCTGTAACCGCTTAACTTATATAATGTGCCTGAATAGCCTAAAAAGCCGACACGGAAGGAAGAGGAATCAATGATTGTTGTGGAGCGGGGAACAGCTGCAGGAATATATCTGGACACAGCAGCAGAATACGATGGAGGCTTGCGCCGGGTTGCAGAATCTTTTGCCGCCGATATAGAGCTGATAACAGATACCAAACCGGAAATAGTCGCTGAGCGAGAGCAGCTGGGCAGTACAGCCATTGTGATCGGAACCGCTGGCAGAAGCCGGCTGCTGGATGAGTGGATTGCTGCGGGGAAGGTGGATGTAACCGCCATCCGGGGAAAACGGGAATGCTACAGAATTCAGCGGATTGAACATCCGTGTGACGGAGTGCAGCAGGCACTGGTCATTGCGGGCAGCGACAAACGGGGGACCATCTACGGGACCTATGCTGTCTCTGAAATGATGGGAGTAAGCCCGTGGGTTTATTTTGCCGATGTCATGCCCGAGAAAAGAACATTGCTCGATCTGCCGGACTCTCAGCTGGATGTTAGCTCCAAAGAGCCGTCAGTCAAATACCGGGGGATATTTCTGAATGATGACTGGCCTTCCCTCGGTTCCTGGGTAACGGGGGCGTTCGGGGATTTCAACGAAGCTTTTTATGAAAGGATTTTTGAGCTGATTCTCAGGCTGAAGGGCAATTATCTCTGGCCGGCTATGTGGAGCGCAGAATTCAGTGTTAACGGCAAACGTCATCCGCTTGCTAATGCAGAGCTTGCCAGAGAGTATGGAATCATCATGGGCACCTCGCATCACGAGCCCCTGTTCCGGGCAGGCAGTGAATGGCAGAGGGTGTACAGGGATTACGGGACAAGCAATCTGTGGGATTTTTCCAGGAACCGGGAGGCGATTACGGCTTTCTGGGAGGACGGAATTAAGCGTAATAGAGAGTATCCGAACCTGATTACACTGGGCATGCGCGGAGAAAGTGATTCAGAGCTGGAAGGCAGCGACCGCTACAATATTGAACTGCTGAAGGAAATAATCCTCACGCAAAAGGAACTGCTAAAGCGTTACGGGCTTGAGCAGGCGCCGCAGGTTCTCGCCGTCTATAAAGAGGTGGAGAAATACTGGTACGGCACAGCTGATACGGAGGGACTGAAGGTCTGGGAGGTTCTTAATGATGTGACCATTCTGCTGTCGGACGATAACTTCGGCAATCTCCGCAAAATTCCGGCGGGACAGGAGCAGCAGCGCAGCGCCGGCTGGGGGATGTACTATCATCTGGATTATCACGGCGGACCGCATTCCTACGAATGGGTGAATACAACGCCGCTGGAGAAGGTCTGGGAGCAGATGAGTATGGCTTATGATTACGGGATCCGGGATATCTGGATTGTTAATGTCGGGGACCTGAAGCCGATGGAGCTGCCCATATCTTACTTTTTGGATTTAGCCTATGATTTCGATGCCTGGGGAACGGCCGCGATGAACAAGACAAAAGAATATACAGAGCGATGGGTGCGGCAGCAGTTCGGCCATGCGGCAGATGAAGCGGCTGTGCACGGAATTACCGGGATACTGGCAGATTACACAAGAATGAACGGTCGCCGCAAGCCGGAAATTATCCGGCCGGATACCTTCAGTGTCGTGCATTACAATGAGGCGCAGCGGGTGCTGCACCAGGCAGGTAAGCTTGCGGAGAGCGCTGAGCACTTTAGAAGGCTTATCCCGGAGCAGCTGCAGGATGCTTATTTCCAGCTTGTTTATTTTCCGGCTGCGGCATCAGCTAACGTCCTGCAAATGCAATTGTATGCCGGGCTTAGCCGTCTCTATGCAGAGCGGGGCAGTGTTCTTGCAAATACGTATGCAGAGCTGTCTGCCGAAGCCATTGAACGGGACAAGCGGCTGGAAGAGACGTATAACAACGGAATTTCCGGCGGAAAATGGCGGGGCATGATGAGCTCGGCGCATGTCGGCTACGTTAATTGGGATGCAGAAGGGTGGAGTTATCCGCAGGCAGCGTATACTGTTCCGGTAAATGGACCGCTCATGATCGTCGATGTGCAGGGCACGGAGCAAGGATATACTTCAGGTACAGCGGCTCTGCCGGTGTTTACGAATCTGCTGAGGGAGACATATACCGTCACGGTCAGCAACGGCGGAGACACGGGCTTTGCCTATGAAGCAGCGGCCAGTGCCGACTGGATCAGGCTGGACCCTCGCAGCGGCTGGTCAGAGACGGGAGAGACAATCACCGTATCCGTTGACTGGGATAAGGTGCAGGGTACATGCAGCGGCGATATTGTTATTAGCGGAGCCGAAGGCACGGTTACGGTTCGTGCAGAGATAGACTGGATTGAGCTGAGCGGGGTACCGCCTATGACTTTTGTCGAGACGCATGAGATTGTTTCTATTGAGGCGGAGCATACCGTTCATCGCGCCCCGGCGGACGGAGTAGAATGGAAGACTATCAGCAGTTATGGAAGAACCTTATCCTCGGTCAAAATGTACCCGGACACTGTCTCCTTCA
This sequence comes from Paenibacillus sp. FSL R7-0345, assembly GCF_038595055.1. Lineage (NCBI taxonomy): Bacteria > Bacillati > Bacillota > Bacilli > Caryophanales > Paenibacillaceae > Paenibacillus > Paenibacillus sp. FSL R7-0345. The sequence continues at coordinate 2,748,941 of NZ_CP152002.1, forward strand.
GTGAACCGGCGCGATCGCCTTACCTGGAGTACCGGGTATTCATCCGTCAGGGCGGCGAATACAGCCTTACAGCCTACGTAGCACCGACGAATCATCTCTCGCCGGTCAGCGGCTTGAAGTATGCAGCAGGCTTTGAAGGTCAAAAGCCTGTTATCGCCGATGCGCTGCCCCCGGACTTTGAGGGCGGCAATCATGATAACGGGCCCTGGTGCCGGGCGGTAATGGATAACATCCATATTACCGTCACTCCCCACACCTTATCTGCAGGTATCCATACCTTGCGTTTCTATGGACTGGACGCAGGGCTGGTGCTGCAGAAGCTGGTGCTGTCCGCCGGTCCGCTGCCGTATTCTTATCTCGGGCCGGAGGAAAGCTATCTCACTTCAGCAGAGCTGACGGAGGATAGCCCTTGATCTGCTTGAATACATTGCTGAAATAGGCGGCGTCCCGGTAGCCGCAATGGGCTGCGACTTCGGATACATTGAAGCCGCCTGCTGACAGCAGCATCTCGGCGTTATTAACCCGCACCCGGTTGATGTACTCCTTTAAAGCGACTCCGGTGTTCTGCTTGAACAGCTTGCCCATGTATTCCGGATTCAGCCCGGCCGGTGCGGCCAAGTCGCCGATTGTGATTTCATCTGCGTAGTGATCCATAATATAAGCGGCCGCTTTTTGAATCCGGGGATCAATGAGCGGTGCCTGCTGATGGTTAGCGATGCTCAGCAGCCTGTAGATAATCTGCTGAAAGACGGCTCTAGCCTTCATCCGGTAGAGCGGCTGCTTGGCCATCCAGACATGGGAGAATTCCCGGATATCGTCCAAGACCTCCTTGGTCCGCCAGTTACGGGTCACCGTCTCAAAAGGAAGCTGCACTTCATTGCTCCCGCCCAGCCAGAAAAAGTTGAAGGCGAAGGAGTGCATCGGCGCTTCCCTGAAGGTGTGAGCCTCGCGGATACTGCCAGCCGGAGCATACAGCATATCACCGGCTTCTAGGGTGTAATTCACCCCGTTGATCGAATAAACTGCTCTGCCGCCTATAATAAAAGTGAGATCATGAAAATCAATTGTGTTCCGGCCGATGCTCCAGCCTTCAAAGCATCTGCGGTCAACAAACAGAAAAACATCCGGCACCAGCTGCTCATACTGATTAATATCCATGCTTGACTGAGCCTCCTCCGGATCAATCATAGCGCCTCATGACCCCCGGGACAAGCGTTTCCGCACCTTATTGACGCTAAGCATGATTACCGGGAGGACGAAGGCATAGGTGAAATTCCAGTCTACCCAGTAGGCTGGAATTTCTTTTACATAGAAGATAATATTTTTGGCAATCAGCTGTGAGAGCCCGTAGAGCAGGAAGGCTGTTGGAAAGATGAGCGGACGGTAGCTTTTCAGCTTTAAGAATTGGGCAGCCCCTAGTACAAAGGCATAATAAAACAATACGGTTTTAAAGTAGGTACTAATAATCCAGGCGGTAGCCATAATAGCTTCGATCCGCTGCAGGAAGTTTGCAATGTTGATTTTCCGGGCCAGAATATAGGCCGCATAGAAGTCATGCTCGGAGAAATAAACGCCCAATACAGTGAGTGAAAGAATCAGAATAATGTTAAGGGCGATCGCTCCCGCAAAGATGGAGATGAAGATGTCCCGGTTAAATTTGTCCGATTTTTGGACATAGGGGTAGATCATCAGAAATACACACATCTCCCCGAACGGGTAAAAGACACCGAACATTACCGAATGAACCATATCGGAAACCGGTGTATTAAGTATGGGCTGCAGTCGCTCAAGACGAATCTGCGGAAGCAGCAGGACCATCAGGCAGATCAGGAAAAAGACAAACAGCGGGAAAAAAATTTGGGATGCCCTCCCGAGCGTTTCCAGACCCAGACGCAGTCCGTAAACCAGCACAAAGATCGCCATAATTCTGATGACTCCGCCCGGCGTTCCCTCATAGATCTGTGTGCAAAGGAAATCTTCAATTTCTCGGATGTAAGTAGAGCCAGCCAGCAGATAAAAAAACAGATAGTAAAGTCCGACAGCTCCGCCAAGCCATTTGCCCAGAACCTGCCGGCTGAGCTCAATAATCGTTTTATCCGGATTGATATTGGCTAAGGATACCATCAGGAAAATCGTTCCGATCCCCAGCGGCAGACTGATCAGTCCGGTGATCCAGGCATCCTGGTGAGCGGTGGAAGCCATAACGGCAGGGTAGACCAGCGCCATATCCCCGATAAAAGCAAACAGACCAAGTACTATCATCTGAGCTGAGCTGATCCTGTCTTTTTCAAGCGTCATAATGTCTCCCCTGCCTCCGCTCCAAACGGATATCCTTGTCGATTTTGGCTTAGTATGGCTTATTCGGCCCATTTTATGTTAGCGCAGGAGGTTTTCTGCTAAGGAATAATTATCAAGATCTGAATTAAACTATACGGCAGACAGGTGAAGAGGGAGGCAGCATGATGAGAGAAAAGCACGAGGAGGCCTTATCCAGCCGCCTGGATGACAACCACCAGCAGCTTAGGGAGCTGCTTGGATCAAGCACGGATCTGGTAAGCAAAGAGCTGCTTCTTGGAGAGAAAACACGCATCTTTATATTTTATATAGACGGACTGGTGGATACAGGGCTGCTGCATAATTCGATTCTATACTCCCTACAGGGAAACAGGGTGCCGGATATGCTAGAGGGTCTTAATCCGGATAAGACTGTTGAGCTGCTGAGACAACGTATTCTGATGGCGGGCGATCTGACGGTCGTTAATCAACGGGATCAATTTGTCCATGATCTGATGTCCGGCAGTGTGATGCTGATGGTTGACGGCACCGCCAATGCGCTGCGGATCGGCCTTCCCGGCTGGGAGGACAGGGCAGTAAGTGAGCCGAGCTCACAAACGGTGGTACGGGGTCCGATGGAGGGCTTCACCGAGAACCTGCGGACCAACACGGCACTGCTCCGCCGCAAAATCAAAGACAGTCATTTGTGGCTGGAAACCCTGCAGATTGGCAGGGTAACGCAAACCAGCGTATCTCTCATGTATTTAAACAATATTGCCAATGACGAGCTGGTACAGGAGGTAAAGCGGCGTCTGGACAAAATTGACACCGATAGCATACTGGAGAGCGGGTATATAGAAGAATTTATCCAGGATACGGCGAAGACCCCTTTTCCTACAGTGTATAACAGTGACCGGCCGGATACGATCGCCGCGGGCATTCTTGAAGGGAAAGTCGCCATACTGATTGATGGAACACCTTTTGTGCTGCTCGCCCCGACGACGTTTGTCTCTTTTTTTCAATCGGCTGAGGATTATTACCAGCGGGCGGATATTTCGACCTTACTGCGGTTTATCCGGTTTCTGGCGTTTTTTCTGACCCTTCTGGCTCCGGCCTTTTACGTGGCGATTACAACCTACCATCAGGAGATGATTCCGACCAATCTGGTCATCAGCCTTGCCGCCCAGCGGGAGAATGTCCCGTTTCCGGCCTTTATTGAGGCGCTGCTGATGGAGCTGACTTATGAAATCCTGCGAGAGGCCGGGGTGAGAATTCCCAAAAATATCGGCCAGGCCATTTCGATTGTCGGAACGCTGGTAATCGGGCAGGCGGCGGTTGCAGCAGGCTTCATCTCTGCCGCAATGGTCATTATCGTATCCATAACTGCAATCTCAAGCTTTGTTATCCCGGAGGCCGGAATGTCCATTGCTGCACGGATTATCCGCTTTGCTCTGATCGGCCTGGCCGGATTTATCGGCTTATATGGCGTTCTGTGCGGGGTATTCGTGATTGTACTGCATTTAGCGAGCCTGCGTTCCTTCGGAATTCCGTATATGAGCCCTCTCGGTCCGTACCGGGCAGCGGATATAAAGGATTCCATCTTCCGGTTTCCATGGCCGTATCTCCGAACCAGGCCCAAAGAGAATTTAACCAAAAATTTCTACCGTCAGGGACCGGCGGGGCAAAGGAAGGATAAATCATGAGCCGGGCTGTCCGCAGAACCGTTAACGCGTTGCTTCCTTTGCTGCTGATGTCCATGCTGCTGAGCGGATGCTGGGAGAGGAAGGAGCTGAACGAGCTGGCATTTGTTCTAGCTCTGGGGATAGATAAGGCAGATGACGGATTCAAAATAACAATGCAGGTCGTGATTCCCTCAGCGATCTCCTCCCAGAGCGGCGGCGGAGTCCCTGTAGCTTCTTACAGCTTTACCGCATCAACCATATATGAAGCGCTGCGCAAATTTAATATGACCGTCTCACGCTCAGCCTATATGGGCCATATCCGGGTGCTGGTTATTGGGGAGCCGCTTGCCCGGGAAGGGGTTGGACCGACGCTGGATGTGCTTAAGCGAAGCCGGGAGCCGCGGATGGATTTCTACGTCATGGTGGCAAAAGGGGGGACCGCAGAGGAAGCGCTGAACGTCCTGAGTGCACTGGATAAGGTTCCGGCCAATAAACTGTTTAATGCCTTGGACAAGTCCTACAAAATTTCGGCCAGGACGGTTGCCGTTACATTGGACAGATTCATAGAAGATCTGCTCTATCAGGGTAAAAATCCCGTATTGACCGGGGTAGAGGTTATAGGTGATCCTGAAGCAGGCGGTGCTAAAGCCAATACGGAGCGTACCAATCCAAAAACCAAGTTGCGGTACGAGAGCGTTGCCGTATTTAAAAAGGACAAGATGCTTGGCTGGCTGAGTGACGCGGAGGTGGCCGGGTACAATTACATTACGAATAATGTGAAAAAGAATACGGGGCATGTTAAGGGGAATGTAGACAGTTTTGTTGTGATCGAAGCCCTAAGTTCCACAACCCGAAGGAAAGTCAGATTCATTGATGGAGAACCGCATATCTATCTAGATATTGAAGCCATTAGCAATGTCGAGGAGGTGACGGGCAAGGAACGGCTGGATGCGGAGCAGGATATTCTGGAGCTGGAAAAAAAGGCTGAGGAGCTGATCATCAGGAGGATGAAACTTTCTGTCGAACAAATTAATGAACGCTTCAACGTCGATATATTCGGCTTCGGAAAATCTATTTATGAGGCAAACCCCAAAGCCTGGGCGAAGCTGCAGGAGCAGAGCGGCGGTAACTACCTGAAGAGCCTTCCTGTTCATTACAAGGCTAAAGTCATCATTAACCGGATCGGGGCGATTGATAACTCGTTCGTAGATCAGATAGGGGAGTGAAACAGAGATGCTGCTTGTTCTTATGTGCCTGGTCATCGCCGTGCCCTGTATTGCAGCCGACCTGCCTTTACTTAAAGGCAGGCGCAAACGCCGCGACCAGGTTGTGTATATGCTGCTATGGGCGGCCGGGATCGCTTCGTCCATATGCGCGCTGCTGCGGGTGAACCTTCCAAGTCCGCTGCTGCTTCTCATCATGATCTATAAACCGTTCAACGATATGGTTTCTGTGTGGATACAATAAAGGGATAACCTGGAAACGGAGGGCAGCAATCCGGCTTCACGGGTAGCTGCCCTGCTGCTGTTTATTTAAAAGAGGGTACAGGGTATTCTGTCAGGCGAAAGGGGCATCCGAGCGCTGGATGCACTGGGTCGGACAGCTGTCTATTGCGTCCTGCAGCTCCTCCTGCAGCTCCTCAGCAATGGCAGTAACTCCGCGGTTGCCGTCCCCTGCAAAAATAACAGAAGCAATTCCGCTGTCATCCAGATCAAAAATATCCGGAGCCGCCGAATTGCAGGCACCGCATGCGATGCATTCCTCCTGATTAACGCTGGCGAATGTGAACATTTTCTCAAGCCTCCTTATGACTTGTAAAGACAAATTAATGTTTTGCCTAGTGGGATGTATATGTAATAAAGCGCTTTATATGTCTGGAGATATCGGAAACTTGCATCTGTGACGTTTCTTTTGTGGGCTTCAGGCAGCTAGGAGCTTTAATAGAGCGGGCCCTGACAACAGCATGGAATTTCTGGTTATGGAACGTTTTCTATGTTGAAGAGCAGCACAACGGTTTCAAGAAGAAAACCAGCCCGGGGCTAAACTGGAGTATTGGGGCCAATGTCTGCTAAAATAGAGTTATCATCATTATGAAGTTGGCATTATACATACTAAAGGAGAAATGAATGTGAATGAGAAGCTGAAGCAGGCCTATGAACGGTTAGGTTTATCTGAAAACGTATCCAAGGAAGAGATCAATAAACGCTTCGACCTGCTGATTAAACGCCGGAAATCGAAAGCTGCGGATGAGGAGCGCTCGGCGCCGGAGGAGGATTTTCAGGCGTTCAAGTTCATTCTGGACAGTCTGGACAAGCAGGAGATTGACGAAGCCGAGCAGCAGCGTCTGGCCAAATACGGAAAGCTTTCAGGTGCCGCGAGCAAATGGGAACGGTTCTTCCGCCTTTATAGAACGCATGTTATTGTATCGGTGATTGCAGTCATTGTGCTTGCCGTTGCCGGGAATGCCATCTATAACAACTGGCAGCACAGAAAGTATCTTGCTTCCCTGCCGCCGCTGGATGCCAAGATCATGCTCCTGGGCAATTTCGGCGTGCAGGACCCTGACGGCCAGACAGATGAGCTGGATGCGGCGATTGTTGCACTGTATCCGGAATGGAAGCGGGTGGAGACCAACCTGGTTTATCTGCCGAGAACCGGTGAAGGCGCTGATTCGTTCGATATGAACTATATGCAAAAAGCGGTCGTGGAGCTGGCAGCGAACCATCCTGATATTATTATCCTGGATGAAGCCACTCTGGAATGGATCGGCGGGCAGGACGGCTTCCAGGATCTGAAGGCCATCGTAGAAAGCGGGAGTCTGGACAAGGATGATCCGCGCCTGAAGTGGGGCACTAATCCGGATAGCGGGCAGGAAGAGCTGTATGGCGTGGATATTACAGATTCCGCCTTTGTTGCCGCATTGCCGGTTAACAAGGCTGAAGATGAGAATATGATCATCGGTGTCCTCGGTGTTGATGAAGCCAAGGACAAGGCCATTCCGTTTATTGAGCATATTGCCGGCGGGACGGCTGCTCAGTAAGCAAACGCAGGACATTACATTATGCAGAAAAAACCGTGTGCCCACGATTGGGTACACGGTTTTTTTGGCAGAACAATAAGCTCTCGTTCCAGTCCGGGCTTGTCCTATTTCTCCAGACGGTAGCCGCCGTGGAATACAGGGCCGACATACTGGTTAAAGGCATAACCGCTGCGGATAGCGGCAGTGACGAAGTCTTTTGCCTTGGATACTGCTTCATGTACAGTCAGGCCGTTAGCCAGACCGCCGGTGATAGCAGCAGCGAATGTGCAGCCTGCGCCGTGGTTGTATGCCGGCTCAATCTTTGCCGTTTCGAGCACAGTGAAATCTGTACCGTCAAAGAAAACATCGATTGCCAGATCGCCGCCCAGCGCCTTGCCGCCTTTTACAACGACATTTTTGGTGCCCAGCTTGTGGATCAGGCGTGCTGCTTCTTTCATATCTTCAAGGGTTGTAAGCTTGCCCAGTCCGGACAGTACGCCTGCTTCGAACAGGTTAGGCGTAGCTACAGTTGCCAGCGGCAGGAGCAGATCGCGGATCGCATTGGCGCTTTCCGGATTCAATACTTCATCTTCGCCTTTGCAGACCATAACAGGGTCTATAACTACATTTGTCTGCAGGTTGTCCTTGATTGCTTTTTCAGCGACATGGACGATTTCGACACTGCCCAGCATACCTGTCTTCATAGCGTCAACAGGACCGCCCGCAAAGACGGTTTTAAGCTGCTCGGCCACAATAGCGGCATCCACCGGGTACACATTGTGGTGCCATCCGTTATCCGGGTCCATTGTAACGATAGTAGTTAATGCGCTGAAGCCGTAAGTACCGTATTCCTCAAAGGTTTTGAGATCAGCCTGGATGCCTGCGCCACCGCTGGAGTCACTACCGGCTATAGTTAGGGTTTTAACAATTTTTGACAAGGCGAACGTCTCCTTCTTGTATATAAAGTTCTGAAGCACTGATTCTGGGCGAATCAATTTTACACACTACGACATTATATCAAAAAACACCGCTATCGTCGCCAAAAAAGCGCAGCACTATTTTTGAGTACTGCGCCCGGCTGTATCTTATTGTCTATTCACTGCTGTTGAATCCGGCCAGGGCCGTCTTTATCGCCTTGTCGTATTTGAAGCCGCCTTCGCCGCCCGGCCCCATCCAATACACAACCAGGAAGTTGCCGCCCCTGAAAACATGGGGATATATCCGGGCTCCGCCGTCATAGGTAGTGCGGTTAATCTCCAGCTTCAGCGCCTCAAGCCCGTCGGCACATGCTTCCGCACTTTCATAAGTATAGATCGACAGACGGTCGGAAATCGTCAGCGGCCCTTCATAATCGATAAGCTGCTCAGCAGGCCATACACCGGCCAGCTCTTTGTTGAACATATGCTCTTCACCGGAGCCTACAAAGGTCAGCCGGAGGCCTTGCTGCTCAAGGGCGGCTAACAGGTCACTGGTTGCATCCGGACTGGCCCCTGACAGAATCAGCGCTCCGTGATTGGCTGCAAAAAAGCCCATGATGTTCTCCAATATATCATTTTTGGAAGTATTGGAGGAGTGGCTGAGCTCCAGCCTGCGGAAGACATACCCCCAGCTTCCTTCTTCATAGTAAGCCGCCCCGTCTGCCTGCAGCCCGTCCTGGTCCGGCTGCAGGGCATAGCGTGCTGTACGTGCAGCCGCCCCTTTCGTACCCAGTACCTGCTGCTTAGTGAATTCCAGCGGCACGTAGACAGGAAAGCCCTGAACCTCGGCCCAGCCTGCTTGTTCCGGAAAATACAGCCCGATATCGCCAACCGCACAGCCCTGGCAGCTCCAGTTGGTATCAGAGTAGGCCAGCGTCTGTGACGGATCGGACGGGTCCAGGAAGGTTACGCCATAGGAGCCGTTGGCGCCGATAACCGCAGATGCTTCCCAGCCGGCAGGCGAGAGCAGCAGATAGCTTTCTTTGCCGTCTGACCCGTAGACCAGCGTCGCCTGCAGCAGGCCTGCCATCCCGGCAGAGAGCGGGAAAGTCATTTCCGGCAGGGGAGGAACCGGATTTTCCACTGACGGGAAGCCGTTATCCACACTGGGACGGGCAAGCACAGTAACAAGCGGTAGCCGTACCGTTCCGCCGGCGGTGTCTGCCGATGGGAAGGACAGTGTGGCCGCCGGTGTGTTAGCTGATCCGGCGTCCCCGGAATTTTCCCCGTCAGCAATTGAGCCGTGATCCGGCAAGGCCGGTAGACTGCTGAAGCTGGCGCTGCTATAGCCGATCACCACTATCAGCATAAGCAGTGGCAGCAAGGCAGCAGCATAGGTCCAGCCGTGCAGCTTCCGGGCTGGCGGATTGTCCAGGCGCTCATTCACATTCTGCTGCAGCTGTCCGGTGAAATGCTTCCCGGTGAACGGCTTTTCCTTAAGCTGCTGCTCCCAGTCCTGCGGTAATTTACTCATAAGCGGTTCAGCTCCTTATCCCAGCATTCACTTGCTTTATGCCGTGCCCGGCGCAGTCTCGACTTGGCAGCTGACAGGCTGATGTTAAGGGTATGGGCCAGCTCTTCCATAGACATTTCATAATGGGCATGCAGCATCAGAATTTCACGGTATTTCCGGGGCAGCCGGAGAACCAGCTGCCAGATTTCACTGCTTAGTGATTCATCCATTACGGCATCCTCAGCGGACTGCTCTGTACGAGCGGAATCCGGCTCCGCCTGTAACGTTACCCGTTTCATGAAGCTGCTGCTGCGGTACGTGTACCAGCGGTTGCGGGTAATCCGCAGCAGCCAGGTTTTTACCGAAGCTTCGCCCCGGAAAGCATGCATATATTTATAAGCCCGGATGAAGGTCTCCTGCGCGATATCGTCGGCAGCACTGCTGCTGCGCGACAGGAAGAAGGCATAATTCCAGACATCCTCACCATAGGTTTCCATCAGTGTTTTTAATGCGCCAGCGCTCATCGTGGCGACTTCATTCCGCTCCATTGACATGCCTTGCCCCCCAGTCTCTATAACATTGACCCTTCTGCAGCAGAAAAAGTTGCTTTTTTTCACAGATTAACTTTACGCATCATCTGCCCTGGCAGTATATTAGCGGAATGAACGAGCAGCATAGGTAGGAACAGGGTTGCAAAACCGCAGGGCTGCATATCCATATAGGAGCACAAATGCGGTTTACAACAGAACCGGTCAGGAGGACCTAATGATAGAAATCAGCTTATGTATGATTGTCCGCAATGAAGAAAACAGCCTGCCCCGCTGCCTTTCTACCGTCTCTGCCATTGCCGACGAGATCATTATTGTGGATACAGGCTCAAGCGACGGCACCAAAGCTGCCGCCTCGTCATTCGGGGCGGTCATTTATGATTTTACCTGGATTGATGACTTCTCTGCTGCGCGTAATTTTGCCTTCAGCAAAGCGACCAAGGAGTACATTCTCTGGCTTGACGCCGACGACTTTCTTAAAGAAGAGGATCAGCAGCGGTTTATGCAGCTAAAAAGCAATCTGCCGGAGGGGATAGACAGCGTAAACATGCAATATAATCTGGGTTTTGATGCGGCCGGGAATGTGACAGCTTCGCTGCGCCGCAACCGGCTCGTCCGCCGCAGCTGCCATTTTAAATGGATCGGGCCGGTGCATGAGTATCTGGAGGTATACGGGCCTTCGCTTAGCAGTGACGTCTGTATTACGCATGAAAAAGATAAAGCATATACCGACCGCAATCTGCGGATCTATCAGAAACGGGCGGAAGCTGGAGAACAGTTCACTCCGCGCGATCAGTATTATTATGCCAATGAGCTGCGTGACCATGGCAGGCATGAGGAGGCCTCCGGGTATTATGAGCAGTTTCTGGAAGGCGGAATGGGCTGGGTAGAGGATAATATTCAAGCCTGCCTGAAGCTGGCAGAATGCCGGGAACGGCTGGGGGATCAGGGAGCTGCCTTTGCTGCACTCTGCAGGACGCTGAAGTATGACCAGCCGCGTGCGGAGTTCTGCTGCAGACTCGGGGCCTGGCACCTGGACAAAGGCCAGCTGCAGACTGCAGTCTACTGGTATGAGCTGGCTGCCATGCTGCCCCGGAACACTGTATCCATGGCGATCAGGAATGAAGCATATGCGACCTGGCTGCCCCATCTCCAGCTCGCCCTATGCTATGACCGGCTGGGACAGCACGAAAAGGCCAATCAATATAATGAAACAGCGCTGCTGTTCCACCCGACACATCCCAGCATGCTGTATAACCGCAATTATTTTCAGAACCTGCTCGGGGACCGGTATATCCGGCTGCAATCCCCGGAAACAGCGGAGGACAATCCTCCATCGCCTTAAGGCTGAGACTGGATTACAAACAAACGGACAGCAGTACACCGGCGGTTGCCGCAGATGTGCTGCTGTCCGTTTGTTATACGCGCCCGTTCCGGAAGATACCCGCTGTACGGAGCCTGGATGCCGGCACCGGATCAATGTGCGGAGTTCTCCTGCATGTTCAGTACAGTCTGTTCCATGATCCGCACGCTGTTTTCCCAGGTCCAGCTGTTTGAATCAGCCTCACCCTGCGAGGCCAGCCTGATCCTGAGCACATGATCCTGCACCAGCCGGATCACATCTCCGGCCAGCCGGTTTTCATAACGGAAGGAGAGCAGGCAGTTATGCTCATGTCTGGCATACTCCATATTTCCCCCGGAGTATACGGTAGCCAGGGCCGCACCGCAGCGCATGGCTTCCAGTCCGGGCAGGGAGCCGCTGTCAAAAATACTCGAGCTGACAAAAATATCTGCACCGTTGTAATGATAATTTAGCTCTTCATCATTCTGCGGAGTGAAGAAACGGTATTTTCCGCTGGCTTTCAGCGCCTGCAGTGATTCCGAGGTGTAAAATTCATCGGGCGGGCTGATGAAATTGATCGTAACATGCGGCAGATTCTGTTTAACGATATCCAGCTGCTGAATAAGGTAATCCTGCTCCCGGTGCCAGGAAAATCCGTTCTCCACCTTGCGTAGAATAGCCGTAATATTTATGGGCTCCTGCAGTGTGTGGCGGATATGCCGGTTGCGAAAAATCGTGCTGATGCCGACCGGAACAATGCTGGCTGTAATTCCGTGATTCAGGGCAATAATATCCCGCTGCCATTTCGACAGTACAATCAGCTTTGGCGTGGTATTATAGCTGGGAAAAGAGACGTGGTTTTCCGGGAGGAAAAGCGGTTCATAGCATAACGACAGACGGACATGAAGCCCCTTGCCGCTCCGGCTTGCCGCTTCAGCCACCGGAACCGTTGTATAAAAATTGGATACGATAACATCACTGAACGGGAAGTCGGATTCCCGGAGTACAGTATGATCGGTCCGGTGCAGGACCGAATGGATTTCGTAAGAAACATCACCGTGGACAGGCATGACAATAACAACCTGGTGACCCAGCGCAGTCAGACCATTGGTGAGCTCCACCAGCATCCGTTGCGCCCCGCCATGGCATAAGGTAAGAATGGGGAATGTGAACCTCATCACTGATCTCTTCCCTTCCTGTGTAGCGCTGCTTTTGCATTCATGCTATGTCATAGCATTTTATTCAGCAGGCAGGGAAAGGTACATTATTTGGTCTTGTGTCTACTTTGAGCAGAATAACAGGAGGCGTTAGGATTGAGTGAAGTGATAACAGAGTGTATGAGAAGACTGGACCAATCTCTCGGATATGTGGAAACGGCGCTTGGAAGTCTTACAGAAGCCCAGCTATGGCTGCGTCCACGGCCAAGAATGAATGCGGTCGGCAATCTCTGTCTGCATATTGCGGGCAGTGAGCACCAGCATCTGGTCAGCGCAATAGGCGGTTTGCCTACCAGGAGAGACAGACCGGGGGAGCTGCTGCAATCAGGTGGATACAGTAAGAAGGAGCTGATCGCTCTGCTCAGGAACGTGAGGCAGGAGAGCTGGTCGGTGACCCTAAAGCTCACACCCGGTGATCTTGAGCGGTGTGTTACCGTTACCTATCCGGAAGCTTCTGGGATGGAAGGATACAGCTGGAGTATACAAAAAATTCTGATCGGTGCAGTAGAGCATTATGCCTACCACACCGGTCAGATTTTATACGCCTCAAGATGGCTGCAGGATGAAGACGAGCATCTGCTGGCCTGGAAGCATTACACCTGATGCTTCTTTACAGTACTAGCTGCGCAGACTGTGCAGCAGGGCAACCGTTTCGTTAAACACCGGAAGTGTAATCTCTTCCAGCGACACATCAAGCATCGGCTTTCGCGCCTGCAGCTTGCTGAAGAAGTCTGCTGTGTGGAACAGACCGCCGCCCGGAACGCCATGACGGTAAGCGTCGCCGTCAGCGTAAATATCCTTCAGATGGGCGAGAATGATCCGGTCCCCGAACAGGTCAAGGGAGCTGTCCACGATCTCATCCTGATGCGCGACATCTTGTCCGATCAGGTTGCAGGGGTCGAACACAACACCGATGTTGCTGGAAGGCACCTCGTCCAGAATACGGCGCATGTGCTGCGGGGAAGCCAGCGTGTGGGTGCTGACACCTTCTATGCCTACGAATACGCCCCACTTTTCCGCTTCCTCAGCCAGCTCCTCCAGAGTGGATCTGAAGGTCTGCCAGCCGATCTCCTCATAGCGTTCGGGATCTGAAGACTGATAGGTGGTTAAGCCCCCGCTCTCGGTAGCTACCATCGGTGCCCCGAACTGCTTGGCAAAGCGCAGATGCTCCTTGAAGCGGTTGATTTCAGCCCTGCGTACTGCCGGGTCAGGGTTAATCGGGTCAATGTAGCAGCCGAGCACACCTATGCGGATGCCTGCCTTGTCAAATTTTTCACCGATATAATTAGCCAGCGCGGGGCTGAACTTGCCCGGAGAAAGATCAATATCCTGAATAGCCTTGGTCAAGGCAAGCTGCACAAAATCAATATCATGAGCCTGCAGTGTGGAAACCAGCGTGTCTAGGGGCAGGCAACCTGCCGTGTGGGCCAAAGTTCCGAAGCGAATGGGTAACATCTCCTTTTAATATAATAATTGCGTATACCTATTAATAATAATTACGCTTTCATATACTTGCAACGTCTAACTGGCGACAGTTAACACAGATTAGGGTAAATGAGAGTAGGAGGGATCTGATATGGAACTGGAAAATGATAAGCTGCCGGCAGTACTCAAGGCGGAGGAGTTTAGGTATAGCAAGGAAAATGAGCAGATCGTCAAAAAGGATTTCTGGCGCAAAATGAAAAAGTTCGCCGGTAAAATTCCTTTTACAAAAGATGCGGTAGCCATGTATTACTGCGCCATTGATGCCAAAACGCCGCTTTGGGCTAAAGGAATTGCTTTTGGCGCACTGGCCTACTTCATCGCACCGATTGACGCGATACCCGATGCGTTTATCGGACTGGGCTTGACCGACGATGCCGCCATTATTGCCGCTGGTGTACGGGCAATCGCCGGACAAGTGACCGAGGAGCACCGGGAGAAGTCCGAGCAGTTTTTTGATGATGAACCCAAATTATAAGAGGCGAGGCGTTATGCCTGCACCTCTGTATCAGCTTCCGGCCGGCCGCAGCTCTCTCCGGAGAGCTGCTTGGCCTGGTAAGCCTCGCCCCAATCCCTCATTAAACGGATAATCGGGATCAGCGTCCGGCCAAATTCAGTCAGCGAGTATTCAACCTTAGGCGGAACCTGGTGATAGACCTCGCGGTGGACAACGCCGTCTTCCTCCAGCTCGCGAAGCTGCAGCGTCAGCATACGCTGGGTAATGCCCGGGCAGATCCTCCGGAATTCATTAAAGCGCTTAGTGCCGTCCATCAGATGGTACAGCAGCACCCCTTTCCATTTTCCGCCGATTACATCAAGGGTAAACTCAACGGGACAGGCCTTTGCGCCATCCGGGCATTCGCCAAAGCCCCCTTTTCGGTCACGCATATCTGCTCACCTCACAGTATCATTTTGTATACTACATAACAAAAATGTGCGTACTTCTAACTCTTATATATATATCTTAATATTAAGCATGCAAGCAGGTTATCGTCAAAATAAACTTTTAAGGATCAGAAAGGGTGTAACCGGTATGGTAACATTGGAAAAGAACGCAGCGCTAAAAGAAGAGATTCTGGCAGCTTATGCTTACAGACATGCTACAAAGGAGTTTGACGCCAGCCGCACAATCAGCAGTGAGGATTTCAGTTTTATTCTGGAAACCGGACGCCTGTCACCGAGCTCCTTCGGGTTTGAGCCCTGGAAATTTGTTGTCGTCCAGAATCCGGAGCTGCGCGAGAAGCTGCGGGTAAATGCATGGGGAGCACAGAAGCAGCTGCCAACAGCCAGTCATTTTGTGCTGATTCTGTCAAGACAGCCGGCAGACCTGGCAGCGGATTCGGCTTTTATCGGGGGGATGATGCACGAGGTACAGCAGCTGCCACCAGAGGTGGCTGCAGGAAAAGCCAAGGTGTTTGATGCTTTTCTTAATGATGATTTTGGATTAAAAGGCAATGACCGGGCTAAATTTGAGTGGGGGGCACGGCAGACCTACCTGGCGCTGGGTAACATGATGACCGCTGCGGCAATGATCGGTATCGATTCATGCCCGATTGAAGGCTTCAACAAGGAGCTGATTGAGCAGACGCTGGAAGCGGAAGGGATTCTGGACCGTGAACATTTCGGCCTTGCCTGCATGGCTGCCTTTGGTTACCGTAAAGCTGAACCGCGTGCCAAAACAAGACAAACCGCCGAACAAGTCATTCAGTGGGTGTAAGGCTAAAGTGTGACAAAAACCTCTCTGCAGAAGCTGGTGCTGTGAACGCCGGCTCTGCAAAGAGGTTTTTTCATAATATAAGAATGGATATGCTCTACGCTATCAATGCTCCTTATATTTCTCGCAGAAACGGTTGCCGCCTTCCATGAAGGACGACGAAGCCGTTTCTACTCGTTTTGTGAAAATATTGAGAAGGTGCGAAAAACAATTGAAAATTTGCTGAAAGGCCGCTAGTCTTAGAAGGTAAGTGTAACTTGTGATTACCTATTTTAGACTGAAGGGATTCCTGCAACATGAAAATAATCCGTGTCATTGCCGAGGTCGCAATACTGTATGTGTTCTATCTGGCAGGCGATGTTCTGCAGAAGCTCCTGCATCTGCCGGTTCCCGGCAGCATCGTAGGCCTGCTGCTGCTTTTTGTTCTGTTATTGTTAAAAATTGTACCGGTTAAGCTGATTGAAAACGGCTCATCGTTTATTCTGGCCTACCTGCCCATGTTCTTCATTCCGGCAACCGCAGGGATTATGAACCACCTCGATATATTCAGCGGCCGGGGGCTGCTGCTCATTGCGGTTCTGGTTGTCAGCAGCGTACTCACCATGGTTGTTACTGCCCATACCAGCCAGTGGATTGCCGGCTTCAGTGCAAGCCGTACCCGCAGACAGACCCTGCCTGCTGAAAGTCTGAGTGAAAAGAGGAAGGGTGCATGAGAATTCTGCTTGCGGCAGGATTTATCCTGTTCAATGTTGTCATTTATCTGTTCATGGCTATGCTGTACAAACGGTACCGTCTTCCTGTCCTTTTACCAGCACTGACAGCCACCTTTACCGTCGTGGTGCTGCTGCTTGGATTCGATATTTCGTATGATACATACATGATCGGCGGCGAATGGATCAACCGTCTGCTCGGTCCGGCGGTCGTCTCGCTGGCTTATCCGCTGTATAAGCAGCGGCATGTGCTGCGGGAGAATCTGCCGGCCGTGCTCGGCGGAACCGTAACCGGCCTTCTGGTCGGCATGCTGAGCGGCCTGCTGATGGCGGCAAGCCTCGGCTTTTCCAAAATCTATGTGCTCTCGATTCTGCCCAAATCCATTACAACGGCTGTAGCGATTCAAATCTCCGGCAACCTGGGAGGGGATTCCTCCCTGACCTCAGTCTTTGTAATGATTGCGGGCTTCACTGGAGCAATAGGCGGTCCGTACATCATCAAGCTGTTCAGGATTCGCAGCGAGTCAGGCATCGGCATCGGGCTGGGTACCGCATCTCATGCGCTTGGCACAGCCAAAGCGCTGGAATACGGTGAGCAGTCCGTATCAATGAGCTCGGTAGCAATGACTGTCTGCGCGATCGTCGGCTCCATTGTTGGTCCGTTTGTCGCCTGGATCATGTACCACTAGCCGGAAAGAGCTTATTCAGCTTTAACCTTCAGGCGGATTACGTTCCAGGAAGCCTTTGGCAGCAGTGCACTCACGCGTCCGCCGTCTGCTGCAGCATTTCCGCGGTCATGCGGCAGTACGTTGCCGGGATTCTGGCGTGTGTTGGCTGCATAGAGGTCTTCATGCTCAAGCACGGTATGCTGGATAACAGAGGCTTCGCCGAAGCTGCGCAGGTCAACAGAAAATTCCATGCCTTCAGTCAGATGGCGGTTTACTGCGAACACAGTAACCTCACCCAGCTCTTCATTGTATACGCTGACTGCTTCAAGGTAAGGAACATCAGTGAAGTCCTTGGAGTCATATTTCGGACTGGTAATCAGCGGGTGCAGAACGGTTCCCCGGCCGAACTGCGAAGCATGCATGTAAGGGTAGAACGTAGTCTGCAGCCAGAGCGGTCCGCCGTTCTCTGTCATAATCGGCGCGATGACGTTGATCAGCTGGGCGATGCAGGCCATTTTTACCCGGTCGGCATGCTTGAGCAGACTGATCAGGCAGCAGCCGACAACAAGCGCATCCTCCAGATTGTATACATCCTCAAATTCCGGCGGAGCAACCTGCCAGTACGTTTCGGCGCGGCTGGACCCCTGGGACTTCCATACATTCCATTCATCAAGCGAGAGGTATATTTTCTTCTTGCTTTTCTTTTTGGCCTTGATATAGTCGCACACAGCAGCTACACTGTCGATGAACTGATCTAAATCCAGCGAGCTGGCCAGGAAATTCGGGCTGTCACCCTCATTGTTGTTATAGTAGGTATGCAGGGACAGGAAGTCTACATTGTCATAGCTGAGGTCAAGGACTGTAGCTTCCCACTCAGCGAAGGTAGCCATGCTTCTGCCCGAGCTGCCGCAGGCGACAAGCTCAAGATTAGGATCCACCCAGCGCATTGCTTTGGCTGTTTCGTTGGCAAGTCTGCCGTATTCAACCGCTGTTTTGGCACCGATCTGCCACGGGCCGTCCATTTCATTGCCCAGACACCAGGTTTTGAATTTATGCGGCTCTGTAACCCCGTGGGAAATCCGCAGGTCACTGTAATAGGAGCCGGATGGATGGTTGCAGTATTCAACCAGGTTTCTGGCGGCGTCGATGCCGCGTGTGCCCAGGTTTACCGCCATCATTACTTCGGAGCCGACCAGCTTTGCCCATTTGGCGAATTCGTTGGTGCCGACCTGATTAGTTTCTGTAACCCACCAGGCCAATTCAAGAGAGCGCTTACGGTCTTCCTTAGGGCCGACACCGTCTTCCCAGTTATAGCCGGAGACAAAGTTACCGCCAGGGTAGCGGATAATTGGAACATTCAGCGAACGGATGGCTTGAAGAGCATCACCGCGGAAGCCGTCCTCATCGGCTGTCGGATGCCCCGGTTCATAAATGCCGCCGTACACAGCCCGGCCCAGATGTTCAATAAAGGAACCGTATACTCTCGGGTCAACCTCGGCCAGCCGGAAATCCTTGTCAACGATCATTGTCGATTTTATAGTCATCATTGCAGCTCCTTTGAGTTGAATTAATGATTTTGTTAATTAATTAATCTTTATATGATTACATAATACGAATTATACGTTAAAATAGGCAATATAAATCTTTAGGATTAATATAATTACTAATCCAAGAGGGGCAGAGGATAAGGATGTACTTAACTACTGATTCAGAATCGCTTAAAGTGTATGAAGCACTGGCCAGTGAGGTCCGGCTTAGAATCATTGATCTGCTGGGCACGGAAGAGATGCATATTAAAGAGCTGGCTGCCAGGCTGTATCTCAGCAGCGCAATCGTCAGCTCGCATGTAGCCAAGCTCCAGAAGGCCGGAATTGTCAGCTCGCAGATGAAACGGATTGACGGCGGAACCTATAAATATTGCTCCCTGTCAGCTAATTTTCTGCAGATCAAATTGTCGGGGGCGAAGGGCATCGCCCGTAAGGTGGTTGAGGTATCTGTTCCGGTGGGACATTATACAGATCTGCAGGCTTCCCCGACCTGCGGAATCGCCACTACCGAGAAGCTGATCGGCTACTATGATGATCCGCGTTATTTTCTTGATCCCGGGCGGGTGGATGCGGGCATCCTCTGGTTCGCCAAGGGATATGCCGAATATAAGGTGCCTAATTATTTGTTCATGGACCAGAAGGTGCAGGAGATTGAAATTTCACTCGAGCTGGGCTCGGAAGCGCCGAATGTCAATGAGAAGTGGCCGTCGGAGATTCTGTTTGCACTGAACGGGCATGATCTGGGTAAATGGACAAGTCCGGGCGATTTCGGGGTCATGCGCGGGCGGCTTACCCCTTCCTGGTGGAATTCAGATGTGAACCAGTATGGGCTGCTGAAGGTACTTCGGGTAAACCGGGGCGGCACTTATATAGACGGGCAGCAAATCTCATCTGTAACCCTCGATGATGTATGCTGGCAGAAGGATCAGTGGACCTTCAGGCTGACGGCAGAAGATTCAACCCGAAGGCGGGGCGGTCTGACGCTGTACGGACGCGGCTTCGGCAACTATGAGCAGGATATCGTGTTCAGGGTTTATTATGAATAAGGAGAAGAATAGCGTGAACTCCGGTATCCAGAAATGATGTTTGCAAAACAGTCTAACGGGTAACTATAACTAAGTGATCCAAAAAACTGTTAGCATAGGAGGAATTCACATGACTGATCATATTCAGGACGAAGCGGAAATCCGCAATAAAGAGAACAAAGACGGTGACTCCCTGGCAGAACGCAAAAAGATGGAGAATGGTGTGGATATCGAACCGGAGGCTGACGACTGGGTAGCCAAACCGGCGGAATCTGCGCATCCGGACCCGCTTCCAAAAAACTAAACTCACTTCAATCCAGACAGGCTGTCCTAAACGGGCAGTCTGTTTCTATGTCCGGCGGTACCTGGTGTATTGAGTATTACTAAGCCTCTGTTGTATACTCAGGTCAACAGCGCAGATTTTTCGGGACTCAGGCAAATGAACTTGAGGAGGTAAGAAAATGCGTAGCCGGAACGACAACGGCCGTTACAGGCAAAAGCGTGGAGAGGCACAGACAGGCAATCTGGAAAAAAAGTACGGTTCAGACTTTGGCGTGCGCAGCGAGCTAACGCTTGAGGCACTGCAGAAACAGCATGAGATTCCTTTGACAGTACAGCATCTAAAGGAACAGCAGCAGAAGGAGTGAACCCCAAGGTGTACAGTGTTGTATCGAGTTTAAGGATTACTAGGAGATGTCCCGTAAAGCCAGGTAATACCGGCTGTGGGGACATCTTTTTTTGTGAAATCTGATTTAAACGATTACTTCCGTATAAGATGAAAAGAGCAAAGGCATACTACCTCCCGAGCTACCTGTATAAAACTTACAGCGAGGGAGGCCGTACAGTGAACATTATTCCGCTGCTGCCGCCGGACAGCGATTCCGCTTTTGCGGCAGCTGGCCAGTATTTCTTTTACTTTGCAGTTTACTCTTTCTTAGGCTGGGTTCTGGAAGGGACATACAATCTTTACAGCCAGGGGAGCTTCCGCAAGGAAGGCTTTCTCAAAGGTCCGGTTAAGCCGATGTACGGCTTTGCCCCGCTGCTGCTGCTGGCTGTTCAAAGGCTGGAGCTTCCGCTTCCGTTGTTTCTGCTGCTGGCGCTGATTATTCCGTCGCTGGTTGAATACGTCAGCGGCTGGCTGCTCAAGACCTTTTTCCGCAAGCAATGGTGGGATTATTCAGACATGCCCCGCCAGCTGCACGGCCATATCTGTCTCAAGTTCTCACTGTACTGGTGGGTGCTGGCAGCCGGATGCGTCTACTTGCTGCACCCGCTGATCCAGCTGCTTTATCACTTTGTTGAGCCTCTATGGACACCTGTCCTGCCGCTGTTTGCTGTGCTGTTCCTGGCTGATCTGCTCTGGACCTTCCGGATACGCCGGCGCAGCCTGGCTGATCTGGAGCCGGGTGATAGCTGATATTTATCCGTAAGCGGTCACTTTATAATCAGGGACCTTTCTTTGTCATTCCGGCAAAGGAAGGTCCTATTTGGTTTGTCTGCAAGGAACAGAGGCATGCTGTGTCAAATATAAGTTAGGAGCAGTTTGAGTGAAGGAGGCGCTGCCGATGAAGCTTGCTACAACGGTCATTGTACTGGAGACATTGATAATAGGTATTCTTCTGGGGTTACTGCTGGCTGTTAATCAGCCTGTTCCAAGGGACCAGCCTGATCTGTTAACACACTTTGATCAGACTGACTTTGAGCGGATCAAAGAGATGCTCACCCGGTTTGAGGAAGGCAAAGGAGATAATCTGACGATTCTGAGATGGGGAATTGACAGCGGACCATTTGTATATGACTTTTATACAGACGGGCAGGTGCTGCACTTACGGGCAGATCTGACCAGAGACTACATGAGTACAGCTCCCGGGAAGACAGAATACGTCTGCAAGTCGGTTACTCTTGAAGAAACCGCCGAGTTTTATAATGTTGAATTATATGAATGTAAGGACTACCCCAAGGAACAGCACGTGCCGATGATTACCTTCCGCAAGGATGAGCTGTAATTCCTGCGCCGTCATTATCATACATTAGTACAAAATAGAGAGGGGAATTAGCATGCCGATATCTGATTATTACCGTGATCTGCGCAGCAGATTGGGGACAAGTCTGCTGATGATACCGTCTGTTGCTGCAATTATACGTAATGACGCGGATGAGATTCTCTTCATCCGCAAAGGAGGAGAAGAGCTGTGGGGCCTGCCGGCTGGGGCTGTTGAGCCGGGGGAGACACCCTCCAGGGCACTGCGCCGTGAAGTGTTCGAAGAGACAGGACTGATGGTAACACCTGTACGGATCAGCGGTGTATTTGGCGGAGAGAAGTATGCTTATGAGTACAGTAATGGTGACCGCGTCGAATACTCTGTTACAGTATTCGAATGTATAATTGTCAAGGGTACCCCAAGAAATATGGATGGAGAATGTGAGGAGCTTAGGTTCTTCAAGGAAGAGGAGCTTCCGCAGATTGCCATTCCCTATCCGCCCGCGCTATTCCGCCGGAAGTCAGAATCAGCAGAGGCGATTTTTGAATAAGACAGGCCGAAAGACGCCGGATTCAAAGCCTGTTAAGAGGATAACCGGCTTGAAAGAGGCAGGGGAGACGATCCGCACAAATAAAGTATATCTCCGCCTTAGAATCGTATATTGCTGCGCCATTCTCCTGGCTATTGGATCAGGTCTGAGCTCCAGAACATTTGGAGAGTATTTACCAGGATTCGCAGCGGCTCATCTGGGGGATGCCTTATGGGCAGCTATGGTGTATTTCGGGTTCCGTCTGCTTTGTACCCGCCGTTCACAGGTCACAGCATTAGTGCTAAGCTTCCTGTTCAGCTTCGGCATCGAATTCAGCCAGCTGTATCAGGCAGCATGGATTAATGAATGGAGAGCCACACTGCCTGGCGGGCTGATTCTGGGCAGGGGCTTTCTATGGATTGACTTAATCCGCTATACTGCGGGAATCTGCGGGGCCTATGTGCTGGATCGCTGCTGCCTGAACAGAAAGCCAGCATGAATGTACAGATGTCTGTCAATGTACTGAGATTGAGCTGGTTCGATGCCGGAAAGGCGCCAAGCTATCATATGCTGTATGATTTGGAGATGAGATTTCCTGATGACTATGACGAACAGCCTGATCGTGGTATGTCTGCTTACAATGATTATTAACACGGCAGAAACCTTGTCGTATTCCGTCCGTTTTGCCGGAGTGAAGCTGAACAAAATTGCGATTGCCCTGTCACTGACCGGAATTATCGTACTCATCTCAAGAACAGCAAACATGATTCAGGCTCCGCTGACAGCCAAATTCGTAGACTATTCCAATAATGTGGATACAAGCTTTCCGCTTGGCAATTATCTGCGGATTATTATGCTCGCCTCTACGCTAGGTACCCTGATTGCGATTGTACTCTTCCCGACGTTTGTCGGCTTGTTCAGCAGGGTGATTTCCAAGCTTGAAGTGGAAGGCTCAATTCCCAAGCTGCTGAGCAGCGTGACGGTCGAACAGCTGAAGAACACCCGCAAATATTTCAAAAGACCCGGCCTGCAGCTGCCGAGCTTCCGGTATCTGGGCATCCCAAAGCGGTTCATCATTATGAATATATTTGTCACCGGGTTCTATACCGTGGGCGTATTGTCTTCCCTGTATGCCGGGCATTTATCGCCCCAGCTGCTCGCTACCGCTTCCAATGCTTCCGGGCTGATCAACGGTCTCGCTACTATCCTGCTGACCGTCTTTATTGACCCGCAGCTGGGCATTATCACCCATAAAGCTACGGAAAGTATGGAATACCGTGACCAGCTCGGCAAAATCTATATTCTGTTAATGTTCTCCCGGGTACTTGGAACACTGCTGGGCCAGCTGGTATTCGAGCCGGCAGCTCATTTCATCAGCTGGATGGTTCAGCTGATCTGATAGGCCGGCAGTATAAGCCGGGCTGAACCTGCAGCTATGCATCAGCACAGGCATTTACTTCGGCAGCTTGGCTTCAGCCTGGCGCAGGGCAGCAGTGATCTTCTGCTCCAATACATAGTGCTGCTGCAGCAAGGTGCGGATTTCCGTCATTCTGGCACAGGAAACCTTCATGGCTGCCGCAGCGGTAACCGCATCTCCGGCCTTTACTGCAGCCTTGTATCGCTTGTCCGCATCTGAACGGCCCGTCTGGATTTCACTCAGCTGCTTGTTCCCGGCAGTAAGCTGCTTTCTCAAACCGGACACGGGTGACAAGGCATCCTTGGCAGGCTTGTTCTTCGCGGCAGCGGCAGATTTGGCTGCAGTAAGTGCAATATTCTTCGTCTTAATCTCGGCTTTGGCTGCAGTTGCCGCCGTCTTTAATTTATTGCGCTTCAAATCCAGCGCAGCAGCAGATTGCAGACTGCCCGCTTTGCGTGCTGCGGTTGCCTGCTTGCCGAGCGCAGAATATTGCTCCAGCAGGGCAGCATGCTTCTTCTTCGTAGCCTCAGCTTCCGTCTTCAGGCGGCTCAGCTGGCTCTGGTCGGTTGCCTGAAGTCTTGCATTAATGGCGGCAAGATCGCTGGTGTTCTGCTTACGGAGCTCCTGATTGCGTTTGTTCTCTGTCTTAACGGATTCCTGGAGGCCAATGTAACTGCTGTACAGTCCGTTAATCTGCTCGAGCGCCTCATCCCAGTCCGAGGCTGCATCGACCCGGGGAGTATTGCCGGCCAGGAGGGCCAGGATCAGCAGCAGACCAGTGAATTTGCGGATTCTGTTCATCATTGCGGGGTTAGCCATATTACTACTCATCTCCATTCTCCATGTTATTAGAACGCGCAAAAAAGCACCCCCAAGAAAGGCAATAATGCCTGTCCTGCGAGGTGCTTCACCCGCTCAACATGTGTAATTTATTCTCAGTATAGCTTGAATGAACTGGAAAGTCAAGGGATAAAAGAACATTAGTTCGCTGAATGAAATGAAATGAAACGGCAGGAGGAGCAAATGAACCAGATACAAACAGATACAAAGGATAGAATCGCCTTAATAACAGGAACATCGAGCGGCTTCGGGCTGTTGACGGCGCTTAAGCTGGCAGAGCAGGGATATCAGGTAGTTGCTGCTATGCGCGATCTGCAGCGCAAGGACGAGCTGGTCCGCCAGGCGGAAGAAGCAGGTATATCCTCAAAAATTCACCTAATGACAATGGATGTCACTCATTCCGGGTCCATAGCAGCGGCTCTTTCGGCAATTGTTGACCGCTTCGGTACGATTGATGTACTGGTGAATAATGCGGGCTTTGCCGTCGGCGGCTTCGTGGAGGAAGTCAGCATGGAGGAGTGGCGGCGGCAGATGGACACCAATTTTTTCGGACTGATCGAGGTTACCAAGGCTGTTCTGCCGGTTATGCGCAGCCAAAAGGCGGGAACCATCATCAATGTCAGCAGTGTCAGCGGGCTGTTCGGCTTTCCGGGATATGGTCCTTATGCCGCATCCAAGTTCGCGGTAGAGGGCTTCAGCGAGAGCCTGCGCCAGGAGCTGCTGCCTTTTGGAATCAAGGTTATACTGGTCGAGCCGGGCTCCTTCCGCACACCGATCTGGGGTAAAGGGATGGACGGCTTCCAGAGCAGTGAAGCTTCACCTTACAAAAAACAGCTCGATGAGGTGCTGCGCTACTCCCGGCGGACTGCGGAAACGGCGCCGGACCCCCGGCAGGTGGCCGAACTGATCGGGCGGCTCGTGAATAAGCGGAACCCTAAGCTGCGCCACCCTGTCGGCAAAGGCATCCAGAGTCTGATTATCGGCAAGATGCTGCTGCCCTGGAAGATGCTTGAACGCATCATCGCCAAATCTCTGTCAGGGCTGAAATAGAATCGTACATCTCTGCAGGACGGACAGCAGGAAACCATAGTTAGAGGGAAGTGTGTTACTTGAACAGAAAAGTATTATACATTGAAGATAATTTGAAAATAGGCAGCTGGGTTAAGGAAGAGTTGGAACAACGGGGGTTCACGGTTCAGTGGCTGCAGTCCGGTGAAGGAGCTGAACAAGAGGTAAACCGGCATGAAATCGTTATTTTGGACATCATGTTACCTGGCTTGGACGGATTTACTGTGGGAAGACGGTTAAAAAGGGCAGCTCCTGCTGTTCCGATTCTCCTGCTGTCTGCCCGGACATCGGTAAATGATAAGGTAGACGGTTTGCAATTCGCTGATGATTATTTAACGAAGCCGTTCCATACGGATGAATTAGTGGCGAGAATGGAAGTATTAATCCGCCGGAGGAGCGGGACATATCCCGGGCGTATTTTACTGGGAACTCATATCGAAGTAGACCAGCAGGCGCAAACGGTATATGACAAGCGTACAGGAGATGAAATACTTTTAACAGGTAAGCAGCATCAAATCCTGATGTACTTCTTGCGCCACCCTAACCAGGTGCTGCCGAAGGAACAGATTTATGAAGCCGTCTGGGAGGAAGCTTATATAACAGGTGATAAAACTTTGATGGTACATATCCGCAGACTGCGTCAAAAGCTGGAACGTAACCCGGATGCTCCGGAGATTATCGAAACATTAAAGGGGATAGGCTACCGGGTGAAGCTATGAAACAGGGCAGATCACTATTCCGCCGTTACTTAAAAGTACATTTTCTGTTTATCTTTTTTCCTCCTCTAATAATGCTTCTTTTTTCTGCGTTTGTCGGGTTTACTGTTAATGAAGTAAATCTGGATACGATAAATCCTTTTTTCGTTACACTTTTTTTGTTCAGTTTTATTATGGTTGCCTTTGTTATAATATCCTGGCTGTTCTTCCTGCGGCTCCGCAAACGTCTGATCAGTCTGCAGGAAGTCATGACATTTTCTGCTGATCATAACACCTTCCCTGAACCTGTACCTGTTCATAGTGACCGTATGGATGAAATAGACCAGTTAGGACTTTCTTTCAATTGGATGATTCAGCAGCTTGAAGACAGCCGTAAGCGGGAATACGAAGAGGAGTTATTAAGGCATCAGCTCATCGCGAATTTATCGCACGACCTGCGGACGCCGCTTACCATTTTGAGAGGACATATCAACAGATTACATAAAGAATCCATATGTCCGGAAGGGCAAGACTCATTAACAGAGATGGACCATACGATTACAAGAACCGGAGATTTGATGGAGGATTTATTTTCCTATACATTGCTTACCTCGGGAAAAGATCCTTTTGTGCCCGTTTCAACAGATATAGCCCGTCTGGTAAGAGCAGCTGTTGCCGCCTGGTATCCTGTATTCGAAGAGCAAGACATTCAGATCGATGCCGAACTGCCGGCTGATCATACTTTTTATTGGGACGCAGATCCTAAATGGCTGACCCGGGTTCTTGATAATTTGTTTCAGAATATAATCCGGCATGCAGCAGAGGGGAAATATGTAAACATCGTGGTTGATGTGGAAAATGAACAGATCATTCTTGCGGACAAAGGCCCGGGTATGGATAACTCCTCATATGAGGGTGGAGCGGGGATTGGCTTATCGGCTGCACATTATATGCTGCAAAAAATGAAGCTGAAAGCTGACTTTACATCAGATACAATTGGCACAAGAGTAGCAGTTGGCAGAGCTTAACCTAAAAGTAACCTAAAATTAAACAGGCTGATACCCGTGATGTAACTTTGTCTCTTTATAATGAGAACCATAGCCGGAAGGAGGTATTAAGCTTGCTGCCGCAGGCAGCGGTCCGATGAGCGTCCTCATTGCCAAACCAGACAAGTTTGAATACAATGAAGATTCACGGATTTTGCTAAGAGAATTGAGGTGTATTATGCCGGAAACAGTAGGGCTGCATATCTGTTTTGATGAGTCAGGGCGTGAAATTGAGGTGCTGGATGTGATTCCAGTGGCGAACGATAAATACAGAATCGAAGAAACACCGATTTTTTACCCGGGCATTACGCTTGGAGATATTATCCGGGTGAAAAAGAAGCAAGGTATATCCTATTACGTGGAGACGGTCCAAAAATCCGCATACGAAAGATTCGCCTGGCTGCTCAGCAAGGAAGCGGCGTCCTCACCGGAAATCACTGCCCTGAAGCGGGTTGTCGAAGAGAACGGCGGCAGGTATGAGCAGATCTTCGGCGGTTTTCTTGTGATACATATGAGCAGCAGCGCGGCAGTTGATGTGGAAGCTGAAATGACGCGGATTTTGGCCAAATTTGAACTCTAGCTCTAATTCCAATTCCAATTACTAATTCAAATCGGACAAACGGGGTGCCAACATGAAAAAAATTCTGAAGCAGTGGCTGCCAAGTATTGCGCTGGGTATAATCCTGTCCCTATTTATCCGTTCCTATGTTGCCGAAGCAATGAGAGTCCCGACCGATTCCATGGTTCCGACGATTGAAGTCAATGACAGGCTGTTTGTGGAAAAAATGCTTTGGATGACCAAGCTTGCGCATGGTGATATCGTTGTTTTCTACCCGCCGGTACCCGGCGAGGAAGGGAAACGTTATGTAAAACGGCTGATCGGACTGCCGGGTGATACGATTGAGATCAAAGACGGGGCACTTTACCGGAACGGCAGCCAGATCGATGAGCCGTATCTGAAGGAAACGATGACCTATACCTTCGGACCGGTTACCGTGCCGGAAGAGCATTATTTCTTCCTTGGCGACAACCGGAATGTCAGCTATGATGCCCATTTGTGGCCAACTCCGTTTGTCGCCAAGGATCATCTGGTCGGCAAGGTGCTTGCCGATGTAAACGACTTATTTTAGAGCAGCTGTCCGCCGAACTGCGCGGAATCAGCCATGTACCGGATAATCTACAACTACAACACTTTCAATAATCCCCTCAAGCATTGCCACAAAATTCTGATGGGCCGGATGCGGCCCATATGCGCGCAGGGCTTCCTGATCTGTAAAGGTCACGCGGAGCCCCAGCGTATAGCCATGGATATTCTCCGTTTCTTCGGTCACATTCACTCCTGCGGTTAAACCGGTTATTCCAGGTATTTGCTCCTTCAGATTCAAAAGCGTCTCTACCAGCTGCTGCTCCTGCTCAGGCTTATAGCTGCTGTTAAACTTAAACACTACCAAATGCTCGAACATAACAAACCTCCTTAACAATATGAGCTGGAATTGATTATACTATTGATTTGCATGCAAATGATAGGAAGGAAAGAAGTCTTTCTGCAGTAACCATTACATTTATGGAAAAAAGCGCGGCTAAAGTCGGGTTACATTTGACCTAGGCCGGACAGCTGAATGCGACTTTAACCATATTGTTACCGGGAGGGCATTTGGCTATGATCAAAGAATATAAGGTTTAATTATTTGCAATTTGAAGGAGTGCTGCAACTTGAAGGTTCATGTCACAGATCTTAAACCAGGTGACCGTCTCATGACTGACACTTTCAATAGTGTAGGCTTGCATATATTACCGGGCGGAACGGTAGTCCGCCGTGAAGAGATATCCTTGCTGATCAGACACCGGCTCGACTATGTGTCCATTCAAGTCCGTCAGCTGGCGGGAGGCGCTGAGGAGCAGAGCCATGGGCTGCATAATGAATTCGACCAGGTCATCATGAATTACGAGGCGACCTTTCTTGAGGCGTTATCCCAGGGATGCTTCACCCCGGCGCTGGTGGATGCTACGCTGCAGCCGCTGCTCGCGACTCTGGATAAGCAAAAGGACGTTGTTTCGCTGCTGCTGCTGCTTGACCGTGAAGATATTGATACGTATCAGCACTCCCTTCAAGTGGGGCTGCTGTCTTACTATATTGCCACATGGCTTGGTCATTCGAAAGAGGAGTGCTACCGGATCAGCCGTGCCGGCTATCTGCATGATATCGGCAAAAGCCAGGTGCCTTTGTCTATCCTGAACAACCCGGGACTGCTGAGCGCAGAGGAGACAGATGAGCTGAAACGCCATACTGCCTATGGTTACGATATCATCCGCAGTTCGATGAAGGATGAAGACACAGCGCTTGTTGCACTGCAGCATCATTACTTTGAAGAAGCTGCGGGTTATCCGTCGGGTTTCTCCAGATCGGAAATTCATCCCTACACCGAAATTGTTACAGTTGCAGATCTATACATGAAGCTGACCACTTCAAGACTGAGCCGTCCCAAGCAGGGGCTGGTAAGCGTTCTGCGCCAGGTGCATGAATGGGGCTTCGGCAAGCTGAACGGGAACGTAGTCCAGGCGCTGACAGGTCATCTTTTACCGGGCTTTGTAGGCAAAACAGTGCAGCTAAGCAACGGGGAAACAGGCACCATTGTAATGAACAATGCTCTGGATATTTTTAAGCCGCTGATCAAAGTGAATGAAACGTACCGGGACCTGTCCCGCGAACGTAACTTAATGGTAGATGAGGTTTTAGTATAAAGCAAGGCCAGTTCTACATTAATGTCCGAAAAAGTCACCCTTCAATCCCTGTGCGGGACGGGGGCGGCTTTTTTTGCTTTATGGTTATATTTGAATTCCTTAGGCTGACTGGCTATGATTAAAAGAGAACCTGCTAAACCTTTGGCAGCAGAAAGAGGAGAAATGAAGATGAACGCTGGCAACCAGATTGAGAATTTTAAACAGATCAAGTACGAACTGACCCGGTTTATGATGATTTACAAGTTTGCCCTGGAAGAAATAGAGACCAAAATTGAAATCCTGAAGCAGGAATTCCAGATGCTCCATGACTATAGCCCGATTGAACATACCAAGTCCCGCATCAAATCCCCGGAGAGTATCATGAACAAAATGCTCCGCAAAAACAAACCGTTTTCGCTGGACGCAGTAAGATCAAGCATCAAGGATATCGCCGGACTGCGGATCACCTGCTCGTTCATTTCGGATATTTATCAGGTCAGCGAGATGCTGCAGAAGCAGGACGACCTGAAGGTGCTGCAGGTTAAGGATTATATCAAAAATCCGAAGCCGAACGGTTACCAGAGTCTTCACCTGCTGGTGGAAGTGCCGGTATTCCTGTCGGACTGCACAGAGCTGGTATGCGTAGAGGTGCAGATCCGTACGATTGCCATGGACTTCTGGGCCAGCCTAGAACATAAAATTTTCTATAAATACAGCCAGTCTGTACCTGAGCACCTGACCCGTGAGCTGAAGAATGCGGCTATAAAAGCGAATGAGCTGGATCTGCAGATGGAACGCCTGCACCGTGAGATTCAGGAAATCAAGGATGCCCAGGCCGAGGATGATTCCATTGAGTTCCAGCGGATCATGATTAATAACCAGCAATTCAATCTGCCGGCCGGTTTTATGAAGCTGCTGGGGGAATAATCACAGCCGGAATGAGCGGCAGCGTATAGCATGTATTTAAGCAGATGGCGGGTGCCATCAAAACTTAAAGGAGAGTGCATATGACAGCTGAGGCCTATATCACGGATCTGGATGGTACGCTGCTCACTTCGGACCAGAGGCTTACAGACTTTACGGTGCAGGTGATAACGGAGGCGCTGGATCAGGGAGCGCTGATAAGCTATGCAACAGCCAGAGGCTATATCAGTGCAGCCCGCGTAGTTTCGCAGATTCCCTGGAAGCATCCGCTCATTCTCTACAACGGGGCTTTAATCTATGACGGAATTAATGGAAAAGTAATCGGCGGTTATTGGCTGGACCCAGTTATTTCCGGGGAAATTATATCTCTCGGCAGGAAAGCGGGCGGCTTAACCCCTTTTTATTTCTCGCTGGATGAAGATGATAATGAGCGGGTGCTGTATGAACCGCTGACAAGGAGCGGGGAGATCCGGTTTTATAACAGCCGGCCCGGAGACAAGCGGTTCAGGGAAGTGAACAGGCTGGAATGCCCGGACGGCTGCCGGACACTGATTATCAGCTATATCGGCTTGCTTGAGGAGCTTCAGCCTATCCGGGAGGCGGTGCAGGAGAGGTTCGGCGATCAGCTGCAGATCCATTTCATGCAGGATATATACATAGAGGATCACTATTTCCTGGAGTTTAGTCATCCCCGGGGCAACAAAAGCGACGGGCTGAAATTGTGGGCACAGCATATGGGCGTTGAGCCGGACAAGATCACAGTGTTCGGTGACCACATTAATGACCTAGGACTGTTTACGGCAGCAGGTACAGGAATTGCTGTGCAGAATGCCCAGCCTGAGCTTAAAGCACTGGCTGACAGGGTAATTGACTCCAATAATGAAGATGGTGTAGCAGTATATCTGGAACAGGCACTGAAATTAGAAAAGGAGTGTGTATCAGGTGAGTGAACACAATGTCCGCGCAATTACAGTGAATCAGATCGGGTATCCGGCCGGGGGGAGGAAGATTGCCCTGTTTACAGGCGGGGTGCATAAATACCGGGTTTTGGATGCCGGAACAGGCGTATCCGTGTTCAGCGGGGAAACATCTGCGGCATTAGCGGATAAGTCCAGCGGTGCTAATGTGCATGCAGGAGATTTTTCTGCTGTCACTGCTCCCGGCCGGTACTTCATTGAAGCCGAGAACGGGACAGGATCCGCTGAGTTTGTTATTGGAGAGCGTCCTTACGGGGAACTGCAAAAGGGATTATTGAAAGCCTTTTATTTTTACCGGTGCGGTGCGGAATTGTCCGGAGAATATGCCGGGCCATGGGGACATGCAGCCTGTCATCTGGCTGAGGGAACAGTGATCGGCCAGCCTGGCGTTAAGCTGGACAGCAGCGGAGGCTGGCACGACGCCGGGGACTATGGTAAGTATTCCGGTCCGGGGGCGAAGGCGGTTGCTGATCTGCTGCTGGCTTTTGAATGGTATCCTGCTGCTTTTTCGGATGCGTTTACACTGCCGGAGAGTGACGGCAAAACGCCTGATGTGCTGCTGGAATGCAAGGTCGAACTGGACTGGCTCTTTAAAATGCAGGAAACCGTCAGCGGCGGCGTATATCACAAGCTGACGACTGCGGGTTTTCCGGGTCTCGATGTGATGCCTGAGGATGATACAGGAGAGCTGTTTTTCTCGCCGGTTTCGGCAGCTGCCACGGGTGATTTTGCCGGGGTGATGGCAATGGCGGCAAGAGTATATAAGCCTTGGGACGGGGAGTATGCAGCCCGCTGCCTTGGGGCAGCAGAGTCGGCCTGGCGCTGGCTGGAGCTGCATACGGAGGAACCGGGCTTTACCAACCCGCCGGAAATTACAACTGGTGAATATGGTGACAATGTAGACCATGATGAACGCTTCTGGGCAGCGGCAGAGCTGTACCGGACTACGGGTGAAGAGGTATATCATCAAGCTGTACAGACGCTGGCACGTCAGCTCTTCCCGAAATTCGCTTTGGGCTGGGCAGACATGGGCGGTTACGGCACACTTGCTTATTTGCTTACCGGCAAAGAGCAGACGGATGAAGGATTGTACCGGACACTTCAGGAAGGTCTGCTGGAGGAAGCAGACCGGCTGGTTGCGGTAAGTGAACAGGATGGCTACCGCATCTCCCTGCGGGAAGAAGATTACATCTGGGGCAGCAATATGCTGGTGATGAACAATGCCATGCTGCTGCTGGCAGCGGAGCGGTTTAGCGGGAATCTTTCCTATGCCGATTGTGCCCTGGATCATCTTCATTATCTGCTGGGCCGCAATGTGCTGGATATCAGCTATGTGACCGGCTACGGCGACCGCCCGGTCCGCCATCCGCATCATCGTCCTTCGGTCGGAGACGGAGTGGAGGAGCCGGTTCCCGGGCTTGTATCCGGGGGGCCTGACCGCGGTCTGCATGATGAATATGTCAGGGAGCATCTGGAGGGAAGGCCTGCGGCGCAATGCTTTGCCGATCATGAGCTCAGCTACTCTACGAACGAGGTTACGATTTACTGGAACTCGCCGGCTGTTTTTGTGGCAGCCCGGTTTAATGGAGAAACGGGCAGGTGACAAGGCGCTATGAGGTGATCAGCCTGGATATGTTTCAGACTCTGGTGAATATTGAAGGCCGGAGGGAGCATGTGTGGAGGCCTATTCTGCAGCAGAATTACAGTGAGGAGCGGGCGAAGGAGCTTGGCAGCCAGCTATTGCGAAGTTATTATGAGTCGGCGGCAGAGATCAGGAAGCAGGGGAGCTTTTGGACCAGCAGAGAGATCTATTTCCGCGGCTTCAAGCGGGTATTCCAGCAGCATAGGGTGGACTTTGACTACGCTCAGGCTGTCGATATTTTGTTTGCACAACACCGGCGGTCTGCATTGTATGAAGATACTGAACGGTTTTTGCAAAAGGTGTGCCGGGAATATCAGGTGTGTATTGTAAGTGATACAGATAACCTGATG
Organism: Paenibacillus sp. FSL R7-0345; assembly: GCF_038595055.1. Taxonomy (NCBI): domain Bacteria; kingdom Bacillati; phylum Bacillota; class Bacilli; order Caryophanales; family Paenibacillaceae; genus Paenibacillus; species Paenibacillus sp. FSL R7-0345. The sequence continues at coordinate 2,782,790 of NZ_CP152002.1, forward strand.
CTACCGGAATTCTATCTGGATTATCCTGTCACCTTATTTACTTCTGAAATATACCAGTCCTACAAAAACGATAGCCGGAACATGATGTTCCATGAAGTCATTACCCGTTACGGAGTAGCACCGGAACAGATTATTCACATCGGGGACGGCTCTTCGGATGTTCTGGGTGCAGCAAGGGCGGGGATTACCGCCTGCTGGATTAACCGGACTGATGCCTGTTGGGAGCATGAAGTCAAGCCGGATTATACAGTAGCTTCGCTGGATGAATGCTATAGGCTTCTATAGAATATATTTCGAACGAAAACCGCGATTACTCCGCTAAATTAACGTAGTGGATAGTGAGTACAATAAAGGAGCAGGCAGCTCGGGACCTTCCCTGGTGCCTGCTCCTTTTATTTGCTTAAATGGGCTAAAGTCTGCTAATCCCTGCCGGCCTGAACGATTTTGTCCACATGAAACTGGAAAAGAAATCTGGATGTTGATTCTTCACCAATCGTATATAATGAAAGCAAACAAGCCCGGCGGATTAGGGGGTTAAGAGAAATGCCCAGACCAGAAGGAGCAGAACACAGACCCAGGAAGAAGCTTAGCCTTACATTGCTGCTCATGGCGCTGGTGACTATGGTTTTTCTGCTTACCACAACGATACTGCTGATTGGTTCCTACCAATCCAAAAAGAAATCATTAATAGAAACAACACTTAACCTGAATTACACTAATGCGGACAGAATGAGTAAGACGATAGACTCGCTGTTTCGTTCGATGCGCAGCAGCCTGATTTTCAGCGCGGATCAGATTGCCAATCTGGGAGCTGTACCGCCGAAAAGTATTGATGCATATCTTGATTTGTCGCGCAACAGCAGCAACTATTTTAATTCGATTATTCTGGTTGATGCTGATGGAAACGTTTTGAATAATTCACCGGCTGCACTGGGTATGGAGGGCAGGCAGATTGCTTCACCCCAGGTCAAAGAAGCGCTCAAATTAAAAAATTCATATCTGTCGGCGCCTTTTATTGCCCCGTCAACCGGCAGAATGCTTTTCTTTATGAGCGAGCCGCTCTATAACAAAGACAGGCATTACCTGGGACAGCTCATCGGCAATGTCTATCTTCAGGATTATAATATCCTTAATATGATATTCGGAAACAATGAGATAGATGAGTCAGGATCTTATTACTATATTGTGAGCAAGGAAGGACGTTTGCTGTATCATCCGGACATTAGCAGATTAAATGATGATGTTACGGGCAACAAGGTTGTCGCGCAGTTAATGCAGGGTCAGAGTGGCAGAATGCAGGCGGTAAATACGCAAGGGGTTTCTATGCTTGCCGGCTATTCGTCTGTCCCCTCCAACGGCTGGGGTGTTGTGGTTGTCTCTCCGGCAGATGTTATACAGCAGCAGCTGTTGGTGCATCTGCGCAAAATCCTGGCCTACACCCTGATTCCCTTTGTGGTTCTGCTGTTCTGTGTATTTGTCCTGGCCCACCGGCTGGCTAAACCGTTCGTGGTGCTTGCTGACCTGGTGAACAGAATCGGCAAAGAGAATATAGAGATGCCCGAGCTGAAGCCGCATTGGAACCGGGAGGTCGATCTGCTTACTACAGCAGTTGTGCTGGCCTGGAGGGACATCCAGAAGCAGACTGACCAGCTGACCCAGGAAGCGATGACGGATCTGCTGACCGGCTTGATGAACCGCAGGGCGCTGGATATCAGTATGAGCCAGTGGATCGCCGCACGGGTGCCATTTTCGGTTGTTGTGCTCGATGTGGACAAGTTCAAGTTTGTAAATGACACGTATGGCCATCTGGCCGGAGATGAGGTGCTGCGCCGGGTTGCCCGAATTCTTGAGGTAAGTATCCGTCCCGGCGATATATGCGCGCGTTACGGCGGGGAGGAGTTTGTATTGCTGCTGCCCCGGACCAAGGCGGAGAATGCTTATATCGTTGCCGAACGGATTCGCAAAACATTGGAGCAGACAGAGGTTCCTCTGCCGGTAAAGGTCACTTCCTCACAAGGCATTGCCCATTATCCGGCACATGGACGTACCCGGGAGGAGCTGCTGGGACGGGCCGATGAGGCTTTGTATTCAGCGAAGCATAACGGAAGGAACCGCACAGTTATATATGGCGAGTAAGACAGAAGGGCATCTTTCGCGGGGAAAGATGCTTTTTTGTTGCGCGTGTCAGCAAATAAATCGTCACATGGGCATAGGCAGATACATATTCTACCGCAGAACGATAAAAATTGGGCTTCACAGAAAGGAAGACTTTTCATGACTTCTTACATGGATTATACATCTCCGACTACTCAATTTACGGCGGATGTGAACTGCAATACGCTGTTTAAAAAGGACGACTGCAACTTCATTAATGTCCTAGGAGTCAAGCAGCTGAATACGCTGGAAAATACATCATTGCTCGATATTTTTCTCAGCAAATCCAATGTAATTGAGCCGCATTACCATCAAAATGCCGCTGAGCTGGTCTATTGTATCTCAGGAGCTGCAGTGGTTTCGCTGATCAACCCGTTCACTAACGAGCTGCTGCACTTCCCGATTACTCCCGGACAGGTGGCCAATGTCCCCCAGGGCTGGTGGCACTATGAGATCGCTACAGCGGATTGTACCCATCTGCTGGCGATTTTCGATGCGCCTACGCCTCAAGTTATCCTGGGATCCGATATTTTAAGTAAAACACCGGCCAATGTACTGGCTCATACTTACTGCTTGAATGAGGCATTGTTGAAGGAAGCGCTGGCTCCGGTGAAGCCTAAAACCTTCATCGGTCCGCCTGCGGACTGTTGTGAGCCTGCAAAGGCAGCTGCAGAAAATATGCAGCCAGTCAATGTAGCGCCTAATATGGCTCCAAATATGGCCCCGAATATGGCTCCGGTGATGGCAGGGGCCAACATACCGTACTATACGCCTCAGCCTGCTACACAGGGCTTTGGATACCAGCCGATGAATGTGCATGCCTACTATGGCCAGCCTTATGTGCAGCAGCCATACCGCCAGCTGCCTTATGCTCAGGGTATTCCGGCTTATCCGAATGCGGGAACAGATAACGAACTGTAAGTTCCAGCATTTAAAAAAAGTCCCCGGGTCTAATGACCCGGGGACTGATACTAGGACAGGCGGACAAGCACTCTGCCTCTTGTATTAGACTTAAGGATATCTTCCAGCGCAGCCGGCAGCTCAGTTAATGTGATTTCACGGTCTACCAGCATATCGAGATTGTCCGGCTTCAGGTCACCCGCCATCCGCTCCCAGATAAGCTGCCGCTTGCCGGCAGGGCAGGCGACAGAATCGATGCCCAGCAGGCTCACCCCGCGCAGGATAAACGGCATTACCGTTGCAGGAACCGCGGTGCCTGCGGTCAAACCGCTTGCTGCCACCGACCCGCCGTAAGCAATCTTGCTTAGTACGGCTGCGAGCGGGCTGCCGCCGACGGAATCTACCGCAGCCTGCCAGAGCTGCTTGTCCAGCGGCTTCACGGCATCGCCGCCAACCTCTTCGCGGGAAATGACTTCGCCTGCGCCTAACTCCTGCAGGTAACCGGCTTCAGCCGTTCTGCCGGTGCTGGCTGTCACCTGGTAGCCAAGCTTGGCAAGCATGGCAACGGCCGACCCGCCGACACCGCCGGTTGCACCGGTTACCAGTACTTTTCCCTTATCCGGCGCGGCTCCGTGATCCTCCAGCGCCTGAATGGACATCGCAGCTGTGAAGCCGGCTGTCCCGTAAATCATTGCTTCCCGCAGGCTCAGTCCTTGAGGCAGGGGGATGACCCATTCGGCAGGGATACGGGCGTATTGACTGTACCCGCCATAATGGGACACACCAATCCCATAGCTCGTAGCAATGACCGGCTGGCCCGGCTGAAAGCGGCTATCTTCTGAGGACACGACTGTTCCGGACAGGTCGATGCCGGGAATGAACGGGTAGTTGCGCACAATGTTGCCGTTCGGAATGCTGGCAAGCCCGTCCTTATAATTTACGCTGGAGTAAGCGACCTTGATCAATACCTCACCGGCAGGCAGCTCCTCCCGGGTAATCTGCTTGACTTCCACTGAGAAGGTATCGTTCTTATCTACAACCAAAGCTTGAAAAGGTTCTGACATTAATGTATCCGCTCCTATCCGTTAACTGTATGCAGGTCAGTTATATAATATTTATTCTGACCGGTCAACTTTTTTATGACTATGATATACTACACATTAAACAAACTAAGCGAACAATTACGCTGCATGGCGGAGGACATATGGTAAAGTACAAGAAATCGGAAGAGAAACGTAAACAGATTCTTTCGGCCGCTTTCCGGGCTCTGTCGGAGCATGGATATGATGCGGTCACCCTGCAGACGATTGCGGATTATGCAGAGGTCAGCAAAGGGGTAGTCCATTATTATTTTGCGAGTAAGGAAGCTGTACTTGTGGAGCTGCTGGAATGGCTGACCGGCAAAATATCTGCCAGGGAAACGTCGGCGGTGGCAGAGCAGCACACTGCAGAGGGGAAGCTTACAGCTTATATTGATTCAGCATTTGCCGGTCCGGCGCAGAACCGTTCGTTTTACCGTGTATATCTGGATTTTCTGTCCAGAGCCAGCCGCAGTCCGGTCTACCGGGAGATTAACCAGCGGTTTTATGACAGCTGTGCGGGGATCAGTACAGAGGTGCTGCTGCTGGGGCAGCAGGAGGGGATTTTTAATACGGAGCTGACTCCGGGAAATACAGCACCAGTTATCCGGGCGATTATCGACGGCTGTCTGATCCAGTGGCTGATGGCCGATCAGGATGAACTGCATGCCCATTTTAAGGAATCGTGTTATATGGCAGTTATAAAGGTACTGAGCGTATAGGGAATGGTTACATTTTTGCAGAATCTGCAATCTTATAGTATGTTAAATTATGGATAGCTATATCCGCAGTTGCGGTAACATTCAGGGGGTGCGGATGAAACGCAGAATTCATATCATGGGAGCCTCCGGGGCGGGAACCAGTACTTTGGGTCAGGCGCTTGCCCGCCGGCTTCCGCATGTGCATTTGGATAGTGACGACTACTTCTGGGAGCAGAAGTTTTCGAAGCAGCGGGAAATAACCGAGCGGCTCAGCATAATAAAAGATGATCTGGAGCAGCGAGAGCCCTGGATTTTATCCGGTGCGGTATGCGGCTGGGGGGATGTCCTGCGGCCCTATTTTGACCTGGTGATTTTTCTGTATATTCCGCCAAAGCTCAGACTGGAACGGTTAAAGGCCAGAGAATACGGGCGTTACGGTAAGGAGAGTCTGCCGGGCGGGAGCAGGTACGAAGATGTGCAGGCGTTTCTGGAATGGGCGAGTCTGTATGACACGGCAGGTCCCGAGGTGCGGAGCCTTAAGCTGCATGAGGCATGGATGATGGAGCTGGAATGTCCTGTTTTGCGGCTGGAGGGGGACTTGTCGGTAGAGGAGCGTGTGGAGGCGGTCGTGAACTACTTATCCTTTGGAAAAGAGGGCTGAGCTTATGAGAAGGAACGCTGCGGTACGAATTTTTTTACTGAACGGTTTTATAGCGGTACTTATGCTACTGACTGCCTGCAACAGCGGTACACATCATGATACGTACACTTTTTCAGGTGAGGGCGAGCACTGGTCGGCCATTTACAGCGAGACAGTCACAGAGGAGCCGGCCCTGGCCAAGGGGGGAGATGCTTACTATAAGGCATCCAGCGAGTATAATTTTCAGTTGGCCTATAAAGGGGAAACCAAAGACCTGAAGGAGATCAAGCAATTCACCTACGGATATGAGGCGCTCGGCCACAGCTCCAGCCAGACGATGGAGGGGCCGGTAAGAATGGAGTCTCTTCGCATGCACGGCTCGGGCAGCGGAACGCCGAACCGGGGGCAGGCGGTCATTACAGTAAGTGTGGAGTGGGACGGACACAAGGAGCGGTTTGAGCTGATGACGGACGGGGATGAGCCGGAGTGAGGGTCGGGCTGGTCAGACATTTCAAGGTGGAGCATCCGCCGCTTCGGGGCTGGGTGACCGGAGATCAGTTTAACCAGTGGGTTGTTGGGTATGATGAAGCTGCTGTCCAGCCCGCAAAATTTTCTGATCAGGGCCATAGCTGGGACCGCTGCATTTGCAGCGATCTGCCCAGAGCAATGCATACTGCCAGCCGCATCTATTCTGGTGTTGTTACCTATAATCCGCAGCTTAGAGAGATTGGTGTAGCAGCGGCTTGGGGAAGCCTGCGGGGCTTCAGGCTGCCTGCCCCCTGCTGGATGGTGCTTGGCCGCTTATTATGGCTGGCCGGTCATGCCTCACAGCCGGAGAGCAGGCACGAAACTAGACAGCGTATTAAAAAAGTTCTGGATGAAATGGAGACCGGGCCACCGAATACCAACGTATTGCTTGTAACCCATGGCGCGCTTATGAAGCTGCTGGAAAGTGAGCTGCGGCGCAGAGCGTACACCGGCCAGCGGATGAACCACCCCCGAAATGGACAGCTTTATATATATGAAAAATAAATATCTGCCTTCGTAAGGAGAGTTGTACATACCTATGGTAACGATCAAAGAAATTGAAGCGGATTCACTCACGGCATTAAATGAACTTTACCGGGAGCTGATCGGTGCACCGGCAGAGCCGGGCAAATTTGGTGATACTTTTGCAGCAATCAAAGCAGACAGCAGGTATGTCTTGTTAGGCGCTTATGTGGACGGTGAGCTGATGGGCTCGCTGATGGGGATTACATGTCTGGATCTGGTCGGGGACTGCCGGCCGTTTATGGTCATTGAAAATGTCGTCGTCTCTGCCCGTGCCCGACGCCAGGGTCTGGGTAAACAGCTGATGGACGCTATTGAAAAAATCGCTCATGAACGCAATTGCTTCTACATCATTCTCGTCTCCGGGGAGAAACGCAAGGAAGCCCATGTCTTCTATGAGCGGATGGGCTACCGGGAGGAGAAGGTGGAGGGGTACCGAAAGCATCTGAGCTCGCATTAAAGTTTAGTTCTGCATACGGCTCCTCCGCAAGACTACAGAAGCTGACTAACGCATCCCGTTGGTCAGCTTCCTGTGCTTTTGTAATGCTTTACGCCAATCCGCCAGACTAGCAGTGACAGTCCGAGGAAAGCTGCCCCGGCGGGAAGCGAGAGATAACCCAGCCAGGCCGGATAATCCCAGCCGCATACGGTAGCAGCCGGGTAGAAGCTGATGAACAGCATCGGCAGCATAAAGCTGAACACATTTTTCAGCACCCGCGGCATATACGGCTCCGGACAGCGGGTAATCTGGTAGCTGGCATTGGTCAGCAGATAAATCCAGTCAAGCCCTTTAATCGTGAAAAAAGCAAGCCCCGAGGTCAGTACGAACACCCCGCAATACATGATGCACCCGCCTGCGAGCGCCATTACGAGAATTCCTATTTTGCCGAAAGTCAGCTGCACTCCAAGCTCATTCAACGCCCAGCCTGCTGCGCAGATTCCTGTTATGGGGCGGACGAGCCGGTGGAGGTGAAACCTGGAGGCGGCAACCTGTACGAACAGGGAGCGGGGACGCAGCAGCAGCCGGTCAAAGTCGCCGGAACGCAGCAGATGCCACGGAAAATAGTCAAAGCCCCGGCAAAAGCTCTCCGCGAGCCCGAAGGAAGCCACTGCCAGCGAATAGACAAGAATGATATGAGCGACGCTCCATTCCCCGATATTGCCGAAGCGGGAGAACAGCAGGACAGTGGAGATCGGGTCAGAGACGACAACCACCAGCACCTGGATCAGCATCAGCCACCAGCCTTTATACTCCATCCCGGATAAGAGATGCATCCGTAAATATTTGAAATAGATTTTACTTTCGGCAATCATGACGTGTGCTCACCCTCCCTGGACGATAATATTTTTCAGCTTACGGTTCATGATCATCCGCCCTGTCACGATAAAGATTGCACTCCAGATACACTGCAGTCCAATTGCTGGCAGCGCTGCGGCCGGCGGCATCGTCCCGATGTACAGCTGGGCCGGAATGTCGGCGAAGCCGCCGAACGGCTGAAGGTAGAGAAAGGTCTGCATGAAGTCAGGCCACAGCCGCAGCGGAAGATACGTCCCGGACAAAATCCCGCTCACCAGCAGAAGCATATGGCTCGGACCGTCACCCCAGGTAACATTGAGCCGGACTACTGTCACAAGCATCGCAAATGAGGAGCAGAGCACGAAAGCCATCACCACCGAGAGCAGAAAACAGAGCAATCCGGCGGATGACGCAGGAGCACCAAGCGCATATGTTGCGGGCATCAGCAGACCAACCAATACGGTAGCGGCACTGCGAATCCAGGAGGTGCCGAGCTTACCGGCTGAGCTTTTGACGAACCAGTGGGTGTACAGATTCATCGGCCGGCACAGCTCGATCCCGACATCGCCGTTGTTGATTTTGCCCATAATCTCTCCGTCAATGCTCATCGTCTGCAGCACGAACAGCCCCTGGGCGATCCATACATAGGAGAGGGTCTGCGGCAGACTCATCCCGTTGTTGTTCCACGAACCATGCTCGCTATATGTATAAAAGACTGTAAACAGCACGCACTCCAGCAGCGCCCAGAACACACCGACCACCGTTCCAGAGATCGCGGATACACGGTATTGCAAGCCCTCAGCCATACGTATACGAAAGAGGGAGGCTGAGGCCCGGCAGGTATTTTTAAAATCCATTGCAGTTGTACACCTCCTGAAAAAGTTGATAAGTAACGGCTCCTTTATGAGGCTGCATGCCCGGTTATGTCAGTGCCAGATCGTTGTACATGGCGGCAATCATCGCATCCGTATTGACCTTCGTCACAACCTCAGGGGCGTATTTCTCCTGCAGTCCGGCCAGCTTGCCGTCATAGAGCAGCTTGCCGTGCCCGATCACCATCACCCGCTCGCACAGCGCCTCAATATCGTCCATATCATGGGTAGTCAGCAGCATGGTAACTCCATGTTTACGGTTCTCTTCCTTCAAAAAATTGCGCAGTGCCAGCTTGGACACCGCATCCAGCCCGATCGTCGGCTCATCGAGAAACAGGATCTTCGGCCGGTGCAAAAGCGATGCCACCAGCTCACAGCGCATCCGCTGCCCCAGCGACAGCTGGCGGACGGGGGTTCGTAATAGCGCTTCCACACCGAGGGTTTGCGTCAGCTCGCCCAGTCTGATTTTGTAATCGCCAGCCGGGATCGCGTAAATATCCTTCAGCACGTCAAAAGAATCCGCCACCGGCACATCCCACCACAGCTGCGACCGCTGTCCGAACACGACCCCGATCTTGGACACATGCTCCACCCGGTTTTTCCAGGGGACTTTGCCGAGGATGGTGCATTCGCCGCTGTCCGGTGTCAGAATCCCGCTCATCACCTTGACCGAGGTGGATTTGCCGGCGCCGTTCGGGCCGATGTAACCCACCAGCTCACCCTCAGCAATATCAAAGCCGATCCCGCCGAGCGCCTCCACCTCCGTCACATTCCGCATAAAAGCTCCCTTTAAGAGCCCCCATTTGCCTTCCGGCCGTTTGTACACTTTAAAGCTTTTTTTAATATTCCTGAGTCTGATTTGCATGTGATCCGCCTCCTTCGCGCAGATGATCATATCATTACTTGGATATAGGAGACAGCGGCGCATAACGCCTTGTAGTTCCATCGCTGCTGGCAGCGGGGGGATAAAGGTTCTTTTTTCTCCGTTTTCCATAAAAATGCTTGCCAGGTTGACATTTCCGTGCTATATTAATTTTATAGTTAACGCAGGAAAACTAGATGTTTTTTTTGTATCATGTACATAATGAATTTACGTACCGGTGACCTTGGTTGCCGGTATTTTTGCGTTGTCTGGGCACGCTGGCAGCTGCTGCTGTTATAATCATTTTTCCCCTCGGACACGAAGAGCCGCTGTGATACACTGAATTCTAAGGTCTTGTTTAAATGTAAAATACCGGGAGGGTTAAAATGCAGACATTGTTCCGCTACAACTGGATGGTCCGTGAAGAGTGGTATAAGTGGTGCGAAACGCTGAGTGAAGATGAACTTCTGCAGCCAAGAACCGGCGGAGCCGGCGGCATTCTGAAGACACTGTTCCATATCGCAGATGTGGAGTGGAGCTGGATTATGGCGATGCAGGGCAAGCCTGATTTTGAAGAGGATTTTGCGGAATATAGTACCCTGAGTAAGGTAAAAGAGCTCGATGCCCGCTTCCGGCCGGAGGTCGAGGCGTTTGTGCTGGGCTGGCATGAGGGGCTGGAGCGTAATATTTTTGTGGATAAGCGTTATGAAGGAGAAAAGGTTACAGATGCCTGGGGCGAGATCATGCGCCACATTATCGCCCACGAGATCCATCATATCGGACAGCTGTCAGTCTGGGCGAGAGAGCTCGGGCATACGCCGGTATCGGCTAATGTGATTGGACGCGGGCTGCGGGAGACGTTGCCGGGCAAGGGATAAGCAGGGGATTCAGCCTTTTTTCAGGTTCGTATTTTAAGCTTTTACACAGGCTTTACAAAAATACGAATCTGCACAAGAGGAGGAATACACATTTTGCGAATGAAGAGGTTGTTCAAGAAAGTGATGCTGACAACATTGTCGCTTGCGGTAGTAGCATCGGTGGGAGGCGTTACGGGCAGCCCGTCTGCAGCTTTTGCCGCTGAAGCAGGGGTAAGCCAGGCCTATGAATCCCTGTTCACACCGGATAAAGTGATTAATGTAAAAGTGACGATTGACGATGAGGACTGGGAGAGCATTCTGGCCAATCCCCTGGAAAAAGAATATAAAAGTATAACGGTAGATGTGGATGGTACGGTGCTGGAGAATGTGGGCTTTTCAACCAAGGGTAATCTGACCCTGAAGTCGGTGGCGGCGATGACGGACTCCGACCGGTACAGCTTCCGGCTGAAGTTCGACAAGTATGACAAGACACAGACGCTGATGGGCCTGGATAAAATGGTGCTGAACAACAGCTACTCGGACCCGTCGTTCCTGCGGGAGTATCTGCACTATGAGGCGCTGCGGGCGATTGGTGAGGATGTGCCGCTGACGGTGTTCACGAATCTGTATGTCAACGGCGAGCTGTATGGTTTCTATATTGGTGTTGAGTCCGTGGATGACAGCTATCTGGAGCGTAATTTTGGTGAAGATGCGGATAGCGGCGTTCTGTATGATACCGAAGAGAAAAGCTATCTCCAGTATGAGGAAGACGGCGAATATGAAACATTGACGTATGACGCCGGCACTGAGGATGATAAAGCCTCGCTGAAAAATTTCATCAGTGTGCTGAACGCCATGCCGGACGGGGAAAAAGGCGAGATTGAGAGTGTGCTGGACGTCGATTCCGCACTGAAATACATTGCCGCTAATGCCGTGCTGGGGAACTACGACAGCTATAACGGCGATAAAGGCCATAACTATCTTCTGTACGGAGATGCGGCCGGTAAATACACCGTCATTCCGTGGGATATGAATATGAGCTTTAACGGGTATTCCACCGGTGGCGGCGGAGGAAGAATGCAGGGCGCGGCTGGAACAGCTGGAATTGCGGCTACCGGTGCAACCGCTGCTGCTGGAACGGACGGTACATCAGCCGGAACTGCAGGAGTAAGTATTACAACGGGCACATCTGGTACAACTGCAGCAACATCCGCAACCAATGCCGTGACTGCTTCGGTCGATACACCGACACTCGGCATCGATGTGGATCAGGTACCGCTGATTGGCAATCTGCTTGAGGTGCCGGAATACAAAACGAAGTATGACGGTTATGTAGCTGAGCTGGTAACTTACCTGGAAGGTATCCAGGACCGGATTACCGGACTTGCCACATTGATCAGACCTTACGTTCAGGCTGATCCGACCAAGTTCTACACGATGGATCAGTTTGAGAACAACGTGGCTTATACAGCCGATACTATGGGCAGCGGCGGCATGATGGGCGGCGGAGCCAATATGATGCCTCCATCCGGTACGGATGGAACCCCGCCGGCGCGGCCTGATGCTGCAGCGGCCGGACAAGCCGGCACGGCTGGCGGGACCACGGCAGCCGGAGCAACAGCTACCGGCACAGCGGCGGCAGGCAGTACAGCAGCTGCGGGAGGAACGGGCGCTACCGCACCGGCAGCTGCCGGTAACCAGGGCGCAGGCGGCGGACAAGGCATGGGCACGATGGCCGCAGGGTCACTGATGACCTTTGCCCTGAACAGGCTGGCCAATCTGCAGGAGCAGCTGGGTCTGGAGGTTACGCCGCTGCCGGAGGTTGTGGCAACCAAAGGCAGCACGGCAACGGCTGGAACGGCGGGTACAGCCGGCTCGGCCGGCTCTACATCAACAGCAGCTTCCTCCGGCAGCAAGGCGATTACAGTTTCGCTGAACGGCTCCGCTGTCAGCTTCCAGGATCAGCTTCCGCTGAACAAAGACGGCCGGGTGCTTGTACCGGTCAGTGCAATTTTCAATGCGCTGGGCGCTGAAGTGACTTGGGATCAGACCGCGAAGAAGATCACTGCCGTAAAAGGCAGCACAACCATTACGATGACCATCGGCAGCAAAACCGCGTACGTCAACGGAACAGCCGTTACGCTGGACGTCCCTGCCCAGATCGTTAATAACCGGACGCTGGTACCGGTGCGGTTCATCTCCGAAGGCTTGAACATGGATGTGAAGTGGGACGCTGCGGCTCAGACTGTTACAGCAACGGATAAGGTTGCAGAATAGCCGGGCAACCGTAGATGAGAAGAATACAAGAATTACCGTACTAAGATGGTTTGCATAATCACCACAAGAGGGTGCTGCACAGTGTGGCGATGGGAACTAAGTGGAAATTCGTCATCTATTTCCGGGCAAAATGCCGGGAGGAGGAATCTAGTTGGAATAACGTCACTTAATTTTACTGTTTCCGCTCCAAATGGGGAATATAGCCGAAAATAAGTAGCAATTTTCCATTTAATCTCTAGAAGTGAGCGGAAATGAAGAATCTAAGTAGCAAAAATCCAACTAAACGTTGAACAGTGACGCCCTTACTAACACAAAAGCGGCAGCCGGAAGGAACACTTCCCGGCTGCCGCTATTTTTACGCCTATTGAAGCTAACAAGTCCCCGAACCCGCCCTCACCGGAAGCATACATCAGCACATGGTAGTTAACATTTAAACAAATTCAGCCTGGTTACATGCTATCGCGCACTCTTGTTACATTATTGGGCTAATTAGTTAGGTTATAGATGGCCCTGCTTCTATCTTTGGAGGTCCAACATACCCTGTTGGCGGGTTGTGCTCACCTGTATGTGTCCGGCTACCAACTTGCCTTCATATATTACTATTACTCTATCAGATCCGTGCTCCAGTTCTTCTCCTGAATCCGGAAATCGAGCTCACGGTATTGCTTGGACAGTTCGTCGACTTCCTTCTGCAGGGCAGTGACTTCAATCGTTGTATAAAATTTGACCTCCTGCCGGCCGTAACGCTCCTGTTTGATCGAAGCTTCATTAAGCAGCTCATTCAAGATATTGCGGTGCTGCATAATCCGCTCCCGTTCAGCCAGTGCCTCTGACAGGGTGAGTTCAGCATTGAACGGACTCAGGGAGTTCGTTTTGTTGATCTTCTTCACCCAGACCGCGAGTTCATCCAAGGTCAGCTTCAGCTCCTGAAGCAGCTCAGCCGGCGGCTCGGAAGGCTGATCTCCTTCCTGAACCTTAATGACTCTTCCGAGGCGCTGCTTCAGCTGCGCCACCTTCCGCTGGCAGTCTGCCCGCAACACAAGTGCTTCTGCTAGTCTCATTCCATATCTCCCTCCGCTATAAACATAGTAATCTTAATATACCCGAACTACAGCTGGATTTACCAATTTTGCTCATAGAACCAGAGTTACAGCTCAGGCGGAAACCACAAATGGCGCAGATCCACCCAGCCCTGGCTGTTAAAGGTAACCCCGCGGACAGAGGGGAGGTAGGCGGTTTCAGCCGGTTTTTCGTACAAAATATGCAGCTGATGCTTCTCGCGCAGGCTGTCCTCAATTTCCCGGAAGCCTGCCGCTCTGGCTTCATTATCCGGCTCACGGGCGATCAGGCGCAGTCTGCCCTCGATATCTGCCCGTGTCCGCGGCTCCAAATGCTGTACCATAGTAGAGTAGAGGTCGAACAGCCGCAGCTGCTCATCCTGATCACGTAATAGCGAGAAGACAATCAGGTCGGCCTGCAGGCGCACCGGACCTTTGAATTCTTCCGGAGAAACGGATAATACGCGGCAACAATATCCGCAGCCGTTCAGCTTTGCGGCGACCGCTTCGGCATCTCCGGCATACTGCGGAATCGTTGCAATCTGCAGTGCCGTTGCAGCGGCATCATTACCTGCACGGACAGTATCAGAATCAACCGGAGACTTGCCAAGCGAATCACTCCCGGCGCTCAGGCAGGCAAGTACATCCGCGCGGATCAGCGGGTCGCTGAGCGGGCCTTTTTTCTTTGTATTGCAGGTCACGAATTTACGTACCGAATAATCCGAATGAATCCGGCTCCATTCAGCTGAACTGCCGGCGGAAGGATTGTGGACGATATGAAATGCTGAGCTTGTCTCTGGTGCAGCTGTAGCGATGTTCCACGGAACATGAAGAATCTCCACCCGGTCCAGGTGGGCCCGGCCCTGAAAATAATAAGGAAACACCTCCAGCGTGCACAGGTCCTCATTCATCTCCACCAGCTTGAACGGGCCGGTCCCTACGGGTCTGCGTCCGAAGCTGCCGGCCAAGGCTGTCTCCAGATCACGCGGCACAATTGCCGCCCGGCTGGTACACAGGAAAGGGAGAAACAGCTCGTTCGGCTGCTTCAGCAGGAAACGCACGGTTCCCGGATTAAGCGCCTTCACTTCCCAAATGTCTTTAAAAATGTTGCTGTACAACATCCGCTGCGAGGTTATCATCATCCGCTCGAATGAAAAGACAACATCCTCAGCGGCGAGTACTTTTCCGTGATGGAACAGCACATCCTTGCGCAGATGGAAGGTCCAGACAGTGCGCGGCTCATTGGTATCCCAAGTGTGGGCCAGGCCGGGGTTAATCCGCTCTTGTCCGCCGCTGCGGGCCACCAGACCGTCAAATATATGGCTGGACACAAAGGACTCCGCCAGCAGATTCATATACAGCGGGTCCAGATTATGCAGCTGCTGCCTGACCGGAAGCCGCAGCGTATCAATCCGCTTGTCACTGCGCTGCTCGGAGTGATAGCCGAAATAGGCCAGCAGCCAGCCCTGCAGGGTATCCTGCAGAGAGGAAGAGCGGGCATGCCCGCGGATGCCTTCGACGGCGGTGCGGATGTCGCTGCTGCTGATAGCCTGCATCATGGAGCTCAGCGCAACCTCTTCGGCTCCCGCGAGGAACTTCAGAGAGGAGCGCCGCCCCCGCCCCCGGCTGGGGGTCCAGCAGATCCAGCCCTGTCCGGCAAGCTTGTTAATGACATTTAGCGCGTTGCGGTGGGTGCAGCCCAGTGTATGGGCCAGCTCATCCAGGGTAACGGAAGCTTCAGCAGCTCCGCCATGCCGGGAGTGCAGCTTCAAAAATTGGCTGTGCAGCTTCATTCCAGCAGCTCCGTTCAATAAAATAGGAAATGAGAAGATTATTTTTTCTCTTTTTCTTCTTATTTTATCAGCTAGAATCAGGTTAAGAAAGTGAAAACTGGAGGGAGTTCCCATGGAAGAGAAAGTTCCCATTATTCCGAGGTCTGCGCTTTCCGCGCTGGCTGCGGCACTGCTGCTCGCAATCGTGCACCAGTATTTATTTTATGCACAGAAGCCCGGAGTTTCGTATCCGATTTTTGTCGTCCTGTTCTATTGTTTCATGCTGTACTATGCGAGGGAGCAGCTGCGTCCGCTGAAATGGTTCGACTATGTATGGCTGACAGCCATTTTTCTGCTCGCGATGACCTTTATGCTATTTTCCAGCTGGTTTTTCTTCGGGCTTAATTTCCTGGTGCTTCCGGGGCTGATTCTTTTACATATGACCTATCTGCTCAGCTACCGCCGGCCTTCCTGGAGCGGAATTCAGCTGGTTGGCGCGGCGCTGGAGCATTTTTTTGCCCAGGGTCCGCGCCACTGGCCTACAGTGTTCACCACAATCCGCAAATCTGGCGGAGAAGGCATGAAAAACGAACGTAAACAAGTCTACCTTAAAGTGCTGGCCGGTCTGCTGATTTCCTGTCCGCTGCTGCTGATCGTAGTCTCGCTGCTCTCCTCGGCAGACGGTGTTTTCCACCAGATTCTCAACAAATTCCCGGAGCTGCTGGAGCGTATTTCCTTCAGTGAAGGCTTCGGCCGGACGCTGTGGAGTGTGTTGCTGGGAATCGGGTTGTTCAGCTATTTATGGGGGTTTGTTGCATACAAACGCACAGAACGGCCGGTTATCGTACCGAAGGAAGGGGAACCGCAGATGGAACCCTTCGAGTTCTCTGTTGATCCGGTAATTGCTACAACCGTCCTGATGGCCGTTAATGCAGTCTATGTGCTGTTTGTAAGTGTCCAGTTCTCCTATCTGTTCGGTGCATGGGAGGGGGCCTTGCCGACGGGAAGTACGTATGCCGATTATGCGCGGAGCGGATTTTTTGAGCTGATTATGGTGACGTCGATTAATTTCGGCCTGCTCCTGCTGTCTCTACTTGCCCTGCCCAAGGCTAAAGCCAGACTGCTCGCTGTCATCCGCGTACTGCTGTATATTCTCGTTCTGTGCTCGGTAGTGATGCTGTATTCGGCCTACTCCCGGCTTGCTTTGTATGAACAGGCTTACGGCTATACAGAGATACGTTTTCTCGTGCATGCGTTTATGATCTTCCTGGGGTTGCTGCTGATTCTCGCGGCTGTGCGTATTAGCAAGAAGGATTTTCCGCTGATAAAATGGTACGTGGCCCTCGGTCTGCTCTCCTATGTTTTCATGAACTATATTGGAATGGACCGGATCATTGCCTCGCAAAATATCGCCCGGTATGAGGCCAGCGGAGATATCGATGCCGCTTACTTGAGCGGATTGTCTTGGGAGGCGGTTCCGCTGCTAATTGATTTCAGTAAACAGAATGATGATCTGCTCAAGCAGGAGCTTAGCAATAAATGGTCCCAGCGGGGAGAGTCGCAGCAGGCATGGCCGTCTTTTAACGTCTCCCAACACCGCGGGCAGCAGGCGCTTCAACAATATATAAATGCGTCAAAATAACCTTGAGACCGGCATCCTTTCGGAATTGTAGAGGGTTGTGTTAAAGTTAGGGCATCATGCTGGTGCTCCTGTGCGGAGCATAACCTTGTACAACGGCAAGTTTCAAGGAGGAAATACAATGCAGTCTATCATTGACCCGGAAGCTGTCCGGCAGCTTGCAGAAAGAAACGGTCTGGGTAAAATATTCAGCAGCGCTGACATTGCAGCGATGGAGCTGCGGCGCTACGGGGACGGTGATGTCATCTGCTCCGTCGGCGACCGGCTGGAAAGCATGTTCATTCTGATGGAGGGCAAGCTGAAGATTCATACGCTTTTGCCTAATGGAAAGTCAATGCTGGTGCGGTTCGCCAGGCCGATGTCCGTGATCGGGGATGTAGAGCTGCTGCGGCAATATCCGGTCAAAAATGAAGTGGTGGCTGTCGGCAGCAGCCTATTGCTCGTAGCCTCGCGGAAGATGCTGCTGAGGGAGCTGGAGGAGAATACGGCGCTGCTGCGCTTTCTGATGGGGGAGCTGAGCCACAAAATGTACACCCTCGGCCAGACCTCAGCGCTGAACCTGCTCTATCCGGTGGAGAACCGGTTTGCCAGCTACCTGATGTCCCTGTTCGAGGAGACCGTTGGCGGTCAGCGGGTCGAGGAGATCCGTACCTCCAGCCTGACCGAGACAGCGGATCTGCTTGGTACCAGCTACCGGCACCTGAACCGGATCGTCCGGCGCTTCATCGACGAAGGGATTATTGAGCGCAAACGCGGCAGGCTGAGCGTGCTGGATCAGACCCGGCTGGCCCAGCTGGCCAACGGGAATTTATACGAATAGATTTTGAAAGACTATGTATAAAAGAAGACCGCTATTTCCGGCATCTGGCCGGATATAGCGGTCTTTTTTGCGCGTGCCGCCGGACGCTCCGTTCGTTCAGCTAACGTTCAGTCCACACTCAGGCCTATTTAAGGCTCATTTAAGGCTAGGCATGTAGGATAAAGGGCATAGGAAATGTCTGGACACATACTAGCGGTGATAAGGACATTAGGCTGAAAGACTGGAGGATATGCACTGGGGCAGTGGTGAGGAAGTACATAAGGTTCAAATGGTTTGAGCAAAAAAGATTACATAATGGGGAGGCAACATTTATGTTAAGAGGAATTAGGGCAAAAATTCTGATGGGTTTTGCAGCCGTTATCATTGTTTTTATAGTCGCGATTGCCGGCAATACGCTGTTTCAGGGCAAGGCAACGATGCAGACGGAGCAGATTAACCGCAATTACAGCAAGCTGAATCTGGTACAGCAGTTAACGGATAAGATCCGTACAGCTGACGGGCTTGCCGCCAGATATGTAATGAGCAATACCGAGGGGGAGCGGACAACCTATCTGACTTCCTACGAAGCTATCATCCCTGAGATTACTGCAGCGATTACAGAGCTCCAGAATGCCGGGCTGAATGAAGCCGAGCTTTCCGGGATAACTAAGCTTCAAGGGGAATGGAGCAACTATTTGACGGTGCTGGAGGATGCCTTCGCGTTGGCTAAGGCAGGAGATTTCCCGGGTGCGCAAAAGGAGTTCACGAACCTCTCGCTCGATACGATTATTGATTCGCAGCTTGTGTTCGAGGACGTATTGAACAAAGAAATCACAGCGGCGCAGAGCCAGGCAGCCTCACACCGCGGTTCAGCAATGGGCATCAGCCTTGGATTAACAGGTCTGTCAGTGCTGCTGGCTGCGCTGATTGCCCTGCTCCTGTCAGGACGGATTCTGAAGCCGATCCGTGATGTAAACAGCCAGCTGCAGGAAATAGCCGACGGCAGGGCAGATCTGACCCGCAAGCTTACGGTCCGCACCAGGGATGAGATCGGGCAGCTGGCGTTGACCTTTAACCAGATGACCGGCAATCTGGGGAATATCATCGGGCAAGTGAGCAAATCGGCAGACAGCCTGGCAGCTTCTTCTTCACAGCTGACCGCTGACAGCGGAATGACAGCAGCTGTGACTGAAAAAATCGCCGGAATCATGGGCAGCGTAGCCTCCGGAACGGACAAACAGATGACCGATCTGCAGACCAATATGACAACCATACTGGAGATGTCCGCAGCGATTCAGCAGATTGCAGCAAGTGTGCAGGATATTTCAGACGCTTCAGTCCGCTCGGCTGATTATGCCCTTACCGGGGATAAGTCGCTGCAGGCTGCGGTACACCAGATGGCTTCGATTAATGATTCCATACAATCATTGTCCGGACAGGTTCTCGGATTTGTGAACCGTTCGCAGGAAATCGGCAGCATTGTCGAGGTTATCAAAGGCATTGCCTCACAAACCAACCTGCTTGCCCTCAATGCGGCGATTGAAGCGGCGCGGGCCGGAGAGCAGGGCAGAGGGTTTGCTGTAGTGGCTGACCAGGTCCGCAAGCTGGCTGAACAGTCTGGCGAATCAGCCGATCTGATTGCCAAAGTGGCCGCGGGTATCCAAAATGATGCCGAGAGCGCCGTCAAAACAATGAAGACCAGCATCAGCGAGGTTCAAGGCGGAACAGGTATTATCGAAAATGCCGGCAATGCCTTCGGTGAAATCCGTATCTCCATCGATTCACTGGCCGGACAGGTGCAGGAGGTCTCCGGTGCAGTCGAGGAAATTACGGCTGCTACCGATGAGATTGTCGAGTCCCTCCGCAAGGTGACGGAAATCTCAGAGACAACCGCCTCCAGTACACAGCATGTCTCCGCCGCTTCCCAGGAGCAGATGGCTTCCGTAGAACAGATTGCTTCCTCTGCCGGAACGCTTAGTACGATGGCTCAGGGTTTACAGGGGCTGGTGGCCAGATTCAATGTAGCGTGAAGCAGTGCAGAGGCTACTATTTGAAAAAGATCACATTCAAAGAGAGAGCTTCAGCGGGCTCTTGTGACCACAGGCCTCTGCCGGCAAAGGCAGGGGTCTTTCTATTGCCGTTCTTTTTTGGGGTAAAGGACCCTTCACGCGGCAAAAAGAATTCCATCCAGGTACGTTATTTTGCACATACTCCGCATAGAATCGGTCATCGATAACGGCCCGGCTATACCTTATATTATTACCATAATTAGTTAGCTGATAGCCTCACCATAAGTTCGGTCTGCCGATCCTGCGACTGCGGTTTGTGTTCTGCATTTATACGCAAGGGGCTAACCGTTCTTTTTGTTGTGTGCCTGCATGGTCTGAAGCAATTGCAATGACAGTCAGAGGGGATACGCAGCACCTTGAGGAATAAGGATTTACAGCTGACCCGGGAGGGGATAGGGCAAGGAATAAATTTGTAAGCGCATACTTTTTAATCAATACCATCAATTTACAGGAGGCGGCTGAACATGTTTACCGGAACCAGGACTGGTGCTAAAAGGTCAATGTGGATATATATCCTGATTACTCTGCTGATTACGGGCCAGATGGGGATTTTTCCGAAGGTAAGCGCTGCGGCGGGGAATCTGGCCCAGGGCAAGAGCATTACCGCAAGCTCGGTCGGTGATGTCTACACGGCGGTGAATGCAAATGACGGCAATCAGGGAACGTACTGGGAGAGCGCCAGCAATGCTTTTCCGCAATGGATTAAGGTGGATCTTGCAGCTAACAGCAGTGTTAATCAGGTTGTGCTGATGCTGCCGGCAGGCTGGGAGAGCAGAACGCAGACGTTGTCCGTGCAGGGCAGCACCAATGACTCTGCATACAGCAATCTTGCCGCATCTTCAAGCTATGTGTTTAATCCGGCGGCGGGCGGCAATACAGTAACGATTAATTTTACTGCTGCTACTGTCAGGTATATTAAAATCAATTTCACTGCCAATACCGGCTGGCCGGCAGCCCAGATATCTGAGCTGGAGGTGTACGGCAGTAATGTGACCACACCGGGAACGTATGAGGCAGAGGCGGCTGCTTTAAGCGGCGGTGCCAAGACCAATACCGACCACAGCGGGTATACGGGCAGCGCTTTTGTTGACGGTTACTTAGCGCAGGGAGCTTCCACCGCTTTCACGGTTACTGCAGGAGGAGCAGGAAATTACGATGCTTCCCTCCGGTATGCAAATGCCTCAGGCAGCTCCAAGACAATCAGCATCTACGTCAATGGTACGAAAATCAGACAGACTCAGCTCCCCAATCTGGCAAACTGGGATACCTGGGGAGTCAGAAGTGAGACATTGACACTAAACGCCGGGACGAACACGATTGCCTACAAATATGACGCGGCTGACAGCGGAAATGTGAATCTGGACCAGCTGGTGCTTACTGTCTCATCTGCTCCAACAGCCAGTCCGACAGCAGCCCCTACAATTGCACCGACTACGGTTCCGACTGTGACACCAACAACTGCTCCAACGCCGTCTCCGACAGTAGCTCCTACAACGGCTCCCACGCCAACGGCAACCGTTACTCCGGCCCCGACGGCTACGCCTACTACAGTTCCCTCCTCCAATCTGGCCATTGGTAAAGCCGTTAATGCCTCATCCTCTGTCTTTACCTTTGTCCCGGCTAATGCCAATGACGGCGATGTGACCACTTATTGGGAAGGCGCAGGCGGAAGCTATCCGAATACACTCAGTGTGAACCTTGGCGCGAACGCCAATATCACCTCAGTCGTTGTGAAGCTGAATCCTGCTTCTGCCTGGGCAACCCGCACACAAACGATAGAGGTGCTGGGCCGTAACCAGAACAACGCGTCATTCTCCACAATCGTACCGTCAGCAGCCTATACCTTCAACCCTTCCACCGGCAATTCGGTGACCATTCCTGTTACCGCTACGGCCAGCGAGCTGCAGCTGAAGTTTACGGCCAATACCGGCTCAAGCGCCGGCCAGGTTGCGGAGTTCCAGATCTTTGGAACACCGGCAGCCAATCCGGATCTGACAATAACGGCACTGTCCTGGAATCCGGCTGCTCCGGTTGAGACAGATACTATAACACTCAGTGCTGTAGTCAAAAACACAGGTACTGCGGCGTCCGCAGCAACGAATGTGAACTTCTACCTGGGAACAACACTTGCAGGCACTGCGCAGGCGGGAACACTTGCAGCCGGTGCTTCAGGCAATGTATCGCTGAATATCGGGGCGAAGGATGCAGGGACTTATGCGGTGAGCGCCAAGGTAGACGAAAATAACACGGTAATCGAGCTTAATGAATCCAATAACAGTTATACAAGCCCGTCTTCATTGACCGTCGTACCCGTGTCCAGCTCCGATCTGGTTACCGGAGCGGTCAGCTGGTCACCGGGAAATCCGGCCGGAGGCAATATCATTACCTTTACGGCAGCGATTAAAAACCAGGGGACAGCAGCATCGGCGGGCGGCGCACATAATATTACACTGACTCTGACGGATGCTTCGACGAATGCAGTCATCAAAACGCTGACTGGCTCCTATGGCGGTGTCATCAACAGCGGAGTCACCACAGCACCTGTTACTCTGGGCACCTGGACTGCGGTGAACGGAAAATATAACGTAAAAACACAAATTGCCGTTGACGGAAATGAGCTGCCAGTCAAGCAGGCCAACAACACCGAGACACGCCCGCTGTTCATCGGCCGCGGAGCGAATATGCCATATGACATGTATGAAGCAGAGGATGGTGTCACCGGCGGCGGTGCAGTCAAGCTGGCCGCAAACCGCAATATCGGCGATCTGGCCGGCGAAGCGTCCGGCAGAAGAGCGGTAACGCTGAATACAACCGGCAGCTATGTGGAATTCACAACCAGAGCCAGCACCAATACACTGGTTACCCGGTTCTCGATTCCCGATTCAGCCAGCGGCGACGGCATCAATTCAACATTAAACATTTATGTTAACGGTGTATTTACCAAGGCCATTAATCTGACTTCCAAATATGCCTGGCTGTACGGCTCCGAAACCAGTCCGGGTAACTTACCAGGTGCAGGCTCGCCGCGCCATATTTACGATGAGGCGAATATTATGTTTGACAACACCATCCCGGCCGGCAGCACGATCCGTCTGCAGAAGGACGCTGCCAATACCTCACAGTATGCCATCGACTTTATCAGTCTGGAGCAGGTAACGCCAATAGCAAATCCTGATCCGTCCAAGTACGCTGTACCAGCCGGCTTCACCCATCAGGATGTACAGAATGCCCTGGACAAAGTGCGCATGGATACAACCGGCAAGCTTGAAGGGGTGTATCTGCCTGCAGGCAATTATGAGACATCCAACAAGTTCCAGGTGTACGGCAAAGCGGTTAAGGTAGTCGGAGCCGGCCCGTGGTATACCCGGTTTTATGCCCCGGCCAGCCAATCCAATACGGATGTCGGCTTCAGGGCGACTGACTCGGCGAACGGATCAACCTTTACTGGCTTTGCTTATTTCGGCAACTACACCTCGCGGATCGATGGCCCGGGCAAAGTGTTCGACTTCGCTAACGTTGCGAATATAACGATCGACAACATCTGGACGGAGCATATGGTGTGCATGTACTGGGGAGCGAATACCGATTATATGATCATCCGCAACTCCCGCATCCGTAATACCTTTGCCGATGGCATCAACATGACCAACGGCAGCACTAATAATCTCGTGTCCAATAACGAAGCCCGGGCAACCGGGGATGACAGCTTTGCACTGTTTTCGGCCATTGATGCCGGCGGCTCGGATATGAAAGACAATGTATATGAGAATCTGACGTCCATCCTGACCTGGCGCGCAGCCGGTGTGGCGGTATACGGCGGTTATGCCAATACCTTCCGTAATATCTATATCGCGGATACACTGTGTTACTCGGGTATTACGATTAGCTCGCTGGATTTTGGCTACCCGATGAACGGCTTCGGCGCTACACCGACGACGAACCTGCAGAACATCTCCATTGTCCGGGCAGGCGGGCACTTCTGGGGCTCGCAGACCTTCCCGGCGATCTGGGTGTTCTCGGCGTCCAAGGTGTTTCAAGGCATCCGCGTTAGTGATGTGGATATCATTGATCCGACCTATCATGGCATCATGTTTCAGACCAACTATGTCGGCTCTGCACCTCAGTTCCCGGTTGCGGACACGATCTTTACCAACATTACCATCACCGGTGCCCAAAAAAGCGGCGATGCCTTTGACGCCAAGTCCGGAGTCGGCATTTGGGCTAACGAATCGGCAGAGCCCGGCCAGGGTCCGGCGGTCGGCTCAGTTGTCTTTAACAACCTGAAGATTACCAACACGGTAACTCCGATCAAAAATAACACATCCACTTTTACGATCACAGTTAACCCGTAAGCTGCTGTTCCATACAGGGCCGTTTCCCGGATCTTCCGGGGAGCGGTTTTTTGACTCCGGCCCGTTTGCCGGCCTCAACCGGTGATTCGTTCATTGCATGAACCGGCTGCTGCTTGTTATGCTGAATAGCAGAAGACAGAAAGTGGGGGATACCTGGTGAACAATGATTACAACCATCGTATAGGAGCAGTTCTGCAATTTATCGAACAAAACATCGGCGCAGACATCAAGCTGGAGATGCTCGCTGAGGTGTCTAACTTTTCCAAGTACCATTTTTCCAGAGTATTCTCCGCTATTATACATAAGAGTCCAATGAACTACTTGACGGAAAGACGTCTGCATTATGCTGTAACGTACCTGACCACAAGTAACAAGACCATGCTGGACATCTCAACCCTGTGCGGTTTCAGTTCGTTATCCAGTTTCAATGCTGCTTTTAAAAAGGCATATAATACCACTCCCAGCGCAATGCGCAAATCAGCCCGCGAACATAGCAACATTCCATCAGTCTCCGGCAATAATCCGGAGGATTTATCCTCTCCCAAAGACTATGATTTGAACAGTACCAGCAATAATTTTCTAAGGAGAGTATGGGAAATGAACATTGAGCTTAAAGAGCTTCAGGACTGTAAAGTGGCCTATGTAAGGCATGTCGGAAGTTATCTTGAAACGTATAAGGCGTGGGAGACACTTGGTGCGTGGGTGCAGAGCAGCGGTTTGCCGGCCACGGAAACTTTTATCGGCATCTCTCTGGATGATCCTGGTGTAACAGACGAAAATTCATGCAGGTATGATGCGTGCATAACGGTTCCAGAGGGATTTCCGGCAGAGGGGAATGAAAGCATTGCGTTCAGGCATTTACCCGGCGGTGTATATGCTCTATACAAATTCTATGACACGATTGACAAGCTCGCCATTGCGTACCAGAGTGTGTACGGCGGGTGGCTGCCTGAAAGCGGGTATGAGCCCGACGACCGTCATGCCCTTGAGTTTTGTATGAATAATCCATACCTGGACCCTGAAGGAAAGGCTAAGATTGACCTGTACATTCCGGTTAAACGTACCCTATCCTAATTTATAGCTTTCGTGTAAAATGTAATGAAATTAACCTTTTGAGAGGGAGTTGAGCTTATATGATAGCTGCACCACGGTTTGAGTGTGATGTACCTGCAGTTCTTCTTCCTTAACGGCAGAAAACTGCAACTCCGTTAAGGACAACCAGGAGCTTGTCTAACAAACGGAGGGTACAGAAGTGAACAAGAAGGCGTTATTGGGATCATTATATTTATCTTTGGCTGCCAGCATCTGGGGCGGTATGTATGTTGTCGTAAAACATGTGGTTGATATTGTGCCGCCGCTTGAAATTGTGTGGATCCGCTATATGATTGCGCTTGCCGCGCTGCTGATTATCGGTGTTGTGACAAAGCAGTCATGGCGTATTGAGAAAAAGGATATGCTGCTGATTCTTATGATTGGCCTGGCCGGTAACACGATTTCAATCCTGACCCAGGAAGCTGGCACGATGCTGTCAACTGCCCATATGGGTGCCATCATTACTTCAACGACGCCGGCGTTTATGGTGCTGTTTGCCCGGATCATTCTTAAAGAGCGGATTACGCTTAAAAAAGCACTGTCAATCGTACTGGCAACCATCGGCGTAGGTGTAATTGTAGGGACAGGGGATATTGACTCTTCGCTGCAGCTTGGCGGTGTATCACTGCTTGTTGCTGCACTTACCTGGGCGCTCATGTCTGTTCTGATAAAAAAAGTGCCGGGACAATATTCACAGATTGTTGTCACGTTCTACAGTATCATTGTTGCCTTTATTGTATTGACCCCGTTCACAATGGGCCGGCTGCCGAGGCTGGATGTTCAGGCTATGCTGCACCCGTCAATCTGGGGCGGTCTCCTGTATCTGGGGATTATTTCAACAGCCTGCGGCTTTCTGCTGTGGAACCGCGGCCTGCAGATGCTGAATGCCTCGAGCGGCGGACTGTTTTTCTTCCTGCAGCCGATTGTCGGTACGCTGCTGGGATGGCTGCTGCTTGGTGAGCAGATCGGGCTGTCCTTCTGGGCAGGTACTGCGTGCATTTTTGCAGGCGTACTATTGGTGGTCCAGGACAAATAAGTGATCCGCAAATGTAGCGGCTAAATAAACGGCGGCGGTCAGGGACTTGTTGGTTACAGGTCCTTGGCCGCCGTTAGTTGTATAATGTATAGAATGATGGATAAGGGAGGATGTAAGCATGAAATCCAAGGTAGTAAATAATATTGCTGAGCTGATCGGGGATACACCGGCGG
Source organism: Paenibacillus sp. FSL R7-0345 (assembly GCF_038595055.1). NCBI lineage: Bacteria > Bacillati > Bacillota > Bacilli > Caryophanales > Paenibacillaceae > Paenibacillus > Paenibacillus sp. FSL R7-0345. The sequence continues at coordinate 2,809,469 of NZ_CP152002.1, forward strand.
TACGGCTGAACTGTCTGACCGGTCCGGATGATGCTGAGGTATATGTCAAGCTGGAGATGTTCAATCCCAGCGGCAGTGTAAAAGACCGTGCAGCCTATAATCTGATTCTGCAGGCAGAGCTGGACGGACGGCTGCAGCCGGGCGGAACAATTATCGAGCCGACCAGCGGCAATACGGGCATCGGCCTGGCGATGAATGCCGCCGCAAAGGGTTATAAGGCGATTCTCATCATGCCTGACAACATGACGATGGAACGAATTAACATCCTGAAGGCGTATGGCGCTGAAGTGGTGCTGACACCGGCTTCCGAGCGGATGCCGGGAGCGATTGCCAAGGCGCTCGAGCTGGGGGCAGCGATTCCGGGCAGCTTTATTCCGCAGCAGTTCGAGAATGCGGCCAACCCGGATATTCACCGCACGACGACAGCACCGGAAATACTGGAGCAGATGGAGGGGCGGCTGGATGTGTTTGTGGCCACCTCAGGAACCGGAGGCACCATTACAGGCACGGGCGAGGTGCTGCGCAAGGAGCTGCCCGGCATACGGATTGTAGTCGTTGAGCCGCACGGCTCCCCGGTTCTGTCCGGCGGCAAGCCTGGACCGCATAAGCTGGTCGGCACAAGTCCCGGCTTCATCCCGGCAATCCTGAACACTGACATATATGACGAAATTGTCCAGGTGGAGGATGAAGCGGCACTGGAAACCGTGCGGGCGCTGGCCAGCAAGGAAGGGATTTTGATCGGTCCGTCCGGCGGTGCGGCGGTCTGGACCGCGCTGCAGGAAGCACGCCGGCTCGGCCCCGGCAAGCGGGTGCTGTGTATTGCACCGGATACAGGGGAACGCTACCTGAGTATGGGAATATTTTAGCACTCCGACGGAGGGAATGAGATGGGGGGCATCATGAGAGAGTATCGTTGCTATAAAATATTCAGCATGTCTAAAAGACTCAAGCCGGCTGTTGTACTGCCGGCTGTTATGGCCATTACACTTGGCCTCGCGGGCTGTGCAGGTTCTGGTGGCGGGCAGAATGCTGATCGGGGCGGTGTAAGTCCGGCCGCGTCAGCTGCTGCTGCAGCCAGCGGGACCTCTGCAGCAGCAGCTTCTCCGGCAGCGGCAGAGCAAACGCCTGCTCAGGCGGATACGACCGCCCCTGCGGCGGTGATTGATCCGGCTGCGCTGCAGCCGGTGTTGGGGTTTGCCGGGGAAGCCGGCAAGCAGATCCTTGTCACCCGGGAGGGGAATGACGAGCAGGCGCAGATGGAGGCACTTGATACCGCTATAGGCAGCGGCGGACAGGTGTTTAAAGTGCGGTTCGAGCAGTGGCAGGAGGGAAGTGATCAGAACAACGGCCGTGAGCTGGCCGCCAATCTGCATAACTTATCCGGCTATGTGTTCACAGTAGAGGGCGGCGCGGCGGCTCCGGATGATACGTATTATCTGGCTGATTCATCAGCCTTCAATCTGGAGACTCTGGTGCCTGTTGAACCGGCTTCTTCTGAGGCTGGACAGCTGCCGGAAGCTGACCCGGTGCGCAAGAGCATAGCGGAGGCCAAGCAGCGGGAGATCATGTCCGCCTGGAAGCTGGCCTCTCTGCCGCCCGGCCGGGAGCTGTATCTAGTCCAGTTCGTAAGACAGGATAAGGATATGCTGTTCAGCCTGGTGCTGGAGGATAACGGTAAGCTCAGCTTTATGGATTATCCGGCCGAGATCACCGATAACGAATACTCGGTCTGGCGTGTCGACGACGGCGGTGAAGTCGTTCCGCAGATGTTCTCACTGTTGTTTGCAGCTGAGACACAAGGCGGATTACTGCTGGGCATCAACTGGCTCGGGGCAGAAGGGATCAACAGCTTCTTCCTGTCGCAGACCGGAGAGACGCTCAAGGAGCTGGACATCCAGTATAGCCGTTATACCTCGCCAATGTAGATGGAGGAAACAGGGGCTATAGCATGGCTGGATACAGACGAACAGCCTGCACCAGAATTGACAAATGGCCCTGACCAGCAGCTTCCCCACCCTGGACCCATGTAACTAGTTGGATTTTTGCTACCTAATATCAGCGTTCCCCGGATTTTGAGACTACTAAGTGGAAAAACGCTACTTATTCAGGCCCAAACATGGTATAGGCGAAAAAGTAGCGGAATTAGGTGTCTTTTTTCCAACTAGACTCGGCCATTGGGCTATTTACCCCCGAATTAGGTGGCGAATTTACACTTAGTTTGCTCGGCAGCAGACTGCACGGTTGTTCCAGTAACCTTCCTATCAGGTGCCCAACAGTTTTAGTTGGATTTTTGCTACCTAATATCAGCGTTCCCCGGATTTTGAGACTACTAAGTGGAAAAACGCTACTTAATTCAGGCCCAAACATGGTATAGGCGCAAAAGTAGCGAAAATAAGTGTCATTTTTCCAATTAGTCTCGACCATCGGGCTATTTACCCAAAAATAGGTGGCGAATTTACACTTAGTTTGCTCGTCGGCATGCAGCGTTGTTCCAGCACCAGCCAACAGCCTGCTGGCACTTACATCTGCACCTGTAACGGACGTTTTCTATGTTTGCCCGCTGTCACGTGATTGTGCCTGCCGGGCTTTTTGGCCTGCCTGCCATAACCTCAGCAGGCAATAGCCGACCACACCGCCCAAAGTGTTGAGCAGCAGATCGTCGACATCAAAGGTACCGATCGAAAACAGACCCTGCGCACATTCGAGCACAGCACTCACTCCGAAGGCCCGTAACATTACACCAAACCAGGTAATCTGCCGGTTAGAGGACAGCAGCGCTATAAATATACCAAAAGGGATAAATAACGCGACATTCCCGACGAGGTTTACCAGCTTTGTTACAGTAACGGAATCAAACGTATTGTAAACCGTCTCCAGCGGAGTAAAGTTGCCAGTCCACAGCTGGCGTAAGATGGTATCCGGACTGCGCTGCAGCTGATGCCACAGAAAACGGAAGTCGATCGGACTGAACTTGAACAGGATGATTTTGAAGAGTACATAAATATAGACGGCGAATAAGGCCTGCAGTCCGGCTGAACGGAGCTTGGCAAAAGAGACAGCCGGCTGCCCGGTGCTTTTCACAGGAGCAGTCTTTTTTTCACGCATAACTCTGGTCTGGTTCATAGATAATGCTCCTTTCTGAGATAAAAAATACCGCTGAGAAGAAATTATGAAAGAAGATATATGGAAGAAGATATTACGGATGTGCCGTCACGATTACACCGTCCATATTATTCCCGGAAATATTGTACTTCTGGCCTGCAGGTATGGGGATGAAGGTGCTGCTGCCGTTAATGGTATAATAGGAAATCTGATATACGATGCCCTGCACGTTTACCGAAATCGTCTGCTGCTGCTTCAAATACTCAAGGTATTCCTCGAGTGTGTACTGCTTGTCACGCATAATGATGCTGTGCGGCAAACCGACATAACGGAAATGCCAGGGCTCATACTGGATGCCGGTGATGTCCGACTTGTCCTTGGGATAACGCAGGATAAAACCATAGTCCCAGGCGTTGGCCTCCAGCCACCGCCCTTCCGGTGCACGGCTCATCTCCATCTGCGAGGACCCGATGTCCAGTGACAAGCCGAGGTTGTGTTCGCTGTGGCCGGGCGGAAGGGCGTAATCGGCTCCTTTTTGCTCATAGAGCTGCTGCTGTTTGTCCGTATCACGGTAGCCGCTGCTGATCAGAAACTGGCTGACACCATCTTTATCTGCTGCTCCTATCATTTTAGAGAATTGCAAGGCAACTTTTTTGGATAGCTGGATGCCGTTATCAAGCAGCGCGTACCCGCCGGTCAGCTCCCCGTGCTCTGCCAGACGGATCACATCCGCTGTTATGCCTTCTGTGTGTACCGGATAATCCTGGTTAACCAGCAGCAGATTGCCCTGATAGATCCGGTCTGCCGAAACGGCGGTTAAATCTGACAGGCTGTTGCCTCCATTCGTAACCTGCGCCGGCTGCAGCCTGTCCATACGCTCATCATTCCCCGTATACTGATGCAGCACTTCCCAGCCAAGCAATGCAATTATAACCGCACAAAAAACCCGCTTCTTCATTCCGGCATCCTCCTAATCCTGATAACTCAAGAATAGGGATGACCGTTTAAAAAGAAGCGGGGTAAAAATAAATTTTTTCTTAAAAGGAGATAAGCGGGCAGCCTGATTTGCAGTTTAGCGCTCCAATGGCAATCTGACCTCAAAGCTAGTCCGTAAGGGATCGCTGTTTACGGAGATTGTACCTTTGTGCTGCTCGACTATGTTTTTGGCGATGAACAGGCCAAGTCCTGTGCTGCCCTCCTGGTGGCTACGCGCCCGGTCGCCGGTATAAAACATATCAAATACATAGGGCAGATCCTCAGGCAGGATACTGCCGCCATAATTCGTTACCCGGACGACGGCCTGTCCGTCTTCCGCACTGCAGCTGATATCAACATACTGGCCGTCTTTGCCGTAACGGACCGCATTGGTCAGCAGATTCTCGAATACACGGGCCAGCAGCTCTCCGTCACCTTGAATCTCCATTACCGGAGCAAGCTCCAGCCGGGCGGTCAGCCCGTTGTTGTCAAGCAGCGGGTACAGCTCCTCATGGAGCTGGATAAGCAGCTCGCTCAGATCAAGCGGACTGCTGTCAATCTTCAGCATGCCGTAGTTCATCCGGGTAAGCTCAAACAGCTCATCGATCAGCCGTTCCAGCCGCCGTGATTTGGTATAGGCGATGGAGGTGTAATGCCGGACCTGCTCGGCAGACAATTCTTTATCCTTCAGCACATAATCGAGATATCCGAGTACAGACGTAAGCGGGGTGCGCAGATCGTGTGCCAGATTGAGCACCAGCTGGTCCTTGCTGTTCTCGGCAAAATCCCCGCGCTCCACTGCCTGCTGCAGCTTGCCGCTGGCCAGGTTCAGGTCGGCAGCAATATCCCCGAATTCATCCTTGGAGGGGATGATGATCCGGCTGCTGAAATTACCTTCGGCCAGCTGGCGGATCTGCAGCGAGATTTCCCGGAAATAACGGGCATATGGTTTCGTAAACAGATAGAAGAAAACAAGGGCCAGGGGGATGAAAAAGATCAGGAAAAAGTTAAGATCCCCGATGTTGCCGATTAAATAGCGGAAGCGGGCCAGCGGGTCTTCGGCCAAAACATTGGCCGTATAGTACTGCTGCAGCATTTTGTACAGCGCATAGGTCAGGATGCCCGAGCAGAGCATGCTCAGTGTGAGCAGGAAAATCATCTGAAAGCGGAAGCTGCGAAACCGTCTAGCCATTGAATGTATAACCTACTCCCCATATGGTTTTGATCAGTTTATTCTTGTCCTGTTCTTCACCAAGCTTCTTACGCAAGGTGCGGATGTGAACCATAACTGTATTCCCGCTCTCAAAATAAGCCTCGCCCCACACCTGCTGAAACAGATTCTCCGCACTGAATACCTTCTTAGGGTAGCTGGCGAGCAGGTACAGGATGTCGAATTCCTTGGGCGTGAGCTCGACATTGTTGCCGAACAGCTCCACAGTCCTGCGGTCAGGGTCAATAACCAGTCCTCCGGATTCCAGCACAGGTTTACGCTCCGCCTGGGGCTGGTTAAGCTGCATAAAACGGCGCAGCTGTGCGTTCACCCGGGCAACCAGCTCCATCGGATTAAACGGCTTGGTCATATAATCATCGGCGCCGATGACGAGCCCGGTGATTTTGTCGAGGTCCGAGGTCTTCGCACTCAGAAAAATAATCGGGAGCTGATGCTGCTCCCTGATCTGCCGGGTCACCTCATGCCCGTCCAGTCCGGGCATCATAATGTCGAGCACCGCAAGGTCAATATGGCGGGACTGGACGGCTTGTACCGCGGCTTTGCCGTCGGTCACCTTGACGGTATGATAGCCCTCTTTTTCCAGATGCAGAGCTACCAGTCCGGCAATGTCGGCATCGTCGTCGGCGATAAGAATCGTTATCCGTTTCATTTCGTATTCGCTCCTGTAACAATAAACTTGAGTACACGCCTGTACAGCGCTTTGCTCCTAGTGTACCTTATCGGAAGTTGTTTCGCGAACAGGAATCGTGAATAATAGAGGAGGCTGTACATAATTAATGCTGGTGTATCTGGCAGTCAGGTGTTTACGTCGAGTATCTGATAATTTTTAAAATACTTAATTTTGTAACATTTAATGTGAAGGTATAGCCCGAAAGAGTCATGCCGGGAGCCGGCTGGCAGTGATAAATTAAACGAAGGATTTGGGGAGGGGACGGCAACGTATAAGACAATTAAGCTGCTGATTCTGCTGATTCCCACATTAATGGTCGGGATCTGGGAGTTCGTGCGCCACCAGTTTCTGATGCCGTACATCTCGATGGATATGGGGAACTACTTAACGCCGGTGCTTGTTTTTGTATTCAGCATCATTCTGCTGCTGCCGCTGTTCCGGATTATGGAGCGCAATCAGCAGGAGCTGGAGCAGAAGCGGGCGGCAACCTCGGCCATGGAGGCCCGTGAAGGGCTGGCCAAGGAGCTGCATGATGGGATGGCGCAGTCTTTGTTTCTGTTGTCTGTGCGGATTGACCGGCTGGAGCAGAACCAGAAGAAGGGCACGGTCAGCGCAGAGAATGTAGAACAGCTCAAAAAAACAGTGCACGAGGTCAACCGCTATGTACGCCAGGCGATTGCCAGCCTGAAGGTGCCGGTCTCCGGCAGTGCGGATTTTTCGCTGGAACGTTCGGTGCAGGAGCAGCTGGGCAGAATCGCCGGTGAGGTGATGATTGACGTCGCACTGGACTGGCAGCTGCAGGAGGATGCATTGTCAAGCAAGGAACAGGCCGAGCTGCTGTCCTGCATCCGTGAGGCGATTATCAATGTGCGCAAGCATACGCGTGCCGGCCGGGTTGTCGTTACAGGTGCTGGCGATCATCAGTGCTGGAAGGTGAGCGTAGCCGATAATGGCGCCGGTATAGTGCACGAGGACCCTTTTCAGGTAAATGGAAGCTATGGTTTGCAGATTATGAGAGAACGCGCAGTCAGTATGGGCTGGAAGCTTGCGCTTGTATCAGGGCCGGCCGGAACGACAGTCGAAATTGCGAAGGGAGGAACCGCAGATGAACCGCTGCCGGGTGATGATCGTCGATGACCATGCGCATGCGCGTGAGGCCATGACCGAGATTGTGTCGCTGGATGAACGTTTTGAAGTAATCGGGGCAGTGGGAAGCGGTGCTGAGGCGATTGTCATGACCGGGCAGTGGATGCCCGACCTGATCCTGATCGATATCGAGATGCCGGGCATGGACGGGCTGGAAACCACGCGGCGCATCAAGCTGGAGTATCCGTATGTCAAGATCGTCATCGTCACCGTCTCGGATGAAATCTCTTATTTGTTCGAGGCGCTGAAGCAGGGCGCACAGGGGTATCTGCTGAAAAACCTGGCCCCGTCGACCTGGATTGAATATTTGCTGGCGATTGTCAGTGAGGAGGTTCCGCTGAGCCGGGAGCTGGCTTTTCAGATTCTGAAGGAATTTGCGGTGACCTCTGTAAAAGAGGAACAGGAAGCATTAACGGCGCGCGAGAAGGAAATACTGGGCTGTGTATCCTCCGGTTCCACAAACAAGGAGATTGCAGCCACCCTGGGGATTTCCGAGCATACGGTCAAAAATCATCTTAAGAACATTTTGCAAAAGCTGCAGCTCCAGAACCGTACACAGCTGACCCGGTATGCCCTGGAGCAGGGACTGGCCCGCCGAGAGCGGGATTTTCCGCGGAAAAGATAGAGCATTATTAGAAGAAACAATCATCGATTGAGGGGGAATTAACTTGAATAAACTGCTTCGTAAACTAATGACACTCGCTGCCCCTATGGCAGCTGCACTATCCCTGTTCGCCGCTGTAGCAAGCGCCCATGTAACCGTATCACCGGCTGAATCCACCACAGGCGCTTGGGAAACCTATACACTGAAGGTGCCATCTGAAAAAGACGTCGCTACCACGCAGATTGACCTGCGCATGCCGGAAGGTGCCGAGTTCAAACAATATGAAACGACGCCCGGCTGGACTGTAACCGTTGAAGGCAACAAAGTCAGCTGGATCGCATCCGGCGACGGCATTCTGGCCGGCCAGTTCCAGCGCTTCTACTTCACTGCCAAGAACCCCGACACCGCAGGCGACATCGCCTGGGATGCCTACCAGCACTATGCTGACGGCAGTCTGGTGCAATGGTCCGGTGAAGAAGGCAGCGAAAGTCCGCACTCGATCACTGAAATTGTCCAGGCCGCAGGCGGCAGTGACAGCCACTCCCATGGTGGAATGGACATGGGCTCCGGCTCGATGACGATGGATGAGCATGAGGCGATTATGGAAAATGCGGAGTCGGGCAGTACCTCACCGATGGTCTACATTACCCTTGGGATTTCCCTGCTGGCCTTCCTGCTGTCGGCGGTTGCGCTGCTGCGGGGGAAGAAGGAGTAGGCGGTTTAGGAAAACTGGATAAACGGTTAACAGACTTTTGGGAAACAGCGGAATAATGGTGAAAAGAGAAGTAACTGCGGATGGCTTTGTCCTGTACTGGGATGGGGTGTCCGCAGTTTTTTGTTGTGTATATGGTTAAATATGTCTACATTAAATGTAGAGAAGAGCAAGACTGCGTATTTCACTTGGATGCCTATTTTGAGGAGGAGCTATGATCAGGGATATTATTTCTACAATAAGACGTTTGGAAAGCTGTAAACTGTTGCCTCCTGTAGGAATGCCGGAAATATTGAATCCGAATCACCGGCTGCCGGCAGACCTGCTGGAGTTTTATTCGTTATGCGGCGGGGCAGTTCTGTTTGAAGGAGCTGATTATGACATTATCATCGTACCGCCAGATCAGCTCGTGCCTGCCAATCCGGTCATACTAGGCGAACAATTCGAAGAGGACAGGACTTCATCCTGGTACATTATTGGAGATGCCGGGAATTCGGATTATTTAACTATAGATTTAGCAACCGGACGGCTCGGAAAGTGCTATGAAAGCTTCCATGAAACCCACGGATTAATCGGCGACTGCCCGGTAATTGCCAAGTCTTTTACGGATTTGTTGCAGTGTCTGCTTGCCAATCAGGGCGGATATTTTTATTGGCTGGAAGATGAGTTTGTCTCTTTGGGGGATGGTTACGACGGTGTGGGTGAGGACTAACCTATGACTGTGTAGAGAAAAGATGCCGGAAAATCGGAGTTCTACCAACGGGTATCAGAAGTACTTGATGTTTTTGAGATTGACATTGAGCAGGTTGGCATTCTCAGATCCAAAATGCATGTTCTAAATACATTTTATGAAACTAATTATTCCGGTGTAGAATAAGAAATTAAAGATAAAATTATGATCCTGCATATTGATTTCTTTGGTGGGATGAATTTAACAGCACGCGACTTCGAAGAAAATAAACATTTAGCGGCACAACTTACAAGTGATATCAAAGATATAAGGAAATTATTAAATAATGAGGTGAAAAGTGAGAGACATTAAATTTGAAGGAGCGTTTGAATGAATTCCATAATCTTTCGATGCAGGTATGTCGGGTTTCTAATTCTGTTGATATTATCTTTTAAATTACTCTCAGTTACGCAAACTGGGCCAGGATGGGAAGTTCCCACTTTTGTCTTTGATGAAATTAGAAATATTCAGACCAAAATGAGCTTTCTATATTTAGTAGAAATTGTTTTAATCATTTACGACTTCGTTAAGAAAAACAAACCGGGTATCTTGAGCCTCATTTTGTACATCCCGGCTGTACTGCTGTCTTTTATTATTTATTCCTACGGGTCAGAACAGGTGATCTTTAATTTGCAAGGAGATGCCCCTCTTTTATCGGCACTGGTATCTAATTCTCTATTTATTGGCGTCCCGATAGCGTGTTTGTTGGCAGGTACACTTACATATCTTCGCTGGAGGCGTCATTTGAAGTATAGAACAGGAGATTTAAATAATGAGTGAAATTAAAGTGTATTTTCTAGAGGATACAGAACTGGCAGAGTACGAGGCTGTGAACAAGGGTTTTCGATTAGATGTCTATGTGAAAATAGCGGATGAGCTTTTTAATGTAGCAGTTTACGATATTGTGCGTCTTCAACAGGATTTGGAATTAGAAGTTGAGAACTACGGATATTATTCCGTGGACCCCAACCTAATTTTGGTCAGTGAAGTTAATAAAGATAAGATAGTGCACACAATAGAAAATCTATATAAACAGAATTACTTTTAGAAAATTAAACCTGTTAATGATAGGAAGCTAAAAGATTATTTTGGCTAGTAATAATTGAGTGGGAGGATGAAATATGTCCATATCCGCATGGATTGATATTCATTTAAGCGAACAGAGTAGCACCAATCTATCAGCCCAGGACTTAATTAAGCAGTTTGTAAAAGAAGGCTGGGATTACGTCAACCATAACGGAGAAGTCACATTTCTGCCTTTAGGGGATGGAGACCATTTTAACTGGCAGAGTGAAGTTATGAATAGCGCCTGTATCTTGAATATCATCGAACTGAAACAGGCACAACAAGAAATCGTGGGCATCCAGTTGTTACGGAGGGATTCGGACATCGGATGTGACATGCTGTTGTTTAACGCAAATCATATAGGATTTAGTTTATCGATAGCCAGAAAAAGTGTTGAAAATCAAGGTGAGATAGATATGACTGATTTTAGCTGGTACCTGGAAAGAGTATTGCCGGTTTTTAAGTATGCCGGGTTGCAGGTTGAGCGGGTACAGTGTGAACAAACGGTCTGAAGAACTTACATTTGGTGCGGAGGAGGAGAAGAATGCCAAGATAGGGATGATATTTTACGGACAAAGTAATGGTATGGAATGATTTAGTGGTGCCCGAGAGTATGAGGGGATTTTCATGAACTACTGCTGACTGAGGAAGAGTATGATGACATGATTAAAGCGCAGTGCTTGAAATATGAAATAAATATTTAAGCAGCACTAACACTGGTCGGGGGGGAATCAAACATGAGCAGATACAAAGATTTAATATCAGATTTTTATAAAATACAAAAGGGGTTCGGTTACTTAACTTCATTTAATTTAACGCGTGGTACAGAGTTAGAAGAATTCCAGATGTCTCTACAAATTACCCTAGCCAAGTCAACTTTTGATTACGACGAACAATTATTGATAACCTTTACGGGAGTAAAGGATCTGGAAATAGGACATCTACCGGGATTAATAGGTTGGTCATATTTTGATATCACGGATATTTCTAAAGACCAGCTGGAGGATATAAGATTCAAGGTCTTTGAATACGAAAATAATATTTTTAGTTTATATTGCAAACAGATTACATTTGAAATCACAAAGGGATAGTCTCAAAAAACTCTGTTCCAACCTTAGGTAATCGAAACAGAGTTTTTAAAGCGGTTATCTTACGTTCAACAAATCAATCTCCCCGGACAGCGCTCCACTCCACCAGCTCACTACGCACACGGTCCGTCAGCTCATCCACCACACGGAAATCCATGGCTGTGACATAAATCTTTTCTAATTGATCCCGGTGTACCTTCGCCTCGGCCAGGGCGGCTATTGCATCCTTCATTTGGGCTTTATATTGTGTGCTTACTTCGGCCAGCGGTCCGGCATAACGCTCATCTGTTCCTGATGCGACAAGGGTTTCGTACGTATCAATGATTACGTCTCCTTCACGGTCCGGAAAATATTCATGCGGACTCGTGCTGTCGAAGATCGCAAAACCAAGCTCACGCACAATAACCATATCCAGACTATGGGGATCGAAGCCGCAATGATAGATTTCCGTATCGAGGCCGCGGTTCTCCGCTTCGGCTGCAATCTTTTTGAGCATGGTGGATTTGCCTGTTCCGGCCCGGCCCTTGATGAAAAACCGTTTCGCCAGCCCTTCGGTCAAATTAGGTACAAAATCAACCGCCCCGGCAGGTGTCGCTGCTCCCAGGAACCGGTGCTTAACGACAGCGCTTTTGGAAAGGTGCGTTTCACCAAAAAGCTGCTCCAGCATCCCGGCTGTTAATTGATCCGCTTTGTTAAAGTCCATATGCTCAAAGTAAATCTTTTCCCACTCATCATGAATCTTTAAAGCTTCCGCAAATCCGCTGTACGCAGCTTTATAGGATTCCGCAACCCGCTGATTGATCTCGCCGATGATCTCCCTTTGGGCAATGAGTGCTCTCGAATCCCAAGCCGCGCCTAAATTTACATATTCCTCAACCGCTCCTGGAGCCTTGGGTTCAATGATATGAGGTGCGGTGCCGTCAACAATGCCTACGCTTAGCGCCGGAATAATGACCGCGTCGATGGAATCCTTATCTGATGAACAGTGGATCAGCTCAATATCGTACCCCTGTTCCGCCCACTCCGAGCCAATCGCCTTCATTAGAGATGATTTTCCGGTACCAGGACCGCCTTTCAGTATAAAGATCCGCCGGAGTCCCTGAAGATTCGATTCGAACAAATTAAAGAAACCAAGAGCTGTATTACCGCCTGCAAAATATCTTAAAATCCTTGCAGCCATACCTCCACTTCCTTCCCGTTGTTCGCCTGCTAGGCTATAACCATACAGTATGCGTCAGGTATTTGTAAGGTGTCTAGTGGCCAAGCAGTTGTCATAATCCACACCTCAAGCACACCGACCACCCCTGCAACAAGAAAAATAGGCTCCGTCTCCTTAGAATCAGTCAGCGTTTCCGAAAGCTTAATTAAATTCTCCATCGTGGTGTTAGTCTAGGAATGGATTTTACAAGGAAAAATAAGATATTAACAAAGCATGGCTGAATAGTATTATTGCTTTAAAATATCGATATGAGGCAATCATTATCTGTAATTTTGAACATATTTCTAAAAGTAGACGGGGATGCTGGGAGATTAATAGGATGGAGACGAAAAACGTTGATTTGATCCGAAGAGAACTATTAACACTTGAAGAAAAGTTACTAACAGGGGAGATACGTACTTCAGTAGAAGAACTCACAACTTTGCTTGCAGAGGAGTTCTTCGAAATTGGAAGTTCGGGTAAAGTGTGGCGCCTAAAAGACGGGATCGGCATAAATGGAATAGGTGTTGTTAAGATGCATCTAAGTGATTTTGATATTCACCCATTATCTGAAAATATAGTTCTAACAACGTATAAAATATTCAATGAAGAAAAAGAACAACATTCACTACATAGTTCAATATGGAAATATGAAAATTCTAAATGGCGAATGGTATTTCATCAAGGCACACCAAGCGCTGAAGAGAAGAAGCGAGGGGAAGCACGCCTATTTTAAAGGAGTTCGATTTGGATATCCCATATTCTAGTATGGGAACCATAGAGGATTATGAAGCAACCTGGAAACCAAAAAGAATTCAATTTCGGGATCACGTGCGCTGTGTTGCTTCGTTATTTAAAAGATATTTTGAAAAATTCAAAACCTCTGATTCATGGAAAGTCTTAATTGAATGTGTGGATGAAATAACTGAACCTGGGGTAAGAGTTTATTCGGGTGTTTGTACAGTTCAAGTTCAATTTCACGTAGACACCTTCTTTTCCATGAATGATCTCGAAAAGAAAGAAACAACATTGGATTTGATGAGGAAAGGTATATACACGATTATTTCTGAAGAGGGCTGGAATGAAGCTCCTTTTGAGAAGGCTTTCGAGCAAGTGATGGCCGTAAAGTTAGTGAATGAATGGTTTTGGAAAAAGCCCCTGCTAAGCTCTGATCGAAAATATAAAGCAAGTCTATATATTGTTCATGAAGTAACTGTTGTAAAAGCTTATCTAATTATCTTAAACAAAAATAATAGAGAGGTTCTGCGATTGGAGGCTTTTAAAGAGCGTCCCAATGAATGGAACTATGCACGTTATCTTGGCAAGCTAGTATGGTTATCACAGAATGAGGTAGTTCTGTTTAATAAAAATAATGAAACTGTCAGGAAAGCGACTGTATCTTACGAGGAGTAGCTACCTTTTGACTACTGCAATATGCCGAATCTACCTATGTAAACATTTAAGGGGGCAGGTTAATGCAAGAAAGAGAATTGTATGCTTATCACCTTGTAACTAAGGGTGAAGACTTCCTTTATATTTTGGAAAGTCATATTAGTAATGATGGATTGAAGCTAAATAAAGAGAATGCAGATGTCGCTATGAAGTATGTAGGGCAAACTATCCGGGCTATTAGAGAAGTAATCGTTGAAATGGTAAGAACTGTTTGATTCTTACCATCGAAAGGTTTTGCAGATAGTGAAGCTTCGGGTTATCGGGACTATATTTGAAGGGGACGGTAGTCTTTTACCAAAGGAAGACGGTACTCCTTTCTCCAAAAAAATCGAACAAGCCAAAGAATATTGGCAAGGCAATAAAAATAATGAACTTCCCGAGTTGCTGATTAATGGAAGGATTGAGGTAGTAGAAATTGTTGATGAATTTGCTTATTCTTAATAGTTTAGGAGTTTAACCGACTTACGGGAGGTGCTGAGTGAACACAATTAATGGATACACCTGCAGTTGCTGTGGGGAATATCGCAATGACCTTCCATTCAGCTATGGAACAATTGCTCCGGCTTATTATGAATACGCCCCTGCTAATGAGCGGGAAGAAAGGTTTGAGCTGAGCGAAGATTTATGCGTAATGGACAATGAGAACTATTTTATCCGCGGGTGTATTGAAATTCCGGTAATCGGGACTGAGCAAAAGTTCATTTGGGTAGCATGGGTATCATTAAGTATTGCGAATTTTGAAAAAGCACAAGAGTATTGGGATAGGCAGGAATTGTTGGAGCCAATGTTTGGATGGTTTTCATCGGTTCTCCCCTGTTACCCTGACACCTTAAATTTAATGGCGAAGATTCATTACAGGCAAGGTATTAGTCCATACATAGAACTCGAACCAACAGAACATCCGCTGGCGGTAGAAATGATTGATGGTATTACTGTTGAACGAGTGCAAGAAATAGCTGAAGGTTTTTGTGAAAATAATAAAGGCCACCTGTGGCCAGCTGATGATTTACAAAATGTAGCTGTCATTACCCTAGAGAAGATCCTGAACAGAGAAAGTCCCGTTTTATATGTAACCCATGATGCGGAGGATGGTATGTGGCAATTTCTTGATGGTGACGAGGTGAATGTAGAAGACGCGCGCTTGTTATCATTAATGGAGATGGTCAACCTTGATTCATCGCTAGCTCAACTTTTTGATCTTCCTCAAGGCTGGATGGCGTGGAGAGATAACGAAGAGAGTAAATGGTTCAGAGAACCTAAATAGTATTAGCCAATGAGCTAACAGGAATCGTTAGTTGAACGACAACAGCGGCAGTCTGAGACGTTAATCAAAGGGTTTTACTCTGTCGCTGTCTCATTTAATAGAATGGTATAGCCTTGTTTTATCCGCTAGCTATAGTAAGGGGTGTTTGCTTTTTGAGAAAATTTAGTTTTGTCACAACAAAAGAATCAGAGGAGTTTTGTGAGTTGGTCCAAAGGTCATGTGGTGGGAAAGAGAAGGTAATCCAACATTAACGCTTAGGCCGTATCCCAAAAAGGGAAAAAGTAACGTTGATCAATGAGATCACCATTTGGAGGATGATAAAGCTACTATGGATATAACTAACCTCTCTGCTGACAAAGTACTTTTTTCTAGTCCAGTTGAAGAAGAGATAAGCTTCCTTGCATGCACTAATGATGAAGTTTTTATTGCAAAGACTTGTATTAGAAAAATTGATTTTAACGGAAATGTAATCGGGAGTTCTGATAAAGAAATTAGAAGCAAATCTGTATGGAAAGTAAATCATAAAATAGATGTAAAACAGGAAATGATCCAAAATGGAGAATTTGATATACATGATATTTATCTAACTGAAAATTACCTGTATTATGTAAAAATTATTGATGAGGATAACGATGGGCTGCTGCTTGAAAATGATTATCTTAACGGAGAAATGTGGAGAGTACATAGAACAACGTTTGTTAATGATTTCTGTTTCAAAGTAACTCCTTTTTATTTTCACCGGTTTTTATCGGCAAATGATGCTTATGTCGTCTTTGTCTCTGAAGACCGGGTTCCTGATATTACTGAAATAGTCTTTTACGACTTGGCTGCAAAAAAGTATGCTGTATTCAATAATAGGTATGAGAAGAATTGGTACGATTATAGATTAGTAAATAACCAATATGGGGAGCCGGATTATTTTATCTATAAAAAAGTGGCAGACAAAAGGTCCGAACAAGATCTGTCTGATGTGCAGATGCTTAAATGGAGTGAGTTAATAATGCAACTGCAATGGGAGTAGATTCGTTCGATATCAGCGGTAATAAGGAGGTTTTATGAAGACGAGAGTGGAAGAGATCACGAGTTCACTTGATACAATTAGCAAAGAAATAGTTGTACCGCTGAGAGGGAAGGTTATTAACGAGACAGCATTCGGCAAGCTACTTGAGTTAATGGATGAACTGCAGGAATTACTGTGCAACGAAAAGCTTATACCGAAAAGACTGGTTGAGATATTATTTCATATATACACACAGCTTGATATGCAAATCGGTTATGTAAGGACAGAAGAGGTGAAAAAAGAATTCATTGCTTATCTTGCTAAAATGAGAAGCAAAATGAGAAAAATCTTTGGTGAGAGTATGCAACAGAATCCGGGCGTAAAGGAACTCTCAGTTGAAGATATTATGGAAAGTTCGGGTATTACTGATTTGCAAGAATTAATTGATGAATTAAAGAAATTATATGACTAATGGAGCTTAGCAGGAGCATGTCAAATATATGTCTTGTCTGTGGTTACGACAAATTATATGAACCTCCTGTAGACGATAGAGGTTTTTCATCCGATGAGATCTGCCCGAGCTGCGGATTTCATTACGGATATGATGACGATGATGTAAGGGATGGAATAAACGTATACATGGTGTGGAGAGAACAGTGGGTAAGTGGAGAATGTTTGTGGTTCTCTAAAGGGAGGCAGCCATCTGGTGACTGGAATCCGATACAACAACTACTCAATCTCAATCTAAGAAGGTCTCTAAATGAAAAAAAGAAATATAATTAGGCTATTGTACATCCTAGTTTCTGCTCTATTGCTTTCAATAATATTAGTTAAATACGCTTCATTAGAAAGACGGATATTACTGTTTGAGCTGTTTGGTGGATTGTTGGTCCTATATGCGTTGACTGTGGAATTACCGTTATCCATCATTCGCCATAAACAAGGAATAACTAAGGCATGGAAAAAGACGGTGCTATTTCTTGTAGATGCGTTTGCCGTTTTGTTGATCTTTGTAACAGCTCTGAATACGTATCTGTTAACAAAAGATATTATCACAGGATATCGGGAGGCAAATGTAGCTGCATTAAGCCGTCAGTCAGAGTACCGCTCCATGGACACAGTTTTGGTTGATGATGAGGGTACGATCAGTACATATAAGTTAGCCCCGGGATACGTTGAGGTACACGCTGGTAAACATTATACTGTAAGGATTTTTCGAAATTCAGAGATAATAGTGCCGGTTGATGAAGCTGAATTGTAGTTGCGGATCGGCAGTCTGATACTAAGTGGAAAATCGTCATCTAATTCTTGATAAAATAATGGTAAAAGGATATTAGGTGGAAAAAAGACACTTAATTTCACCGTTTTTGCATTGAAAGGGGTTTGTAGTCAAAACTAAGTGCCGATTTTCCAACTATTGATGTGAAATGTTAAGAAATCATAAAATTAAGTAGCAAAAATCCAATTAGATGTGCGGGCAAAGGCCTGAGTAGAGGAAAAGTGAACAAATAACCCCCAGACGCTCTGCCGTCTGGAGGTTATTTGGATTTATTAAGTATTGCATTCTAACTGTGCTGTCTACAGCCGCTTCCGCTTATAAAATGTAACGAACGCTGCAGCGAGGAGGAGCACAACAATCGCAACGCCAGTTGTGATGGCTTCACTGGTGCTGCCTTGCTGCTGGGCGTTGCCTGGTGCGCCGCCGAAGTCGCCGCCACCAAAGCCGCCGCCCATGCCGCCTCCGCCGAAGCCACCACCGCCAAAGCCGCCGGCCATGTCCCCGCCGGGGCCGTTGCCGCCCTCAGGGAGTGCCGGGCCGCCCATGGCGCCCGGCGCTCCGCCCTGGCCGCCGTACTGTCCGGCCGGCCAGCCTTGCCCTTGCGCGGCATCGCCTTGAGCCGCCGCGCCGTTGCCCTGCGCGGCCGTCGGCTCGCCGCCGCTCTGTCTTTGCGCGGCATCGCCTTGAGCCGCCGCGCCATTGCCCTGCGCCGCCAGCCCGTCAGCGGCGCTCTGCCCTTGCGCCGGCACCTGGCCCTGCGTTGCCGCGCCGTTGCCCTGCGCGGCCGCCTGCCCGCCAGCCGCACCGCCACCCGGCGCGCCGCCAAACCCGCCGGCACCGCCCATACCTGCGCCGCCGCCCATGCCGCCGCCAAAGCCGCCCATGCCGCTGCCGGAGCCGTCGCCGCTTGCGGCGATGGTGCCGTCGAGCTGGCCGGAGACACTCGCGGCCATCGTCGACATGAAGGTCTTCACGGACTGGACGCCGCTCTCATATTGCTCAAAGGTATAGAAGGCGGAAGGGTCAGCCTTCACATAGCTGGAGATCATGGCATCAAGCTCATCCATCCGGGCCTGGAAGGTGTCGTCCTGCAGGTAACCGTCAATCATCTGCTGGATAATCGCATGATATTTTGCCTTGTACTCGTCATTTGCTAATAGCTTCGCAACCAGCGGACGCTCGGCGAGTGCGCCTTGGGTCGGCTCGTCAATCAGGACGTCAGAGCCGCCCATGCCGCCGAAGGCCATGTTGTAGTCCCACGGCAGGATCGAGAAGACGCCGTCATCCTCGTACAGGTAATAGTTCTGCTTGTTGCTGCCGAGATAGCTGTCCATATTGCCGGTTACGGCATTTAGGGCAATGTAGCCGAGCGCGGCATCGACGTTGATGTATTTTTCATAGTCGGTGCCGTTATTCAGCTCATTTAGCATGTCGACCAGAATATCATCGTTCGATTTCTCCGACTTCATCTCAAGTCCGGTATAGAGGGAAGCATCGTCACCGAGCCAGGTCAGATCGCTGCCTTGGCCGGTCATAACCCCTTTATACAGTGCGCCGTAGGAGTTGCCAAAGTTGCGTTCCAGATAAGCATCACCGATCTGTTCCACCGCGAGATAGAAGCCCTTCAGCTCATCGTTGACATAAATGTTAACGAAGGAGTATTTTGGCGTCGGCAGGCCCATGGATTCGGCTAGCTCATAGGTGAGGAACTCCCGCATATAGGAAGCGTCACTGTAATTGTTGTTGAGATTGATCTTGGTAATCCCGAACAGATTCTGATTCACATACTCGTCAAAAGAAATCTTGAAGCTGTAACGGTCCGAATCGCTCATCTGCACGACACTGCGCAGGCTTAGGTTACCTTTGGTCCGGATACCGATATTGTCCATTTTGATCCCGTTATATTCAACCGATGCTGCTTTGTATTCCTCGGCGCTGGCATTGTCCAGCATGTCCTGGAAATCGTCCGGGTCAATGGTGATACGAACATCGACAACCTTGTCCTTCGGGAACACATCCGTATCCAGACTTTGCTCGTCGTTCGATACTACCCGATCCTGGGTGTCTGCCGCAGTATTATTATCCGGCTGACACCCGGCCAGAGCGGCAGCCAGCAGCAGGCAGCACACCATCAGGAGGAACGGCTTACCTCTTGCTTTCATCTCGGCACCGCCTTTCCTCAGGATACGTAGTCGCCGCTGTAACTGATCAGCAGGGCATTTTTGACACCGGTAATATCAGAGACAGTGTTGACGAAGCCGCCTTCCTTGTCGTCCAGCCGAAGCTCCAGCGTCAGCTCAATATTGCCTTTAGTAACGGTTTTTTGCTTCACGTTGTAGCGCTTCACGGATTTGTTCAGATGGCTGTGCACCTCGCGTTCGCTGTCATCACCTTCGCAGTTAATAACCAGCAGGTACGGAGTTTCCACGGATGAGCGTTTAATGAACAGGAACAGAATGAGGCCGATAATGACCGAGCCGACAATAGCCAGCGTGAAAAAGCCCGCCCCGGTCACAATCCCCGCCACCGCAGCCCAGAACAGGAAGATCAGGTCCGTCGGATCTTTGATCGGCGTTCTGAACCGGACAATGGACAGGGCGCCGACCATACCAAGTGACAGCACCAGGTTCGAGTTAATCGCAATAATGACGGTAGCGGTGATCATGGTCATGCCCATGAGCGAAACGTTGAAGCTTTTGGAATAGAGCACTCCGCTGAACACCCGCTTATAAAGCAGGTAAATAAAGAAGCCGATCAGAAAAGCAACTCCGAGAGTGATCAGGATTTTGGAGATGCTGATGTCTGATACAAAATTGTCCACTACCGAATTTTTGATCATATCCGAAAAGGTTGTTGCTGTGTCGTTGGCTTGCGCCGCCGTTGTTCCCGCAGCAGCCAGAGTAGATACAAAGCTCATTTTTAATAATCCTCCCAAGTGTTGGTCTTCAAAAATTTACGGCAAATCACATACTTCGAAGCCGACTGCCGGTTCAAACCTTCCAGCTGCAGCGCGATCCGGATGTACTCTGGAATGTACTCGTCGAATTTGACCTCGAAAATAATAAAGTTCTCATCCAGCGCCCGGACAGGCCGCAGCTCCTGATCAAAAATATCCGTAGCATGCAGCCCGGTCCGCAGCTCCTTGTCAAACGTAATCCGCACATTGCCGTTATGGCAGACATAGGGCTCGCGCACATAATCGACGATTACCTTCGGCCGCAGCAGGTTGTGGCGCATCTCGTTGTACAGCTCCATGAACAGGGGACTGCCTGGAACATTCAGCACCTCGTAGTTGCCGGCCATAATCTGGTCGTACATTTCACGGGTGAGCGGCTCTTTGATTTTGGCGATGTAATCGTCCATTTTGATTTTTTTCTCGAAGTGGATTACATTATCCTGAACATTGTAGATGCGGATCCGGTATTTGGCGCGTTCCCTCAGGCCCCCCAGCTTTTCAGCCAGGGCTGTATTATGCATATCGTCAAAATATAGGCTCCGGATATGATACTCCCCGCCTTCACCGGCATTCTGGTCGACATCCATCAGGCTGTGCAGGCGCTGGCGCAGGATCAGATATTGGTGGTAGTTAATAAAAAATTTCAGCTCATGCCGGAATTGCAGCTGTTTACTCATTTTCACACCTCGTTTCTCTCTCGAAGGTAACCTTCATTCACTGAACTTATCGTATGGGACAGACCTTATGATTGTCTTAAATTTGGCTGAGCGCCAGCTGAAAGTTTTTACACTGCGTTAACAAAAATCGTGATCTTTAGGCATAATTAAGGGGCGGAAGTTGACTTTTTGGATTAATGGAGGCTATCTTTGTAAACAAAGTAAAGTAGCTTTCAGGAGGGACCTGTGTGAAGGATTTGAAAATCGTACTCATCATCGGGATTATTTTTATAGTGTTAATAGTGGCTGCAGTAGCGCTCGAAAAAATGAAGGCCGAGCGGGCAGAGGCCGCGTTGTCACCGGGAACCCCGTATAATCTGGTCACTACCTTTAAGGGGGATACGGGAACGAGCCGCGCTTTTACCTGGTATACGGAGGATTCTGCTGCTGCAGGAGTGCTGGAGGTTGTAAAAGGAGGCAGTGCCTCTTTTGACGGTGCTTCAGTAATCAAGGTGCAGGCGGAAGATACAACAATCAAGACGGATAAAGGGAAAAGAGGCGTGCATAAAGCAGAGGTCAGCGGGCTTGAGCCGGGTACCGGGTACACCTACAGAGCGGGTTCAGGAGAGGAGGGGGAGTGGAGTGCTGCGGCCAGCTTTACGACTGCGGAAGCGGACACTGACGAGGTAACCTTTATTAATGTGACTGATTCGCAAGGGATAACGGCGGCGGATTTTGCGGTGTGGGGGCGGACGCTGAACAAGGCATTTACGACCTTTCCGGCGGCAGCATTTATTGTGCATAACGGGGATTTTACGGAGGAAGCGGAAGATTCCGCGGCGTGGGACAGCTTTTTTAGCAATGTGGACAATCTGGTCTCCGGCATTCCCCTGATGCCAGTCACCGGTAATCACGATGAGGCAGATGAGCAGGCGGCCGAATTTACCTCCCACTTCAACGTCCCGGATAATGGGGCCAAAGGCTCGATTGCCGGAACGTCATATTCTTTTGATTATGGGCCGGTGCATGTTACCGTACTGAACACGGAGAGCAATCTGAAAAAGCAGACCGAATGGCTGAAAAAGGACCTTGCGGGCACGGACAAAGCCTGGAAAATCGTTGCTATTCACCGGCCGGCGTATGGCGGAAATACTTATAAGAAGCTGGACGACTGGGTAGAGCTTTTTGATAAATACGGGGTTGATCTGGTGCTGCAGGGGCATAACCATGAGTATTCGCGGTCTTATCCGCTGCTGGACGGTAAGATTGTCACGGAGAAGCAAAAGACGGCCGGGGCAAGAGGGACTGTTTATGTAGTGACGAATGCTTCCGGCAACAAGTTTAATGAGAAAAAAGAGGACCAGTTCTACCATGCCGTACATTTCCAGAACAACAAGGCGATGTTCGCAGGCATTACCATCAGCGGCACAGTGCTGACCTATGAGGCCTATGATGTGGACGGCAATAAGCTGGATACCTTTACGCTGACCCATTAGACGGCAAAAAGCTGCTGACCCATTAAACGGGTTGAGCAGCTTTTTTTGTTTGGCACACCCAGCAGCATGGTTCAATTATTAGGTGACGTTACCGTTCAGCGCGTAGAAAAGCTCTTGAGTTTAAAGGTTTTTACAATCTGCGGAACCTCGTCATTCACCATGCGTTTCAACAGGGCGATCTCCCGGCCGAACTTCTTGTAATCATAGTCGTCACCGGCTTTGCTCAGGAACTCCTCAGGCAGCTCTCCCGGCACCGTGTAGGCGAAGATTCTTCCGCCCCGGGCTGCCAGAAGCTGGATTGGAGATTCGTCATATCCCTCGTCATGCCACTGCTGTAGCGTCATTTTGTAGACGAGAACACTTAGGACATCATCATATACTTTACCCTTGTACTTGAAGCGGAAAAACACCCCATACTCAGCATCCTCCAGCCGCCTGCTGCGTTCGACAGTCGTATAGCGCCTCCACGAGACGGGCAGCTTTAGTGCGAAGCCGTACAAGGGATCACGGTAAATGTAGTTTGCTGTGCGTTTGGTGCTGCTGGCCGGGCGTTTTGGGATTTTTCCGGCGTGAGGTGTTCCAGCCCGGCGCTTCAGAATTTTTTTGGAACGCAGGGTGGTGCGTGTTGGATGTTTAGGACGTTTTGCTGTTCGAGAGGTGCTGCGAGTAGGGGACTTGGGCTTTTTTGCAGAGTTTACTGTGCTGCTGGCTGATTGTTTCAGGCGCTTTCGCGTTTGCAAAGGGCTATTTGCTAGGAGCTTTGGTTCAGCGTTTGAAGAAGTTTGCGTTTCTATTAAGCCTTTATTTCTCCATATCCTGCCATTCAAAATAATCACATCCCCGCACATTGTTATCTCGGTATCAGATATAGGCATAATAACCAGGATATTCATGCAGGTGGTGATCTGATTGGACGGAGGCCCTTTTATACTAAAATAAACAAGTAAACCCCTATCATTGATTTGCATCAACAATAGAGGTTTACGTTGCTGGCACTATACCCATGTTATGCTCAGACTCCTTATCCTACTCTTTGAACTCAGCCGGGTAGAAATCGTCCGAGGCGGCAGTAAATTTGCCTATCCTGTGCGGTAAATCTTCTCTAATTCATCCTCTGCCACGAGTGGACTGCTGCTTTCCATTCGAGCTTTAAGAAGCTCACACCATTTCGTTCGGGGATGGATTGAAAGCTTTAGCGCCAGAATCAAAGATATAGTCTCAAGCTCAGGGATTACAGCTGCTCAGGATTGCTGCGGATAAAATGCTGCGCCCGTCAGACGTTCCTTCTAGCGGTGTAAGGTTCCTTGAGTTGATGTCTTAAGTATACCTGCGTGTGCCCATACTGTAAAAAGCGCTAATCCTTAAAAATGGTACAATTTATCAATTCATCCTCTTGTAAGCGCTATTATTCTGCCGTGTTCTTCGTTTTTCATTATTCGCAGCTTGTACCTTGGGTAATACCTAGTGGGATCTATCCTGTATAATGTAGCAATAGTCAGAAGGGGGAGCATCATAATGAAGCTGTTTCAGATGAAGACATCACCGCAGGGCGTGGAGCGGATTGCAGAGTTTTTGGAGAATAACTATGTTTGTATCGGCTATCCCGGCACCGGGAATCTGGAAGAGGCCAGTCCGGAGGAGATGCTGGTCAGGCTGCTGAAGAGCGGAGCTTATCAGGGCCAGGAGCTTGAAGTGGCAGTTGCCGGTCTTAATCTGTTCGTGCATGAGATGCAGGACGGGGATTATGTACTGGTTGCTGACGGGGAGTGGGTGCATCTGGGAGACCTGGGTGATTACTTCTATGACGATACGTACGATAAAATGGAGGACGGACGCTGCCACCGCCGGGGCGTAACCTGGTTGAAAAGCATTCCGCAAAGCGAGCTGAATCCCGCAGCTGCAGAACTGCTGGCTGATGAGAGCATCATTTCCCGTTACCGCGGAACATTGCCGGCGGGAAGAATGGAGCTGTGGATTGAAGGAACCGGCCAGGCGAATGCTGCAGTTGACGGAAAGCCTGCCAGGGTAGATGAGGTAACCGTGGCCAAAGCGATTTCTGTCCTTAAAGAAGCTCTGCATAGTGAAGATACGGAACGGCGTGAACGGGCAGCTATTGCCATTCTGCAATACGCAAAGTAGAGCACTCACGCAAATATACGCTTTTTGCAGATCGTACCTCTAAAACGATCATAACGTCTGCCCATTATCAACAACAAACACCTGGCCCGTAATAGAATCCTGCGTCAGTTGAAAAAGAACCGCTGCGGCTATATCTTCTGGCGCAGAGATTCTCTGGAGCGGCAGGTTTCCGGCAAGCTGATGCATTCGTTCTTCGTTGCCTGACCACCATCTGGTATCGACTGCACCTGGAGCGATGCTGTTTACCCGGATGTGAGGGGCCAGCGCGATGGCCAGCGATTTGGTCATCGTGTGGATGGCGGATTTGGTAGCCGTATAGGGTACAGATGAGCCTATCCCGGTGATTCCTGCCACACTGCCCATATTCACAATTGCGCCGGATTTTTGCTTTTTCATATAGGGGACGACCGCTTTTACACAGTGGAACATCCCCTTTACATTAACATTAAAAAGCCTATCCCATACCTCGTCCGTCACATCATCCAGGTTATCCATAGCGATCTGCGCTGTAATACTGGCGTTGTTTACCAGTCCGTCAATTGTCCCGTAAGTCGCTGCTGTATAAGCTGCCATATCATGTACTTCTTGTGCTACAGCTACATCTGCTTTATAGGCAAAGCCGCTGCCACCTGCATTTAAAATCTCCTGTACAACTTCATTTGCCTCTTCCTCAGACCGGCTGTAATTTACTACGACTTTTGCCCCTTTAACAGCCAGCATTAACGCAGTCGCTCTTCCCACACCTGTTCCGCCACCGGTGACCAGTATCACTTTATCTTTTAATTCCATTTGTCATCATCTCCGCTTTAGCTTTATTTGGCTCCATTATACTTTTACGCGGAGCTAAGGTATAATTCGGAAAAATGAACCGGGTATCAGTTTGAGTGATATCAGCGGGAGGTGTTGTTATTTTTATGGAAAGTAAGGATCTGAGAATCTTTAAACAGGTCGCCGAGCAGCAGTCGATCTCAAAAGCGGCCGAAAAATTAGGTTATGTCCAGTCGAATATCAGCCAGCGAATCAAGGGCTTGGAGCATGAACTGGGTGTTCCGTTAATTATCCGTAATAATCGGGGGGTTACCTTGACAGAAGAGGGCAGCGAATTACTTGAGTACACCCATCAGATTTTACAGTTACTGGATGAAGCCAGGGCGTCAATAAATCCGGAAAAATGGAAAAAATCTCTGGCAATCGGCGCCCCTCAGACTATTTCTGCTGTCCGCATACCACAGTTACTGACCTTATTTTTGCAGGATAACAGTATAGATATCAAGCTGAAAACGAATAGTGCAGAGCGGCTGCAAGAGATGCTTGCTTATGGTGAGGTGGATGGGATCTTTGTGAATGGTGCTTACAATAACGCACTTTTTCAGCCTGTGTATACTTATGATGAAGGGGTTGTAGTCATTTCACCTAAACGTAATCCGCAGCAGGGGATATGTAGCCAGACTTTAGTCATGAATAGTGATCGGAGTTGTGTTTACAGAAGGAAAATGCTCGATTTATTTATAAAAAATAATCCGCAAAACTGTGCGGTCATGGAATTCGATTCCCTTGAAGCCATCCTGCAGGCCGTTAATGACGGACTGGGGATCAGCGTCATTCCGGCAGATATCGCCTATAGCCGAAAGGAGCTGCAGAACGTTCAGTACGAGGAGCTTGCAGATCACATAAGAGTTAGCTTTTTGATTAAACAGAGCGGCAGACCCTCTCAGCCGTTAAAGAGTTTCATTCATTTTCTAAATGAAAAAGCCTTCCGCGGATAATGACGGAGGGCTTTTTGTGCTTTTTACAAAAGATTTATCAGATGAATTCCACGAATTCATGAACAGGCTTGCGGTAACCGCGCGGTCTGATTTTATGCTTGTTGTCTTTGCCGATGGTAATCATCAGGGCGGGGACAAGATTGTCCGGCACATTGAGTGTCGCATTGACAGCTTCCGGAACAAATCCGATCATCGGGCATGTATCCCAGCCTTTATCCTTAGCGATCAGCATGAACTGCATAGCAGACAAGGAGGCATTGCGGATGGCTTCGTCGCGCTGGAACTGTTCGTTACCTGCATAAGCGTCATTGATAGACTGAATCATGTTGTCGTACTCTTCCTGGCTCATGGCACCGAGCAGCTTGAGGCCATTGTAAATCTCGGGTGCCTGCAGGTAGGCGTTTTTATCCCCGTATACAAGAATAACAGCGGAAGCCGTATGTACTTTGTATTGATCGTAAGCATCCTTGCGGAGCTGCTCCTTAACAGCGGGATCGGTTATTACTTTATAATGTGTGTGCTGCAGATTGCTGTTGGAAGGAGCTAAGCGGGTAAGGGAGAACATTTCCTCCAGCTCCTGCCGGGAAATAGTGACACCTTCAACAAAATTCATGGCGGATCTGCGGGCTTGAATCAAATCTGAAAAAGTACTCATTGTTATGCCTCCGTTAGCTTATGTATTGGTTAATAAAAATCAATAACTTTTCTTTTATAATAAACTTACATTTAGTTACTTGCTTAATAAGATAGCATGGGATTAGTCGGTCGTCAATGATTTTAGGTATGAAATTATGAATATTTTATAAAAAAGAAGAAAATTCGAGAAAAAGACAATAAAGAAGTGATTATTATCACAAAATAGGGCTAAACGACTAAAAACATTGTGACATATTTAACAAGAACGGTGGTATAATAGGCACACTGACTTTGTGAGTTAGATTAGAAAAGTAGTCATGCTAATGTGAAGGAGAGACTAAAATGTCAGAAACGATTACTCAAACAGCATCTGAGCAGGAACAAGCGGCAGCTGCAGCAAAGAACCCGAAGGAGGATCTGCTCGAACAGCTGCTGAAACCGGAAGTTCAGGAATCACTGACACTGCTGGTGGAGGAACTGCCTAAGCTTACCCAACTGGTCGGAGTATTAACGAAATCCTTTGATTTTGTACAGGCGGTTGCAACGGACGATGTACTGAAAAATGATACTGTAGGCGCTATTAAGGAAATTGCCGAGCCGGTTGTAGAGTCGGTCAAACATATGGCAGCCAACGTCATTGAAGCAAAAGACCGGGCTGAAGCAAGCACAGAAAACATCAGCCTGTTCGGTATGATGAAAATGATTAAAGACCCGCAGGTGCAGAAGATGCTTCGTTTCATGAACGCTTATCTTCAAGTCAGCGGCGAACGCAATCCGCAGAAATAGCCTGAGTATATTATTAATAACACACGTATGGACGGAGGAAATAAGATGTCAAAACATATCGTTATTCTAGGTGCAGGATACGGCGGCTTGCTGAGCGCGCTGACTGTACGTAAATATATGAGCAAAGCAGATGCTAAAATTACCGTAGTTAATCAATATCCGACTCACCAGATCATTACTGAGCTTCACCGCCTGGCTGCCGGCAGCATTTCGGAGAAGGCGATTGCCATGCCGCTCGCGAAGCTGTTTAACGGTAAGGATATTGATCTGAAAATTGCCAAGGTAAAATCGTTCTCCGTTGACAGCAAGCAGATCAGCCTGTCCGACGGCTCCACCCTTTCCTACGATGCGCTTG
The DNA here is from genome assembly GCF_038595055.1 of Paenibacillus sp. FSL R7-0345. NCBI lineage: Bacteria > Bacillati > Bacillota > Bacilli > Caryophanales > Paenibacillaceae > Paenibacillus > Paenibacillus sp. FSL R7-0345. The sequence continues at coordinate 2,837,775 of NZ_CP152002.1, forward strand.
TTGTCGGACTTGGCAGCACAACTGCATACTTCGGAATTCCGGGCCTTGAGCAATACAGCATGGTGCTGAAATCGGCTGAGGATGCCAAGAACATTCATGCCCACATTGAAGGTAAAATTGCTGAGTTTGCGAAAAGCAAAAATCCTGCAGATGCAACCATTCTGATTGGCGGCGGCGGTCTGACCGGCGTTGAGCTGGTTGGTGAAATTGCCGATGTACTGCCTAAGCTGACCAGACAGTACGGGGTTGACCCGAAGGAAATCAAGCTGCTGCTCGTTGAAGCCGGTCCTAAGATTCTGCCTGTTCTGCCGGATCATCTGATTGAGCGCGCGACAAAAAGTCTTGAAGCACGCGGTGTACAGTTCCTGACAGGACTCCCTGTAACCAATGTTGAAGGTAACACTATTGACCTTAAAGACGGACAAAAGATTGTTGCCAACACCTTCGTCTGGACTGGCGGGGTACAAGGGAATCCGTTGGTTGGCGAATCCGGGCTTGAGGTTAACAGAGGACGGGCGACCGTCAATGACTTCCTGCAGTCCACTTCGCACAAAGATGTTTTCGTGGCTGGAGACAGCGCTGTTTACTTCGCGGCTGACGGCCGTCCATATCCGCCGACTGCCCAGATTGCCTGGCAGATGGGTGAGCTGATCGGTTACAACCTGTATGCAGCCTTGAACAACAAGGCAATGGAAACCTTCAGCCCGATCAACTCCGGAACACTGGCCAGCCTTGGCCGTAAGGACGGGGTGGCAATTATCGGCGGAAGCTCCACTCCGCTTAAAGGCCTTCCTGCAACGATGATGAAGGAAGCCAGCAATATCCGTTATCTGACGCATATTAAAGGCCTGTTCAGCCTCGCTTATTAATATCGTACCGCGCTTGATCCCGTAAGGGGGATTGGCGTGCAAACAGCCCTTCCGCTCTTCCTGGATATTCAGCCTGCATAAGGCACAGGAGGACGGGAGGGCTTTTGGTTTGTTTTTTTATGTTGCACCCTTTTTCCGGAAGAGAGAATTATCCGTTGCTGTATTATTCTTTTTCCTTTGCTATAATAGCTTTGTTTCTATCAATCTAATGCCGTATGGGAGGACTTGAGGTATGGGATTTAAAGATAATGATGTGATCGTATTTATTGGCGACAGCATTACAGACTGCGGACGGAATTACAGTGATGCTGCATCACTGGGGAGCGGTTATGCCCTGATGACAGCTGCCCGGCTTGGACTGCAGTATCCGGAGAAGAAGCTTACGGTATACAACCGCGGGATCAACGGTAACCGGGTAACAGACCTGCAGCAGCGCTGGGACAAAGACTGTCTGGAGCTGAAGCCGGACTGGGTATCCATCTATATCGGAGTTAATGATACCTGGCGCTGGTATGATTCCGGCTTTGAGACAACGGCCGGGGAATTTGAATCCGCTTACCGTGATCTGCTTGAACGGACCCGGGCGGCAACAGATGCCAGGCTGGTGCTGGTTGAGCCTTTCGTCCTCCCTGTGCCGGAAGACCGCAAGGGCTGGCGTATTGATCTGGACCCGAAAATTCATGTGGTGCGCTCGCTGGCACGGGAATACGGTGCGGTGCTTGTGCCGCTTGACGGCCTGTTTGCGGCTGCGTCAGTAAAGGCAGAGCCGGCATACTGGGCGGGGGACGGCGTTCATCCTTCTCCTGCCGGACATGCATTAATTGCCGAGGCCTGGCTTAAAGCGGTTGGAGCGAGTGACTCATAAAGTAAGGGAGCATAAGACTGATCCGTGAGGTTACCGCTGCGGGGCGGTCTTTTTTTTTTGGCTGGCAGACTGGCGTTTTTACGGTGATCATTTTATTCTCCTGCCGGAGACTGTTATAATGGAAGGATACATATGGACTTGGAGGTGGAGCCTGTGAGGCGGCTGCACACTTTTCCGTTTAGCGAACAATATAATGAAGAATTAGAGTTTACGGATGGCGCTGTATTTCAAAAAGTTAAATAAAGCTATTCAACAAAGGAAGTGGACAGATGACAAGCGATAATGAACAGGATTTACAGGGCTTGAAGGCGGCAGGAAAAGTAGTCGGATATACGATTGCCGAGATGAAAAGACAAGTAGTTCCCGGGATGACAACGGCTGAGCTTGACGGGATTGGTGCTAAGCTGCTTGAGCGCTTTGGCGCAAAGTCGGCCCCTAAGGTAACGTATAATTTTCCGGGGTTTACCTGTATCAGTGTTAATGATGAAGTGGCCCACGGCATTCCCGGCCCGCGGGTTATCCAGCCGGGAGATCTGATTAACATTGATGTGTCGGCTGAACTGAACGGATATTTTGCGGATGCGGGAGTCTCCTTCCAGCTCCCTCCCTATAACGAGAAGCTGATTCACCTGTGCCGAAGTACTGAAGAGACTATGATGAGTGTAATTAATCATCTGCGGACCGGTATGAAGGTTAATGAGATCGGCCGGATAATGGAGCTGGAGGCGGGAAAACGCGGTTATAAAGTAATCCGCAACCTGTGCAGTCACGGTATCGGCAAATCGCTGCATGAGAAGCCGTTTGAAATCCTCCCGTTTTATAATCCGCGTGTAACAACAGTGCTGAAGGAAGGCCAGGTCATTACTGTAGAGCCTTTCCTGAGCACCGGGGATGATTTTGCGGAACAGCAAAGTGACGGATGGACCTTGAGTGTCACGGGGGGCAGCCGGGTTGCCCAGTTTGAGCATACGATTATCGTAACCAAAGGTAAGCCGATTATTTTGACAAGCGCATAAGAAGCTGCAGGCTGCAAAATAGCATGGCGGCATACAGATATGTAATTAGGGCTGTACTGGTAGTCAGGTTGAAGGCTGGCCGGGGCAGCCCTTGCTGTTTTATAGAAACGGGGGGTTCAGTATGAAAATGGCCTTTATTCTGTTTGACGGAGTGACGTTTCTGGATTTCGCGGGCTTCTATGATGTTATCTACCGGCTGGGGCAGTTTGAGGCGGGACAGGGACTGAAGTGGGATATCTGCGGGGTGCGCGGGGAAATTACTGATGAACTGGGTTTGACGGTCAAAATAGGCCGTGTGAAGCCGGACTTATCGGATTATGATCTGGTTTTTGTGCCGGGCGGCCTGGGGACCAGAAAACTCCGCTATGACGAGGATTTTATAGAATGGCTCCAGGGTGCAGCAAGTGTTCCTTACAAAATATCCGTATGTACCGGCTCACTGCTGCTTGGTGCTGCCGGTTTCCTGGCTGGCCGCAGTGCAACTACACATCCGTCTGCTTATGAGCTGCTGTCGCCCTATTGTACCAATGTCGTGAAAACGCGGATCGTCCAGGATGGCAATATCATTACTGGCGGTGGTGTATCCGCATCTGTTGATCTCGGGCTGTATGTGCTGTCACTGCTGGCCGGAGAAGAGGCGATGCTGTCGGTGAAGCAGCAGATTGACTATCCTTATGTAACACAGGGAATTGTGCAGAGGCAGTGATAATACTGTGATAGGGGAGATCAGATATGCGAAGTAAACAAGAGGACACCGCATCATTACAGGAGTGGGCGCAGAACCGGGAGAGCTGGCCGCTGCTGGCTGATTATTTGCAGCTCCGCAGCGGCCTGCCCGGACCACGTGCCAATCTGGAGCTGGCTGCCCGGTTCGCACAGTGTTATGCAAGTCCGGAGGTATCGGACACGGCATGGGCTTTGATTACAATATGGGCAGAGGATTCCGGTGAATATTTGCCGTTTTGTGCCGTCCAGGCCTGTGCAGCCCAATATAGCTTTGCAGACAGCCTGCGGCGCAGTACGATTAAGGGGATACTCAGAACGGCAATGAATGACGCAAGGTGGCGGGTCCGTGAGGCGGCTGCAATCGGACTGCAGTATATTGGCGAAGATGATTTCGGACTGCTGAAGGAGCTGCTGGACAGCTGGAGGCCGGAGGCAACTATGCTTGAAAAGCGTGCTTTTCTGGCTGGACTGGCTCACCCGCCACTGCTCAAATCCCGTAGTCAGGCGCAATACTGCCTGGATGTATCTGCAGAAATAATGGACGGAATCCTGCGGGCCCTGCCGGCGGGTTACGATCCTGATCAATTCCGGGTACTGTCAAAGGGGTTGGAATACAGTCTCAGCCTTTTCGCAGCTGCTGAACCGGAAGCTGGCTTTGCCCTGCTCGGCAGACTCGCCGCAAGCGGAGATGAGCGAATAATCCGAATCGTAAAGAGCAACCTGGCCAAAGCCAGGCTGTACAAAAAGTATCCTGTACAGGTGGGAGAACTGCTGGCGGGATTGACAACCGTTTAAAATGTAACTATTATAGTTGCATCTATTGCTTTGCCGAAGGCCTTAAAGGAGAGATACCCATGAACATCAGCACCCGTTTTGCGGTCGCTATTCATATTTTAACACTGATTGACAGCAACAAAGAGGGCAAGAGCACGTCGGAGTGGATTGCCGGCAGTGTAAATACGAATCCGGTTGTGATCCGCCGGCTTACCGGAATGCTAAATAAAGCCGGATTGGTCGAGGTCCGTCCAGGTGTGGCCGGAGCCAAGCTTACGCGCAGTGCCTCAGAAATCAACCTGCTGGAAATCTATAAGGCTGTAAATGCCGTGGGGGATGACAGCTTGTTCTCCGTACATGACCACCCGAATCCGGAGTGTCCGGTCGGCAAAAATATTGCAGGTGCAATAGTGCCTGTCTTTTCTATGGCTCAAAAAGCAATGGAAAAAGTACTGCAGGAGGTTACGCTTGACCAGATTGTGGAGCAGATTCCGGCCGGCTGAGAGAGGCCGGGTCAAGGCTAAGGTCTTTAATATGGTTCCCTCTAAAAGTAATTGTAGCTAAATCGTGACAAATTATCAGTTTTAAGTTAACTTTCAGCAGGATTTTATCTGATTTTAAGGTTTGAGCGGTATAGTTGAGGTCTCCACCCCCCAGTGGATGCATTATTGTAGATCCTGTCGTGCCTCGACAGGGTCTATTTGTTTGCAGAGGAGGTTCATTCCGTTTTTCATCAAACCTTTACCTGCGGTTCATATGTTTTTAAGCTTTGGGCGTTATAGTAGTCACATGACCCCCTTATAATAGAACTTGACCCTGCCGGACGCCGGCGGGGTCCTTTTTTTGTCCGGAAGGCCTCGGGGTATACATATTATTCCAAAACATATACACTGGCACAAGAGAAGCGAAAAACTACCGGCTAAACAACAAGGCTGGAGGAGGAAGAGCACAGATGAAAAATAATGTTATTGCTATTCTTGGTGCAAGTCTGATATTGGGTTTTTCTTTTATCATAGGATGCCTGATTATCAGTAATGGAGATAAGACCGGACAAGCTGTAGCGGATCAAGCCCGGATAGCGCAGCAGGAGGCAGAAAGTAAAGAATTATTATCGCTCCAGGAAACGGCACAGCTGCTGAATCTGCAGGAAGACCAGGTGCTTAATATCATTAAGGCGGAGAATGCCATTCTGAGCAATAATGGAGTATTTGCCGGACAACGGCTGCCCTTTTTTAAGGTGGATGCAAATTTTATGTTCAGCAGAACGGAAGTACTGAAGTGGATCTGGGCAGTGTCGTCTGCGAACCGGATCTATCAGGGAGAGAAAATCATCCAATAGCTGTTTGCGAAAGTAATTGACAAACTTTTGGACTGCAACTATACTAAAGTTAGTTAAAGTGTAACGGTAACAGTTACAAGTTCATCCCGGCTTTATAGATGCATGCATAGACAGGCAGAGGTTAACACTAAGCTGCAAAATGCCGGTGAAACGGCAGCAGCCATTTCAGGAGGGGTTCACAATGACGGCAACAGCAGTTTTACATGAAGATACTCAGATTGGGCTGGTGCAGATTAGAGTAAGCAATCTGGAGCGTTCACTCGCTTTTTATCAGAATGTAATCGGATTTCAGGTACTCCGCCAAAACGGGCGGGAAGCAGAATTGACAGCGGACGGCAAGCAGGTGCTGCTGGTGCTGCGGGAGATTGAACAGCCGCAGTTGTTAAGCCGCAAGCAAGCGGGATTGTACCACTTCGCCATTCTGCTGCCGGACCGCCCGAGTCTGGGGCTGGTGCTGCGCAATCTGATCGCCTCGGACATCGAAATCGGACAGGGCGACCATCTGGTAAGTGAAGCACTCTATATTCAGGATCCGGACGATAACGGAATTGAGCTGTACCGGGACCGTCCGCGTGATACATGGAAGCGTGACGCTGCCGGAGACTACATTATGACCACTGATCCGGTAGATGGTGAAGGATTGCTGGCAGCTTCTGAAGGTTTGGTGTGGAGCGGATTGCCCGCAGGTACTGTAATCGGGCATGTTCATTTTCATGTGGGCAGTCTTGCGGAAGCAGAGAAGTTTTATGTGAATGCGCTTGGCTTTGAGCCGACCACGCGTTACGGCAATTCGGCACTGTTCATTTCGGCTGGCGGATATCATCACCATCTGGGGCTGAATATCTGGGCTGGCCAAGGTGCACCGGCTACTCCGGCTAGCGCTCCGGGAATTGATTATTTCACTTTACAGCTGCCGGATGCACAGGAGATTGCTATAGTAGCACAGCGGGTTCGCGAGGCCGGATATCCGGTAACGGAAACGGCAGACGGTGTGATTTTAACAGACCCTTGGAATATCGGAATTCATGTAATCGTGCATCCGCACAGCAATTAATTACCACCAACCCTAACTTATCAGGAGGAACTATTATGAAAATTGCAGTCATCGGAGCAGCAGGTAAGGCCGGAAGTGAAATTGTAAAAGAAGCGCTGGACAGAGGACATAAAGTAACCGCCATTGTGCGCAGCGCCGCGAAAGTAACGGACAGCAGAGCAGCTGTACTGGAAAAGGATGTTTTTGACCTGTCGGCCGGCGACCTGAAAGCATTTGATGCTGTTGTAAATGCCTTTGGCGCACCGTTCGGCCAGGAGCATCTGCATGTGGATGCCGGAAATGCGCTAATTAACGCGCTTAAGGATGCACCGGAAACACGGCTGATTGTTGTCGGCGGTGCGGGCAGCCTGTATGTTGATGAAGCCAAGACAACCAAAGTTGTAGAAACTCCCGGCTTCCCTGACTTTGTTAAGCCGACCGCACTGAACCAGGGCAAGAATCTGGAGATTCTGCAGGGCACGGAAGGCCTGAAATGGACCTTTGTCAGCCCGTCTGCGAACTTTGCCGTCGGAGCAAGAACAGGCTCGTACGTTAAGGGCAAGGATCATCTGCTGGTCAACTCCAAAGGCGAAAGCTATGTCAGCTATGCAGATTATGCAATTGCCATCGTGGATGAGCTTGAGCAGCCGCAGCATATCGGCGAACGGTTCACGGTTGTTTCCGAATCCTGATCCGAAGATTACGAAGGAATAAATAGATTAAAGGAGGCATAGCCGGATGGTGCGGCTGTGCCTCCTTTTGGGCTATAATAATATAAAATATATCGGGATTGGAGCTGAGGCCGCTTGGAGACTTTTCTTGCCGTGCTTTTACTGTTGGGTCTGATTGCGGCATCCAACGTTGTGAACAGGTTCTTTCCGTTTGTGCCGATTCCCCTGATTCAGATCGGGCTGGGGGTTATCGCCGCACTGGTTCCGACAGGGATACATATGCATTTTGAGCCCGAGCTTTTCTTTGTGCTGTTTATTGCACCGCTGCTGTATAATGACGGCAGGCGTACGCCGCGCGGCGAGCTGTGGAATCTGCGGGCGCCGATTCTGCTGCTGGCACTGGGTCTGGTCTTTGTCACCGTTGTCGTGGCAGGCTACGCCATTAACTGGATGATTCCGTCGATTCCGCTGGCGGCTGCCTTTGCACTGGCGGCGATTCTTTCCCCGACCGATGCGGTCGCAGTCAGCTCGCTGGCCGGCAGAGTGCATCTGCCGGGCAGCATCCACCGGATTCTTGAGGGTGAATCGCTGATGAATGACGCCTCCGGCCTGGTTGCCTTTAAATTTGCGATTGCCGCTGCGGTTACCGGTGTCTTCTCGCTGCCGAAAGCAACATTAAGCTTTGTGCTGATTGCAGCCGGTGGTCTGCTGCTGGGAGCGGTGCTGTCTTTTCTGCTCATCCGTCTAAGCGTATTCCTGCGCCGGTTCGGCATGGAGGATGTTACCATGCATGTTCTGCTGCAGATTCTTACGCCTTTTATCATCTATCTGATCAGCGAGGAGATTGGAGTATCCGGTATCCTCGCTGTGGTTGCAGGCGGTGTAGTGTATGCGATTGAGAAGGACCGGGCTGCTTCACCGCAGTATAAGCTTCAGCTCGTATCGGCCAGCACCTGGTCTGTGCTGTTGTTTGTCCTGAACGGTCTGGTCTTTTTGATTCTTGGTGTGTCGGTTCCGGATGTCCTGGAGGTAATTTACCGGGATGAATCGCTTAATAATTTCAGGGTCTTCGGCTATGTGCTGGTCATTACGGCACTGCTGATCGTACTGCGTTTTGTCTGGGTCTATCTCTACTCCAAGATCGAAAGCCTGAGGTTCAGGGAGAAGCGGACACCGCTTAAATCTCTGGTAATCACCTCCATTTCCGGGGTGCGCGGAGCTGTTACACTGGCCGGGGCCTTCTCTATACCGCTGGCACTGGGCGATGGAACCCCGTTTCCCGAACGTGACCTTATTATTGCACTGGCGGCTGGTGTGATTCTGATGTCCCTGGTAATCGCCAGCATCCTGCTTCCGCTCCTCACTGGCAAAGAAGAAGAAACGGTGCTCGAGGTATCGGGCGGAGGCAATACCGAACTGGCGGCGCGCTCGGTAGTTATTGATGCCGGAATGAGTATGCTGCGCAGTCTGGTCACGGAGACGGGGGAGCGTACCAATCAGCCTGCCCTGCTGGAATTCACGGATAAGATTGACCGCATCTGTGCGCTTAAGACTGACAACGATCCGGCTGCGGAAAAAATGCGCCGCCTGGGCGTTGAAGCCCGGCTCAGCGGAATTGAGGCAGAGCGGACAGAGCTGCGGCGGATGACAGAGAAAGGCACGATACCGGCTCCAGTTGCAGTGAAAATGGAGGAGATGCTGGATCATTCAGAGTCAATATTGTGCCAGCGGTTTGATACGCATGTGAAGTTCTCCTTAACTGAACTTCAGCGGCTGTTTTCCGGATTATTTACCGGACGGCTGGGCAGTGAGGAAGGGCGGCAGGCGATTCAGAATGCTGAGGAGGCCCGCAAAGCCAAGATCGCCATGTGCCAGGCGGCTGTCAATGCGGTCAGCAGCGGGATCAATGCCGAGAACCGTGAAGCGGCGCAGCGGGTTATTCATAAATATGAACAAATCGAATCACGGCTGGAACAAGGCGAGGGCTGGAGCAAAGACGGGGTTGTTGACGATCAGAAGCTGGAGCTGAAGCTGAAGGCAATTCAGGAGCAGCGCGATACGGTGCAGCAGATGTATCAGAACGGGGCGATCAATCTTAAAATTGCCGGCAGATTGCGCCGGTTCGTAGATCAGTTAGAAACATCCATTTGGGAGGATTAGCTGTGGGAGAGAGAGAAAACGCTTCAGGTGGTCTGGCATTTGCGGAGATCACAGAGGAGCATCTGGCCGGCGTGCTGGATATATATAATTATTATGTGCTAAATACAACCGTTTCGTTTCATACAGAACCCCAGACGCAGGCAGAGATGCGGCAGTCGGTGTTAAGCGGAGATCCGCGCTATAAATCATATGCCATCCTGCAGGATGGCAGCCTGGCCGGTTATGTGCTGATCACCAGACATAAGAATAAGCAGGCCTATGATACCTCCGGTGAAATCAGCATCTATCTGCAGCCAGGCAGGGGGGGACAGGGCATAGGCGGTCAGGCGCTGGCTTTTATTGAGCAAACAGCGGCTGAACTCCGGTTTCACGTACTTGTTGCTACAATCTGCGCCGATAATGAGCCTAGCCGCCGTCTGTTTACAAGACACGGGTATGAGCAGAGCGCCTTGTTCAGGGAAATCGGCTATAAATTCGGTAGATGGCTGGATATCGCCAGTTATCAGAAGATCATCGGTTCAGTATAAAAGCAAAGTCCGCCTGCGGCTCGGGGTACTTCCCGGCCGCAGGCGGACTTTATTGTGCTAATACTTAATAACTTGTGCAGGAATTGAGCACCTGCTATACTTTCCTCCGGCGGAACATCTGGCCCAGTACCTCGCTGAGCACCAGACCGGTGGCAATAGCCCCTGAGAGCAGTAGTGCCTGTACGCCGATTTGGATCGCCTGGTTGTTGTCATTCTCCACGAATTTGCGCATGGCGTCATACGCCATTCCTCCCGGGACAAGCGGAATAATCCCGCCAACGCTGAAGATGATAACCGGCATTTTGTAGGTGCGGGCAAAAAACTGGCTGATTACCCCGACAACGACCGTAGCCAGAAAGGTGGCCACCACCGTATCGAGCTGCTTGTCCAGCTCCAGATACAGTACCCAGCCAATCATTCCGGCGAACCCGCACTGCAGCAGCGCCCGTCTAGGTGCATTGAACAGGATGCAGAAGGAGGCAGCCGCGAAAAAGCTGGTAACAAATTGCAGAATCATGAACGATAGACCTCTTTCACCCCGAAAATTTTAGAAAAGCGACAGCACAAGACCGATGCCTGTACCTATGGCGAACGCCGTCAGAAAGGCATCTGCTCCTTTTGATAATCCGGACACAAGATGGCCGGCCATCAGATCGCGGACTGCATTTGTAATCAGCAGCCCTGGCACGAGCGGCATTACCGAGCCGATGATGATCTTGTCCATTTCCTGGCCGATGCCGGCTTTGACTGACAGGAAGGCCAGCAGGCCGATCAGGAACGAGGCGGAGAACTCGGCGAAGAACCGGACCTGAACGAGCCGGTGCAGATAGGTTGCTGCAGCAAAGCCCAATGCTGACACCAGCAGAGCCGGAAGCGCATCCCACAGGCTGCCCTTGAACATGACAGTGAAGCATGATCCGGTCACGGCAGCCGCGGCAATCTGCATCCAGTCTGGGTAAGCATGGGCCGCGTCATCTACGACTCCCAGGCGCTCGCGGGCTTCGGCTGCGGTAAGCTGGCGCTCACTGAGCCGGCGGGAAATATCGTTAACCTCCGATACTTTCTTCAGATCAGTTGTCCGTTCCGCAATCCGGAACAGCTTCACCGGCTCGGTCCGGTTTGTCGTAAACATAATTACTGTCGGAGTTACATAGCTATGAGCTCCGGGAAAACCAAGTGCTGCTGCCATCCGTGTCATTGTATCCTCTACACGGTAGGTTTCCGCCCCGCTTTGCAGCATGATTTTACCGGCCAAGAGGCACAGGTCGACGATGTCATGCACGGAAGTATTGCTGTTGCTGCTCGAACTGTCCAACTTCGTTAGATCCTCCCCTGAAATGTTATATATCCGATTGTCGCCGCAAATCTGCAAAAGATCAACCATTAATCCGTTTTTTTATTTATCCAGAGTACATAATCCCGTTGCTACGCCTCCGGATATAATAGTGAGCAGGGAGTGGAAGAAGGTTTCCTTAGAAATTAGCAGGCCGCCCGCCGCGATAATCACAATATCACCCAGAAAAATAAGAACCCCGACATTCAGCGGAATATACCGTTTAATAAACTTGGCCAGCAAATCTGTTCCGCCAGTACTGGCTTTATAGCGCAGCATCAGCCCGAGGCCGCTGCCCATAAGAAAGCCGCCGATGATCGCGCTTGAGATCGAACCGATTTCAATATAATACAGAAAGTAATACTGAAGCGGGGCGAGCAGTTCAATCAGAAAGGAAGAAATTAAGAGCCCAAGAATACTGTTGTAAAAAATATCCCGTTCTTTCACCCAGGCGAGCAGGAAGATGGGCAGACTGCAAAGAATTACGGCCAGTCCGATTTTGACACCGCCGATGTAATTAATAATCAGGGCAATGCCGATTACTCCGCCATCTAGTATTTTGTAAGGGACCAGAAAAAAGTTGGTACCGGCTGCAATAAGCAGGCTTCCCAGCAGGATGACAGCGAACCGTAACAAAGAGCGCATATTCAACATCTCCACAATTGAGGCATGTCTTAATAAATATGCTTCAATCTGGAAAAAAATAGCTGAATACAAAAAATCCTGCTTACGCAGGATCAATGGGAGAGTGGCTATGTTAATCAGACAAGCGCAGGCTCCCGCGACTTAAGCTGAAGCGGCGGCGTCACCAGCCAGCCTTTCTTTTTGTTTAGCTTGAGCAAAGACAGTCCCAGTGCGTTCATTTGCGCATGGAATTTCATGTACATAGCTCCCAGATCCTCGCGGATTGACATCCCCATGGCCTGGCTGCACACAACAAGTCCGGTTGAAGAGGAGGAAAATAAAGCTGCAGCAATCTCCGGATCGGTGAATCTTGCTCCAGCCGGAATGTCCTCCAGTCTTGCTGAAGGACGGTCGGGCAGCAGCGGCGGTGAAACGAAGCCGTGCAGCTTAAGCAGCTTGTCGCATGCTTTGATCTCCCGTTGTACCTGATCGATAAAATCATCAATAATTTCTTTGAGTTCTTTATCTCCCGCATGATAATGAAACGCCTGAAAAGCGGATAATGCCATTTTGGCGGAAGCGGAAAATTGCCAGAGGCTATAAATCTCCCCGTAATGCAGCGGCTCATCCTTCGGATTGCCGTTAAGGATTCCAGACATATGCACATCTCCTTTCAAACTATATAATTGGGAATGTGGAGTTAGGTTGTCCGGCATAGCCTGATTTATGCAGCGGCAAACGGAAGGAGTAAGAAATTAGACTTGGCGACAGTAGCAAAAACAGTTATATTAAAAGTAATGATTACGAATAACGCATAATTTTTGAATAGCGCAGGTGAATAACAGTTGGATTATACATACAAGGTGCTGGTGAGTGACCTGGATCTTCTCGCAGCGGCATTATCTGAAATCCCGGTAGCTGTTGCGGTTAAGGAATATGAGGATGATATCCTGGAGGATGGCGGACGGATCCGGCAGTACACGCCCAATTCCGTCCGTATTCGCGGATTGTCTTACAGCAGGGAGCTATACGAATTCCGGGCCTATCCGGCAGATTTAACGTGAATACCGTTTACGGTAACGCAGCGGGGATATGCCGACCTTGCCGGTAAAACGCCGCGAGAAATAAGCTGTGCTCTCAAATCCGGTCCGGTCGGCAATGCCGGCGACAGATAGTTCTGTCTTCAGCAGCAGCAGCTTGGCCTGCTCAAGCCGGTAATCGGTTAAATACTCCATCGGCGTCAGGCCGTAGACACGCTTCATGCAGCGGGCCAGATAATTGTAGTGAAAATGCAGCTCTTCCGCCAGGACGCTGTTAGTCAGCGCCTCGGCATAATGGTTGCGGATATAGGCCTCCGTCTGCTCGGCGATCTCCACGGCATGGCTGCCTGCAGCATCCTGCTGTGCCAGATCCATCATCCGCAGCATCTCCTCAAAAATCCGCTGCTGCTGCCATACCGCGCCGGAACGTCTGGCCCGGTTCAGCTGCAGCAGCAGCTCAGCCTGGCCGCTCCGCTCGAACGGGTCCGGCAGCCGGCCAAACTGCGGTACCCGTATCGTATACGGGTGGGTGAGGAACTGCCTGAAGTGGGCTTCACGGTCAGCATAGACCGGTTCTCCTTCCGCTTCGGCCCATTCCCCGACTGTATGAAAATGAACCCAGATAAACGTAGTCTGTTCCTCGCAGGGTTTGGCAGAATAATGGTACCGGTCCGGCAGCAGCAGCAGGCTATGCCCCGCGGGTACGGCCCACTGCTTGTGCTCCTCTCCGATATACAAGCAGCCTTCCTCCACAAAAATCAGATCAAACTTGCCCATGGCTTTACGGTTAGGATGCTGGTCTCCCGCCTGATAGACGGTCCGGTCACATTCCAGAAAATAAGGAAAAGGCGGCGCCGCCATATGAATATATGAAGGTGTGGTTGTCATAATCATGCCCCATTTGTAGTGTGAAATAGTACAAAAACAGAGTTGCTTCTGATGCTGTTTTTGTTTTATTTTACCCTCTATAATGGCAATTAGCGAGAAGAAATAAATGGCGGAGGGAATAATAAAATGAACAAAATAACACAGACACAGAAGACGCTGCCGGGTACAACCGAAATCAAAGATGAATTTTGGGGACGGTATATCAGGCTTGTTCAGGATGTTGTGATCCCGTATCAATATGAAGCGCTGCATGACCGTGTGCCGGAAGCGGAGCCGAGCCATGCCATTGCCAATTTTGAAATTGCTGCCGGCAGACGGACCGGTGAATTTAAAGGCTGGGTATTCCAGGACAGTGACGTGGCTAAATGGCTGGAAGCGGTCGGTTACTCGCTGAGCATTAAACGCGATCCGGAGCTGGAGCGCCAGGCGGATGAGATGATCGAGCTGGTCGGTGCAGCTCAACAGCCGGACGGTTATCTGGATACTTACTTTATTATCAAAGAACCGGGCAACCGCTGGACCAATCTGCAGGATTGCCACGAGCTGTATTGTGCGGGTCATTTTATTGAAGCTGCAGTTGCTTATTATGAAGCAACCGGCAAAGACAAGCTGCTGAACATTGTCCGGAAGCTGGTTGATCACATCGCTGAGGTGTTTGGACCGGAAGAGGGCAAGCTTAAAGGATATGACGGGCATCAGGAGATCGAACTGGCGCTGGTGAAGCTATACAAGCTTACGGGTGAACAGAAATATCTGGAGCTTAGCAGCTTTTTCATCGACCAGCGCGGACAGGAGCCTAACTTCCTCCGTCAGGAGTGGGAGGCCCGGGGGCAGGTTACCCACTGGAGCGGCAAAACGGACAAGACTGATCTGGCGTATCTGCAGGCGCATCTGCCGGTCCGTGAGCAAAGTGTGGCAGTCGGCCACTCTGTGCGGGCGGTCTATATGTATACAGCGATGGCAGATTTAGCAGCGCTTACCGGTGACGCGGGGCTGCATGAAGCCTGCGAACGGCTATGGCAGAATATGACACAGAAGCAGATGTATGTAACTGGCGGAATCGGCTCCACTCATCACGGTGAAGCTTTCACCTTTGATTACGATCTGCCTAACGATACTGTATACGCGGAGACCTGTGCTTCCATTGGCCTGATCTTTTTCGCCAAGCGGATGCTGGAGCTTGCTCCAGATGCCAAATATGCGGATGTGATGGAACGGGCGCTGTACAACAACGTGCTTGGCTCCATGGCTCAGGACGGCAAGCATTACTTCTATGTTAACCCACTGGAAGTATGGCCGCAGGCCTGCTCCTGCAATCCGGGCAAGCATCATGTAAAAGCAGAGCGCCAGGGCTGGTTCGGCTGTGCCTGCTGCCCGCCAAACGTAGCCCGGCTGCTGACTTCATTGAACCAGTATATCTATACGGTGCATGGAGATACACTTTATACGAACCTTTACATCGGCAGTGAATCTGTCTTTACACTTGGCGGACAGGAGGTTTCCGTCAGCCAGCAGAGTAACTACCCGTGGGAGGGCAAGGTACAGCTGAAGGTGGAGCCGGCAGCGGCTGCTGAATTCGCTGTTGCGGTGCGGATTCCATCCTGGTGCAAGGGTGCGGAGCTGAAAGTTAACGGAGAAGCGGTAAACGCCGCTGATGTGCTTGAGCAGGGCTATGCTGTGATCCGCCGCGTATGGCAGGCCGGGGATGTCATCGAGCTGAACTTGCCGATGGAAGCAAGCCGAATTTATGCCAATCCCAAGCTGCGTGCAGATGCCGGACAGACAGCCATTCAGCGGGGGCCGCTGGTCTATTGTCTGGAGGAAGCAGACAACGGCGGGACGCTCAGCTCGATTTCCCTGGATGAGACAGGAGCGTTTGCCGAAAGCTTTGAGGAGACCCTGCTCGGCGGAGCTGTTATAGTGAGGACAGAAGGTTTCCGCGTAGATGAAGCGAGTTGGGATGGCGGATTGTACGGCAGTGTGAAGGCCGGGGTTAAGCCTGTTCAGGTTACGGCCATCCCGTATTACCTGTGGGGCAACCGCGGCAGCGGAGAGATGAAGGTGTGGATCAGGGATTAGTTGCAGTAAGGCGGCGTAACAGGCGTTAAACCTGGTGAATAGCCACACCAGAAGCGATGGTTCTGAATGCATAAGTATTGAGGGCCTGGAGCGGGTGTATTGTGCTCCAGGCAGCAAATGGTAAGAAGCCGGGCTGGAGCTGGTTGCTGAGGCAGCAACCTTTTGGGCGGTGCGAGCGTCTCATAAAGTATCCGGTACAAGGAGGATGCTTTATGAGACGTTTTTTGATTACGCTGCCTGTGCTTGCAGCTCTGCTGCTGGCAGGCTGCGGAAACGACGGTCAGCTGAACGATGCAGGTGGACAGGCTGCTGAAGCAACGCTACTGCCTTCAGGGACGCCGCCGCAGGCTGCTGACATAACGCAATCTACACGCGAAATTGCTTTTGATATTGATGGCATTGCTGATCCTATCGTTAATGATGAGATCAAGGACAGTCTGAAAGAAGCGCTGGGGGGAATTGTAAATGAGGATCTGGAGCAATTTAACCGTGCGTTCACAACACCGGAGCTGGCCAAGGCCAATGAGTACGGCTTTAAGTCCGGAGGCGGAATTATTTTCACCGGGGTGGATTATATCTCCGACCAGCCGGAGGGAAGAGTAGTAATGAACGTGAATTACAACTGGATTACCGCAGACGGTGAAGAGAGATCAGATAGCCCGAATTACTGGTTCATGGAGAGCAAGGAAGGGAAATGGGGCTTGGTTACGATTGACTGATCTGGTGTGGAGCGTTCGATTGCTTGGATAATATAATATGCCGTAGTGTCCTGCTCATAGCTTACTGCTTAGAGCATACTTTAATTTCAGTAAATTCTTATCTTTAATGCTCCAAAAGACACTCTACTCCAAGCCATAGCCTTATCCTTCTGACAGTGGAGGCTCTGAGTTACCATGACTAAAGTGTTTAACTGCACATTGTACAACTAAAACGGCTATATTTTAGCGAAAATGGGATATAGCTGCACTTTGTACACTTAAAAGTACTGAAAAACTCTGAATTCGGCTATCTTGCCTGTTTTAGTTGCACGAAATACACTTAAAACGCACCGAGGCAGATTTTTGCCGGATTTAGCTGTATAAAATGCAGTTAACCCAGTGTACTCGCACGTTATTCCCGGCAGCATAAAACACCCTGCAACATTGAACCCGTCAGCCGCACAAAAGAACCCGGTTACGCCGCATATGCGGATAACCGGGTTCTTAAGCATATATAAGTTATACTCACAAGTTAGCTTAATTCCGCCTAAGCGGCCTCAGCGTTAATTAACCAAGTTCAACAACAACCTGGTGCACAGCACCGTCGCCGACTGGCGTAATGATGTTGCCTTCAACAGCAGCGCCGTCGAGAGTCAGGCTGGCAACGCCCTTGGACACATGGTTCGGGTTCTTGATGGTGATGACATAAGTGTCTCCGCGGAAGACGCGGGTGATTTCGAAGCCATCCCACTCGGAAGGGATACAAGGATCAACCTTCAGACCGGCAAAGTCAGCTTGAATTCCGAGGATTGACTGGGTAATAGCAACATAGTTCCATGCAGCTGTACCAGTCAGCCAGGAGTTTTTCGCTTCACCGTGACGCACAGCGTCTTTACCGGCGATCATCTGGGAGTACACATAAGGCTCCATACGGTGTACTTCGCTGATGTCCTCCAGGTAGGCCGGAGCGATTTTTTTGTAGATTTCGAACGCTCTGTCCCCGTGTCCAAGCACGGTTTCTGCGATCATGATCCACGGGTTGTTGTGGCAGAAGATACCGGCATTTTCCTTGTAGCCCGGAGGGTACGTGGAAATTTCACCAAGGTTCAGATAGTACTTGGAGTAAGCAGGCTGCTGCAATACGATACCGTATTCAGTATCCAGGTGCTCCTCTACAGAAGTCAGAGCCTTGGCTGCCTGGCCGCCCTCAACGCCGATGCCGGCCATAACGCAGATGCCCTGCGGCTCGATGAAGATTTTGCCTTCTTCATTTTCGTTGCTGCCGATCTTATCGCCGTAGTGGTCGTAAGCGCGCAGGAACCAGTCTCCGTCGAAGCCGTGAGTCAGCGTGATTTCACGCATGTTCTCGATCTTGGCTACAGCGTCTGCAGCTACATCGTCAAGTCCGCGCATGCGGCAGATTTCTGCATAGTCCGGTCCAACGAAGACGAATAGTCCGGCGATGAACACGGATTCTGCTGTACCGCCTGCGATATTCTCAGTAGTCTGGAACGATTCACCCGGCACGGTGGAGAAGCAGTTCAGGTTGAGGCAGTCATTCCAGTCCGCGCGGCCGATCAGCGGCAGGCCGTGTGGTCCGAGATTGTTGGTTACATGCTCAAAGGACAGCTTCAAGTGCTCAAACAGGGTAGCGGTATGGTCCGGATTGCTGTCAAAAGGAACCTGCTCATCAAGGATCGAATAATCGCCGGTTTCCTTAATGTAGGCAGCAGTTCCCGAGATCAGCCAGAGCGGATCATCATTGAAGCCGGAGCCGACTTCATTGTTGCCCTTTTTGGTAAGCGGCTGGTACTGGTGATACGCGCTGCCGTCAGGGAATTGGGTAGCCGCGATGTCGAGAATACGTTCTCTGGCACGCTCAGGAATCTGGTGAACGAAGCCGAGCAGATCCTGGTTGGAATCGCGGAAGCCCATACCGCGGCCGATACCCGATTCGAAATAGGAAGCGGAACGGGACATGTTGAACGTAACCATACACTGGTACGGATTCCAGATGTTAACCATCCGGTTCAGCTTGTCGTCACCGCTCTGGATCTGATATTTGGACAGCAGGTTATCCCAGTGTGCAGCCAGGACAGCAAGTGCAGCGTCAACCTGCTCGTCTGTGGCGAACTGGTCGATAACAGCCTGTGCCGGTTTTTTGTTGATGACATTCAGTGCTTCCCATTTCTCGTCTTCCGGATTCTCGATGTAGCCGAGAACGAAGATGAAGGACTGCTGTTCACCCGGTTCGAGCGTAATATCCAGAGCGTGGGAGCCGATTGGCGACCAGCCGGAGGCTACGGAATTGTTAGCCTGTCCGGAAGCGACCACCTCAGGGTTGTCCAGTCCGTTGAACATGCCGAGGAAGGATTCACGGTCAGTATCGAAGCCAGCCAGCGGTTTATTTACAGAATAGAAAGCGTAGTGGTCTCTGCGCTCACGGTATTCGGTTTTGTGATAGATAACGGAATCCTTGACTTCAACCTCACCAATGCTCAGGTTGCGCTGGAAATTGGTCATATCATCATGGGCATTCCACAGACAGAACTCGGCAAAGGAGAACAGCTTAACGGTTTTCTTCACGTCGCCAGTGTTCTTAACGATGAGGCGGTGTACTTCGGCGTTGTGGCCCATCGGTACAAAAGCAAGCTGGTTAACGGAAATACCGTTGCGCTCACCAGTAATGGAAGTGTAGCCAAGACCGTGGCGGCACTCGTAGAAATCGAGGTCACGCTTAACCGGCATCCAGCCCGGAGTCCAGAAATCACCATCGTCATGCAGGTAGTAGTAGCGGCCGCCGTTGTCCAGCGGAATATTGTTATACCGGTAACGGGTAAGTCTTCTCATGCGTGCATCACGGTAGAAGGTGTAACCGCCGGCAGTATTGGAAATAAGACCGAAAAATTGCTCGTTACCGAGGTAGTTGATCCAAGGGTAAGGTGTTTTAGGAGTGTTAATTACGTACTCTTTGCGAGTGTCGTCAAAAGTTCCGAATTTCATTTAGGAGAGTCTCCTTTCGATTGTGAACGCGCGTTTACGGGAGTCAGAAAAAATTCCCTCGGGGCAAAGGGAGTTTCTCTTGAAGTATAATTCTCGCAGAAACGGAATTAAGGAAGGCAAAGCCGTTTCTGCTTCCTATTAAGTTGCTTTCGGCGGCTGACAGGAATCTCTTTCGACCAGCCGGGCCGGAAAGCTGATAGTGCTGAAGGTCGGCTGCTGTGAATCACAGAGCTCGATGACCTTCTCGACGGCAGCCTTGGACATTTCATAAATCGGCAGGCGCACAGAGGTCAGCTTGGGATGGATGCGGGCAGCGAGCTGCACATCATCGAATCCGGCAATCGAGATGTCCTCAGGCACGGAGATGCCGTGCTCGGCGAGCGCTTCCATGGCCGAAATCGCCATATCGTCGTTGGAGGAGAAGAACGCGGTCGGCAGCGGATTGCCTGAAGCAATCAGCTGTTTAACCTCCTCATAAGCCTTCTCCTTCAAAAAATCGCCCTGCAGGACATACTGATCTTTAGGAATAAGCCCGTGGCGCTTCAGCGTATCCGCATAGGCCATGTAGCGTTCCCTTCCGGAATAAGTGTTCATCCGTCCGCAGATCATGCCGATTTCCTTGTGGCCAAGTCCGATCAGATGCTCAATGGCTTCGACCGTGCCCTCATAATCCTTGGAGTTAACAATAGCCAGATGATTGCGGTCCAGATGCTCTGCCATGATCTCCGAAATATCATAATCGATCAGCACAAGCGGGGAATCAAGTCCCACCATTTCCCGTACGATATCAATATCCTTCTGGGTGCCGACGATGATGCCGCCGTCAATCCGTTTCTGCAGAAAAGCCTGCTTAACCTTCAGGAAATCATCGGGGGAGTAGACGGTGTGGATCAGCACATAACAGCCTCTGGCATTCGCCGTGTCGACTACGGCATCGACGAACGGGGCAAAGTAGTTATTCTGGTAGATCCGGGTCGTGTTCTCCTTCTCGTTCATGCTGATGGCAAAAAGCCCGATCGTATCGGTCTTCTTGCCGGCCAGAGCCCGGGCAAAGCTGTTGGGCTCATACTGATGCTGCTCAATAACCTTCAGTACCTTGGCCCGCGTCTCTTCAGGGACATTGGAATAATTGTTGATCACGCGGGACACCGTGCTTCGGGACACCCCTGCGAGCCTCGCTATATCTTCGCTGCGCATATTGCCCCCTTTTTGCTTGTAAACGCGCGTTTATGAGTTCATTGTAAAATATAATGTCCCGGAAATCAATCCTCTTTTTACAATTCTCTTTTTGAAAAACTGGTGAACAGAAGCTGCTATAATAGAATAGATTCATTATAAAGAGAGAAATAGAAGCGGAACTAAAAACAAACGGGTCAGGTGATGAAGTGACTGTGCTGTCAATAAGACAACTTGAAAGCTATACCGAACACTCTGTTGTATTTCCCGCATTTACTATGGAGGTTTCCCGGCAGGAAGCGGTTGCGCTGCATACGGGCATGAACGTACGGGCTGTGCTCCTCGGCATTCTTACAGGCAAATTGCCTGTGGCTGAAGGGGAAATCAGAATTAACGGCCATACATATACCGGACATATCCGGCAGGCGGTGCCTGAGACTGGTTTTTTGCTGCTGGAGGAAGGGGAATACACCAGACTAACGGTAAAAGAGAACCTGCGCTTTTACAGCAAGCTGTATGGCTACGGCCGTCCGGTCGAGGAAGTGATGCGGATAGTCAGGCTTGACGCCAAAGCAGGTGTGCGTTTATCCGCTCTGAGCCATTCCGAGAGAAAACGTGTGCAGTATGCCCGGCTGATTATCCAGGATGCGCAGCTGCTCGTCTGCGAGGAGCCGGACCAGAATGTTGATAACGAAACAAAGCTTGTGTTCAGGCGGCTTGTGCAGCAGCTGTGCGGCAGCGGTAAAGCGGTGCTTATTCTGACTGGTAACATGGAGACTGCACTCAGTATAACTAACCGGGTGTATCGGCTGGATGAAAAGGGACTACAGGCTTTTGATATACAGGATCAGGAGGAGCAGGCTGCGGAGTCAGCTGTACCTGAACCGTCTTTCATCCAGTCTGCGGATGAAACAGAATCATCACGTAAGGAAGACGGTCAGCCGGATGGTGATATTGTAAAAGAGGAAGAAGCAGCCGAGGAGATCGAGCAGACGCTCCAGCTGTTCCGTTTTGAAAAAATCCCGACCCGCATGAACGACAAAATCATTCTGTTCAATCCGCCGGAAATTGATTATGTCGAAAGCAGTGACGGTCAGACCCAGCTTTCAATCGGCGGTGAGCTTTATCCGACTGCTTTTAAAATTAATGAGCTGCAGGAGCGTCTGCATTCCTACGGTTTTTTCCGCTGCCACCGGTCCTATCTGGTTAATCTCCAGAAGGTCAGAGAAGTCATCACATTCACCCGCAACAGCTATAGTCTTGTACTTGATGATGTAGCGAAGACCTCGGTACCCTTGTCCAAGACCAAAATGGCCGAATTAAAGGAAATGATGGGGCTGAAATAGCTCCATTCAGGTATACATATGCTCCATTTACGCTCTTTTGTGCTCCTTTCACAGTGATTTTAGTGCACTGCTGCTGCGTTTGCCGTACGATTTGGACATAGACAGCAGAAGGGCGGAGGATGAGCAGGCGATGGAGAATATTATTGAAGTCACTTCATTACAGAAAGCATTTGGAGCTTCCAGGGCGCTGAAGGATGTCACGTTCAATGTAAAAAGAGGAGAGATATTCGGCTTCCTTGGCCCCAGCGGCTCCGGCAAAACAACTACTATTAAAATCTTGACTGCCCAGCTCAAGCCGACATCTGGAAGCGCATATGCTTTTGGAGTAAGCACTGAGCAGCTGAAGTCTGAGACCTACCGGCAAAAGGTCGGCATCGTCACAGACAACACGGCCCTATACGGCAGGCTGAATGTCTACGATAATCTGAAGCTGTATTGCGATCTTTACGGCGTGCCGTATCAAAGAATCGCTGAGGTGCTCCAGATGGTTAATCTGGCGGGTGAAGAGAAGAAGCCTGTATCTAAGCTGTCAAAAGGGATGCTGCAGCGGGTTATTCTGGCAAGGGCATTCCTGCACGAGCCTGAACTGCTGTTCCTGGACGAGCCGACTTCGGCGCTGGATCCGGTCAATACAAAGCATATTCATGAAGGGCTGCTTCTATTAAAGGAGAAGGGCACGACGATTTTCCTGACGACACATGACATGAATGAGGCAGAGGCGTTATGCGACCGGGTTGCGTTCCTGAACAACGGGGAAATCAGGCTCCTGGACAGTCCCAAAAAGCTGCGCCAGCAGCGGGGCGAGCCCACTCTGACGGTCGAGCTAGCGGACGGCAGTATGGTCATTGTGCCAAAGGGGCCAGAAGGTGCAGACCAGATGTTCCGCTATATGAGCACCAGCCAGCTTGTATCCGTGCAATCGAATCATCCGACATTAGGCGATATATTTGTAGAAGTGACAGGGAGGAAGCTGGCATGACATTTTCAACGAGAAGAATATTTGCTATTTTGCAAAAGGATTATAAGGACTTGTCCCGCAATTTGTTCGTATCCACCACATTAATTATGCCGCTCCTGATGGCTGTTTTATTCGGCCGCATGGGGATTGAAGGCATTGCTTCTCATTATTTGATCATTAATTTGGGCTTCATCCTGGTAGGGGCTTATGTCCAGTCCTCCCTGATTGCGGAAGAGAAGGAAAAGAACACGCTGCGCGGACTGATGCTGTCTCCGGCCAGTACTTTGGAAATCTTTTGCGGAAAAAGCCTGCTGAGCTTTATTGCAACAGCTGTTGTTGTTGCCGGATCAATCTGGCTCAGCGGCTATAATCCGCGGAATATGGCTGTAATTGCTATTGCCCTCGTGTTATCCGCTGTGTTCTATGTTGGATTAGGTACGCTGATCGGATTGTTTACCAAATCGGTTATGGAGGCCTCTGTAGTTATCGTTCCGATTATGTTCATCTTCAGCTCCGGCTCCTTCCTCACTCCGTTTATCGAGAAATATCCGGTACTGGCTGTGGTAGAATATATGCCGAATCTTCAATTGCTGGAGCTGGCGAACCGTGTAGAGGCTGGTGCCGGCCTGGGTGATGTTATGCTGCATCTCTTGGTCATCCTGGCATGGGTACTGGTGATACATGCTGTTGCTGCCTATGTGTATAAGAAGCGGATGGTGGATGAATAAAACTGAGTAGGCGAAGAGAGGGACAGTCTGTGACCGACATGTTTGGATTCGGCTGTCTCTGTCTGTTGCTGTAAACAGATTATAAACGAGTTTGTATAAAAAATCCGCTGAGAAAGTGCATTGAAACTCCAGTCAGGCATGTTAGTATTGAAAATGTGGTTATTGAGAATGATAATCAATTACATCAATGTCGGGAGTGGAGAGTTCAATGGTAGAGCGGGGTCGGAAATATATCTGGGCAGCAATGCTCCTAATGGTAATGGCAGTACTGGCTGCCTGCGGAAGCAATGATAACGCAGCCAGCGGAAATGCCGCGCAGACAGAAAATGCGGCAGAGACTGCAGCAAGCAGTGCGCCGGACGGCAATAAAGCGGCAGAGATGGACAATTCAGGCGGCGCTGAAGGCGAAATGCGTACCGTAACCGGAGAATTCGGTGATGTTCAGATTCCGGCGCATCCGCAGCGGGTTGCCGGTATTTATGTGGAGGATTATCTGAAGGCACTGGGTGTTACACCTGTGGTGCAATGGTATCATCCGAGCTGGGGCAAGCAGGATTATCTCGGACTGGATGTTCCGGAGTTTGATATAACCGGCAGTATGGAGGCACTTCTGGACCAGAATCCGGATCTGATCATTCTGGACGGTGGTGCAGACAAAACAGCCTACGAGAATTATTCCAAGGTAGCACCGACTTACCGGATGCCAGAGGCGGTACTTCAGGATTCCAGACTGATGCTTGCTGCGATTGCTGATGCCCTGGGTATTCCGGAAAAAGCCGAGAGTGTGCTGGCTGAGTATGACGCAAAATTAGTGGACGGTAAAGCCAAGCTGCAGCAGGCAGTCGGTCAGGAAAAGGTAGCTGTAATCCGGCTCAATGTAGCTGATAAGTCATTTGCCTTATTCGGCGTCAAAAACCGTTACACCGGGGTAATTTATGACCAGTTCGGGCTAACTCCTGTTGATATGGCAGCAGAGATGACGGACTACCAGTCGATTATCTCTGAAGAGGTCATTCCAGAGCTGGGCGCTGATCATATCATTGTGTTCCTGGATAACGGCGATTGGGACACGCCTGAGAATCAGGATGCCCTGAGCATTCTGGACGGGCCGCTTTGGAAGAACATTCCGGCTGTGAAGAACGGAAATATTTACAAAATGGAACGTTCACACTGGCAGTCCGGGGCTATTACCGCCAATTCCATGAAGCTTGACGATCTGCTTAAGGCTATAGTTAAATAAGTCATCCTATCCAATAGAGGCATATTATATAGAAGAAGGTCTATCAGCATGGTTGATAGGCCTTCTTTTTTGTTTTACACTGAATTAATGAAAATGATTCTCAGTTAGGGGGCGGGAAAATGGGGGGAAGGACAGATGATAAATATCCTAATAGGATATTATACAGTCTAAATACTATAGAGACCGTAGCACAGTCCTCGTCAGACTTTAAGCAAACCGTGATGTATCCGGTTCCTGCTCTGATCGTTATAACAGATGGACAGGGCTGGGCTGAAGCAGACGGGCAGCGCTATCCGCTGGAGAAGGGAAGCGGATTCCTGTTTAACGGCGGGGGACTAAGCAGTATTATTGCTGGAGAGCAGGGGCTGAGCTTTTACCGGCTTACCTTTGACATTATTACTTACGGGGAAAATGGGCAGATTTCAGTGAGCAGTCTGCCTGCGGAGGGGCTTCTGCATTCAGGTTCGTTACAGTGCCGTCCCTTCCCGCAAATGATTTTGCTGCTGGAGTCGATTCACCAGAGCAACAGGGATGCCGAGCGGATCGAGCAGTTTGCCGCCCAGAGCCGGTTCCAGGAATTGCTGCTGTTGCTCATGCGTGCCAATCCCTGTGCTGCCGTGCCTGCGGATGACCAGACGTTGGTTCAGCGGTCTGTACAATATATGCAGGAGCATTTTAATGAAACGATGACAGTCGACGATCTGGCGGAGATCGCGGGCCTGGGGCGCAGCCGTTATACCAGGCTGTTCAAGGAACAGACCGGTCAGATTCCGCTGGAATACCTTAACGGGCTGCGAATTGAACGGGCCCAGCAGCAGCTGCTGATGAGTAAAGACCGGCTGCATGAGATTGCCCTTGCAGTGGGCTATAGTAATGAGTACTATTTCAGCCGGCGTTTTAAAGGCAGTGTCGGGGTTACACCCGGCCGGTACAGAAGCCTGTACCAGGAGGGAACACGGATTTTCGCCCCGTTTCTGGAGGATTATCTGCTGGCGCTGGGTATCACACCTGTTGCACAGTATTGCCACGCGGATTGGGGCAAGCAGGATTATCTTGGGCTTCATCATGTGCCGGCATTTGATATTTCCACCGGCGACTGGCAGGGTTTGTCCCGTTATACGCCGGAGCTGATCATGCTTGACGACGGCTTTCAGCGCTGGAATCTGGAGGAATACCGTCAGGTAGCACCGCTGTTTAAACTACCGTTTCATCAGGAGAACTGGCGGGCTACCCTGCGTACGGCGGCAGCGATTTTCGGCAGGACCGGTAGCGTTCAGGAGGTTTTTAGCAGTTATGAGGACAAGGCGCGTGCAGCCAGGCAGCGGCTCAGCCGCTTAGCAGGAACGCAGACTGTAGCGGTGCTCCGGATCTCTTCCGCCGGCATTATGCTGTACGGATGTGACGGGCTGGGCTATACGGGAGGCGTGCTGCACAGCGACCTCGGGCTGCAGCCGCATCCGCTGGTCCGTCAGCTGTGCCGGGGGCAGAAGCAGGTGAATCTCAGCCTGGAGGCCCTTGCACAGCTGACGGCAGATCATTTGTTCATTACCTTTGACCGGCAGATGGGTGAAGGCCGGGAGCTGCTTGAAACACCGCTTTGGCAGAGCCTTCCTGCTGTACGCAGCGGCTGCGTATATGAGGTAGATTTTATGGCCTGGATGAATTATGGTGTAATGTCCCATCACCGGAAAATCGCTGATGTGCTGCAGGTGCTGGCGTGAGGCTGACTCATTAATCGGGTATAATAAGCATAATTATGGATTGGAAAGGGGGGCTATCCTTGGGTAACAAGGCAGAGGGCCGGGTACCTCATCTGCAAAATCATACTAGGACTGGATTGCCTCGCATTATCCCGTTAGGAGATTCAGCTGCGTCTGTACTCTTTGAGGCAGCAGTCAGTCCGCAGACCCACCGCCGTGTCAGGGCGGTTTGCAGCAGGCTGAGTTCTGCTCCTTTTGCGGGGATGCTTGAATTTGTCCCTTCCTTTCACTCGGTTGCCGTATATTACGACGGGCATGCTGTCCTGAAGGCATATCCGCAGTATATCGCCCCCGGGGAGGAAAACTATCCGTATCCGGTAGTGGCTGCCCTATTGAAAGATCTATTGAAGCATACAGAAGAACAGGAGGCTCCTGCTCCAAGAACGGTCAGAATTCCTGTATGCTACGGCGGGGAAAACGGTCCTGACCTGGAGTTTGTGGCCCGTCATAACGGGCTATCAGTACAGGAAGTTATTGATGTTCATTCTTCGGCTGATTATCTGGTCTATATGCTTGGCTTTGCCCCGGGTTTTCCTTATCTCGGGGGGCTGTCCCCGGCGATTTCTGCTCCGCGCCGGTCCTCACCAAGGCTGGTTATCCCCGCAGGCTCTGTCGGGATTGCAGGCGATCAGACCGGGGTGTATCCGCTGGAGACGCCGGGCGGCTGGCAGCTGATCGGCCGGACTCCGCTTGCTTTGTTTAAGCCGGATGCTATGCCGCCCGTATTGCTGCTGGCCGGCGATATAGTCCGCTTCTATCCGGTTTCATTCCGGGAATTCTCGGACATGGGAGATGAGAGACTATGAGCCTGCTGATCATGAAGCCGGGTCTGCTAACGACGGTTCAGGATCTGGGTAGATACGGCTTCCAGCAGTTCGGTGTGATTGCCGGGGGGGCGATGGACAGCTATGCTCTTCGCATGGCCAATCTGCTAGTCGGCAATGATGAACAGGCCGCCGGACTGGAAATGACAGTGCTCGGCCCGGAAATTACCTTCGCTGCTCCGGCACTGATTGCCGTCTGCGGCGGCGGATTAGCGCCGATGCTGGACGGGCAGCCGCTGCCGCTTTGGCGGTCAGCCTATGTGCCTAAAGGGACACGGCTGCATTTTGGGCGCCTGCCCGGTGGATGCAGGGCATATCTGGCTGTTGCCGGAGGCATCGATGTTCCGGTGCAGCTGAACAGCCGCTCGACCTACCTGCGCGCCGGGATCGGCGGCCATCAGGGCAGGGCGCTACGCTCCGGTGACGTGCTGCCTGTAGGCACGCCTTCGCGCAGGGCTGCCGCCTGGACAGAACGGCTGGCCCGGGGTTCAGGCGCGTGGCAGCTGGACTTGTGGGCGGGGCGGTTGAATAGAGGACTGGAAACAGGAGAATTCGATAATAGACAGGAAGCAGGACGGTTGAACGGTGGACTGGAAACTGGACAGTTCGATAGTGGTCAGGAAGCAGGACGGTTGGCTGGTAAGTTGGGAGCAGAAGTTATAGCTATAAGCAGCTGGTATCCTGCGCCGGCACTTATTCCTGAGTATCCAAAAGCCCCGGTGGTCCGGGTGATTGCCGGGGAAGAATACGGGCTGTTCAGCGAAGAGAGCCGGCGGCGCTTTCTGTCTGAGCCATATATGATTCTCCCGGAGTCGGACCGGATGGGCTACCGGCTGTCCGGGAGTGTATTGGAGCTGGAGCAGGAACGGAGTCTGGTCTCAGCGGCAGTCACCTTTGGCACCATTCAGGTACCATCCGGCGGAGCCCCGATCATCCTGATGGCGGACCGGCAGACGACCGGCGGTTATCCGAAGCTTGCGCAGGTCATTACGGCAGACCTGCCGCTGCTTGCGCAGGCGGGCCCCGGCAGCGCTATCCGCTTCCGGCTTGTCACCCTGCGGCAAGCACAGGAGCAGCTAATGCAGCGTGAGTTTGAGCTGCGCCGGCTGCGGCTTGTGCTGGAACATATGTAGGGGTTGCCCGGAGACAGGGCAGGCCAAATTAAAGGCAAAAATGCCTTTGAATCCGAGCCAACGCTGCATGTGGGCCAAATCAAAGGCAAAAATGCCTTTGAATCCGAGCCAACGCCTCGTGCGGGCCGAATCAAAGGCAAAAATGCCTTTGAATCCGTGCCAACGCGGCGTGCGGGCCAAATTAAAGGCAAAAATGCCTTTGAATTCGAGCCAATGCGGCGTGCGGGCCAAATCAAAGGCAAAAATGCCTTTGAATCCGAGCCAACGCTGCGTGCGGGCAGAATCAAAGGCAAAAATGCCTTTGAATCCGAGCCAACGCCGCCTGCGGGCTAAATCAAAGGCAAAAATGCCTTTGAATCCGAGCCAACGCCGCCTGCGGGCCAAATCAAAGGCAAAAATGCCTTTGAATCCGAGCCAACGCCGCCTGCGGGCCAAATCAAAGGCAAAAATGCCTTTGAATCCGAGCCAACGCCTCGTGCGGGCCAAATCAAAGGCAAAAATGCCTTTGAATCCGCGCGAGCGCCGCAGGTACGCACGACTCATCCGCAATTGCGCCCCATCCGGACTGTTGGCGCGGTTCTTAACAAATCACAAAAATACATACCGGAGGTAACAGCCAATGAAGTCTGTTGATTTAAACTGCGATCTGGGCGAGAGCTTCGGCGCGTACCGGATCGGGCGGGATGAAGAGATCCTCCCGTACATAACATCAGCCAATATTGCCTGCGGCTTCCATGCCGGCGATCCCGGCACCATGTCGCGGACGGTGCAGCTGGTGCTGAAGCATGGAGTGGCTGTCGGTGCGCACCCCGGCCTGCAGGATCTGGCCGGTTTCGGACGCAGGGAAATGAAGCTTTCGCCCCGGGAAGCTTACGAGCTCACGGTTTATCAGGTGGGGGCCTTATGGGGTTTTGTGCGGGCAGAAGGCGGCGTGCTCCGGCATGTCAAGCCGCATGGTGCGCTGTATAACATGGCGGCAGCCTCCTCAGCTCTGGCCGAAGCAATCGCAGAGGCGGTGTACCGGATTGAGCCGGAGCTGATTCTGTTCGGCCTGGCCGGCAGCGAGCTGATCCGGGCCGGGAACAAGGCGGGGCTGCTTACTGCGAGTGAGGTTTTTGCCGACCGGACTTATCTGAGCGATGGCTCACTAACGCCCAGAAGCCGGCCGGAAGCGCTAGTGACGGATGAACAGCAGGCCCGGCATCAGGTTCTAAGGATGGTGGGCGAGGGCAAGATGCGCTCCATCAGCGGAGAGGATGTGGCTATAACCGCTGAAACCATCTGTCTGCACGGGGACGGTCTTCACGCCGTAGAATTTGCAGTAGCTATCCGAAGCTCCTTGGAGAATGCGGGAATAGCAGTGCAGCGCATCAGGGCACGGGTATAGATGATTCTGAATAAACAAAGGCGGGCTCCACATGACCATTAATAAAAAGGACGGCAGAAAAATCACTGTACATGCTGAACCGTACATCTGGACCATCTCACCGGATAGCGGATTTATCGTTATGGTAGCGGAACATGCATCTGTTAAGGGAAACCGGCTTGAAGTGCACATACAGTCCGATATAGACAGCTTCTGGGTGAATTTTCCACATACGGAGCATCTGAATCAAAAAATCGCCAGACCTAAGGATGCCGCGTATTTCATTACTCAAGCTATAGAGCGGGGGTGGAATCCTGAAGAAATAGGTGCGCCTGCAGTTTTTGAGCTGGATGGAGATATTTTGAAGAGAAGAAGGTAGCTGCTTTACAGCCTCAATACTCCTCCACGAAAAAAATGGTTGCCACCAGCTAACATTCTGTGATATTATAACTTTTGTTGCAGGACGGTAGCTCAGCGGGAGAGCACTATCTTGACAGGGTAGGGGTCATGGGTTCGAACCCCATCCGTCCTATACGTGAAAGCCTTGATTTTCAAGGCTTTTTTTGTTGTTTAAACCCCTCAATACAGCTCCAGATTCTTTTACACCCTTCGTTAAAAAAGTCCAATCCAACTCCCTTTTCTGCGTATACACTTTAATAATGGAATAATTCCCGACGAAGCGGGTGAATCAACACATGAACCTTCAGGATATTCACAAAGAATACGACTTGATCGTCAGCCTCGGCTCCTCCTGCGCACCTGCCATTAATATGAGACGGTACGGCCTCCGCAAGTTCGCCATGCCCCTGGACTGGATGATCTCTGCATCACTCAGCGATGTGAACCGGTTAATCGGCAGCCGTTTTGACGGCTTCATGGAATTGGAGAATTTAAGCAAGCTGGAGGAGACCGACTTTTTCCTGAACGATGGGGATCCCCTGTATGACGACCCTGCAAGGCACAGCTTATCCAAATCCTATTTTATTAAGGACTCCCGGTACAATATTGTTTCCGCACACGATTTTCCGGTCATCCCGCAAGTAGATTGGCGCTCCTGTTATCCGGCTTACAGACAAAAGCTTGACCGGCGGATCACCCGCTTCTGGGCAAATCTGCTCTTAAGCAGCAACAGTCTGTTCATCCGGTGGCATGCCAGCTACGAACAGGTGTATGAGCTACGTTATATTTTATCCACATTACTTAGAGGAAGAAGCTTTACCATTCTGATCCTAAACCCTGCAGAACATCTGACGGTTACCAGGGAACTGCCCTGGGGTATGGAGCACGTGTGCGCACTTGAGGTTCCGGGAGATATGAATGATTATGCGAACTGGGATTATTTATTAAGCGGGATACGGCTGAAGTAACAGCTATTCATGGAGCTTTTGATCAAAGAAGTCTTTTAACCGGGGGGCTTGGACGTAAAAATATTTTTGATTCCGCTTATCCGTTATTTCTGCGTAAATTGCATGTTTGTCATATTGAATCCGGACCGATCGCTGATCGTTCTTTTTGAAGCTTAACCAAATTTCTGCAGCCAGTGTGCGCTCAGCATACTGAATTTCATTAACCGCAGATACCGGAATAGAGTTAAGCATTATCATTATCTGATCCGTCCCCTGTTCATTCAGCCCGATGTAGCGGTTCTCGGCATTCTGACCGTCACTGTAGATCCACATTCCGGCCCCCGCCACCTCCTCAGCCCCGACCTGCTCCCAACGGATTGACGGTTCATTGAGCAAACGCTCTATTGCGCTGCCGCCTGACAAGCATCCTGCCGCACCTGCAATACATACTGCAGCCATAATAGCGACGGACCCTCTGCTGATTCTCAGGTAACCATACAATATACAAACCAATGCCGCTGTAAAAGAAGGGATGACCAGAAAGGTCATCATTCCCGATGTCAGTGAATAACCCATCACAGCCTCCAGCGAAAATAGGACGGACGGCCCCTTAATATAGATGTACAAAAACGGGATGAACAAGCTGATGAGCACGCTTAACGGCATAATGATCCAATACATTCTCAGACGGCTTTTGTATTCAATGAACCGGAATATCCTATATAGTAGGACCGGATACAGTATAGAGGCTGCTAGCACTAATATTCCGCTCACGTTAAACCTCCTTTACAAAACCAGATACTACACAAGAAAATCTAATAAAAAGAAGCATTTTTAAAAAAATATAACCGGTATAAAAAATACGAAAAAGAGGATGAGGGCGAGAACGCTGCTGATCCGGCACATCAGAATATAAGCATTACTCGGCTCGGAATGTCCCTTAACCATCCACCCGTAACGCAGATACCAGCCGAAGGCCGGAAAGCAAAAGTTCAGTACGGCCAGCAAGACAAACAGAACAGCAAATACAACCATGAGAAACCTCCTTTTGTTTATTTTACTCAGGCATGATAATAAAGGCAGATTGCAGTTTATGAGAACTGTAACAGAATATGTATAACAATCATAGGAGGAAATAGACATGGCAGCTATTTTTAATGTGAACAACACTACTTTTACGCAAAAACAGTCCCCTGTTTCCGAGTTTGCCTGGCATACCAGTGGGAGACTGGCAGACGCGGCTGGCTCCAGGCAGCTATTTTTTGACATCCGCTCGCTGGATCCCGGAAAGTACTCCAAGACCCGCGAGAAATGGGAGCAGTTAGCTAAGGGGGATTCAAGCCGGTGAAAGTTACGATACATAGGACAGCTGTTAAAGATGTTGCACTAAAATATGTAGTGATTGTTGCAAGGCAGGGCGATCAGTGGATTATGGCCAGGCACCGTGAACGGTCTACATGGGAGTTTGCGGGCGGGCATATCGAGCCGAATGAACCGGCGGATGATGCGGCGGCGCGGGAATTATATGAAGAGACAGGAGCAGAGGAATTCTCCCTAACACCTGTCTGCGTATACTCAGTATCCATAGAAGGGGTGCCCGAGAGCTTCGGCAAGCTCTATCTGGCGGATGTTCAGAGCTTCGGGCAGATTCCCCAATTTGAAATGGCCGAGATCAGGGGCTTCGCGGACATACCGGAGGAAGTGACCTACCCGCTAATCGTTCCGGCGCATATGGCTGAAATCAAGAGATTTTTGCAGGAGGCGGAATAAATAACGATCCCCTATCCTCCCCCGGTTAATTGTGCTTTCAGCCGCTCTGTTTCTTCCTCTATACGCTTCGGATCGATCCGCTCAAAGAGCAGGGTTAAGTCCCGGATGGCCTGACCCGCGGGTACGGAGATGCTGTGCCAACAGGGCTGCCCTAACGAGAGGAAGGAGCGGATCTGGTTACAGGAAAAGGGAATAAACGGATTCAGCAGGTTAGCCAGATTAGCGATAATTTGCACACAGTTGTAGAGGGTATGGCTGCAGTCCGCCGGATTTTCCTTGAACATTGCCCAAGGCTTCTGTTCGTCGAAATATTTGTTAGCCTGGCGTACCGCTGCAAAGATGCTCTCCAGCGCGTCCTTGAACCGGCCTGCCTCAATAAGCTTACCGGCTTTTAGATACAATTCATTAATTGCATGATTCCACAGCGCTTCTGCTTCTCCTTGAGGCACCCGGCCGTCAAATGACTTGTTGATGAAAGCCAGGCTGCGGTTGACGAAATTGCCGAAGGCACCAAGCAGCTCACCGTTATGGCTATGGATAAATTCCCGCCAGGTGAAATCGGTGTCCCGCTTCTCGGGTCCGTTTGCTATGAGAAAATAGCGGATGGAATCCGGCTGATAGCGGCTGAGAATATCGGGAACCCAGACAGCCCAGTTACGGCTAGTGGAGAACTTTTGACCCTCCAGAGTCATGTATTCACAGGCCAGCAGCCGGTCCGGCAAATGCAGTCCGCCCGCCCCCATAAGAATGGCCGGCCAGATGAGACTATGGAACGGCACATTGTCTTTGCCGTGTACATAATAGGCGGTGATGCCCTGTTCGGGAGTGCCCTCACCGACGCTTTCCAGCCAGAAGTCCTCCCAGCTTTCGCCTGTCTGCCGGGCCCA
The DNA here is from genome assembly GCF_038595055.1 of Paenibacillus sp. FSL R7-0345. Taxonomy (NCBI): domain Bacteria; kingdom Bacillati; phylum Bacillota; class Bacilli; order Caryophanales; family Paenibacillaceae; genus Paenibacillus; species Paenibacillus sp. FSL R7-0345. The sequence continues at coordinate 2,871,954 of NZ_CP152002.1, forward strand.
CTGTCTGCTGGCAGACAGATAACCGCTGACCGCCTCGATCCAGACGTAAATTTTTTTGCCGCTGTAGCCGTCGACCGGCACATCGACTCCCCAGTCCAGGTCCCGGGTTGCCGCACGGTCCTGAAGTCCTTCCTGCAGGTACCGCCCGGTTAACCGGACCGCATTTTCCCTCCAGCCATGCTCCGCCCCGGCATATGCGGCCAGCTCATCCTGCAGCTTCGATAAGGCCAGGTAATAATGCTCTGTGGGGCGCAGAACGGGCGGTGTTCCGCAGATTTTGCAGACCCGTTCCAGCAGGTCGGACGGATCGAGCAGGGCTGAGCAATAGTCGCACTGATCGCCGCGCGCCGGCTGTCCGCAGTGCGGACAAATGCCCTCCACGTAGCGGTCCGGGAGAAAGCGCTGGTCCTGCTCACAGTAGCACTGCAAAGCCGATCGGGTATACAGATATCCGTGATCCAGCAGCTGCAGAAATAACTCCTGGACTACCTCATGGTGTTCAGACTGATCTGTGCGTGTATACAGGTCAAACGTGAAGCCCAGCCGGCTGAAGCATTCCGTGAATTCGTGATGGTATCTGCCGGCGAATGCCCCCGGAGATACCCCTTCCCTGGCAGCCTGCACTGCCACCGGTGTTCCGTGACAGTCACTTCCGGACACATACAGCACCCGGTCGCCAGCCGCCCGGTGATAGCGGGCTAGAATGTCACCCGGCAGAATGCTTGCCAGCCTGCCTAGATGCAGGGAACCGTTGGCATAGGGCCAGGCGCCGCCGATAAAAATAGTCTTCATTATTCCTTCTCCTCCTGTGATTTACATTATCTGAACAACAAAAAAGACTCCTGTCCCCAAAAGGGACGGGAGCCTGTGCTCACGTGTTACCACCCAACTTCGTCAATGCCTTGCGGCATTCACCTCTTCAGGTACGCCGCTGGTAAGCGGTTATACCCTAGCATGTTAACGGATGCGGGTTCCGGCGCAGCCTACACCCCTTAAAGGGTTTCGGTGCGCAGCTCAGAGACCATATTCCCGTGGTTTTTCCCTGCTCCTTTTCAGCGGACGGAGCTCTCTGTGAGAGAATTGCCAAGGTACTCTTTCTCTTCCTAGCTTTTAAATATCCTAATTACTGGATATCTTAATGCTGTCTGCCGCTGAAGTCAAGCGCAAGTTTAATATCCCTTCCAATCGTCAAAGCTGGGAACAGCAGATAAGATAAGGAGGAGAAGAATATGCACAAATACAGCAAGAGTGTTACAGGCCTCTGTCTGGCTCTGCTGCTGATGCCTGCCGGCTGTTCGGCAGTGTATCAGGCGCCGGAGGCAGTTCAAATCAGCCCCGTAACGGAATTAGGCGGCAGACCGGACAGCCTGGACCGGCTGGACCCGCCGGTGTCCCCGGTTATGCAGGATGTGTATGACCGTTCTATTCCTGCTGAAGTATACTCCGCTGATTGAACCTGCGTGTCCTCAGATCAGCCGTCAGCCGGCAGGCCTCCCTATACAGACAATCGAAAATTCTGTATAATAATTCAACTGTTGTTTGACATAGAGAGGAGAGGCAGAGAATATGGCGGCGGAAATCGTACATGTAACTACAGATGAACAGCTTCAGATGGGGCTGGACATCCGCAAAAAAGTATTCGTAGAGGAACAGCAGGTTCCGGCGGAAGAGGAAATTGACGAATACGATGTAATCGGGGATCAGGTGCATCATCTGCTGGTTGTGGATGACGGCGTTCCGGTGGCTGCCGGCCGGCTGATTTACTATAAAGCAGGATCTGCCAAAATGCAGCGCATCGCTGTGCATAAGGAATACCGCAGCAAGGGATACGGGCGTGTCCTGCTGATGGCGCTTGAAGAGCGGGCCAAAGAACTGGGACTGGTCTTTTCGATACTGGATGCGCAGTGTCAGGCTGAAGATTTTTATGCCAAGCAGGGTTATGAGGTCATCTCCGAGGAGCCATTCTATGACGCAGGCATCCTGCATGTGAGAATGCAGAAGAAGCTTTAAACCCAAAGATACATACTTCTTCGCGGCGCAGGGGAATCTACCGGTATGCCATAGGGCTAATCCAAACGCGAAGGAGAGAATCCGCAGTGATCAACAATGAACGCGAACGTTTTACAGCGGCGCAGAGAAATGGTGACGGCGATCTGCTGAAGTTTCAGACTTCCTCTGGACGTGTACTCGATTACCAGCAGGCGCTGCAGGAGGTTCAGACCGGCAGTATTGCCGGAGTGAATGTGTTCAAAGGGAAAGACGGCGAAATGTATATCCGGGGAGATGCGGACGGGGATCCTACGAATAACCTGGATCAGCTGCCGCAGTTCTAGGACAGAAGGTGTATACGAAGACCGGACAAGCGCTGCAATGCGCGGGTGTCCGGTCTTTTTATTATGGTGGCGGATAATGTGGTTATAAAAAACGACCGGGGAGATGCTGAAGATTCCTAGCCTGCTGGCCATCGGGCCGGAGCTGGGCGGCAAATGACCTATCCGGTTATGAGGCTGCTCTGCCCAGACCGGAATGACATAAGCGTTATAGCGTATACAGCACCTGCTGCTCCATAAAAGTCATCTCTGCTGTTTTACCCTCAAAGGCGGGCTTCTGGTCGCTGTAATGCATCAGGCGGATCAGCTCACGAATGTCCTGGGGCAAAGATAACAGATCGCTAAGAGCTGTATGGATTACGCCCGGGCCCGTCAGCTGGCACTCATGAAAAATTTGACGGACCCCCTGCTTGCGGACCAGCTTCAGGAGCAGCTCAGGCTGAAAAGTCATGTCGGCACTGTAAAAAATATCACCGTTCAGCAGCAGGGAGTAACTGTCTTTACCGCGGATATGCGGTGTGCGGATCAGTTCCAGTGTGATTGCGGGAGAGAGTGTGCAGGATGCAGCAGGCGGCAGCAGCTTTACTTCGAAAGCCTCATCAAGGGTGCGGGGGGAGCCGGAATTCCCGGTGCGGTTTTTAAGGTAACCTTCATGGAGCGGATTCATTAACGGTCCGGCAGCGAACAGGGGCATTTTTGGCCCTCCGGCTGACCGGGTGAGCCTGCCAAGCTCAGGGAGACCGCCAATGTGGTCACTGTGAGTGTGGGTAATCAGCACAGCGTCCACCTCACTGACAGAACGGCCGGCTGCCTCCATGGCAAGCGGTGCGGTGGTTCCGCAGTCGATCATCAGAGTATAGTCCGGGCTGATGAGCAGCCCGTTATTATTATAGTAGTTTTTGGCATGGGCATCGCCGGTGCCGAGCATTTGCAGCTGCAGAGTCATATGGTGTTCCTCCAATAATAGTAGTGCTGCCGTGGCAGTAGTGGGCATTAATCTAAATATAGTATCATTTTACCCGGAATGATGAATTTTTTACCTAAACTCTCCGCAACTTGTAGCACCTCCTGTAGTATATATTAACAGCATGAATTATTTGGAGGGTCTCAAGGATGAGATGGAAAAAAATTGCTCTGTGCGTGGTTGTGTTTTCCCTGATGGGAGGCTCATTATTGTTCGCGGATTCTGTAAATCAAAAGCTTAGAGTATGGAGCAATGGAAAGGAGATGGCCGACGGGGGCTATCTGATCGACGGGAAGGCATATATTCCGGCCAGAGAAGCCGGAGGTGTCGTCAGCTGGGACGGTTCAGGCAAGGTGACGATCCTCAAGCCGAATGTGCAGATTGTACTGTTCAACGGCGACAAGGTGTTTGGCAATGTGAACGTAGGCAAGCTCAAGATCAAGGTGCTGACCCAGGTGGACAGCCTGACTGATGAAATTGCTGCCGTAAAGGTGGCTATTACTGACCCTTCGGGCAATGTAAAGGATATTCAATCCCAGGAGCTCGGCGGATCGAAGAAGGAGGATTTCTGGTTCCCGACTTCAGAATTCACGTATGACTTCAAGGACTCCGGCAAATACCGTGTAGGCTTCTACATTAAGGCTTCAAAAGGCTCCGATTACGTTCTTGTGGCAGAGAAGGTAATTACGGCGCTGGATTAAGCTTTTTCAGGCATCCGCAAATTGACCTGAACTTACCATACGTGTTACGATACCCTAGCAGGATAATTCAATTAAAGTGAGGTATTTCAATGAGCGATCACAAACATGAGCATGGCCATGAACATGGTGAAGCATGCGGTTGCGGACATGATCACGACCATGAGCACGAGGAGTTTGTGCTGACCTTGACGAACGAGCAGGGCGAAGATGTAGAAATGGTGCTGGTGGAAACGTTCGACGTAGGCGAGAAGTTGTACGCGCTGCTGCTGGAACGCGAAAACCCTGAGGCAGACGGTATCATTCTGCGTATGGAAGAAGAGAACGAAGAAATGGTTCTTTACAACATTGAAGATGAAGCTGAATGGAAAGCTGTTGAAGAAGCTTACAACGAGCTGCTTGCCCAGCAAGAATAGATTTCAGTGCAGCTGAGGGTATTCCTGCCGGACAGGCATTGGTGCCCCAAGCACAAAACCCCGATACTGGTTCAGTATCGGGGTTTTGTTTATCCCTGGAAGCTGCCCGTTAAGAGATCGGGTCAGCTTCCACAATGACTTTGACAAAGTTGATGCTGCGGTCTTCCGGTCCTTTAACCGGAAGGCCGATTTCAACGTGGTCGATGATATAGTCGATGTTATCCTGGGTAATAACTTCACCAGGCAGCAAAATCGGAATTCCCGGCGGATAAACATAAATGAATTCAGCAATGATGTAGCCGGCGGATTCACGGAACGGAACCAGCTGCGTATCTGCGTAGAAGGCATCCCGCGGAATCAGGGCAAGCTGCGGGATTTCCGGTACCTGTACCTTCAGTTCATAGATTTCGCCTTTACTGTAATGAACGGCTGAAAGCACGCGCAATGCGGAAATCAGCTTATCTACAGATTCACGGGTATCTCCAGGCGTAATCAGGCAAAGAATATTGTACATGTCGCTAAGCTCGACTTCGATGTTGTACTTCTGGCGGAGCCAGTTCTCTGTCTCATAGCCGGTGATGCCCAAGTGACGGACATGGATGTTCAGCTTGGTCGGGTCAAGGTTAAAGGTGGCCTCCGTACCGAGAATTTCTTTGCCAAAGCTGTACAAGCCGTCAATATTATTGATGGCTTCCCGCGCATAATTGGACAGCGCGATCGTCCGCTCAGCCATTTCGTGGCCGTTAAGAGCAAGGTTGCGTCTTGAAGTATCCAGGGACGCGAGTAAAATATAGGAAGTTGACGTTGTGGTCAGCATGCTGATGATCGTCTGAACCCGCTGCGGATTGACCAGGCCGGTCTTCGCATTGAGATTCAGTACCGAGCTCTGCGTCATGGAGCCGCCCAGCTTGTGAACACTGGTTGCTGCCATATCCGCACCGGCCGCCATGGCCGATACCGGCAGATCCTCATGAAAATGAATCAATACTCCATGTGCCTCATCCACCAGTACGGGAACTCCGTAGCTGTGGGCAAGATCCACAATCGAACGCAGGTCGGCGACTACACCGAAGTACGTCGGATTGATCACTAGAACTCCTTTGGCGTCCGGATGACGCTTTAATGCACGTGCCAGCGAGCTGGTGGTAATACCGTGGTCTATCCCAAGATTCTCATCCTGAACAGGTGAGACGAAAACAGGCTTGGCTCCGGAGAAAATAATCGCCGACATCACCGATTTGTGAATGTTGCGGGGAACAATTATTTTGTCTCCTTCCGAGCAGACAGAGAGGATCATAGTCATGATGGCATTGCTCGTGCCTTGTACGCTAAAATACGTATAGTCGGCGCCGAAGGCCTGCGCAGCCAGCTTCTGAGCTTCCAATATCACGCCGGTAGGCTGATGAAGATCATCAAGCGGTGCGATGTTGATCAAATCTATGGATAGTGCGTTATCGCCGATAAACTCACGGAATTCGGCATCGGTTCCTAGCCCCTTCTTATGCCCCGGAATATGAAATTGAACTGGGTTTCCGGCGGCATGCTTTTTAAGAGCAGTGAAGAGGGGAGTATCGTGTTGATTCATTTAATACTGTCACAACCTTTCACAAAGATTTATTTTTATTTTTTACGCAAGCACCAGTATAACAAATCAATCACCATAATACTAGGATGTGATAAAATGTCTGGCAAAGTTACAGGGCGTGTGCATATCAGTCTGGCTTCGCCGTTTATTCTTGAAATGTGGGTGATCATTTTTCTGGTAGAGTTTGTAAAAGGATCCCTGCTCGTTGCACTGCTTCCGGTGTATATGGAGAATATCCTCGGCCTGTCTGTAACGGTGGTCGGTTTCTCCTTTGCTCTGCAGTACCTGGGAGACAACCTCTTCCGCAGTCCGTTCGGCTGGGTGATGGAGCGGATCGGATACCGCTGGACGATGACCGGGGCGCTCGTACTGATTATTCTTGCTGTCGGCATGATTATCTATGCCAAGAATGCAGCCGCGCTGTCAGCCGCCTGCCTGATTCTCGGCATCGGAACCTCCCCGCTCTGGCCGTGCACGATGACCGGCATAACCGAGCTTGCCGGCTCTACAGAGAGCGGCAGCAGCGGCGCGGCCATGGGCGCCGTAGAGATGGCTTCACTGGCCGGAACGGGCATTGGACCCATCGTCGTCAATTTTATGATGGATCACGGGGGGCAGAGCTACCGGACGGTATTCCTTGTCCTTATGGGCTGTGCAGCCCTCGTTGCTGCTGTCGCGCTGCTGCTGCCGTCGAGAATCGCCGGACATGCGCCGCGGGCCGTGCAGAGCATGAATGGTGAGGCCGGGGCTGCGGCCCGGCGGCCGTTTCAGCCGCTGCAGAGCCTGAAGCGTACGATGCGGCAGGTCAGAACCTCGCTGAAGGTCAGCCGGCTGTTGTTCCCGGCCCTGTTCTTGCAGGCTTTTGCAATCGGGTTGATGACGCCTGTGGTAACGCTGTTCGCCCGCAGCGAGCTGCATGTGACGCCGAACCAGTTCAGCCTGCTGCTGATCGCCGGAGGCGGGATAACGGTGCTTACGCTCATTCCGGCAGGCAAGCTGGTGGACCGGATCGGAACCACCGTTTTCCTGAACATCGGCTTCCTTCTTGCTGCCTGCTCACTGGCCTTTTTCTCCCAGGTGCGCTGGCTGCCGCTGGCCTTCGTTGCTGTTGCGCTTGTCGGCATCAGCTATGCGCTGATCCTGCCGGCCTGGAACGCTTTTGTGGCCAAGCAGGTGCCAGCCGGGGAGCGTGGAACAGTGTGGGGCCTGTTCCTGACCCTGCAGGGCTCCGGGATGGTTGCCGGCCCCGTGCTGTCGGGCAGATTGTGGGATTCCGTCAGCCACAGCGCACCCTTCCTGGCAAGTGCTGTTGTAATGGTGCTGCTGGCCGGTCTGCATCTGCTGATCGTCCGCCGGACCAGGCTCAAGCACAGCGCCGGCTGATGGGCTTTATTTTGGCCGAAAGCAACCTTTTATTGAACAGGCCCCGGTTATACGGATCTATTTGATACCTGATAACGGGGCTTTTTTGTACCTTGACCAAGGAAAACACCCGACCCGTTTGGGAAAGGCGGGAAACGGGTAAAAATAGTCAATAAACCAAGTTACCGCTACATAAAATGAAGTATAAAATAACAGTAAGACGCAAGAAAAAAGATTGACGGCAGGTGGAGGTCCGGAGGGCGGTTCTGCTCTATGTATGCAGGTGAAGCTGCTTCAACAAAGCTGTTAGGGGGGAGTGCCGTGAACAAAAACGACGAGGTGGAATACTGCAACCTGGAGCTGCGCTTTGATAGGCAGGATATCCAGAACCTGATAAAGGATTTGATCAAGGAAGGTTATTCCCTGTACTGGAGTGAAAATGAAAGTGTATTTCTGATCTCGGTACGCACCGGCCGCAAGCTCGTTAAGCTGCGTTTTCAACAGATAAAGGACGGCTACAAGCTGGTCGGAGATTATATGATCCGCGACGCGCGGCTGTCTGAATGGATGGAGAAGCTGATCGGCGACATGCGCGGGCATGCAGTTGTCAAACGTTTCCGCGACCGGCAGATTATAATTGAGAATATTATGTTCGGTGAAGTGATCCGTCTGGTGGAAATATCCGGGTACCAGCAGCGTGTTCTGTATCAAAAGGGTCCGTTGCTGACTGATCAGGAGTTGACAAAGCTGTTTTATTCGGCAGAGGGTGAGGAAAGGATTCAGCAGCGCAGAGTGGAAGTGGACGAGGAGCTTGACCGGTATAACGAAGCGCTGCAAAACGGAGATATCGCGCTGATGGAAGCATGCAGAACGAAGCTTGCCGGTCTGTCCCGTGAACTGAATATGCTTGAATGGTGAATGAACAGGGCATCCCGCCTGCGGGATGCTCTTTATCTGTGCAGATAATTGGAGACTCTGATTCCTGCATGCGCTGTTCAACTTATGGACAGGGGTTCACTTCTGGCAGCAAAAACGTTAAAATAATCATTGTGAGCAATTTCCTGATAGCAGTGCGCTTTGTCAATGAAATTGATCTCTCTTTCGCAGGCGGAACTTTGCTGTATCTGACAAAGGATGGTATTCTGATACTGCGAGAAATGGATTTTACAAAAATATAGGGTGCAAAGGGTGGAGAACCAGATGGCAAAACAACAAATCGGCGTTATTGGCTTGGCGGTAATGGGTAAAAATTTGGCTCTTAACATCGAGAGCAGAGGCTTCAGTGTATCCGTATTTAACCGTTCCCCGGAGAAGACTCACGACCTGATCGCTGAGGCGGAAGGCAAGAACCTGGTGGGTACCTTCTCTGTTGAAGAGTTCGTACAATCACTTGAGGTGCCGCGCAAAATTCTGATCATGGTACAAGCAGGTAAAGCTACCGACGCTACAATCGAGCAGCTTTTGCCATATCTCGACCAGGGCGACATCATTATCGACGGCGGTAACGCATACTTCCCTGATACCGTACGCCGCAGTAAAGAGCTTGAAGATAAAGGCTTCCGCTTCATCGGCACCGGCGTATCCGGTGGTGAAGAAGGCGCACTTAAAGGACCTTCCATCATGCCGGGCGGACAGGAAAGCGCCTATAAGCTGGTTGAACCTATTCTTACGGCAATTTCGGCCAAAGTGGACGGAGAGCCTTGCTGTACATATATTGGACCGGACGGTGCCGGACACTACGTTAAAATGGTGCACAACGGTATCGAGTACGGCGACATGCAGCTGATCTGCGAAGCCTACCAGCTGCTGAAGGATGTTCTTGGCCTGGATGCCAAAGAACTGCACAGCATTTTCAAAGATTGGAACAGCGGTGAGCTGGACAGCTATTTGATTGAGATCACTACTGATATCTTTGCCCAGTACGATGAAGAAACCGGTAAACCGATGGTTGACGTGATCCTCGATTCCGCCGGCCAAAAGGGAACAGGCAAATGGACAAGCCAGAGCTCGCTCGACCTGGGTGTGCCGCTGTCCATGATCACTGAGTCCGTATTCTCCCGCTTCCTGTCTGCCATGAAGGAAGAGCGCGTAGCAGCCAGCAAAGTGCTGAGCGGACCTGAAGTGGAGCCGTTCCAGGGTGACAAGGCAGAATTCATCGAGAACGTGCGCAAGGCACTGTTTGCCAGTAAAATCGTATCCTACGCACAAGGCTTCGCACAGCTTCGCGTAGCTTCCGACGAATACGGCTGGGATTTGAAATACGGCAGCCTGGCTAAAATCTGGCGCGGCGGCTGCATCATCCGTTCCCGCTTCCTGCAGAACATTACAGATGCCTACGAAACCAATCCGGACCTGAAGAACCTGCTGCTTGATCCTTTCTTCAAGGACATCATGAGCTCCTACCAGGCTGCTTGGCGTAAAGTGGTATCTGCAGCTGTGGCACAAGGCGTTCCTGTACCAGGCTTCTCCAGTGCCCTTGCTTACTATGACAGCTACCGCACAGAGCGTTTGCCTGCGAACCTGCTTCAGGCACAGCGCGACTACTTCGGCGCCCATACCTTCAAACGTGTGGACAAGGAAGGCGTCTTCCACCACAACTGGATTAACGAATAGTATAGTCACAAGTACGATAAGTCCGGATGGCTTCCCGGTTACCGGGAAGCCTTCGGGCTTTTTTGCAGTAAGGGAACAACATTATATCACTTTAACCCGAAGCAGGGGGGAAGTGGATTGTGCAATCTTTTGAGCCTGTGTTATGATATGACAAATGTCGCGGTTGGAGGGTAGTTATGTCGGGGGAAACAGAACATCAAGGTTCAGCTGATGCTGGACAGCACAGGAATATCATTCTGGTAGGTATGATGGGTACAGGCAAATCAACTGTCGGTGCATTGCTGGCGGAAGAGCTTGGCCATGAGCTGGTAGATTTGGATCATATTATAGTAGAGAGTGAAGGCCGGAGCATTGCGGATATATTTGCCGCAGACGGTGAAGCGTATTTCCGGAAGGCGGAGTCAGCTGCGCTGCAGCGGATGCTTGAGGGCGAAGGCCGGATTATTTCGACCGGAGGCGGAGCGGTGCTTGCACCGGGGAACGCTGAGATGATGCTGGATAAGGGGCTTGTAGTAGCACTTACAGCAACTGAAGAGGCTATCATTAACCGTGTGAGCGGAGACTTGAACCGTCCGCTGCTCGCCGGCAATGCACAGGATAAGGTCCGCGCCATTATGGAGCAGCGGCGGGAGGCTTACCGGTTTGCACATTGCACGGTCGATACATCGGAGCTGAGTGCGGCAGAAGTGTCGCAGCATATTTTAATGCATTACCGCGGTTGAGCTTTTAAGTGTACTTGCGTAAGCGGCTTAGACCTCCGCTGTTTCATTCCATTCAATCATTCCGCCGCTCAGGTTGGAGCCTTGAATGCCGAATTGCTGCAGGTATTCGCAGACACGCTGGCTGCGTGCGCCGGACCGGCAGATAAAAATAATTCCGGTATCAGCCGGCAGCTCTTCGCTGCGCTGCGGGATTTGCCCCATCGGAATATGCTGTGCGCCCGGAATCATTCCGGCAGCGACTTCTTCATCTTCACGGACATCGATCAGAAGCAGGTCTTCGCCTGCCGCAAGGCGCTGCCGCAGCTCGTCTGGTGTAACTTGTGGAATATCGTTCATGAGTAAGTAAGACCCCTTTCTACTGCAGAATAATGTTATGATAACCAGCTTTGGACAGGCATGTCAAACAGGACACTACATACACACACTACATTATATAAGGAGCGTACAAATAATGGACGTTATTGTTAGGCCAACAGCCACCCTGCAAGGAGAAATCGGAGCTTTGTCCTCTAAAAACTATACAACCCGCTATCTGCTGGTTGCGGCGCTTTCTGAAGGCGTAAGCACCATCTATCATCCAGCCCACAGTGAAGACAGCGATGCGATCCGCAGATGTATTGCTGACCTGGGTGCTGTCCTGACCGAAGATGATGAAAAAATCGTGATCCAGGGCTTCGGCAAACATCCGCGTGATGTGAAGGAGCTGAATGTGGGCAATGCCGGAGCAGTGCTGCGTTTTCTGATGGCTGTAGCTGCGCTCAGCCCTGAGGTTACTTTTGTAAATACTTATCCTGATTCACTGGGCAAGCGTCCGCATGATGATCTGATCACGGCGCTTGGCCAGCTGGGTGTGGAAGTTGAGCATAATAACGGAAGACTGCCGATTACCATCCGCGGCGGCAAGCCGGCGGGCGGACGGATCACTGTCTCGGGGGCTGTCAGCTCGCAGTATCTCAGCGCACTGCTGTTCCTGACACCGCTGCTTGAAGAAGACAGTGAGATCATCGTGCTGGATGACCTGAAATCCAAGGTGGTTGTAGGCCAGACCCTAGAGGTACTGGAGCAGGCGGGCATTGTTGTACACGCTGCTGATGATTATATGTCCTTTAAAGTGCCGGGCCGTCAGGCTTATGCGGCCAAGTCCTATACTGTACAGGGGGATTACCCGGGATCGGCAGCTGTACTTGCGGCAGCGGCTGTAACGAAGTCCAATGTAAAGATCCACCGGCTGGCCGAGAAGAGCAAGCAGGGCGAGCGGGCTGTGGTTGATGTGCTGCAGATGATGGAAGTACCGCTGACCCACGAGAACGGTACAGTACATGTTCAGGGTAACGGAATCCTGAAGGCTGTAGAATTTGACGGTGATGCAGCGACCGACGCTGTGCTGGCGATGGTAGCCGCTGCCGTATTCGCAGAGGGGACTTCGCGCTTCTATAATGTAGAGAATCTGCGTTATAAGGAATGCGACCGCATTACCGATTACCTGGCTGAGCTGACACGTGCCGGTGCCAAGGTTGAAGAGCGGCGCGACGAGATCATCGTCCATGGTACACCGGAGGGTGTAGAAGGCGGCGTAACTATTAATGCGCATTATGATCACCGTGTCATTATGGCGCTGACTGTTGTCGGCCTGCGCGCCCGCCAGCCGCTGCTGATCAAGGATGCTCATCACGTAGCCAAATCTTACCCGCAGTACTTTGATCATCTTCGTGAGCTTGGTGCTGACGTGGAATGGGTAAAATAGAGTAAGGGCGGATAAGAGCGCTCTGTCGGGTGCTGACTTAGCCCAGTACTGAGTTAAGCTCCGCGGATTCTGCGGATATGGCTTTAAACCAGACTCCGCCTCTACATAGCGGGTGGTTTAAAGCAAGGTTTTGTGGAATACAAGGAGTGCAAAATAAGATGGTGCAGTATGCGGTGAGTACAGCTGTTGTTTGCTGATGCAGCCGTCCATCACATGTGTCTTATGACGCTGAAAGCTGCAGAGTCTTTGTGATATTCTCGGTGTTAGGACATTCGTATTGACATGGATAAGAATGGATTCAGACAAAGATCAGTGACAGGGAGGAACATTACAATGAGTTTTGAGAATCCGAGCCGTGAACAAATTGGAGATATTCTCGCTTCTGCGGGCAATATTGCTGTTGTAGGCTTGTCCGACAAATCAGACCGCACCTCATACATGGTGGCTTATGCCATGCAGAGCCGGGGTTACCGGATCATCCCGGTTAACCCAACCGTGGACGGTGACATTCTCGGAGAGAAGTGTTACCACACACTGGCTGAAATCCCGGAGCCGGTTGATATCGTCAACGTGTTCCGCCGGAGTGAATACTGCGCTGAAGTTGCGCAGGAAGCCGCTGACATCGGCGCCAAAGTCCTGTGGCTGCAGCAGGGTATCATAAGCCAGGAGGCTGCTGATATTGCATCCCGGCATGGCATGACCGCCATCATGGACCGCTGCATCAAGGTCGAGGAAGCGATCACGATGCACGGGCGCAGCCGGGGATAGCTGTCTTCCTGTGACAGTGTCAGCAGGAAGACATAGGGTTCGCCGTGAGCTTAGAGTCCAGCCTTTAAAATTAGGAATTCTGGTGGGGGATTGGAGTTCGAGGTGACGCCTTCGCTCCCGATACAATCCTGCCTTGCTCAGGCTGGAATTTGAAGTAGCGTATTGTTATACTGGCATTAGACGAAGAACGTCCATTACCTGAGAGTAACATTTCAGGCTGTGGGCGTTCTTTTTTATTTGCTGGGAGGGGGACGCAGATGGATTTCGAAGAAGCACATAGCTTGTGGATTGGCCGTCATGCAGCTGAGCGAAGCGGTGAGCGCAGAGGCAGGCTTTTGCGGGGACATAACTTCGCGGAGAAGCTATTTGTTCAAAATGTATGGTGGCCGCTGTTTGAGTCGCTGGAGCATTTGCATCCGGAGTACGAAATCTATGACTGGAACCGTAAATCGCAGTTTCTGGACTTTGCCTTTGTACCGCCTAATGGTCCGCAGATTGGCATTGAATGCGACGGATTTCAGAGCCATATTAAGGATATGGACCGGGAAAAGTTCAGCTATGCGCTGAACCGGGACAATTTTCTCACCGGCATGGGCTGGCGGATGCTTCACTTTTCGTTTGATGATATTCAGCAGCGTGCGGATGTGTGCAGAATGCTGCTGCAGCTGATGCTTACGCCGTATTTAGCAAGAAATCCCAGTGCTTCTGACCTGATCTCCAGAGAAAAAGAAGTGCTCCGCCTCGCCTGGCGATTAGGCAGACCGCTGCGTCCGAAGGATGTTGTGAACCACTTTGATGTTAATTTCCGGACAGCACAGAAGCTGCTGATTTCTCTAAGCGAGAAAGGACTGATAAAGCCAGTGTGTTCAAAAGAACGGGTGCGGTACTACGAGGTGAACAGTATGCCGAACCAGTTGTGGTGATTTAGTTTAGAATTTAGTCAGAAGTTAGCTAGGAGTTATCAGAAGTTAGTCAGAAGTTAGTCAGAAGTTAGTCAGAAGTTAGTCAGAGGTGATTGCTGAGTGTGGGTTCTGCTTTTTTTTGGAGGAATAACTGCACTCTGTACAACTATAATGGACAAATTTTGGGATTTATAGGTAATAACTGCATTCTGTGCAACTAAAATCCGCGAAATTGCTGATAAAGGCAAAAAACGTGAGGAATAGTTGCACAAAGTGCAGTTAAAATTAATTTTCGAGTTAAAGTAGTATTTTTAGATGTACAAAGTACACTTATTCAGGCTGGTGGCTGGTGGCTGGTGGCTGGTGGCTGGTGGCTGGTGGCTGGTGGCTGGTGGCTGGTGGCTGGTGGCTGGTGGCTGGTGGCTGGTGGCTGGTGGCTGGTGGCTGGTGGCTGGTGGCTGGTGGCTGGTGGCTGGTGGCTGGTGGCTGGTGGCTGGTGGCTGGTGGCTGGTGGCTGGTGGCTGAGTTAGAATTAGTTTGGCAACAAGGAAACCGGAGCATCTGGTGCAACAGAATTAACTGGCTCAGCAGATCTGGACGGCCAGATAAAACTTCCCATCCTCCCGCCACCCGTGGTATCCTAAATGTTGCGTATTCTTTTTGACAAAAACTGCTGGAGCGCTTACCATTTAGGATAGTATGAAAGGAGAGGGTCACCTTGAATTGGCTCGGATCACTGCAGCAGCTGGGCAGAGCCATTATGCTTCCCACCATGGTGTTGCCGGCTGCGGCTATTTTGCTGAGTCTGGGCAGCTTACCGTGGTCTGCATGGGGACTTTCTTCGGTATCTGAAGTGACTACATACGCGGGGCAGGGAATATTTTATTTCATGCCTTATTTGTTTGCTGTGGGCGTTGCCTGGGGATTGTCCAATCAGGCCGGACCGGCCGGACTTGCAGCATTAGCGGGAATGTTCACCTATGACCGGATTGTTTCCAATTTGGGAGACGGGCATGTTCAGCCTGCCACGCTCATCGGGATTATCCTTGGGATTGTCGCCGGTGTGGCGCATAATAAATTTAAAAATATCAAGCTTCCGGAAGCGATCCAGTTTTTTGGCGGGTCGCGTTTTGTGCTCCTGTTCATGGGGCTGTTCTCGGCCCTGTTTGCCTGGGTGATGCTAGGCGTGTCGCCGCTGCTCCAGGATGTACTCGATCATTTATTCCGTGATATACAGTCTGCCGGCGGGTATGGTGTGTTTGTGTACGGGGTGCTGTACAGGGTGCTTACCGCCTTCGGGCTCCATCATATCCTGAACAATGTGTTCTGGTTCCAGCTGGGCAGCTTCACCACTCCTGACGGCAGTGCGGTCGTGCAGGGAGATTTGCCGCGTTTTTTTGCGGGTGACCCGACTGCAGGCATATTTATGGCCGGACTGTTTCCGATTATGATGTTTGCCCTGCCGGCGATTGCGCTGGCTATTATTCAGGAAGCGCGTGAGGATCTGAAGCCGAAGATCAAAAAGACTTTTTTGCGTGCCGCGCTGGTCTGCTTTTTGACCGGGGTATCGGAGCAGATTGAGTTTGCGTTTCTGTTTGCATCCCCGTATCTTTTTGCGGTGCATGTGGTAATGTCGGGTCTTGCCATGGTGCTGACCTATTTGCTGGGCATTCATCACGGGTTCTCGTATTCAGCGGGAGCGATTGACTTTTTCCTGAATATGCATCTGTCACAGCGTGCCTGGCTGCTGATTCCGATTGGCATCGGCTATGCGATTGTGTATTATAATCTGTTCCGCTGGGCGATCCGCCGCTTCCAGATCCCGACACCGGGACGTGAGGAAGGCTCGGAGCTCGGTGACTGGGCAGGCAATATTCCGTATCAGGCTCCGCTTATTCTGGAGGCGCTGGGCGGCAAAGAAAACATCGTCCAGGTGCAGGCCTGTATCACAAGATTAAGACTAACGGTGCACAACGACCGATATATAGATACAACAGCACTCAAAGGCCTCGGCTCTGCAGGCATTATCAAGCTGGGCGGCGGCAATGTGCAGGTGGTATTCGGTACTTACTCCGAGCTGATCCGTGAGGAAATTGACAAGCTGATGCTGCGCGATCTGCCGCAGGTGCTGTTCTGTGCCCCGATTCAGGGCAGGATGATGCCGATTGAGGAAGTGCCGGATCATATTTTTGCCGCGAAGCTGGTTGGTGACGGGGTTGCCTTTTTTCCGGAAAAAGGAGAGCTGGTTTCGCCCGTGTTCGGCAAGGTGATGCACGTATACCCTACAATGCATGCAGTAGGCATTTCTACGCCCGAAGGGCTGGAAGTGCTGATGCATATAGGGATCGATACGTCCCAGCTTAAGGGACCGTTTGAGGCGCTTGTACAGGAAGGCGACAGCGTGGAGCCGGGGCAGCTGCTGGTGCGGTTTGATCTGGCTTATCTGCAGGAGCATGCGGCTTCGCTGGCAACACCGATGGTGATCACCAATCCGGACCGTGTCAAATCGTGGAGCTATGCTCCATTCAAAAATGTTAAAAAGGGGCAGTCATCGGTAATGTCCGTGGTATTACATGAAAGTGTTGGAGGGGTGGAAGCATGATTCAAGGCATAGGCGCTGCAGCAGGTGTAGCTATCGGGAAGGCCTTTGTCCTGCCTAACTGGGAATGGAGCCTGCCGGACACGCAGGTGAATCCGGTGGATCTGGCCCAGGAATTTGAGCGATTATATGAAGGAATCCGCACCTCTAAGGATGAGATTGAATTTATCAAAAAAGAATTTCGCGAGGTCGTAGGGCCGGAGGAGTCCAGCATCTTTGATGCACATCTGGCTATTCTGGATGATCCGGTATTTATGAGTGAAATCCGCGGCATTATCGAACGCCAGTATAAAGCGGCCGAGGTGGCTGTCAAGGAGGCTATTGATCATTTTGTGGCCATGTTCGATCTGTTGGACGATGAATATATGAAGGAACGGGCGGTTGACATCAAGGATGTCGGTAACCGGCTGCTCAAGCATCTGCTGGGGGCACCGGAGGTGACGCTCCCGTCCGACACACAGCCTTACATTCTGGTGGCGAAGGAGCTGTCCCCATCCCAGCTGGCCCACCTGAACCCGGTCTACGTGTTGGGGATTGTCACTATGATGGGCGGCAAAACCTCGCATTCCTCGATCATGGCCCGAGCGCTCGGTATTCCGCTGGTTGCCGGACTTGAGAACAAGCTCAGCAATCCGATCCAGACCGGTGATATGCTGGCGATGGACGGGGACACCGGCATTGTGCAACTGCATCCGGATGAAGCCACGATCCAGCTGTATGCCGCAAGACGCGAGAAGCAGCAGCGCAAAAAAGAACAGCTTGAGCTGCTCGCGACGGTGGAAGCTGTCACGAAGGACGGCGTGAATCTGCATCTGGCCGGCAATATCAGCTCGGTTAAGGAGCTGGATATGGCGCTGAAGTACGGGGCAGAGGGGGTTGGCCTGTTCCGTACGGAATTCCTGTACATGGACCGGCACTCCTTCCCGACAGAGGAAGAGCAGTTTGAGGTCTACAAGCTGGTTGCGGAGAAGGTCGGCAGCAACAACGTTGTTATCCGTACGCTGGACATCGGTGGGGACAAGCATCTGGATTATTTTCAGCTTCCTGAGGAGCAGAACCCGTTCCTCGGCTACCGGGCCATCCGTATCAGCCTGGACCGGAAAGACCTGTTCAAAACCCAGCTGACAGCAATCCTGCGTGCCAGCCATTACGGCAATGTCAAAATTATGTTCCCGATGATCTCCTCTGTTGAAGAGGTTCAGGCGGCTAAAGCGGTATTGGAAGAAGTGAAAACCGAGTTGGATCAGCGGGGCATCCCGTATAACCGCAGCATTCCGGTTGGCATCATGATTGAGGTTCCTGCCGCGGTGATGATTGCGGACCTGCTGGCCGAGGAAGTTGATTTCTTCAGCATCGGCACCAATGATCTGGTGCAGTATGTACTGGCTGTCGACCGGATGAATGAGCAGATCGCCCACATGTATCATCCATATCATCCGGCAGTCCTGCGTATGATCCGCATGACCGTACAGGCGGCGCGCGGCGCAGGCATCAACGTCAGCGTCTGCGGCGAGCTGGCGGCGGATGAACGTTCGCTGCCGCTCTGGCTGGAGCTTGGCATCAGCAACCTCAGCATGTCGCCGCAGGCGCTGCTGCGGGTGAAGCACCGCACGCTTAATACGCTGGCTTCCGATGCCAGAGAGACAGCCAAAGCCTGCTTCCGCTACAAGACGAGCCTGGAGACCGAAGAGTTGCTCGGCGCATTTGCCGGTCTGCGCGGAATAGCAGGCGAAGCCATAAAAGAAAAGACATCGTAGAATGAAGCAGCGGATAACCGATTCGCTGAATTGCAGGGTCCGGCGGATACGCCGGGCTTTTTGCGTTATCTGGGTGCTTGAAAATTGACTTGAAAAATAAGTAAAACCGTTTCCGGGCTACGTTAGTCAGTATAAATAGAAGTGCAAAGAGATGGTGTGGAAGCTGCACATAAAGGAGGCAGGAATAGCGGAGAATGGAAAATTTAATGGAGGTTGAACATGTACAGCTGGCTAAAGAGGATGCTCAGGCTTTTATAAGTCTTGTATCTGCACAGAGAAAAATCCTTTACGGGATCGCATACAGCTACTTCCGGAGCGAGACAGATGCGCTGGAAATGCTGCAGGAAGCGACCTACAGGGCATGGAGCAAGCGTAAAAGCCTGAAAGACCCGCAGCGGTTCGCACCCTGGATCACACGTATATTGATTAACTGCTGCAACGATGAAATGAAGCGGAGGAAGCGGATCGTTTCTGTGAAAACAGCCGATGTCCCAAGCGGGGAAGTCATGGTAATGACCAGTGACCGTAAGCTGGATATGGAGCAGGCGCTAGACAGTGTCAAGCTGAAATACCGGCAGGTGATCGTGCTGAAGTACTACCGTGACATGACGTTGACTGAAATTGCTGAGGTACTGGACAAGCCGGAGGGGACGGTCAAGACCTGGCTGAACAAAGGGCTGAAGCAGCTGCGCAATAAAATGAAGGGAGGGGCTGCGCATGGCTGGCAGTGAGGAGAAGCTGTTAGAGGAATATTTTAATGGAATATCGGCGGAGCTGGAGGGTATTTCGGAGGTCAAAATGAATGCAGCGATACGTAGTGGAATGTCAGGACCTGCCCGCTACCGCATATCTGCCGGTAATCGGTTTTCGGTGAGTATAGCCGTAGTATTAGCAGCTGTAATGCTGTTTACGATTCCCCGGATTGCTAAACCGGCAGGTACGCAAAGTGCCCAAGCGCCGTCTGCTCCGTTTCAGGTAGAGGATAGGCTCACAGCCCACTTATGGAATTCTATAAACAATACTACAATTTCAACGGCTATAGAAGCGGGGCGGGTACAGCCCGTCAGCGGCGTTTCAGCGCAGCAGAATGGATTTATACTGACAGTAGACGGCATTGCCGCAGACCGGAAAGGGATTCTGATATTGTATTCACTGCAAAACAATACGGATCAGAAAGCTCTTGTTAATTCTCTTCATCTTGAAGGAAAGGGGTATTCCTCTTTAAATTATCCGTACGGCTGGTCTTTAAATGTCAGGGATGTCCCGGCAGGCATTACACTCGGTTATGAAATATTGCAGTGGGCCGGAGGCTTCAGCTCGCTGCCGGAAGAAGTTTCTCTCGAACTGAGTCTTGGTGAAAACAAACCGGGTACTAAAGCTGCCGGAGATAAGCCGTTGGCTGAACTATCTGTTCCTATTACTCTGGACAAGGAAAAGATGGCTCAAGCCGGTGAGCTTAACACTATAAACAAAACGCTGACTGTAGGCGGACAGGAAATCTTCATCAAGGATGTGTATACTGCTCCAACGGGCATTTATCTGGAGCCTGCTTACAGTGAGCAAAATACCAAACAGATCTTTTCCCTGATTAATCCGCGTTTTTTACTGGGAGGTAACGGTAATTTTACAAGCTTCAGCCCGGTGCGCACATTGGTAGCAGAGGGCCAGGAGATTCTGGTATTCGGAAACGACAGCCGTTCCACTGAGCCGCTTAAACTGCAGCTCGACGGTATTTTGGCGCTGGATAAGGAGGCAATGAAAGTGGTTATTGATACGGAAAAGCAGCAGGTCATCAAAGCGCCTGACCATAATTTAACCGTGTCCATGTACACTACTGAAAGAGGAACAACCATGATTCTGAATCATTACTCGGCTCCGGGAAAGAAAAAATTCTATAACTCCTTAATATTTGACGGTAAGTTTACCGATTCAAAAGGTCAGATTCATTCATCCCAAGACTTGTATGACATTCCGCCGTATCAGGCGTCAGCGGACCAGAAGTCCATCCCGGTGCTAAATTACGTAGGGTTAGGCAGCAATAAGTACGCCCAGCCGCTGACCTTCACCATAACCAGCTATCCGGCTCCAATTAATGAGAAGGTATTCCTCACGGTCCGCGACTAGTGGCAGTACATTAAACCGCAACAAGCCCTAAACCTCAACAGCAGATGAGGCAGGGCTTGTTTATCTTTCATAAAAAATAACCTGTACGCTTATTCCCCGGCTAATGCATCACAGAAAGCTTTGCCGTATGGCGGGAGATCTGGCGGACGGCGGGCAGAAATAATGTGACCGTCGGTCACAACTGCTTCATCTTTCCAGATGGCTCCGGCATTCTCCATATCATCACGGATGCCCGGTGTGGAGGTTACGGTTACGCCGTCGAGAATTTTGGCGGAAATCAGGACCCAGCCGGCATGGCAGATCTGGCCGATCGGCTTCTTGGCTGCGTTGAAATCCTGCACGAGCTTCAGTACTGCGCTGTAACGGCGGATTTTATCTGGCGCCCAGCCGCCCGGTACAAGAATGCCGTCATAATCGGCTGCTTTCAGATCATCCCAGGAATATTCGGCAGTAGCAGGCACGCCGTATTTACCGGTGTAGGTTTTACCTTTTTCAAGACCAGCCAGATGGACCTCGGCGCCTTCTTCGCGCACCCGGTATACCGGATACCACAGCTCCAGATCCTCGAACTCCTCATCAACCAGCGCGATCACTTTTTTACCGGATAATCTCATTGTCAGCAGCTCCCTTCACATCTCAATATCCTGTCCATTCTATCAAATTTAAAATATGAAGTCATCTTTTCATAAACATTACTTTGCTTTATTTCCAAATAAATCATTTAATGCAAATCGGAAGGAGTTTGCGCGATAAAGGTCGAATATAGCTATGAAAAGGCAGGTGTCTGTGTTTTTCAATATTTTTAGCCTGAGGTGTAGGAGATGTTAAAAGATAATCTGGTTAAAAAGTCATGCGGCTGCGGCGGTATCATGACCATACATATGCACACGCTGCTATACAGCGCGAAGATCAAAATTACCCATGTCCCGGTCTATACCTGTGGAGAGTGCACCCGTTATGAGCCTCTGCCGTCCATTAAAAAGGAGCTGGGCAAGCTGATCGGTGAACTGGGCAAGGCCATTCCCGGGCGAAAGCTGTCTTTTGCCGAACGGAATGAGTGGGCGAGTGTGCTGAAGGAGGTCCTCAGTGCAGGCGAATTCCCCGGCGGGTTCAATGAACTGGAGGAGAGCATCCGCAAAGCCGCGGAGGCCAGGATCGATGTGCTGCTTGATGTATACCGTCTGGCTGTAGAGCTTTCCGACCTGAAATGGATGGAAGAAACTGGCATTAGACTAGCGCAATTGGCAATTCAGTTGGCAGAAAGTACGAAATGAAAAGATTTTTCTGCAAAAAAGATGAAAAATTTTCACGAATGTTGGATTTTTCACGGACTTTTTGTTACGATAGTAACAGGTTCATTATTTGTGCAAAATGAACGACCTGAATTTGCTGATAAAAGACAAATAACTTCATTATTTCCTTGGACTTTTGTACCGGTGAAAGAATTTGAAAGGAAAATGAAGCGTTATCATTGCACAATTGTACAAAGTATCGTATCATAATTTTAATTAGTCGAACGATAAAATTTATCGCAATGGAGAGAGTAATTTGACGGTAACCATTTACGATGTAGCTCGCGAAGCAGGCGTATCTATGGCTACGGTATCACGGGTTGTGAATAATAACCCCAACGTGAAGCCGCAGACCCGGAAGAAGGTATTTGAAGCAATTGAACGTTTGGGCTATCGTCCAAATGCCGTGGCGAGAGGTCTCGCCAGCAAGAAAACAACAACCGTAGGGGTTGTTATCCCCGATATCTCTAACTCGATTTTTGCGGAAATTGCCCGCGGGATTGAAGATATCGCAAACATGTATCATTACAATATCATTTTGTGTAATGCGGACAAACGCAAGGAGAAGGAGATCCGTGTTATTAACACACTCCTGGAGAAACAGGTTGACGGGCTGCTCTTCATGGGCGGAACAGTAACCGAAGAGCATATCCAGGCGTTCCAGACCTCCGCAGTTCCAATCGTATTGTGCGCAACACGAGATGAGAAGGGAACCTATCCTTCGGTTGATATCGACCACGAGACTGCAGCTTTTGATGCTGTGAATACGCTTATCCGCCACGGACACCGTGAGATTGCGATGATCAGCGGAACACTGCAGGATCCTGCCAACGGCTATGCCCGGTTCCAGGGTTATAAGAAGGCACTGGAAGCGGCGGGAATTGAGTATCAGGAAGACCTGGTGCGCATCGGTAACTACCGTTACGAATCCGGTGTCGAAGCGATGAAGTATTTCCTGGGCCTCAAGAAGAAGCCTACGGCAATCTTTGCTGCAACAGACGAAATGGCGATTGGCGCCATCCACAGCATTCAGGATGAAGGCCTGAAGGTTCCGGATGATTTCTCAATCATCAGTGTGGACAATATCCGCATGGCTTCCATGGTTCGTCCGCTGCTGACTACTGTAGCACAGCCGATGTATGATCTGGGTGCGGTAGCAATGAGACTTTTGACCAAGCTGATGAAGAAGGAGACGGTTGAGAATCCGCGGGTTATTTTGCCGCATGAAACGATTCTCCGTTTGTCCGTCAACCATGTCAACAAGTAAGAATTTGTTATAGCCGTTCATAGAAAGCTCCTTCGGGAGCTTTTTATGTTGCCTGGCTAATGTCTGGCAGATGCTCGTAGAAGCGGAATTAATGGAGGGGTACATAGTGGGCGAGGTTATCGGATTAATCGGCGCGATGGATGAAGAAATTGAGCTGCTGCTCAGCAGCATGAATGACAAGCAGAGTACAGTTAAGGCAGGGGTTACCTACTATTCGGGAGACATTTTCGGCAGAAAGGCGGTCCTCTGCAAATCTGGTGTTGGAAAGGTGAATGCCGCAGTCACAACACAAATTCTGCTGGATACGTTTGGCGTTTCCAAAGTGCTGTTTACCGGGGTTGCCGGTGCGGTTCATCCTGATCTGAATATCGGTGATATTGTCATTTCATCAGCATGTATCCAGCATGATATGGATGTGACGGCTCTCGGCTTTCCCAAGGGGGTCATCCCCTATCAGGAGGTGTCTGTCTTCAATGCGGATGAGAAGCTGGTGAAGCTGGCGGAGCAGGCCTGTAGAGAGCTGGAGCAGCATTTTATAACAGGAATTGTGCTTTCGGGAGATCAGTTCATTGCCAGCAGCACGGTGGTGGAAGCGTTACATATAGATTTGAACGGCGCCTGCGCGGAGATGGAGGGGGCCGCTGTAGCCCAGGTCTGTTATATGAATGCGGCTCCGTTTGTCATCATCCGTTCCATGTCCGATAAGGCTGACGGCTCGGCTCATGCAAACTATGCTGAATTCACAGTCACGGCAGCCCGGCGTTCCCATGCCATTCTCGAATATATGCTGAAGTCGCCGGAGCTATAGGGCTATGAGCTAATACATAAAACGCTGCCTGAAGCGGATCCGGTCAAAGCTCTCCTGGGAGGATAATGGCACCTTGCGCCCAATCCGTACCATCAGGCAGTTGGCCGGATGCGAGCAGATTTCCGGATCATCAGTGGCATACCAGACCATATCTGCGGATTTCATCAGTTTTTCCATCATATTGCGGTAGGCCCACACATCCAGGCCGCTGCCCTTAAGGTCCCAGTGCCAATAATACTCTGTAGTGAACACAATGCAGTTCTCCAGCTGTTCCTGCTCAAAAGCGGCGGCAAGCATCAGCCTGCCAAGCCCGCATCCCCTGTAATCATCAGCTACCTCTATTGCTCCCAACTCGATCAGATCAGCCATATTTGCCTGTGACCAGAGCTCCAGCTCATCGGGATAATGAAAAGTGACATAACCTATCAGAGTGTGGTTACAGACCGCGGCAATAACCCTGCCTTCAGGCAGTCTGGAAATTTCAATTAGAGCCTCCAGCTGTTCATGCGGCTTGCGGAAGGCATCGAGATCGGGGTGAATCGTGACCCTTTGTAAAAGTTCGGAAGACACGGGACCGCTTACAGTAATTGCGTTATTGTTATGCAAGAAAGTGTGTGTGACAGGGAATTTGCGGTGCTCCATGATCGGGCTCCTCTCATCCAACTAAAATATGGAATGTAATCGCTTACTGTGTTATACTGATTCCGACATAAAACATTCACAATTATCATATTGACAGTGTGGCGTGAAAATGAGGAACCGCCCTTAAAGCTTAAATCAATCCAGCAGGGGAGGCAAGAGTAATGGGGCAAGTCCACAGTGAAATTTTGCCGGGCCGTGTACAAAATGCGAATTTACGTGATTATTCCCTGGCAGTCAAACAATTCCGGTGGGAGGATGCAGAGCGGACTTTCTCCTGGTATCACACGGGCAAGGTGAACATGACTCATGAAGCAGTCGACCGCCATGTGCTGGAAGGGCACGGTGCGGCTACTGCACTGATCTACAGCGATCCCGTCAGGGACGAACGGTATACCTTCGCCGATCTGCAGGAACGTTCCAGCCGGTTCGGTAATGTGCTGCGCAAATACGGTATAGGTAAAGGGGACCGAGTCTTTATCTTTATGCCGCGCAGTCCGGAGCTGTATTTCAGTCTGCTTGGTACCCTCAGAGTGGGTGCGGTAGCAGGACCGTTGTTTGAGGCGTTTATGGAGACGGCGGTAAAGGACCGGCTGGAGGACAGCGGGGCAGTAGCTCTGGTGACTACACCGGAGCTGCTAAAGCGGGTAAGGCGCGAGGAGCTGCCTGAACTACGGCACATAATCGTAGTAGGCGGAACAGGCGGCGATACCGGTCAGGGAATGATCAGCTATGAGGCGGAGATGGCCGCTGCATCAGCGGAACTGGAGCCCGAATGGCTCACACTGGAAGATGGCCTGATCATGCACTATACTTCCGGTTCTACAGGTAAACCCAAAGGGGTCTACCATGTGCAGAGAGCAATGATTCAACATTATTATACAGGTAAAATTGTACTGGATCTGCGCCCGGATGATGTATACTGGTGCACAGCTGATCCCGGATGGGTCACAGGTACCTCGTACGGGATTTTTGCGCCCTGGCTTAATGGTGTAGCCAACGTGGTACGGGGCGGACGCTTCAGTCCGCAGGACTGGTACAGCACCATTGAGCGCTTTGCCGTCACTGTCTGGTACAGCGCACCCACAGCATTCCGCATGCTGATGGGAGCAGGAGAGAGCACGCTTGCCGGGACCGATCTCAGCAGCCTCAGGCATGTAATGTCCGTAGGAGAGCCGCTGAATCCGGAAGTTGTACGCTGGGGCGATAAGGTTTACGGGCAGCGCATTCACGACACCTGGTGGATGACGGAAACCGGAGCCCAGCTGATCTGCAACTATCCCGGGATGGATATCAAGCCAGGGTCCATGGGCCGCCCGCTGCCCGGCATCGAGGCAGCCATTCTTGATGACAGGGGCAATGAGCTGCCCCCTTATTCCATGGGCAATCTGGCGATCCGTACGCCGTGGCCTTCCATGATGGCCAAGATCTGGAATAACCAGGCTAAATATGAGGAGTATTTCCGGATTCCCGGCTGGTACATTTCCGGGGACTCAGCTTATATGGACGAGGAAGGTTACTTCTGGTTCCAGGGACGGATCGATGATGTGATCAACTCCTCCGGGGAGCGCATCGGGCCTTTTGAGGTTGAGAGCAAGCTGGTGGAGCATCCGGCAGTGGCCGAAGCCGGGGTGATCGGCAAACCGGATTTGCTGCGGGGAGAGATTATCAAAGCTTTTATCTCCCTCAGAGAGGGATATACTGCGACAGCAGAGCTGAAGGAAGAGATTGCCGCCTTCGTCAAAGCAGGGCTATCCGCGCATGCTGCGCCCCGTGAAATCGAATTTAAGGAGAAGCTGCCCAAGACTCGTTCCGGCAAAATCATGCGCCGGGTGCTGAAAGCCTGGGAGCTGGAACTCCCGGCCGGCGATCTGTCCACGATTGAGGATTAACGGAAACAGCTGTACACAAAAACACCGGTTCCAGCATATTGCTGGAACCGGTGTTTCTTCGTGGAAAAGATTAATGTGCGTTACCCGAGCCGGCAGTACTGTTGCCGCCAGCAGCATTGCCGGCGCTGCCGGCGGGCACTTCTGCACTGCCCGGGGGATTGACGATGATCATTCCGGGATCTTCTTCAGCCCCGTCAGGCAGGGTGTTGCCCTCAGGCGTAGCCTCTGTTCCGGGCAGCACTTCAGGTGTTGGAGTCGGTTCAGGTGTCGGAGCTGTACCGGCAACATTGCCTGAGGCCGTCTCATGTCCCGCTACGTCCACTGCGGTGACGAAGAAGGTGGCATTGGCACTCTGCGGTGTGCCTGGTTTAAAGACGGTGCTATCGCCTGCAGAGATGACAGCCTGCTTCTGGAAGGCACCCCCGTTCAGGGAGCGGTACAGGCGGTAGCCTACTACATCCGGGGAGCCGCTTGCTGCAAAGGCAATGACAGCCTTACCCGTGCTGTAGGACACACTGACATTGCCGGGTGGCGACGGAGCTGTTCCATCGTCGACACGCGGGTCAACCTCAGTCGGGAAATCGGATTTGGCATCGGAAGGCATATAATACTGCAGCGATTCGTGGTCCTTCATTCCGTCAAATGCGGCCAGAAGCTCCTTGATGAGGTCCTGAATCGGCTTCTCGCGCTTGACAACAATCTTCTCTCTGAGAAAATCGTCCGGCGTGCCTTCGAGCGGCAGATAGTTCACACCGTTATAGGAAATATATTTTGCCCTGGAAATGCCGTCATCACTGTCAGTCGGCACATACTTGGCATTGAACAGGTCTGTAGTGAACTTGTCGGTCAGCTTGGTAGGCAGCTTGCCGCTGTAAGCGGAGACGGTCTTCTTGACAATCCCTTCAGGCTGGGCGAACTCCTTGGTTACGAACAGGTCCGGCTGCTTCTCGATTACAGCATTCATAACCTTGGCCCACAGCGTCTGCGCCTGCCGTTTCTGGGTATCGCCCTGAAGGGTATTGATCTGCTCCTTGTAGCCTACCCACATACCAAGCGTAACATCTGGCGTATAACCCATGAACCAGACATCACCATAGTTTTGGGTAGAACCGGTTTTGCCGACAATCGGCACATCTTTGAAGTGATCGTAAGTATTTTTTACGGTTGATGCGGTACCTTCGGTAATTACAGTGCGCAGCATGTCTGTCATCAGATAAGCTGTCTGCTCGGAGAATACCTGCTCCGGAGCTACTTTATGCTGATAAATAATTTTGCCCTGGGAATCCACGATCTTCTCAATCATATAGGCATCATTAAAAGCACCGTTGTTGCCGATTGAAGAATAGGCGTTAGTCAGCTCCTCGACGGATACCCCGTAACGGAGTCCTCCGATAACCCCGGTCTGCGCATTGTAATCATCATCCTGAATGGTCGTTATGCCCAGCTTCTTGGCAAAAGCCCAGGAGTTATCAATTCCGACCTTGTCAATGAACAGCTTGAGCGCCGGCAGATTGAGCGATTTGTTCAGCGCATAACGGGCGGTTACAAGCCCCTGATAGCGGTTGTTGGCATTTTTGGGGATATGGAAGCCCTTGGAACCGTCCTTCAGGACAATCGGGGCATCGTCCAGGATACTGGCAGGTTGAATAAATCCGCTGTCGAGCGCAGGCAGATAGGCAGCAATCGGTTTCATGGTGGAACCCGGCTGGCGGATCATCTGTGTAGCGTAGTTCATCTGCTCAATATTGAAATCTCGTCCTTCGATCATCCCGAGGATCGCACCGGTCTTGTTGTCGATCATCATGCCGGCGGTCTGTTCCTTGCCTCTTTTTTCACTGTCCTTCGTAAAGTTGTCGCTGTTTTCGGAGATGCTGTGCATGGCGCTGTATACTTTTTTGTCAATTGTAGTGTATACGCGGTAACCGCCGGTCATCAGCTGCTGGCGGGCTTCCTCGAGCAGAACAGTGTCGTTGCCGGAAGCAGCAGAACCTTCAGAGCCTTCAGAGCCTTCAGTAGCCTCAGCATCCTCTGTGGTCTCTTCATTGTGCTTGCTTTCGTTAATGGACAGCAGGATTTCAGCCGCCTTGCGTTCCGTTTCCAGCATCAGGTAAGGGAAGGTGGCATATGCTTTCTTCGTATACGGGGCCAGCGAGGCTTGAATATCGAATTGCAGCGCCTCATTATACTGGGTGGTCGTGATCTTGTTCTCTTCAAGCATCCGGCGCAGCACAAGCTTCTGGCGTTCCATCGCCCGACCGAAGGCTGTCTCGTTGAATTCGCCTATCCCGTTGAAGGCGGAATACTTGGAAGGAAGCTGGGGAAGCCCTGCCAGATAAGCAGCCTGAGCAATATTGAGCTTATCGAGATCATCCAGTCCGAAAATTCCTTTAGCTGCTGCCTTGATACCGTAAACATTATAGCCGTTAGAGCCGTTTCCAAAAGGCACCTTGTTGAGATAAGCAGTGAGAATTTCCTGTTTGGACAAGAACCGCTCCAGGCGCAATGACAGCAAAATTTCTTTGATCTTGCGGTCTTCTGTACGGTCAAGATTAAGAAATACACGTCTGGCCAGCTGCTGGGTAAGCGTGCTGCCCCCGGTCTGCACAGACTCGTTAAGCAGCTTCTGCTTGACGGCGCGCAGTGTGCCGCTGAAATCAATACCTACATGCTCGTAGAAATTGTTGTCTTCAATAGCAAGAACAGCATCAATAACCAGCTGCGGAATATCATTAAATTCAATAATCCGGCGGTCTTCTTCGGTACGGAGCTGACCAATCGGCTGGCCGTCACGGAAATAAGCAAAGCCGGTAATGGCGTTCTGGCTGACTTGCTGCTGAATCAATTCCTCGGAGCGTACAGGATCGTCCTTCACTATGGAAGTGACGTAGCCTGCCACGGCGCCGCCGGCAAACAGCAGGCCCAGGATGCCGAGTATGAACACCCACTTTACGACTGAACCGAACCTGCGGAGCCAGGATCTGCGCGGGGGACGCTGTTTTGCGGTCTTCTTCTTTTTCTCCTCAACCATCGACGATAATCCTCCTTTTAACGGAACTATTATAGCACAATTTGCCGGTTTTGAATGCGCTTCTGCCTGAAAGTCCGATTAAGGGACTGTTGACTTTTTGAAACCTGGTGTGGTATAAATTTACTCAATTGGATAACGATAAAAGCTTTGAAGGACATCAGTAGAAGGGAAGCCATGTGTTTCAGAGAGCCGGTGGGTGGTGCGAACCGGCAGCTAGCCCCTTTGAATTACAGTCTGGAGCTGTCCGGAGGAACATCAGGTGCGTCAGAACGCCTGCCAGTAGTCCGGAACCGGGGCATACCCGTTAGAATAATGAAGTGAAGGATCTGCTGCTGCGCCTAATAGGCCGTATACAGGGATCTTTAATTAGGGTGGTACCGCGAGTCTTTTACTCGTCCCTTCAGGGGATGAGTGAAGGGCTCTTTTTGCGTCGCTTAAAACTACATTGAGGAGGAAAAGGAATGAAATGGGAACAATTGACCCCTGCACAGCAGGTGGAGGTGGAGCACCAGCTGGAAACAGCTGTACGCGGTGCGGCGGAAATTATACCGGTTGAGGAATTGCGAAGCAAGCTGATCAAATCGGTGGCTACAGGTGTGCCGCTTAACATTAAGCTGGGGCTTGATCCGTCGGCACCCGATATTCATATCGGGCATACTGTTGTGCTTCAGAAGTTGCGCCAGTTCCAGCAGTCCGGGCATCAGGTACAGCTGATTATCGGCGATTTTACCGGAATGATCGGGGACCCTACAGGCAAATCGGAGACGCGCAAGCAGCTCAGCAGGGAAGAGGTGCAGCGCAATGCGGCCACCTACAAGCAACAGATTTACAAAATCCTTGATCCGGACAAAACAAAGCTGCTGCTCAATTCGGATTGGCTCAGCCCGATGGACTTTGCAGAGGTTGTCAATCTGGCGGCAAAAGTAACGGTGGCCCGGATGATGGAGCGCGACGATTTCACCAAACGGTTCCAGACCGGCCAGGCGATCAGTGTACACGAGTTCTTTTACCCGCTGATGCAGGGCATGGATTCGGTGGCGAACGGGACGGATATCGAGATTGGCGGCACGGACCAGAAGTTCAATATCCTGATGGGACGGACGCTGCAAAAGGAATACGGGGCTGAGCCGCAGGCCGTTGTCCTCATGCCGCTGCTGGAAGGGCTCGACGGGGTCAAAAAGATGAGTAAGAGCCTCGGCAACTACATAGGCATCGATGAAGCGCCGAATGAAATGTACGGTAAAACAATGTCTGTACCGGATGAACTGATGCTGAGATATTACGAGATGGTTACCGACCTCAGTAATGAGGAGCTGGCCAAGCTAAAGCGGGAGCTGGATTCAGGGGCCGTCCATCCGCGGGACGCGAAGATGCGGCTGGCCCATACGCTGGTGCGGATGTACCACGGTCCGGAAGCGGCGGAAGCCGCGCAGCAGCATTTCATTACAATCTTTCAGCAGCGTGCACTTCCGGAGGAGATCGTGACGTACAGCCTTGCTTCTGCAGACCTGGAGAATGGGGCACTCAAACTGGTTAGGCTGCTGACGCTGCTTGGTTTTGCCGCGACTAACAGTGAGGCCAGGCGGAGTATACAGCAGGGGGCAGTAAAACTGAACGGGGGCAGGCTGGAAGATCCCGGCGCAGAAATCAGTCCGCAGGAAGGGGATATCCTGCAGCTGGGCAAGCGCAAATTCGCCAGACTGAGCCTGCTGTAGACAGGCAGTTCAGGCTATATGGAAAGAAAGACACAAAAAAGCCTCCGGAGAACCGGAGGCTTTGATGTAATCTTAACGGTTGTAGAACTCGACGATTTGCTTTTCATCGATATCCTGGGACAGCTCAG
Organism: Paenibacillus sp. FSL R7-0345; assembly: GCF_038595055.1. Lineage (NCBI taxonomy): Bacteria > Bacillati > Bacillota > Bacilli > Caryophanales > Paenibacillaceae > Paenibacillus > Paenibacillus sp. FSL R7-0345. Next base: position 2,903,307 of record NZ_CP152002.1, read on the forward strand.
CGCGTTCTGGCAAACGGATATATTTGCCTTCGAATGCTGCATCAGCATATTCCAGGTAAGCTGGAAGGTGATTGCGGTTTTCCAGAGCTTCCTTGATGGATTTCATGGAACGGCTTCTTTCGCGAAGACCGATTACATCGCCTACGCTTACACGGTAAGAAGCGATGTCGACTTTCTTGCCGTTAACGGTTACGTGGCCGTGGGATACCAGCTGACGTGCGCCTGCACGGGAGTTAGCAAATCCAAGACGGTAAACCAGGTTGTCCAGACGGCTTTCGAGCAGGAACATGAAGTTCTCACCCGCGATACCCTGGATCTTTTGTGCTTTAGTGAACAGCGTTTTAAACTGCTTTTCACCCAAGCCGTACATGTGACGCAGTTTTTGTTTTTCCAAAAGCTGCATTCCGTAGTTACTTACTTTTCTGCGTTGGTTAGCGCCGTGCTGTCCTGGTGGGAAAGGGCGTTTCAGGTCTTTGCCTGTACCGCTAAGGGAAATGCCCAGACGGCGGCTGAGTTTGAATTTAGGTCCGGTGTAACGTGCCATATTAAAGTAGACTCCTTTATAATTGAAATTTCAGGGTAGGGCCTATTTGTGCCGCAACCGTCTTCGTGAAAGCGTGTATTTGGTTTCACTCTGTCAGGGAAGTTCAGCCGCTGCCCTGGCAGTAACGGGATGCGTGAGGGTGACACAACGTTACGCCCAATTAAGACTGGTTATCAGTCTTGTTCAACAATAAATATTATATGAAAACAACAACCAAAGTCAAGTTCTTATTTAATAAGATTTTGTCTTTCTTTGTCGTTAGTTCTTTGGTCCTAAAAAAAATCCCGGGTTTTAGGAAAATATAATGCATTGCAGAAAGAAAGAGAGTAAAATATAGCTAATTGGATGTTATCGGATTCATTTAAATTGAGATGCAAAGGGGATCCTAGTTATGTCGGAACAGGAAGCATGCGGTCATAAAGACACACGCATGCTGTTGCAGGACACAATGCAATCAAGCGGAGAATCGAGTGATCCCGCCGCATGGCTGAGGGAGACGGATATCGTATCCTATGATTTCCCTTACGCAGGCCAATTGCTTGCAGATAGTTTCAGAGAATGGCGGGGGCTTAAGGTGCCACCGTTCGCCCAGCAATGGGATTGGTCTTTACTTAATTATAGAGGGGAATGGACCGGGGCGGCGGATGCAGCCGGTGCGCAGGGCAGGCTCTGGAAAGAGGCATGGGAACAGTGCGCAGCAGCCAGTCTGATCTCCCGGGAGCCTGTTGCATCAGCTGCAGCTGCTCCCTCAGACAGTTCCGGGACGATGCTGCTGACCATCCCTGTGTTTACCAGAAGCAACGGCGAAATCTTTGCCCTGCTTGGCTGCGCCATGCCGGCAGCACAATATGAACAGGGCGGACAGCACACGGCAGAAGCGATGGCGCTGCACTTCCAGACCTGCTTCTACCGCAGGTTTGAGCATGTGTTTGTCTCCGATCTGGCAGGCGTTCATCAGCATGCCGAGCGTGAAAGCAGCCGCCGCTCGCTGCTGTTTCAGATTGTCCAGCGGATGCACGATAACATTGACGTCAATGCCGTGCTGACCGAAGTGATTGACAGCATCTCGGCTATGTATCCGGGAGCACGGCTTGAGCTGTTCATGTCTCAGGATCACCGCAGCACCCATCCGCAGGTCAAGCCGCTGCCGCTGCGCTGGGGGGAGGAAGATGTCTGTGCCAAGGCCTTTAAGGACGGGCGTGTAACTCTGCATGCCGGACGTGATAGCAATTCTGTGGAAATCGGCCTGCCGCTTGGCGGCAAGCAGGGGGTATACGGCGTGTTTCATATGATGCTGGACAAGCCGTCCTTCCCGGATGTGGATCTGCGGTTTCTGGCCATGGTTGCGGATACCGCAGGAACGGCCTTCGAGAATGCCAAGCTGTATGAGCGTTCAAATCAGCTGATCCGCGAACTGCGCATGAGCAATGAGCTGACCCAGCGCCTTAATCAGAGCCTGCATCTCGGGGATATTTTTCAGTATGCCTTTGAAGAGCTGCTGGAAATGTTTGACGCTGATTACTGCTGTATCCTGCATCTCAACGAAAAGAAGGGCGGGCTTGAAGCGATTGCCTGCAATTTCCCTCCGCTGCGCGGGGAGATAATTGAGAACGGGAAGGGCTTGGGCGGACAGGTCTTTGCTCTGGGAGAGCCGCTGATTCTATCTGAATACAGAAGTGCTGCAGGTATTTCTTCCAGACTAATGACAGCGACAGGATCAGAGTCGGCGATTGCCACTCCGCTGAGCGTGGGCGGAGAGGTGCGCGGCGCGATTATGCTGACCCACCGTGAGCCGCACTTTTTTTCCTATGACAGCTTCCGGCTGCTGCAGGCGATGGCCGGCCATATCGGACTGGCTGTCGGCAACGCGCGTCTGCATGCGGAAGTGCGTTATCTGGCGAACCGGGACAGTCTGACCGGGCTCTATGCCCGCCACTATCTGGACGAGGAGATCAAGGAGAGACAGACGAAGGACTTCTGCGGAACCCTGGTTGTAGTGGATATCGACCAGTTCAAGATGGTGAACGATACATACGGGCACCAGAAGGGCGATAAGATCCTTAAGCAGGTCAGTGAAATTGTTAAATCCTCGATCCGGCATGGGGATATTGCGGCACGGTGGGGCGGGGAGGAGCTGGCGGTTTATCTGCCGCAGCTTGGTATCCAGCAGGCCAGATTCGTGGCTGAACGGATCCGTAAGCGGGTGATGGCGGAGACGGAGCCGCGTGTCACCGTATCCTGCGGGATCGCCGAATGGAGCTGGGTCGATGAGCGGGTAAGCGTCGAATCCCTCTTTTACCGGGCGGATATGGCGCTCTACGAAGCGAAGAATAACGGCCGCAACCAGGTAGTGGTTGACAGCAAAAATGCAGTTAACAATATAAAGAATCCTTAGGCGTCACCCGTAAGGGTTCTTTTTTAAGTGCGCCCGGCATGGGCGATAACTAGGCGGTGAAAGTCCGCTACAGGCTTGGCAGTAGGAACTGTTAGCCAAAGGCAAGGGTGTCCGCCGCGAGGCGGAATCTGAAGGAAGCCGGAGGCAAACCCTCGGTCTGACGAACAGAAATCACATAGAAGGCATCTTGGGACGGACGAGCTTGCTTAACAAAGCGAAGTCCAATACTGCCCGAATCTCAGGGTGTAAATGTGGCAGATAGATGAGGGGAAAGTTATCGCTCTTACCCGGGGAGGTCTCACAGACGTCTGGTAGGAAAAAAAAAAATCCGAACCACGGAGTAAAGCTTGCTGTGAGAAGTCAGCAGAGGCCATAGTACCGGAAAGTTTTTTTTTCGGGAAGGGCCAAACAATCGTAAGTCTCGAGTACAGACCGGAAGGAGAGCTGGCGCGATGAAAGCAGAATACCGAAAGGGCTACCCGCAAAGGGATAGCGTGGAACGCGAAGAGTATGCGGGAGTGCGGAGTGCCGACATTCGGGAACGTAGAGAAAGAGGCGGTGCAATGGACCTGCTCGAGCGGATTCTGGACAGAGACAATCTGAACAGAGCCTACAAGCAGGTCAGACGCAACCATGGCGCGCCAGGAATCGACGGAATGACCGTCGAAGAGGCGCTGCCCTGGCTGCAGGAACACAAGGACGAGCTTTTGCAAAGCATCCGGGAGGGCCGGTACAAGCCTAGCCCGGTACGGCGCAAAGAAATCCCCAAACCAGATGGAAGTGGAGTGCGGAAGCTTGGCATCCCTACGGTGATAGACCGCGTGATTCAACAAGCGATCTCCCAGCAGCTACAGCCCTTGTTTGAGCCGCTTTTCTTAGACGGAAGCTACGGTTACCGCCCCGGGCGGAGTGCGCAGCAAGCCATCCGCAAGGTGAAAGAGCATGCACAGCAAGGCTATAGCCACGCAGTCGAAATCGACCTCTCCAAATATTTTGACACCCTGAACCATGAACTGCTAATGAATGTGCTACGTAAGCAAATCCAGGATCACCGTGTAACCGACCTGATTAAGAAGTATCTGAAAAGTGGGGTTATGGAGAACGGGGTACACTGCAAAACAGAGGAAGGTTCTCCACAAGGAGGCCCTTTATCTCCACTGCTTGCGAATATTTACCTGAACGAATTCGACCAGGAAATGAACAGCCGTGGAGTGAACGTGATTCGGTATGCAGATGACATTGTCGTGCTAACTAAAAGCAAACGAGCGGCCACGCGGCTTCTGGAATCCTGCCGAAAATACCTGGAGCACAAACTAAGACTCCAGATGAACACGCAGAAAAGTAAAGTGGTCAGCGTAGTGGCCCGGAAGCATTTCAAGTTTCTCGGCTTTGCCTTGGGCAAGAACAGAAAAGGGTTGTATATTCGCGCCCATGGTCAATCCCTCGCCAAGGCGAAGAAGAAATTGAAAGAACTGACGAGCCGCAGTCAGGGCAGAAATGTTCGTCAAGTGATGGAGAAGGTGAAAGTCTACATTCGAGGCTGGATCGGCTACTTCTACGTAGCCGATATGAAACGGATCTTGCAAAGCTGGAGCGAATGGCTGCGCAGAAGGCTGCGAATGTACATCTGGAAACATTGGGAGAAGCCCAAAACAAAGGTGCAAAACCTGCGTAAACTGGGAATACCCGAGTGGCAGGCCTACCAATGGGGAAACTCCCGCCTGGGCTACTGGCGAATCGCGGGAAGCCCAGTACTGTCCCGCTCCATAACAAACGAAAAGCTCGTACAGGCCGGGTATTATGACTTCCCGGCACAGTACGAGCAATTACGTAAATTGCACTTATGCGGTTGAACCGCCGTATACCGAACGGTACGTACGGTGGTGTGAGAGGTCGGCTGCTCAATTAATGTGCAGCCTCCTACTCGATTGAGCAGGGTGATTGTGCATAAGCCTCTTATGAAAGGATACTCTAAAAAGATAACCGATCAGGAAAGGCATGTGTGCCATGAAAATACCAGCCTTGTTACACAAGCGGAGGTTTCCGGCAGTGCTGGCTCTGCTGCTGCTAAGCGGCTGTTCTGCTGCCGGCAGCAAGCCTGCTGTGGAGGATTTAAGTCTCGCTCTGGCGGGGATGGACGGAAAGGATACAGTTTCCTTTGAGGGCTCAGCGGCATTGCTGATCGCCGGTAAGCCAGTACCGGAGTCAGCCCTCTATTATGGAGGTAAAGTGCAGGATCATACCCGTATCAGCCTGTATTCCCTGCTGCCTGATGAGAACAGGGAGACCAGGGCGGCAGCGGAACAAGGCATGAAAAAGCTCGGAGAAAGCAAGGCGGCTGCACCCGCATCCTACACGAGACTGGAGAAAAAAAACGGGGAGTGGCAGCTGCATCAATCTGCTGCGGCTTCCGGGTCAGGTGAGGCAGGCAGGCTTGCTGCGCTTAATCCCCTGCAGCAGCTGGAGGAGCTGCATCAGTCGGATAAGCAGGTAACCGTAGAGTCCGGATCATCCGGCGGAACCCGGGTGCTGAGGATCAGGATCAGCCCGGAGGAAGCCAAACGGCAGCTGGCCGAGGAACTGGAACGGGAGATGCAGGCTATCCGGCCGGATGCGGCAACCGCAGGGCAGTCTGCTGAAGTCAGAGCGGCAATGAATGCGCTTTGGGTGCAGAAGTCAGGGGAGCTGAAGCAGCGGATAAAGGAAGCTGAGGTGACCTCCGTCTACTTTTTGAAAGTGGATACCAGGCGGAGCCTGCCCAAGCGGTTGACCTGGACACGGACAATCCGTTATCCGGGTGCGGCAGATCCGGCAGACACAGAGGCGTATGTGACCAAGGTGGATTTCTACGGCTACCAATAAACGTACCGGTGAACAGAAGGCTTGCGCTGAGTAGAGGGCGTGCTACAATAGAACGGTATGCCATTTTTATGTAAGAGGAAGGAAGAGAGCAGGATGAAGGATCCAAGAATTCAAAAGCTGGCGGCAAACCTTGTGGGTTATTCCGTGGATGTGCAGCCGGGCGAAAATGTGCTGGTTGAAATGATCGGCAGTGAACGAGATTTGATTAAAGCGGTTGTGGAGGAGGTCGGCAAAGCCGGAGGAAACGCTTTTGTCCAGCTGACAGACCGTACCGTCCTGCGCAGCATGCTTAAATATGCAACCCCGGAAGGCATTAAGACCTGGGCTGAGATCGACCTGAACCGTATGAAGCAGATGGACTGCTATATCGGAATCCGCGCCGGCGAGAATGTCAATGATCTGGCTGATGTGCCGGAAGAAAATATGAAGCTCTACAATTCCCTGTATTCTCATCCGGTACATAGCGAGCAGCGGGTCAAGCATACCAAGTGGGTAGTTCTCCGTTATCCTAACGCGAGTATGGCACAGCTGGCCAACACGACTACAGAAGCTTTTGAAGACTTCTACTTTGAAGTGTGCAACCTGGATTATGCCAAAATGGACAAGGCCCAGGACGCGCTGGCCGAGCTTATGCGGAAAACAGACAAGGTGCGGATCTCGGGTCCGGGAACAGAGCTCTCCTTCTCGATCAAGGGAATCGGTGCAGAAAAATGCTCCGGCCAGAAAAATATCCCTGACGGCGAAGTATACAGCGCCCCTGTCCGTGATTCTGTCAACGGCACAATCAGCTATAACGCGGCTACCCTGTACAACGGCATTACTTTTGAAAATGTGAAATTCCGCTTTGAAAACGGCAAAATTGTGGAAGCAACCAGCAATGACACGGCGCGCCTCAACGAGATTCTTGATTCCGACGACGGCGCGCGGCATATCGGTGAGTTCGCTATCGGCTTCAATCCGTACATTCTGCACCCGATGAAGGACATCCTGTTCGATGAGAAAATCGCCGGCAGCCTTCATTTCACTCCGGGCCAGGCTTATGATGTCACCGATAACGGCAACCGCTCCTCCATACACTGGGATCTTGTGCTGATCCAGCGTCCCGAGTACGGCGGCGGGGAGATTTATTTTGACGATGTGCTGATCCGCAAGGACGGAATTTTCGTCATTCCGGAACTTGAAGGTCTGAATCCTGAAAACCTGAAATAAAATGTAATCAAAAGAAAACACCTTGCGCGAGTAAGCGGATTCAAGGTATCATGGAATTGGTTACAAATGAACAAGCGAACTAAGTTTTTCTAATCAAGTTGCGGAGGGATTCCTATGTCCAGTAACAATGCGGCAATCGTGGATATTGCCCAAACGGCAAGCCAGTTCAACTCATCAATCGTCCTTCAGGCGGACAACAAGTACATTGACGTTAAGAGTATCCTGGGGTTGTTTACAACTCTGGTTTCCAGTCAAAGTTACGAACTTCATGTTCACGGCACGGATGCCGAAGAAGCCAAAAAAGCAATGAGCGAAGTTTTTTCCAAACATGGTTTGAACTTTACAGTTGTAGCTGAGTAACGATCAGCCTTAAAGACGTCCTGCCTGTAGCGGCAGGGCGTTTTTTTGTTTAGTACAAACTGAATTCTTGTATTGGGTCTCAATTTCGACTAATATTAAACTAAATAGCAGTAACAGCTGTAACTTTTGGACATGGGGGGGAAAATGCATGACTTCATCGGATTTGCAGGAACAGCTTAATCTTAAAGCAATCACTCTTCTACAAGAAGATGCCGATAAAATTCAGAAGCTCATCGAAGTGCAGATGGAGAATCTGGCGACGCGTTACTGCCCTCTCTATGAGGAAGTGCTGGATACCCAGATGTACGGCTTCTCAAGAGAGGTCGATTTTGCGGTCAGAGCGGGGCTTGTACCTGAGTATACCGGCAAGCAGGTACTGAGTGAGCTGGAGCGTAATTTGGCTGTACTGTACGAAGCGCTGAACAAGAAAGCGGAAGAGCGCGAGAATTAGGCGTGGCTTCCATCTGTTCATAAAAACGCACATGAGGGCTATAGGCCGCTCATGTGCGTTTTTTTTGTTGTGCTGCGGAAGTGGAGGATCAATCTATACGAGGTAGAAGGAGACACCCAGAATCATATAGACCGCCAGCAGCAGCAAGCCTTCATACCAGTTGGTGGCACCGTCCTGAATAATAGACTTGGCTATAAACACAGAGACGGCGATCGCTACAATTTCTATTGTCGTAAAGACGATATCCATCGTATTGCCCATAAAGTAGCTGGCGAAGATGAGTACAGGTGCTACGAACAGGGCGATCTGCAGACTGCTGCCGACAGCGATCTCTACAGCAGCCCCAATTTTGTTCTTCATTGCCAGCATAATCGCCGCGCTGTGCTCAGCCGCATTTCCGATAATGGCGACAAGGAACGCGCCGACGAACAGCTCGCTGAAGCCGAAGCGCTCGGTCAGCGTCTCCAGAGTGCCGACCAGCCATTCGCTGACAAAAGCGACCATTACTGTGGCTAGAATCAGGTACATGATGGATTTTCTCTTGGACCAGGCAGGGGCATGCTCGTTAGGCAGCTCTTCCGCGCTGTCATCCGTTACATCGGCCAGATATTTTTTGTGTGTGATCATGGAGAAGACCAGCCAGGCCATATAAGCGGCAATCAGCAGACCTGCCACAACTAGGCTGAGCACATCAGTGTCCCGCTCGGTGATGGAGTGGGTGTTGAAGAACATGGCCGGGACAAACAGGGCGATGACCGCCACGATCATTAGTGAGCCGTTGAGCCCGGCCAGGGTAACGTTGAAATTCTGAACCTTGAACTTCATCCCTCCGGCAAAAATACTCAGCCCCAGCACCAGCAGCAGGTTGCCGATAATGGAACCGGTGAGACTCGCCTTCACCATGTCAAACAGTCCTTCCTTGACGAGGAAGAAGGCGATGATCAGCTCTGCGGCATTTCCGAAGGTGGCATTAAGAAAGCCCCCCAGCCGCTGTCCGGCATAGTGGGCTACGCTTTCGGTTGCCCGGCCGAGGAATCCGGCTACGAAAACAACCGCAATAGCGGATAACACGAACTGCAGCGTGTGATCCCAGTCCGCATAATGTCCGACTGCGCTTAAAATAAAGGTGATTATCAGCAGCGCCGGAGAAATCCATTTTTTCAAGTACAACACACCCCGATCTTTGTATGTAGGTTAAATTCATATTTCAATATACCCAAATTGATCCGGAGTGTAAACGGTGCTAAAGAAGTCATTTGCTTTTTAGCCTGTTTTCGAATTACAATAATTGATAATGAGTGTAGGGGGGATATGGCATGGCGGAACAACTTCAACTTGAAATGGGTAACATACGGATATCCAATGATGTCGTCTCAAAAATTGCCGGATTAGCGGCATTGGAGACTCCGGGGATAGCAGCCATGTCTGGCGGCTTATCCGAAGGCTGGGCCAAGCGCCTCAGCGGAAAGAATGTGCAGAAGGGCGTAACTGTCGAGGTCGGACAGCTTGAAGCTGCTGTGGATCTGCGCATCATCGTATTGTATGAGACTCCGATTCATGAGGTCTGCCGGATGCTTCAGCAGAATGTGCGTGAAGCTGTAGAGAGCATGACCGGCCTGCACATTGTTGAAGTCAATGTCAAGGTAGAAGGCGTGGCCTTTAAGAACGACGAAATTTCATAACTGGTTAATCAAAAAGGCAGCCCGGGATTTGTTTTCCGGACTGCCTTTTTGATTTATTGTGAGTCGGATGCAGACAGGCTTAGCGGGTGGCGCGTACCTGTCTGACGGTTCTGACTGATTTGGTAACCTCTTCTTTAGCCGGACGGTTTGATTCTCTGGAGATGCTCAGCATAATGCCCATGCAGAACATGGTGACCACCAGTGAGGAGCCTCCGTAGCTGATAAACGGCAGCGTGACCCCTGTCAGCGGGATGGTCTTGGTGACACCGCCGATGTTGACAAAGGCTTGAATGGCGATCAGGCCCATTACCCCTATGCCAACCAGTGTACCGAAGGGATCGGTGCATCTGAGGGCAATCAGGATGCCTCTCCAGATAAAGTACAGATAGACCAGCAGGAAGATGGCTGTGCCGATAAAGCCGAGCTCCTCGCCGATCACAGCAAAGATAAAGTCCGTATAAGGGTAAGGCAGATAATGCAGCTTCTGGATGCTCTGTCCGAAGCCGGCGCCGCTGGTACCGCCTTCTCCCAATGCCATCAGGGACTGGAGAATGTTATAGCCTCCGCCTTCAGCATCCTGGGTCGGATCAAGAAATGCCATGATGCGGTCCATTTTGTAGTTATTATCTGCGGCTACTGTAGCAGGCTGCGGCGAAATGGAGTCTATGGCAGTCTTGGCCCCCATTACAATCCCTACCCCGAGCACCAGAAGTGCGATCGAAGCTAGAATATGCTTCATGCTGGCGCCGCCGGCATAGATAACAAGGCCGCTGGTTGCTACAAGAATGAGGCAGGAGCCCAGATCCGGCTGCATCATGATAAGGCCGGCAACAATACCAACAATGACCATAACCGGGATATAGCCGGTGCGGAAATCCCTGAGCCGCTCGCCTTTTTTGGTAATCAGGGCGGCCAGATACAGAATGATCGAGATTTTGGCCAGCTCCGTTGGCTGGATGCCGAGTCCGCCGACATTAAACCAGCTCTTGGCGCCGTTAGTGCGCTCGGTGAAGGCGACAAGCAACAGCAGAATAAGCGTAAGTAAAAAGATCGGGGCATACCATTTCTTGAATTTGCTGTAGTGGATATTCATTACGGTGAACATTACGACGCTGCCGACCACAACCCATTGGATCTGATTCTTCAGGAAGTACAGCGGATCATTTCCGAACTTTTCACTGGCCAGTGTGAGGTTGGAACTGGAGCTGAACACCATGACGAGCCCGAAGCCGACAAGGAGCAGGGTCAGGATGAGCAGCTGAAAATCGGGTGTTCCTCTTTTGGGCAGGCTGACTTTGGATTTCGTCTTTCCCTTTACTGTACTCAAGCCTCAAGCAGCGCTTTCAGCTCTAGAATCCGCTGCGCGGCAGTCTCCAGGACGGGCTGGGGAACCGGGGATTCGTACTCCAGGCCATGGGGAAAGGTGGCCTTGCCCAGGTATACGGCTTCAATGGCCAGCATGGCGTCGGGCTTCTCAAGCTTGCCTTCGACAGCGCGTGTGTTGACCCGCAGGAAATATTCGCCGCCGTTCTGGTGGTCCTCAATCTTACAATCGTAAGTGGCGCGGTAGTATTCCCATTGCCAGCGGATAAATCCGGCTTTGGCCGCACTTTCATCCAGATACTGAAGGTCGCTTTGCAGTCCTACGAGGCCAGTGTTCTCAAATATCATAGCGCACATATCCCCCTTAAGAAGTATAATGATTCATTCATTGCATCATTGTAGATGTTCTACCTCATGATAGTATGTTTCCAGGGGTTGTGCAAGGTAGACAGGCCGTGCCAATACACAGTTTTTTGCGTTTCTGCTACAATATAAAGACATGGGAGAAGGGAATGGAACTTTAATGGATAAAAGAGAGATTGAACAGCTGCTTCCGGACATGGTGGAATGGCGCCGTCATCTGCACCGTCATCCGGAACCGTCTTACGAGGAGAAGGAAACGTCGGCTTTTGTAGCCGCGAAACTGGCTGAATTCGGGATTGAAGTGAAGCACAGCAGCGCCGGCTACGGGCTGACTGGCATTCTGAAAGGAAGCAAGCCGGGCAAAACGGTGGTGCTGCGTGCAGACATGGATGCGCTCAATATTACCGAGGAAAGCGGAAGTGAATATGCTTCGCAGAATCCCGGCGTGATGCATGCCTGCGGACATGACGGGCATACGGCGATGCTGCTTGGAGCGGCGGCTTATTACAGCGCCCGCCGGGACGGGCTTCAGGGCGAGCTGCGCTTCCTGTTTCAGCCGGCTGAGGAGATCTGCCCGGGCGGTGCGAAGGACATGATCGCTGAAGGCGTGCTGGAGGGGGCAGATGCCGTCTACGGCCTGCATCTGTGGACACCGCTGCCGCTGGGAACCATCGGCAGCGCACCGGGTCCGCTGATGGCTTCGGCGGACGAGTTCTTCATCGATATCACCGGAAAGGGCGGACACGGCGGGATGCCACACCGTACAGTGGACAGTATTGTAGCAGCAGCGGCGCTTGTAACCCAGCTGCAGACCATTGTCAGCCGTAATGTAGACCCGCTCCAGCCGGCTGTGCTTAGCATCGGAACGATCCAGGGCGGAACCGCCCAGAACATTATTGCGGAGCGCTGCCGGATCACGGGCACTGTCCGGGCTTTTGATGAGGAGACGCGGTACCTCATCCGCCGCAGAATTGAGGAGATGGCGGCGGCGGTTGCTGCGGTCTACGGGGCGGAGGCCAAAGTAGATTATCTGATGGGTTATCCGCCGCTGGTCAACGATGAAGCGGAATTTAACCGCTTCTTCCGGATTGCCCCGGAGACATTGGGGGAGGATGTGCAGATCATCCGGATGGACCAAATCATGCCGGCCGAGGATTTTGCATATTACGTCAAGGAAATTCCCGGCTGCTTCATCTTTGTAGGCGCCGGAAATCCGGTCAAGCATGCGGTTTATCCGCATCATCACAGTAAATTTGATTTCGACGAAGATGCCATGCTGCACGGCGCGAGGCTGCTGGTGGCACTCGCTGATACCCGTCTGAATGAATAGCTGTTCTGCCTATGCATAAACAGTCCGGACTATGGAGAACCTACTTCCGTATATTACGGAGCAGACAGGAGGTTCTTTTGTGAAGACAGTCCGGGAAGTTATGACTAGGCAGCCTGCAGTGGTTACGCTGCTGGATAATGTCTATGAAGTTGCCGTCAAAATGAGAGATCATAATACCGGGTTTATGCCGGTGGTAGATTCGGAAGCGGGAGGAAGGCTCATCGGGGTTATCACAGACCGGGACCTGGTGCTTAGAGGCTATGCCCAGAAGCATCCGGGCTCAACCGCTGTGGAAGCAGTGATGAGCAGCAAGGTTATCTCCATAGAGGAGTCCGCGACGGTAGATGAGGCTGCTGAACGGATGGGTTCAGCGCAGATCCGCCGTCTCCCGGTCACGCGCGGTAATCAGCTGATTGGTGTTGTATCGCTTGGTGATCTGGCTGTAAAGGACATCTTTGCGGACGAAGCAGGAGAAGCGCTGAGCGATATTTCGCAGCGCCAGCTGCATTGAACAGGTATTAAAGCAAGCTCATATCCGCAGCAGTGCGGAGGTGGGCTTTTTCCTGTTGGGCCTGTACTAGCACTCAGGCCTGCCGGACAGCTTATCGGTGATCATAGACAGGAGGAGAGAACATGAACGGAACAGGGCCATGTATTGCCCGCAAAGACAAAACGGTTCTGCTGGAATGCGGACACCCGGAATCCGCCGCCGCGGGCAGGGAGCTGGCCGGCTATGCCGAGCTTGTAAAAAGCCTCCCGGCTTATCATACCTACCGGATTACTCCGCTGTCGTTGTGGAACGCCGCTGCCGGAGGGATGAAGGCGGAACAGATCACCGCCAGTCTGCAGCGCCTGGCGCGCTGGGAGGTTCCGGCCGGGCTGGAAGAAGAAATCCGCAAGCTGGTCACGCGGTACGGAAAACTTACGCTGCATGCGCATGCAGCTGACAGCCGGCTGGTTGTGCTGCGCGCCGACAGCCCGGCGCTGCTTGATGAGCTGGAAGGACGCGCCGGACTGGACGGGCTGCACCTGGGCAGAAGCGGTCCGCTGGAATGCACATGCCCGGCGGTCTCGCGCGGGCTGCTGAAGCAGGAGCTGACCAGGCTCGGTTATCCGGTGCAGGACTACGCCGGCTACCGGGAGGGCCAGGAGCTGAGCCTTGCCTGGAAACAGGAAGGGCAGCGCAGTGCCGGCGACAATAAGGAAGACTTCGGACTCCGCCCGTACCAGGAGGAGGCGGTCCGCCTCTTTTACGGAATGGGCGGCAGCGGGGTTGTTGTCCTGCCCTGCGGAGCGGGCAAGACGGTCGTCGGGCTCGCCGTAATGGAGAAGCTGCAGTGTGAAACGCTGATTCTTACTTCTAACACAACCTCTGTAGAGCAGTGGCGGAAAGAGCTGCTCCAGCGGACCAGCCTGCAGGGCGGGGACATCGGGGAATATACCGGTGAGCGCCGGGAAGTGCGGCCTGTGACGCTGGCAACCTATCAGATGCTGACGCACCGCCGCTCAAAAGGGGAGTCTTTTGCCCATATGAATTTGTTCAACGAGCGGAATTGGGGCCTGATTATCTATGACGAGGTCCATCTGCTGCCCGCCCCGGTATTCCGGGCGACCGCCGACATTCAGGCGACAAGGCGCCTGGGGCTGACCGCAACGCTGATCAGGGAGGACGGCCGCGAGGGAGATGTCTTCTCACTGATCGGTCCGCGCTGCTATGAGCTGCCCTGGCGGTCATTGGAGAAGCAGGGCTGGATCGCCGCTGTCGATTGTGTGGAGCTTGTGGTGCCGATGGACACGGCTCTGCGGAGCCGGTATCTCTATGCCGGCGGCAAAGAGCAGTTCCGGCTTGCTGCCGGCAACCCTTCCAAAGCAGCTGCAGCGGCACGGATTATTGCAGGCCATGCCGGCTCCAAGGTGCTGGTCATCGGCCAGTACCTGGATCAGCTCGAGGAGCTTGCTGCCTGTCTGAATGCACCGCTGATCACCGGCAAGACTCCGCAGCGTGAGCGCAATGCGCTGTATGCGGCGTTCAACGAGGGAAGCCTCAGTGTGCTGGTGGTATCGAAGGTGGCTAATTTTGCGGTCAATCTGCCGGATGCCTCCGTTGCCATTGAGGTATCCGGCGCTTATGGCTCCCGCCAGGAGGAGGCCCAGCGGCTGGGCCGGATTCTGCGGCCCAAGCAGGGCGAGAACAAGGCGTACTTCTACACGCTGGTCACCGGGGACAGCCGCGAGCAGGAATTTGCGCTGCGGCGCCGCCTGTTTCTGACGGAGCAGGGCTATGAATATGCGGTCAGGACAGACGGGCCGCCGGGGGAGGCCATGTCATGACGACGCTGAGCCCATCGGCTACGGAGGTGCTGCGCCAGTTCTGCGCAGCTTATGCGGACAGGCCGTTTGCTGTGGAGAAGGCGGAACGGCTGCGGCCTGGAGACCTCTGCCGCGCCGAGCTGCAGCTGGCCATTCTGGAGCTGCGCCAGGCCGGCCTGGTAGAGCTGCGCCAGAAAATCTGGGGCGAGCAGTTCTACCAGATTCCGCCGCAGCAGCTGGCGGCGGTACAGCAGGAATGCTTTAGCTGTGACCTTGAACCCTTACACGGCGAGCAGGTGATGGTCGAGTGGCCGGCAGAGCCGGGACTGGCTGCCCAGCTGTTCCGTGCGCTGGCATTCATCCGGCAGGAGGGGCTTCCGCTGACGGCCAAAGGCGGCATTCATAAGAAGCATTTGAGCAAGCTGACCGCCCTGCTGCCGTTGCAGGACAGGCATCTGCAGGGCTTGTTTCCGGAATCTGCTGCCGGTGATGCGGCTGTGCTTCCTTTCACCGTGATTATCGATCTTGCGCTTGTACTCGGGCTGGCTGTACCCGGAGATAAAGCTTATAAGCTGGAGCATGAAAAACTGCAAAGCTGGCTGGAGCTTGAGGAAGCGCAGATGAACAGCATCCTGTACAGTCTGATCCTTGACCGCTATGCTGCTGCTGAACCTGCCCTGCAGCATTTCAGATATCTTCTGTCCTCTCCCGCGTTTGTACCGGGCAGCTGGTATGTGCTTGAAGATACTTTGGACTTCCTGCTGGTTTCAGGCCTGTCCGCCGGAAAGGAAGCTGATGCGCTGCGGCCAGGCTGCCTTAGCTGGCTGCATTGCCTGTCCGGCTTCGGCTGGTGCGAGCTGGGAGTAACAGACAGCGGGAAAGCCTGTTTCCGGTGGACTGCGCATAAGCCGGTGCTGACGGCTGTGCAACAACCGCAGGATTCCGGCCAAGACGGGCAGGCTCCTGCAAACGGGCACACCGCTTCCGCAGATGGCGGAGGCTTTATCATCCAGCCGGACTTCGAGGTGCTGGTGCTTCCGGAGGTGCCTTACCGGCTGCGCTGGGGGCTGGCAGGCTGTGCGGAGCTGCTGAGTAGCGACGACGGGCTGTGGAGCTTCCGGCTGAGCCGGGAGAAGCTGGAGGAAGCGGCAGAACGCGGGCTGCCTCCGGAGGAGATCATCAGCTGGCTTGGCGCCCGTGCCGAAGGAGGAATGCCTGGACAGGTCCGCCTGACGCTTGCCCAGTGGGCACGGAGCATCGGCCGGACCGCCTGGTCACAGGTCATCCTGCTGACCTGCCAGGCGGAAGAAGAGGCTGCTGACATTTCCGCGCATCCCCGGCTTGGAGACTGTCTGACCCGGATCGGCCCGCTGCATTTCATAGTCCGGCAGGACCGCACTGAACAGGTGCGCAAGGAGCTGGCGGCAGCGGGGCTGGCGCCGCCGCGGCTGATCAGCGGGGCAGGTGAAGGAGACGCACCTCAGCCGCTCTGTCTTCCGGATGACACCGCTTGGGCTGAAGCCGCATACGTCCTTCCATCGGCGGAAGCCGTTCCCGGCCTGCTCGGCAACCGGACTGCGCTGAGGACGGTACCGGCTGCTGCCGGGAAACCGGAGGAGCAAATGCTTCCCGGAGCAGACAGCGGAGACAGCATTCCGCAGATGTGGCTGCGGGAATGGAGGGAGTACCACACGACTACAGCGCAAAAAGTCATGGAGCAGGCCTTCCGGTGGGGAATAAAGGTCCGCCTGTCTATTAAGGGGGAAATCTGCGATTTCATCCCTGAGCAGCTCCGCGGAAATCCGTGGAGAGTAGCCGGCGGGCTGATGCCTGAAGGAACAAGGCAGTGTGAAGAAGCGGAACTGGCACCGGGGGACTGGACGGAAATGAAGCTGCTGCTTCCGGAGGGGTACAGAAATTCCTCTTCTGCTTAGGTGGCAGGATATGTTATGATAGGTTAGTCTACAGCCCCGCTGTAGAACATTTACACAGAAAAGAGTTGAAGTTCATGAGCGTAGCGGAATTGAATACGGTCGATATGGCCGAAGTGCTGACATACGCCTATGAATTAGGCGATATGATTAATCAATCCGCTGAAGTGTCGGATTATTTATACTGGAAGGGGCGCGTCAGCGCCAATCCCGAAATTCAGGCCATGGTTAGACGGCTGCAGGGCAAGAAGGAGCTGTTCGAAGAGACACAGCGCTTCGGGCATTTTCATCCGAACTATCACAGTGCGAAGGATGAAGTAGCAGCTGTCGAGCAGGAGCTCGAACAGTTTGAGGAGGTTTTACGCTTCAAACAGGCGGAGGCGACGCTGGACGATATTTTACATTCCATGTCGGAAGCAATCGCATTCTCGGTATCGGATAGCATCAAGGTGCCTAGCAACGATCCGGCGCCAAAGGGCGGATGCGGCAGCGGCGGCAAATGCTCCTGCGGATAAGCTGCCGCTTGCCGGGGAGAGACAGAAAGGGCGGATGAGCTTATGTTTGCGGAACGGACAGGATATATCGTATGGGTCAGCGATGTCAAGGCGGCACGCAACCTGGAGAAATACGGAACACTGCATTATGTCTCCCGTAGGATGCATTATGCGGTAATGTATGTGAATGCGGAACGTGCCGAGGAAGTCATGAAGAATGTCCGCAGGCTCTCATATGTGCGTAAGATCGAACGGTCCTACCGCAATGAACTGAAGACGGAATACACCAGCAACGGGCAGGACAAGTCGCGTTATTACGGATTGTAGGACAAGTTCATAAACGTTGGTATTTGGAAGCAGGCGCTGTAAGCGTCTGCTTTTTGCTGTACACTGAAACAGGTCTGAAATAAAGCGGGCATTTGTCGATATTTGGCAGAATATTTAATCGCCGCTTAATACTTTGCGTTTATGCTTGTGCTAAGAGTGATAAAATTCACGAAGACAGGCATACAGGTGATCAAATGAGTAAAGAACGGGCTCTGTCCCAAAAGATAAAATTAATTCCGCGATATCTGCAGCATTTAAATGTCAGGCTTAAAGGGGAGCTGCAGGAGCTCGGCCAGTTATCGGCCTTACTGGATATTATGAATAATGAGCGTCTGGATACCTATTTTCAGCCGATTCTGCAGCTGCGGACCGGACAAACAGTCGGGCATGAGGTGCTCAACCGTCCTCCGTCCTCCACCCATTTTCCTACCACTGAGCATTTTTATGAGTTCGCCGGGCGGACCGACCAGATGTTCCGCTTTGAGCAGAACTGCCGCCGGATCTCGCTGCTGCGGTATATGGAACGGCTGCCAATGGAGGAGCGTACCGGAAGTGCGCTGGTTTTTATTAATGTCCACCCCGGGGTGCTGAATGATGCCCGCCATAAGAGCGGGGAAACGCTGACCCTGCTGCAGTCGCTGGGGCTGTCGCCGGAGCGGGTCGTGTTTGAACTGACGGAACGGCAGGCGGTACAGGATTATATCGGTTTTGAAAAGGTGCTGTCCCACTACCGTGAACAGGGCTTCCGGATAGCGGTTGACGATGCAGGCTCGGGCTACAACAGCCTCAAAACGCTGGTCTATCTGAAACCAGAGTTTATTAAGCTGGACAAGTCGCTGATCCGCGGGATACACGGCTGCAGGGAGCAGCAGGAGCTGCTGGAGCTTATCCGGGAGTATGCCGACCGGTCTGCTACCCAAGTCATTGCAGAAGGTATCGAAACGGCGGAGGAACTGGTATATTTACAGAGAGCAGGCATTGAATTCGGTCAAGGGTATGCGCTTGGCAGGCCGGGGCAGTCTCCGGTCCGGGGAAATTGTCCGGTAGAGCCTATTAAAGCTGCTGGAAGGGGAGTCTATGGCTATGTTTCTTCAAATCGGTGAAATTGCGGAGCAAATCCCGGAGATTTCCCCGCAGCACAAATGTGAATATGTAGATCAGATTTTCAAAAGCAATCCCCGGCTGCAGGGCGTTTGCGTGACGGAGAACGGGCAGGCCGTAGCCCTGATTATGCGCATCCGCTTTTATCAGCAGATTGGAACGTTATACGGATATACGCTGTATATGGGCAGGGCAGTAGAGCTGGTCATGGACCGTAATCCGCTTGTGGTCGAATACAAGACACGGATTACGGAGGTCAGCCGGCTGGCCATGGACAGAAGTGAGGAAAACCTGTATGACTATGTGCTGGTTACGCATGAAGGGCGGTTGTTCGGTGCGGTGAGCGTACGTGATCTGCTGCTGAACTTTGCGGAAATTCAGGCGGTGGCAGCCAGCTTCCTCAATCCCCTTACCGGCCTGCCGGGCAATCTCAGCATCACGGAATGGATGGTAAAGTCGCTGCTGCAGGAGCAATTCAGTGTATTATACATAGATCTTGATCATTTCAAGGGTTATAATGACACGTACGGATTCAAGGAAGGCGACCGGCTGATTCAGGCAACTGCAGAAATATTGAAGCATTGCGCGTTGCAGTGGGAAGGCTTTCTAGGGCATATCGGCGGTGATGACTTCATCATTTTTATCAATGATTATCACTTTGAGGACTGCTGCAAGGCGATCATCAGGGAGTTTGAGCAGATTATTAAGGATTTTTATCATCCGGGTCATCTGGCGCAGCAGTATGTACTGACGGAAGGGCGTTCCGGCGGCATGGAAAAAATTCCGCTGGTCTCGATCTCAGTTGCGGTTGTGACCAACCGTTTCCGCCAGTTCGCTTCGATCGAGGCGCTGTCCGAGGAGTCGGCCCGGCTCAAAAAAAGATGCAAAAAAGTCAAGGGCAGCAGCTATGCGGATGACTCTGATCTGGCAGTGAGCAGAGTAAGCCAATAGCGCTGGCTGTTTGCTTCACAAAGGTGAGACCGGAGCGGGATGCTTGAACATGCTGCATCAATGCGGTAAGATTGACAACAATAAGAGCAACCTTTGGACCCTTCCGGTGGAGAGTGATGATGATGCATGGCAAAGGGATAGACTGGTGGGGGGCCTACGAGCCTTTCCACATCATGCTGAATGACTACAGGGTCGCAGATATTGTCGTGACAAGCCATGCGCAGAGCCGCTATGCGGACCGGGTCAGCCCGGAAGAAGAGGCTGCGGGAGACATTGCTGCATTTGTATGGCAATGTCTTAAGCAGAACCGGATCAAACCGTATCTGCAGAGCAAATACAATGCCTATCTGATCGACGAGGATACGGTTGTAATTGCGGAGTTCAAGGAACTGGAGGGCGTCACCAGCCTGTCCGGCCGTCCGCTGTATGTGATGGTGATTGTCTCCTTTCTGGGGCGGCTCTCGGCGACTCCACAGCTGCGTGATCTGCAGGGCTACTATTCTCGGCTGCGGAATTCCCGCCGCATGAAGCTGATGAAGAAGCGCCGCAGACGCAGATAGTGCACAGCAGTATAACGAAGAAGGCATGCGGCCGGGGGCTGCATGCCTTTTTGCAGGAAGAGAAGAATGAAGGAGTCCTGAATCATGAATTTTCATCAGCTTCACATTTTTTATACGGTGTCCGAGCAGGGCAGCTTCTCGGCGGCCGCCCAGCGGCTGCACATGACACAGCCGGCGGTAACTATGCAGGTGCAGGCGCTGGAGGATTATTTTGGCAGCAAGCTGTTTGACCGCTCCAGTAAAAAAATCGTACTCTCGGAAGCCGGCCAGGTACTGCTGCCGTATGCCCGGAGGAGTATCCAGCTGATCCGTGAAGCGGACCAGGCCATGTCGGCGTTCACGCATATGCTGGAGGGGCGGCTGCAGCTCGGAGCGAGCCTGACGATCGGCGAATATGTGCTGCCCCGCCTGCTCGGGCCTTTCGGTAAGGAATACCCGAATATTTCTATCACGATGAAGGTTATGAATACTTCACAGATCATAGAGGAGATTCATAAGCATCAGCTGGATTTCGGGCTGGTTGAGGCGCCGGTAGCCCATCCGGCAATGGTGCTGGAGCCTGTGATGGGCGATGAGCTGAAGCTGATTGTCCCGTGGGGGCACCCGCTGGCCGACCAGGAGGAGGTTACTCTGGCGGATGCGCTGCAATATCCGTTCGTCCTGCGAGAGCAGGGCTCTGGTACCCGCATTGTGATGGAGGAGCAGCTGCTCGACAAGGGGCTTGATCCGGGAGCCATGAGAATCGTCATGGAGCTTGGCAGTACAGGTGCGGTAAAATCGGCGGTAGAAGCCGGCCTGGGCATTACCATCATCTCCACATCCTCGGTCAAGCATGAAGTGGCACTGGGGCTGCTCAAGGTTGTCGATATTGCAGATGCCTCTTTTAAACGGCAGTTCTATGCCATTCATCTGAAATCGACCCTGTTGCCGATCCCGGCCGTCACCTTCCTGACTTATCTGCGGGAGCATAAGGACGACCGGTAGTCGGCAGGGCTTTTGAAAAGCATTACGACGCAATCAAGAGGGGCATTCTCCGGGAGGAATGGGAGAGCATGGCCCTATCACAACATTTACACAGCGGAGTTGAAGAGATGAATAACCAGCAGGATGACATCTTGGCAAAAGAAACTGGCAAGACCGGGCTGCAGGGACGCGCTGACCTGCATACGCATACCCAGGCCTCGGACGGCATGCAGCCTCCGGCGGAGAACGTGCGGATCGCCTTTGATAAAGGGCTGTCGGCCGTAGCCATTACGGATCATGACACTGTCAGCGGCGTTGCAGAGGCACTGGAGGCTGGCCGGAAATACGGAATTACGGTTGTACCCGGCGTGGAGATCAGCACCCGTGCAGAAGGCAAGGAGATCCATGTGCTCGGCTACTATATTGACATTGAACAGGAACTTTTCCTTTCCAGACTTGCCGCCCAGAGGGATACCCGGGCTGCGCGGAATGAAGCGATCCTGGCTAAATTGCGTGAGCTTGGCATCGGCATTACACTGGAGCAGGTGATTGCGAATCTGGGCCGTGAGCTGAAGCCGGATGAGAGCATCGGGCGGCCGCATATTGCAGATGAGCTGGTGCGGCTCGGGGCGGCAGCTGATATGCGGGATGCTTTTGATAAATACCTTGCTGACGGTGCAGCAGCCTATGTATCGCCTCCGCGTATTACACCTGAGGAAGCCTGTGAATGGATTATCGAAGCAGGCGGAACTCCGGTGCTCGCCCATCCCGGTATCTACGGTGATGATGCGCTGGTGCGGGAGATTATTGCCCGCAGCGGACTGCGCGGCATTGAAGCGTACCACTCTGATCACAACCCGGCTGACGCCGGGCGGTACCTGGCGATGGCCGAAGAATACGGGCTGCTGGTTACCGGCGGCTCGGACTTTCACGGCGCGCGTCAGGGGGTCATTTTCCATGGCGATCTGGGCAGTGTAAACGTGCCCGCGGCTGTGGTGGAGCAGCTCCGCGGCGCTGCGGGTGAACGGCAATAAACTTGACGCGGCACATCACAACGGTGCCGCCCAATCTATGAAACTTGCAGCTGCTCTATTAACCTGAGCAGGACACAAATATAAAAGCCGTACTGCAGGAATGCCTATCCTTCCTGCAGTACGGCTTATTTGGTTTATATCGGCTCAGCTTTTCAGTGTATTCGGCAGACCTTTGATCCGCGTTTCATCCGGCGTCACAAACAGCGTCTTCTGATGGTCATAGATGACGAAGCCGGGCTTGGCGCCGCTTGGCTTACGGACATGGCGGATCAGGGTGCAGTCAACCGGAACGCTGCTGGACTGCTTGGCCTGGCTGTAATAAGCAGCCAGCTGCGCTGCTTCCTCCAGAGTGGCATCCCCGAAGGACTCGCTGCGGATGACGACATGCGAACCCGGAATGTCCTTGGTATGCAGCCAGGTGTCATTGGGTGCGGCGAGGCGGTTCGTGACGTATTCGTTCTGCAGGTTGTTTTTGCCGACGTAAATATCGATCCCTTCGGATGAGGTGTAGACCTGGATGGTCGGCCGTGCCGTCTTTTTCTTCTTCTTGCCCTTTTTGCTGCGGTCACGCAGATAGCCCTGGCTGATCAGCTCATCACGGATTTCTTCGATATCGTTGAGTGAGGCATGAGCAAGCTGCTGCAGCAGGGTTTCCATGTAGGTGATCTCTTCGTGCGTCTTGGCTTGCTGTTCTTCAATCACAAGCAGGCTGTTCTTGTACTTGTTATATTTCTTGAAGTAACGCTGCGCATTGTCGGACGGTGTGAGCAGCGGATCAAGCGGGACCGTGATCTCTGCCTGATTTTCATCGTAATAATTCACCAGCCGGGCTTCCTTGTCGCCCTTGGAAACGGTATGCAGGGAGGCGAAAAGCAGCTCTCCCCAGATCCGGTACTGGTCCGCGTCGTCCGCTTCCTCCAGATCCTTCTGCAGCTTGGCCAGCTTTTTCACATTTTTGCTGCGCTCATTGCTGAGGAAGCGGATCAGGTCAGATACCCGCTGCTTTACTGTATCGCGTTCCGCTTTGTCCCCGTAATATTCCTCCAGGCAGCTGCTGATCGAGCTGTACTGCCGCACATCCCCGCCCAGTATAGTCAGTTGTATGGCAGAGAAGACCGGCTTGCCTTTGGCGTTATTGCCGGAAACCGGAGCGAACGCAAACTCCCTGACTGGCTTCATTACGGATTCAAAAGCTGCCCACAGCTGTGCCGGCGCCTCCGTACTCTGCGGGTTATACTCCTTGCCTGCCCTATGCAGGATTTCTCCGGCAATCAGCGGGCTTAAGCCGCTAAAGGCATGTACCATCCAGCCCATAGGATCTGCTGAGGGGGCAGGACCGCCGCTCCCGTCTTTCGCCGGTTCTTCCAGCGAGCGCAGCAGATCGGCAAGCTCCCCTTCGATCATGTCTTCAGGCGCCTGCTCCTCTTCGCTTCCGGCCAGCGCTGCTTCTTCGGCAGCGGCGACCAGGGCAATGAATGCCCCCTGATCTACGGCCAGCGGATTCAGCTTGTGCTGCTGCGGCGGTTCGGTGTAGGCGGCTCCGGGCATCACAACCCGGTAGCTGCTGATGGACGGGGTTACATGATGGATGCCGTCAATAATTGTACCGCTGGCAAGATCGGTCAGGATGATGTTGCTGTGGCGGCCCATCAGCTCGATGATCAGCTGCTTGGCCGAGACATCGCCCAGCTCGTCGCGGGTCCGGATGTTGATATGGATAATCCGCTCCATGCCGACCTGCGTAATGCTCTCGATGGTTCCGCCTTCACAGTGCTTGCGCAGCAGCATGCAGAACATCGGCGCCTCCGCCGGGTTGACACTGTTCCGCTCGGTTAGGTGCAGGCGGGGATAGGTCGGGTTCGCAGACAGCAGCAGCTTGCCGCCGCCTCCCGCCCCGCGCAGGATGAAAATAAGGTCGTGGGTGCTGGGCTGATATATTTTGCCGACACGCGCACCGATGAATGGCTGAAGCTCGTGCACGATCGCTCTGGTAACAATACCGTCTAATGCCATGATAAAAGCTCTCCTGTCGCAAAATGATGAAGTACTTCTTCCTATGATGCCACACTTTAACACATTCGCGCAAAAGGAGAAGCAGACGGGCAGTGATATTTTGGGA
Source organism: Paenibacillus sp. FSL R7-0345 (assembly GCF_038595055.1). Taxonomy (NCBI): domain Bacteria; kingdom Bacillati; phylum Bacillota; class Bacilli; order Caryophanales; family Paenibacillaceae; genus Paenibacillus; species Paenibacillus sp. FSL R7-0345. The sequence continues at coordinate 2,927,616 of NZ_CP152002.1, forward strand.
CGACCATGAATACACTTGGTCATGAACAGGTGGAAAAGCTGTGCGCCGCCGGAAGTCAAGAAACGACCGGGAGGGGAAAGAAACGATATGGAACAAAAAAGCTGGCACCGGCTCGGTGCAGAGGAGCTGCAGAAGCTGTTCGGCGTTCAGCCGGGAGCGGGGCTGAGCGCGGAAGCAGCCGAGGAAAGACGCAAGGAGAGCGGATTCAACGAATTGTCGGAGGGTAAAAAAGTATCACCGCTGACCCTGCTGCTTAACCAGTTCAAGGATTTTATGGTGCTTGTGCTGATGGGGGCGACACTGGTATCCGGCCTGCTGGGAGAGTATCTGGATGCCATTACAATTGTCGCCATTATCCTGCTTAACGGAGTGCTGGGCTTTGTGCAGGAATTCCGGGCTGAACGTTCGCTGCGGGCGCTGAAGCAGCTGTCTGCGCCTAATGCCAAGGTGCTGCGCGGCGGCAGGCAGGAAGTCATCCCGGCCAGGCAGCTGGTTCCCGGTGACATCGTGCTGCTGGAGAGCGGTGACCGGGTTCCGGCCGATGTCCGCTGGCTGGAATGCAGTGCACTGTATGCGGAAGAATCAGCACTGACCGGGGAATCGCTGCCAGTATCCAAGCATGCCGAAGTCATTCATGCTGCCGAGCTGCCGCTTGGCGACCAGAAAAATATCGGCTTCATGGGCACCATGATTACCCGCGGCACGGGCAAAGCCATTGTCGTCCGCACCGGTATGGACACGGAAATGGGCAAAATCGCCGATCTGATCCAGAATACCGAATCGCAGGAAACCCCGCTGCAGCACCGTCTGGAGCAGCTGGGTAAAATTCTGATCTATGTCTCGCTGGGCCTGACAATTGTTGTCGTGCTTGCCGGTATCCTGCACGGGCAGCCTGCCCCGGCGATGTTCCTGGCAGGTGTGAGCCTTGCAGTAGCTGCGATTCCTGAGGGCCTGCCGGCTATTGTGACGATTGCGCTCGCTCTGGGCGTGCAGCGGATGATCAAACGAAAGGCCATCGTCCGCAAGCTGCCTTCTGTAGAAACTTTGGGCTGTGCCTCGGTGATCTGCTCTGACAAGACAGGCACATTGACCCAGAATAAAATGACGGTGACGCGGGTGTGGAACGCCGGACGGATTCTGGAGGTAACCGGTGAGGGCTATGCCCCTGCCGGACAGATTACGCAAAAGGGCAAGCCGGTTGATCTGAAAAATGACCAGAATCTGCGGCGCATGCTGCAGATCGGGGCGCTCTGCAGCAATGCCGAAATCGTGGAAACCCTCCCCGCCGAGCTGCGCGGCAAACGTAAAGGGAAGGAAAAGGGCGAAGCAGCGGAGAGCCCGCTTAGCAGCCAGCCGGTATGGGAGCTGAAGGGGGATCCGACAGAAGGGGCCCTGGTCGCTTTATCCGCGAAAATGGGCCTGACTGCACAGTCGCTGGCTGTAACGTATACCCGAGACCAGGAGTTTCCGTTTGACTCGGAGCGCAAGCTGATGTCCGTTGTCGTCAGCCATCCCGGCGGAAAGATGATCTGCACCAAGGGTGCACCGGACGTGCTGCTGAACTGCTGCACTTATATGCTGTGGGAAGGCGCAGTTGTACCCTGCACGCCGACGCTGCGCCAGAAGGTGCTGGAAGCGAACGAGGAGATGGCCTCCGGGGCCCTGCGGGTGCTGGGCATGGCCTACCGTGACCTGCGCTCCGGCGAGAGTGCCGGCAGCGAGAAGGAAGCGGAAAGCCAGCTCGTTTTTGCCGGCCTGGCCGGCATGATCGACCCTCCGCGGCGTGAGGTGCGTGATGCAATCAGCGTAACCCGCCGGGCAGGAATCAAGACAGTAATGATTACCGGCGACCACGGCACTACAGCCGAAGCCATTGCCCATCAGCTCGGCATCTTGCAGCGCGGCGGAACCGTGCTGACCGGAACCCAGCTCAGCCGGATGGATGACGACGAGCTGGATAAGATATCTGATAATGTCAACGTTTACGCCCGCGTGTCGCCTGAACATAAGCTGCGGATCGTCAAATCCCTGCAGCGGCGCGGCCATGTGGTCGCCATGACCGGTGACGGTGTCAATGACGCCCCGGCGATCAAAGCGGCGGATATCGGTATATCCATGGGGATCACCGGTACGGATGTTACGAAAGAAGCCTCAGCGCTGGTGCTCGGGGACGATAATTTCTCCACGATCGTCGCCGCCATTGAGGAAGGCCGGAATATTTACGAGAATATCCGCAAATTTATCCGTTACCTGCTGGCTTCCAATGTCGGTGAAATTCTGACGATGTTCTTCGCCATGATGCTGGGCCTGCCGCTCCCGCTGGTGCCGATTCAGATCCTGTGGGTTAACCTCGTAACTGACGGCCTGCCGGCAATGGCCCTTGGAGTTGACCAGCCGGAGAAGGATCTGATGGAGCATAAGCCGCGCGGAGCCAAGGAGAATATTTTTGCCCGCCGTCTGGGCTGGAAGATTATCAGCCGGGGCTTCCTGATCGGGCTGTGCACACTTGGCGCCTTCTGGCTGACACTGCGCACCGCTCCGGGCAGTGCGGAGCAATTGATACGGGCACAGTCTGTAGCCTTCGCTACACTGGTTATGGCCCAGCTGATCCATGTGTTTGACTGCCGCAGCTCGCGCTCTGTATTCCACCGCAACCCGCTGCAGAATAAACCGCTGGTGCTGGCCGTCCTGTCATCCGTTGTGCTGATGCTGGTCGTAATGTACCTGCCGGTGCTGCAGCCGGTCTTCAAGACTGTGCCGCTGAACTTCCGGGAATGGTGCCTGGTCTTCGTCAGCGCAGGCATTCCGACCTTCCTGATGGGCGCAGGCAGCGTATGGGGCGGTAAAAAGAACCGCAGCAAAAGCGGCGGCCGTCCGGTGATGAAAAGTACAAAAATTTCAGCATAAAGTCAATAGCATTGTCCCCGTTCCCTGAGGTATGCTTGGTTCACATGTGAATGCTACCAAACAACCTTTTAGGAGTGGACTTATAATGGAATTTACAAAAATGCACGGCCTTGGCAATGATTTTATTATCGTATTCGGTGAACAGGAGCTGCCGGCAAATGCAGCAGAGCTGGCAGTGAAGCTGTGTAACCGGTTCTTCGGAATCGGCGCTGACGGGCTTGTATACATTTTGCCGTCCGAACGCGGCGATTATATGATGCGCATTATGAACTCGGACGGCTCGGAAGCCGAGCAGTGCGGCAACGCCATCCGCTGTGTCTCCAAGTATGTCTACGAGCACGGGCTGGTGGAGTCGGAAGAGATCGTGATCGAAACCATCGGCGCAGGTGAGCAGAAGGTGTCGCTGAAGGTGAAGGACGGCGTGGTGGAGTCCGTGACAGTGGATATGGGCGAGCCTGTATTATCCGGAACACAGATTCCGGTAGCGATTGACGCCGAGCCGGTGCTGGACCAGCCGATTGAGACAGAGGGTACGGAGTTCAAGTTTACCGCTGTATCGATGGGCAACCCGCACTGTGTAATTTATGTGGAGGATGCGGTCAATTTTGATCTGGCCACCTGGGGCCCCAAGCTTGAAGTGCATCCTCTTTTCCCGAGAAAAGTGAACGTTGAATTTGCAACGGTGCTGGACCGCGGGCATGTGGACATGCGCGTCTGGGAACGAGGAGCAGGTCCTACCCTGGCCTGCGGCACAGGAGCTTGCGCAACACTGGTATCCTCTGTCCTGAATGGCCTGACAGACCGCAGCGCCGTAATCAGCCTTAAAGGCGGTGATCTGTTCATCGAATGGAATGAACAGGACAATCATGTGTACATGACCGGCCCGGCTCAGGTGGTCTATACAGGTACTGTAGAAGTTTAATCAGCCGATAGGCTGCAGCAGTTCATACGAAGGATGTCCGGTAAGCCTCACGGCTTACGGGCATCCTTTTTTTGTGTTTTAGCCTGGCAGGATCAGCAGCCGAATAATGGCAGGAGTAACCGCGAATAATAGAAACCATTATCAGAAGGGGGGAGTCCGATGAACGGCAGACGGCGGAGCATGGACAGCCAGGCGGGAGGGAAGGATCTACCCGGCACCAGCCGCGTAACGTCCGGATTAACTGAAGATCTGGAGGAGACGATCCGCAATATCCGGGCCGGGCTTGGAGAAAGTCCTGATCTTAAAGTGCGCAAAATACAGCTTGGCGGAGAGCATCCCGTCCAGGCGGCCGCAGTCCATATCAGCGGGCTGGCTGATGCTGATGCGGTCAATGAATTTGTAATCGGATCACTTCTGGCGGATCCGCAAAAGCTGAGCTCCGGCAATACGTCAGATCCTGCCCGGCTGCCGGAGCAGCTGCTCAGCGGCATTCTGGAACTTGGGGATGCCGAGCTCACGGATAATTGGAATGATCTCCTGCTGGCCGTACTGTCCGGGGATACGGCTGTGCTGATAGATGGTTCTACTAATGCGGTTATGTGCGATACCAAAGGCGGTGAAGCCCGTTCTGTGGAGGAGTCATCCTCACAGATGGTAGTGCGCGGACCTAAGGACGGGTTTGTGGAATCAGTGGCCACCAACATATCGCTGATCCGCAGACGGATTAAATCACCGAAGCTGCGGCTGGAATATACGAGAATCGGTACAGAGACACACACCCATGTAGCCATGCTGTATATGAAGGAGCTGGCAGGTGAGGATCTGGTAGAGGAAGTGCGGAACCGGCTGAACAAGGTGGCGGTCGACGAGGTGCTGGAATCGGGATTTATTGAAGAGCTGATCCAGGACAAGACGTTTACGCCTTTTCCGACCATCTATAATTCTGAACGTCCGGACGTAGCGGCAGGCAATCTGCTTGAAGGCAGGGTAGTCATTATTGTGGACGGAACCCCCTTTGTGCTGATCCTTCCTGCTGTATTCACCCAGTTCTTCCAGTCTGCCGAAGACTATTCCCAGCGGTTTGATATTGCGATTCTGATGCGCATTGTCCGGTATGTCAGCTTTATCGTGCTGCTGCTGGGCCCGTCGGTGTATATCGCCCTTACTACATATCACTATGAGATGATCCCGACCACCCTGCTGATCAACCTGCTCTCACAGCGGGAAACCGTACCGTTTCCGGCCTTTGTTGAAGCACTGCTGATGGAAGGCGCTTTTGAAATTCTGCGTGAAGCGGGAGTGCGGATGCCGCGGGTCATCGGTCAGACCGTTTCGGTTGTCGGGGCGCTGATTCTCGGCTCAGCGGTCGTGGAGGCAGGCATTATAACGCCTATCATGGTTATCGTTATTGCGCTTACCGGCATTGCGAGCTTTGCCATCCCTGCCTACAACATGGCGATTGCCGGGCGGATCATCCGTTTCGGCTTCCTGCTGCTGGGCGGAATGTTCGGATTCTATGGCATTACGCTTGGCCTCATCGTACTGGTTGCACACATGAACAGCCTGCGCTCATTCGGCATACCTTATCTGTCCCCGTTTGTCCCGCTGTCCGTGAAAGGGCAGAAGGACAGCATCCTCAGACTGCCGCTGTGGCTGATGAAGCCCGGTAAATCTCCGGCGCAGCTAAGGGCGGAAATGCCGGCTTACAAAAAGATAACGTCAGGACATGAGGCTGCGCTGGCACCGCTCATCCGGAAGAATGGGGACGGCGGCACCGTTCGGCAGGACGGGGAGGAGGTGCGTGATGAGAAGAAGTAGCTTATCCCTGGTTCTGCTCCTTACACTTCAGCTGTCCATTCTGTTTGTATTGAGCGGATGCTGGGACAGCGTCGAGCTCAACCGGCGGGCAATTGTATCCGGGGTTGCCATTGACAGGGGTGAAGGGGAGGACGAAAAATTTGTCCTCTCCTTCCAGGTCATTGTTGCCGACGAAATATCCGGAGAAAACGCACGCGGCATTTCGCCGGTTGCCTTATATACCGGCAAAGGGCATACGATGTATGAGGCGCTGGCTAATGCTTCACGCCAGACGGCACGTTTTCTCTCGCTGGGCCATGTCCGTGTTCTGGTTATATCCGAAAAGCTTGCCAGGGAAGGGATTAAGGATATGCTGGATGTACTTGAGCGGGAGAGCGACACCCGGCTTACCAGTTTGATTTTTATTGCCAAAAATCAGACTGCCAGAGACATTATGTCAACCATGACCGTATTCAGCAAAATTCCTGCCAATGATCTGGTAGAGAAGCTGGATACGACCTCCAAGCATTTCGGTTATAACTACCGGATGGAAGTTGACGACGTAATCAGGGGCATTCAGCTCAGGGGCGGGGGACCGGTTATTAACGGTGTCATTACTGACGGCAGCCGTGAAAGCGCGGATACGAATGACAATATGAAAACCATTGCCCCGCAAGCTGTGCTCAAAGTAACGGAGCTTGCCGCTTTCAAGGATGACAGACTGATAGGCTGGCTGAAGGGGGACACTGCACTGGCGACAGCGCTTTTGCATAATAAAATCAAAGGCTATCCGGCAGTGGTCCGGTATCCCGGTGCGAGCTTCCTTGCCTTTAATGTATACCAGTCCCAGCTTGAAGTAGGCGTAAAGGCGGCAGATCCGGAGCATCCGGTTTTTACTGTGAAAATCAGCCAGCAGGCCTCGATCAAGGAAAGCCCGAACAGCCTGGATCTTACTTCCCCTGAGACACTCCAGAATCTTGCCCCCATGCTCACAGAAGACACCGCCGAGAAAATCAAGGCAGCCATAGAGACAGCAAAAAAATATAAAAGTGATTATATAGGTTTCGGACAGGCGATGGAGCGGAAGAATCCGCGCAGCTGGAAAAAGATAAGAGACCACTGGGAGGATGTTTTTGCAGACTGTGAATATAAAATTGATGCTGATGCAGTCATCCGGCATACCGATATGCGCAGCAGCTCCTTTCAGGTGAATCCGTAGAGCGGAGGAGGGACAGAATGGGAAAAGTAAAAATCGGATTACTCCAGTTTTTCAGTATTACACTGCTGTTCGAGCTGGGTACTTCGCTGGTTGTCAATCTGGGCATGGGGGCCGGCAGGGATGCCTGGCTTTCGATCCTGGTCGGTTCGCTGGCCGGCCTGCTGATGTTTACGGGGTACGCTTATCTGTACAGAAAGCATCCTGAACTTACATTCGTCGGCTATACCCGCAAGCTGCTCGGAAGGACGGCGGGGACACCGGTTGCGCTGCTGTACATTATTTTGTATATGAATCTTTCGGGCAGGGGGCTGCGTGACGGAAGTACGATGCTGGCGATGGCCACAATGCACAATACACCGCTGTTTATCCTCAGTATGCTGATGATCCTGTCGAGCTCTTATGTGCTGCATAAAGGTACGGAGGTGCTCACGCGGACTTCACTGGTGTTTACGACGATTGTCCTGATGATCGGATTGTTCAGTATGGTGCTGCTGATGCTGTCAGGCTCTATTAATCTGCAGCATCTCCTGCCTGTGCTGGAGGATGGCTTCTGGCCGGTAGCGGAGTCAGTAGTGCATCAGAATTATATGTTCCCGTTCGGCGAAATGATTGTCTTTACGATGCTGATGCCCTATCTGTCGGATGCCCGTAAAGGCCCGTGGATCATTGCTGCCGCCATGCTATTTTCCGCGCTGCTGCTCAGCGCCACGATGGCCCTGAATATTTCAGTGCTGGGGGCGGATATCGTAAAGCGTTCCCCGCTGCCGCTGATGCCGACCATCAGTAAAATCTCGATTTCGGATTTCATCCAGCGGGTGGATATTTTTGTGGTGATGGTGCTGATTATCGGGGTCTTTTTCAAAATGTCGGTCTTTTTCAGCGCCGCTCTGATCGGAATTTCCGAATTGTTCAAGCTTCCGTACCGGCGGATGCTCTATCCCTGCACGCTGATTATCCTGTTTACTTCGATGCTTGACGCCCGCAGCTTCACTGAGCATCTGGATGAGGGCGGCAGGCTGCTGTACACGGTTTACCCGGTGTTCATGATTGTTATCCCTGTTATTCTGATCATTATTACGGCTGTCCGCAGCTATTTTTCGGAGCCCCGTCCCGGCTGAGTGCCGCGGATCCAGTAGATGATGTCGGGTACAACCAGTGCAAGCAGCATGACGGCAGCGGCCAGCTTTTCGGAAGCGGAATACAGCAGGTAATTGAGGATATAGGCAATATTCCCCTGTCCGTAGCCGAACATCCAGTCCAGCAGATATAGATACAGCAGGGATAGTACAGATAAAATAACGATAACAGTATATTTGCGGATCAGCAGCCTGCGCGTTTTTCTTTTCAACCGGAACAGTCCTTTGCTGGTTAATAAAAGTAGTATGGGCATTTTCTGTAATGCCATGCAGGCAAGCCGCCCGTCCGGCCGATATTTGCGGAGTCCGAATGCTTATCATCCATCCCGTTTTATGTTACATTAGTATGAAACTAATGACAGTATAGGGGAGGTTCTTGCGGTGAAGCCGGATTTGCGCTCTGCATGGAAGAATAACGTGTTGGTCGGAGACGGGGCGATGGGAACCTTTTTATATCAAAAGGGCTTCCCTGTCGGCATCTCCTATGAAGAATTGAATTTGAACTCTCCTGAGGTTATTGAAGATGTACACCGCAGCTATATAGAAGCCGGGGCTGTGCTCCTGGAGAGCAACACGTACTCCGCCAATTATGACAAGCTGGCCAAGTTCGGCCTCGAGGGCAAGGTGGAGGAGATTAACCGCGCCGGTGTGCGGATCGCGCAGAAGGCAGCCGGGGAAGCCGGTTATGTGGTTGGAGCTGTAGGCTCCATCCGTGCGGGCAAACGGGCGAATCTGTCTGCAGCAGAGCTTAAGCGCTTCTATACCCAGCAGTTTTCCGCTCTGCTGGAAGAGCAGCCTGACGGCATTATGCTGGAGACCTTCTATGATGTAGAAGAGCTTCATCTCGCCCTGCGGGCGGTCCGCAAGCTCAGCAGCCTGCCGGTCATCTGCCAGCTTGCCGTGGATGAGACGGCGCGCACGCTTGACGGATTGACCCTGCCGGAGGCTTTTCACATTCTGGAGCAGGACGGGGCAGACGTAATCGGCTTTAACTGCCGGACCGGACCTAACGGCATCAAGCGTGCCTTGAGAACGCTGCAGGGAAGTCTTGCCCTGCCGGTATCGGTCTATCCGAATGCAGGGATCGCCGACTATGTGGACGGGCAGTACCGCTACGGTGCAACACCGGATTACTTTGGACAGATGGCCCCGGTCTTTGCGGATATGGGCAGCCGGATCATCGGCGGATGCTGCGGTACAACACCGCAGCATATCGCTGAAATATCGGCTGCGCTGCGCGGCTATGTCGCACAGCCGCTGCCGGAGCCGGCAGTGAAACAGAGCACAGGCAGCATTACCGTACATGAGCATCTGGAGGATGACGGCAGCCGGAGCGGCCGCGAGCCGAATCTGGTTGATCTGGTGAAGGAGCGCCATACGGTAATCGTGGAGCTTGACCCGCCGCGTGAACTGGATATCACGAAGTTCATGAAAGGCGCGGAAGCGCTGCGCAGAGCAGGTGCAGATGCCCTGACACTTGCTGACAACTCCCTTGCTGTAACACGGATGAGCAACATGGCGCTCGGATCGCTGGTACAATCCCGTACCGGACTCCGGCCGCTTGTGCATGTTGCCTGCCGGGACCGTAATCTGATCGGAACCCAGTCCCATCTGATGGGCTTTGATGCGCTAGGCATTGATCATGTGCTGGCTGTTACCGGAGATCCGGCGCGGTTCGGCGATCTGCCGGGCTCCAGCTCCATTTACGATCTGACCTCCTTCGAGATCATCCGGATGATCAAGCAGCTTAATGACGGGATTGCCTTCTCAGGCAAGCCGCTCAAGCAGAAGGCCAAATTTGTGATCGGGGCTGCGTTTAACCCGAACGTGAAGCATCTCGACAAAGCGGTACAGCGCCTGGAGAAAAAGATCGCCTCCGGCGCAGATTATATTATGACCCAGCCTGTCTATGACCCTGAGCTGATTGCAAATATTGCGGCAGCGACGAAGCACCTGGACATTCCGATCTTCATCGGTGTTATGCCGCTGGCCAGCGGCCGCAATGCCGAATACCTGCATAACGAGGTGCCTGGAATCCAGCTGTCGGATGAGGTGCGCAGACGGATGCAGGGGCTGGAAGGCGAAGCCGGACGGGCAGAAGGTGTCGCTATTGCCAAGGAGCTGCTTGATGCGGCCACGGCGCATTTTAACGGCATTTATCTGATGACTCCGTTTATGTTCTACGACATGAGTGTACAGCTGCTTGAGTATATTTGGGCCAAGCAGGGGCGTAAATTGTCCCCCTTGTTTCGCTAGTAAGAATCAATTACAATAGTGTAATGGATGTGATTCCGTTGTCATTTAGCATGACCGGATACGGTCAATCATCCCTGCAATTCGGCGGTTACAAGATTACGTTCGAAGTCAAATCGGTGAATAACCGTTACTGCGAAGTTGTGCTGCGGATGCCCCGGGATTGGACGGTTTATGAGGATATGCTGCGCAAGACTGTGCAGAACCATATCAAACGGGGACGGGTAGATGTCATCATTAACAGGGAAACCGCGGAGGAGACGGCTGCTTTACAGGAGCTGAACCGGCCGGCGGTGAAATCCTATCTGGAAGCGGCGGAAGCGCTGAAGAAGGAGTTCGGGCTTACAGGAGAGTTGACTTTGCATGATATACTTTCTATGCCCGGTGTAATGGAACCCAGGGAGGGGCCGGCGGCCGTAAATGCCGGTACACCTGAAGAATGCTCCGAGATGCTTGAACGGGGATTAACGCAGAGCCTGCAGTCACTGCTTCAGATGCGTGCCCGCGAAGGAAGCTATCTTGCTGCTGATCTGTCGCGCAGGCTTGTCCATCTGGAAGAGCTGCATGCAGCGATGGTTGCACTTGCCCCTGAGGTTGTAAGTGAATACCGCGATAAGCTGCGGCAGCGGCTAGGCGAGCTGAATGACGGAACGTTCCCTTTTGAAGAGCATAAATTCGGAATGGAAATAGCTATCTTTGCTGACCGCTGTAATATTGATGAAGAGCTTACCCGGTTGTACAGTCATTTTGAACAATGCAGGACCCTGTTGAACGGAAGCGAGCCGGCAGGACGCAAGCTGGATTTTCTCATTCAGGAGATGAACAGGGAGACGAATACAATCGGGTCGAAATGCAATCATCTGAATCTGGTGAACCTTACGCTTGAGATGAAAGCGGAACTGGAGAAGATTCGTGAGCAGGCCGCTAATTTGGAGTAACAGGAATTTCGGCAAGCGATGATGTAACTTATGGGGGGAACAACCGGAACATGGCAATCAAATTAATTAACATCGGCTTTGGGAATATCGTATCGGCCAACCGTATTATTTCCATTGTCAGCCCGGAATCTGCACCAATCAAGCGTATTATCCAGGAAGCAAGAGACCGGCATATGCTGATCGATGCAACCTATGGCCGCCGGACGCGGGCTGTCATCATCACAGACAGTGACCATGTCATTCTGTCAGCCGTTCAGCCGGAGACAGTGGCACACCGCTTGTCCAGTAAAGATGACGATAACGACGAATAACAACAATTGGAGTGTACTATGTCAAAAGGATTGCTGATTATCTTATCCGGACCTTCCGGCGTTGGCAAAGGCACGGTGTGTACTGCACTTAGACCGAAAATGCCTGAGCTTGTCTATTCCGTATCTGCCACCACCCGGAATCCGCGTGAAGGCGAAGAGAACGGAGTCAACTATTTTTTCAAGAGCAGAGATGAATTTGCGGCAATGATAGAAGCGGATCAGCTGCTGGAACATGCAGAATATGTGGGGAACTATTACGGGACTCCGCGTGATTTTGTGGAGCAGACACTGGAGAGCGGCAAGGATATCATTCTGGAGATTGAAGTCCAGGGAGCACTTAAGGTCAAGGAGAAGTTTCCTGAGGGAATCTTTGTATTCCTGCTTCCGCCGTCGATGGATGAGCTCAAGGACCGGATCCGCGGACGCGGTACGGAGCATCCTGATGTAATCAGCCACCGCATGTCTGTTGCCGAGGATGAGATTGGGCTGATCCGGCACTATGACTACGCCGTAGTGAATGATGAGATCGACCTCGCCTGCAAACGTATTGAGAGCATTATAATTGCCGAGCACTGCAAGGTAAGATAATGCGCGCTTCCTGCAAAGAACCATATTTAAAGTAAACGATGAAGAGGTGTCTTACGTGCTATATCCGTCTATTGATGAAATGATGAACAAGGTTGACAGCAAGTATTCGCTGGTTGTCGCTGCAGCCCGCCGGGCAAGACTGCTCCGTGAAGGCGGCAAAACGGACATTAAAGCGCCAAAATCGCATAAGTTCGTTGGTGTTGCGCTCGAAGAAATCTACGAAGACCGCATTGTTGTAACCCGGGGCGAAGAGTAGGATATTCTCCCCTTTTGCTACACCTGCAGAAAACGGCTGCGATGAAGGAGCCGTTTTCTCCGGTTAGCGGAGGTTATGCTGTACAATGTCATATGTAGCCCTTATCAGGGCTGTTCCTGACAACCGGAAGGTTGTTATTTTTTTAAAATATGAGAATTTATATGTTCTACACTATAAATTATCCTTATATTTCTGCAGAAACGGATAGCGCCCTTGAAGGACAGCGCAGCCGTTTTTGTCTGACATTTGAAACGGGTGCCAGCCTCGACCTGAAGGCGGCGCAGCCGTTTCTTCATGCCGGTATAAGGATGAGTACACTATCATCTCGATTCCGGTTATCATTTCCGGTTCATTGGAGCCTGTTCACAGGCTTGAAACAGGGGGGATTATGTTGAACAGCTTAACAGGCAAAACCATTATCCTTGGCGTTACAGGAGGCATTGCAGCCTATAAGGCGGCAGCCTTGACCAGCAAGCTGACCCAAAAGGGAGCTGAGGTCCATGTTATTATGACAGCTTCGGCCAAACAGTTTATTACCGAGCTGACTTTTCAGTCGCTGTCCAAACAACGGGTATACAGTGATACCTTCCAGGAGCGTGACCCCGCTTCTATCTCTCATATTGATCTGGCAGGTGCTGCCGATCTGGTGCTGATTGCACCGGCAACCGCCAATATGATCGCCAAAATGGCCCACGGGCTGGCTGATGATATGCTGTCCACCACGCTGCTTGCCACGACTGCACCTGTTATGATCGCACCAGCGATGAATGTCCACATGTACCAGCATCCGGCGGTAGTCAGCAATATGAATACACTTGCTGCCCGCGGTGTGCAGTTTATCGAACCCGGCGAGGGTCTGCTGGCCTGCGGATATGTAGGCAAAGGCAGACTGGAAGAACCGGAATCCATCGTCCGCGTGGTCGAGAACTATTTCAATATTCAAACTGCTCAGGCTAAAGGTCCTTTAAGCGGCAAAAAAGTAGTGGTTACCGCAGGCGGAACCGTTGAGCGCATCGATCCGGTCCGCTACATTTCCAATGATTCCTCCGGCAAAATGGGCTTTGCGATTGCGCGGGCCGCGCGAGCAATGGGGGCAGAGGTTACCCTGATAGCCGCACGGACAGATGAAGCGCCGCCCCAGGATCCCGGTATTGAGCTGGTCCGGGTAGAATCAGCCCAGTCCATGCTGGATTCGGTTGCCAGCCGCCGGAATGGATGCGATATTTTAATCATGGCGGCTGCAGTAGCCGATTACCGTCCGAAGCACAGCGCAGATGACAAGATTAAAAAAAGCGGGGATACCCTGACGCTTGAGCTGGTTAAGACAACGGACATTCTGGAGAGTCTGGGCAAGTCGAAGGACGGCCAGTTCCTGATCGGCTTTGCCGCCGAAACGAGTAATTTGGAATTTTATGCAAGGGATAAGCTAATCCGCAAAAATCTGGATCTGATTGTTGCCAATGATGTCTCCAAAGCGGGGGCAGGATTCGGCACAGATACCAACATTGTGTCCATCTATGATGCGGACGGGCTGGTGCTGGATCTCCCGCTCAGCTCCAAGGATGAGGTGGCGCGCCGTCTGCTGGCGCTTGCAGCGGAACGGACATCCGGAGTAACGCGATAATGGAGATAGCGAAGGTCATTGTCGATGTTCCTGTGCGCAGCACCGACCGGCCGTTCGACTATTCTATTCCTGACGCTCTGCGGCTGTGGATTGAGGTCGGCAGCCGGGTAGCTGTGCCCTTCGGCCACCGGACGGTTCAGGGGTTTGTAGTTTCGCTGGAATCCGGCGAGACTGGTGCTGCCTCCGGATTAAAACCGATCCAGGAGGTGCTTGACCTGCTCCCGCCGCTGTCGCCGGAGCTGGTTGAATTAGGTGACTGGATGAGCCAGCGTTATGCCTGCCGGCGGATTTCTGCCCTGCAGGCTATGCTGCCAACCGCACTCAAAGGCAAAGCTGAACGCCTGATTTCTCTGGGGGAGGGGGCTGGAGCTGCAGATAAGCCTGCAGACGAACTGTTTCCGCTGTTCCTGGAGGAGGATCTCGAGGAGCAGACGATCATTGATTTCGTCAGAAAAGCGGGCGAAGTGTCCATGAAGCAGCTGACCCGCAGCTTCCCTGGAGCGGCAGAGACGGTGAAGTTTATGCTTCGCCGGGGAGTGTTGACCGAGAGCCAGTCCATCAAGGATAAGATGGGCAAGAAGAAGCTGAAGGCCGTTGACCTGGCGATCGGGCTGGCTGCAGCCCGCGAATCACTCAGCACCTTTCCGGCACGGTCTGCACGGCAGAAGGATGTGCTGTCATACCTGATTGACATGGAGCAGATGCTGCCGATGCCGATGAAGGATCTGCTGGCTGTTCTGCAGGTTACGGCAGGTACGGTAAAGGCGCTGGAAGAAAAGGGCTACATTGAGATCAGTGAGATTGAGGTTTACCGTGACCCTTACCGGGGCCGCGACTTCAAGCCAAGCACGCCTTTGCCGCTTACGCCGGAACAGCAGCAGGTTTACACGCGGATTGCCCGGACGGTTGATGAACAGCAGCATGAGGTTTTTCTGCTGCACGGGGTAACCGGAAGCGGCAAGACTGAAATTTATCTGCAGTGTATACAGCGTGCTATGGATCAGGGCAGACAGGCTGTCGTGCTTGTACCGGAAATCGCGCTCACCCCGCAGATGGTCGAACGGTTCAAAGGACGGTTCGGCAGCGGCGTAGCTGTAATGCACAGCCGCCTGTCTGTCGGTGAACGCTATGACGAATGGCGTAAGATCAGGGAAGGCAAAGCGATGGTTGCCGTCGGGGCCCGCTCGGCTGTATTTGCCCCGTTTGCCAACCTCGGCCTAATTATTATGGATGAAGAGCATGAGTCCTCCTACAAACAGGAGGAGAATCCTAAATATCATGCCCGGGATGTAGCTGTCCGCAGGGCGGAACAGGGGGGAGCGGCAGTTATTCTCGGCTCCGCCACCCCGTCGCTGGAGAGCTACCATGCAGCCAGATCGCAGAGCGACATTCACTTCTCGCCGGTGCTGCTGGAAATGCCGACCCGTGCCCTGGGCAATGCACTGCCTAAGGTGCATGTAGTGGATATGCGCGATGAGCTGAAGGAAGGTAACCGCTCGATGTTCAGCCGCAGGCTGCATGCTGCACTGGAGAGCAGGCTGGAGAAAGGGGAGCAGACGGTACTGCTCCTGAACCGTAGAGGCTTCTCCACCTTTGTCATGTGCCGCAGCTGTGGTTTTGTGGCCACTTGCCCGGAATGCGACATTTCGCTTACCTACCACAGCCGCAGTGACAATTTGCGCTGTCATTACTGCGGCCATGCGGAACCCTCGCCCAAGGTCTGTCCTGAATGCGGCAGTGAACACATCCGCTTTTTTGGTACAGGGACCCAGCGGGTCGAGGAGGAGCTGGGTAAGCTTTTCCCGGGGATCCGGGTTATCCGGATGGATGTGGATACAACAACAGAAAAGGGCTCGCATGAGAAGCTGCTGAACCAGTTCAGAGACAAAAAGGCTGATGTTCTGCTCGGTACGCAGATGGTGGCCAAAGGGCTGGACTTTCCGGATGTGACCCTTGTCGGAGTCATTACGGCAGATTCCGCGCTGAATCTGCCGGATTTCCGTGCCGGCGAGAAGACATTCCAGCTGCTTACACAAGTGGCCGGACGCGCAGGCAGGCACCAGCTTCCCGGTGAAGTTGTAGTGCAGTCCTACACGCCCGAGCATTACTCGATCGTGCATGCCAGCGGACATGATTATACCTCGTTTGTCCGCGAAGAGCTGAAGCACCGCAGAGCCCTGCATTACCCGCCTTACTGCCGGCTTATTCTTGTCACTCTCTCACATGAGCAGCTTCCGCTGCTGCTGAAGATGGCTGAGAATTATGCGCTGAATCTGCAGGGCCGGGCCAGGCAGCTCCGCTGGTTCGCCAGCCTGGATAAGCTGTCTGCGGATGCGCTTGACCTGCTTGGCCCGGTTGCTTCCCCGCTGCCGAAGCTGAAGGGAAGATACCGGTTTCAGTGCATCATCAAATGGCGGGGATCGATTGATGCCATCGGGCTGGCCCGAAAGATTGCCGAGGAGCTGGAGGATTCGGTCCGCGACAATAACCTGCAGATCAGCATTGATGTAGACCCGCAGATGTTGATGTAGCCTTATGGCGTGATACAATAAAGAGAATTTAGAAGTTCAGAATAAGGATGGTGTACGTGAAATGGCAATCAGATTAATCGTTAAAGAACCGGATGAGGTATTGCACAAAATAGCCAAGCCTGTAACCAAAATTACGCCTAACGTCCAGAAGCTGCTGGATGATATGGCTGATACTATGTATGATGCGGAAGGCGTCGGCCTAGCTGCACCGCAGGTGGGCATTCTGAAACGGCTGATCGTCGTGGATGCCGATGAGGAGCATGGGCTGATCAAGCTGATTAATCCGGAAGTCGTAAGCGCAGAAGGCGAACAGTTCGGACCTGAGGGCTGCCTGAGTATTCCGGGATTGAATGGTGATGTCCGCCGGGCAGAGACAGTAACCGTACGCGGGCTTGACCGTGAAGGCAACGAGGTTATCATTACGGGCAGCGGTCTTCTGGCCCGGGCATTTTTGCACGAAATTGACCATCTCAACGGTGTATTATTTACCGATATCGCCGAGAAAGTCTATGAGTATACTGCTGAGAACAGCGAGTCCGGGGAGTGAACGGAATGAAAATAGTATTCATGGGTACACCGGCCTTTGCCGTGCCGTCCCTGAAAATGCTTGTGGAGGAAGGCTATGAAGTGGTAGCTGTTGTAACACAGCCTGACCGTCCGCAGGGACGCAAGAAGACACTGGTGCCAACTCCTGTAAAGGAAGCGGCACTGGCACTGGGGCTTCCTGTGCTGCAGCCGGAAAGGCTCCGCCGTCCGGAGTCGGTGGCAGAGCTGGCAGAGTATGCGCCGGATCTTATCGTTACTGCCGCCTATGGCCAGATTCTGCCTAAGAGTGTGCTGGATCTGCCGCGTAACGGATGTGTTAATGTTCACGGCTCCTTGCTGCCACAATACCGCGGAGGTGCGCCGATCCAGCGCTGTATCATCAACGGAGAGACGGTTACCGGAGTTACACTGATGTACATGGCTGAAGGACTGGATACCGGTGACATGATTTCACGGGTTGAGGTGCCTATTGAAGATGAGGATACGGCAGGCGACCTGTTTGAAAAACTGAGTCTGGCCGGATGTGATCTGCTGAAGACGGAAATGCCGAGACTGGCAGAGGGCCGGGTAGAAGCGGTGAAGCAGGATGACAACGAAGCAACCTATGCGCCGAACCTTAGCCGTGATGACGAGCGGATCGACTGGAGTGCAGGTTCTCGTGAAATCTACAACCGGATCCGCGGACTTGTTCCGTTCTCAGGAGCGTTCACGCTCTGGAACGGCGAAACCTTTAAAGTGTGGGCAGCTGTTAAGCCGGCTGATAAGCAGTCATCAGCTTCCGCAGCACCGGGGACAGTACTTGCAGTTAATGAGCGCGGTGTAGAGGTGAGCACCGGTGACGGTTCACTGCTGCTGACCTCTGTGCAGCCGGCAGGCAAAAAGGCGATGAACGCCGGTGACTTCAGCCGCGGAGCGGCTATGAGTCCCGGGACGGTGCTGGGTTGAGCGCGGGCATGAACGGCGGAGGGTCCGGCCGTGGCGGACAACGCCTCGGCCGCACAGGCGGTGCAGGCAAGCCGCAGGGCAATAACAGCAGACAGGGCGGCAGTACGGCTGCCGCTAAAGGTGCAGATAAGGGCAGCCGTCCGGCAGCTTCTGCCCGCTCCGTAGCGCTTGATGTGCTGGTCCGGGTCGAGCAGGAGGGAGCTTACAGTAACCTGCTGCTGAACAGCAGCCTGCAGAAGTCCGGGCTCAGCCGCGAGGATTCCGGACTGGCTACGGAGCTTGTGTATGGTACATTATCCCGCCTGATTACACTGGATTATGTGCTGGAGGATTTCGTAAGCAAAGGAATAGCCAAGCTTGCACCTTGGGTTCGTAATCTGCTGCGCCTGAGCCTGTATCAAATCATGTATCTGGACCGGATTCCGCCGCATGCTGCCGTCAATGAAGCGGTTAATATCGCCAAGAAACGCGGCCACCAGGGCATCTCCGGGATGGTTAACGGGGTGCTGCGCAGCGTGCTGCGTGCCGGTGAGCTGCCTGTGCTGAAGAAGGGCCTGAATGAGGCTGAGCGGATCTCGATCCTCTACTCCCATCCGTTATGGATGGTGGAACGCTGGGCCGCTGAGTACGGAATCGGCACTGCAGAAGCGATGTGTGCCGCCAATAATGAGCCGCCGGCTGTCAGCGTCCGGGTGAATACAACAATGATCAGCCGGGACAGGCTGCTTGAAGAGATGCTGGAGGCGGGAGTGAATGCGTCTGCTTCCAGGCTTAGCCCGTATGGCATCGTCGTCAAGGGCGCCGGCAATCTTGCTCTGTCCTCCTGGTATACGGACGGCTATCTGTCCGTTCAGGATGAGAGCTCCATGCTGGTCGCCGAAGCTGTTGCTCCGGAGTCCGGCATGAGAGTGCTTGACTGCTGCGCTGCTCCGGGCGGCAAAAGCGCGCACATGGGCGAACTGATGAAGGACGATGGCTATATCTATGCCAACGACCTGCATGCCCATAAGGCCAAGCTGATCTCGGATCAGGCCGGGCGGCTCGGACTGGACTGCATCACGACAGGCAGCGCAGATGCGCTTGAGCTTGCAGCTGAGCTCCCGGCGGAGTCCTTTGACCGGATTCTGCTGGATGCTCCATGCTCGGGGCTCGGGGTGATCCGGCGCAAGCCGGACCTCAAATGGCGCAAGCAGCCGGAGGATGTGGACAGCATTGCCGGACTGCAGGCTGAGCTGCTGCAATCCGTCTCCAAGCTGCTGAAGCCCGGCGGAGTGCTGGTCTACAGCACCTGTACGACCGAACAGGCAGAGAACAGCGCGGTTGTGTCTGCTTTTCTGAATCAGAACCCGGACTTTGCTCCGGTAAGCTTCAACTCGCCGGTCTGGGAGCGGACCAGGGATACTGCCCTGGCGGCCGGCGAGGGAATCCAGCTGCTGCCGCACCATTTCGGGAGCGACGGTTTCTATATTGCCCGGCTGCAGCGACTCTTGTAAGTTAGCAGACCGGCCGAAGATTGACAGAGGTCCCGCCCGCAGATTCTGCTGCGCGGCGGGCTTTTCTTTTACCGTCTCTGAATTTTGTGTTAAAATAGGAAGAATGAGAAATAATACGCATATCCTTTAGAAGAAGGGACATATCGTCCATAGAGGATTGGTGTCCGTTTTGCGTAAAACCTCAGATTGTTGACAGCCGTCCCGGGATAATGTTTTATACTTTTATGAAAGAACAGGTGCTAATAATAATGAAACCTTTAATATATGATTTTTCTTTAGAAGAATTGCAGCAGTGGGCTAAAGACAACGGAGAGCCGGCTTTCCGCGGAGGGCAGATCTTCGACTGGCTGTACGTCAAGCGGGTCAATGATTTTGAATCGATGAGCAACCTGTCCAAGGCGCTGCGTGCAAAGCTGGACGATCAGTTCAGAATTAACGCACTGACTGAAATTACGAAGCTGGAGTCCAAGGACGGTACAGTGAAATTCCTGTTCGGCCTGCATGATGATCATGCAATCGAAACAGTTATTATGAAACACAATTATGGCAACAGCGTATGTGTAACGACACAGGTGGGCTGCCGGATCGGCTGTACGTTCTGCGCCTCCACGCTGGGCGGGCTGAAACGCGACCTTACTGCCGGCGAGATTGTCGCCCAGGTAGTTCGCTCCCAGCAAATTCTAGATGAGCGTAATGAACGTGTCAGCAGTATCGTTATCATGGGTACAGGTGAGCCGTTCGAGAACTACGATGCCACCATGAGATTCCTGCGGCTGATGATCCATGAAAAAGGGCTGAATATCGGACAGCGCCACATCACTGTCTCCACCAGCGGCATTGTGCCGAACATTTACAAATTCGCCGACGAAGACACCCAGATCAATCTGGCGATTTCGATCCATGCACCGAATGATGCGCTGCGTTCCAAGCTGATGCCGGTTAACCGTCGTTACCCGTTTGATGACGTAATTGAATCCCTGCGTTACTATCAGGCCAAGACAGGCCGCCGGATCAGCTTCGAATACGCTCTGATTGGCGGGGTTAATGACCAGCCTGAACACGCCAAGGAACTGGCCGGTGTCCTTAAGACGATGCTGTGCCACGTCAACCTGATTCCGGTTAACCATGTGCCGGAGCGCAAATACGTCCGGACTTCCCGTAATGATATATTTGAATTTCAGCGTATTCTGGCCGACCAGGGCGTGAACGTAACCATCCGCCGTGAGCAGGGCCATGATATTGCGGCCGCATGCGGACAGCTGCGCGCCAAACATATGGAGTTGGGGTGAGGATATTTGATCAGAACAGTTCATGCCAGTGATGTCGGACGGGTACGCTCCGTCAATGAGGATTCGGTCTGGATTGGCGCTACGCGCCACGGTTATACCTTAGGCATTATTGCAGATGGAATGGGAGGGCATCAGGCAGGAGATACGGCCAGCCGGCTGGCCCTTGAGACGATGCGCAGCACGCTGGATGAACTGCCGCCGGATCAGGCCGGCGGGGAGCTCAGCGATGCACTCTCTTCCGCAATCATGACAGCCAACCGCACAGTCTTTATCGAGTCATCACGTGATGAGAAGTACCATAACATGGGGACTACTGTCGTTGCGGCTTTGCTTAACGGGGCTGAAGGCTACATTGGCCATATCGGTGACAGCAGAGCCTATCTTGTCAAGGACAGCGCCGCAATTCAGTTAACCGAGGATCATACACTGGTCAATGAGCTGTTCAAGAACGGCCAGATCAGCCTGGAGGAACTCGGCAGCCATCCGCGCCGTAATGTGCTGATCCGAGCACTGGGAACGGATGCCGAGGTTAAGGCGGATATCGCTCCTGTAAGCCTTGCGCCCGGTGAGCTGCTGCTGCTGTGCAGCGACGGCCTAAGCAACTTTGTCAGCCAGGAGCATCTTGGCAAGGTGGCAGGCATACATGAAATTCCTTTAGAAGAAAGAGCGGACCGCTTGCTTCAGCTGGCATTGCTTGCCGGCGGCGGCGATAATATCAGCGTCGCCATGTTAGAACATCAAGGAGAGGCCGCTGTGCCCGAAACAAAGGAGTGGAACAGATGATCGGTCACGAATTGGGCGGCCGTTACCAAGTCATCGAACGGATCGGGGCAGGCGGCATGGCGCTTGTATACAGAGCCCATGATATCCTGCTTAACCGGAACGTCGCCATAAAAGTACTGAGGAACCAGTTTGTGCACGATGAGGAGTTCATCCGCCGCTTCCGGCGCGAGGCGCAGTCAGCTGCATCCTTGTCGCATCCCAACGTGGTCAGCATCTACGATGTAGGCCAGGAAGAGGATGTGCATTATATTGTCATGGAATATGTGGAAGGCAAGAACCTGAACGAAATTATCAAAGAACGGGCGCCGTTACAGGTGGACGAAGCAATCCGGATATCATCCCAGATTTGTGACGCACTGGATCATGCCCACCAGAACCAGATCATCCACCGGGATATCAAGCCTCATAACATTTTGATCGGCCGTAACGGACGGGTTAAGGTAACGGATTTCGGAATTGCCCGTGCGGTAACCTCCACAACCATTACCCAGACAGGCTCGGTAGTCGGCTCTGTGCACTATTTTTCACCGGAGCATGCCAAGGGGGTAACGACCGGGGAGAAATCCGACTTGTATTCGCTCGGTATTGTACTCTACCAGATGTTAACCGGTGTGCTGCCATTTTTGGGCGAAAGTCCGATCAGCGTAGCGCTTAAGCATCTGCAGGAGGAATTTGAGGAGCCGCGTGTGTTAAATCCGCTGATTCCGCAGAGTGTCGAGAATGTAATCCTGCGTTCCATGCGCAAAAATCCGGACGAGCGCTATCAGTCGGCCAAGCAGATGCTCCAAGATCTGGAGACCTGCCTGCTGCCGGAACGGCGCAGTGAAGCCAAAGCATCATTCCATGACGAGGATGATGAAGAGCGGACCCGGATTATTCCGGCAATCAAGCCGATCCAGCACACACTGGGCAGCCGCAGCGGCGCCGGGGATGACCGGATGCGCCGGATTGAGGATGATGAGGATATTGCGGCTGTGCCGAAAGGCAAGAAGAAATGGGGCATGCCGGCATTATGGGTCGGCTTAACGCTGCTCCTGCTGATTGCAATGGGCAGTGTGGCCTGGTATGTCCGGTCCCAGCTGGTTGTAGCAGAAGTAACCGTGCCGAATGTAACCAACCATTCGCTTGAAGACGCTACTGCAATGCTGGATGAAATCGGGCTGATTGTGGAAAATCCGGTTGTGCAGCAGTACAACCCTAACTTCGACGAGAACATCGTCTGGGAGCAGAACAAGAAGGAAGGCACTGTGGTCAAGGAAGGCACTCACATTATTCTTACGGTTAGTACGGCCAAGCCAACTTCTAATGTGCCGGCGCTCAAAGGCGGAACTTACGAGGATGCTGTAAAGGCGCTGGTTGCTGAAGGTGTGGAGCAAAGCCGGATCAGCCCGGACCCGCGGTTCAGTGAAGATTTCCCTGAAGGCCAGGTTATCGGCTCGGAGCCTGCAGAAGGCAGTGAATATGATCCGGAGACGGCTACATTTGTTGTGTTCGTCAGCAAAGGGCAGGAAAGCAAGCCGATGCCTGATCTGACAAACAAGACGCAGAATGATGCCAAAGCTATACTGGAAGGCATGGGTCTGGTCCTTGATGAAGTCAGTAAGGATACCAGTTATTCCGTCGAAGAAGGAAAAATTACCAAGCAGTGGCCTTATGAGCAGGGTGATCTGGTATCCCCTGGCGATAAGATCTCTATTTCCGTGAGTACAGGATACCCGCCGGAAGCACTGAATTATACGTTCAACGTGCCTGTGGCGCCATCCAGTGAAGGCAAGAAGACCAAGATCCGGATCGTTTATTCCGATGCCCGCAATAACGGCGAGCCGCAGGAATGGGGAACACGCACAATCGCCAAGTCCCAGGAGCTGTCTGTAAATCTGGTTCTTGCTCCTAATAAGGACGGTGCCGTCTCCATCTATCAGGACGGTGAATACATCGAAGCTTTTGAGGTACGCTATTCCGATGCGAAGAATGGTACGGTCCAGCAGCCGGAGCCGCCTGCAACGCAGACGCCGGAGCCTACTGTAGCGCCAACCCAGGCACCTCCGGATCCGACGATCGAGCCGGAAATTCTGCCGCCGGATTCTCCCGGAGATGAGGAGAATACAGGTGAGGCCGAACAGACGGGATTTCTGACGGAGGAAGCTGCCCAGGCCAAGCAGGCCGGAAATGCCCACGGTAATGGCAAGGGAAACGGTAATGGCAACAATAAAGATAAGAGCAAAGACCATTAACTAAGATAAGCTGCACAGCCTTTCTATACACAAGAAGGCGGTGACAGCAGCAGGATGACCCGGGTTGAATCTACGCTTGGGTCATTTGTGCAAAATCCGGAGAGGAAGGCTCAATATGTATGCCTGAAGGTATTATTGTTAAAGCGCTGAGCGGTTATTATTATGTGAAGCCGCTGCAGGATGGGAACATCGCGACGGAAGAAGAGGCGGTTCAGTGCCGGGGACGGGGGATTCTTAAGAAAAAGGGGACTTCACCGCTGGTTGGCGACAGAGTTCTTTATGTTTTGACCGAAAATGGTGAGGGGATGGTTGACGAAATCCTGCCCCGGGAATCCGAGCTGATCCGGCCGCCGGTAGCCAATGTCAAGCTGGCTGTGCTGCTGTTCTCGGTTCGTGAGCCGGATATGAATCTGAATCTGCTGGATAAATTTCTGGTACATATCGAGCATTCCGGTCTGGAGCCGCTGATTGTGCTGACCAAGCAGGATCTGGCTGAGGATGACGGCCAGGCTACAGCACAGGTGAAGGAGCTGTATGAAAATATCGGCTATGAGGTATTGGTCACCAGCTCCCTCAACGGCTCCGGCAGCGAAGAACTCCGTACGAGACTTGCAGGAGTAATCAGTGTGTTCTCAGGACAGTCTGGCGTAGGCAAATCAACGCTCCTGAACCGGCTTGTCCCCAGCCTGGAGCTGGAGACAGGCGAAATCAGCATGCGGCTGGGCCGCGGACGCCATACGACCCGCCATGTCGAGCTTATGGATATCGGCGGGGGAGGATTCGTCGCGGATACTCCCGGCTTCAGCCAGCTGGACTTTCTGGAGCTGGGAGTAGAGGAGCTGTCAGTCTGCTTCAGGGAGTTCGCCGCCTATGCGGAGAACTGCAAGTTCCGCGGCTGCAGCCATCTGCATGAACCGGGCTGCAAGGTTATTGAGGCCTGGCAGGCTGGTGAAATTGCAGACAGCCGTTACGGTCATTACAAGCTGTTTTATAATGAAATGAAGGACAAGAAACGGAGGTACTAACTTATGATCTTACTAGCCCCATCCATTCTATCAGCTGATTTTGCCGCCCTCGGAGCAGAAGTTGCCGTTGCAGAGGCCAGCGGCGGAGACTGGATACATGTTGATGTGATGGACGGCCATTTTGTGCCGAATATTACACTCGGCCCTCCGATTGTCAAAGCAGTCAAAGCCCATACGTCTTTACCGCTTGATGTCCATCTGATGATTGAGCATCCGGAACGTTACATTGCCGATTTTGCCGCTGCCGGTGCAGCCGTCATTACTGTACATGCCGAGGCTTGCGTGCATCTTCACCGTGTTATCCATCAGATTAAAGAGCTGGGCCTGATGGCCGGCGTGGCTATTAACCCGGGGACACCGGCTTCTGCTGTGCGCGAGGTGCTTGAGGATGTAGACATGGTGCTGGTGATGACCGTGAATCCGGGTTTTGGCGGACAGGCGTTTATTCCTAATACACTGCGCAAGATCCGGCAGATCCGTGAGTGGGCAGGTGAAATCAACCACCATAATCTGCGGATAGAAGTGGACGGCGGGATTGCGGAGAATACAGCCGGACTGGTGGCTGAGGCGGGCGCAGATGTGCTGGTTGCCGGAAATGCCGTATTTGGACGCCCTGACCGTGCAGCCGCCATACAGGCCATCCGGGAGGCCGCAGAGGCTGGTATCCGTTCATAAGCCTGCAAGGACAAGCATTAAGGGGATTAATGGTTTAAGGTATAGGCCAAGTTGTGGCCGCATAAATATGGTTACATGAGCAGAAATCTCATGTAGCCTTTTTTTGTACTTCAAGGGAGGTCTGCACCTCGTCAGGGTTATATGAGTAATATGAAATCCGGGTAGTCTCCTACCGTACGGCAACAATTGATGGGAGGGTTAATAATGAAATTTTACACGTTTAAGCTGCCAAGATTTTTGGGAGGTTTTGTTAAAGCGATCTTGAACACTTTTCAAAAGAGCTGAGTTTATAACAGAACAGAAAACATGAAAAAAAGCACCTTACGAATGTAAAGGGTGCTTTTTGCTTCATTCATATGAAAGATCGCTAGATCCTGGAATAATTCCAAGACTAAACGCGTTCAACTTTACCGGCTTTCAAAGCACGGGTGCTGACATACACGCGTTTCGGTTTGCCGTTCACAAGAATGCGGACCTTCTGAACGTTAACTCCCCAAGAACGACGGTTGCGGTTGTTAGCGTGAGACACGTGGTTACCGCTGCTCGGCTTCTTGCCAGTTACTGCACATTTGCGGGACATAGATTACACCTCCTTGTTACTTACACCTGCATAAAACAATACTTAAATATAATATCACAGCAAAAATTGCTACGTCAACCGATTCAAAAACATTTATTTCTTTTA
This sequence comes from Paenibacillus sp. FSL R7-0345, assembly GCF_038595055.1. Classification (NCBI taxonomy): domain Bacteria; kingdom Bacillati; phylum Bacillota; class Bacilli; order Caryophanales; family Paenibacillaceae; genus Paenibacillus; species Paenibacillus sp. FSL R7-0345. The sequence goes on from NZ_CP152002.1 coordinate 2,953,773, forward strand.
GCTCTTATAGTACAATATAACTTAGTGCATTATGTCCAGTTAATCATAGAATTGATTAGGCATGAAGTTAGGAAGGGGAATTCTCATTGAGTAAGCGTTCTATAAACGGAGCAGATTTTACCGCAATGGTTCTTGCCGGCGCGGAGAAGCTGCAGCAGCATGCAGAGCACGTCAATTCCTTGAATGTATTTCCGGTACCGGATGGAGATACAGGAACCAATATGAATCTGACGATGACCGCAGGTGCGAACGAATTGAAAAAGAATAATACCGCCTCGGTCGGTCAATGTGCAGGAGTACTCTCCAAAGGTCTATTGATGGGCGCACGGGGGAACTCCGGCGTTATTTTGTCACAGCTGTTCAGAGGTCTTGGACGCTATGCCGCCCAATATGATGAGCTGAACACGCAGCAGTTCGCAGCAGCGCTGCAGACCGGTGTGGATACAGCCTACAAAGCAGTAGTAAAGCCTGTAGAAGGCACCATTCTTACCGTTGCCAAAGAAGCAGCCAGACATGCCGTATATTTTGCGCGCCGTACTACTGATATTACGGAGCTGATGACGGAAGTGCTGGCCAAAGCCAAAGAAGCGCTGGCTAATACGCCGGAGCTGCTGCCGGTTCTGAAGCAGGTCGGCGTAGTGGATTCAGGCGGACAGGGGCTTGTCTACATTTATGAAGGATTCCATCAGTATCTGACCAGCGGAAGTGCCGATGTACAGTATACAGCACAGGGACAAGCTCCCTCACCTGCCGCAGCGGCACCAGTACTGACCAAGCCGGTGAATGTACCTTCATCTGTACAGTCTTCGGCCCAATCCCAGCTACACACGGAAGATATTGAGTTTTTATATGATATGGAATTCTTCATTAACCGTCAGCTTGGCGGTACAGGAGCGAATTTCGATGAAGAAAAATTCCGGAAAGCGTTGTCAGTAAACGGCGACTCTATTATCGTCATTTCCGATGACGAAACCATTAAAGTTCATGTGCATTCGAAGACTCCGGGTGATGTGCTTAACCTTGCGCTCCTTTACGGGGAGATCACCCAGATTCATATCCTGAACATGCGTGAGCAGCATCGTGATCTGCTGACGGCAGGAATGGATATTGCGCCGATGCCTGAGCTGTTTGCCGAAATTCCGAAGGAGCACAGCACGGTGCAGGCACCTGCGGTACCGCCGGCGGATGATCTGGCTCCTTACGGCTTCATCGCTGTATCGTCCGGCGACGGCATTTCCGAGATCTTCAAAAGTCTCGGGGTTGATGTCGTGCTGGCCGGCGGCCAGACGATGAATCCGAGTACTGAGGATTTCGTAAATGCGATTTCATCGATCTCTGCGAAGCACGTATACCTGCTGCCGAATAACTCTAACATTGTCCTGGCTGCACAGCAGGCCAAGGAGCTGCTTGAAGGTGAACGTGAGGTTACTGTCATCCCGAGCAAGAGTATCCCGCAAGGGATAGCTGCTGCTTTCGCCTTCCAGGAGGATGATGCGGTAGATACGAACACCGAAAGTATGCTGGAGGCGATCTCCCTGGTGAAATCGGGACAGGTCACGAATGCGGTCCGCGATACCGTTATTGAAGAGCTGCAGATCAAATCCGGACAGTTTATCGGAATCTCCAATTCGAAGATTGTCGCGGCATCCGATGAGCTGCTGGCGGCAAGCCAGGCTCTGCTTGCTACAATGCTTGTTAATGGTGATGAAATTGTCACAGTGTTGACCGGCTCAGAAGCGGATGCAGGGGTTACAGAAGCGCTCGGCAACTGGCTGGAGGAAGCTTATCCGCAAGTGGAAGTAGAAGTACATGAAGGCGGGCAGCCGCTGTACTACTATCTTTTCTCTGTAGAGCCTTAGGTTGATATTATAGTTTGGGGAGGAAATTCATGAATCGTACGGTTATTGTCACAGACAGCACATCAGATATCCCGCCGGCACTGGCGGAGGCTTACGGCATTGAGGTTGTGCCGCTCACGCTAATGTTCGGAGAACAGGCTTTCCGGGATAATGTGGATATGACACCGGAGCAATTCTATGAGCGTCTTCCCCGCTCACAGCAGTTGCCAACCACCTCTCAGCCGTCACCGGTTGAGTATATGAATGTGTACCGCAGCATCATGGAACGTTATCCGGACAGCCCGGTCCTGTCCTTTCATATTTCATCCGGGCTGAGCGGAACCTACCAGTCTGCAGTGCTTGCCAAGTCGATGCTGGAAGAGGAAGGGGACCATATCACTGTAGTGGATTCGCTGTCCGCCTCCTACGGCTTCGGGTTTATGGTAGTTGCTGCCGGCCGGATGGCCGCGGAAGGCAAAGAGCCGGCGGAAATACTGGAGGCTGTTGAGAAGCTTCGGCAGTCCCGGAAGCTGTACTTTCTGGTTGATACGCTTGAATATCTGCAGAAAGGCGGCAGAATCGGCAAAGCGTCAGCCATTCTGGGTACGCTGCTGAATATCAAGCCGATTCTGTCCATTGATGCCGAGGGTATTATCTACGCGGTAGAGAAGGTCAGGGGCCGCAAAAAGGCGGTTGCCCGGATGATCGAGCTGTTCAAGAACGATCTGCCGGGTGTGGACAAAATCAACGTGGCCGTGGGTCATACGGCAGAACCGGCTTACGGCGAAGAATTTTTGAATGAGTTGGCCGGCCACTTTACTCTGGAAGAGAAGGTGCTGACCAATATCGGTCCGGTCGTAGGCAGCCATGTCGGCAACGGAACTTTAGCCGTGTTCATTTGGCCCGCGTAAATAGGGGATGAATAAGCTGCTATCACTTGATCAAATTGAAGTAAAACAAATAAATGGCGTGAGCGCTCAAAAGCAAAGCGAGCTTCACGCCTTTGGCATCTTTACTGTTAAGGATCTGCTGGAGTACTATCCGTTCCGTTACGAGGATTTCCGGCCTAAGTCACTAAGCGAGGTTAAGCATGGGGATAAAGCTACCCTGATTGCCAAAGTAATCGGAATTCCTGTATTGCAGCGGTACGGTGGGAAATCACGGATCAGCTGCAAAATGGTAGCCGAGCCGTGGATGTTCACGGCGACCTGGTTTAACCAGCCCTATGTCCGTGATCAGCTGACTGTGGGCCGGGAGATTGTAATCTCCGGCAAATGGGATCAGAAGCGCAGTCAGATAACAGTATCGAACTACGAGTTCCCTGACCGCGGCGAGGGCAAGACGGGGACACTGCAGCCGGTTTATTCAGTCGGCGGCAAGATTACCCAGACCTGGCTGCGCAAGATGATTAATCAGGGGATGCAGCAGTACGGCGAGCTGATTCCGGAAATCCTGCCGCAGGTCATCCTGCGTAAATATGACTTCATGCCGAGGAAGAAAGCCATAACCACCATCCATCAGCCGGAGGATACCCGGGAAGGGCAACAGGGGCGCCGCCGGATGGTCTATGAGGAGCTATTTCTGTTCCAGCTGAAAGTTCAGGCCTTCCGAGTGCTGAATCAAGGCAGAATGGACGGAGTGCGGCATACGGTTGATAATGCGACTGTACGCCAGTTCGTGCGCAGCCTGCCGTTTGAGCTGACCAATGCCCAGAAGCATGTAGAGCTGGAGATCTTGCAGGATATGCGTTCAGCAGCTTGTATGAACCGGCTGCTGCAGGGAGACGTGGGCTCGGGCAAGACGGTACTTGCCGCTATTGCGCTATATGCTTCGGTTAAATCGGGATTTCAAGGAGCACTGATGGTGCCGACCGAGATACTCGCCGAGCAGCATATGCGCTCCCTGACGAAAATGCTGGAGCCCTTCGGCATCACGGTCGGACTGCTGACAGGCAGTGTGAACGGCCGTAAACGTAAGGATCTGCTGGCTTCACTGCAGATGGGAATGATTGATATCGTGGTAGGCACCCATGCCTTAATTCAGGACGACGTGTTCTTCCGCGAGCTTGGCCTGGTTGTGACGGATGAGCAACACCGTTTTGGTGTGAACCAGCGCAGCGTACTCCGGCGTAAGGGTTATAATCCGGATGTGCTGACAATGACAGCAACGCCGATACCGCGTACACTGGCCATTACAGTATTCGGTGATATGGATGTATCAACGTTGTCGGAGCGCCCGAAAGGGCGCGTGCCGATTACTACCTACTGGGTTAAGCATGATCTGATGGAGCGCGTGCTGAAGCTGGTCAACCGTGAGGTGGATCAGGGCAGACAGGCCTATCTGATCTGCCCGCTGATAGAGGAATCGGAGAAGCTGGATGTACAGAATGCGATTGATCTGCATGTCCAGATGTCCCAGGCTTTTCCGGACTACAAAGTCGGGCTGCTGCACGGCCGGATGACCCCGGCGGAGAAGGATGAGGTCATGCGGGCCTTTTACAGCAATGACATTCAGCTGCTTATTTCTACTACGGTTGTAGAGGTTGGCGTGGATGTTCCGAATGCGACGCTGATGATCATTATGGATGCTGACCGCTTTGGATTGTCACAGCTGCACCAGCTGCGCGGCCGGGTTGGACGCGGTCAGCATGCCTCGTATTGCGTGCTGGTGGCTGATCCGAAATCCGAAATCGGACGGGAACGGATGACGGCAATGACCGATACCGATGACGGGTTCGAGGTATCACGCCGTGATCTGGAACTGCGCGGTCCGGGTGATTTCTTCGGGACGAAGCAGAGCGGCCTGCCGGAATTCCGGCTGGCTGACATGACCGCCGATTTCGAGGTGCTTGAGCAGGCGCGCGATGATGCGGCGATGCTGCTGAAGGACAGCTCCTTCTGGACCTCTGCTGACTATGCGCCGCTGCGCAGCTATCTGCAGGGTGAACAGATATTCCAGGGAGAGATCATTGATTAAATAGGCACATGTGGCGGCCTGCCCTCATATACTGTGAATGATTGGATATGACGGGAGGTGCTGCATGTGGGTTATCAGCAATATGGGATCAGTCCCCAGCTGGTGGAACGCATCAAGCTGAAGATGAAGAATCCGGCAGTGAAGGAACGGATCAAGAACATGATTAACGGGGTTTCCAAGCAGGAGCTGCAGGATACTGCGGTTGTGCGCAGACTTGTGCGCAATGCTTCGGCAGTGCTGAACGAGAAGCTGACCGGTGCCCAGGAAGAACAGATCGTAAAGTTTGTTATTGCCCAGAAGATTGATCCGAACAATACCTTTCACCTGATCCGCCTGTGGGGAATGTTCCGCTAAAGGGGATTAGAAAAGCCGGATTCAACAAAAAAGACGTCTCCGCAGCTTGTATGCGGAAACGTCTTTTTTGTTTGCTTATAAGGGGTTAGCTGATTTTGCGGCGTACCCACTCAGCGATACTGTCAGGCTGGGTATTGCTGACGGTAATTTTACTGTCCTGGTCAAAGGATCGGACGATAGAAGTGAGGGCATCCTCTTCCAGCCTGCTTGCCAGACAGAATAATACGCCAGGCTGGCCTTCCGGGCTGCTGGCCCGGACCAGCTTGGCATCCCGCTTCAGCGAAAGCTTCAGCGCTTTGCGGATATCCTCACAGCGGCTGCTTGTAATCCAGACTGCACGGGAGCGGGAAAGGCCGCGCAGGGAAAAGCGGACACCTTCAAATGCAAGCAGATAAGCAATGATTGAATACATCGCCTGATCCCAGCCGAACAGCATACCTCCGGCGAGCAGAATAGCGCAGTTAAACAGCATGATGACCACTTCAGCCGATTTGGCCGGACCACCGTCTGGCAACAGAAAGCCTTGTTCTCTGACATTCCGGGTAAGTCCCCCGGAGCGGATCATTACTCCTATTCCAAGACCAAGGCACAGTCCTCCGGCAATTGCAGCAATTAAAGGATCTGCCGACACTGCCGGAAAATGATGCAGCGCGAGGGAGCCGACAGTCAGACAGAACAAGCCGAGCAAAGTATATAAGGCAAACCGCAGATTAATCTGCTTGCGCGAGAGTAGTATAAACGGCAGGTTGAACAGAAACAGAAACAGGCCAAGACGCATTTCGGTAAGGTGAGAGAGCAGGGCGGAAAGGCCGGCTATACCGCCAAGTACCAGCTTATGAGGCATCAGGAACAGTTCAAGTCCGACCGCTGCCAGCAGCCCTCCGCAGATGACAGAAAGGATACGGATAAGCCGGCTCCGGCCGGAAGCCGAAAGTTCATGATCTAAAGGTTGATTCATCCTAGTGTTCCTCCTTCGGCAAGGAAACTTTATTTAGTTCCGCCGCAGTGGCGGGAGTAAGATTGACATTAGCGAAGACTTGGGGAATTCAGATGAAAAAAATTGAGCATGTAATTTTACATAATTGGACATATATTTAAGCGGCTGCAGCAGCAGCCGTTTCAGACGGTGATAAAAGGCTGGATACAGCAGGACGAAACAGACAGGCAGCCCCTGCTCCGGCTCAGAAGGCAGAGGGTTTCCGTGATAGACAGCGCGCATAAACGGAATAGACTTGGGTAGGGGAGGCAGCATACGTGCCGGCTGCGACATTTTATGTTCATAGCGTTCGATATGCGGCCTGTGCTCGGATTCTGCACTGCTGACGGCTCCTGAGGAGCTGCTTAGTGTCATGAAAAGCAATAGCGGAATCAAAGCTGCACGCAGCCAGATTGTAAGCGGTTTACGGGCTAGATATGCCATCTCGGAAACACCTCCTTACTGTATCTTGTAGTTTAAGCATACCATATGTTTTGCACAAGAACCAATGGATTGCCCGGAATTGTAACCCCAAATAGGCAGAGAAACCGAAAGATCGCCAGTAAATAAACGGTTTTTAAAGAATAACAGGCTTTAGAATAAAATTTTTGACGATGTTGTGGATAATTGGCCCGGGATGAATGATTTACAGGCTTGTTATTATGGAGCAGCAGTCCAAAAACCAGCGGCCGGTATCCGGTTCCTCCGCTGGTTTTGGCTGTTCTTATAAATGCTGTCCTACAGAACCCGCTGCATGTGGATAATGACGTTATGCCAATATCCGGAATCAAGCTCGCTGATCTGTACACCGGGTTCTCCCCAGGTATGAATGAACTTCCCATTACCGATATAAATACCCACATGTCCGGGAACTGCGTCGCTCTCAAAGCGTCCGGGGACGGTGAAGAAAATCAGATCCCCTGCTTTAAGATCATCGCGGCTCACCCGCCGGCCGATGTTGTCCTGATCCCGGGCTAGCCGCGGCAGTTCTACACCGAACTTCCTGAATACGTGGCGGGTGAAGGAGGAACAGTCAAACTTCTTGGTTTCTTCGTAGGTGCCTGCTCCGAAATCATAAGGGACACCTAAAAATTTCTTGGCATAGGCTACAAGCTCTCCGGTATCCACATCGGATGTGCTTTGAATCCGCAATGTATTCGGCGCTCCCGTGCCGGCTGCCTTGCCGTTTATTACACCAGAGTCCTTGTCGGTCGGAGCTGCAATATTAATTTCACCTGTTGTCGGATTCCAGCCGACCTCAGTCTGCAGCAGTTTGGACAGGGAGGTTGGCGTAATGTAAATTTGACCGTCCCGGCGGACGGGAGCATCGGGCAGTGTTACTTTATCACCAAGCGAGAACACTTGTGCTGAATTGGGCTTCAACATATACATCACGTCGGTATAACCGATTTTGGCGTAGCCTCCGCTGGAAGTGTCATCCTTCATCCTGTACCCAAGTGCGGCTGCGGCAGGCTTCAGCGGAATCCAGAATTTGCCGTTATCATCTTTAACATATGATTTTTCATAATAGCTGCCGGCAAATGCGCCGGAAGGGGTAATGGAGTTAACCTTGGGCTTCTGGTCGTTCTGATAATATCCGCAGGCACTGCCAGTCAGGGAAAGGGCAACTAACAGCGCTGCGGCGGCTGATTTTTTGGATACGGTATTCTTCATATGTCACGCTCCATCTTCAGACTGTAGCTTCAGTTTGTGCAGGATGCGGTAAATTATTAGCATAGAGTTACTGGGTCTGCTGCCTGTTCCTGCATAAGGCGGTCTCTTCGTACAGAGCTTGTCGATATTGTGCGTATATTGTAATAACTGGATTGGTGATAAACGATTGACGGATATACAACCTACATATAATATAAGTTTAATAGAAAGCTGTATTTGATGTGAGATTGATGTAAGCTTTTGCTTTAATGCTTTTAAAGATGAAAGCGATAATGCTGAGTCGCTCCCATTGATACACGCGCTGATACCGTAAACAGAAAAGGGGTTATCTGATGAAGAAATCGAAAATTTGGGCCGGTCTGGGCCTGTGCCTGATGCTGGTTGCTGCAGGCTGCGGAAACAACAATGCGGTTAACACGGACTCTGGGAATAGCAATGCAGGTACGGACGAAGGTAAATCCTACAAAATTGCCATCTCACAATATGTGGAGCACCCGTCCCTCGACGCTACACGCGACGGCTTCCTTGCTGCACTGAAGGATGCGGGGATTGTTGAAGGAGAGAATCTGACAGTTGACCTGCAGAACGCCCAGGCGGATCAGGCAAACAACCTGTCGATTGCCCAGAAGATTGCCGGCGACAAAAATGATCTCGTACTAGGTATTGCAACGCCTTCTGCCCAAGCTCTTGTGCAGAATGTGAAGGATACACCGATCCTGTTCGCAGCGGTCACAGATCCGCTGGATGCCAAGATTGTCAGCGATCTCGAGAAGCCGGGCGGTAACGTCTCTGGTGCTTCGGATACAAACCCTGAGGCGATTACCCGGCTGATGAACTTTATTGCTACCCAATTCCCTAATGTGAAAAAGCTCGGGCTTGTCATTAATGAAGGTGAACCGAATGCTGTAGTGATGGCGGGAATTGCCAAGGAAGAGCTGGACAAGCACGGGATCGAGCTTGTGAAGGCAGCGATTACCAACACTTCCGAAGTGAAGCAGGCTGCAGAATCTCTGGTTGGCCGGGTAGATGCATTCTACATCACACTGGATAACTCAGTTGTCAGCGGTGTGGATGCAATTATCCAGACGGCAAATGACAATAAGCTGCCATTCTTCTCCGCGGACCGCGATACCGTTGAGAAGGGTGCTTTTGCAACTGTAGGCTTTAAGTACTATGATCATGGTTATCAGGTTGGAGAAATGGCTGCAGATGTACTGAAGAACGGCACGAGCCCTGGCGATATGAAAGTTGCAATGCAGGAGAAGCTGGACTTGATTCTTAACCTCAAAGCAGCAGCTGCCCAAGGCATTGAAGTAACGGATGCCATGAAGGCTGAAGTGGCTGACCAGGCGAACAATATCATTCAATAATAGCCAGACATTATTATGGGGCGATCCCGGACGGGACGCCCCTTGCCGCTTGAAGGAGGAAGTCACCTATGTATAATTCAATGCTCGGCGCCCTGGAAATGGGCCTCTTGTATGCGTTTATGGCTTTAGGGGTATATATTACCTTCCGGATTCTTGATTTTCCGGATTTGACTGTGGATGGAAGCTTTACAACCGGCGGGGCCATTGCCGCTGTTATGATTACAAACGGGGCTGCGCCTTGGCTGGCTACACTATGCGCACTTGCCGGCGGTATGGTAGCCGGGATGTGTACAGGGCTGCTGCACACTAAAGGCAAAATTAACGGGCTGCTGTCAGGAATTCTCATGATGATTGCGCTTTATTCAATCAATCTGCGGATTCTGGGCAAACCGAATGTCTCGCTGATGGGTGAGACTACCTTATTCAGCTCGATTAATCCGCTGCTTGTTATGCCATTTGTAGTGATACTGGTCAAGATTCTAATGGACCTGTTCCTGCGGACAGACCTTGGACTTGCATTGCGGGCAACCGGTGACAACTCACGGATGATCCGCAGCTTCGGGGTCAACACGGATACTACGACAATTCTCGGCATCAGTCTGTCAAACGGCATGGTTGCACTTTCGGGTGCGCTGATTGCCCAGTATTCTACTTTTGCCGATTCTTCTATGGGTATTGGTATGATTGTTATCGGTTTGGCTTCCGTTATTATCGGGGAAGCTATTTTTGGAGCAGGTTCTGTCTTCCGGGCTACTCTGGCTGCGGTACTCGGCTCCATTGTATACCGGATTGTCGTCGCGCTTGCGCTGCGGGTGCCTTGGCTGGAAGCCTCTGACCTGAAGCTGATTACGGCTATCATCGTTATTATTGCCCTGCTGTTCCCTTCCATTCAGCGTTATTTGAAGACGAAGAGCAGCGCACGCAAACGTACAGCCGAGCTAGCAGAGCAGGCTCTGCGCAGGAAGAAAGGGGGAACAGCTAATGCTGAAGCTTGATAATGTCTCCAAGCTGTTCAATCCCGGCACACCGGATGAAAAAATTGCCCTGCTTGGCATTGACCTTGAACTGAAGGCTGGTGATTTCGTTACGATCATCGGCAGCAACGGCGCCGGCAAATCTACGCTGATGAATATTATTTCCGGGGTAATGAAGCCGGATCTGGGCGAAGCGCATATTGAGGGGAGTTCAATCAGCCATCTGCCCGAGTACCAGCGGGCCCGCTGGATCGGCCGGGTCTTCCAGGATCCGATGGCCGGTACAGCCCCGCACATGACGATTGAAGAGAACCTGGCGATGGCCTACAAACGCGGCCAGAGCCGCGGCCTGTCCTTTGGGGTGAATGCGGCAAGACGGACTATCTTCCGTGAACAATTGAGCCGTCTGGGCATCGGTCTTGAGAACCGCCTGCGGGCCAAGGTAGGCCTGCTGTCCGGCGGAGAACGGCAGGCACTCAGCCTGCTGATGGCCACTTTTACGCAGCCGCAGATTCTGCTGCTGGATGAGCATACGGCAGCGCTTGACCCTGCCCGTGCTGATCTGATTACGAAGCTGACAGAAACAATTGTACGTGAGATGAAGCTGACGACACTGATGGTTACCCATAATATGGAGCAGGCGATCCGTCTCGGTAACCGGCTCATTATGATGGATAAGGGCTCCATTATCCTGGACATCGATGAAACGCGTAAAAAGGACCTTACTGTTGAACGCCTGCTGGGCGAATTCGAAGCCATCAGCGGCCATAAGCTGGCGGATGACCGGATGATGCTGGGCTAAGGAACTACTTCCGGTAATCGGGCTAAAGACAGGAGCACAGCTAAGCAATAAACTGTGTTCCTGTCTTTTTTGTTGTGGCTGTATTGACAGTAGCGGAAATTGAAATACACTTGGAAGGTGCCTAATGGGTAAGACTTAAAAGGAGGCGTTACAATGGCAACTTTAACTAACCGGACAGAACTAAGAGGAATAATGCCTGATCGTCCATAAACTGCATAGTTCCCTCTAAAATGAGGTTATCCTTAATGCAGCACCTTATCTACAAAATGACAGATTACAGTGACGCTCAGCTTGAGCTGGTCCGCAGCCTGGAACAAATATGTAAAACAGCGGACAGCTCCAGTCTGCGGGTAGGCATTGAAAGCCTGAAGGAAGCTGGTGGTGATGAAGCCTATCTTTACCTGAGCGGCGGCCGGTTAACCGGATTTCTCAGCTGGTATACTTCAGACGGTATAGAAGCCAATCTTAATGCTATGGTTCATCCGGACTTCCGGAAACAGGGGATTTTCCGCAGCCTCTTGCAGGAAGCCGTGAAGGATATGCGCAAGCAGAGGCTGTCCACCTGCCGTATTCGGGTTCCCGCCGACTCTGAGCCGGGAATTCAGGCTGTGCGTATGTTAGGCGCAGATTTTGCCGCTGCCCAGTACACCATGATGTTAAACAACGGGAAGGCAGCTGCATTACACCAGTGCATCCATCAAACCCGGGATGTGGTCATCCGCCGGGCAGAGGCACTGGATTCAGAATTCATGGTAGCTTGCCTGTCGCAGGCCTTTGGTGATTCTGCGGAATGGACGCGCAGCTATCTGAAGCGTACCGCAACTCCGGACCGGGTGACCTATATTGCTGAGACAGGCGTTGGACCAGCGGGGATGCTCCGGATTCACTATCCGGGTCATTCGCTGGCCGTTATCCATGATTTTTGTGTTGTGCCTGATCAGCAGGGCAGGGGGATTGGCAGAAAGATTTTAGCCGCGGCCGTCGATCTCCTTTCACCGCAAGAAGGATTGAAGATTCGTCTAAGCGTAGTGACCGGAAACATCCAGGCTTTAAAGCTATATCAGAACACCGGCTTTGAAATAACGGCTGAGTCGCATTACTATGTAAGCCCCTTAAGCCGGTTAAGCTAGATAACAAAAATGGACCGCTGCAGATTATATTCTGCGCGGTCCATTTTGTGCTGCGTATAATCTCCATTTTCACACTCAGACCGCTGCCAGCGCCTCTTTAAGCTGGGCAAGGTGGCGCTCTTCATGAATGCCGACAAAATCAACCCACTGCGCCACATCCATAATTCCGAATACAGGATGCGGATACACCTTCCGGCTCCATACATCCCTGTCACTCTGGGCCAGCACCGCTTCCAGCGCTGCACGGGACTGGTCCAGCCGCGCCCGGACATCGCCAAGCGGAATGAATTCCTCAGTAGGTACCAGATGGGCCGGGGCATCAATAAACCGGGAGCGGTCAAGCGTCAGCTGATAAGGCTTCGGCTCAGTGGTTGTGTCGCTGTCAGCCGAGAGTGCCTGCATAATACCCGCGGTAATAGCTTTTTCCATTAGATAAAGATGCTCCATGACCTGCACAGCTGACCATTTGCCCTCAGCAGGCTTCTGATTCAGCGTTTCTGATGACAGGCCGGATACAGCCTCATAAATCTGCTCACGGATGTCTTCGTTATGTGTCTTCATATCACCAGTCTCCTCTGCATGCGTTTAAGTGTGAATGTCATTACAGATTGTTGCTGCTATTTCTAATGTTATCCACGTTAATGTCGGAAGTCAAAATCTCAAGAGCGCGGTTCATTTTATTGAATGCGAGGTAAAGGTTAGGGAAAGAACAACAACAGGAGGGAACATAACGATGGCAGAACTTAAATTAGCAGGCAAAGTAGCAGTTGTAACCGGCGGCGGTTCCGGTATAGGCAAGGCGTCTGTTCTGGAATTCGCCAGAAACGGAGCCAAGGTGATCCTGCTGGACCGTACCCTTGATAATGCTGAAAAAGTGAAGCGTCAGGTAGAGCAGGCGGGCGGTGAGGCGCATGTCATCGAGTGTGATATTGAACAGCCTCAGCAGGTGAAGGAAGCCATCAATCAGGCTGCGGCCAAGTGGGGCCGGCTGGATATTGTATTTGCAAATGCCGGAATTAACGGAGCAATGGCCCCGATTGAAACGATGGAGATAGAGGACTGGGATCAGACCATTCACATCAACTTGCGGGGGACATTTGCAACGGTCAAATACGCGATACCGCATCTCAAGGAGAAGGGCGGCAGCATTCTGATTAACAGCTCGATTAACGGTAACCGTGTCTTTTCCAATATCGGGTTCTCAGCTTACAGCACCACCAAGGCGGGGCAGGTCGCTTTTATGAAAATGGCGGCGCTTGAGCTGGCCCAGTACAATATCAGGGTCAACGCCATCTGTCCTGGTGCGATCACTACCAATATCGATGACAATACCTACCCTTCTGAGGATCTCCAGGAAGTGCAGATCCAGGTCGAGTTCCCGGATGGCGATCAGCCGCTTGAGGAAGCGCCGGGACGTCCGGATCAGGTAGCCAAGCTGGCCCTGTTCCTTGCTTCCAATGATTCCGATCATATTACAGGTACAGAAATTTATTGTGACGGTGCAGAATCCCTGCTGCATGGGTAGTCCATTCTAAACGGGAATAGCCCTGCATAAGCATTTAAAGAATAGTTCCTCCTTCCGAAGAAACGGATTCCATCAGCGGCACAGCTGCAGCAGCCTCTCACGGGTTAATGCAGTATGCGGCAGAGCGGCATGCGTTTCTTCTTTATTTTAATTTCCTCTTTATTTTAAATTGTATCAAGCCTGGCCGCCGTTTTGAGGTATACTGATTCTATCTGTTTTTTAGAGGAGGAGCCATGAGTATTGATCTTCATACTGAATCGATTGTAAAACTGCTGGTAGCCATGCTGTTCGGGCTGTTCATCGGCATCGACCGGCAATTAAAGCAGAAACCGCTGGGGATCCGGACCAGCATGGTTATCAGCATCGCAAGCTGTCTGGTGACGCTTGTCTCCATTCATGCCTACGACAAGTTTGGCGGGGCAGAACATCCTACGATGGACCCGATGCGTCTGGCGGCACAGATTGTCAGCGGGATCGGTTTCCTGGGGGCCGGTGTTATTTTGCGCAGGGGCGGAGATGCCATTTCGGGTCTGACCTCAGCGGCGCTGATCTGGACTGCCTCAGGGATCGGAATTGCGGTAGGCGCAGGCTTTTATCTGGAAGCGGGGTATGCGGTAGTGCTGCTTATGTTCGCTGTTAACGCAGTTCCGCTGCTGATCAAGGCGATTGGCCCTGAGGTGCTTAACAAGCATGAAATCTCCGTCAAAATCATCATGGAGCCCAACTACGTGCTGACAGAGGTTATCCAGAAGATTGAGGGGCGGCCAATGACAGAACAGCGTAAAACACGTAAACCGGGCCGGTCCATCCGCCGGATGAAAATCAAGGATCTGGATGACGGCAGACAGCTGATTGATATGGTTTTGTCCGCGCCTGACCATGATTATGCGACAGAAATCTACTATGATGTGAAAAAAATAGAACATGTCATGAGCGTCGAAGTGGAACAATTGTAAAAATGCCATGTTACCGCTTCCGCAGATGTGTTAATCTATTTAAGAGAGTCATTTTGAGAATATGGAAGGGAGAAGAAATTTACGATGTCGATTACTGCATATGAAGGACAATTTGAAGGTGAAGCTGCGGTCTGGCTGAAGGCCGGACGTTATGAGGCGGCCATTCTGCCGCACATCGGGGGCAACCTGATCTGCTTCCGCGATACTGAGAACGGATACCGCTTCCTGCATGAGCCCGCTGCTGAGGAAATGGAGGCTTTTAAAGCCAGTCCCGGGATTCACGGCATTCCGGTGCTGTTCCCTCCAAACCGTTATGAGGACGGGGAATTTCCGTTTAACGGCCAGACGTATCACCTTCCGGTGAATGAGACGGCGACCGGCAACCATCTGCATGGGTTTTTACATACTTCTGCCTGGGAAGTGGAGGAATTCGGCAGCGGTAAAAGCGAAAGCTTTGTCACAGTAGCCATCAAGGTGGATGAGGACCATCCTTCCTATCAATATCTGCCGTTCAAATATACCGTTAAGCTGCGCTATACGCTGGGTGAGGGCGGATTATCCAAGCAGCTGCTGGTGCACAATGACGGTGAAGAGCTGATGCCGTGTCTGCTGGCGTTCCATACTGCCATTAATGCACCGTTTGCACCGGGCAGTACACCGCAGGATTACAAAGTGAAGCTGACCATTGGTGAACGCTGGGAGCTTAACGAGCGTATGCTGCCTACGGGTGCTTATCAGGAGCTGACCGCGGACGAAATTGCCCTGCGTGATGAAGGTTTGTATCCGTTCTATGCGTCAATGGACAATCACTATACTGCAGTGGCCCAGAATGGCCGTAACCGGATGGAACTCACAGACAGCAAATCCGGGGTAACCCTGGTTTATGATGTTGGAACATCGTACAAGCAGTGGATGATCTGGAACAACGGGGCGACCGAAGGCTTCTTTTGCCCTGAACCGCAGATTAACCTAGTTAATGCGCCTAAGGTTGATCTTCCGGCTGATCAAATCGGCCTGTTCAGCCTGGCACCGGGTGAGTTCTGGGAAGAGACCAGCCGTCTGTATGTAAAATAGTACGGTCAAGCTTGGCTGGCCTTGCGTGTTGAAATGTTTAAAATAGGGCGGGATGCAGCCAAGGTGCTGCTTCCCGCTTTTTTGCTTGTATAAAAAAGTATATCCCCGGCAGACAGAGGTCAAGAATAGGAGCAGCGGCGCAAAAGGCTGGCCAAAATTTAATCCTGCTTTAAGGAAAATGGCGTATACTACACGTTTAGTATAGTTAGGAGTGATTATTTTGCGCCACACGCTGTTGTCCCGGAGAGTCTTCCTGCTGGCTGCCGGCCTGCTTTTTACCGGCTTTCTGCTAAATTCCTGCCTGCAGACCGCCTCATTTGGTCTGGATTTCCAGCGCATGTTCGGCTGGATTTCCCAGTATCCGCTGCTGTATATAACCGGCAGCCTCTTTTTCTTCTTTCTGCTGCTTGCAGCTCTGGTCATTCTGCCCAATATGTACATCGGGCCCGGAATCATTATACTGCTTGTTGCTATAACGGCTACTGCAGATTATAAAAAGCTGGCGACGACCGGGGAGCCGCTGTTTCCCTGGGATCTGCTGCTGCTTAAAAATGCGGCAGATATGCGCACTATTACAAAAGGCATGATCTCGCCGCTGATGCTGGCAGCAGCCGTGTTATCCGCTGCTGTGCTGATCTGGCTGCTGCGGAGGCTGCCGGTGCTGAAGCTGCGCCTGCCGCTTAGGTTTCTGCTGGGCTCAGCATCCATCCTTATGCTGGCCGGATTTATCAGTATGGTCGGCGGGCAGAGCTCACTTGCGTCCTCGCTGAAATACCAGAATGTATTCTGGAACCAGAAGGTGAATTATACACAGAACGGTTTTCTGTACGCTTTTACCGGTAATCTGAAGCAGAATCTGATGGAGCAGCCGGAAGGGTACAGCCGTCAGGCAATTAAAGAAATTGCCGCCAGGTACAGTGAACAGCCGGCTGCCGTGCGTGCGTCTGCTGCCGGGGAGCAGCCCAATATTCTGTTCATGATGGATGAAGCCTTCTTTGACCTTACCCGGCTGGAAGGGCTTGCTTTCAGTGAAGATCCGCTCAGCTTCATTCATGCGGCGGAGTCTAAAGTACCGTCGGGGTATCTGCTCTCACCGGAATTTGGCGGAAACACGGCCAACGTGGAGTTTGAAGCGCTGACCGGGTTGTCCATGTACTTTTTGAATGACGGGTCTATACCCTATCAGCAGCGGCTGGTCAAAATGTCCTCAATGCCGTCCATCGTCAGCATTCTGAAGGAGCGGGGGTACAAGGCGGAAGCGCTGCATCCTTTTGATGCAACCTTTTATAACCGCAACCGTGTGTATCCTGTGCTTGGCTTCGATTCCTTTACCAGCGAAAAGGATCTGGGTGACAGCGGCCGGATCACCCCTGACGGTTATATCTCCGACAAGTTCGCCGTACAGGAGGCGGTGCGCCGGCTAAAGTCAGCAGCAGACCCGCTGTTTCTTCATCTGGTAACGATGCAGAACCATTTTCCGTTCACCAAAGGGCTGAACGGGCCGAATACGATTAGTGTCAGCGGAGTTCAGGCCGGATATAAAGATGAAATCGAAACCTATGCCCAGAATGCCAGGCTTACAGACGAAGCGCTGGCCGACCTGCAGCAGGAGCTGCTTACGATAGAGCGGCCGACAATCGCCGTATTTTGGGGTGACCATCTGCCGGCGCTGTCGGCAGGAATTTATACGGATGCGGGCTGGGACGGTGAGCCCAGGCTGAAGCATGAGACCAAGCTGATGGTGCTGGCCAACTTTGATATCGGAGCCGATCCGCTCGGAACACTCAGCCCGGCGTTTCTGGGACCGGAGGTATTCCGGCTGTCCGGAATGTCTCTGCCACCGTATTATAAGCTGCTGGAACAAGTCCAAAATGAGATTCCCGGCCTCAGCAAAGCTGTCCTGCTCGGCAGCTCCGGTCCGTTTAGCGGGCTGACCCCGAAACAGCAGGGACTGCTGGACGATTACCGCCTTGTGGAATATGACCTGCTGGAAGGCGAGAACTATTCGGCAGGCCTGTTGTTCTGATCTGTACCTTCATGCCGTCTTCGCATCTGCGGAGGCGGCTCTCTTTTTATATAGGCTCCTAAATAGAAGGAAAACGGATGCATGCTGTGGAAATAATAGACAGGCTTGCGCTGTCCGGCAAAGCATTGGATAATAGCACTCAAAGAACTTTAACTGGAGGCCGGAGCTGAGATGCAGATTATTGCAATGCTGACGATGCTGATTGACCACATGGGCTACATCTTTTTCCCGGATGAGATGGGCTGGAGAATCATTGGAAGAATCGCTTTTCCGATTTACTGCTACGGGCTTGTGCAGGGGCATATACATACTAAGTCGAGACCCAGATACCTTATGCGGCTGCTGCTGATTGCGGTAATTGCCCAGGTGCCGTACAATATGGCGCTTGACCCCGGCGGCTGGAATGTTGTCTTTACGCTGCTGCTCTCGGCCATTGTCCTGCTCATACTGGATAAGCTGCCGTCCATCTGGCTGGGCATCCCGGTTGTGCTGATTGCTATTTATGTAATGGATGTTCTGCCGCTTGACTACAATGCTTACGGTCTGATCCTGGTTCTGATCTTCCGTTATACACGGTCGTATTATATGATTCTGGCACACTTTGTGCTGAATGCCTTTTACCTGTTCTACAGCGGCTGGTTTGTCCAGCTGTTCAGTATTGTACCGACTATCCTGATTGCCGTATTTCCGGCTGCATGGGCCTTTCTTGAAAAAAGAAGGCTGCCCCGCTGGGCTTGGTGGTCTTTTTATCCGGCTCACCTGGCGGTGCTGGCGGTAATGAAGATTATCCTTTACCAGGATTGGGTAAATATTGAATGGAAAACTTTGTTTATGCTGTAGCCTTAATTCAAGTCCTTCCTCTTTTGAGTTGATGGATAGATGTACAAATAACCGAAAAGGAGTCATGCTATGAGGAGATTGAAGAAGGGGACTAAATGGCTGCTGCCGGTACTTGCAATGCTGCTGATTCTGGCAGGTTGTCAGACGGTTGGAGGGCTGGATGTAAACAAGGCACTACTGGGGGATCTTGATGTCAAATCTGTGGAATCCAGTACAACCTTATCCTTAAAGGCGGTTCCGGCTGACGGAATCAGTGCTGAGGATCTGGAAATGGTCGAACTTATCAATTCTTTTTCTGTTAATGTCGCTCATGTTAAGCTGCAGGACAACGGAAATCTTTCCGCAGCCGGCTCGGTGACCTACAAACAGGCAACTGTACCGTTCACCCTGTCGATGGATCAGCAAGCCGTTGTATTTAATGCAGAGGGAGCTAAACAGCCATTCTACTTCCCGCTTGAGAATTATGAGGCTTCCCTGGGTGTAGAAGGGCTCGATGAGAGCAAGCTGCAGGATATCTCCAGGCTTGTTAGCGAATTTGTGGTTAAAAACCTGCCTAACCCTGCTGCAATCAGCGCTACCTCTGTTAGTGAAACTGTGTATGGCCAGCAGCTTAACCTGACGAAGCTACATACCGAAATTACAGGCGAAGAACTGCCTGCCCTGGTGAAGAGCTTCCTCAAATCCGTTTCGAAGGATACTGAAGGCTTCACAGCTTTGATTGGCGGTCTATATGACTATCTGTATCCGCTTCTGACTGCTGCCGGAGCTGATGATGAGCTGGATATGCTTGGCTTCGGCGACATTCCGCTGGAGGATAAGGAAGGCGTTGTAACCGTGGCCCATGATGCTGCCAAGCTGGCAGTGGATGCGCTGCTGCTTGTTTACGACAAACAGCTTGAGAGTCTTTATGAGACTACACCTGAGCTGGCTACGGTTCTGAGCAAGGATACCAAGCTGCAGGTAGATCTGTTTGTAGACAGCGGCTTCCATGTCCGCAAGCAGAATATTGACCTTACCGTTGCTTTGCCAACCAGTGAGGATCTGCCGCTGAAGAGCATTTCCGTACAGTCGGAGAGCCAGACCTGGAACGTGAACGGACCGGTTACTGCAGACCTGATCAGCAAGGAAGGCGCTCTTGATCTGAGCAGCACCGAGCTGACTCCGGGTGAAACGCTGCGTAATTTCGAGCCGGGCTCAACCGTCTACAATGTACTTAAGGATGACTTTAACATCACCGCCAAAACCTTAATGATTGAACCGTACGATGATGATTATTATTATCCTGTAAATATTGGCGGCACAACCTGGGTACCGCTGCGTTATGTAGCAGAAGATCTTGATGCCCAAGTGAAGTGGGATGGTGCAACCAAGTCCATCACAGTAACTGACGATGTCTACGGCGATTCAATTGTATTCAAAATTGGTTCCGATCAGGCACTCGTGAACGGGACGGCTGTGAAGCTGCCGCTTCCGGTGTTTGTGGATGAATACGGGGATGCTAATGTACCGCTCCGTGTACTGGCCGAAGGGCTGCATGCGAAAGTAGAGAAGGACGAGGAAGGCTATATCTGGATCGAACGTCCTTAATCTGCGGTAAAAGTTTAATTGTAACTATGAAAGCCGGAGTTCCCTGAATGGGGGCTCCGGCTTTTTGCTGCAGCAAAGCTGCCTACTGGGTGGTAAGGGTCACTTCAAGCGCTATATTGCTCTGTTCCTTGGGCCTTAGCATGCTGCTGATGTATCCGGACATAAAGCCTTCCTTCTGGCTTAGCCATAGCTGATAACCGGGCATCGCCTTAATAGCTTCAGCGTCATGGCCGGCTGTACCGGCAAAATATTTAACATTCAGCGCCGACATCATTTGGGCCATGGATTGCTTGTCGGCTTCACTGAAGCTGCTGTCCTGCAGATTCTTCATCGCTTTGTTGTAAGAGCTTTCGGCGAACGACTGCTCGGCATATTCTTTAAAGCTTAGCAGGTTGGGGTCCGTAATTCCATTGTCAGCGGCCCATTGCCCGACATTAACGGAAGCTGTATTATAGGTGACTTTGCGGGACTGCGGATCATAGGTCATTGCGCCATACTGGTGCGGGTTGACGGCAAGAGCGCTGGTGGCAATATCATAAACCGGAAGAGCATCTGCATCGGCCGCCGCCTGGCCCGCAGCAGGATCACGGCGGATATCCTGCATATGGATATGTCCGGATAAGACCAGATTAAGGCTCTCCCGGCGCAATGCGGCCAGTGTCTCCTGGCTGTTATTCAGCTTGAAGCCGGATACAGACATGGAAGTGTGGCTCAGCAGGTTATGGTGCATCACTGTGATAATGGAGGCATTCTGCTTGGCAGCAAGCTCTACACAATCATTCATCCAGGATAAGGTTGCCGGCAGAATCCGCCCGTCCGTCTGCGGGAATCCGTACTTCTCGTTATTAATATACTGGCTGCTGTCGATCATCAGCAGCCACAAGCCCGGTGCGGCATTGGCAACATAGCTCAGGCTGTTCGTATCTCTTGAAATAGCTTCATCGTACCCGTAATCGGCATACAGCTCCGTGAAATCCTGGCTGGTGATGTGGTCTGTAACAATCTGCTTATCATCCTTAAAGGATCTGGCCCAGGGATTAAACAGATCGTGATTGCCGGGAATCACGTAGACAGAGGTGCCGTGAGCTTCAATCCGCTTCAGCTTGGCGGCAAGCTCTTTGTGGCTGCTTGCTTCGCCGTTGTTCGTCAGATCTCCGCTCAGGATCAGGAATTTCGGCTGTTTCAGCTCGGTATCATGCACAAGCGCCTCCATAAGCTCATCGCTGTACGGCAGCATTTTGCCGTCTCCGCTGCTTACATAGCTCTGGAACGCCGTGCCGCCGTCCTGAAGCGCCTTGTCAAGGTAATGGGTATCTGTGGCCACCCAGAAGGATACCGGTAAGGCATCGTTGAGAGAGGCGTCTGCATTAACAGCTGCTGCTTCAGGCATAGCTGTTGACAATTTTGTGTCTTTGCAGCCGCTCAGGAAAGAAACGGCGGCCAGCAGTAGGGTTAAAGCGAATAAAGGTGATTTTTTGAACAGAAAGCTGTGTTTTGGAGCGGAAAACAACATATTTAGGACCTTCCTTCAGCAATTTGGCGGAACTATTGTAGCTTATTTACGGCTGTTTTGTATATCGGAAGGAGGCAGGTGTTTCGAATCCGGCCCAGGTGAGTATAGAAAATAGTGGAAAGCGAATAAAGGAGCGGATTACAGCGACAATAAGGTTGGTACAAACAATGGCAGCAGGAAAAAAATCTGATATGGGTGTTGTTTTATCGGAATAGAAGTGTTAAGATATACAAAAGTTAGTTACTAAAATAAGTGGAGGTAGTTATCTTATGTCTAAGAGTTTTCTGGAAGCAGTAGAAGCAAGACGGTCTGTATATGCAATCAGCAAGGAATCCCCGATTTCCGATGAGCAAATCAAGGAAATTGTTGAAGCGGCCGTATTACATAGCCCGACTTCATTTAACTCCCAAAGCTCCAGAGCGGTAGTTCTGCTGGGGGAACAGCATGATAAACTATGGGATATCACTGCTGATACACTCCGCAAAATTGTACCGACAGAGCAATTCGAAGGCACGGCTCAGAAGCTGGCTTCGTTCAAAGCAGGCTATGGCTCTGTACTGTTCTTCGAAGATCAGGCAGTTGTGAAGAATCTGCAGGAGAATTTTGCCCTGTATGCAGACAATTTCCCAATCTGGTCGAACCAGTCCTCGGGTATTCTGCAGTTCGTAGTATGGACAGCTTTCTCTGAAGCCGGTCTGGGCGCTTCGCTTCAGCACTATAACCCGCTGATCGATGAAGAAGTGAAAGCAACCTTCGGCATTCCGGCGGAATGGAAGCTGATTGCCCAGCTGCCGTTCGGCAAAACTGTTACAGCACCGGGACCTAAAGAATTCCAGCCGATCGAAGACCGCGTAAAAGTAATTAAATAAGCAGCTGTTTGAAACCTCCTTAATCAGGATAAGTACTACTATAACCTGATTAAGGAGGTTTTTGTTATGCCTTGGAACAAGGATGATTATCCGGATTCGTTGAAGAATTTTATGGCGCCGGTGCGCAACAAGGCGATCGAAATCGCCAATGCGCTGCTGGAGGAAGGATATGAGGAAGGACGGGCAATCGCAATTGCCACGTCACAGGCCAAAGAGTGGGGCGAGAATCACGACAAGCAAATCCGCAAGAAAAACACTTAGCACAGGCTGCACGCGGCCGGGAGTGACAGCATAAAAAGGACCAGCAGGTTAAGTTAACCCTCTGGTCCTTTTTTGATAATCAAGCTTATTCAGCAGCAGGTGCTTCTGTAGCTTCCGGTTCAGCAGAGGCTGCCGGGGTAGCAGAAGCTTCAGGCTCATCTGTAAGTGTGTTGGTAATCGTAGCGTTTGTAGTCAGATCCTGCAGCCAGGTGGAGGACATCTCGGACACCTTCTGGGAAATCAGGGTCTTTTTGATTTCTTCTTTCTTTTCTTCCAGCGTGTATTCATGAGCTTCTTTGCGGTCAGTTACCTTAATAACATGATAGCCGTAATCTGACTTTACAGCACCGCTGGTTTCACCAACTTTAAGGGCAAAGGCTGCATCAGAGAACTCTGTAACCATGTCTCCCTTTTTGAAGAAACCAAGATCCCCGCCTTTATCTTTAGAACCGGTATCAGAGGATTTTTCTTTGGCCAGCGTAGCGAAATCAGCGCCTTCTTTGAGCTGCTTAACGATCGCATCAGCTTCTTCCTTAGTGGCAACAAGGATATGGGAAGCTTGTACTTCTTCTTCCTGGTTAAAGGTGGCTTTATTCTCATTGAAATAAGTCGAAACATCTTCATCGGTCACGGTAACCTTAGGCTCAAGCAGCTTGCGGATCTCAACCTGCAGCGGCATTTGCGCTTTCAGATCATCAAGGGTCATTGAGCTCTGGGCCAATGCGGCATTCAGTGCATCTTCGCCGCCGAACTGAGTCTTCAGATCTTCAATTTCAGCGTTGATGTCTTCATCAGTGACCGTAATGTTGGCTTTCTTGGCTTCCTGGTCAACAAGTGTTGTTGTAATCAGATTCTGCAGGGTAGTTTCGCCGCCTGCTTCAACCAGCTTATCGTACAGCTGTGCTTTGGTAATATCGGAACCGTTAACGGTAGCGACCGCAGTGCTGCTGTCATCCTTCTGGAATGGCGGTTTGATCAATACTATAATCAGTGCTGCCGCAAGGACGATCGAAGCGATCATCCAGCCTTTGCCGCCCTTAGGGGAGGAAGGTGGTGTAGAGCCGCCGCCAACCTTGTTCATGACAGGGACAGCTTCAGGCGAAGCGTTTGCTGCAGCTATATTAGCTGGATTAACGTTTTCTGGCGCAGCAGAAAACGTTTCTGCTTCTACTGATGCTTCACTGGTGTTTGCAGAAGCAGCAGTTTCTTCCGGTGTTGCGTTGTTGTTCAATTGCTCGTTTCCTTCAAATTCTTTTTTGTCCATTATAATTAATGACTCCCTTCGATATAGGTGATGCCTGTCTTTCTACAACTTTACCAGAAATCCCGGTTCCAAACCTTAAGAAAGTATAAAAAAGCATAAAAGCTTTTTAATAATTCATTAAGATAAAGGAAAAAGCCGGGAGCGCAGGGGTTCCCGTGCACTTCCGGCTTATTGGCAGAAGTCATAAGAATGCATAAGGACAACCTGATTCTGCATTCTTATACTCTTAAACATTGGACGCTCAAGAAGTAAGCCCTTTCAGCAGATGGCGTATGCTTTCCTGTTTCCGTCTGGGAACACGGACATTTTTGGCGTAGAGCCCCTTTTCTCCGAAATAGATGCAGTCGTCCTCAATCGCGCTGATCTTGTTCAGATTCACGTAGCAGCTTCCATATACATGATAATAACTGGAGTTCGACAACAAACGGTTCAATTGCTCGGCAGTCATTCTCTTTTTAATATTATAGTTTCTGCCGTGAAAAATGACCAAATCATGGTCCCCGACCTTAAAGAACAGAATGTCTGTTTCCACCTCGAAGTCCTCATATACATTTCTGGCTTCCAGCAGGCTGCTCATTCGTGTTCCCCCTTTATACAATTTTAACGACGCGTGTTAGCGCTTTCATTATAGCACAATCTTTTTTCTTTGAGAAGTCTTATTTTTGAAATGTTTTTTGTCATTTTTTCCGTTGCATTTGTCATAGACGCTGAAAAATTGTAAATTATAAAGATGGCTGTTGTTTGAACGAGAGCCAGGTTGCATATAAAATACAGGATGGACTAATGGAGGAGGAAACCGAGATGAAAGAAAATACCAAATTACTGCTGTTTACCGGCTCCTACGCGAGTGCAGAGGATAACGGAGTGCAGGTGTATGAGTTTGACGGGGAGGCCGGAGGTACGCTGAAGCTGGTAGACAGTGTGCAGGGCATCGCCAATCCTACCTTTGTTAATGTGGATACTGCGAAGCACCGGCTGTATGCGATTGGTGAAAAGCTTAACAGTGAAGGGGTAAAAGAGGGCGAGGTCGTAACCTTTGCCATTGATCCGCAGACAGGCAGCCTGACTGAGCTTAGCCGGATTGGCACAATGCCGGCTTCCGCAGCCGGACAGACGACCACCTGTCATATAAATAGGGATGCAGCCAGCGAAGTTATCGTAGTTTGCAGCTATCATGGCGGCCTTGTGGGCCTGCTGAGCACAGATGCTGACGGAACGCCTGTGCGCCTGACAGATACTGCTGTACATACCGGCAAGGGAACGGTACCCGGCCAGGAGAAGCCGCATCCGCATTCAGCTGTTTTCAGCCCGGACGAGCGTTTCCTGTTTGTCTCCGATCTCGGCTTGGACCTGATCCGTACTTACCTCGTCAACCGCGAGGCCGGTACGCTTGAAGTACAGGGTGAAATTAAGGTGGAGGCCGGGGCAGGACCACGTCATTTTGTTTTCCATCCGGACGGCAAGTCTGCTTATGTTATTAACGAGCTGAACAGCACCGTTACCTCTTTCCTGTATAACAGTGAATCAGGAACCTTGAAGACAGCAGTTACTGTGCCGACGCTGCCTGCTGACTATTCCTATACGGACAACGGCTGTGCGGAAATCGCCTTCTCCAAGGACGGACGTTTCCTGTACGGTTCCAACCGCGGCCATGACAGCATTGTGGTCTATACGGTAAACGCCGAAACAGCGGAGCTTACCGTTGTTGAGCATGTGTCTACACGGGGAGGCCATCCGCGCCACTTCACGGTGACACCAGACGGCCAATATCTGATTGTAGCGAACCGCGACGGCAATAACCTGGTTGTATTCGCTCTTGATACAGCGACTGGACGGCTGACCTTCACAGGTAATGAAGCCGAGACATCCAAGCCTGTCTGCGTGAAGCCTGCGGTATTCCCTGCCTGAGACCATAGACCTGAACGACACTGATTGACTTAAAAAAAGGAACACCGGGAAGGCTGGCTCCGGTGTTCCTTTTGACCTTATTTAAGCGAAACGGGCTTGAGTGGTACTACTGTAGAGACCGCAGATTTGAACAATACATTCTGTTTTCCGTCGCCCTGGCCTGTCAGGGTGATTGTATAAGCGTCGTAAGAGGTGACGAGTCCCTGCATTTTTACTCCGTTTGTAGTAAAAATGGTTACCGGCACCTTTGTTGAAATGCACTGGTTCAACAAACGTTCCTGCAGCTTTAGACTTTCCACTTTGGCAGCACTCCATCTTTGTATGAATTGTCTTTACGGGTTTCATTATATCACGGCAAGACGGTTCTCAGGCAACGACTTCACAGAATACTTATCAGACAAGGGGTTAGTCATGCTTCAATATCGCCGATGGTCCAGAGGATTCCGGTTCTCTTTATGGTTTGCTTCAGGTTTTGCTGTTATTGCCCTGCTGGTGGCACTTAACAAGACCGCTTATTTTGACAATTCTATTATCCATGCCGTACAATCAGCGGAGTCACCAGGGCTGACCTCTCTGGCCAAAAGCCTGTCACTGGTCGGCTCCTCCAGTCTCGCCGTCATCATTTCACTAGTGACGATGGCGCTGCTCTTCTTTGTGTTGAGGCACAGGATGGAGCTGCTTCTGTTTCTGTGGGTAGGCCTTGGCTCTCAGCTGCTGAACACGCTGCTCAAGCTGTGGTTTCACCGCGAGCGCCCAACGATTCACCGTCTGATTGAACAGGCGGGCTACAGCTTCCCCAGCGGTCACTCCATGGCTGCCTTTTCCTTATACGGGGCTGTGGCTTACCTGCTATGGCGCCATATGCGGCGGCGGAGAGAGCGGATCCTCCTGATCCTGTTCACTGTCTTTATGACGATCGGCATCGGCTGGAGCCGGATTTATCTGGGGGTCCATTATCCCAGCGATGTGATTGGAGGGTATACGGCAAGCGGTGCCTGGCTGATGTTGTCCATTGCCTGCTTTGAAGCGTACCGGAACACGCGGAGACGGAAATGAATAAAGATCTGTTAATATAAAATGCGGACACCATCAGCCTATATAGGCTGTGGTGTCCGCACCTGGCTTTACTGGGCCGGCGTAACCGGTTTCTGTGGAGCCTTATCTGCGTGCGCATTTGCGGCAGAAGAGATGCTGAGCTTCAGCAGTGCAGGAAGTCCGGCCTTCAGCTTCTTGACTTCAGCCTTGGTCAGCTGGCCTTCCTTGAGGGACTCGTCCAGCTTGAGGCTGGCGGCTTCGCTCAGCTTCTGGATATACTGGTCCTCGCTCCAGCCCTTCTTTTCCTTGGCCAGACTGTAAAGGGTCTGCCCGCTCTTCAGGCGGTCCATCAGCTCTCTGCGGTCCATATCGAGGAGCTTTGCGGTTTCACCCAGGATGAAATGTCCGCCTCCCTTGAAGCCTTTGCTGTGATGGGGATGTGACGGCTGTTCTTTGGCGGAGCTGATATTGTCCGCTGCCGGAGCAGGCGTAGCGCCGGAACCCGTCTCGGCATAAGCAGCGGCCGGAGCCAGGCAGAGCATGACGGCTGCCGTAAATGCTGCAATTTTTCTGATCTTGTTGCTCATGCGTTCACCTCTTGGGATGGAATGGTACTGCCGTACACAGTATTACCGGGAAGCTGAAAGAAACATGAAGCCGGGCTTAAGCGCTGCTAAAATTCGCCGGCCTGGTTCATGGGTAATTACATTTGTACCCTAATAGAGATTGACGGAAGCTATACAGGATATACATATGAAATGTGAATAAACTTTAGATGAATGCTCCTCCGGCAAGATTTTGGGGGAGTTTAATGAAGTTTTTAGGAGGGATGGATTTGGCTTTTGGCGCCCGCATATTAAAAACAGGAATGGCAGTTACACTGGCACTTTATTTATCCGTACTCTTGCAGTTTTCTTCTCCTGTCGGTGCGGCCATCGCGGCAATTTTTGCCATGCAGCCGTCCATTTACCGCTCATGGCGGTATTTCCTGGACCAGATCCAGACGAGTACCATGGGAGCGGTAATTGCGCTGCTGGGCGGAATGCTCCTGTCCAATGAGCCGATTGCGGTCGGGCTCGTATGTATTCTGGTTATTATGATCAGTATGAAAATGAACCGCGCCGATACGATCGGCCTGACCCTGGTAACGGTAATCTCTGTGATGGAGGCGTCCGGGCAATGGGAGTTTGCGCTGACCCGCTTTTTGCTTACTTTAACGGGTATTGTTTCAGCATTCCTGATAAATATCAGTGTATTTCCGCCAAAGCCGCGTAAGCAGTATATTCAGCAGATTGAGAGTGTGTTCACCAGCCTGTCGCTGCTGCTGCGGACTGCAGTCTCGCATGAGATGAAGGAAAGCGTGTTCCGGGATGAAAAAAATGCGCTCGAAGGCTCAATCAAGGCGCTTGCCGATAAATACGGATTGTTCGAGGAGGAACAGAAACAGCTGCGCAGGGCAAAATACAGCCAGACCCGGCAAATGGTGGTGTACAAAAATCTGCTGCACACCCTGCAAAAGGGCTTTGCGGTTCTTGAAGCCATTGACCGCCACTATTTCCAGGCAGAGCGTACCGAACGGACGGATGAGCTGTTTGACCGTCACCTGGAGCAGCTGATTAAGTATCATGAGTACATTTTGCTCAAGTTTGAAGACAAATTGAAACCTGGAGCCAATGACTCGGAGCTGCTTGCCGAGGACAATGACCGTTTTCTCGAGGCAGCCATCCAAGGCTATGATCCGGAAAAATCTGGACAGCTGCGCTTGTCAGTGGTGGCAGCCGCGATTTATGATTATGGTTACCAGCTTGACCGGCTTGACCGGCTGGCCGATCAGATTAACCGTGTGAACAGTGACGAGAAGGAATAATCTGCAACAGAACTCAATTATATAAACTCAGACAAATGAATGGTTACAAAGAGACTTAAACGTCAACCTTTCAAAGGGGGATTTCTTGCAGTGGAGAAACATGATCAAGAATGGAAAGAAGAACAGGGGCGGGTAAGCGGGATTACCAGACTGCTTAGCGCCCGTATCCGGCAGCTCTCCGAGGAGCTGGGCCTGCACCGTACCGATGTTGTCGATATGCGTAAAGATTTCTGGGAAGAGGTTACAGTTAACTTCAGCAGCCCGGACGACCTGGGCGAGACCTCGACCAGTCTGCGGCAGCAGGCGCAAATTCTGAATGAACGTGAGCGTCACCATCTGCAGTCCAGCAAGGCGCTCAAAAAATATAGAAAACTGGTCAATTCACCTTACTTTGGCCGGATTGATTTCGCTGAGCAGCCGGACGCTGAAGGGGAGCAGATCTATCTCGGCATCGGCTCTTTAATGGAGGACGACGGCACCTTCCTGATCTATGACTGGCGTGCGCCTATTTCCAGCCTCTACTACGACGGGGCACCCGGACCGGCTGCCTATGAGACGCCGGGAGGTCTGGTGAGCGGAACAATGGAGCTTAAGCGCCAGTTCGTGATCGACAGCGGCCAGATTGAAGTGATGTTTGATACAGGAATGACCATTGGCGACGAGCTGCTGCAGCAGGTGCTGAGCCACAGCGCGGATGACCGGATGAAGAGCATTGTAGCCACGATTCAAAAGGAACAGAATGCGGTTATCCGTAACGACCGGAGCCGGATGCTGGTCGTCCAGGGGGCTGCTGGCAGCGGCAAAACCTCGGCGGCTCTCCAGCGCGTAGCCTATCTGCTGTATAAATACCGGCAAGTGCTGCAGGCTGACCAGATGCTGCTGTTCTCGCCGAATCCGCTGTTTAACAGCTACGTGTCTACTGTACTTCCTGAGCTGGGTGAGGAAAATATGCAGCAGACCACGTTCCAGATGTATCTGGAGCACAGGCTGGGCCAGGAGTTTCAGCTTGAGGACGTATTCAGCCAGACCGAGAGCCTGCTGGGCGATCCCGATCATCCGTCAGCGGCAGTCCGCCGGGAAGGAATCGGCTATAAATCCTCCGTAGCTTTTCTGGATGCGATCCGGCGGTATGTCAATCTGCTGGAACATGAGGGCATGCTGTTCAAACCGCTGATGTTCCAGGGAAAAGCGATCGTCAGCAAGGATGAGATGGAGCGTCAGTTCTATTCTTATGACCCCGCTATCAAGCTTGCGAACCGGATTGATCTGATGACCGGCTGGCTGCTCAAGCAGATTGCCGCTTTCAGCGTAGAGGAACGCAATGCGGCATGGGTAGAGGAGCAGATGGAGCTGCTTGACACCAGCGATTACCAGCGGGCGTATCAGATGACCCGGCGTAAGGGAGGCGGGCATAACGAAAGCTTTGATGATTTTGATACCGAAAAAAGCATGCTGGCCCGCTACATCGTCAGCCAGAAGCTGAAGCCGCTGCGCGGCTGGACCAAACGCGGCCGGTTCGTAGATGTCAAAGGGCTGTACAGCAGGCTCTTCGCAGACCGTGAGCTGATGGACCGGATGAATGCCGGGGCAGAAATGCCGGAAAGCTGGGACGAGATCTGCAGGCTGACGCTGGAAACCATTTCTGCCGGGGAACTGGCCTACGAGGATGCAACACCTTTCCTGTATCTGAAAGAGCTGAGCCAGGGCTTCAGGACCAATACACTGATCCGTCACGTCATTGTAGATGAAGTACAGGATTACTCCCCGTTCCAGCTGGAGTTTATGCGCCGGCTGTTCCCGCGGGCCAAAATGACAGTGCTCGGTGATCTTAATCAGGCGATTTATGCCCAGGGTGAGGTGCTGGGCGATCTGTCCAGCCTGGTTAGCATATACGGCGAGGAAAACACAGAGGTGATCTCCCTGACAAGGAGTTACCGCTCGACGTATGAGATTGTGGAATTTACCCGGGCCATGATTCCCGGGGGAGAAAGAATTGTTCCCTTCAACCGCCGGGGTGAGGCTCCTTCGCTAACTGTTGTGGAAAGTGAGCCCGAGTTGTTGTCTGCAGTGAAAGAGGACGTGCTGAAGCTGCATGCCGCAGGCTATCACTATGTTGCTGTGATCTGCAAGACAGCAGAAGAGAGCGCTGAGGTGCATGCCAAGCTGCAAAGCAGCCTGCCGGTCAGACTGGTTACCAAGGAAACCCCGAACTTCCAGAAAGGGACACTCGTGCTTCCCGCCTATCTGGCTAAAGGGGTGGAGTTCGATGCGGTTATCATTTATGACGGCTCCCAGGAAAAGTACGGCCGTGAAAATGAGCGCAAGCTGTTTTATACCGCCTGTACCCGGGCCATGCACCTGCTGCATATTTACAGTCTGGGCCTGCCCAGCACCTTTCTGCCTGCCGCAGCGAGGGAATCAATAGAAGCAAATCCCCTATAAGCTTGTTGAATATTGTACCTGTATAAATAAGAGGAATGGCGCAAGACTCTCCCTTTTTCCGGGAATGGTCCTGCGCCATTTTTTTTTCTGAATATAGATGAACGGAAGCAAGCACACTAACAGGGATTGTCAACGAAAGCAAAGGTGGTCACTCCATGAAGGATAAAAAATGGGATCTTATGGCGTTAGCCTCCATCCCGCTTATTATGACCCTCGGCAACTCTATGCTCATTCCGGTGCTGCCGCAAATTTCCCGGGAACTGCAGATCAGTTCTTTCCAGGTCAGTTTGCTGATTACGCTTTATGGTCTGATGGCGATCCTGATGATTCCGGTTGCGGGCTATCTTTCTGATCGTTACGGCCGCAAAAAAATTATTATGCCGAGCCTGATTATTGCTGCTGCAGGCGGAGCTGTCTGTATTGCCGCTGCCTGGTTCACGGAGGGCATTACGGCTTACTGGATTATACTGGGCGGACGTGTACTGCAGGGGATCGGTGCGGCAGGTGCTTTTCCCATTGTACTGCCATTTGTAGGCGATTTGTTCAAGGATGAAAAGCAGGTTAGCAAAGGCCTCGGCCTGATCGAAACCTCGAATACCTTTGGCAAGGTGCTCAGTCCGA
Source organism: Paenibacillus sp. FSL R7-0345 (assembly GCF_038595055.1). Lineage (NCBI taxonomy): Bacteria > Bacillati > Bacillota > Bacilli > Caryophanales > Paenibacillaceae > Paenibacillus > Paenibacillus sp. FSL R7-0345. Next base: position 2,985,655 of record NZ_CP152002.1, read on the forward strand.
TTCTTGGTGCTTATCTGGGGCTGCTGCTGTGGTACGCTCCGTTTATTTCAATTCCTGTTTTGTGTCTTCTTTCTTTCTTGCTGGTATGGTTTCTTGTTAAAGAGCCTGAACGGAAGGGTGAAAAGCAGAGTCTTAAAGATTTTTTGTCCGGCATTATTGCAATTTTGCGGGAACACGGCCGCTGGCTGTATGCTATTTTTGCAATCGGCGGCATTTGTATGTTCGTGATTTTTGGAGTGCTTTTTTACTTATCCGAAACGCTTGAGGGCAAATATAATATTCACGGAGTCATAAAAGGTCTGGTACTGGCCATTCCGCTGGCCCTCTTATGTCTGGCTTCATACGGAAGCGGTAAAATAATCGGTCAAAATAAGCCGCGGATGAAGTGGATCGGCTGCGGCGGGATGTTCCTGGTGGCTGCGGCTATGGTTATTACAGCCTTTGGTTCCGGAATCTACTGGCTGGTAGGACTGCTTAGTGCAGGGGGGATTGGTATCGGTATAGCACTGCCCAGTATGGATGCTCTGATCACGGAAGGAATTGAACAGAAAAGCCGCGGGACAATTACCTCCCTGTACAGCAGTATGCGGTTCATCGGTGTAGCCCTGGGTCCGCCGGTTGTTTCGCTGCTGATGCCTAGGGGACAATGGCTGCTGTTCGGCACAATGGCCGGAGTAAGCGTTGTGGGGGGACTGCTGACGCTGCTGGCTGTAACCCCCGGTCAGAAGAGCGCAGGCAGCAACGGGAAGAGAAGGGATAAGCCGCTGAAGCTTCCAGCCGGCTACCGGCAGCGTGCCCGGTAACAGCTGGTAAAACTGCAGCCGGCTGCCGGTTAATCTGTAACGGGGCTGTTTGCTGAACGGCTGCGCCGCTTCATAAAGAGAATCAGGCTGTAAATCACCAGCAGCAGCAGCGGTGCCAGTGCGGAGTAACGGTACATCACGGCATAGGAGTTGTATAAAGCAACAGAGCCAAGAATCATTGTACCGATAGCAACTCCTAAATCCAGGGAGTTCAGGAACATCCCGTTGGCCGTCCCGCGCTGGCGGGGATCGACGGATTGGATCATCCAGGTCTGCAGAGCAGGCTGCATGGAACCGAAGCCGATGCCGTAACAGAGTGCTGCCGGAAACAGCGCAGCGGTTGAAGAAGCGAAGGAGAGCAGCAGCAGTCCGCCGATAATGAACAGGCTGCCTGGGATCAGCAGGGCTGCCGGGCCGAAGCGGTCATATATTTTGCCGGAAACCGGCCGGATAATGACAATAGCCACCGCATTGAACAGGAAAAAGTAAGCGATATGATCCAGGTGGGCTTCCTGTCCATACAGGGCAAGAAAACCAAGCAGTCCGCCGTAGGAAATGGACAGCAGCAGATTTAGCAGGCCGGGGATCAGCAACTTACGGAACACATTAGCTTTAGGCCCGGGTGTAGCAGCCGCTGCCGGCTCTTTGTGATGAGACGGCAGGCTTCGGGTCAACCGGTAGCCCAGCGGCAGAATAAGTGCAACGGCAAGGCCTGTGCACAGCAGCAGAGTGCTGAATCCGGGGCCCTGCAGCAGGCTGAGTCCAATCAGCGGACCGGCTGACATAGCCAGACTAGTCGAAAGGCCAAAGTAACCCAGCCCTTCACCCATCCGGCGGATCGGAATGACATCAGAGGCCATTGTCGGAAAAGCGGTGCTGGCCATGCCGAAGCCGATACCAAACAGCATGCGCATCAGCAGCAGGACAGTAATAGTGCCGGACCAGTAATAACCGGTTACAGCAGCAAGACAGATAGCGACGCCAAGGAAAATCAGCAGATTGCGGCCGCCTTTCTCCATCGTTTTGCCGGCAAATAGCCGGGAAGCGATAGCGCTTAACGCAAACAGGCTGGTAACCAGGCTGATCTGCACCGAAGTAGCTGAAAGGCTGTCTTTGGCGTAGACAGGTAGAGTCGATAAGGTCATCTGCAATCCGATAAACAATAGCAGATTACAGATGGTAAGGGTGATAAACGATTTGGTCCATAAACGTTCTATTGAATTATTCAATATGTTCTGCTCCTATTCTTGTGGTGTATTCGCTGTGTTGTGATAGATATGCTCCAGCATGACGCGGAGCTGTTCAAGCTGTTCTTCAGTAAGGCCGGTTACGGCTGAGCTAAGGACCTGCCGTTCAAGGGCCACGGTATCTTCAATCAGCTGCTTACCCTCATCAGTAGGATAAAGCAGGAAGGCACGGCGGTCATTCTGGTTCAGCGATTTCGTAATAAAGCCCTTCTTGAGCAGCAGCTCAACAATTCTTGCTGTAGTGGGCTGGTCTTTGGCCGCTGCCGCCGCGACCTCCTTCTGGTTAATGCCGCTGCGGTCGACAATCATAAGCAGGACAGACCACTGTTCAGGGGTAATATCGTAAGGCTTCAACGCACGGGCGAAGGCTGTGGAAATTCTCCGGTAGGTGGAGCCAAGCAAAAATCCGAGGAATTGCTGGGGGGAACCGGACATAGAAATCGTCCTTTCATAATTAGTTGTTATGACAATTATAATCATGACAACTAATGCTGTCAATCAAAAGTGCAGCAAAAAGCACCCCTGCCAAGGTAGAGGTGCTTTATACATATAAAATATTTGTTATTTAGCTTCCTTCGGTACGGTCTCCCAGTCCTTCAGGAAACGCTCGATCCCGTTATCGGTCAGCGGGTGCTTCCACAGGGAAGGGAGCAGGGAACCGGGAATGGTTGCAATATGCGCACCGGCAATTGCTGCCTCTTCGACGTGGGCAATGTTGCGGATGCTGGCTGCAATAATTTCGGAGGACAGCCCGTAGTTGGTCAGAATGGTCTTCAGATCCTTGATCAGCTTCATTCCGTCCACTCCGATATCATCCAGGCGGCCGACAAACGGACTGATATAAGTAGCGCCTGCTTTAGCAGCCATCAGGCCTTGGGCGGCGGAGAAAATAAGGGTTACATTAGTCTTGATCCCGCGCTTGGTCAGCTCGTAGCAGGCAGCCAGACCGTCTTCGGTCATTGGGAGCTTGATGACTACGTTCGGGGCCCATTCTGCAATTTCAAGAGCTTCGCTTAGCATTTCGTCGGTAGTCAGGCCGATAACCTCGGCGCTAACTGGACCGGGTACAATCTCAACAATTTCTCTGATTACATCTTTGAACAGTCTGCCTTCTTTGGCGATCAGCGACGGGTTCGTCGTCACGCCATCCACTAATCCGAGCCGGGTAATCCGTTTGATCTCTTCAATATTTCCGGTATCCAAGAAAAATTTCATTGAAGCTATTCCTCCTTGATATCTAATGGATTGACAAACAGCATGTACAAACCCATTATGAATCATGCTTCCGGAAGTTTCAACTGTTAATATGAATATTTCAAAGTAACTTTTAAGAAACCCGCCATAATTCGTCTTTACACCCCTAAGGACCATTTCCCGCATGATCTTCCCGTGATAATATAGTAACGGTGTATAAAAGAACGCGAATGGCAGGTGAGCATGATGATTTCGGCAATTGCCGGTGCCGCTCTTTTCCTGCTGCTTGCTGCCGGACTGATTGCCTATCAGAACAGCAGGCTGATCAGGCAGCAGGAGGCTGAGAGCGCAGCGGCTCCGACCGGTCTGTTCATGTATTCCGTATTTTTTGAGCAGTTTGGTGAGGATGAGGAAAGACCGGAGGCCGTCCCTTTATTTCAATATACTGTGCTCTCCGCACCGGAGGAACAGCTCCACAAGGGAGAGACCGGGACTACCTATGCCCTGTGCCGTGTACCGGCCGGAACCGGAGAAATGACGCTGGAGGATGCCCGGCAATGGATGCTGACGCGGATCCGCGGCGCATCGATTCAGGGTGTGCTGGCTGAACATCTATCGTTTCCCGGCAAAGCGGCCCGCAAAGGTGAAAAAGAGCTGATTACGAATCTGGAAGCTACGGTGAAGGAGGAAGCCGGATATGGAAGTCCGCATTGATCATGTGATTATTTCGGTGAGTTCAGGAGATATCACCGCCTGGAAGGGCGATCTAATCGTAAACGCCTCCAATTCGGGCTTGTACGGCGGCGGCGGTGTCGACGGGGCGCTTCACCGTGCCGGCGGGCCGCAGATTGCCGCTGAGTGTGCGGCGATCCGCCAGAAGCAGGGCGGTGTCATGCCGGGGGAAGCGGCCCTTACCTCCGCAGGCAGACTGCCTAACCTGGGGATTATACATACTGTCGGACCGATCTGGAAGGGCGGAGGTGCAGGAGAGACGGCAACGCTGGCCAGATGTTATATCAGCAGTCTTGATCTGGCCTGTGCACGCGGAGCGCGCAGCATAGCTTTTCCCAACATCAGTACGGGCATCTATAACTTTCCCAGACAGCTGGCCTGCGAGACTGCTCTCTCCGCAGTTGTAAACTATGTGCGGGGCGCTGAACCGGACAAGCTGCCGCTGAATAACATCACGTTTATCTGCTTTGAACAGGAGAACGCCCGGTTATATGGGGAAACGCTTAAAACCTATATTTAAAGCGGCATCAGGCGTGGTATTTGCCGACCGGCGCGTCGAGCACCCATTCCAGCATCAAGATCATATCGTCAAGCCTGCTGAGCTGGGTATCCAAGCTTGCCCGCTGGGGGCTGTCCTGCGGAAGCGGAGCCAGCCGGCTCATAAGTGATCTGCGCTGGAGCGTCAGCTCATTCATTTTGGATTGGATCTGATTTGCGGTTCTCATCGTGAATCCTCCCGGAAGTGATATTATATTGATATTTACAGACCATTATAACGGATAACATGGAGGTATTAAAATGAGTGTCAATGTTAAGCAGCTGGCTGCGGAAAAAGCCGTGGAATATGTACAGGACGGGATGAAGGTGGGTCTGGGAACAGGCTCTACCGCTTACTGGGCGATCCGGAAGCTGGGGGAGCGGGTCCGGGAAGGTCTCAATATTACGGCTGTGGCTACTTCACAGGCTTCCGAGGACCAGGCACGTGAGCTGGGCATTCCGCTGGTTGCCTTCGGAGATATTGACAGCCTGGACCTTACCATTGACGGGGCGGATGAATTGGACGGCAGGCTTCAGCTGATCAAAGGCGGCGGCGGCGCCCTGCTGCGTGAGAAAATCGTAGCGATGGGCAGCACGCGGATGATCGTTGTTGCCGACGAGAGCAAAGCGGTGGATACACTGGGCAAATTTCCGCTGCCCGTGGAGATTGTTCCGTTCGCCTGGGAATGGACGGTAGCCAAGCTGGAGAAGCTTGGCTGCAAGCCGGAGCTGCGCCACAGCGGGGAAGAACTCTACCGGACAGATAACGGGAATTACATCGCGGACTGCCATTTTGGAGCAATCGCTTCGGCTCCAGAGCTGGCTGGGCAGCTGCAGGGGATTTCAGGCGTGGTTGATCACGGACTGTTCATCGGCATTGCCAGCATGGCCATTATCGGCAAGCAGGACGGCAGCATTGAGATTATTGATGGTGAGACCCATAACTAAAGGGCCGAACAGGGGACGTGCCGGCAGGCGTCCCTCACGCAGGGCGGAGCTCCGTCCGGGATGGCGTTTTTTGGCGGGGGTACTGTTGTTTTTTTATAGCGCTGCTGTGTTATACTGGATGTTTCTCGGATTTGGCCGGACTGTGCGCACAGAAGGGGCAATGCAATATAATCTGGAGCCGCTGCATACAGTGAAGCTGTATTTCGATCTGGACAACGGAGTGTCTTTTAAGGGCAGACTGATTAATCTGTCTGGGAATATTATTGTTTTTATACCCTTCGGTATATTGATCCCGCTGGTACAGGCCAGATTCCGGCGAGTATTTACGCTTACGCTGTGGGCAGTTCCCTCCATCCTTCTGCTCGAAACCCTGCAGATGCTGCTGCGGGTGGGCAGCTTTGATGTTGACGATCTGCTGCTGAACCTGATTGGTGTGTGGACTGGCTTAATTATTCTTTACAAATTCAAATGGTAACGGAGGAAGTGTTATGTTTACAGACCTGAAGCCGCGTATCGGAACACCCGAAGTGGATGAGCTGCTGGCTTATGCGGTTATAGATGAACCTGATGCCCTGTGGCGCGCTTCAGCCGAATATAGTAAGCTGCCTGCCTTGCAGCTATACGGCTGGGAAGAGGAAGGAGTGCTGCTCGGACTTACAGGCTTTGAGGTAACTGAGGATGGTTCGCTGGAGATCCGCCACATCGCCGTATTGCCGGAGAACAGGGGCAAGGGCTATGCCCGGGGAATGATCCTGGAGCTGCTGGCTGAGCGCCAGCCGCGGTATGTGCTCGCGGAAACCGAGGACGAAATTGCCGCAGACTTTTACCGGGCCCTGGGCTTTATGGTGTACAGTCTTGGTGAGAATCCTGCGGGAATTGAAATGTTCCGCTGTGTGTATGAGGTTGAAGAAACAGAGGAAGACGAGTAGCTTGCAAGCTGCCGAAATCTGGGAGGAGCTATCCGGTGTGAATGACCGGATAGCTTTATTTGCTGTGAGGATTAAAGCGATTTACTTTATAAGCTGTGTAACCTATAGTTTACAGTGAAAAGGTAGCAGTGGAGAAAGGGAGCAGCAGCTGGTTAACGGACAAAAAAACCTCTGTGCATCACTGGCAGCCCAGTTCAGCCGAGAGGTTCTTTGGTAGAATATGTACATATGCAGTCTAGCGCATCTTCGCAAAATAGCTGCGCAGCGCCCAGCCGCGTTCCTGACGTTTTTTGTATTTCGGGAGTGAGCGGTAAATCGCTACGGATTCTTCAAAAGCACGTCTGGCCTCATCATTCCGGCCCAGAGCCTTATACATGGACCCGGCCAGATAATAAGCTTCGCTGGAGGAGGTTTGAATTTCCTGGAACTGGCTTACATAATGAAGTGCCTTATCCTGGTCAATTCCCCGGAACATTTCAGCCAGGCGGAGAAAAGGCTGGCCGTATTGTGTCCGCCGGTTGATCTCAAGCCCCTGCAGCATCTGGGCTTCGCCTTCCGGCAGCATTCCCAGCTTCAGGTTCGCATATCCAAGCTCGACCCAATATTCAGCTGACTGCTCATAACGGTCAGCGATTTGCAGCAGCAGCTCTTTTGCATCGCTGTAACGCTTGCGTTCAATCAGCAGGCGGGCCAGCTCGAATTTGGAGGAGACGTCATTGGGGTTGAGGGTGATGGTCGTCCGCAATCTGGACATTTGCCGTCCCCGGCGGAAAGGCTTGGCAATGCTGGGCATGATGCCGACATACCGGCGGTCCAGAAAATACAGGACCAGTAATAATACAATCAAGGCCAGTAAGGGATTACCTAAAAATTGTGCAAGAAACAAAAAGCCCAGGATTTTAAACATGAGGTCCCCCCGATAAAGTTGTAACTCCGGTCAGCGTTCACTTAGCATCTAACACGCAGAGCAGGGTAATTATACCATATTATTCAGTATTATTAACTCCAAAATTTTTGGGAAGAAGGATGAGTTATGAGCACTGTAACAGCACTAACTCCACTACGTCCGCTGGGACGGTCAGAGCTGTCCGTTTCACCGCTGGGTCTGGGCTGCTGGCAGTTCAGCCGGGGCAGCGGAATCGTCGGCAAGTACTGGAGCAATCTTACGGATGCCGATATTCTCGATATTGTCCGGGTAAGTCTGGAAGGCGGCATGAACTGGGTCGATACGGCTGAAATATACGGGGGAGGCAAATCAGAGCAGGCGCTGGCAGCAGCATTGGATCAGCTGAAGCTTGAGGGCAGTGCTTATGCAGAGCCGCTGATTGCAACCAAATGGTGGCCGCTGCTGCGGACGGCAGGCTCTCTGCCTGCAACCATTGATGAACGCATCCGCTGCCTGGGCGGACGGCAGATTGACTTGTATCAGATTCACCAGCCGTTCTCATTATCTTCCATTACCAGTGAGATGAAGGCTATGGCCGGGCTGGTTAAAGCCGGGAAAATCCGCTATGCCGGAGTGAGTAATTATTCAGCAGGCCAGATGGTCAAAGCGCACCGGCTGCTGCAGGAACACGGGCTGAAGCTGGTGTCCAATCAGGTCAAATATAATCTGCTTCACCGGAATATTGACCGGAACGGGACAATGGCTGCCGCGAAGGAGCTGGGCATCTCCATTATTGCCTATTCGCCGCTGCAGCAGGGCGTTCTGACCGGGCGGTTCCATAACGATCCCGCACAGATCAGCAAGCTGTCCATGATCAGAAAGATACAGTCCGGACTGGATGAGAAAGGTCTTGCCCGCAGCAGGCCGCTGATCGATCTTTTAGCGGCATTGGCCGGGAAGTACGGGGTAACCCACGGTCAGGTTGCGCTGAACTGGCTGATTCACTTCCACGGGGAGACCGTTGTCGCGATTCCCGGAGCGTCCAAAGTCCGGCATGCCAAGGAAAATATCGGAGCAATGGGCTTCCGGCTGGAGACACACGAGCTGGAGCAGCTGGATGACGCCTCATGGGCAGCATTGAAATAGCTTTACCGGATAGCTTTAGGCCTAAATCAGGGCCTGAAGCTATTTTTTTTTATGATTATGCAAAAAATATGCAGACAAAAGGGTTTAGGAATGGAAGCAGATGGTTAAATAAGGAATAAGTCATTCGCATCCGTGCAAGGGTGTAGATTTCGGGAGGAGGCTGAACCATTATGAATATGGCAGTACATAATCTTATGTCTTACAATCATCAATATTTTAGACCTCAACCGGTCACCGAGCACAAGCAATCCAGAGCCGAAGAGAAAACACAGAGCTTTCAAGACATACTTAATGAAAAGTTGAACAGCGGAAATATGATGAAGCGGTAGCCTGAAGATTACTCAAGCCCATTTCGCAGCTTAATTGCTGCAACAGAATATAAGCCGGACACCTGCCCTGAGTGCAGTGTCCGGCTTCTTTGTGTTATCCGTAGTCAGCGCTTTCCGCGGACATGCTGTGACTTGCGCAGCCTGGGCTCTGATCCCGGGGCCTGCTTGGCGATCCATTTCAGATAAGCAGCAATCTGCGGATCGCGCTGTAGGGCTGTTATCGTAGTAAGTCCAAGCGTCACCAGATCATCATTAGTATAGATGGCGTGAATCTGCCGGTGGCAGGCTTTGCACAGCAGTGCAGTCGGCTGGAGGGCGCCTCCTTTTTCCCGCGGGACCAGATGGTGGACGGTTGTTGCCAGGGGAGAACGGCCGCACAATTCACAGGTGCCGGAGGGCTGTCCTTTCATGATCTAGCCCCGGACTTCGAAAAACTGGCAGGTGCGGCGCGAATAATAGGTTAAGTCGCTGACCCGCGACTGGATAATGACATCGGAATCGGTAAAGCGGACAACCGTTGCACCTGAATTCACCAGATGGTCATCCTCAAAGACCCGTACCGGCAGCTTGCGGTCAATGGCTTCCTGCAGGTCGCTGTCGGTATATAGCGGGCGGTTGATAGGCATTAGAACATTCTCCTTTTTAACTGTGAATATGAACTTGAAATACAACCAGTATAACTGTGGAGGAGTGATAAATCCAATCCGGGCTGCCCGGAATCGTAAGTATTTCAACCCTAAATCGGAAGTTTGCCTCCTCTGCAAAAGGTTTCTCGTAAGGTACACTAAGTCTTGTAAGAGAAACCTTTGAGAGGGGTACAGAGGAATGAAAACAGGAAAGAATCTGGCGCTGGCACTTGCGTCCGTCATGCTCGTAGGATCACTGGCAGCATGCGGGGGCAACAACGCAGAGAACAATGCGAACAAAGATAATACGGGTAACAACGCAAAAGGTACAAATGCTCCGGCTACAGAAGCAGCAACTGCAGAGCCTGCTGAAAAAGTGGAGCTGTCCTTCTGGACACTCGGTAACGTCAACTATGAAGAGCTGGCGAACGAGTATACGAAGGAGCATCCGAACGTTACGATCAAAATCCAAAATACCGGTGACCAGACTGCGCATCACAACAATCTGACTACCGCTTTATCCGCAGGCTCCGGCGCACCTGATATTTTCCAACTTGAAATCGGTTTCATGGAGCGTTTCATCAGTGCCCAGGATAAATTCTACAACCTGAACGACCTTGGCGCGAAGGACATTCAGGCTAACTATCTGGACTGGAAATGGAAGCAGGCTTCCTCGATCGACGGCAGCTTCCAGCTTGGACTTCCGACCGATATCGGGCCAACTGTTGTTTACTACCGCACGGATCTGGCTGAAGCAGCCGGACTGCCTAGCGATCCTGAAGGCTTCAGCGCAGCAATTGATACCTGGGATAAATTTGCTGCTGTAGCGAAGGCCTACAAAGACAAGACCGGCAAATATTTCTCCGACTTGACTGATCTGACTTATAACGCGCTGCGCGACCAGTCTGCAGATGAAATCTACTTCAGCAAGGCTGACGGTAAATTCATCGGCGACACCAATCCGCAGGTCAAGAAAGCTTACGATTTCACAGTAAAAGGCATCCAGGAAGGCTGGATCAGCAACTACCTGCTGTGGTCGCCTGAATGGGGCCAAGGCATGAGCGACGGCTCGTTCGCCGTAGTCATGGGACCTGCCTGGATGGCCGGTAATATCAAGAGCAATGCGCCGGACTCGGCCGGCAAATGGAAAATTGCCCAGCTGCCTGAAGGCGCCGGTAACTGGGGCGGATCGTTCATCACCCTGCCGAAGGAAGGCAAACACCCGAAAGAAGCTTATGATTTCATCCAGTGGATGGTTAACAAGGACAATCAGCTGGAGTCGTTCAAGACCAAAGGCCTGATGCCTTCGATCCCTGCACTGTATGAAGATCCTGCATTCGTAGACTTCAAGGATGATTTCTTCGGCGGACAGCAGACGGCTGTGGAATTTGGTAAAGCGGCTAACCGCGTTAAACCAGTATATTACGGACCGCTGCATGACCAGACGGATACCTTCTTCAAGAATGCGCTCAAGAACGTAATCGAGAAGAAAGCGGACCCTGCAAAAGAGTGGGATGATGCTGTAAAACAGGCGAAGACTCTGGCAGAACGCAGCTAGGCTCTAAATCGTCAAGTGTGATATAAACCGGACATCCGGATTCCTGAGAGAGCAGGCAGCTCCCGGGAATCCGGATTCTTCGGGAAAAGAGTTTTCTTAATTATCCTGGAGGTGTGACATGGCTGAACCCGTAATTACGAGTCCGCATGCCGAGAGCAAACGCCCTTTTTTAACTGAACAAAGACGGAGCCGGATTACGGCCTATACCTTTATCTCACCGTTCTTTATTCTGTTCTCGATATTCGGACTATACCCGATCTTTTTTACCTTCTATTTATCCTTCTTCAAATGGGATGCACTCAATCCGATGAAGTTCGTCGGCTTCAAAAACTATGATCTGGTTACCAGTGACCCGACCTTCTGGATTTCGTTCAGCAACACGCTCATTATGGGCCTGATGGGTACCGTACCGCAGGTAATGCTGGCGCTGCTGCTGGCTGTGCTGCTGCACTCGGGAATGACCAAATTTAAAAAGACGTTCCGTATTCTTTATTTCATGCCGAATATTACGTCCATCGTGGCCGTTACGCTTGTATTCAGCACCCTGTTCGGCAATAACGGGATGATCAACTGGATGCTGAACGGTCTTGGGCTTGATAGTGTTGCCTTTAACTCCGGCTGGTGGGGTGTCAAAATTGCCATTTCCACGATGGTAATGTGGCGCTGGACGGGCTACAACGCCATTATCTTCCTGTCCGGTCTGCAGAGTATTCCGATGGACCTGTATGAATCCGCCCGCATTGACGGTGCCAACCGCAGACAGCAGCTGTTTTCGATTACACTCCCGCTGCTTAAGCCGTTCATTATTTTTGTATCCCTGCAGTCGACGATCGGCGCCCTGCAGCTGTTCACAGAGCCTTATGTATTCCTCGGCCAGGCAGGAACCGGTTCTACACGCCAGGAAGGGATTACTATGGTTACTTATCTGTACAGTGAAGCGTTCCGTAACGGCTTCTTCGGTACAGCGGCGGCAACAGCGGTTATGCTGTTCCTCGTCACTATTCTCTTCTCCATCCTTAACATGCTGATTTCCAGAGGCACAGGCGGAGACACTGGAGGCAAAAAAGCATGAGTACACTGCGAATGTTTAGAAAAAAACCGGATGATCTCGGATTCCTCGGCAAGCTGGGCTTTTATTTCCTGCTGATTCTCGGGGCGCTGGTCTCTGTATTCCCGTTCTATTGGATGTTTGTGGTCGGCACTAACGATAAAGGGGCCGTATTCCATGTACCGCCGCTTTTGACTGTCGGAGACCAGTTCTTTATCAACTTTAAGCGTGTACTGGAAAAAGCGGATTTCTTCCAGGCGCTCGGCAACTCACTGTTCGTATCCTCGATGGTAACGGTCTCGGTCGTGTTCTTCTGTACACTGGCCGGTTACGCTTTTGCCAAATATGAATTCCCGTTCAAAAACGCGCTGTTTGTGTTCGTTATCGCCACCCTGATCGTTCCGCAGCAGCTGGGCGTATTGCCGACCTATGTCATCATGGCCAAACTGCACTGGATCGACAGCTACAAGGCTCTGATTGTACCAGCGATGGTCAATGCCTTCGGGATTTTCTGGATGAGACAGTATATTACCTCGGCGGTGCCGACCGAGCTGATTGAAGCGGGACGTATTGATGGCGGCGGCCATTTCCGGATTTTCTGGAATATCGCCGTTCCTGTAATTACACCTGCGATGGCCACGCTGGGAATCCTCAATTTCATGACCGTATGGAATGACTTCTTCTGGCCGCTCGTCGTGCTGAAGAACAAGGAGCACTACACCATTCAGATTGCACTGCAGCAGCTCTTTACTACCCGCGACGGTCTTGACTACGGCATGATCATGTCTGCGACCTTTACGGCGACACTGCCGCTGCTGATTGTATTCCTGCTGTTCAGCCGCTGGGTTATCGCCGGTCTGACCTCCGGGGCAATCAAGAGCTAGAACAAAAAGGAAACTGGAGTATACGTGAAGAATAATAGAGGAGGCAGAAGCGGCGGAGCCGTCCTTGTACGCAGGGGCGGCATTATTTCCGCTTGAGTCCGGCTGAAGACAGCAGGGGGAAGGTAAACGGCAATGAAGCTAAGACGCAAAATTCTGTTCGCTATTATACTTCTCGTTTTCATTCCCGTTATTGTAATGGGAATCGTTACGTATGTTAACTTTTCAAAAACCATGGAGAAGAAATCGAGCAGCTTTTACTGGATCTCGTTACTTGAGACCGACCGCAAATTAAAATTCGCACTGAGCGAAATATCATCCATCACTAATTCGGCCATCACGCAGCCTGCCATTCAGCAGTCGCTGAAGCAGCCGAATTTTGTGCTGACTTACGACCGCAAGCAGGAGATCAACAACCTGCTGATCAATCATCCGATGATCACCTCCTTCAGTCTCTACGGGAAGGACCGGCTGCTGTACCAGTACAATGCGCCGATGTCTTTTGCCGATATGCGGAAGCAGGTATGGTATGGCGCAATGGAAGGCGCTGAAGGCAGGCCGGTCTGGTCAGGTCCGGGGGAAAACGGCTCGGAGGCTGCGGGCAAGCCGGTGCTGGTGCAGGCCAGAGTCATTAAGGATTATTACTCCCTTGAGGATATCGGCTATCTGGTTGTGTACGTCAAGCCGGATCTGCTGGACCAGATCTTCTGGGAGGCGGCGACGCTGAAGAAAGGCGACATTCTGCTGGTAAACAAGCAGGGCAATATCGTCTTTAACAAATCCGGGGAGCATATCGGGCAGCGGACGGAGTTTCCTTTTCTGCAGGCAGATTATACCCAAAGCCAGGACTATTACATCGACAATTACCAGGGAGAGAAGTCGCTGATTACTTTCCTGCCTTCACATAATGCAGACTGGTATCTCGCAGCAATCACCCCGATGAATCTGATCTCCTCGGAGTCCGATTCGATCCGCAATCTGGCGATTATTCTGGGAACGGTTTCACTGCTGTCTGCGTTTTTATTCGACCGCTATTTCGTCAGGCGGCTGGTACGCAGCATCAACAGTGCGGTCAACGGGATGAAGCGGGTTAAACAGGGGATCTTTATGCCGATTACTACACCGCTGCGTTCGGATGATGAGAGCGACCTGCTGATCGACGGCTTTAACCGGATGAGCTCGCAGATCAGTGAGCTGATCCAGCAGGTGCAGACCGAGCAGGGGCGCAAGAAGGAAGCGGAAATGCAGGCGCTGATGGCACAGATCAATCCGCATTTTATCTACAACTCTCTGGAATCGATCAACTCGATGGCTGTGCTGGCCGGCAACCGTGATATCAGTAGAATGGTCGTATCCCTCGGCAAGCTGCTGCGGATCAGCATCAGCCAGAACCAGGAGCTGATTCCGCTGCAGATGGAGCTGGAGCATGTGCGGCATTATCTGGATATCCAGAAATTCCGGTTCGAGGATAAATTCAGCTATAAGATTGACATGCCGGCTGATCTCAGGCAGGTGATGACCCAGAAGCTGATTGTCCAGCCGATTGTCGAGAATGCGCTCTATCATGCCATCGAACAGATGGAGGAGCATGGCGAGATCACGATCAGCGCACAGCAAAACGGCAAAGATATCATCATTATTGTAAAGGATAACGGACCGGGCTTTGATCTTTCTACAATGATGAGCCTGTGGAACACGGAACACAGCAATCCCAAAAAATATGCGGACAGCGGAGTCGGCCTGCGGAATGTACATGAGCGCCTGAACATCCGCTTTGGCCATCCTTACGGCATTATGGTCTGTTCCTCCCCGGGATTCGGCTCAACAATCTGTATCCGGATTCCGACCATACAGCCATGAAGTACTTTATCGGAACGAAAGCGGGGAGAAATGCTGTGAGATGGTTGACCAAATGGGGCTGGATTCTGCTGTATATTGCACTGATGGCCGGAGCCGTACTGTTTATTTCTTTTGGCAATAAAGAGCCGATTGAAGATAACTCTCCTGAGAAAATAACGCTGACCTTCCGCCATTTCTGGCTGAAGGAGCACGACCGGCCGCTGCTGGCGATCTTTGAGGAGGTCGTCCGGGAATATCAGCAGGACCACCCGAACGTTAAAGTAAACTTTGAGGGACTGGATCAGACGATTCACCGTGAGCAGAAGTTAAAAAGTGAAATGGTCACCGGGACCCCGCCCGATATGTTTGTACTGTTCGGAGGCGCTGAGATTGAGCCTTACGTCAGATCTAACCGTCTGATGGATCTGACCGGTTTTGTACAGGAAAACGGGCTGAACCATCAATTCAGTGACCTGCATCTGTGGACCTTTGACCAGCATATTTACGGGCTGCCGATCGAAGGGAACGCGGAGCCGCTGTATTACAATAAGACGCTGTTCAAGAAGCTGGGCATCAAGCCGCCGGAAACGGTCAGTGAGCTGGATAAGGCCATCCTTCAGCTGAAGGCTGCGGGGATAACCCCGTTTGCGCTTGGTAATGAGGACCGCTGGCCGGCCGGGATTTTTGCCCATTATCTGATGGACCGTTATGCCGGACCGGAGCTGATCCAGAAGCTGGTTGCCGGGAAAGACGGCGCGGCTTTTGTGAATAAGGAATATCTGGAGGCGTTCAGCCATCTGGAGCGATGGATCGGCGAAGGGGCATTCAGTGCAGATTCTAATGATACGTCACCGGAAAATGCGGTCCGTATGTTCAGCGGCGGAGAAGCCGGGATGTATTTGAACGGCAACTGGGATATTAACCTGTTCACAGGCGAGACAGCTCCGGAGGGCTTCGAAAATGAAGTCGGAGTCCTCCCGTTCCCGTCGTTAATTAAAGGGGCAGAGCCCTCCATCGCCGGAGGCTATACGATCGGCATCGGCCTATCGTCCAGTCTGACAGGGGCGAAGCGCGAGGCGGCGCTGGAGCTGATGAAAGCCTTCTATACAAAGGAGATTCAGACACGGATTGTGTATGAGGGATTAAGAATCCCCTCCATGCGGATTGCCTTTGATCCGGAGAAGACCGGTCCGGTATTCGCGCAGGTGATGGAGATTATGGATAAGGACCGCCAGAGCTTCGTGCCTTATGACAATCTGCTGTCGCCGGAAGTGAAAAAAACCTTTCTCAGTGTCATCGAAGACATGATAGACGGCGGGTTGGCGGCGCAGGATGCCCTGCAGCAGCTGCAGTCCGCGTCGGAGCAGTACTGGAATCTTATACAAAGCTCGGCTGTACAATAAATCTGGGAGGTGTGTGAAGTGGGGGGACGGCAAGAACAATACAAAGTGCTGCTGGTGGATGATGAGCCGATTATTCTGCGCAGCTTAAAGGTGGCTATTCCCTGGGAGGAGCTGGGTCTGAGTATTGCCGGCGAAGCCCGCAACGGGGAGGCTGCGCTGCGGCTGATTGAAGAAACTTCACCGCAGATCGTGATCAGCGATATCCGGATGCCGGTTATCGACGGTATAGCCTTAATGAAGGAACTGCTTCCGCGTAATCCGAAGCTGCTGTTTATTTTTATCAGCGGGTACGGGGAATTCGAATATGCGCGGGATGCGCTGCGCCTCGGTGCCTTTGATTACCTGCTCAAGCCGATAGACCATGACGAGCTGACAGAAATGCTGACCCGGGCGCGGGCCAAGCTGGACCGCCAGAAGGAGAACGAGCAGCTGATGCACTCGGTCCAGATGCTGTCCATGCTGGCCCGGGAACGGATGTTTTCCGAATTTACGCTCGGCAATCCGCGGCCGCTGCAGCATTTGAAATGGCTGGAGAACAGCGAGCTGGAGCGCGAGTATTTCATGGCTGTGGTCCGGCTGGACGATTACGCATCTCTTACCGCCAAATGGAGTTCCGAGGAGAAACATCTGTGGCTGTTTGCAATCCGCAATATTCTTGAGGAATGGTCGCTGGAGAACGGGGCATTATCCATTTTTCCGTTTTACAACGGTGAATGGGTGCTGTTGTTCCCCGGAAGCCTCGGCACGGTCCGGAAGGAGCTCGGTGAGCGGCTTGTTGCGGATATCAAACGCTATTCCAAGCTGCACTGCTCGGTTGGCATCAGCCGCACTACACAGGGCATTGACCAGCTGAGCACCGTTTATCCGCTTGCGGCCAAGGCGCTGTACCGCCGCTTTTATTCCGGAGAAGCCGGAGTGTTTATTGAAGAGGAAACCCCGGACACCGGTGAGCGGGATATTCAATATCCCAAGGAGCTGGAGCTGTCGCTTATCGAGAGCATCCGGACCTTGAACCTCGAACGGATGCTGCTGCTGTTTGACGAAATGTCCTGCTTCATTGAAGCACAGGCCTTGCCGAAAGAACTGGCACAGCGGGTCATCATCGAGCTTGTTGTTGTCCTGTACAGACAGTTCGAGCAGCTGAGCCTGCACGCGGAGTTGTCACTGGAGGGACTGCTGGGCAAGCTGCAGGGCCAGGGTACGCTGAGCGCAGTCATTAATGTGCTTAAGCAGGATTTCCGGGACTGGATGCAGGAAGGCAGCAGACAGGCAGCACGCGATGACGGCCGCAGTGTGGTCGATAAAGCCAAAAGGTATATTGAGGACAATTACCATAAGGATCTGAGCATTGAAGAGGTGGCCGAGGTGGCAGACCTGAGCATCAGCCATTTCTGCACGCTGTTCAAGCAGGTCTCCGGTTATACCTTCCTGGAGTTCGTCACCCACTGCCGGATGGAGAAGGCCAAATATATTTTGCAGAACAGCAGTGTCAAGGTATACCAGGTGGCGCCGCTTGTCGGCTATCAGGACCCGAAATACTTTACCCAGGTATTTAAGAAGGCTACGGGGAAGACACCGACGGAATACCGGGAAGAGGTAATGAGGGTGGCGGGTGAGGGCTGAGGGTAGGGCATCGGGAAGTGCTCTAACCTAAAATGTGAATAGCAAGTAAATATTGCAGCCGTAGCCGTCTCGGAGGGGAAAACCATCCGGGGTATCTGCGGCTTTTTTAATTTTCAAGTTAACCAAGCCGGATTCGCACGGTATGACAAATGTCATACCCGTTCCTTGATGTTTATGTCTTACGGACATGACACATTCTTCACTATAATTAAGGTAAATATATGAAGAGTGAGTGCACATACAAGGAGGAACCTACTGATGTCCAAGAGCAGCACTGCATCCCAGCTCTCCAGCCTGAAGAAAAGCGTGGCCCCTTTTGAAAAAAATGACCGCAATACGAGTATAAAGCAGATGATTAACACGCTTGGCCCGCTGTTCCTGCTATGGGCGGCTGCTTATTTCAGCTTGTCCGTATCCTACTGGCTGACCCTGCTGTTTGCTGTACCGGCAGCTGGCTTTGTCATCCGTACCTTTATTATTTTTCATGATTGCTGTCATGGATCGTTCTTCAAGAACCGCAAAGCGAATGATATTCTCGGAACCATCACCGGTGTGCTGACCCTTGTCCCGTACCGCCAGTGGAAAAGAAGCCACTCCATCCATCACGCCGGCAGCAGCAACCTCGACAAACGCGGCATTGGTGATATCTGGATTATGACCGTTGAGGAGTACATTGCAGCTAAACCGCTGCAGCGTCTTTGGTACCGGATCTACCGCAATCCGCTGGTCATGTTCGGCGCAGGACCGATTGCCGTGTTCCTGATCCAGTACCGTTTTAACGTAAAAAGCGCCAGACGCCAGGAGCGGATGAATACGTATCTGACGAATGTGCTGATTGTGGCGCTGTATGCCGGGATGATCTGGGCTGTCGGCTGGCAGGCATTTCTGCTGGTTCAGCTGCCGATCGTGTTCGTCTCAGGATTCCTGGGCATCTGGCTGTTCTATGTGCAGCATCAGTTCGAGGATACATTCTTTGAGCATGAAGAGGAGTGGAGCTATGTGATGGCAGCCGTAGAAGGAAGCTCGTATTACAAGCTGCCCAAGCTGCTGCAGTGGATCACCGGCAACATCGGCTTTCACCATGTGCATCATCTGGCGCCCAAAGTGCCTAACTATAATCTGGAGCTGGCCCACAATGCCACACCGCCGCTGCAGAAAGCAACAACCATTACGATCGGCACAAGCCTGAAGGCGCTCCGTTTCCGTCTGTGGGACGAGGAGAATAAAGGGTTTGTCGGCTTTAAAGAGATTAAAGACCGGTTGCGGCAGCCGCTGCCTTCTGTTGAAGGAATGAAGATACAGAAACCCGGACTGCAGGCCAAATAGAAGAGCTCCAGAGCCGGAGCCAGGAGAGGAAGCAGACACGCTAAAATGGCGGCGGGTACGCTTCTTCTCTTTTTTACTGCGGATTATGCTAAAATGGGGGTACAAACTTGCTGGTAAAAAGGATGGCGGATATGCAGAAGTGGCATCATATTTTTCATAAAAGCACGGGCTTAAGCCCTTATGTATGGGTTGTGTTCTATATTCTGCCGTTTTACTCGATCTTCCGCTTATCCTCGATGGACCGCTGGGTGTACGGCATTGTCATGATTATTCTGTTTTTTGCCTGTTATGTGCTTGCCTTCAAATCGCGGGGCTGGCTGGTCTACTTCTGGACGAGTGTGCAGATTATTGTTTCCATAACGATGACGCTGATGTTCGGTTATATGTATTTCGCGCTGTTTCTGGCCTTTTTTATCGGGAATATCCAGAGCCGGGCGGGCTTCTTCACCATGTATACGATTCATCTGCTGACGACGATTGTGGCGATCAATTATGAGCTGATTACGCGCAATCCGGTATTTTTGTCCCAGCTGCCTTTTGTATTGGTCAGTATTATTGCTGTAGTGCTGCTGCCCGTAACTACCTACAACCGCAACAATCAGGATAAGCTGCAGGGCCAGCTGGAGGATGCGAACAAGCGGATCTCGGAACTGGTCATTATGGAGGAGCGCCAGCGGATTTCGCGGGACCTGCATGATACACTGGGTCAAAAGCTGTCCCTGATCGGGCTCAAGAGTGACCTGGCCGGCAAGCTGATCAACAAAAATCCGGCGCAGGCTATTGTGGAGATTAACGACGTCCGCCAGACGGCAAGAAGTGCGCTCAAAGAGGTCCGGGAGATGATTACCCAGATGCGGGGTATCCGGCTGGAGGATGAGCTGGTGCGGATCAGGCAGCTTTTGCAGGCGGCGGAGATTGAATTTGAACTACAGGGCAGTCCCAAGCTGGAAAATACCTCATTGATAACAGAAAATGTACTCAGTATGTGTATTAAAGAAGCGGTGACGAATGTAGTCAAGCACAGCAGTGCTACCAAGTGCTGCATTCAGATTGAGCCCTCCCGCACGGATGTGGCGATCAGGGTGTCTGACAACGGAAATGGCCTTAACGGGGCTAATCTGAATTACAAAGGCCACGGCCTTCAGGGGATGAGGGAGCGGCTGGAGTTTGTCAACGGATGTATGGAGATTACGCAGAACAGCGGAACGACGGTTATGATTAAGGTACCGACAGTAATCCGGCAACTGGAAATGGAGGCGAAAGAAGGATGATTCATATTGTGATTGCTGAAGACCAGCGCATGCTGCTTGGCGCACTGGCTTCGCTGCTGGATCTGGAAGAGGATATGAAGGTAGTGGGCCGCGCGGGCAACGGGGAGGAAGCGGTCAAGCTGGTGCAGCAGCACAAGCCGGACATCTGCATCATGGACATTGAAATGCCGGCGATGACCGGACTAGAGGCGGCAGAAGCGCTGAAGGGCTCCGGCTGTAAAATCATGATCCTGACCACGTTTGCCCGGACCGGTTATTTCGAGCGTGCTGTAAAAGCCGGCGTGGATGCCTATCTGCTTAAGGACAGCCCCAGCGAGGAGCTGGCTCTCTCCATCCGCAGCGTTATGGCCGGCAGAAGAATCTATGCCCCGGAGCTGATGGATGAGGCTTACAGCAGTGAAGCCAACCCGCTGACCCAGCGCGAGAAGGAAGTGCTCGGCCTGATCGCCGACGGCAAAAATACGAAGGAAATCGCCAGCCAGCTCTATATCACAACCGGAACCGTGCGCAACTATATTTCGGTGATTCTTGACAAGCTGGATGTCGGCAACCGGATTGAGGCGATAACGCGTTTTAAGGAAAAGGGCTGGTTTAAATAGAGGGTTTAGGCAGACTGAAGCTTAAAAGGGAGGGACCATGGGTCCGTCCTATTTTTTTTGGAGAAAGTTATGAGTCGGGTAGGTTGTATAGTTCCTTTTGCCCAATTTTACCATAACAGGGCTTGTAAGATTGGAAGCACAGTTGATTTTTGTTAAGATAAATGCAAACATGTGATCTTATCTACCGGTATGGGTAATTGAGGTTATGTGCCTGTTTTCTGCAATAAGGTTATGTTCTCATATTCCAGCTTACAAGTCGGGAGGTATCTGCTTTGCCTGAACTTACTTCATCTTATGTGGATTCTCTAGCACCTAACACCGCCGCCATCAAGAACGGCCAGGGTCTGGTGCGCAAAAAGAGCTTCATCCAGCTTCACCGCACCGAGGACGGCGAGCTGCTGTTCGGACAATGTGCCGGCAGCGGTAAAACACCGTACGAATGCTCGGTAGACTTCGTTACCCCGGAGAGCCCGGTGTTCCGCTGCTCCTGCCCAAGCCGCCAGTTTCCCTGCAAGCATGCCCTTGGATTGCTGTATGCCTATGTGGAGGGCCAGACCTTTACTCCTGCTCCTGTTCCGGAGGATATTGCCTCCAAACGGGATAAGGCTGAGAAACGCGAAGAGAACAAGGCCAAACAGGCTGCCGAGGGCAGTCCGGCCAAGCCCAAGAAGATTAATAAATCCGCGCTCAAGAAAAAAATCACCGCCCAGCTGGAAGGGCTGGAGCTGCTGGAGAAGCTGGTGCTCTCGCTGGTCCGCGGCGGCTTGTCGACTATCGACGCCAAGACGCTGAAGGCGGTACAGGAGCATGTTAAACAGCTCGGCAACTATTATTTGTCCGGTGCTCAGATTGAGCTTCGCCGGTTTGCGCTGCTGCTAGGCAAAGGAGAGGACCGTGAACAGGGCTATACATATGCGGTCCGGCAGCTGACCCTGCTGCATGCCTTCATTAAGAAGGGCCGCAGCTATCTGACTGCGAGAAGCGAGGACCCTGAGCTGGCCCTCGATCATGAATCAACTATCGATGAATGGCTGGGTCATGCCTGGCAGCTGTCCGAGCTGAAGGAATATGGGCTGACAACTGAGAATGCAGAGCTGCTTCAGCTGGCTTTTTACAGCTATGATGACAAAGCCCGCCAGGAATTCGTGGACCAGGGCTACTGGCTGGATAAGTCTGCCGGAGCCGTTTATAAGACATTGCATTACCGTCCGTACAAGGCAGCCAAGCTGCTGCGTGAGGAAGACAGCTTCTATGAAGTGGCTGAAGTGCCGCTGCTATATAAATATCCGGGTGATATGAACCCGCGGGTCCGTTATGAAGGGATGACCGCAAGAACGGTCACTCCGGCAGATCTCGGGCAGGTTCACGCTCATGCCCACAGCTCCATCGCCGAGGCGGTCAAGAAGGTGAAGAACCAGCTGAAGAATCCGCTCAGCGACAAGGAGCCAGTGCTGCTGCTCCATGCTGTAAGTATCAGTCAGACCGATCAGGGCGAGTATCTGATTACAGATGAAGCCGGGGGACAACTGGTGCTGGAGGATATTCCCGCACTGCCCCAGGGTACAACCGCGCTGCTGCCTTTCCTGCCGGCGGTATGTCTGCAGAATTGCTCCCTGCTGGTCATGTTTGAGCATGATATGGACCGGGGCAGGCTTGCAGCTCAGCCGCTTGGCATCATCCACGCCGAAGGCATTACACGGCTTCTTTAACTATTTAAGGATCTGAAACATAGCCTTTGCATAATATTTCGGTAGGGGGAACGCCCATGAGTACAGCATTATTGCAAGAGCTTCATCAGGAGGTACGAAGACTATATATTGCGGGCAGCGATCTGGCTGCAGACGATTTCCGCCTGAAACGGCTGCTGCCGCAGTTCGAGCAGCTGGGCGAACGGGCTGCTGTGTTCAAGCGGCTTGGTGAGGGGATTTCGGCACTGATGTCAACTGAAGCTGCTGCAGGGCAGGGTTCCGCAGTGAAGCTGCAGGACCTGGCCCTGCTGCTGGAATCGGTGCTGTATACCCAGGGAAGCACCTCGCCGTCCGGCGGTGTACCCGATCAGCTGCAGGGCAGCGCATTTGGACTGGAGACCAAGGTATCCTCCCGGAAGCTGTCAGCTGTCCGTCAGGCATTAACGACAACAGGAAGCGGCAGATACGAGACAGTGCTTGAAGCGTTCAAGGATGGCGTGTTCGAGGATCTGCGCCTGCTCCCGCTGGCCGTCAGTGCGCTTGGCGATCCCTATGCGGAGCTTGCAGACTTCGCCATGAACAAGATTGTGCCATCCTATGGTCCGGCTGCAGCCGATTATCTGGTGGAGCATTTCAATCCAGCCGGCGGAAAAAGCGAAGTCCGCAAGCTGCATGTGATCAAAGCAGTAGGCCGTCCTGAGCTGCTTGAAGAAATCTTCAAGGCTGCCGGCAGCGGCAGCGATGATGTGCGGGCGGCGGCTATTCTCTGCCTGGCCGGTCAGCAGGAATATGTTCAGGCACTGCTTGATTGGACAACGGACAAGAAGAAGCCGATCCGCGAAGCTGCATATACAGCACTTGCGGAAGGGGGCTCAGCAGAGGGGCAGGAGCGGCTGTTTGAGGCTTTTGCCGGGAAGAAGGACCGGGAACTGGCGGCCTATGCGCTGGCGAAATGGCCGTCTGAACCGCTGGCAGAAAGGCTGTCAGTGAAGTTTATGGATGAGCTGCAGGAGGCCCTGGCAGCGGATCATAAAGACAGCAAAAAGAACGAGGCACTCTGGAACGTCATCTCGCTGTACCTGATAGCCCTTACTGATATCCGCAATCCGCAGCTTGATGAAATATTCCGTTTTATTATTGGAGAATATGACCGGTTTGCCGCTCTGGGCTGGCTGCATCTGCTGGACCGGGCTGCGCGGTATGAAGAAACTGCGCAGTCGGAGCAGGGACTTGAGCTGCTGCGTGAGCTGGATAAGAAGAGCGTACGCTACCTTTCTTACTACTTCCGCGCAGCGCAGCAGCTCCTCACAGCCGGGGAGCTCTACGCTGAGTTCGCCGGGGGATCGATGCTCGACAAGATGAAGGCGAAGCTGGCTAAAGATGCCGCCACGCGTAACCGTGTGCTGCAGGAGACGTTGGAGGAGCAGATCCTGAATGCGGAAAGAGTGACTTATGAGCTCTCCTGGGATTATTCGGGAAGCCGCCAGCAGTATGTGTGGGAGATGCTGTCTCCGGACCGGATCGCGGCAGAGTGGGACCCGCGGTGGCTGGACTGGGCGATTGACCGGGATGCCCCGGAGCTGGTATCCGCTCTTGCCCGCCCCGGTCATTCCGGTGTACAGGAGTATCTGATTGCCAAGCTTAACCGGGAAGGTAAACACCGCAAAGACTTTGACTTCGTGTCCAATCTGTTTAAAGGACTTGAACGCGCGGGGCTTCCTGAAGCGGAGCGGCAGGAGCTGCTGATCTCTGTGGTGGCGGAGCAGCGATTTCAGAATCCGTACTCCCTGCATTTTTATCTGCTTGAGCTGATGCTGAGCTTCCCGGCCAGCTATGCTGAACGGATTGAAGCGGTCTTGCCTAAATACCGCTACGAGAGCAAAACGCAGCTGGAGTATGTAGCCAGCCATCTGCGAGGCCGGCAGTAGGCTGGCTTTAGGCGGGGGCTTGGCGTTAGGCGTTAATGGACGGGTGCAATACCTATATAGATTGAACTTAAGAACTTATGTTAAGGAAAGAGTGGCGGAGGAGAATTTTGGAACTGGAGGAGCGGTAGCGACCGCCTGAAAGCTTTTCGCAGAAAAGCTCGCATCGGAAGCATAAGCTGTCTGCGGATTTCATCCGTTAAAAACGGTATAAATCAAAAAAATCTGCAGACAACAGCGGCTGGAAGTCCAAACATTCTCTGGAGTCACATGCAATCCCAAAACAGCAAAATTATTAGTTCAATCTATATAGTTGGATTTTCGACACTTAATTCCGGCTAATTTCAATTTTTGCAGTCATTAAGTGGAAAAAAGGCATTTAATTTGACCGAAATAGCCTTTCAGGCCTGATTTACGGGAAATTAAGTAGCGTTTTTCCAACTAGAATTTCAATAAGCATTATTCGTAGAAGAAATAAGCAGCGATTTTCCACTTAGTTGGTTGAAGCATGCTAAGGGGCAGGAAGAGCTTGAGAAATTGCCAGCCTTTCAAGGAATGTTTCATGATATTACACAAAGGAGAGGTGTACATGTCAACTGGACAAGAGCAGCTTCAGGATTACATGCGGCTGCCGGCGGAGGTATTGTACCGCGAGGAGCTTGAAGCGCTGATCAAAGAGGACAAAGGGAAAATCCCGGCCGGCTGGCAGATGTCGCCGCGTTCGGTTCTGACCTTCATCGCGGGAGGAAAGGCAGGCAAAAAGATTATTACCCCGAAATATATCGGCAATACACGGCTGATCGAAATGGCTGTAGCCACACTGGTGACGGACCGGGCGCTGCTGCTGATCGGGGAGCCGGGTACAGCCAAATCGTGGCTGTCCGAAAACCTGGCGGCGGCGATTTACGGCAACTCCGGACTGGTTGTCCAGGGAACAGCGGGAACAAGCGAGGAGCAGGTACGTTACTCCTGGAACTATGCAATGCTGCTGGCGAACGGGCCGACGCCCGAAGCGCTGGTCAGAAGCCCGATTATGCGGGCCATGGAGGATGGCGGGATTGCCCGCTTTGAGGAAATTTCACGCTGCGCCTCCGAGGTGCAGGATGCACTGATCTCCATTCTGTCGGAGAAGACGATCTCAGTGCCGGAGCTGGGCAAGGAAACAAGCGCGCGCAAGGGCTTCTCGATTATTGCTACTGCCAACACGAGAGACCGCGGGGTAAATGAAATGTCCGCCGCCCTGAAACGGCGGTTCAACATTATTGTGCTGCCGGCACCGTCAGATATCGAGACAGAGCTTTCGATTGTGAAGAAGCGGGTAGCCGAGATTGCGGCTTCCTACGAGCTTCAGGCCGCTGCTCCGGCTGATGATGCGCTGCTTAAGGTGGTTACGATTTTCCGCGAGCTGCGCAGCGGGATGACACTGGACAAAAAGGAGAAAGTGAAGACGCCGGCGGGAGTGATTTCAACGGCGGAAGCCATCTCACTGCTGACCAACAGTATGGCGCTGGCTGCGAGCTTTGGGAGCGGCGAATTGACAGACAGCGATCTGGCTGCCGGGCTTCAGGGAGCTATTGTGAAGGACGATGACAAGGATAAGCTGGTCTGGAAAGAATATCTAGATAATGTCATGAAGAAAAAAGGGACGGAGTGGCGCGGCCTGTATCAGGCCTGTAAGGAGATGAACGAGTGACTGCGGCTGCTGAAGCTGGGGTACGTATCTTCGGGGTGCGCCATTTGTCGCCCGGCGGGGCCAGGCATCTGCTGGACTTTCTGGATGAGCACAAGCCTACAGCGGTGCTGATTGAAGGCCCCAGTGATGCAACGGATGAAATCCGCCATCTGACCGAGGGGGCAACCAGGCCCCCGGTAGCTATTCTGGCGTTCACCGATCAGGTTCCTGTCCGCACGGTGCTTTGGCCGTTCGCTGTCTACTCTCCTGAGTATCAGGCGATGAAATGGGCGAGGAAGAATAAGGCGGAGGCTGCCTTTATTGATCTTCCGTCTTCCGTAACCCTCGGTCTGCAGGGCGCCATGAACCGGAGCAGAGCGGCCGGGCCGGAAGCAGTGCCTTCCGCTGACCAGACAGATGAGCCGGAAGCGGCAGAGGTCCAGGATGAAGAATCTGTATACAGCCGGATTGCCCAGCTTGCCGGCGAATATGATTACGACATGTACTGGGAACGCAATTATGAGCATAACGACAGCAGCGGGGCATACCAGGCAGCTATTCATGCTTTCTCGGCGCACATGCGTGAGCTGGGAGAGGAGAAGGAGCTCAGGGAGCAGCCTTCCGAGTATGCTTACAATGCGCTCCGCGAAGCCTATATGCGCCGTCAGATTCAGCAGGCGGTTACTGCGGGGCACAAGCCGGATAATATTGTAGTCATCTGCGGGGCTTATCATGCCTCGGCACTGGCGGCAGCGCTGCCGCCGATGAGCGATGAAGAGCTGGCTGCACTTCCCTCACGGAGTACCAAGCTGACGCTGATGCCTTACTCTTACTATAAACTGTCCACCATGTCCGGCTATGGCGCCGGTAATGCTGCTCCGCATTACTTTGAAATGATGTGGGACGCTATGGCTGCCGGCAAGCCGGAAGAGCTGCCGCACCGCTATCTCTCTGCGGTAGCCGGCCATGTACGCAGCGGCGGCACCTACCGCTCCACCGCTGAAGTTATTGAAGCGGTCAGGCTTGCGGAATCGCTGGCTGCCCTGCACGGCGGCAGCAGGCCGGCGCTGCGCGACCTGCGTGATGCAGCTCAGACGCTGCTTGGCCACGGGGATCTGGGCGCTATAGCAGAACCGCTGGCACGGGTTGATGTCGGCACGGCGATCGGATATTTGCCAGAGGGTGTCAGCCAAACCCCGATTCAGGACGACCTGAACCGGCTGCTGAAGCAATATAAGCTGGAGAAATATAAAGCGGCGGTTGCAAGTGACCTGCAGCTGGATCTCCGCGAGAACCGCAGAGTATCAAGCAGCGAAGCTGCCTTTCTTGATTTGCACCGTTCGGTGCTGTTTCACCGGCTGAGCCTGCTGGGCATTGCATTTGCCCGGAACCGCCCCAGCGGCCAGGACAGTGCGACCTGGGCGGAGCATTGGGTGATCCAGTGGTCACCTGAGGTGGAGATTCAAGTAGTTGAATCGACACTGCTGGGTGAGACCATTGAAGTGGCTGCAGCTTATGTGCTGCGCGAGAAGCTGCAGGAATGCCGCTCTATTGCCGAAGCCTCCGTGCTGATCCGGATTGCCTGCCAGTGCGCTATGACTGCCCAGATGGAGGAAGGTACCCGGGTGCTGCAGAATCTGGCTGCCCTCAGCCGGGACGTGGTTGGTATGGCGGCTGCAGCACGTGAGCTGTCAACCATCCTGAGCTTCGGGGATATCCGCAAAGTCGATACAGCACCGCTTCTGCCGCTGCTGGAGGAGCTGTTCAACAGAGGCTGCCTGTTTCTGCTCGATGCCAGCGGCTGCAACGACGAGGCCGCCGGCGCGATGCTGACGGCCATGAATGAATTGAACGGGATCTCGCTGGAGCACGGAGACAAGCTGGATGACGGGCAATGGCTGCAGGAGCTGCAGCAGCTGGCGGAGCGCGACGACCGCAATCCGCGCCTGTCCGGCTATGCCTGCGCGATTCTGCTGGAGCGCGGCAGTGTTTCGGCCGGGGAGCTTGCGGCTGAGGTGTCGCGCCGCCTGTCCCCGGGCATACCGGCCGATCTGGGTGCCGGCTGGTTCGAAGGCCTGTCCATGCGCGGCCATTACGGCCTGCTGTCACGCATGAGCCTGTGGGAGCAGCTGAATGATTACATCAATGCACTGGATGACGACCAATTCAAGCGGGCACTGGTCTTTCTCCGCAGAGCGTTCAGCACGTTCTCCCCGCGCGAGAAGACGATGATTTCCGAGCTGCTGGGCGAGCTGTGGGGCGTAAACAGCGAGCAGGCGGCTGAGGTGCTGACCGGTGAGCTGAAGGAGGAGGAAGCCAAAATGCTGGATGAGCTGAATGATTTTGACTTCGGTGACTTTTAGATGACGAATGAACATATAGAGGAACACACGCTGACCCGCTGGCGGCTGATTCTCGGCCAGGAGGCGGATGCTGCACTGTCCGGATACGGGGAAGGCGGACAGCTGTCGCTGACGGAAGAAGAGCGGGTAATGGACGCTGCCCTGGCCGCCATATATGATGAGACAGGAGCCGGCGGAGCTTCGGGAAAGACAGCCAGCAACAGGGGCAAGGGCGCAGGGTCCGGGCACGGTTCCCTGAACCTGTCCAAATGGCTAGGAGACGTACGCAGCTTCTTTCCGGAAGATGTAGTCTCGATTATCCAGAGTGATGCCATGGAGCGCAAAGGCTGGAAGCAGCTGCTGTTTGAGCCTGAGCTGCTGGCTGCGGTCAAGCCGGATATTCAGCTGGTGGGAACCCTGCTCTCCCTGAAGGGCAAAATCCCAGAGAAGACAAAAGAGACAGCGCGTATGCTTGTTAAGGCGCTGGTCGATGATCTCGTCAAGCTGCTGGAGACTGATATCCGGCGTGCGGTCACAGGCGCGCTGAACAAGCGCCAGCATTCTCCGCTGCCCTCACTGAGCGGTCTGGACTGGAAGCTGACGATCCAGCGGAATCTCAAGCATTATGACCAGGAGCGGCGGATTATTATTCCTGAACGTTTTTATTACTTTGACCGGGCCCGCCGCAGCAAGGAATGGACGGTAATCGTTGATATTGACCAGAGCGGCTCGATGGCGGATTCAGTGATCTGGGCTTCGGTGATCGGCTCGATTTTTGCCAGTATCCCGGCCTTGAACACCCGTGTAGTTGTTTTTGATACAGAGGTGGTAGACCTGACCGAGCAATGCGCCAATGACCCGGTAGATATGCTGTTTGGTATTCAGCTCGGCGGCGGTACGGACATTAACAAATCCGTGAAATACTGTGAGCAGTTTATTGAAGAACCCAAAAAAACATTGTTTATCATCGTCTCTGACCTCTATGAGAACGGGAACCAGTCTGCACTCGTGCGGCGGATGCGTGAGCTCAGGGAGTCCGGTGTGCGCACAATGACGCTGCTGGCTTTATCTGATTCAGGCAAGCCCTCGTATGACGAGCGTCTGGCACGGCAGCTGTCCAGGGATGGTACACCTTGCTTTGCCTGCACACCGGCGCTGCTGCCTGCACTGGTTGAAGGCGCGCTGAAGGGCCAGGATCTTGCCGAACTGGCGAAGCGGCTGGGTGCCCAGTAATTCTGGCAAATATGTGATCGCAACTATCACGCTTTCTGCCAATGTGTCTAAATAGTAAGATTGCTCTTATCATCTGGCCATGGGCCGCTGGATTAGTATAAATAGGGTTCGGCTGCAGACTGATACCATTACGTCCAGCCAGGAATGCTTTATTTTATCCAGCACTTACTTTTCATTCACATATTGTGTAAGCTGCGTATATCATTTATAATCGGTTATTAAAAAGCACCTAACAATAGGAGCTGCTTGAAAGGAAATGAATCCCTTATGGCAAGTAAGTTAAGAGCGGGTATCGTTGGCGGTACTGGTATGGTAGGTCAGCGTTTTATTGCACTCCTTGAGAATCATCCATGGTTTCAGGTAACAGTCATTGCTGCGAGCAAGAATTCTGCAGGCAAAACATACGAAGAATCGGTAAAGGGCAGATGGAAGCTGGAAACAGCTATGCCTGATGCGGTAAAAGGTATTATGGTTCTGGATGCGGCTAATGTAGAAGAAGTGGCTGCAGACGTCGATCTGATTTTCTGTGCCGTTGACATGAAAAAAGAAGAAATCAAAGCACTGGAAGAAGCTTATGCCAAGACAGGCACACCTGTTATCTCCAATAACTCGGCACACCGCTGGACGCCTGACGTTCCGATGGTCATTCCTGAGATCAATCCGGAGCATCTGGCGGTTATCGCCCAGCAGCGTAAACGTCTGGGAACGGAAACAGGCTTCATCGCCGTTAAGCCGAACTGTTCGATCCAGAGCTACATGCCGGCGCTGAATGCTTTGAGCGAATTCAAGCCGTCTAAGGTGGTAGTAACAACTTACCAGGCGATTTCGGGAGCCGGCAAAACGTTTACCGACTGGCCGGAAATGCTGGACAACGTTATTCCATACATCGGCGGGGAAGAAGAGAAGAGCGAGCAGGAGCCGCTGCGGATCTGGGGCCAGGTGACTGAGGAAGGCATCGTCAAAAGCGAACAGCCTGTCATCACCAGCCAGTGTATCCGCGTACCTGTGGCCGACGGCCATATGGCAGCGGTATTCGCTTCCTTTGAGCAGAAGCCGTCCAAGGAAGAAATCCTGGAGCGCTGGAACAGCTTTAAGGGACGCCCGCAGGAGCTTGAGCTGCCAAGCGCACCGAAGCAGTTCATCACCTATTTCCAGGAAGAAAACCGTCCGCAGACCAGACTCGACCGCGACATTGAGAATGGAATGGGTGTCTCTGCAGGCAGACTGCGTGAAGATACGCTGTACGATTACAAATTCGTCAGCCTTTCCCACAATACTGTCCGCGGTGCTGCCGGCGGCGCTGTGCTGATTGCAGAGCTGTTGAAAGCAGAAGGTTATATCCAGCCGAAATAAGATTGTTTTGTACAGCCTGCCGGACCTGTTCCGGCAGGCTGTTTGCGTATTTACCTGACAGGCCATGCTTATTAATGGTAAGATAGGTTAGATTGCATAGAAACTAGATACAGACGGAGTGATATTGTGGCAAAAAGTAAGGGCGGCGGCACAGGCAGAGGAACCGGCAGCAAAGGCTGGACCCGCTGGAACAAGACAGCGAAGCCGGTGAAGCCGAAAAAAGGAACAACAGGCAGCCAAGGGCCAAACGGTGCCGTTAAAGACAGCAGCGAAACTAAAAAGGGTGGACGTAAATAATCAGGCCCATCGCTTATAGATGTATGCAGCATCTGATTTGTACGCCAAAATCAGGTGTTTTTATTTTCCGGCGGAAGGGATCTGATCATGAGGATCGATAAATATATGAGCAAAACGGGCATTTATCCGCGCCGGGAGACTGCCAGACTGCTTGCCGCCGGCCGGATTACAGTAAACGGTGAGGTCTGCGGTAAAAATACTATTTTGGAGCCGGATGATCTGGTAGCTGTTGACGGAAAGCCGGTAAGCATGACCGTGCAGGAATCCGTCTATTTGGCCCTTAACAAGCCTATGGGCATTACCTGTACAGCGGCGCGCGGGGTAGAAGGCAATATTATTGATTACATCAACTATCCTTCACGCATCTTTGCTGTAGGACGGCTGGATAAGCATTCGGAGGGTCTGATCCTGCTCACTAACGACGGAGATATCGTTAACACCATGATGCGTTCGGAAAATCAGCATGAGAAGGAATACCGGGTAACAGTAGATAAGCCGGTGACCGTACCCTTCCTGGAAGCGATGTCCGCCGGTGTTGCCATACTGGGGACTGTCACCAAGCCTTGTGTTACTTACCCGATAGCAGAGCAGCAATTTGGCATTATACTCACCCAGGGACTTAATCTGCAGATCCGCCGGATGTGTAAAGAGCTGGGACAAAGAGTGCTCCGCCTGGAGCGGACCCGGATTATGAATATTACACTGGACGGCCTGGAAAGAGGAGTGTGGCGGCATCTGACCGGACAGGAGCTGGACACACTGATGGAGTCCCTGAACGGATGAAATCCGGGTGAATACTATTGCACACATTTAAAAATCCGTAACCCGGCCGTTTTAGCGGCAGGAGCTGCGGATTTTTTTCAAATACCGGTTAATCAGCAGCCGGCTGGTCAGAGAACACTTTTGGCTCAAACTGCTTGTCGTACAAGGCTTTATACACCCCGCTCTGTTGCAGCAGCTCATCATGTGTGCCTTTTTCAGCGATCATTCCATCCTTAACGACCAGAATCTGATCAGCAGCAATAATCGTGGACAGCCTGTGGGCGATGACAATCCCGGTTTTGTGTGCCAAAAGGGAGTGCATCGCCTGCTGAATGTAGAATTCCGAGACGGTATCGAGTGACGATGTTGCTTCATCCATAATGATAATTGGCGGATTCTTCAACAGCACCCGGGCAATCGAAATCCGCTGCTGCTCCCCGCCCGACAGCTTAATCCCGCGGTTGCCTACGATCGTCTCATATTTTTCCGGGAGCCCCATAATAAAATCATGGATGTATGCGGAGCGGCAGGCTTCAATCATCTCGGCTTCAGCCGCGTACGGACGGGCGTACAGCAGATTTTCCCGGATTGTACCGTTGAACAGATAGGTGTCCTGGGTGACCAGGCCAATCTGGGAGCGCAGCGACTCCAGTGTGAATGCCCGGATGCTTGTACCCCCTATGCTGATGGAGCCGGAAGCAATCTCGTACAGCCGCGGGATCAGACTGGTAATCGTTGTTTTGCCTGCCCCGCTTGGACCGACCAGGGCAGTCAGTGTTCCCGCATCCGCAGTAAAGCTGATCCCGCGCAGTGAAGGCTTATCCGGCTGATAGGAGAAATGGACATTGTCGAACCGGATGCTTTTTCCGGCGGCACTAACGGGCTGAGAGGCCGGTTGATCTGTTATGAACGGCTTCATATCGAAATACTCAAAAATCCGCTCAAACAACGCCACCGAACGCTTAATATCCACGTACAAATTCGTCATCTGCATTACAGGCCCGTACAGTCTGCCAAGGAGTGCAACGAAGGTGATGATAATCCCGATAGTCAGTTCCCCTTGAATAAAAAGAATTCCTCCGTACAGGTAGATCAGCATCGGACCAATACTCGTAAAGGTGGAGAGAAACATAATGAACCAGCGTCCGGCCATCGATTCGCGGATTTGCAGCGTGGTCGTTTCCACATTGATTGCGGAGAAGCTTTTATATTCTGCAGATTCCCGCGTAAACAGTTTCATTAAAAGATAACCGCTGATGCTCATCGTTTCCTGGATAATCCGGTTCTGCTCCGATACCTTCTCCTGTGTTTGTTTGGCGAGCTTCCAGCGGACATTACCCATTTTGCGGGTAGGCACAATAAACAGCGGCACGACGAGAATGCCCAGCAGAGCCAGCTTCCAGTTCATAATGAACAGCGCCACTGCGGTGGAGACGAGAATAAACAGGTTGCTTGCAAAATTGACAATCGTGTTGTTGAACACACTCTGCACCCCGGTGATGTCACTGGTCATTCTTGTAATGACCTCCCCCTGCTTCACTTCCGAGAAGAACTGCAGCGGCATCTGCTGAAGGTGGCGGTACATCTGGTTTTTCATATCATGCACAATATTCAGGGAGATAAAAGAATTCAAATAATTCTGCAGTACTCCAAGCAGGCCGGAAATGACCGTTGTACCCAGTGAAGCCAGTACGAGCAGAATGAGCAGACGCAGATTTTTGTCCGGCAGCGCATGGTCGATGATCTGCTGAATCAGAATCGGGGGCAGCAGTCCCAGCACCGCAGATACGGATAATAGTAGCACCACAATGAGCGTCTGCTTCCAGTAGGGGACAAAATATTTGCTGATCCGCAGCAGCAGTGCCCGGGAAATATCCGGTTTGCTTCCGCCTTCATCGTATTTAAACTTTCCGTGCCCCGGTCCTCCGCCGAACCCGCCGGGACTGAAGTCTCTTGCCATAAGTGTTCACCAGCTTTGATTGAATTTATGAAGATGTCCGGGTAATTCTACACCTGAAAGGAAGGGAGGTAAATGCTATAATTAACAATCGTTAGAAAAAGGAGGCACAAATCTTATGATCATTGGTCATCAGCAGGTGGAACGGAACGGAATCCGTTATATGATCAGATCAGCTGTCCGTGAGGATGCCGCGGAGCTGTCCGCAGTAAGGCTGCAGATTGACGGGGAAACCGAGAATATGGAGCGGCGGCAGGGTGAAGCTTTTATCGATGCCACGGGTTTTGAGGATGTTATCCGCAAAGATACGGAAGCAGAACGGAATTTGTTTCTTGTGGCGGAAGTAAAGGGGAGGATCGCCGGATTCGCCAGATGTGAAGGCAGCGGGCTGTCCAGAAATGCGCATAAGGTGGAATTCGGCATCTGCATTCTGCGTGCATTCTGGGGACAAGGGATCGGCTACAGTCTGCTGCAGCAAGCCACTTCCTGGGCAGATCAGCAAGGGATAGTCAAGATGGTGCTGACTGTGCTGGAGACCAATACGGGAGCCATCTCGCTATACCGCAAATTCGGATTCGAAACCGAGGGTATGCTGAAAAAAGACAAGCTGCTGGCAGACGGTACATACTATAGCACGCTGGTTATGGGCAGATTTAACAATTCGATTTGCTGACAGATGGAGGCCATTAATATTCATTTTCGATGAAAAAGAGCGGGCGGCAACCGGCATGCGGCCCGCTCTGTCTGCACCTACTCTAACTTTGGCTGCTTGCGGTGACCTTGTGCAGCAGATGCCTGGCAGCACCGCTGACATCCGGTGCTGCCGCAATCGCAGATATCACCGAGATGCCATCCGCGCCTGCGCGGATTACAGGTGGCACATTGTCTGCTGTGATGCCGCCGATCCCGACCAGCGGGATGCTGAGCCCGCTGCGCCGCAGCTGCTCTATCACCTGTGTTCCCTGCACCGCCCTGGCATCTGCTTTCGAGGAGGTAGGGTAGACCGGGCCGAGGCCGAGGTAATCAGCTCCGTCGGCAATGGCCTGCTCTGCCTCTTGCAGCGTATGCGCAGATACGCCGACGATTTTGCCGGTACCGAGCCTGCGGCGGATGGCAGCAGCCGGCTCATCCTCCTGGCCGACATGGACCCCGTCGGCATCCAGCATTTCAGCAAGCCCGATATCGTCGTTGACGATAAAGGGGATGCCGCGCTGCCGGCAGATGCCCTGCAGCTGGCGGGCCAGCTCGATGGCCGCGGCACCGCTCAGCGCACCGGGATCCTTTTCACGGAACTGGAACAGTGTAATGCCGCCGTCAATCGCCTGCAGCAGCGTGTCAGCCGGGGACAGGCGGCAGTTCACACTGCCCATAATAAAGTACAGCTTGAGCCATTCACGGATCTGCACACTGCGGTTATGCATCCTTATACCCCTCTCTTAAACTGCGCTGGTACGCAAAATGATTGGTCGGACCATGCCCGTTCCCGATACCCAGACCGTGTTCAATAGCCGCCTGAATAAAAGCTTTGGCTGTCCGGATAGCTTCGTTAACGTTATCTCCGGCAGCAATACCTGCGGCGATCGCTGCCGAGAAGGTGCAGCCGGTGCCGTGAGTATGTCTTGTATCTATACGGGGGCCATCCAGGTACGTAAAAGCCTGCCCGTCATAGATCAGATCCCGGACCCCGTCTGTTCCGTCGTCATGGCCGCCCTTGAGCACAACATACCTTGGGCCCATCGAGTGTATCAGCCTAGCTGCCTGCTCACGCTCTTTGAGCGCGGTAATGGTCATGCCGGTTAAAACTTCAGCTTCGGGAATATTGGGGGTAACGACCAGCGACAACGGCAGCAGCCCGCTGATTAGTGCGGCCACCGCCTCCTGCTGCAGCAGGGGAGAGCCGCCTTTGGCGATCATCACCGGGTCGACTACGAGCCGGCTCCAGCCGTATTCTCTTATTTTGGCGGACACGGTGCTTATGATGCTGCTGCTGAACAGCATGCCCGTCTTCACAGCATCCGGCGGCAGATCAGCTCCGACTGAGTCGAGCTGGGCAGCCACGGCCTCCTCCGTCAGGGGATAGACAGCCTGGACACCAAGCGTATTCTGGGCCGTTACGGCAGTAAGTGCAGACATGCCGTATACGCCCAGCTCCTGAAACGTCTTGAGATCAGCCTGGATGCCGGCACCGCCGCCGCTGTCCGAGCCGGCAATCGTTAGGGCCTTAGCTACTGTGGTCATGCTTTATTCTCCTTTTGCTCGCAGGCTGTTAGTTGTCAAACTGCTCTAGGCGTGATCTTTGGCTGTAGATTTCCGGGGTCACTGCTGACAGCTGATTCAGAAATTCAATCTGAAAAGCTCCCGGGCCCTGGCCTTCAGTCCGCTCTGCGGCAATCTCAGCCGCCACGCCGTAAAAAGAAAGGGCTTCTGCTGCCGCATCCAGCCAGGCACCTTCACTTACGGCGAGAAATGCACCGGTAACAGCGCTCAGCAGGCAGCCGGTGCCAGTCACCTTGGTCAGAACCGGGTGGCCGTTACTGGCAACAAAAGTGCGCGTGCCGTCGGTAATGACATCTTCACGGCCGGTAACGATCACTACACAGCCAAGCTTCAGGGCAGCCTTTTTGGCCAGTGCAAGTACATCGCCTTCACCTGCACCGGCATCCACACCTTTGCTGGCCCAGCTCTCACCGGCTACATTGGCTACCTCGGCCACATTGCCGCGCAGTGCGGTCAGCTGCAAGGACTGCACCAGCTTTTGCGTGACCCCGCTGCGGTAAGCGGTTGCTCCGGCTCCCACCGGATCAAGCACGAGAGGTACGCCGTGCGTGTTGGCGGACTCCCCGGCGATGATCATGGAGGCGATGGCCTGCTCGTTTAAGGTGCCGATATTCAGCACCACTGCTCCCGACATGGCGGCCACATCGGCCACCTCCTCACGCGCATCGGCCATAAAAGGGGATGCGCCCAGCGCCAGCAGCCCGTTAGCAGAAAAGTTGGCCACCACAATGTTCGTAATGTTATGTACGAGCGGATTGAGCTCGCGTACTTTGGCTAGATAAGACATGATTATTCCTCCTGGAAATTAGGATAAAGGATTAAATAAAAGTGTGTCCGGATAGCAGACAGCCAGGATAGTTGTACTTTGTGCAGTTAAAAGTCCGATTAAAGCTCTGATGCCGGGAATAACTGCACTCTGTGCAGCTAAAATTAGCAAAAGGAAGGAAAAACGTGATTTTGTCTGAGTTTAATTGCACAAAGTGCAGTTAAACCTGAAAAACGGTAAATTTACCCCGATATAGGTGTACAAAGTGCAGTTAAGTTGAAACGGTAGGGGTGGAGAAGCGTTTAGCATTCTGGCGAGCAGACAATAGACGCTAGTTCCGGCTGTCGTTCAACACACCATTAGTTCTCAAACCTAACTAAATTCCTGCAGCCCGTCTCACCCCGCCACCGCCGTACCTCCACGGCCGTACCTCCACAGCCGTACCCCCACCCTGAGCAATACCTCAAACCCTGCAATAGATGCTACTCCACCACACTGGCCATACCCTCACAAATTAATAAACGCCTCTTCGCTTACCGTTTCATCTGACAGCAGTCCGCTTCCGGACAGCCAGTCTGCGACTCCGCTCCACGACTCAGAGGTCTGGTAGCCGAAAGCCTCGTCCCCGGCATCCATCAGCGGCAGCAGAATATCGAGGCTCCGGCGCTCGATCTCACGGTCGAGCGGGGCGGTGCTGTCCTCATGGGCCAGCAGCAGATCCAGTGCTTCCTCCGGGTGATCCTGCACAAACTGCTGCCCTTTGCGGGCGGCGTTCATAAATTTGCTGTAGTAGTCCCGGGAGTCCTCGAGTCCCTGTTCTCCTGCAGCCAGCACCAGCTCGTAATAGTCAGGCACCCCATAAGCAGTGGGGTCAATAGAAGTAACAGGATGGTTTTCCTTCTCCAGAATCAGCTGCTCATGATTGATGAAGCCGCCGATGATGGCGTCGACGCGGCCCGTGGTAATGGCAGGGATCAGGTCAAAACCGACATCGATCAGGGTCAGCGATTGCGGATCACCGCCGTCATGTTTAACCATGGTCTTCAGCATGGCTTCATAGAGCGGTATGGAGGAGTAACCGGCGGTTTTGCCGGCAAGATCCTTGGGGCTTGCGATGCCGCTGTCTGCCGGGACAAGCAGGTGATTGAGCGGATGGCGGACAAGCGCCGCAACAGACACAACAGGAATGTCCTCTGCCCGGGCCATCAGCACCTGGGGCTGGTAGCTGAGGGCAAGATCAACCTTGCCGGCGGCGGCCAGCTTTAGGGCATCATTGCTGTCAGCAGGCATTTGCAGGTCAACCTCCAGGCCTTCCTCAGCAAAATAACCTTTCTCCTGAGCTGCATACAAAAAAGAGTGCACAGCATTCGGATACCAGTCCAGCATGACGGTTACTCTGTGCAGCTGCCCGCTGTCTGCGCCGGCGGCAGCATTCGCTCCGGGATCAGCTGAATCAGTCCCGCTGCAGCCGCTGATTACAGCAAGCAATCCGGTCAACAGCAGCGCGGTTTTAATCCGCAAATTTCGTTTAGACGATTTGTTAGAAAGGTGATTATGGCTCATCGGCGTAGACCTCTTTTCTTCAACACAATTTGTTCAGCAGTACAGATGCACAGGAATAATAGGACTCCCAGCGCGGAGAGCAGAAAGACAGCAGCGAACAGCTCGGCACTGTGCAGATTGCCGGCCATCCGGCGGCTGTAATAGCCGAGGCCCCGGCTGCCGCCGAGCCATTCGCCGATCGTTGCGCCAATGACGCAGTAGACAATGGACAGCTTCAGCCCGGAGAAATAAGATGGCAGAGCCAGCGGAATCTGTGTTTTGACCAGCAGCTGCCGGCGGCTTGCGCCCAGAGTCAGCAGCAGCTCCTTGTACTGCTCGCCGCTTTTATGCAGGCCGTCATATGTACTGACTACGACGGGGAAGAAGGCGGTCAGGAAGACAACCGCGATCTTACCTCCGAGTGTATACCCGAACCACATGATCAGGATGGGGGATAGCGCGATCAGCGGGATGGTCTGGCTGACAATCAGCAGCGGGTACACCGCTTTTGCCAGCGGCGGAAAGAGATGCATCCCCAGTCCCAGCAGGGTACCGCAGCCTGCGGCCAGCAGGAACCCGAGCAGGATTTCCTGCAGGGTTGCCGGCAGATGCACACTTAACAGCAGGCCCCGCTGCTCCACCAGTGCAATCCAGACAGCTGAAGGTGCCGGAAGGATGAACGCGGGAACCCCTCCGAACCGTACACCGGTTTCCCAGACCGCTAGGATTATCAGCACCAGAAGGGCGGCAGGGGCATAAGTATGCAGCTTCAGCTTAATTCGGGATACTCTCATGCAGCCTCCGTTCCAGCTCTTCCCGCAGCCTCATAAACTGCGGCTGATAGATCATCTGTCCCTGCCTTGGACGAGGCAGCGGAACCGTGATTTCCTGCAGGCTGCCGCGCTCCATCAGGCAGATCCGGTCACTGAGCAGCAGGGCCTCTTCCAGATCGTGGGTGATGAACGCTACGGTCCGGCCGAGGCTGCTCCATAGCTCGAGCAGCCAGCGGTGCAAGCTGCGCTTGGTCATGGCATCCAGCGCTCCAAAAGGCTCATCAAGCAGGAGCAGCTCACTCCCTGATGACAGTGTCCGGGCCAGAGCAATCCGCTGGCGCATGCCCCCGGACAGCTCCTCCGGATAAGCATTCTCTGTGCCGGCGAGGCCGAGGCTGTGCAGCAGGCTGCGGATCTGCTGCACAGCAGCCTGTCTGCTGCCTTTACGCTGCAGCTCCCAGGCCAGCAGGCAATTATCCAGCACGGTTCTCCAGGGCAGCAGCAGATCCTGCTGCGGCATATATCCGATTCTGCCGAGCCGGGAAGCGCTGCTGCCAGAAGGTCTGCCTTCAAATATAATTCCTCCGCCTGAAGGCTCGAGCAGACCGGCGATGATGCGCAGCAGCGTGCTTTTGCCGCATCCGCTGGCACCGACCAGCGAAATGAACTCTCCCTTCTGAACATTCATGGAGAGTCCTGAGATCACAGGTCCGCCTGTTCCGGTGCCGTATGAATAACTAAGATTGGTAACTGAGAGCATGGCAGTCTACTTACCTCCTTGAATTACGACAAACATTGAACGCAAAAAGACCCCTTCATTTCCGGAGGAAATAAAGAGGTCTGAAAGATACAGTCTGCCGGGTGGTTAAGACAACGCTGATCATTTCTGCTCCACTTCCCTCCGCTGGTATGATCCAGATCAGGTTCCAAGGGTCCGGAGCTTAGCTCCGTCTCAGTCGGCCGACTCCCCTAGTGAAATAACAGGTCCTATTCAATTCGTAATTGCTAATTAATATACCATAACCTGGAGGTTTGTAAAGAGAGGCTTATTGCCTTTTTTGGATTCCGGTCACGAACAGGGCGAGAATTCCGTCCGTAATCTGTTCTTTGGTTGAGCTGTGATGCTTCAGCTGATACAGGTACAAATCCGGGCTGAGCACGGCAATCAGGGCTGTGGCTGTGAACTGCGGATCAACATCAGTAATCTCACCGGCGGCAGCAGCGCGTGTGAGCAGCTGGGTCAGGAATTCATTCAATCTGCGGAAAAAAGGATGCTCAAACTGGGTAAGCTGTTTCTTGCCGGTGAACTCCGATTTGATCAGCTGCAGCAGCTCGGCATGCTGCTCGATAAAGCCGACAATCCGGCTGATGCTGCGCCGCAGGTGGCCAAGAGCATCACTCTCTGCTTCTGGAAGCGCCAGCTCCATTTCCAGACTGGACAAAAAACGTTCCGTACTGTCACGCAGCAGCAATGAACAGATTTCACCTTTATCGGTAAAACGGCGGTATAGCGAGCCTTGGCCGATGCCAGCCTTTTTGGCGATGGCATGCATGCTGACAGCCTCCAGCCCATTTGCGGTGAACAGCTCGCGTGCGGCCTCGAGGATACGTTCTTTATACAGGTCAGGTGCGGCGGATGAGTCATTAGGTTTAGAGGGATTCATGGTTTTTCCTTTCGGTTATTGACACAGCGGACAATTGTCCGTAGACTGTTGATGAATGAACGGACAATTGTCCGCAGAGTCATTATATAGAGAGAAGGGTGCAGCGGTCAATGACATTGAACGCGCACAAGCACAGGAGGAGAAAAGGATGCAAGGAGTAATAAAGGACGACGCCGAATTCCGCTTATCCGGTATTCTGGTACCGCTGCTGGCCATTATATTGGGTGTATTTATGGTTGTGCTCGACAGCACGGCGATGAATGTGGCCTTGTCCACGCTGGTAGAGGATTTTAACACCAATCTGACGACACTGCAATGGATTGTGACCGGCTATATGCTGGCACAGGCTTCCGTTATTCCGCTGTCCGGCTGGCTGTCTGACCGCTTCGGGGCCAAAACCGTTTTCCTGACCGCAGTGGTCGTATTCACTATAGGCTCCATTCTGTGTGCTACACCAAACAGTGCGGAATGGCTGATTGCCTTCCGGGTGCTGCAGGGTCTTGGCGGAGGCTGCGTTTTGCCGGTAGGTATGGCCTATGTATATAAGCTGGCACCCAAGAGCAAGGTCGGTATTGTGATGGGTATTATGGGTATACCCGTACTGTTCGCTCCGGCAATCGGGCCGGTCTTGTCCGGCTGGCTGGTCCAGTATCACTCATGGAGATGGATCTTTCTGATCAACATCCCGATAGGGATTGTCTGCCTGCTGATCGGGATGCGCAAGCTGCCGAATGCCAAACGCGGACAGGTACCGGGAATGGATAAGCTGGGCATGATCCTCGGGCCGCTGGCCTTTGCTTCTTTGACCTACGGGGTCAGTCAGGGGGCAGAAAGCTGGTCCTCCAATAAAACACTGATCGGCCTTGCGCTGGGACTGGCCGCCCTGATTGCTTTTGTTATCGCTGAGCTGCGATCCAAGACACCGCTGCTGGAGCTGCGTATTCTGCGATCAGTCGATTTCAGCACAGGCATTCTCGTCCAGTGGATTGCCCAGTTCGGCCTGTACGGCGCCCTGTTCCTGCTGCCGCAGTTTCTGCAGCAGGCCCGCGGCTTCGGTGCTTTTGACACCGGACTGACTTTGCTGCCGCAGGCGATTGCTTCAGGGCTGATGATGCCGATAGCCGGTATTCTTTTTGACAAAATCGGGGTTCGCTGGCTGGTTGTCTGCGGCCTCAGCCTAGTATCCGGCGCGCTTTATCAATATTCCCATGTGGATCTGACAACTCAGAGCCGGGATCTGATTGTGCCGCTGATCATGTGCGGAGCCGGGATGGGAATGATGATGATGCCGATGAATACCCATCTGCTGAATAAAGCGCCAGCCAACCTTGTTAACAGGGTAACCTCGCTGACCAACTCTATGCAGCAGGTGATTAACTCGCTTGCCGTATCGACGCTGGTTACCATTCTTACTTCCAGAGCGGCGTTGCGCGGGGCGGAAATGCAGGCCGCTGCAGCCGCATCCGGAGTTGACCCGGCCAAGGCTTCTCCGGAAGTGCTTAAGCAGGCTACTCAGACTGTGATGGCCCAGGGCTTTGCCGATACCTTCCACATCATGATTTTTGTCGCATTGGGCGGAGCGGTCCTTGGACTTCTGCTGCGCAGAGGGCGTAAGGGCGGCGACGGCGAATCCAGACCGCAGGCGGAAATCATGCACGGCTAACGCAATATCTGTTTTGATGGAGAATCCCCGCGGACCTGAACCGGTCCGCGGGGATTTTTTGCGCTGATGCAGCTGAATGAGGTAAAGAAAGGCGTTTGTTGGGCATGATAACGTCATTCTGGATCACTGCCAAACACAGCCTGAGGAGGAACATACAATGAGAAAATGGGCCCTGGCGCCGCTGCTGCTGCTGGTTTTACTGCTTGCAGCCTGCGGTACTGGCGATAACAAGAATAATGCTGAAGGGACAACAGGAGGGGCCGATGTAACGGCCGCCCCTGCGGAGCAGAATAGTCTGGAAACGGTAAAGGCCTCCGGCAAGCTGAGGATCGGCACAGAAGGAACCTATTCCCCGTTTACGTATCATGATGCGGACGGAACACTTACAGGCTTCGATGTGGATATTGCCAGGGAGATAGCCAAGCGGATCGGGGTAGAAGCAGAGTTTATCGAGACCCAATGGGACGGCCTGTTTGCCGGAATGGATGCGAAGCGCTTTGATGTTATTTTTAACGAGGTATCCATTACAGATGAACGCAAAGTTAAATATGACTTCTCCGAGCCTTATGTCATGGCCAAGGCCGTGCTGATTGTCAGCGAGAACAATAAAGATATCACCAGATTTGCAGATCTCAAGGGTAAAAAATCGGGCCAGTCGCTGACCACCAATCTTGCGGACATCGCCCGTGAGAACGGCGCCGAGATTGTGTCAGTGGAAGGCTTCAATCAGGCCATTGATCTGCTGGTGTCCGGACGGATTGATGCAACGATTAACGACGGGCTCTCCTATCTTGATCTGAAAAAGCAGAAGCCGGATGTCAAAATCAAGCAGGTAGATGAGATTGCCGAAGGTTCGCAGAGCGCTGCCGTTTTCCTCAAAGGGAATGATGAGCTGATTGCGGC
The DNA here is from genome assembly GCF_038595055.1 of Paenibacillus sp. FSL R7-0345. NCBI lineage: Bacteria > Bacillati > Bacillota > Bacilli > Caryophanales > Paenibacillaceae > Paenibacillus > Paenibacillus sp. FSL R7-0345. The sequence goes on from NZ_CP152002.1 coordinate 3,029,397, forward strand.
GGTGGACGGGGCTTTGGCAGACATGAAGGAGGACGGGACGTATCTGAATATCTCCGAGAAATATTTCGGGGCAGACGTTTCCAAATAAAAGCCGGAGGAGCTTCTAAGCGATGGATGACCGTAAGCTGCATATTTTTCTGGACTCGCTGCTGCCCCTGTTTAAGGCCGGTGTGGCTTATACGATCCCGCTGGCGCTGGTTTCGTTCGTGCTGGGCCTGCTGCTTGCGGTTGCTACAGCGCTGGTGAGGCTCTCCTCATGGCGGATTCCGGGGCTGATTGCCAGATTTTATGTCTGGATTATCCGGGGGACGCCGCTGCTGGTGCAGCTTTTTATTATCTTTTACGGGCTGCCGGCGGCCGGCATTGTGCTTGATCCGTTTATTGCCGCTGTCATCGGCTTTACCTTGAGTGTGGGTGCCTACGCCTCCGAGGTTGTCCGTGCGGCCATACTGTCCATTTCCAAAGGGCAATGGGAAGCTGCGTATTCGGTGGGGATGTCAAGGGTACAGGCGCTGCGCAGGGTTATTTTGCCTCAGGCGGCGCGGGTATCGGTTCCGCCGCTTGCCAACTCTTTTATCAGCCTGGTAAAAGACACCTCGCTTGCGGCCGGCATCACCTATGTTGAGATGTTCCGGACAGCCCAGCAGATCACTGCGACCACCTACGAGCCGCTGCTGCTCTATTCAGAGGCTGCGCTATTCTACCTGCTGTTCTGCTCAGTGCTGTCAGGGCTGCAAAGCAGGCTCGAAAAACGGTTTGACCGCTATACGGCCAGATAGGAGGCAGGGGTATGATCGAAATCAGGGATCTGCATAAGGGCTTTGGCCCGCTGCAGGTGCTTAAGGGTATTAATCTTCGGCTGGAGCACGGGAAAGTGCTGGTTATCATTGGTCCCTCCGGCTCGGGCAAAACGACGCTGCTGCGCTGCTTCAATCTGCTGGAGCTTCCCGATCAGGGCAGTCTGACCATTGCCGGAATGGAGCTTTCGTTTGCGGAGGACATTAAAATTCCCCGCAGGAAGGTTCAGAGTCTGCGCCAAAAGACCGGAATGGTCTTTCAGTCTTATAATCTGTTCCCGCACATGACTGCACTGGGCAATGTGATGGAGGGGCAGATCACTGTACAGAGGCGTCCGAGAGAAGAGGCACACAAGCGGGGAATGGAACTTCTGGGAAAGGTGGGACTGTCGGACAAGGCTGCTGCCTATCCGCATCAACTGTCAGGGGGACAGCAGCAGCGGGTGGCTATTGCCCGGGCAATGGCGGTGGAGCCGGAGGTGCTTTTGTTCGATGAGCCGACCTCTGCCCTTGACCCGGAGCTGGTCGGTGAAGTGCTGAAGGTAATCAGGCAGCTTGCCTCTGAAGGTATGACAATGGTCATTGTGACCCATGAAATGAAATTTGCCGCTGATGTTGCCGATCTGATCGTTCTGATGGACCAGGGTATTATTCTGGAGCAGGGAAGTCCGCAGCAGGTGCTTGAGCAATCGCAGAATCCGCGGGTCCGGCAGTTTCTGAACAGGCTGAGCGGAGAAGAACTATAAAAGGCAGTCCGGGGTAATCCGGACTGCCTTTTACGGCCAGGATATCCATAGCCGGGGCTGATCAGCATTTGCGGTTAATTACCGGCTGCTGGCGTGCGTCCATTAAGATACTCCAGAGCGTTATAAAGCATGACTGCTGCTTCTGCGCGGGTAATCTCGCTTTTTGGATTAAAATTGCCTTTGGTATCAAGGACGTTGATCTTGTATTTAAGCGAACGCTGAATACTGCCCTGGTAGGACGGGGTCATCTGGGCTTCATCGTTAATCTCGGCAGGCACGATGTTGATCATCGGCAGATTGCCCGCCCGCTCCACACCCTGGACCAGCAGGCTGGTGAACAATTCCTTGGTCACCGGCTTGGACGGGTCAATGTCCGCCGGAATCTCAATATCATTATAGTGGGCATTGATGAATGCTTCGGCATACCAGGCATTGTCTTTCACTTTGCTGAATATGGCGCTGGCAACCGGAGCCTTGCTGAAGTCAATTGCCGCAAGGCTTAGCTGGAGGCCGCCGGAAATAAACTGCACCGCCTGGGCATTAGTGACGATGGAGCCGGGCAGAAACTGGGTATCGGACAGCCCCTTGATCAGCCCTTTCGACTTCAGCGAATTGATCTTGTCTCTGCCGTTCACATTATCAATATCCTTAAAGGTGCCGCCGGCTGCAAAAAGTGGACTCCCGAGCGAGAAGGAAAGGAGCGAAACGGTTGTAATCACTGCGAAAGCACGTTTTTTCATCATAACTGCTTCACCTCTGTATATAGGTTAGGCCGCTTGGCCTTTATTACCTATTGTGACGCAGCTGCTGATAGAAAGGTTGCGGTGTTACCGTGCAGACGGTGATTATTAAGCTACATATTTTCCTGAAAAAGCAGATTGCGGTACGGATATTTGCTGTACCGGGTCTTGAAGCGAAGCGCTACCCCGTGTTCTTCGATTGTTACGGTCTGCAGCGTCTTCGTTTTGATCAGTCTGCGGACCAGCGTATCCACTCTTTTTGTCTCATTACGGTTGATGGCCGACGCAAGAGCCGCAGCGTAAGCTGCAGAAGTCGCCAGTCTCCGGTAAAAGGGGATTACCGCGAGCGCTACCGCACGGTGAACCCGGGTATTAAAGGTGAATTGCACCGTGCCCGGCGGAATGGTTGTTCCATTGCTGTAAAAGACGACAGGCGGCGGGTAGGGAAAAGAGATAAAATAGCCGATCCCGTTCGTCCCGTAATTCTGAACGCCGGCAAGGACAGGGATTTGAGCCAGCAGAGCACCCATAAGATCGAGGTTTGCGCTGATTACAGCAGCAGACCATTGCTGTGCAAAGGTGCGGTTCCCGGCGATTTTTCGGTAGAAGGGCAGCATGGACCTGGCTACCTGGCGCAGGACACGCGCGGTTACAAGGGGCTGGGCTTGCTGACGGCGGCTGGGTTGTGCCATACAGACCATCCTCACTTAAATAGATTGCAGTCTCTATAAGGTATGGTTGGATGACCCTGTACGGATGGGCTTAAGCTCAGTCTGCGGTAAAATATATCATCCCGGTTTAACTTTAGCGTTATTTTTGATCTGCTATGCGGATTTTCCGGCAATAATGTTATAATCATGGCAGGTGCTTTTCATTTTTAGTACATTTTGCTATGCTTATATCGTAATGATTACTGATTACCAGCTAGTGACAGGCGGAATTGTTATACGGAAAGGTGGCGTTTCAGAATGAACCCGATTGCGAATATCAGCCAGCAGTTTGCCGCGCATAACTATAAATTGACCCCGCAGCGTGAAGCGATCGTGAAGGTGCTGCTTGATAATGAAGAGGAGCATTTGAGCGTAGAAGAAGTCTATATGAGGGTAAAACACGGCTATCCGCATCTTGGACTGGCTACAGTGTACCGGACTCTTGAGCTGTTATGTGAGCTGCATATCGTTGAAAAAATGAATTTCGGCGATGGTGTGGCCCGTTATGACCTGCGCGGTGAGGGGCATGACCATATGCACCATCATCTGATCTGCAGCGTCTGCGGCAGGCTTGAGGAAATCAAGGATGACTGGCTGCTGGAGCTGGAGCAGCGGCTGGAGGCGGAATACGGCTTCAGCGTAACGGATCACCGGCTTGATTTCAAAGGCACATATAAGAACTGCAGGAAGACCGGCTGCAGAGGTGACAAGGAACGCAAGGCGGTTTCCTGACAGCCGGGTGATTCTCACTAAAAAGAAGCAAGGCGGCGATAACGCGGCCTTGCTTCTTTTTGCGGTAAGCCTCTTTAACAGCTCAGGATTTACTCGGAACAAACGACCGGATCCAGCTGCCGAAGCTGCCGGGATTGCGGGACTGTACAAGGATTACGCCCTCACCGCGGAAGCGGCAGACAATCGCTTCACCGCTGGTCAAGCTGTTCAGCCAGCCTGAAGCGGCTTTTTCAATCTTGTAGTCCATATAGCTCGGCCATGCCACCAGATGCCCGTTATCAACAATCATCTCTTCACCCGGGGCAAGGTTAATGGCATGGATGGCTCCGAACGATGAGAGGAAGACCGTCCCGCGGCCGCTGATCTCTACAATGAAAAAGCCTTCACCGGAGAAGAGCCCTCTGGCCAGGTTCTGCATTTTGGTATTAACCTGAATACCCTGGGTACCGGCGAGGAAGCCGTCTTTTTGCACATACAGCTTATAGGAGCCGTCAAGCTCTATGGACTGGATATCACCAAGTTGCCCCGGTGCGAGCAGCACTTCACATTGCCCGCGCGTTGCAGTCAGCTCCTGGAAGAAAAATTTCTCACCGCTGAGCATCCGGCCCAGACCGCGCATGAGTCCCCCGTCAACCGTCCCTCTTAGCTCGATTCCCGGAGACATGGCAACCATGGCGCCCATTTCCGCTTTTACACTTTCACCCGGATTCAATTCCACCTTGAGCATAGCAAACGCACCGTCATATAATACATCGTACTTCATCGTTATCCCCCTCCGATTCTACCGCTGGTCCTGCAAAATTCCCTTATATCATACCATTTCCTGGATCATTAATCTGATAGGACGGAAGCGGTAAAGATAAGTTTACAAATACTGTACCGGGATTCTGCAGCGGAAATATGTTAAAATTGAATTATATTTACTGAAAAATAAAGGAGTGTTGGTTAATGGCACGTACAAAAACGCAAAAAGCATTGCGTAAAGCAGAGCGTACAGGAACATGGTGCGCTGAGAATAACCGGAGAACCGCCGCGGATTACGGTGCAATATCGCAGCATGTGAGAGTTACCCCGGACAAACGGGCGAAATTAAATAAGGTCAAACACCAGGAGCGGATCTTTCAGGATAGCGCTCCTTTTGCTTTGTTTATAGGGAAAAGGAAAGCCTGCTGATTACAACAACTTCCAATTATATTTGCTCTCTGCTGTAAATACGGTACTGCTTGGGCGACATCCCGAATCTTCCGCGGAACAGCCGGTGGAAATAGGTATAATTGGCAAAGCCGCACGTTTCGGACACATGCTCCAGCGGCATCGGGCTGAAGGTAATCCGTTCCCTGGCCATTTCCAGCCGTACTTCATTTACATACTTGACAATGCTTGTGCCAAACGCTTCTTTGAAGAGATGCACAGCGCGTGAGACCGAAATATCCGCGTAGGCGGCCACATCCTCAAGCCGGAAGGGGATGGCGGCATGCTCCTCCACATATTGCTTCATCCGGTAGGCAAGATAACCCTTGGGCGAAATAGCCCGCTGCTCTGTCATCAGCCTGTCGATCTCCATACATAAAATCTGCAGATAACAGGCAGTAATCTCCGGTGAAGTCTCGGACAGCCTGCGCTGCTCCAGGACAAGCTGGCGGAACAGGCCGAGAAAGTGCTCGGTAAGCGGCAGACGCAGCACAGCCGGACGCTGCTTGCGGCTCCACCAGTCCTCAATCCAGGGTCCGCCGCAAAAGATATGATAATCCCCGCTCTCCACCCGCGGCTTACCGGCGGCATAAATTTCCTTATCTATACTGAGATAATAGGGATCGCCCGGGGCAAACAGCATCAAATCCCCTGCTTCGACAGCAGACAGCACGCCGTCAATCCGGGTACGGCCGCGTCCTTCGGTCTGAAGGCGCAGCAGATAGTTCTGGACACCGTCAGCCCGGGACATGTGAAAAGGCTTTTGGTGAAAGGAAAATCCGGCTGTATAAACGTGGCATGGTGCGGTGTAAGTCATGATTCCTCCTGAGTGACAGAAATGAGAGCCAGATTGTTCATGTTTGAATCATATTATTCATTTTATTATATACGCTTTCATATTACCATGTAGCTATGCAAAAACATATACAGAATGCAAAGGAGGCTGTGCTGCTGCTCTGGGAGCTACATAAGCAGTTAGCGGAAGCGGAGAGTACTGATGCGGAGTATACAGGGCGTAATTATATAGCAGCCCTTTTGTTCAGGTGGCCTATAAGGCTGGCCTGAGCTTGTCTGATAGATACACCATTAGAGGTAATCACATTAACTTGATACGGAACAGGAGTGGTAGCAATGTTAAAACTGGGTCTTCAGCTGTATACGCTTAGAGAAGAACTGGAGCAGGATTTTGAAGGTACGCTGCGCAAGGTTGCGGAGCTGGGATATAGCGGTGTGGAATTTTTCAACTATTTCGGCCGGAGTGCGGAGGAAGTAAAGGCTCTGCTGGAGGAGACAGGACTTGTCGCGCTTGGAGCACACCGTCCGTATGATGCCATGCTTAATGATACAGAAGAAGAGATCCGCTACAATCTGGCTATCGGAAACCGGAATCTGATCATTCCTTATCTGACAGAAGAGCAGCGTAACTGGCCGGAAGTAGCGGCTAACCTGCGGATTATCGGTGAAAAGTGCCGTGAGCGGGGGGCAGTATTGTCCTATCACAATCATGACTTTGAATTCACGGAGTCCTATGGAGAGCGCACCGCTTTTGACGGGATTTTTGAGGAAGTGCCGGCGGATCTGCTTCAGGTGGAAATGGATACCTGCTGGGTACACTTCGCCGGCTTTGATCCGGTAGCTTACATCCAGAAGTATGCAGGCCGCCTGCCGATCATCCATCTGAAGGATGTAAAGAAACGGGAAGACGGTTCACCGGAAACAGTTGTTCTGGGCGAAGGGGAAGTAAACCTTTACGCTATTCTGGAAGCTGCAGCTGAAGCCGGTGTAGAGTGGGCTGTGGTTGAGCAGGACTTCTGCAGCCGTTCGCCGCTCGCAAGTGTAGAGGACAGTTATAACTGGGTAAAAGCTTACGCTAATCAAGGGGGAAAAGTTCATGTCTAACATTAAACACAAAATTGCTATTATCGGGTGCGGAGGTATCGCCAACGGTAAACATATGCCGAGCCTGTCCCGTCAGGAAGATGCTGAAATGGTAGCCTTCTGCGATATTATTGAAGAACGCGCACAGGAAGCTGCCGGTAAATACGGTGCTGAAGGCGCTGCAGTATATACCGATTTCCGTGAGCTGCTGGCCGCAGGCGGATTTGACATCGTACACGTATGTACACCGAACGACAGCCATTCCGAAATTACAGTAGCGGCGCTTGAAGCCGGCAACCATGTAATGTGCGAGAAGCCGATGGCCAAAACTACGGCCCAGGCTCAAGAGATGCTGGATGCTGCCCGCCGTACCGGCAAAAAGCTATCAATCGCCTACCAGAACCGCTTCCGTGCAGACAGCGAATACCTTAAAGGCATGTGTGAGTCCGGTGAGCTTGGAGACATCTACTACGGCAAAGCAATCGCTCTGCGCCGCCGTGCTGTTCCTACCTGGGGCGTATTCCTGGATGAAGAGAAGCAGGGCGGAGGCCCGCTGATTGACATCGGTACGCATGCCCTTGACCTGACGCTGTGGCTGATGGATAACTATAAGCCGCGTATGGTGGTAGGCTCAACCTTCCACAAGCTGGGGCAGCGCAAGAATGCCGCTAACGCATTCGGACCGTGGGACCCGGAACAATTCAAGGTTGAGGATTCTGCCTTTGGTTTTATTACTATGGAAAATGGGGCGACCATCTCGCTGGAATCCAGCTGGGCGCTTAACGTTTCCGAATTCGGCGAAGCCAAAACACTGCTGGCCGGTACCGAAGGCGGAGCCGATATGAAGGACGGCCTGCGCATCAACGGTGAACGTGCCGGACGCCTGTTCGAAACGAAGGTCGACCTCTCCTCGGGCGGTGTAGCCTTCTACAGCGGCTCCGCTGAGACCGAAGCAGACCGCGAGGCCCGCCTGTGGCTGGAAGCAGTAAGAGAAGACAAAGATCCGGTTGTTCTGCCGGAGCAGGCGCTTGTCGTCACCCAGATTCTTGAAGCGGTATATGAATCTGCGCGTACCGGCCGGGCCGTATATTTTGACGGCAGCTCGGACAACGAATAGAATAAAATTAGCCGGAAACCCTGGAAGAAATGTGCAGGGTTTTCGGCTATGAAGAGGAAACATCAGACAAACAGGAGTGGAATCCATGAGTTCTAATAAACATACTGTAGTTATCGTCGGATACGGCGGCATGGGAAGCTATCATGGCCAATTGATCAGCGAAAACCCGAATCTTGAGGTAGCAGGAACGTTTGACCTGCTGGAAGGGCGCCGCAAAGCGTCTGTTGAAGCCGGATACAAGGCTTATGAGAGTTACGAAGAGGTACTTGCAGATCCGGGAGTTGAGGCTGTACTGATTGCTACGCCTAACGATGTGCATAAAGAGCTGGCAGTCCGCGCACTGCAGGCCGGCAAACATGTGGTCTGCGAGAAGCCTGTCGCAATGTCTTCTTCAGAGCTGAAGGAAATGATTGCGGCTGCCGATGCAGCCGGCCGGGTGCTGATGGTACACCAGAACAGACGCTGGGATGAGGATTTCCGGATCATTAAGCAAATGTACGAGTCGGAGACGATCGGAGCCCTGTTCCAGATTGAATCCCGTGTGCATGGAGCGAACGGCATTCCGGGCGACTGGCGCCATGTTAAGGCACAGGGAGGCGGCATGCTGCTGGACTGGGGCGTGCATCTGCTGGACCAGCTGCTGTTCATGATTGACAGCAGAGTAACCAGCGTGTCCAGCACCCTGAGCTATATCCTCGGCAATGATGTGGACGACGGCTTTGAAGCGGTGCTGCAGTTCGAGAACGGCATTAAAGCCATTGTGGAAGTAGGGACAACCAACTTCATCACGTTGCCCCGCTGGTATGTGAAAGGGCTGGAAGGATCTGCGGTTATCGAAGACTGGTCGCTCACCGGCCGGATTGTGACCCGCAACCGTGAATCCGAGCACCGCGAGCCGACGCCGATCCGTGCCGGTGTAGGCCTCACCAAGACGATGGCTCCTCCGTCAGAGGGCTCCACAATCACTGCCGAGCTGCCGCCGGCCGCCGAGCTTGCTGACGGGTTCTACAGCAATTTCGTGGCGGTAATCGAGGGGACGGCAGAGCCGATTGTCAAAAACCCGGAAGTGCTGCGTGTCCAGAATCTGATTGAAGCCATCTTTGAAGCGGCAGAGAAAAATGAGGTTATCAAGAATTTCGATTCTTATGGAGTTTAACAGCTGACACTAATAATGGATGAGAGGCGGCAGGTCAATGAAACTTGGAGTATTTATGGTGCTTTTCGGCGGTCGCAAGCTGGAGGATGCACTGGATTATGTAGTTTCCAAAGGGCTCAAGGCAGTAGAGATCGGCACCGGCGGCTATCCGGGGAACAGCCACTGTGATGCAGCGCTGCTGCTGGAGAATGAGTCAGCGCTGCAGGAGTTCAAGCATCAGATCGAATCCCGCGGGCTGATCATCAGCGCGCTAAGCTGTCACGGCAATCCGCTGCATCCGCAGAAGGAGCTGGCACAAAAGGATCATGAGGCTTTTGTCAATTCCGTTAAGCTTGCCCAGAAGCTGGGGGTTCAGGTCGTTAACACCTTCTCCGGCTGTCCGGGCGACCATGAAGGCGCAAAATATCCGAACTGGCCGGTTGCCCCCTGGCCCAATGATTACCAGGAAATTCTGGCCTGGCAGTGGGAGAATAAGGTTATTCCTTATTGGAAGGAAATGGCCGACTTCGCTACAGAGCATGGCGTAAAGATCGGTCTGGAGCTGCACGGCGGCTTTTCCGTGCACACCCCTGCAACCTTGTTGCGTCTACGGGAAGCTGCCGGTGATGCCATCGGGGCCAACCTTGATCCGAGCCATATGTGGTGGCAGGGTATTGATCCGGTGCAGGCGATTCACATTCTCGGCAGAGCAGGAGCGATTCATCACTTCCATGCCAAGGATACGGTGATTGATCCGGTGAATGTCAACAAGCACGGGCTTACCGATATGCAGCCGTACACCAATATGCTTGACCGCGCCTGGCAGTTCCGTTCCGTGGGCTACGGGCATGACGTGAAGACCTGGGCTGATATCATCAGCGCGCTGCGTCTGGTCGGCTATGACTATGTGGTTAGCATTGAGCATGAAGACGGCCTGATGTCGATTGAAGAGGGCTTTTCCAAAGCAGTGGATAATCTGCGCCAGGTGCTTATTGAAGAGCCGCTTGGTGAGATGTGGTGGGTGTAAAAGCCGGTGGAAAGCTTTACTAAGGTCAAGCTGAATGATGATCAGCTGAAGGCTGCGGTGCAGGCTGCTTTTGGTGCAGAGAGCTTTATTGTATCTGTTACAGAGCTGACCGGCGGATTTTTTAATGCGGCTTATGATCTGGAGCTGAATGATGGAAGACAGGTTGTGTTGAAGGCTGCCCCTTCCGGGGGAAGCGGAATACTCCGTTATGAAGAAAATATTATTGCCGCTGAAGTGGAAGCGCTCCGCCTTGTTGCTGCAGACGGTCGGATTCCGGTTCCGGCTGTATACAGCTTTGATGACAGCCGGAGTGTTATACCAAGTCCTTATTTTTTTATGGAAAAGGTTTACGGGCAGCCATACAGTGAGGTGAAAGAAAGCTATCCGCCCGCTGTGCGGGCGGAGATCGAGCGTGAACTGGGCCGGTATCAGCGTCTGATTAACGGGATTACCGGAACCAGATTCGGCCTTTTCGCACAGGATCAGGCAGAAGACACGTTGACATGGCGGGAGTCGTTCACCGGGTTGATCCGCACACTGCTGGAGGATGCCAGGGAGCTTAAGGTGGTCTTACCGGCAGGGGAAGATAAGATCTGGCAGGTGATGGAGCATTATCTGCCTGCATTGGATGAGGTAACTGAACCGCGTCTGATCCATTGGGACTTGTGGAATGGCAATCTGTTTGTACAGGACGGGCAGATTGTCTCGATCATAGACTGGGAACGGGCACTTTGGGGCGATGTGCTGATGGAATATTATTTCCGGCATTTTGAGCATTCCAAGCCCTTTTATGAGGGCTACGGGCAGACCTTTGACAGTGCGGGAGAACGGCTGCGTATAAAGCTGTATGATTTCTATCTTGATCTGATTATGAGGATTGAATGTGACTCACGCCAGTATAAGGATGAGAACCATATACGCTGGGCTACACAGAACCTGGAAGAGAGCTGGAAATCCTTCAGCACCTCAGGGAACAGTCCGCTAGTATAACTTTAAGAAGGCCGGTCCGCCACCGCGGATACCGGCCTTCTGTTCGCGCTGCAGAATGTTCAGAATTGGTTAGGGACGGTTACAACCGGGTCAATATCGGCCTCATAGTCAACCCCGGCGGTTTCAAAGCCGAACAGCTGGAAAAAATCTTCACGGTAACTATGCAGATCGGACAGCTCCCCGATAGTATTTGTAGCCAGCAGCGGCCACAGCCGGTCCACTTCAGCCTGCACGGCAGGGTCAAGCTCCCAGTCATCGATGCGGATACGGCCGGCTTCATCAACCGGAGTGCCTCCGGCTGCATATAATCGGTCATTGAATAGCCGGTAAGCCTGCTCAATACAGCCTTCGTGAGTGCCCTTTTCCTTCATGATTTTGTAAAGGAGCGAGATATAGAGTGGGACTACCGGGAGTGCTGAGCTGGACTGCGTTACCAGCCCTTTGCTGACGGCCACATAGGCCTTGCCGCCGCCGGGAGCAAGCTGGCTGTCCAGCAGCCGGGCAGTCGCCTCCAGGTGGTCTTTAGCCCGTCCAATGGTGCCCTTGCGGTAAATCTCCTGGGTCAGCTCGGGTCCGATATAGGAGAAGGCCAGTGTTACAGCATTATCAGCCAGTACCCCGGCTGCTCTCAGGCTGTCAATCCACAGCTGCCAGTCTTCGCCGCCCATGACATGAACGGTGTCTTCGATCTCCGTCTCAGCGGCAGGCTCTACGGTGACCTGTGAGACTTCCCCGGTATGGAAATTGACGGTTTTGTTGGTATAGGGTTCACCTATAGGCTTTAGAGCGGAATTATAAACCTGACCGGTTGCAGGATCTGTCCGGCGGCCGGTGGCAACGCTGTAGATGACCAGATCCACCTGGCCCAGCTCACGCCGGATCAGATCAGCTGTGCGCTCCTTGGTTTCCTGCGTGAAGGCATCGCCGCATACACTGTAGGAGCGCAATCCTGCCTCAAGAGCCGCTTGTTCGAAGGCTGCCGAGTTGTACCAGCCTGCAGAGGCAGTGCGCGCCGCAGTAGCTGTACTTGGGCGGTAGACTCCGAGAGTGGCTGCTCCGGCACCAAAGGCCGCAGCGATTCTGGATGCCAGCCCGTAGCCGGTTGAAGCTCCAATCACCAGCACATTGCGCGGGCCCTTTATCGCCGGCAGGGTCCGGATATACTCAATCTGCTGCTGCACCTGCCGCGCACAGCCTGCGGGATGGGCAGTTGTACATATAAAGCCCCGCGTTCTTGGCTTGATAATCACTTATGAATCATTCCTTTCCGGGATGCTGTGAAATTTAGCTCAATATGACATAACTGTTAGCAGTATAATAATGAGTATACGGCCTAATGAGTCAGCTTGTACAACAGTGAACCCGCAAAAATGTCCGTATTCATGTGGGGGAGGACTGGTTAAAATGCTGGATTGGCTTAATCAGCACATAGACATGATAAGTCTATTATGGCTGCTGCCTGTTTGCTTCATGTTTCATGATTTTGAAGAGATTTTAACCGTGGAGAGCTGGGGTATTACTTACGGAAACAGAGTGGAAGCGGCTATTCCACCGAGGATGCGCAAAATGTACAAATCCTCTATGCAAATGACTACCAGAAATTTTGCGCTGGATGTGCTGTTTGTATATTTCCTGATCGTTTCAGTTACCGCAGCTGCAGTGTTCTTTTCCTTTTATACGCTGTATTTAGCTGTGACCGCCCTGTTTTTGCTGCATGTTTTTACTCATTTTGGACAGAGTATTTACTTGAAGCTGTATACACCCGGAGTTGTAACAGCGCTGTTCATTGCTTTGCCATATTCGCTGTATGCCTTTTATCGGCTTCTTTCGGAAAAGATCGTTGGTCTGCACGACTTTGGATGGGCGTTGCTGCTGCTGTTTCTGTTGACTCCTCCGGTTGTCTGGGGTTTGCTGAAGCGCAGAGGACGTCATCAAAGAACATAGCTGACACGTATTGTATGATTCATTTTCAGAAAAGCACTTGACTAAGGGGTATAATGCTAGATAAAATATTACTTATTGCCTATTCTATATAATGAGAATGATTTCGTACTTTTGAAAAGAGCAGAGAGGGTGACAGGATGGAGCGCCTTTTAGAGGTAAAGGACCTAGCAATTTCATTCAAGACACGCGGCGGAGAAGTGCAAGCGATCCGTGGTGTTAACTTTCATGTAAATAAAGGTGAAACACTGGCGATTGTCGGCGAATCCGGTTCCGGTAAGAGCGTAACGTCCCAGGCGGTTATGAAGCTTGTACCACAGCCGCAGGGACAATACAAACGCGGACAGATCTTGTTCGACGGACAAGACCTGATTCCGAAGACTGAGAAGCAAATGCAAAAAATCCGCGGGAAAGAAATCGGCATGATCTTCCAGGATCCGATGACTTCCCTGAATCCGATGATGAAAGTCGGAAAGCAGATTACCGAAGTATTGTTCAAACACGAAAAAATCAGCAAGGACGCTGCTTATAAACGTGGTATCGAGCTGCTGGGCCTGGTGGGAATTCCTTCCCCGGAACGCCGTTTTCAGCAGTATCCGCATGAGTTCTCCGGCGGTATGCGTCAGCGTGTGGTAATCGCCATGGCGCTTGCGGCGAACCCTAAGCTGCTGATTGCCGATGAGCCGACTACAGCGCTTGACGTTACGATTCAGGCTCAGATTCTGGATCTGATGAAGGATCTGCAGAAGAAGATTAACACTGCGATTATTTTCATTACCCATGACCTTGGTGTTGTTGCCAGAATGGCTGACCGCGTTGCGGTTATGTATGCCGGACAGATTGTGGAAATGGGAACAGCGGAAGAGATCTTCTACGATCCTAGACATCCTTACACTTGGGGTCTGCTTGCTTCCATGCCAAGCCTTGACAGCAAGGGCACTATGCTGACAGCTATTCCGGGAACACCTCCCGATCTGATCAAGCCGCCTAAGGGCGATGCCTTTGCATTGCGCAGCACTTACGCTATGGCAATTGATATGGAGAAGGAACCTCCAATGTATAAGGTTTCGGACTCCCACCTGGTGAAGTCCTGGCTGATGCATCCGATGGCTCCGGCTGTCGAGCCGCCTGCAGTCGTGAAGAAGAGACAGCGTGTTTTGCCCAACGCCTATCCGCAGCCGGTGCTTGTTGAAAATTAATACACTGTATTAATTAACTGCTGCAGCAGCATAATAGTAAGATCAGCGTCAGGCCGTTCAACGGCTTGGCGCTTTTTTGCGTCTTGTTTTCCACGCGGAACAACAATGAGTAGAATTATATTTTATGTTAATATGAAATAATATTTATTTATTTAAATAAAACTATTGACTATTTTACCTTTCCGCAGCAAAATGTAAGGGTATACATAGGAGGTAAATTGATGAAAAAACGTGCTATGACCACAATGTTACTGTTAACGGTTTTGTCAGGCTGCAGCGGAAGCGGCAGCAGTGCGCCAAGGTTTGAAAATGTATCTGTACATGATCCTTCAGTTCTCAAGGCAGGTGATACGTATTATGTATTCGGCTCTCACCTCGCTTCTGCCAAATCCAAGGACTTGATGGCCTGGGAGCAGATCTCCTCCGTGGTGGAGGACGGAAACGTACTCATTCCTAATGTAACCGAAGAGCTTAGCGAGACCTTCAGCTGGGCGCAGTCGGATACACTCTGGGCACCTGATGTCATTCAGCTTGCCGACGGCAAATTCTACATGTATTATGACGCCTGCCGCGGGGATTCGCCGTTGTCGGCGATGGGAATCGCTGTCTCGGATAAGATTGAAGGGCCTTACAAGGACCTCGGGGTTATTTTGAAATCCGGCATGGCCGGGATCGGCGATGACGGTGAAGTTTATGATGCCACCCGGAAGCCGAACGTTGTGGACCCGGATGTCTTTTTCGATAAGGAAGGCAAGCTGTGGATGGTTTATGGTTCGTACTCCGGCGGAATTTTCATTCTGGAGCTTGATCCTGCCAGCGGCTTCCCGCTTCCAGACCAGGGCTATGGCAAAAAGCTGCTCGGAGCCAATCATGCCCGGATTGAAGGGCCTTATATGCTGTACAGTCCTGAAACCGACTACTACTATCTGTTTCTCTCATATGGCGGGCTTGATGCGAACGGCGGATATAATATCCGTGTAGCCCGCTCCAAGAATCCCGACGGACCGTTTGAAGACTCCGAAGGCAAATCGATGCTGGATGCGGCCGGTAACCCTGACAAGCTGTTCGATGATCCGGTGTACGCACCATACGGCGTCAAGCTGATGGGCAATTTCGAATTTCTGAACACCGCAGATGAACCGGAGGCGACGGGGGAAGGTTACGTATCTCCGGGACATAATTCAGCCTATTACGATGAGAAAAGCGGCCGGTATTTCCTGATCTTCCATACACGGTTCCCTTACCGCGGCGAAGAGCATGAAGTGCGTGTGCATCAGATGTTCATGAACGAGGACGGCTGGCCTGTAGTCGCACCGCACCGCTATGGCGGAGAGACCATCGGCAGCTACCAAGCAGATGACATTACCGGCGAGTACAAATATATTAATCATGGCAGGGATATCAGTGCTGAGTCCGTAGAATCTGAAGTAATTGAGCTGACCGCTGACGGCAAAATAACAGGAGCAGTTAGCGGTACATGGAGCTTGGACGGCGGGCATACGGCGAAAATTACCGTTGAAGGCACAGTGTTCAGCGGTGTGTTCTTACGGGAATGGAACGAGGCTGTAAAAGGCGATGTGATGACCTTTACCGCATTATCCGGAGACGGCACTGCGATTTGGGGAAGCCATGTATCCCAAGGAAACTCGAAGTAATGTTAGTTATAAGCTGATTAGAAAAAGGCAGCCCGCTCAGCGCACTCTATGCGTCAAGCGGGCTGCTGCTGTGAATAAAGGTAAAGAGGAACTGATAAGATTACAGGTATTTCCGCAGCACAATAACTGCATTGTGTCCGCCGAAGCCGAATGAATTGGAGATGCCGATATCCAGATCTGCCTTCCGGGCGGTATTCGGCACATAGTCCAGATCACAGACATCATCAGGCGTCTGCTGGTTAATTGTAGGCGGTATCAGCCCCTGGGTGATGCTCTTGATCAGAGCGACAGCCTCCAGCCCGCCAGCTGCTCCCAGGGTGTGACCGGTCATCGATTTATTCGCCGTAACCGGAATGCGGTAAGCCGCCTCCCCGAACAGCTTCTTGATCGCTGCCGTCTCCGAACGGTCGCCGATCAGCGTGCTGGTAGCATGGGCGCTGATCAGGCCCACTTCTTCAGGCTGCACTCCCGCTTCCCGCAAAGCCAGCTTCATAGCCAGGTAAGCCCCCGTGCCTTCCGGATGAGTGGCTACCATATGATAAGCATCCGAACTGGCGCCATAGCCGGTAACTTCGGCATAGATGGCTGCATTCCGCCGGAGGGCGTGTGACAATGACTCCAGTATCAGAATGGCGCCGCCTTCGCCGATCACGAAGCCGTCCCGGCTCCCGTCAAACGGACGGCTGGCCTTCTCCGGCGCATCATTGCGGGTAGACAGGGAGGTTGCATTCCCGAAGCTGGCCAGCGAGATTTCAGTAACGGCTGCTTCCGCACCGCCGGCAATAACGCAGTCGGCACCGCCGTAACGGATCAGCCGGAAAGCCTCGCCGATGGCCGTATTGCCGATTGAACAGGCAGTGACAGGCGAGAGCGTAGGCCCTTGTGCCCCGAACCGTATACTGATCGTTGCCGCCGCCATATTGGAGATCAGCATGGGAATGAGCGTCGGGCTGACTCTTTCCGGCCCGCGTGTCCTGAGCAGCTCAGCCTGCTCCATTAGTGTATGAATCCCGCCAACGCCTGAACCGACATACACGCCAAGCCGCTCCCGGTCGATCTGCTCCAGCTGCAGACCGGAATCAGCCCAGGCATCCTCGGCGGCTGCCAGCGCAAACTGGGTGAACCGGTCCATCCGCCGGGCTTCCTTGCGGCCGAACCGGCCTTCCGGATCAAAGTCTGTGACTTGTCCGGCGATTTTGCTTTTATAGCGGTCTGTATTAAATGAAGTAATAGGCGAGATTCCGGATTCTCCGGCGCTCAGACGTCCCCAGAATTGCTCCACAGTATTGCCGAGCGGTGAAATGACGCCCAAACCAGTGATAACTACACGTTCCATATAAAATCCTCCTACAATCAGGCTATTATTCTCCCAAGCGGGTACATAGACTATTTTTCCACTTTGCTTATCCTATTACAAGTTGTGGTTTATACTAGTATAATTACTACCAGTGTAACAATGGGGACAGATAAGGAGGGCATAAAAATGTCCAATAAGACGAGATTGCAGGCATTGTCGGGGTTTCTCAAATCCCGCAGAGCAGCGCTTACACCGGCTGCAGTCGGGCTGCCGGAAGGGACGCGCAGACGCACCCCCGGTCTGAGACGGGAAGAGGTAGCACAGCTGGCAGGGGTGAGCAGTACATGGTACACATGGCTTGAGCAGGGGCGGGACATCAAGGTATCGCCTTCGGTACTTGAATGCATCGCCGCAGCGCTCCGGCTGACCAAGGATGAACGGAACTATCTGTTTGCACTGGCGCTGGACAACGGTCCGGGACCGGCAGCCTACCAGCAGGAGGAAATCACAATAATCAGCCCCTCTCTGCAAAAAATTCTGCAGGAGCTCACGACCTGCCCGACCATTATTTCTGACCGTCACTGCAATATTGTCGGCTGGAATGAGGCGGCCGCCCATGTATTTCTCGATTTTGCCCGGCTGCCGGCGGAAGGCCGCAATATGATCTCCCTCTTGTTTGTCCGCAAGGAATTCCAGCGACTGGCAGTGAACTGGGAGCAGTTTGTGCGGGGGTATTTAGCTATATTCCGGGCCTATTACGGGCAATATGTGGAAGACCGCTGGTATGATGATTTTATCGCGGAGATGAAGGGGCAGCATCCCCGTTTTCAGGAGCTGTGGGAGGAGAGCAGGGTCAGCAGTGCACCGGATGTGGTGCTTGAATTCCGTCATGCCAAAGCGGGGAAAATGCTCTTTCACCTCACCTCGCTGCAGGTGCACGGAACTGCTGATTTGCGCTGCAGCATCTATACTCCGGCTGACAATTCCGGTACAGAATCAAAGCTGCAGCAGCTGATGAAGGATGCTGTCTGATAAGTTGTGATAAAAAATATTTATGTATTCATAAAAAACAATAAATATGCAATATCTCGATTCCGGCATATACTTCTTATATGATGTTAACTATAGGGCGAACGGAAAAGGAGTATGTCACAATGGCGAAGGTAACCGGATTGGAAGGCGTAGTTGCGGGGGAAACAGATATTGGACTGGTGGACGGCGAGAAGGGCTATCTGGTCTACCGCGGGTATTGGGCGAAGGAGCTCGCCGTAAGCAGGAGCTATGAGGAGGTTGCCTATCTTCTGTGGAACAGCAGACTGCCCGATGCGGATGAACTGGGGCAGCTCAAGCAGGAGATGGCAGCAGCACGGACGATTCCGGCCTATTTGAAGCAAATTATCGATTTGCTGCCGCCGTCGATTCCGATGATGCTTGTCCTGCAGAGTGCAGTAGCAGCCTTGGGTGACAAGGATAATGCGACATGGCCGCCGACCCTGCAGCAGGCGATCCGACTGACTTCAGTACTGCCGGCAATTATTGCCTACAGATACCGCAGGCTGAATAATCTGCCGGCTGTGGAGCCGCTGGCAGAGCTGGGGCATGCCGCGAATTACCTGTACATGCTTACAGGACAGGTACCTGAGGAGGCTCATGTGCAGGCGCTCAGCGCTTATCAGATCCTGTGCATGGAGCATGGAATGAACGCTTCCACCTTTGCTTCACGTGTTGTCCTGTCGACCGAATCCGATATGTGCGCAGCCGTCTGCGGTGCAATCGGGGCGATGAAAGGGCCTCTGCACGGAGGGGCGCCGTCTGAGGTCATCTCGATGCTGGAGGAGATCGGCACGATGGACCGTGCTGAGCCTTGGATCCGCGGTGTGCTTGAGAACCGCGGCAAAATCATGGGCTTCGGCCACCGGATTTACAAGACGAAGGACCCGCGTGCGGAAGCGCTGATGATCGCCACGGAAGCGATGATCGGCAAGGACCCCTCCTTCGATCTTGCTATCCATGTGGAGCACACCGCTGTCCGGCTGCTAGAAGAATACAAGCCCGGCCGCCGGCTGTACACTAACGTTGAATTTTATGCCGCAGCGATCCTCAAAGCGTTGCACCTCGACCCTGATATTTTTACGCCGACCTTTACGGCGGGCAGAATCGTCGGCTGGACCTCGCATATCCTGGAGCAGGCGGAGAACAACCGGATTTTCCGTCCCCAGTCGGTATATACCGGTCCTATGCCGGAGACAGAAGCCGAGGTTGTATAACGGATCAGCCTGCTATAACAACACGAGACCCCTGGCCGCTCAAACGGCCAGGGGTCTTTTTTTTGAAGGAGGAGGATTATGAGCGAGTATGGCGGATACTCTGGTCTCAAATTTTTGCAAAAACTGAATTAGAAATCCGATGTTGCAATCTGGATATAGCCGAAGGTAGCTCCAGCTGCGGTACTTCGCAGTGCAGCAACAAGCAGGTGCGCCAGCTGGATGGTGAGGCTGTCAAACGGCGGGATAGTGTAGGTTACAATAGGAGCGTTGACAGCGTACAGTACCAGATCTACCGGGAAAGCGGAGTTATTCTGGACTGTAACAGCCGCATTTGCCCCGCCGTTTAAATTTTCGTAATACGACTTGCCGACTCCGGCCGGCAGGTTGAAATACTGCTGCGGTAACAAAATAGCCATGTTCATGACCTCCTTTTGCATTTGATAGATTATCATATTCAATAATTCTATTAATGCTGTTACGCCTGTCCCGGGAGATTCACACATTCTTGGTCAGCGGGATGGAGAGGTTTTGGAAGATGGACGTTTGCCGTAAATCCGGTATAGAACGAGTCCGAACACCGTACCTAGCAGCGACATTGCCGCAACGCTCAGAAAGAATGTTTTTCCGCCAAAAGCGCCGTAAAGCACGCCGCTGTCGTCTGGCCGACTTTCGGCCGAATCAAAGGCATTTGTGCCTCTCCTTTCGGCGTCCGGCCGGCTTTTTGCCGAATTAAAGGCATTTATGTCCTTCATTTCGGCGTCTGGCCGGGTTTCGGCCGAATCAAGGGCATTTGTGCCTTTCATTTCGGCATCCGGCCGGGTTTCGGCGGAATTAAGGGCATTTATGCCTTTCATTTCGGCGAGTCAGCCCAGGGAATACAGGAATACCGGCAGGAAAGGGATAAACATTGCTAGCAGGGCAAAGTACAGAAAGTTAAAGCTTCTAAGCAGAGCTGGTGTATTCATAGATTCAGGTTCCTCACATTTTCTCGGATAAAAAGCAATAGCCCAGTAATTGTATCATGCCGCCTTAACCTCGGACAGCCGATTCTATGATAAACTTAGTAGATTGGATTTAAACTATTATACAGGTGTGAATATAAGGAGAATGAGTAGTATGATCAAGCTGGTATCGTGGAATGTCAACGGACTGAGAGCCTGTGTGGGCAAGGGCTTTAATGAATATTTTAAAGAAACGGCGGCGGATATCTTTTGTGTACAGGAGACGAAGCTGCAGGAGGGACAGATTGCCCTGGATTACGGAGAGGAGTACTACCAGTTCTGGAATTATGCGCAGAAGAAGGGATACTCGGGAACGGCTGTCTTTACCAGAATCAAACCGCTTTCGGTCAGATACGGGCTGGAAGAGGATTCGGAGCCGGAGGGCCGGGTGATCACACTGGAGTTTGACGGCTTTTACCTGGTTAATGTCTATACGCCGAATGCCAAACGGGATCTGACCAGGCTGAACTACAGAATGGAGTGGGAGGACCGGTTCCGCGGCTATCTTCTGGAGCTCGACAAACATAAGCCTGTGCTGGTCTGCGGGGATCTCAACGTGGCTCATGCCGATATTGATCTTAAAAATGCAAAATCCAACCGCGGCAATTCCGGATTTACCGATGAAGAGCGCGCCAAGATGACGACGCTGCTGGATTCCGGCTTTATTGATACCTTCCGGTTCTTTTATCCGGAAACGGAAGGTGCATATACCTGGTGGTCCTATATGCCCAAGATCCGGGAGAGGAATGTCGGCTGGCGGATTGATTATTTCCTGGCTTCTTCCCGGCTGGCTCCGCAGCTGGTTGATGCGTCAATTGACTGCAATATACTGGGCAGTGACCATTGTCCGGTTGTACTGAAGATAAATGAGCCTGCAGTTGAATAGAATGGTATGTAAAAAGCGGCCATACAGCCCGGTGCGGGTTATATGGCCGCTTATTTGTACAGGCTTGTCGCCCGCCCGTTACGCCTGAAGTGTGCCTTGAATGGTTACAGGCTCCTGCGCGCCCATGCCTACGTTTGCAGACTGGGTTAGTGTTAAGGATTGTTCATTGAACGTAATATCCAATGTGAATATAAACGGCTGTTCAACCATCAGCAGTGTAAGCTGGAGCATGTCTTCAGCTGTCCAGGTGAAGCTGGACATCACAGCATCGGCTGCTGACGGGTCTGGCGTCAGCTTCAGCTGGCTTGCCGCCCATTGTCCGCGGCCAAGGAGAATCTCCTGACATCCGGAAAGGGGGCCTTGCAACGTCAGCCGGGCTTCCTTGTCAGCAAAATCAATAGCAAGTGACTCTATCTGCAGCTCGTTAGACTCCAGCAGGCAGATTCGTCCGCTTAATTCCTGCTCCAAAGCTGAAACAGACCTGATAACCGGCGGCATGATTGCCAGCGAGCGAAGCTGATCAGCTAACTCGGCCGCCGCCGGCTGCTGCACCGGTGTAGACTTCCCATCATTTAATGCCGGGAGCAGCAGCTCCATTACGGCATTCATTACTTCCTGCAACTCATTGGTACCGCTGGTGATGGCTACGACTGCATCCTGTTCCGGCATGACGATACAGAACTGGCCGAAAGCCCCGTCGCCGCGATAAATTCCATGCCGGCATCTCCAGAACTGATAGCCGTAGCCCTGGGACCAGTCGCCGCTCTCCGGCTTGCCGTCCCCGTTCGCAATCTGCAGTGCACTTGCTTCAGCCACCCATTCCTGCGGAATTACCTGCCTGCCGTTCCACAGGCCCTTTTGCAGATACAGCTGTCCAAATTTGGCGATATCCTCTGTAGTGATGCTGAGCCCGTAACCGCCGGTATTGATTCCGCGCGGACAGGACTCCCATACCGGATCAGCAATGCCTAGCGGGCTGAACAGCCGCGGGTGCAGATAATCCAGCAGCGTCTGTCCGGTTACCTTTTGCAGAATGGCAGACAGCATGTAAGTTGCTCCGGTATTATACAGGAAATGGCTGCCCGGCTCCTGTTCAACCGGTAGCTGCAGAAAAGCCCTAACCCAGTTGCCCCCGGCGTCCTTCAGCATTTCCGGCATGGTATCTGATGTGTGGCCTGTACCCATCATCAGCAGGTGCCGGATATTCATCCCGGCCAGCTTGCTGCCGGGGTTCTCCGGTGCTTCCTCCGGGAAGAAGGAGATCACCTTGTCCTCCAGCGACAGCAGCTGCTCAGCTGCTGCGAGACCGATGGCTGTGGACGTGAAGCTTTTGCTGAGTGAAAATAACATGTGCCGCCGCTCCGGGCTATACGGCGTCCACCAGCCTTCCGTTACAACATGGCCGTGCCGCAGCAGCATAAAGCTGTGAAGTGCAAGCTGAGACTCTTTAATCCGGTTCAAAAAGGCGGAAACGGCGCTTGATTGAATACCTTGCTCTTCGGGCAGGCTTCTAGGCAGTTGCGGTACAGGAATATTGGTCTTGTTCATAAGTACAGCTCCTCACTGAATGAATAGATAAGAGTGCAATATTTAAGACAGGCAGGGAGGGGTACGGCGCCTTGCTGCCTGTTCAAACCCGTAAGCAATCATCAGAAGTGCAGGCTCGCTGTAGGCGGTGCCGGAAAAAGTAACGCCATGCGGTCCTTTTGTCGTGTAGCCGCCAGGAGTGATCATTCCGTCAGCTGCGTATCCGGCAGGCACGGTAATTAACGGGTAGCCTGCCCTGGCTGCAAGATCTGCCCCGTGGAAGCCGGGAAACATCAGGGCATCCAGGCAGTGCTCACGCAAGGCAAAGTCTATTCCCTGATTCCGCGCAAGCTGCCTGGATATATGCAGGGCAGTAAGATATTCTTCTTCCGGTATACCGTCTCCGGAGCTCTCCAGCCACTCCAAGGTGCCTTGGCCGTATTTCAAGGCAATGCTGCTATGCTCAGCATTATAGGCAATAAGCTCCCTTAGGTTATGTACAGGTATGGACTCGGCGACTCTGCCCAGATACTGGTTGATCCCTCTTTTAAACTCATATTGCAGCATAACCGGACTCCAGTCTGCCTCCATACAGGGCAGTTCAACAGAATCTACGATTACAGCGCCGTTGTCTGCGAGAAGCCGGATGGCCTCCTCCATAAGTGCTAAGACATCCTTATCCAGCTCCTGATAAACCCTCCGTGGAATTCCGATCCTCTTTCCGTGCAAGCCGTTTACCTCCAGAAAAACCGTATAATCTGCCACAGCAGACGACCCGGAAGCCTCCTGCTCCGGCTGGCCGGGATCGTGTGCGCCTGTCATCGCGCCCAGCAGAATAGCGGCATCGGTGACCGTCCGCGCCAGCGGTCCGGCGGTATCCTGAGTGCCGATGCCGGGGATAATTCCGGCCATACTGACCAGGCCGACCGTCGGCTTGATGCCGACAACGCTGTTCTGGCTGGCCGGACCGATGATGGAGCCGGAGGTCTCGGTTCCGATTGCGGCAGCGGCCAGATTGGCTGCTACAGAAGCGGCGCTGCCTGAGCTCGAGCCCCCGACAAACAGCTCGCCGGGGCCGTAAGGATTCAGGACAAGCCCGCCGCGCGAGCTGTAGCCGGCCCACATGCCGGGGGCCATGAAATTGGCCCATTCCGTCATATTTGCTTTGCCGAGGACAATGGCACCGGCGTCACGTAAATGCCGGATCAGCTCGGCATCCCTGGAAGCAAATGAATCTGCCAGGGCGACTGAGCCTGCACTGGTGTGCAGCTTATCGGCAGTATCAATGTTGTCTTTGACCAGCAGCGGAATACCGTGCAGGCTGCTGCGTGCTCCCGAGGACAGCCGCTCCTGATCCAGCGCTGCAGCTATGTCCAGGGCATCGGGATTAAGCTCCAAAACAGAGTTAATAACGGTATCGTATTTGTTTATCCGTTCGAGATACAGTGTAACGAGCTGGACCGCAGTCAACACTCCTCTGGTCATCTCAGCCTGAATCGAAAGGATATCCGCTTCAATGATCCATTCCTGCCAGTTTAGTTGGGGATGGGGATCCTCACTAGTAATTCTGTTGTGTATAAATTCTGTCATTCACTCACTCCTTGCTATTGGGCTGCTTGCGGTAATTCGTCAGCACCAGCCTGCTGCACCTTCTCCGGCCAGGTTATCACATTCCGGGTACTGCTAAATCTTTCGTAGAACAGCTCCTTCTTGCTAAACATGCTGATGATTAGATGGATAAGGAACAGGAGATCAATCAGCAGCACCACACCACGGGCGGTAGCAGCCAGCTCCTCGTTCAATGCCGCAGCGTATGCCGAATCAAACAGCAGGATATTCATTCCCGGCAGGACAGCATACAGCAGCCCGAATCTTATAATGAGCATCCACAGCCGCAGCTTTCCGGATTTGCCCTGCAACCTGATGCGTACCACCCATTTTCCCGGTGTCCTTCCACCGGTTAAGCGCGGTATGAGCATGAAGTAGACAGCAAGTGTAATCCAGAGCGGATAAGGAACAGGGGACAGGCTCAGTAAAAATGCTGCAGGCAGCCATACGCAGGCATCCAGCATAAAAGCAATCCCGCGGCGGGTATAGGTAACCCGTTTCGCATCCAGATCCTCATTGGCATCCAGCCGTTCAATCTGCGGGAGAGCCGCGGATATCCAGAGGGCGATTCTGTATCCGGCAATCCCGCCGAGCGTGTTGGTGATCAGGTCATCCACATCAAACACCCGGTACGGATGATCAAAGAAGCCGTAAATTGCGGTTATCTGTGTAATCTCGAACAGCAGGGAGAGGCTAAATGAGAGCAGGATGCAGACTACCCATCTCGTACGGAAATAATAGCCCAGAAACATGCCGAACGGCACCGTCAGCAGCACATTAAATGCAGCCTGATAAAAGGGCGGCTCGCTCAGCAGCGACATATAAGTTGACGGATCGTCTACATTGAAGCGGCTGCTGTGCAGGATCTCCCCGATGAACTGCAGCGGGGTAAGCTGCAGGCTGCCGCCCGCAGGAGGCAGATTATGCCTGGAGTCCGGAAATGGCAGCATGATCAGATAGAAGACATTTAACAGATAGAGCAGCAACAGATAAAGGATCAGCGCCCGGAGCTTATGGATATAGCCGTAACGCCGGTACTGGACAATCAGGAAGGGCAGTGTAAAGAGCAGTGCCGCAACCGGAAAAGACATAAACGCATAGGAAATAGGGAAAAGATACGATTCAAACATAGTCCACCTGCCGTTAAAATAATTTGATCGAGCATACCTTATACTTACCAGTCTCACGGCTGAAGGAATCAGCGGCTGACCTTCAGGAAAACCGGCGGGTATAAAGAACGCACTAAGCTCCCCAGAACATCACGGCGTGAGCTCTGCTGGCTGTTAGACGTTCTAACCGGACAGAATCACTGCAGGTGATGCTCAGCAACCGGAACAAATCAAAGGAAGACAAAGCAGGCATTTTTATTATAAAAGTTATTGAAAGCGCCCTCAATGGATTTAATCATTATAATGATTTTTTCCGGCTTGGCATACATATGTCTGGAGAGGAGCGTGAGCCTAAAATGGAAAAGAAAGTGCAGCACTACTATAAGCTGAAAGCCAAGCATAAGGAGATCGAGAAGGAGCTGGCGGAGCTCAGGCAGGAAATTGTGGCATACTGCGCCGCGCAGGGAGAAACGGATACTGTTATCGGAAGCTACAGGGTCAAGCTGGTCACACAAAACCGCAAGGAATATGATGATGAAAAGCTCTACAATACCCTGGCGGATCCGCAGGTGTGGCGGCTAATGTCCAAAGTCGATCCGGCCAAGGTGGCCAGCCTCGCCAAGCTCAAGGTCATTGCGGAAGATAAGCTCGCGGATACTTACACAGTGAAGGAGGTAACTTTGCTGACGGTGGATAAACAATAAGCGGGCACAAACGGGGCTTTACCACAGGGCAGTTCCTGCGCAGGAGCTGCCTATTAAGGCTGCTGTTGAGGCGCTTTGCAGAACAAAAATCGCCATCCTGTCCATTTTGCGTTAAAATAACTACTGGAGCTTAAGAGAGACAGATAGCAATTTAGTCAGATATGGAGGAAAAACAATCATGAAGGATTTTGAACTGATGCTGGAGAAATATGCTGATCTGGTGGTTAAGGTCGGAGTGAATGTACAGCCCGGACAGGTGCTGATGGTTTATGCCCCGCTCGAAACGGCTGAGCTTACCCGTCTAATCGTGGGCAAAGCTTATGAAGCCGGTGCCAAATATGTAATGGTGGACTGGGATGACGAAGCTGTCACGCGTATCCGTTATGAGAAAGCGCCTGAAGATTCGTTCAGCTACTATCCGCAGTGGCATGCCGATATGCTGGAGGGCTTTGCGGAAGAAGGCGGAGCGATTTTACATATAAAAGTACCTGATCCGGAGCTGTTCCGCGGAATCGATTCGTCCAAGGTGTCTACCGCAGTCAAAGCGGCGGCCATTGCCCGCAAGAAATACCAGAACTATACCCGCAGCAGCAAAATCAGCTGGTCGCTGGTCAAGGCGCCGACCCGCGCCTGGGCTGATAAAGTATTTGCGGACCTGCCGCAGGAGCAGCGGATTGATGCGATGTGGGAAGCGGTGTTCCAGATGAACCGCGTAGGCAGCGAGGACCCTGTAGCGGCATGGCGCGAGCATATTGCCCAGCTTAAGGTGAGCCAGGACCGGATGAACGCCAAACGTTACAAGAGCCTGCATTACCGGGCACCGGGCACTGATCTTCACGTTGAGCTGCCGGAAGGCCATCTGTGGCGCGGAGGCGGCGGCGAGAACGGCAGCGGGGTATATTTTGTAGCCAATATGCCAACCGAAGAAATCTATACCATGCCGCTGCGCACCGGTGTAAACGGTACGGTATCCAGCACGCTTCCGCTGAACCTGAACGGCCGGCTCGTGGACGGGATTACGTTAACTTTTGCAGACGGAAAGGTTACCGCCTATGACGCAGCCTCCGGCCGCGAGCATCTGACCTCCCTGCTGGAAACGGATGAGGGTGCTTCTTACCTCGGTGAAGTGGCGCTGGTGCAGCATGATTCGCCGATCTCCCGCCTGAACAGAGTGTTCTACAACACTGGTATCGACGAAAATGCCTCCTGCCATTTCGCGCTGGGCAGCGCGTATCCGGTTAATATCGAAGGCGGCGTCGGCCTCAGCAATGAAGAGCTGCTCAAGCGCGGCGCCAATGTCAGCCTGACGCATGTCGACTTTATGATCGGCTCGGCGGAGCTTGAGATCGATGGTGAGCTGGCAGACGGTACCATTGAGCCGGTGTTCCGTAAAGGGAATTGGGTGCTGTAACCCGATTCGTATTGTTAAGAAGGGCCTTCCGTACCGGGGGCTCTTTTTATTTTTTATTTTTTATAGGGAAAACTGTTTGCGGCTGCTCTCCGTCTTATACTATGAAAGGCTAGAGAGAGGAGGGGGCTGGGTGACGAAGTCTGGTATAGAGATGAAAAGGTTGACAGGAGCGCTCTCCAGCGGGGAGACGATATTTTATGAGGCCGTGATGGAGCACAGTGACAAGCTGTATCAGATTGCCTACAGTTATCTGGGGAACCGTAATGATGCGCTTGAGGCGGTACAGGAGACGACCTGCCGGGCGTGGATCAAACGGAGAACACTGAAGGATCAGCGGGCGTTTAAAGCCTGGATTATCCGGATCTTAATCTATGTGTGTATCGATGAACAGCGCAGAAGAAAGCGGAGTGTGCCGACTCCGGACGAGCGTATGCAGGAGCCGGTCATGAAGCCGGACACCGGCAGGCTGGAAATGCGCTGGGCGCTGGAGCAGGTTAAGCCGAAATACAGGCATGTGCTGCTGCTGAAATACTACAATGACATGACTCTGGGAGATATTGCGGAATTGCTGAACAAGCCTGAAGGGACCATCAAAACCTGGCAGCATAAAGGGCTAAAGCAGCTCAGAACTATTTTGAAGGATCGGGGTGAGTGGAATGATTAACAGCAGGGAAGAGCAGGCGATGGCGGCCGAGGCAGTGCAGATGCAGCAGCAGCTTCAGGAGGAAACGGACAAGCACTACATTAGACTGGCGGTTCAAAACGGCCTGGAACGCGGGATGAACAGCTCGAAGCGGGCTGCGCTGATGAAAGGTTCCATCTTTGGGCTGGCTGCAGCTGCAATGGTTGCATTCCTGCTGTTCATCATCCCGATGCTGCATGATAAACAATCGACTGCTGCCGATCCCGGTCCGGTGGACTGGGGTGTGCTTGAGCCGTTCAGGGAGTTTAATGGTTATGACATCAACTCGGCTACCCTGGAATCAGCGGTGCGCAATGACTATTTTCAGCTGCTGGACAAGGGTGTGGAGATTGAAGGGTATATGGTTACACTGAATGCAGTGACGGCTGATGAGAACCGGATTATCCTTTTATATACGGCAGAAACATCGGACGATCAGGAAATTTATGGTTTTAGCAGCAGCAGAATGCTGGATGTACAGACCGGCAGCCAGCTGAACCGTAATGGCGGAGTTGGCGCACATGCCAAGATAAACGGGGAAGACAACTATCATAAGTATTACGGAAAAAGCGTGTTCGAGCTGGACCGCAGCAAACCGTTCCCTGCGCAGCTGGAGGCGGATTTTCAGATTGCTTCCGTTGATCCGGGCAAAATGGATGATCCCAAGACAGGCACCATCATGGCGGATATTCATTACTCCCCGCGGATTAAAATTTCTTTTGATCTGGATCAAACATTCAAGGAGATCCCGACAAAGGTGATTCATCCGGATAAAAGCGTTATGCTTGCCGGTCACGAGGTTGTCCTGAGCCAGGTGGAGCTGTCGCCTTTGATGATCAGAGCCCGGTTTGCCCTGAAGAATGAAGCGGAGAACGAGTGGGAGGTAAGACGGGCGATTTTTGAAGCTGGCGCTGGAAAGGTTGTGGCTGAGACCGGTAAGGGTGCGGTAGAGCTGCCTTTGCTGTCAGCGGCTGGGACTGATAATGGTTTTGAGGAGCTGTTCGCCAGCACCCTGCTGGATGATCCAGAGTCGCTTGTTCTGGAGTTTACAACGAAGACGGGGGATAGCGAGTCTGTGGTGGAGTTTGATTTGTTAGAATAGGCAGCTAAAGAGCTAAAGAGCTAAAGAGCTAAAGAGCAAAGATCTAGAGTTAAAATAGCGCTTGGTAACGCTTGGTAAAGCCCCGCTAATTTGTTAGCGGGGGCTTGTGCATGGACCGTCGCCGGGTGGCCGGGAGAAAGTTGTTTGTTGGATGGACTGACGCGATATAGGGGATTTTTCCCACTAATCGTAGCAAAAAGGCCGCCCCCAACCTTAACTAAAGGGATTTTTCCCACTAATCGCGTCAAACGGCTCGTCACCAGCCCTAATTAAAGGGATTTTGGACCTCCGTCAAGAAAGTAGACGTAACTTTAAAGGAATTAAGCTGCCTTCTGCTTAAATTTCGCTGCAAATTGAACCGGCGAAAGATAGCCTAGTGCACCATGGATTCGTTTGCGGTTATAAAAAAACTCAATGTACTGGTAGATCGCGTCATAGGCTTGTTTCTTCGTTTTGAATCGGGTGCAGTACACAAACTCTTTCTTAAGTAAGCTGTGGAAAGATTCAATACAGGCATTGTCATAACAGTTACCTTTACGACTCATACTGGCTTTCATACGGTACTTCTTCAAACGCTCACGGTACTCCTTGGAGGCGTATTGTGAGCCACGATCGGAATGGTGGATTAGGCCTTTCTTCGGGCGTTTCGCCTTGTGAGCGTCGTCCAGGGCATCTAAGACGAGGTCGGTAGTCATTCGATCGCCAAGCCTCCAGCCTACGATTTCTCGGGTGCAAAGGTCGAGCACGCTGGCCAGGTACAGCCGTCCCTCACGGCAGGGGATGTAGGTAATGTCTGCAACCCAGGTCTTGTTGGGTTTTTTTGTCTTAAATTGCTGATTTAGCAGGTTCGGTGCAATGGGTAACTCGTGATTAGAATCGGTCGTATGCACACGAAACTTCTTGGCGACACAGGAGCGCAGGCCGAGTTCTCTCATGTATTTTCCAACGGTACGTTCGCTGACCTTTTGCCCTTCACGCTGCAGGAGGATAGTGATTTTAGGGCTGCCATAGCGACCATGGGTATCGTGAAAATGATAAGTAATCCGCTGGCATAGCAACGCTTTTCGGGCTGCTTGCGGACCTGGCTTGGCCGTTCTCCACTTGTAATAGCCGCTCCTTGACACCTGTAGTACGCTGCACATCCTCTCCACACAGAACCGGGAGCGATGATCTTCGATAAACTGGAATCTTAGTTCTTTGGATTGCTGAAGATGTGCACTGCTTTTTTTAGGATTTCCATCTCTTCTGCCATTCTAGCGATGGTTTGATCTTTTTCCTCCAGTTGCCGTTTGAACTCACTCGTTTGCTCTGGGCTGGAAACGGGTTCGTTCTGGAACTGCCGGTATTTCCCTAACCATTGATGTATGGTTTTTGCAGGGATATCCAGCTCCTGGGCTAACTCCGCCACCGTCTTGGTCTGCTCCTGGATATACTTTACCGTCTGTCGTTTAAATTCCTCGTTGTAGCTTTTTCGTGTTCCACTCATGTGGACACCTCCTCGTTAATTGTATTTTCTCTCATTCTCTTAACGAGTGTCCACTATTTATACTAACAGCATTTTTCCCACTAATCGCGTCAAACGGCTCGTCACCAGCCCTAATTAAAGGGATTTTTCCCACTAATCGCGTCAAACGGCCGTTACCAGCCCTAATTAAAGGGATTTTTCCCACTAATCGCGCAAAAAGAGCCGTCGCCAGCCCTATTTAAAGGGATTTTTCCCATTATCCCGGCAAAAGAGCTGCCACCAGCCCTAACGAAAGGGATTTTTCCCACAAATCGCGGCAAAAGAGCCGTCGGCAACCGTAACTAAAGGAGGTTTTCCCACTAACCGCGGCAAAAGGTATGTTCACCGCCAAGCTCCATCGCGCAATTCCACCTAGTCTAACTGTTGTTACTGAACCGGAATACCAGCTTGTTCCCGTTAAACGTTTCTTCAACGGCCTCATGGTAGTTTTGGTTTGTGTAGCCCGCTACCGTCTTGCGCCAGAATTTTTGCCCGGTTATATTTTTGGCGGCCTGATTGGTATGCAGCTCCCAGACGCCTTTAAAGCGTTCGAATACGGTGACGGCAGCCTGCCGGGCAATGCCCGTTCCGCGAAACGGCTGAAGCACAAAGAATTCGTTAACAAAATAATCTACCCCTTGTGCACAGTGCGGCGGCGTAGCAATAAGCGTAAATCCGGCTGGTAGGGTACCCGCTTTAAATAGAAAAGGGTACAGGCAGCCCGGCTTCTCCCACCAGATATTCTGGACATCATATTGCTGCGCTAAAGTCCGGATTTCCGGCTCTTCTTCGTAGATCCCATGCTCATTCAGGACGGGACCGTCATTCAGCCCGTAATGGCCCGAAAGATCATGCAGATAGAGCGGGTAAAGATTTTTGATAATATAGGCTTCATGTGGTGCGGCAAGCTCAACTGTCAGATTCATAATCTACCTGCTTTCATCAGTTATAGTTAATTTATCCCAATGTAATAACTTATTCCTGATCAGTGCAAGGTAAAGTTTGGTTTAGACTAAACGGTACAGCCAAAACTCATGCTGGAAATGATAACGATTATCAATTAGAATATAGTTAGTTGCGTATTCAACTATATTAACCGGGGAAGAATGTGAGCTTTGGCAGTTCCCTGTACTTAGGAGGAATGATTGATGTTAATCCAGACAAGATCCATAGTTGTAGAAAAAGGGCACAGTGACAAGGTGATCGAGAGATTCAGCGCACCCGGGGCACTGGAGGAAATGCCAGGTTTGATTGATATCAGCATTGCCCTGAACAAGAAAGGCAAAGACAACGAAGAGGTATTGCTCCTGATCCGCTGGGAGTCTGAAGAAGCCTGGAAAAACTGGGAGAAAAGCGATGCACACCTCCAGGGCCACCGCAATAGCAGAGGACAGGAGAAACCGGTGTATATCCTTGGCACGACCGTCAATATGTATGAAGTACAGAAGGTTAAAGAGGGAAAGGTTAACGAAAAATAGCGGTTTTACTGTTGCGCAGAACTGCCGGCGATCTTAACGGATTGCAGGCAGTTTTTTTGCGTTCCGGCAGCTCAAAATTTCTCTGGAATATCTTTCAATTTGTGATACATTTATGATTGCGTCATACAAAAAGGGGGATTTTGGCAGATGAAAGGTTTAAAATGGATGCTGGCGGCAGCAGTCTCCGCTACTATGTTTAGTCAAACCGGGGGTACGCTGCATGCGGCGGGTACGGCAATCGTTGATTTTGACAGGGGGAGTTACCTGCTTAATGACGGTACCGCCTGGAAGCAGGATGTTGACAACGGAGGGTATACACAGCTTGATTTTGATCTGACCGAGATCGAGGGCGGCTATGGAATTACCACATCGGGTACTCTGGTTCAATTACAGGGTAAGGGAGAGCCCCAAGTATTGAAAAATAAAACCGGGGTGGTACACATTTCCGGAGATTATTATTTGGATAAATCCGGAGGTTTGCGGTCTCTTGGCGGGAATGGTAACCCGGTCTATACGGATATTGCGAAATTTGCTGATTCCGGAAATGGATTGGTAGTACTTACTAAGTCCGGGATTCTAAAGGCAGGCGGGTTCAGTGAGAAAATTGAACAATTCAGCACCAGCTCTGAAGTTACAACACTGGACGGCTATTCTGATTCATATAGTTCTGTCGACGATGTAGCTGTGGTTCTGCAATCCGGAAAAGTGCTGCTGTACAACCGGTTTAATTTTGACAGAGATAATCTCACCAAATATATTCCTGTCACCATCACTGAAAATGCAGCAGATGCCAAATTTGATGATGAAGGAAATCTGGTAGTGCTGATGAAGGACGGTACCGTTGGGAGAACGGGTTCTTCGGTGGCAGACCGCTATAAGCTGACGGAATCATTTCAGAATCTTAAAGGTATCACAAAACTAATTTCGGTCTACAGCCAAGGCATGTACGTAAAAACGCAGGATGGAAGTGTAGCGAGTTACGACGTGCAATTAGATGAGCTGGAGAAGCTGACGCTTCCGGGCGTCACCGATTTATCGTTGAAGATGGATAAAACAAACCTTACTGTAGGCGACAAGGTTCCTGTGCAGATAACGGAATTCTGGACAGGCGGGTCCACGAGAAAAGTGCCGCTGAAGGACGCGGATCTGACGATTGAGAAGCCGGCGCTTTTGCAAAAGTTGTCTGATGGAACCTTAAAGGCACTTGCGGTCGGGGTTACCAAAGTTACAGTAAAGTCAGGATCGCTTTCTAAAACGCTGGAGGTTTCCATCAGTTCAGACGATATTATCACAACAGGGGCGCTGATAGGCGGCTCCATGTATTTGCCGGTTCAGGCGGTATTCCAGCAGCTGGGTGCTTCGGTCCAATATAATGGCGGTACCCAAATCTTCAGCATTAAACTGAATTCCACGCCTGTTCAGCTCCAGCTCGGCAGTGATACGGCAGTAGTGAACGGCAAGAAGATCAAGATGAGCGGTAAAGTACAGACGGTTGATGGCGTAACTGTGTTTCCGGCAGCGCTGCTAAAATCGGCGTTTGGAGCCGGGCTTGCGTGGAATTCTTCCATTCAGAGCATGACGATAACCTTCGGCAAGGCAGAAATGCAGGTGCAGACCAAGCAAACGGCCCTTATCTACAAGAAAAAAGCGCAGGGAAATCTGGCGAACCTGATCGGGAAAAGCTACTGGATTAATTTCTTTGACACCGATTACCGGTTCCAAAAAGTAACCGTCGTTGATGTCCTCCCGGATTACAACGGGAATTTTGCCCTTGCCTTTAAATTTCCATCCGGGCAGATTTTGAACACTTACGAGACATCGGGTGAGGCCTGGATTCGCATATTGGCGGATAAAGAGGAGTTCTTTACAGCAGATCCTTACAAAACCTACAAGTGGTCCAGTGCAGTGTGGGCAGACATCAAGGAGGGCTATGTAAGCATCGGTATGACAAAACAGCAGGTTGAACTAAGCTGGGGGATACCGGATAGCAAATCTGCAGCCGTAGGAAGCGGTATTCGTGTTGAGACCTGGCAGTACGATGACTTTAATTATGTGACCTTTACAAACGGTGTAGTTTCATTTATATATACCAGCTAAGCTGGTTATGCTTTATAGGCCAGAGGCTGCTTCAAATGCGGATGCTTCCGCAAATGAGGCAGTCTCTGGCTTTTTTATACAAGCAGGTTCCTTATATTTACACCACATCCTCCAGCTGGTACAGGGAAAAAGTTTTTTTGCCGCAGGTACTTGAAATCGCTAACACATGGATTTATAATAGGCTTATCGAAACGATTCGAATAAAGGATGAAAGACTGATATCCAGTTGTAAGCCTGTAATGGGCGAATGGGAGTGAAAGCGTTATAATTCTCGTTTCAACAGCTTAGAAATGGGTTAATAATATCCTTATTAGGTAGTTTAGGCGGGAAATGATGTGCGGTAACTCGAATTTTTTTTCGATATTAATCGAAACGTTTCGATGAAAAGGCTTTATTTCATAGCGGCTACAAGTTTTGCACACACTACAACAGGGGTGAATGAAGAATGAAAAAGAGAACTGGAGTTAAAATCGCTGCACTATTGATGAGCTTTTCACTGGTTGCGGCAGGCTGCGGGAATTCAAACAATTCCGCTGCCGGAGACAGCAAAACCTTGAAAGTATGGTTCATGGGTACAGCGGATACGGTTGAACCGATTGCTGAAATGTATGAAGCCGCTAATCCCGGCATTAAAGTAGATGTACAGGCCATTCCTTGGGATACGGCACATGATAAATTACTGACGGCTGTAGCTTCCAAAAACGGCCCGGACGTTGTGCAGATGGGTACGACCTGGATTCCTGAGTTTGCTGCTGCAGGTGCCCTGAAGGATCTGACTCCGTATATCGAACAATATCCGAGCATGAAGGCGGAAAACTTCTTCGACGGAGCTGTTGAAACTACGAAGTACGAAGATCAGACAGTAGGTATTCCGTTTTATGTTGAGACACGCGCAATGTTTTACCGGACAGATCTGCTTGGCGAAGTAGGCTACCCTGAAGGCCCTAAGACCTGGGATGAGCTGAAGGATGCCAGCAGAAAGCTGGTTGAAAAGGGCGGCGCCGGCCACTATGCACTGCCAATTGAAGGTAAAGACTCTATCTACCCGGTTATTTTCGCCTGGCAGAACGGCAGTGATATCATTGACGCAAACCGCCAGCCGCAGTACAATCAGCCGGCTTATGTAGAGACTGTCGACTTCCTGAAGAGCTTCTATGACGAAGGCTTGTCGCCAAAAGGCACTGACCTTGATACCGTTGCAGCATTTAATGACGGCACAATGGCTATGTTCATCAGCGGTCCTTGGATGATCCAGTCTGTAAAAGAAAAAGCTCCTGATATTGACGGCAAATGGGGTGTAACTACACTTCCTGCAAAAGTAACCAACACATCTTCTATCGGCGGTGCAGATCTGTCGATCTTCAACTACAGCAAAAACCCTGACGAAGCCGCCAAGTTCATTGCGTTCATGGCTGAACAGGAAGCACAGCTGAAATACTATGAAACTTCGAACTCTATGCCTGCCCTGAAGGCTGCCTGGAGCAATGAAGCCCTTAGCGATCCGATGATTGCCGCTTTCGGTAAACAGCTGGAAAATTCGCGCCCTGCCCCTACTGTTAAGGAGTACGAAGAAATTGCCCAGGCGGCCATGGCCTCCTTCGAACAAATTACAATCGGCGGTGCTGATACGCAGACCGAGCTGGATAAGCTGAACGATAAAGCCAATGAGCTGCTCGGCAACAAATAAATAAGCGGTATACCAATCAGGCGGACTGCCGGGATCTCTCTTGAGGCTGAGGTTCCGGCAGTCAGCTTGTTTCTCTTCCGCAGGGGAGAGGCGTGAAAGAAAGGGAAAGGGTGTGAGGCTAGTGAGCTCATTTGTGAAGCAACTGAACAAGCATAAGGTACCATATTTCTTTATTGCTCCGGCAGTTATCCTGCTGACGCTGTTTTCGATCATTCCGATCATTATTGCACTTGTAATCAGTTTTACGGATATGGATCTGGTGGGCCTTGCAGATTATTCGAACATTGGCGGTGTAGGCTTTAGCAATTATTTTGATATTTTCAAGGATCCGATATTCCTGAAATCGATGTATAACACCATGATTTATGTTGTCATTGGCGTTCCATTGGTTGTTATTTTCTCTATGGCAGTTGCCATGCTGCTTAATTACGGCTCCGGCTGGCTGTTCAAAAGCTTCCGGGTCATTTACTATATGCCTTCCATCACTAATATCGTGGCTGTAGCCGTGGTGTGGGGCTATCTGTATAACGGAACCTACGGATTATTTAACTACGTACTCTCCTGGTTTGATATACCGGCCCAGCAGTGGCTTCAGGACCCCGTCCTGGCTAAATTGTCGCTGATTCTGCTGGCATTCTGGAAATCAATCGGACTAAATATGATTATCTTTCTGGCTGCACTGCAAGGCATTCCGCGTTCTTATTATGAAGCGGCCGAAATTGACGGTGCGACAGGCTGGAAGAAAATACGCTTCATCACGGTTCCCCTGCTGGGATTCGCCACTTTCTTTGTGACCATTACGACCTTGATCGGCTGGATTCAATTCTTCGAAGAACCGCTGGTAATGACCAAAGGCGGACCGCTGAATTCGACTATGTCCATGGCGCTCTTTATTTACAACAACGGGTTCCAGCTAAGTAAATTTGGTTATGCCGCTGCAGGTTCATTTGTGCTGTTCATTATCATTATTATCGTCACACTGATTCAATTCGCGGTCAAAAAGAAAGAAGTCGAATATTAAGCTTGAGCTGCGGCTGAGGTCTTGAGAAGGAGGAACTGGGATGGCACTAAGAATGAAAAGATTTGAGAAAAGTATTATGATCACGCTGCTCATTATCGGAGGATTGCTGATGATGGTGCCGTTTATCTGGATGATTGGTTCATCCTTTAAGCCTGAAAATGAATTTACGGTGATTCCGCCGTCGCTTTTCCCGAGTCACCCTACGTTCGACAATTACCGTGATTTGTTTGTGAAAATGGACTTTTTGGTCTATCTGAAGAATACGCTGATTATCGTGCTTTGCTCTTTTGCAGGACTGTTCCTGAATGCGATGGCGGGCTATGCCTTTGCCAAATTTGAATTTCCCGGCCGGGATAAATTTTTCTATATTATCCTGGCTACCATGATGATTCCGGGACAGGTTACGATGATCCCGACTTACCTGATTATTAATCAGATGGGTCTGGTCAATACAATGGCAGGGATCGTGCTGCCTGGACTCGTCGGGGCGTTTGCCATCTTCCTGTTCCGCCAGTTCATGACTACCATTCCCATGGATCTGCTGGAAGCGGCAAGACTGGACGGGGCGGGCGAGCTGCGGATCTTTTTCCAGCTGATGGTGCCGATTGTGAAGCCGGTCTTTGCAGTGCAGGGAATCCTGACCTTTATCGGGGCCTGGAACAGCTTCCTGTGGCCGCTGATTATCGCCAATGACGAACGCCTGTACACCTTGTCTGTCGGTCTGTCTCTGCTAAAAGGCCAATACGGTACAGCGTTTGGGTTGCAGATGGCCGGTGCTGCCTTTATGGTTGTTCCGATCGTTATCATATTTATCTTCTTCCAGAAACATATCATAGAAGGATATACGATCTCCGGCATGAAATAGTATACAGTACCATATTGGAATGATCAGGAAGGATTGAACTTGAATGGCAACGATCAAGGATGTGGCAAAGCTTGCGGGGGTGGCCTTGTCGACGGCATCCTACGCGATGAGCGGTGACAGCAAAGTCAGCGCAAAAACGAAACAAAAGGTGCTGGAGGCGGCGAGACAGCTCAATTATCAGAAAAATGGTTTTGCCATGGATTTGAAACGGAGCCGGACTAATACAATAGCTTTAATCCTCAGAGATCTCTCGGGTCCTTATTATTCGGAACTGATCCGCAGCATTCAGGATGTGGCTCTATCGAACTCGTATGACCTGATTGCCTGCAGCTCCATGGGCGGGAAGGAATCGACTGCTGTCCGCTACATGCTAGAAAAACGGGTTGACGGTGCAATTGTGCTGGCCCATAACATTTCAGATGAGATTTTGCATGCTGCCGCAGGACCGCGTTTTCCGATTGTGGTGATGGACCGTCTGATTGCCGGCGATGGCCTGATAAACGTTGTAGTGGACGGGGAACAGGGCGGTTATACCGCAACCCGGCTCCTGATTGAACAGGGACATAGCTCGATTGCATACATTAGCGGGCCGGCCGATTCCTATGATAATGCACTGCGTTACCAGGGATTTCTGCGGGCAATGAACGAAGCAGGGCTTACTGAAAAAGCGAAATGGAAGCTCAGCGGGAATTTTATCCGTGAAGGCGGCTATAAAGCTACTAAAATGATGCTGATGCAGGGCGAGCTGCCGACAGCCGTTTTTTTTGCCAACGATGAAATGGCGGTCGGTGGCATGAAGGCCTTCGAGGAAGCCAAAGTATCGGTGCCGGAGGATATTTCGGTTATCGGCTTCGATGATATTCAGCTGGCCGAATATATTCAGCCCCCGCTGACGACGATCCGCCAGCCGATGTACGAATCAGGCTCGCTGGCCGGCCATCTGCTGTTCCAGATGCTTAACGGGGATGCGGTTAATGATTTTTACAAACTCAAGATTGAACTGATGGAACGGAAATCGGTTATAAACTACGGTTAATCGGAGTGAATATCCTTGGCATACATGAAGATGTCGTTTTTTTCAGAGACTCTCGGAATGGCTACTGAAGCAGGCGTGATGCTGCCGCTTAATGCTCCGCCTGCTGCAGAGCGGGACGGGAAGTTCCCGGTGCTGTATCTCCTGCACGGACTGGGCGGCGATCATACGGAGTGGACAAGGCATTCCGCCATTGAGCGTTATGCCGAGAACAGGGGCCTGGCGCTTGTCCTGCCCCGGGCTGACCGCAGCTACTATACAGATATGAAGCAGGGCGGTGCCTACTTCACCTATCTTAGTGAAGAATTGCCCCGGCTGATCCAGCGGGCATTTGCTGTCTCAGACCGCAGGGAGGATACCTTTGTGGCCGGCATCTCGATGGGCGGTTATGGCGCTTTTAAGCTCGCCCTGCGCCATCCGCAGCGCTATGCTGCAGCGGCCAGCCTTTCCGGCGGCCTGGATATTGTCCGGCGTGTAAGCGGACCGAACAGCTTTCAGCCCGGAGAGGCCGCCCGTATATTCGGCCCGGCGGATGAGCTGCGCGGCAGCGGAGATGATCTGTTCGCGCTTGCCGGCCGGGCGGCTGAAGCTGAAGTCCAGCCCCGGTTCTATCAGTGCTGCGGGACTGAGGATATTATGTATGACGGGAACCGTGCTTTTCTCGATCGGGCCGTGTCGGCCGGGCTGGATATCTCCTACGAGGAAGGCCCTGGAGGTCATGAGTGGGACTATTGGGACCGGCAGCTGACAAGAATACTGGACTGGCTTCCTTTGTAGCAGCCTGTGAGGTTATATAAACAGGCGGCGTTTTATCGAAATAAAGTGAAACGTTTATGAATATGTTCCATTTTATACAAAATAGAACCTTTAAAATAAAGGGATTAGGAGAAAGAAACGATTCGAAAAAAATCGTTTTGATGGGGGGACTACAGCAATGTCAGAGCATTTATATAACAAATACGTGAAGCAGATGACCCTTGAAGAGAAAATCGCCCAGCTGCTGCAGCTGGCAGCTCCATTCTATGACGAACCGGGGGATGAGTCGGAGATCACCGGACCGATGGAAGAGCTGGGCATCGGCAGCGAGGCTGTCCGGAATGCCGGATCAGTACTCGGTATCGCCGGCGCTTCGAAAATGATGGCGGTGCAAGAAGAGCATCTAAAAAATAGCCGGCTCGGTATCCCGCTGCTGTTCATGGCCGACATTGTTCACGGCTTTAAGACCATCTTCCCGATTCCGCTGGCGATCGGCAGCTCATGGAACCCGGAGCTGGCTGAGAAGAGCGCCGAGGTCGCAGCCAGGGAAGCAGCTGTCTCCGGACTGCATGTAACCTTTGCTCCTATGG
The DNA here is from genome assembly GCF_038595055.1 of Paenibacillus sp. FSL R7-0345. Lineage (NCBI taxonomy): Bacteria > Bacillati > Bacillota > Bacilli > Caryophanales > Paenibacillaceae > Paenibacillus > Paenibacillus sp. FSL R7-0345. Next base: position 3,069,880 of record NZ_CP152002.1, read on the forward strand.
TCGACCTGACACGTGATCCGCGCTGGGGCCGGGTAATGGAATCGACCGGCGAAGATCCGTATCTGAACGGAGTGTTTGCCAAGGCGTTCGTGAAGGGCTTCCAGGGCGATGACCTGGCAGGGGATCATTCCCGTGTGGCTGCATGCGTTAAGCACTTTGCCGCTTATGGCGCTGCGGAAGGCGGAAGGGACTACAACACCGTTGATATGTCCGAGCGGCAGCTGCGGGAATATTACCTCCCTGCCTACAAAGCGGCAATTGACGCCGGAGTCGAGATGGTGATGACCTCGTTCAACATCGTAGACGGTATTCCGGCAACCGGCAACCGCAAGCTGCTGCGTGACCTGCTGCGCACAGAATGGGGCTTTGACGGAGTGATCATTTCAGACTGGGCCTCCATTAAGGAAATGGTCGCGCATGGTGCGGCAGAGGATGATAAAGAGGCGGCATTGAAGGCGATCCTTGCCGGTGTCGATATCGATATGATGACAACCAGCTATCTGCATCATCTGCCTCAGCTGGTGGATAAAGGCCTTGTTGATGAAGCCTTAATTGATGAAGCAGTACTGCGTATCCTGCAGCTCAAAGAAAAGCTCGGCTTGTTTGACAATCCGATGCGCGGAGCTGATCCGGAGCTGGAAAAGGAAATTGTATTCTCCGCTGAACACCGCCAGGCGGCGCGTCAGCTGGCTGAGAAATCGACCGTGCTGCTGAAGAATGAAGGTATACTGCCGCTCCAGCCGGAGCAGAGGGTAGCATTAGTCGGACCGTTTGCAGCCAGCGGCGATATTCTCGGCTGGTGGTCGTGGACCGGCTCCAAGGAAAATGCGGTGAAGCTCAGTGATGCCATGCGTTCGGCAGTTGGCAATCCTGATCTTATAACAGTAGCCGAAGGTTCAGGCATTGAGTCGATTACCGCTGAGCAGAAGGCAGAAGCACTGAATGCAGCTGAAGCGGCCGATGTGATTGTGCTGGCAGTCGGCGAAGCATCCGACATGAGCGGCGAAGGCGGCAGCCGCACCAATATAAGACTGCCGGAGGCGCAGCTGGAATTGATCTCGCTTATGAAGGGAGTCGGCAAACCAGTGGTTACCGTACTTTTCAACGGCCGTCCGCTTGATCTGCATGGCGTGTATAATCAGGCGGATGCGGTGCTGGAAGCCTGGTTCCCGGGTAGTGAAGGCGGTGCTGCACTGGCGGACCTGCTCTATGGCAAGGTTAATCCTTCCGGCCGGCTGACAATGTCGTTCCCGGATTCCGCAGGCCAGATTCCGGTTTATTATAACAACTTCAATACTGGCCGTCCTAAGCCGGACGTAGAGGATGGCAACCGTTATATCTCCAAATATATCGACGCACCAAATGAACCGCTGCTGCCATTCGGGTTTGGACTAAGCTACACCACCTTTGCTTATGAAGGACTGACGCTCTCCTCTGACACAATGACAGCGGATCAGCCGCTTGAGGTCAAGGTCACACTGACCAATACCGGCAAAACAGCAGGAACAGAGACAGTTCAGCTGTATGTACGCGACATTTCCGGTGAAGTTGTCCGTCCGGTCAAGGAGTTGAAGGCATTCCGGCAGGTTGAGCTGGCCCCTGGCGAAAGCACGGAAGTCACTTTTACGATCAGTGAAGAACAGCTGCGCTATCATCACAGTGACCTCAGTGTTACCAGCGACAATGGCAGGTTTAATCTATTTGTGGGCGCGAACAGCCGTGATGTGCTGACTGCCGGCTTCATTTTGCATAAGTAAACTAACAGACATAATAGCGGTGCAAAGCCGTATCAGATAAGGAAGTGAAGAGAAATGACAACTGCAACCGGATCAAAACTGACACTGCAAAAAGGCGGTCTAACATTTACTTTTCTGGAAAGCGGAGACCTGAGCCAGGCGACTGGCGGCCAAATGATGATTAACCAGCTGCTGGCAAACAGTGTTGACGGTGGTGCGGGAAATCTGTATATCCGCCTGCATCAGCCGGACGGTATTCAGGCCTATCCGCTGCTCGGAGTCAAATCGGGCAGCACCTTCAGCCGGGACGGGGAGCGGCTCGTGTGGCAGGGCGAAATTCCTGCAGTAAACGGGGCTCAGGAAAAGCTTACTTATCAGGTAACGTTTACTTTAGCGGACGAGGATACCTGGTTCTGGGATGTGCGGGTGAAAGGCAAGTCGGACCTGCTGGATGTTGTATACACCCAGGATGTCGGGATTGCTGCGCCGGGTGCCGTTACCAGCAATGAGGCTTATTTGTCCCAATATATTGATCAGGCCGTGTTCACGGATCAGGCCGGAGGTTATGTTGTCTGCTCCCGGCAGAACCAGCCGCAGGGCGGGAAGTTCCCTTATCTGCAGCAGGGGCTGATAGGCGGAGCAGCTGGCTATTCCACTGACGGCTTCCAGTTCTTTGGCTTGTCCTATAAAGAGACTGACAGACCGGAAGCACTGTACCAGGAGAGTCTGGCTAACAAAATTTATCAATATGAATTCGCCTATACAGCATTGCAGTCTCCGAAGACTGGGCTTGACGGTGAAGTCTCGTTTACCTTCTACGGCTTGTTCCGCGAAGATCATCCGGCAGCTGTAACAGAGCTGGAATTCGCCGATAGTCTGCGGATTGCCTGGAGCAGTGTGCAAGAACTTGCACCTGTGAAGCCAGACGGCGGCCGGCCGGAAGAGACAGCAGCAGCTTCCCGAATCGGGGCTCCGCTACAGACACAGGAGCTGTCCGAAGCAGAGATCGCAGCACTGTTCCCGCAACGGTTCCAGGAAGAGCGGGAGGATGGCGAGCTGTTAGCCTTCTTTACTGACACCTATGAGCATATTGTCCTTAAGCGCAAAGAGCTGCTTGTTGAACGGCCACATGGGCATATTCTGATGAGCGGGGACAATGCGCGGCTGAATGCAGAGGTCATTACAACTACTTCTTATATGTACGGGATTTTCAACTCCCAGGTTGTTATCGGCAATACCAATTTCAATAAAATGCTGTCAAATGCCCGCAACGCGCTGAACGTCAATAAAACGTCCGGCCAGCGTATTTATGTAGAGCTGGATGGACAGTTCCGTCTGCTGACTATGCCGTCGCTGTTTGAGATCGGCTTCAACTATGCCCGCTGGCACTACAAGACGGCTGAAGATACCTTCGTAATTACGAATTACACAGCGGTAAACGCTCCGGAAATCCGGCTGCATGTCCGTGCGGCCAGCGGAAAAGCATACCGTTTCCTGATCAGCAACCAGATAACCATGAACGTGGCAGAATATGAGCTGCCGTATCATATGGAACAGGATGCAGACGGCGGACTGGTCTTCCGGGCTGACGGGACTGGCTTAAGTGCATCTGTATACCCTGAGCTGGCATACAAGATCACTGTGGACGGTACGGCGTTTAAAGCAGGGGATGAATCCCTGCTGGCACCCGGAGCAGCGCCAGGCAGTGCTTCCCTGACCGTGCTTGAGCTGGATTCAAGCAGCGAGTGGACCCTTACCTTCCAGGGAATGCTGGACGGTCAATCCCGTCCTGCAGCAGCTGGCGGCTTCGAAGCGGAAAGAAACGGTTACCGTGAATTCCTGGCAGATGTCATGAACGGCTTCCAGCTGCAGAATGAAGGCGGGGAGCAGTCAGAGCTGTTTAAGGTAAATGCCTTGGCCTGGTGGTACACCCACAATATGCTGGTCCACTATTCCGTCCCTCACGGACTTGAGCAGTATGGCGGCGCAGCCTGGGGAACACGGGATGTGTGCCAGGGACCGGTTGAATACTTCCTGGCTACCCATAAATATGAACAGGTACGGGAGATTCTGCTGACCGTCTTTGCTCACCAGTATGAGGATGACGGCAACTGGCCGCAATGGTTCATGTTCGACAAGTACACTTCGATCCAGCAGGAAGAGAGCCATGGTGATATTATTGTGTGGCCGCTCAAGGTACTTGGTGATTACCTGCGGGCAACCCGTGATTATGCAGTGCTGGATGAGCAGATTCCATATACCCGCAAGCACAGCTTTGACTTTACAGAATCAGCTTACACCTTGAGAGAACATGCGCTTAAGGAACTGGATTACATCAAGACCCACTTCCTGCATAATACCTTCCTGTCCTCCTATGGTGACGGGGACTGGGATGACACACTGCAGCCGGCGAATGCCCAGCTCAAGCAGTATATGGTCAGCAGCTGGACTGTAGCTTTGACTTATCAGACAGTTCTGGGCCTGTCCAGTGTACTGAAGGATACTGATGCTGTCTGGTCCCAAGAGCTGAAGCAGATGGCTGAAGGGATAAAAGCCGACTTTAACCGTTATATGCTGGGCACCGAAGTAATCCCGGGCTTCCTGTACTTCGAGGATCCTGAGCAGGCGAAGCTGATGCTGCATCCGGATGACAACGAGACAGGCATCCAGTACCGTCTTCTGCCGATGACCCGCAGTATGATCGGCGAGCTGCTTACTCCGGAGCAGATGGAGGCGCACTACAAGCTGATTCAGGAACAGTTCCTGTGCCCTGACGGTGTGCGGCTGATGAACCATCCGGCACAGTATGCCGGCGGTGTCAGCACGCATTTCAAACGAGCAGAGCAAGCAGCTAACTTTGGCCGTGAAATCGGGCTGCAGTACGTGCACGCCCACATCCGCTTCGTCGAAGCGATGGCCAAGATCGGGAAGACCGATCAGGTCTGGAAAGGCCTTGCAACCATCAACCCGGTTGGTATCCGCGATGCTGTACCGAATGCCGAGCTGCGCCAGAGCAATGCTTATTTCAGCAGCTCCGACGGGAAATTTGACAACCGTTATGAAGCGCAGGAACGTTTCCACGAGCTGCGTGACGGGTCCGTTCCGGTCAAAGGCGGCTGGAGAATCTATTCCAGCGGTCCCGGAATCTACATGAACCAGCTGATTTCAAATGTGCTGGGGATCCGTGAAGACGGCGGCGATCTGATTCTCGATCCGGTACTGCCTGCTGAGCTGGACGGCACACGCTTTGATTTCGAATACGGCGGTTCGCCGGTGACCTTTGTTTATCACTGCAAAGAGGGCGTATTGCGCTCGGCTGCCGTAAACGGCCAGGAAGTACAGGCTGAGCGGCTCGCGAATCCTTACCGGCTTGGCGGTCTGCGTATTGCGCGTGAAGAGATTCAACGTTTTGCAGGTACAGAGAGAATAATCATCGATATTTATATGTAACCTTAGAATAAGCGGCACAGGCCAGCGTGTATCCGGATTACGGTACAGGCGGGCCTTTGCCGCTTTTTTTGCATTTTCAGGCTGTACCCTGATCCTTACCGGCTTAAGTTAAGGGTGGAGCGAGAAGCTATAAGCTCAGTTTCTTTTAAACACAATATGATCCATTCTGCTGTTAACGAGCGCCATTAATTGCCCGGCCATGTATTCGGCAGAATATTTAAAGTTTGTTTCGGCCCAGTAGTCAATGACACCTACAGTAGCCGACAGCTGATAGCTCAGCAAAATTTCATAATCGAGCGGGGGGCTGCCCCCCTCCATCTCGATATGCATATCCTCACGCATCGACCTCCGCATTGTATCGTAGAGCTCGACTGAGGTTTTTCCGCGCTGGGCGGAGGTTAAAGCAAGATATTCCCGTTTATGCAGCTCAATATGCTGAAACAGCTGCAGTGTGGAGGGATAAATCCGCGTAGCCGCAATCTGTTCCAGGCCTTCATAAGGCTGCAGCAGCACCTCCGAAATATTACGCAGAAAATCATCGTGAATGTCCCGCAGTAAATCCTCTTTGCTTACAAAATGTTTATAAAAGGTTCCGCGGTTATAGTCCGCACGCTCGGCAATATCCATAATGGTCACAGCCTCATAGCCCTTTTCCAGGATCAGATCAACAATGGCTGTCTTCAGTGCCTGCCGCGTGCGTCTGACCCTTCTGTTCAAATCCTCTTCGCGTTCCAATACCATCGGCCTCCGTAACGTTTGTATCCTATCGTTTTATTATAACCGCAAGGTCTGCATAGAAAAAAGGTTAATCGTTAAAAATTAAAGTAAACAAATAGCGTTAAAATGTTCAAAATGCGGAGTAAAGGGCTACATATTATCTTTCGGTGTCGCCTAGTCAACAATATCTTATATTTTGATTATTGTCACAACAATTAAAACGGGTGTAAGCTTGTCACATGAGATAAGGCGATTTTGTTACAGAATCCTCTTACTCGCCCACTATAAAACGAAGGAAGCGAATGTATAATGAGTCAATCACAAGTCAAAACAGCTGTCATCACAGGTGCCGCTGGCGGTATCGGAAAAGAACTTGCCCGTCGTTTAGCCGAACGCAAGCTGAATCTGGTTCTGGTCGATTTGAATGAAGAAGCCATTCGTGCAGTCATTCAGGAGCTTGGCTTAAACGACTCCAACTCACTGGCTGTTACAGCTGATGTATCCAAAGAGGAAGATGTGCAGAACTACGTGAATCAGGCGGTAGCAAAATTCGGTACAATCGATTATTTTGCCAACAATGCCGGTATTGAAGGCCCGTCGGGTCTGGTGGAAGAACTGAACGTGAAGTCGCTTGACCTGGTATATAACGTCAATGTCCGCGGCGTATTCCTTGGACTGCAATATGTCATTCCTGTGATGAAAAAACAAAAATCCGGCGCGATCCTCAACACCTCCTCACTGGCAGGCCTGATGGGTGCTCCGGGAATGTCTCCATATATTATGTCTAAGCATGCGGTGATCGGCCTGACCCGTGTTACTGCCAATGAGCTTGCACCGTTCGGTATCCGCGTCAACGCCGTACTGCCGGGAACAATCAACACGCAAATGATGCGCAAGATCGAGAAAAATTCAGGCAGCGCCGATGAATTCAAAGCAGCTAATGAGGCTGCTACACCAATGGGACGTTACGGTGAACCGCAGGAGGTTGCGGCTGTTATGAACTTCCTGCTTTCTGAGGAAGCTTCATTCGTTACTGCTTCGCTCTACACCGTAGACGGCGGGATGATCGGTCAATAAACAGCGGGCTGATAGCCTATGCTGAGTATATAAAGAATAGTTACTTATTAAATAGTGCTCCCGGGGTTCAAGTGCCCTTCAGGGGGCACTATTTTTTTTGACTTGTGAAAACAAGTAAATGTAGAGAGGCCTAACCGTAACTTAGTGGAAAAAAGCTATCAAATTCTGTGGTTATCAACTTTAGGTACAAAGTTGCAAAAGGTGCAACAAAGCAGGATTAAATCCAAAATTTTTGGATAACAATTCCTGAATATAAGAAGGGAAGTAGGTCTAAATGTCGAATTATAAATAAAGCTAGACACTAAATACAACAAGGGAGAGTTGGACATGCGGTAGTACAGAAAGCCTGCCCGGCAGGAGAGCTTTGACCAAGCCTTTGAACAATAGGATTAATCACAATTAAACAAACAGAACTGGAGATGTCCATACATGATCGCAGAAACGACGATGCACCCTGAATTGAATACGATATATATCAGCCTGAAGGGTTTTGCCGACCTTGATGAAACCATTAAAGAAGTGGATGTTTTCGAAGCCCAGATGCCGCATCTGCCGCTGAAGGAGATGTCCCTGATTATTGACTGCACAGACATGGCACCCTTCAAACCGGAAATTCTGCCGGTGCTGGAACGCTGCTATGTGATGTACAACAGCTTCAAGCATGCCGTACTTGTAAATCCGGTCAAAGTAGTAGCTAAGTCACAGCTGCAGCGTGTAGCCCCTAAGGCCGGCTTTGAGGGACATTTCGTAGATACCGTGGATGAAGCATGGGCCATTGTAAAAGGGTAAAGATGCTATAATCACTCAAAAGCCTGCGCACTCTGCGCAGGCTTTATCTTTTTCTCACGGCCACCCGGTTCTATAACTCAGTCTGCCGTTCCGATTGCAATCGCGGGGGAACGCTGAGGGTCAAGCTGTTTCATCAGCTTCAGCAGATTACTCTCCGACATGGCGATGCAGCCAGCGGTGGGCTGGCCCGCTCCTCTCCAGATATGCAAAAAGATTGCACTGCCCTTGCCGGGAACCACCGGCTCATCATTATACCTCACTACTATTGCATACTTATACAGCGGATGAAGAAGACGCTCGTAGGATGCCCAGCGGGTCTTGGGGTTTCCGGCATAAGTGATCCGCTGGTTATATTCGGCTGAGGAAGGATCATCGACCCAGTAGTCCTGGCTGCCGACTTTGCTGTACTGGATTTTGAGGCCGTCAGGTCCGGCTGCAGAACCGAAAGCTTCACCCAGCTTGTAAACCCCTGAGGGGGTGCGCTGGTCGCCTTCTTTTATTTTGCCGATGCCGCCTGCTCCAAGGGTTACGGGAATGCCCGACAGGACTGTCTTCCAGCTTCCGCCGATCTTCTCCCGCAATGAAAGCACTCCTGTAGTGGATCGCAGCGAAGAGGCTGTCACGACAATCATTTGGCTGGACGCCAGGCGGTCGGCCTTATACGGCCAGGAAGCGGCAAACCCCGCTGCTGCAGCCTGTGGAGTAAAGGAGAACAGCGACCCTACAGGCAGCAGAAAAAGACACATGACAGCTTGCAGGATACGTCTACAGGTTGAATTATGCATATGTATACCTCCCTTAGTGCTTATTACCTCAGGGAGGCAGGGAGGAATCGCGGACCGGGTGAATTATAAGCCGAGCGTAGAGCCTTTTTCCAGCCGGAGAATCTGCTTCTCTCCATTGTCGGCCAATTCGCGGAACTGGCTGATCGTCTCACGCATTTTGGGCAGAGCCTCCTGCTTGTAGGTGCTGATGGAGTCGAGGGCAGATAAAACGTCGGTGAACGCCTGCTTCAATGTATCGGCGGAAATGCTGGTTTCCAGCGACTGCTTGTGAATGGCTGCGCCTTGTTCTTTTAGCATTCTTGAAGTGCCGCTGATCAGGTTGTCGGTCGTCTGGTTCAGCAGCTCGATTTTTTTCAGGACAATTTTCTGGTTATATAAGGCACTGGCAACCGTGACGGAGATTTTCAGTGCGGAGACCGTCACATTTCTGGCTCTGTCCACACCGCGGATCAGCTCCTTGTTATTGCGGATGACTACCTCAATTGCCATAATGCCCTGCTGGTTCACGACCAGCATCTGCTGCAGATCCATCACCCGCTGGCGGAGCGGGAACAGCACTTCCTCGGTAATAAAGCGGACCTTTTCTTCGTCTTCCCCGCGCACCTTGGCTGCTTCAATCTGTGTTTCGATCTCCTGGTCCATCAGCAGGCCAAGCTCAATTTCCTTTTGCAGTTTACGGGTCAGCTCACGCAGCGACTGCTGCTCGATTTGCAGTGTCGTATTATCGTTTTTGAGGATGGTTTTGCCCTTATCCAGCGACACAATAATATCGGAGATGACCGCATCGGCTTTCTGGTATTTGGCAAAATAGTGGCGCAGCGGATTAAAAAACCTGCCCAGCAGCCCGCTTTTGGCAAAATCAACGACACTCGGGTCGAGATCCTTCAGCTGCAGATGCAGCTCCGTCAGGCCTTTGGCGACCTGGCCGCCTTCATCTCCGGTTTTGGACAGATTTCCTACGGACACCTGCAGAAGGGCGTTTTTGTCTGAAGAGGAGCGCATTGTACCCATGCCAAAGCTGTCAATGGACTGCAATACCGCCTTACGCTTTTCCAGAGATTCAAGATCAAGCTCCAGAATGCTGGAGACATTGCTTTTAGCTAACGCTTTAAGCCGGGTAACCTCTTCAGGTTCAGGCTTTACCTCCTGGGCAATAACCGCTTTCAGCTGCTCGGTGCTGGGGATTTCCATTGAAAAAGACATAACAGACCTCCTTTATAAGCTGGTTTACATTTGGACATTCAGCAGATTGCCGATTTTGTAGACAACGTCGTCTGTATCTGCATTAATGCTTGCTGCCTCGTTGATGCCGGAAATGCTCTCCAGCGCTTTAATGTTGGCGTTATAACCGATGGTGTAGACCGGGATTTTGTAGGTTTCGATCAGGCTTCTGATATCATCAAGCGAATGGCCTTCATTCGTCTCCCCGTCACTGAGCAGAAAGATGACCGGCTTCACGCCGGGGTTAGCCGCCAGCTCATCCTGCAGCATTTTCATCGCCACCACCATCCCGTCAAAAGTAGCCGTCCCCCCGGCAGCCTGCAGGCTGTTCACCGCCCCGACGAACATGGACTGCTGATTCGTATCATATTTGCCGACCGGCAAATGGACCGTAACGTCACTGGAGTAGGAGACAAAGCCGATGCTGTTGTCCTTCCCGAGATTCTTCTGTCCCTTCAAAAGCGACTCCTTCAGCCGGTTCAGCGGCTCTCCGGCCATGCTGCCCGATACATCAGCAACGAACACGGCTGCGAGCGGGGTGCTCCCGTTTTTCTTTTCCTTCCACAGCTTCTGGGCGGAGGTGAGCAGAGGGCCGTCAACCGGAGCCAGCTCGGAGGCATAATCATCCAGACCGTTGAAGCCTTTGTCCGAGGCCAGCTGCTGATATTTATCCTGACCGGCGAAATCAGCAAATTTCCGGAGAATTTCCCGTTTCTGATCGGGCAGATCGCCGAGTGCATAAAGCGGACTGTCATGCCGAACGCCGAACGGAGTGAAGACGTAACCGCTTTTGAGATCAGCGGCATTAATAAAGGTCTGATATTCCAGCACAAAAGCATCCAGCATGCCTGACTTGGCCGCATCCCGCATTTGCAGGGTGGTGGAGGCGGTGAACGGCACGTTAGACTGGAATTTCGCAAAGCCCTGAACCGCCTGCTCACTCAGAAGATCCGAGCTGTCGAACGTTCCGAGCGCAGTGATCAGAAAGTTAAGGCCGGTCGAGCTGGCAAAAGGGTCGGTATAGCCCATCGACAGCTCATTTGCGGAAATGGCATCTGTAATGGTTTTGACGTTCAAGGCACCGTATTTTGCGATCAGCTCGTCGTATTTCTTCTGGGCTGTCACCACGCCTGCAACATTTCCGGCCAGACGTTCGGTAACAAGTTCCGCCTGGATTCCGCCTGTTTTTACCATTTCGCCCCACAGCTCGTTGGACGGGGTGTAAGCATCCGGAATATATTTGCCGGATCTTATGTAATCAGCAGCTGTTCCGGAGGCGATATTGCGGATTTTTACGGATACAGGTGTCCCGTCCACGATGATATTTGCTTCATTAAAAGCGGAGGCCACTTCATTCAGCCAGCCGTCATTGCCAGTGCCGGATTTTTCTGTAGAGGAGAAAATTTCAACATAATTACCGGTCGTGTTTTCTACAGAAACCGGGAATTTAGCGATGTCAGGCAGCGAGTCACCGACGTCCGCCGGATCAAGATCAATCTGTCCCTTCACAGGCTCTGCCTGGTTCACCCTAATTTCCTTGTAGAGCTTAGCCAGCTTCTTGTCCGCGTCCTCTGCGGTAATTTCTCCCGTCGATTTGCCGAGATTCGAGGTGAGGGTAATTCCGAAATAGACTAATGCAAAAACTGCGGCGGAAATCACCACCAGTATCATGAACGTTTTGCCTTTCCTGGCCATAAGCAGCTTCCTCCTCTATTGATAGAGTTTCGTCTGGGTTATCAGCGCGCTCAGCTCCTGCATGCAGGGGATCTCTTCAACAGGCTGATCACTGGTGCTGTCCAGCTCAGAGATTTCCAGCAGCAGCTGATCCAGCTTGAGCAGAATCTCTTCATTGGCACCCAGATAGGCATTTATAGAAGCAAAAAAGTCGTCATACAGTGCGGTTTTCTTTTGGATAAGCTTGTCGGAGAACTGGGAAGGTTTACGGGAGCCGGCAAAAAGCGAAAACTCTGAGGTGTCGAACAAACTGAGCTTGCCCAGAATTCCCCTGATATTGAGGCGGAGGAGCTTTTCGACTTCATTAATGACAGTATTGAATTTCCGGTAGCTGAGTTCGGCCGGGTTGAACCTTTGCGACAGCACACGGATTAGCGCACTTTTTTTCTTATCCATCCGCTCCAGCTGGTCAAGGGCCAGGGTGGCGTCACTTTTCAGCACCTTTACCTTTTTATACTGCTCAAGCTGGGTGGCGTAGTCTTCAGATGAGGCAAAAGAGTGTGCGGCTTGCGTATCCGGAGATTTGAGTAATAAAGTGTAACTGGTATAGAGCACAATAAGCAGACTGATGAATAGCAGGGTAACGCCTGCAGCTGTCTCCAGGGCCCCGGCCCCGCCGATCTCTACAGCCAAAAGTCCCGGAGACAAGACAACAATGTTAAGAATGACAACGCCGGCGATCACGGCAAACAGCCTGACGGGTCTGTATCTGTTCAGCAAAAACACCTCCCCTGTATGAGTATATTTCGCTGTGGCTTCTTTTGATTCATACAATCGGTGGCTGATGCTTGCAGAATAAGCAGAACAGCTATAAATTGAAAATAAAATGTTTACATTTCATGTGATGTATATATACTTATAATTTAAGACACTATAATTAACCGGAAGCTTCCGGCAGGGAGGAACAACATGAACAGACGTATTAGAGTAGGAATTGCAGGCTATGGTAATTTGGGCAAAGGTGTAGAGCAGGCAGTTAAGCAGAATCCCGATATGGAGCTGGTTGCTGTGTTTACACGCAGAGATCCGGAAGGTCTTGCCAAGGAGACAGGCCTTAAGGTAGAGCGCCTGGAAGATGCAAAGGAGTACATAGATAAAATTGATGTAATGATTCTGTGCGGCGGCTCGGCGACAGATCTGCCTGAGCAGACTCCGCAGCTGGTCAAGCTGTTCAACACAGTGGACAGCTTCGATACCCACGCCAAGATTCCAGAATTTTATGAAAAAGTAAATGCAGCTGCTCTTGAAGGAGGAAAAGTCGGCGTAATCTCCACCGGCTGGGATCCGGGCCTGTTCTCGATGAACCGCCTGCTGATGCAGTCCGTGCTGGCTGAAGGACATGACTACACCTTCTGGGGTAAAGGCGTAAGCCAGGGTCACTCCGATGCCATCCGCCGTGTGCCTGGGGTGAAAGCCGGTGTGCAGTACACAGTACCGGTTGAAGAAGTTATTGAGCGCATCCGTTCCGGTGAAACACCTGAGCTGGAGACCCGTGAAAAGCACCGCCGCAACTGTTATGTCGTAGCTGAAGCTGGGGCAGATCAGGATTCCATCCGCGATACCATTGTGAATATGCCGGATTATTTCGCCGATTACGATACGACCGTAACGTTTATTACAGAAGAAGAGCTGACGAGCGAGCATTCCGGAATGCCGCATGGCGGCTTTGTTATCCGCAGCGGTGTTACCGGAAACGGCAACAGACAAATCGCTGAGTTCGGCCTGAAGCTGGACAGCAACCCTGAATTCACCGCCAGCGTGCTGATCGCCTATACCAGAGCGGCTGCCCGCCTCAGTGCGGAAGGCGTTGCCGGAGCCAAGACCGTATTTGATATTCCGCTCGGTTACCTCTCCCCGAAATCGCCGGAAGAGCTGCGCCGTGACCTGCTGTAGTAGCTTAAAAGCTGAATAAACAACCATAAAAACGCGCCGTCAGAAATTCTGAGGCGCGTTTTTTTATATGGAAGCTTTGTGAGCAAGTTAAGCGGGAAAATGACATCTAATTCGGTGGACACTCACCCCTTTGAGCTGGCTAGACGGAAAAACGCCACTTATTTTCACCGCAATCGCCCTCAAAGAGGGAACGGTCTAAAAGAAGTGGCGTTTTTCTAATTAATGTTCGGATTGATTGAGATTTCAACGAATGAATTGTGCAAAATCCAACTAAATGCCGGAGATGCCGTCTTGCCGGGCACCAATAGCAGTGGTGTCTTGGCCGATAGGGACAGGGCTTAGACTACACCCTGTGCCAGCATGGCATCTGCAACCTTCAGGAAGCCGGCGATGTTCGCCCCTGCAACAAGGTTGCCGGGCATGTCATATTCTTCGGCAGCACGGACGCTGCTGCGGTAGATGTTCTTCATGATCATGCGCAGGCGCTCATCCACTTCTTCAAATGACCAGGAGAGGCGCATGCTGTTCTGGCTCATCTCCAGGCCCGAGACAGCGACACCGCCTGCATTGGCAGCCTTGGCCGGTCCAAACAGGATTTCCTGCTCCAGGAAGTAATTGATCGCCGATAGGGTGGAAGGCATGTTGGCACCTTCACCGACTGCGATTACACCATTAGCTACGAGCGTGCGTGCCGCATTCTCGTCCAGCTCATTCTGTGTAGCACAAGGAAGGGCGATCTGGCAAGGAATCGACCAGATTCCTGTGCTGCCTTCAATATACTCAGCATGCGGATGTGCAGTAACGTACTCGCTGATCCGGGCGCGCTCCTGCTCCTTCAGCCGTTTAACCGTATCGAGATTGATACCCTGCGGATCATAGATGTAACCGCCGGAATCGCTGCAGGCCACAACCCGTGCCCCAAGCTGCTGCAGCTTTTCGATGGCATAGATGGACACATTTCCCGAACCGGAGACAACGACAGTCTGGCCCTGGAAGTCCTGTCCCTGTGCCGCCAGCATCTCCTGGACGAAATAGACAAGACCATAGCCGGTTGCTTCCTTGCGTGCCAGGCTTCCGCCGTACAGCAGGCCTTTACCGGTCAGCACTCCGGCTTCATGACCGCCGTGAATGCGTTTGTACTGTCCGAACATGTAACCGATCTCCCGTGCGCCTACGCCGATATCCCCTGCCGGAATATCCGTATCCTGGCCGATATGACGATGAAGCTCAGTCATAAAGCTCTGGGTAAAAGCCATCACTTCACGGTCCGATTTACCTTTTGGATCAAAGTCGGAACCGCCCTTGCCGCCGCCGATCGGCAGTCCGGTCAGTGCGTTTTTGAAAATTTGCTCAAAGCCGAGGAATTTGATGATGCCCAGGTAGACGGAAGGGTGGAAGCGGAGGCCGCCTTTATAAGGCCCGATGGCACTGTTGAACTGTACCCGGTAGCCGCGGTTTACCTGAACCTGGCCTGCATCATCAACCCAGGGTACCCGGAAGGAGATGGTGCGTTCCGGCTCAACCAGCCGCTCCAGAACGGCATTCGCCTCATATTGCGGATGGCGTGCCAGCACAGGGACCAGACATTCCAGAATTTCTTTGACCGCCTGATGGAATTCCTGCTCCAGCGGATCACGGCTGGTAACACTTTCGTAGACCTGGCGGACATAATTTGCGGCTGAGCCTGTTGCTTCTGCTGAGATAGTTGACACTTGAACGAACACTCCCTGTCTCTAATTAGGTTTCGATGGCGTATTGGCCATTGCTAAGAATTTAAATGAATTTTACTAAAACCTAACATGGTATTACCAATCAATTCTTTTTTGATAGCCAATCAAATAATTCTATAAAACTAACAAACAGTGTTATATTTATACAAACACAGCACGGTTGGCGTGCATTTTTATTAATAATAAATAAAAGGCAGATACAGCTCAGGAGAGCTACATCTGCCCTATAAAACCTTGCTTAATCCGTCTGGATAACCGATCCGCCGGCCGCTTTGCGCAGCCGGTTCATAATAGCGGAGCCCAGGCCGGAGTCCGGACAAGACTCGGCAATAATAAAGTCTGCCGAGACCTCATCAAAATAACGCAAAGCGCTGTAAAGCGTTCGCGCGCCCTCTTCAAGTGCCGCCAGATGGCCTAGTGAAACAATATGATCGGCGGCATTGTCTGAATAGCAGGCACGGTGCTCCTCGAACAGGAGCAGGCCGGTCTTCAGGCCGCGGGCGCGTGCTTCCAGCAGCAGCGCGGCTGCTGTTTCCGCTACACGCTGCTGCGATTCTCCGCTCACGATGGTGAGTGAGCCCTGCGGCGCATAATGCGTGTATTTCATGCCCGGCGAGCGCGGCGCCGGGCTGCTGCCTGCGCCGGCGTCAGCTCCGCCGGCCTGCACGGCTCCGCCGGGTTCCCCGGCTGGCGGAGCCGTGACTGCACCGGCTACTGCCGACAGCTGCTCGGCAGTAATCCCGCCCGGACGGAGGATGACGACGGTCCCGTCCGGCTGCACCTGGACAACCGTCGATTCCACGCCGACTCCGGTTGGCCCGTCATCGAGGACCCCGCCGATGTATCCGGCGAGGTCCTCCAGCACATGGGCAGCCGCCGTTGGGCTCGGCCGCCCGGAACGGTTGGCGCTCGGCGCTGCCACGGGGCAGCCGGAGCGCTCCAGCAGGGCCAGCGCTGCCGGGTGATCCGGCATGCGCACGGCAACGGTGTCCAGTCCCGCTGTTACACGCGGAGATAGGACACCGGGGCGCACCGGCAGCACCAGGGACAGCGGGCCGGGCCAGAAGGCATCCATCAGCGCAGCGGCGGCCGGATGGATGTCAGTGACAAGCCCGCCAAGCTGCTCCCGCTTGGCAATATGTACAATCAGCGGGTTGTCGGAGGGCCGGCCTTTGGCGGCGAATACAGCTTCAACCGCGGCAGTATTCCGTGCATCCGCACCGAGGCCGTAGACGGTTTCCGTCGGAAAAGCGACTGTTCCGCCGCCGGTAAGGATCGCGGCCGCTTCGGCAAGCGACTGCTGGTCTGCAGCAGAATACTGCCGGTCTGCACCTGAAATACCGGCAGATTCCAGCCGCCAGAAGCGGGTCTCACTGTATGGTTGTGTCCTTTTTTGGACAGCAAAGGATGAAGGGTCGGACTTCATAGTTACATCACGAACTTTCTGTTGGAATTTCTGTACAGCGGACTAAATCCGGTTCAGCTGATCCTGTAAATAGTAACATAACTTATCGTTAAATTACAGGCATTACCGTGTGTTCCCGCGACGGCAGATGAAGCTGATTTTTTACAGAAACGGTCATAAGGCTTGAAATGGGTACATTACTTTGGATGGAATATTACACGGACAAGCGGTTGATTTTTACGGTACATCCGCTGTGACCGGCGGTAAGCTGTATGTTCCGTATACCAGTGTGTTTAAGGCGCTTAGCGTAAAGGCGAACATGAGCCAGTCCAATCCTGATCCGAAATACAACAATAACCGCTTTACCGTATGGTCATTTGTATATGGTGATACCACCGTACACATCAAAACTACAGATCCGGCGCAGCTGTTCATTAACGGTAAAAAGTCAGCACAGGCGGTCAAACTGCATAGATATTCTGACACAACCCTGTTCCCGCTGCAGCAGCTCAGTGATCTGCTCGGTATACGCCTGGACTGGAATCAGGCCACTGGTGAAGTGCGGCTCGGAGGCTGAATAAACAATAGTGCCTCTATACAGAATGCCTTCGATTTTTCTCAAATTTAAATGAATTTAGGGTTGACACCACCTGACTGGCCGTGTAACATATGTAAAGTCGTCATGCTAATACCTTCAATATGTTCTCGTATAACCCCGCAGCCGTTAAGGCATGAAATAGGGCGGGGGTTTCTACAGGAAGCCTATTCTTCCTAACTACGATGATAAAGACGCTTTAAGTGGTCCTTATCCCGGAGTTAGGATTTTTTGCGTGCTGCGGCAATTCAGAAGTTCAAGATTCAGGAGGCCTATTTAACATGAAAGATATGAAATATTTAGTATCCGTGCTGATCGGAGCGATGAGCTACGGTATTCTGTCAACAATTGTAGTGCTGGCATACGGCGAGGGCTACAAGCTTGGTGAAGTGGTAGGTGCACAGCTGCTGACCGGCTGTATACTGGCCTGGCTGCTTGCTGCCTTCACCAAGGTGAGAGCAAGCCGCAAGCTGTGCAGCAGCGGAAACACACTTCCAGCAGGTAAGACGGCGTTTCAGGCGCTGACCTGGAAACGCCGGCTGCTGCTGATGCTGGCCGGAGCGCCGACTGTAGTAACAGGTCTGCTGTATTATCAGTCCCTGCGCTACATTCCGGCATCGCTGGCCATCATTCTGCTGTTCCAGTTCACCTGGATTAGCGTACTGATCCAGGCGGTCAGCAAACGGCAGCGTCCTGACAAAATCACGATGCTGACCCTGCTGCTGCTGTTCGGCGGCACGCTGCTGGCCGCCGGCATTCTGGGCCAGGGGACGTCACAGTTCAATCTGCTGGGGGTTGCGCTTGGGCTGCTGTCCGCTGTCAGCTACTCGATGTTCATTATTTTCAGCGGCAAAGCTGTTCCGGCAGCGCACCCGGCATACCGCAGCGCATGGATGGTCACCGGCGGCATGGTGCTGCTGTTCATTATGTTCCCGCCGCATTTTATCTTTAACGGTCTCCTGTGGGGACCGCTGCTGCTGTTCGGTTTCCTGCTGGGACTGTTCGGCGCGTTTATTCCACCGGTCATGTTCGCAATCGGAGTACCGCATATTGGCGGAGGAATGGCCGGAATTCTTGGCGCTGCCGAGCTTCCGGTAGCTGTACTGATGTCCTCGTTCGTGCTGAATGAGCATGTCAGCGGCCTGCAGTGGATCGGGGTTGTACTGGTTCTGCTGGGCGTTGTGCTGCCGGAGCTGTATAAGCTTCGCTGGAGAAATTCAGAGGCTGTTGCATCATAATGGCTCGTAATTAAAAAAAGAGGTGTCTCAAAAGCCGCATACGGCGGACTGAGGCACCTCTTTTTGCTGATTCAGCCCTGGAATTACTGCTTGCTGCTGCATAGTGCGATATAATTCAAATCTTTGCCTGCGTTATTGAAAAAGCTGTACATTTTTTGGAACTGCCCGCGGTTTTCCTTTTTCATGGCATTCCGGAAAATACGCAGCGTACCAAGCAGGCCTTCATCGCGGATCATGCCTTTGATGCTCATAAGTGACATTTGCCCGGTCGCATTATCGACCTTCTTGAAGCCGGCAGAGTAGAAGAGTCCTTCCCAATGGGCGACAGTCAGCGGTGTCACGTGTGTGGCACGATCCACCCGGAAGTAAAGAATCTTGCGGTTCGGGATAAGAAGAGATTACTCTTCTGTTCGCAAGAATCCGCCAATTCAAGCGTTAGCTAAGTGGGGAGAATTCAAGAATGAAATACAGGGCACCATCAGGGATTACGCCAGAAAGGATGTCATCTTCGGGCAGGAGGAGCTGCTCGATTCGGCAGGAATTATTCTGTACGGCAATGTACTGCTGTTTAAGGAGAATATCGCGGAGTCACGCTTTATTTTTTCTGAACTGGGAAGCGGGGATATTCTGGGGGAGACGGCGCTGCGCCTTGAGCAGGAGCCCAGCGGCTATGAGGCGGTAGCAGGATCAGACTGCAGGAGCCTGTTCATCCGGATTAACAGAATCATACGTCCGGGCCGTCAGACCTGCCAGCTGAGAGCGCGGATTATTGAGAATATGATGGTGCTGCTGGCAGCGGAAGAGCTCTCCCGGATGAAACTGTGATTCATCCATTCCATATATGTCCAATAGTCTCAATAGGCCAAATCATACAAACTACAGGAGGCTAAGACATGAAACGACTACAGAAAACTTTGGCGAAAACAGGCAGGGCTGTACTGCTGGGAGCGGCTATAACCCTTGCGGGAGGCACGTTTACGGCAGGGGCGCAGCCGGTCTCTGCGGCATCAGCAGCTGACGCCCAGGCAGTCTACAATCAGTTCCGTAAATATGTCAGCAATCCGTCGAGCCTGGCTCAGGCACGCAAATATCTGATCAACCATATTGATGAAGCCGGCTCCTGGTACGCAACCGTAATGACGCTGCAGCTGGAAAATGCCCAAAAGGCGGAGCTGGGGCGGTTCTCGGAAAAGATCTATCCGGAACGTGTGCAGAAGGTGCTAATGGAAGCTGACATCACCAATGATCTGACCTATACACAGCTGCTGCAGCGGATAAAGGATACAGGAGTCCGCCGGCTCATCGAAGAGACCTGGGATAAAGGGTATAAGCTGGAGAGCAGTGAAGGCATGTATTATCCGGTGATGCACTATGAAGGATTTAAGGTATTTAAGCCGTATATCGGCAAAGATATCTCGGCCTATATTGATATCATGGCAACAGAGAGCAATAAACCGGCAACTTTTGATGCTGCTGTCGTAATAAGCTGGGATGAGCTGGTCGGCAGAGCGGCAATCATGAGTGATTTTGTACAGGATTATCCAAAATCAAACCGCAATGCCGCTGTAAAGGAGGAACTATCCTATACTCTTCCTATGGTGCTGCTGGGAGCAGATAATACCCCTGCCTATGATTACGAGACCAATGAACTTGACCCTGAGCTCCGTCGGGCCTACGACGATGTCCTGCAGGAGGGTCCCGGTGACAATAAAGTGCTGAATATCATCGCCAAGCTGATTCCGCTGCTGGATGCTTCCGGAAATAAACATACTGAAGAGGTTTCAGCCTATCTGGAGCAGGTGGTAGAGAGTTATACTGAACGCTGATCTATTAAAAAGGCAAAAAGTAGCTGTCGTTAGCAGGCAGCTCTTTTTAGTCAATAAACAAGAATAAAGTCCGGGTTTACGTTTTAATTCATTATTTTAGATTGTTTCAGCCAGTCTCCATCAGGGTATTAGATAGTTTAATGTCCTGGGCAGCTTTAGGATAATATCATCAGGAGGTATTTGTTCGTGTCTATACATACTTATTTAACTAAACCGCTTCTCACCGGGGCTCTAATGCTGGCATTAACCGCCTGCAGCTCAGCCGCCGAGCCGGAGCAATCCGGTTTAGACAGCCTGCAGGAGCGTACGGCTGTACTGGAACAGGAGCTTGCCATGCAAAAGCAGCAGATTGCGGAGC
Organism: Paenibacillus sp. FSL R7-0345; assembly: GCF_038595055.1. Taxonomy (NCBI): domain Bacteria; kingdom Bacillati; phylum Bacillota; class Bacilli; order Caryophanales; family Paenibacillaceae; genus Paenibacillus; species Paenibacillus sp. FSL R7-0345. The sequence goes on from NZ_CP152002.1 coordinate 3,090,434, forward strand.
TGGAGCAGCAGCTTGCTGCACTGCAGGCAGAGGGCATAGCCGCTCCGTTGCCATCTTCTGAAGCCAGTCCCTCCACCGGAACTTCCGGAAACGGGCCGGCAGGCCAAGGTGATGATGTAAGGATTACCTTTGCGCAATATCAGCAGCTCAGCATCGGTATGACCTATGATGAGGTGCGTGCAATCATCGGCGGAGACGGCCAGGCGCTAAGTGAATCTGAAGGGATGATCGTTTATTCCTACTTGGGTTCCGCGTATACAGGAGGCAATGCCGTGCTTACCTTTTCTGAAGGCAAGCTGCTGAACAAGGCACAGAGCGGCCTGAAATAAAAAAAAGGACTGAACAGCATGCCCGTAAGGGGAATGGTTCAGTCCTTTTTTGATATAAAAAAATACCTTGTTTGTGAATAAAGTGTGACATTTATAAAATTAGTATCTCTATTATACCATAAAATTACATAAAAATCAAGTATTGTTTGTTGGGATGGCTGGATGATACAACTGGAGTGAGGTGATAAAAGGATGAAAAATAGAAGCTTTACAGCCCTTGTCAGCGCGTTTGCCAGAGCCTTTCATGCTGAGCATAATCAGCATCCCGTTTTTAACGACAGTCTTGCCCGGACAATGCTGACAGACGAGGAGTATCAGAACATCGGATTCCATATGTCGCAAGGAATAGGGTTCTTTTTACCGGACTTCAGGGGTTCACAGGAAGAAGCGCTGCGCACAGTTGTTGATTACCAGCTGTCACCGTCAGCGCTTGGCCGGGCAGCCTTTGCCGAGCAGGCGCTGCAGAATGCGGTGATGCTGGGAGCAGGCCAGTATCTGATCCTTGCGGCCGGGTATGACACGTTTGCTTACCGCCAGCCGGATTGGGCAGAGCCGCTGCAAATCTATGAGGTTGATCATCCGGTAACCGCAGAAGATAAACGGCAGCGGGTTGATGCATTCCCCCAAGCCGGGCCGGCCAACCTGCATTATGTTCCAGCGGATTTAGCCGAGCCGGGCTGGGAGAGGGGGCTGCTGGCTGCACCGGAATTTGATTCGGCGAGAATTACCTTCAGCAGCCTGCTGGGCATCAGCTACTACCTGACCACGACCGAATTTAAGCAGCTGCTGTCTGTGCTCGCAGAGCTGCTTCCAGCCGGAAGCAGCTTTGTCTTCGATTATCCTGACGGGCATACCTTTACTCCTTTGGCAGGGGAACGGACACAGAAGCAGATTATGCTTGCTGAACAAGCAGGCGAGCCAATGCAGGCAAGCTATACTTATGACGAACTTGAGCAGCTGCTGGAGGAGTGCGGCCTTTTAATCTACCGCCATCTGACTCCGGCGGAAATCACCGGGGAGCTGTTTCAGACTTACAATGACAGCCAGCCGGAGCATAAACTCAGTGCGTTCGACAACGTTAATTACTGCCTGGCGGTTAAAAGGTAACCTGCCGGAACCGGTGTTTAGCAGTTCGTCCATGTTATTTGCCCGAAAAGTCCATGTTCAAAGCCTGCGGATTTCTCTATCATTACTACTATGATAATGATTATCATTATTAACAAAATCAAGTTTGGAGAGTGGTAGCAGGCTATGAAGAAGAGAATTACGGGTATGGTACTTGCCGGGGTAATGGCACTGGGGATCGGTTCTGCAGCAAGCGTGAGTGCAGCTCCAGTCAACGTTGCAAAAGCCGCAACGGCCACGCAGAAGATTACTTATAAAGGCAAGGTCTATACGGTACCGGCCAAGACTGACAATATTGTTATCGCCGGTGCGCTTGAAGCGATGGAAGATGCGCTGGTGTTGAACTTCAAGCCAAAGGGTATGATTACAGTCGGGGGTAAATTCCCTGCATTATTCTCGAAAATTTCAACCGGAGTGAAGGGAATCGGCGAAAAAACAGAGCCTGACTTTGAAGCCATCCTCAAGCTCAAGCCTGATGTTATTCTGGGCACCACCAAGTTCCCGGCTGAAACGACCGAGAAGCTGTCGAAGATAGCAACTACCATCCCTGTCTCCCATATCGCCACAGACTGGATGGACAACCTCAAGCTGCTTGCGAAGCTGACAGGTAAAGAAAAGGAATCAACAGCAGCTATCGTGAAATACCAAAATGAATTGAAGGTTGCCAAAGCTAAGCTTGCACCAAAATTGAAAGACAAGAAAGCAGTAGCGGTACGCATCCGCAGCGGCAACCTGTTCCTGTATCCTAAGGATGTCTTCTTCAACCGTTCCCTGTATGCTGATCTTGGTGCAGCAGTGCCGAAGGAAATTCAGCCGGTAAAAGCACAGCAGAACATTTCGCTGGAAGCCTTCGCGGCGATCAACCCGGATTACCTGTTTGTGCAATTCTCTGCGGATGAGAATGCAGACAACCCTAAAGCGCTGGAAGATCTGCAGAAGAACGCAATCTGGAAGAGCCTGAAAGCTGTTAAGAGCGGAAACGTATATGTCAATCTGGTGGACCCGCTGGCTCAAGGCGGAACAGCGTTCAGCAAATTCTCGTTCCTGGAAGCTTTGATGAAGACCAAGCTGTACACAGGCAAATAAAAAGAGTTCGCCCCATTTTTTAGCAATAGTGCAGGGAGCCGCTGGCCGGCTCTCTTTTTTTACTGCAAAAATAAAAAAAATCAGAATAAAGAAGATTCTTTTACAAAAACCAGTATTCGATTAGCTATTTCTATGGTACAATTTAACTAATTTGTCGAAAAAGCTCGCATGAGGGCGAATCGTAACAAAGCGGGGATGCTGCCGCTTCATTACCGGATTCCCGGAGAAAGCCTGCCAGGTCAATTTCCTGCTGGTTATTCCCTGGATTCAAACGGCAAAGCCAGCAAATTACATCAAGAAAGCGGTGTTTAGATGAGTAGCAGATTTAATGGGAAAGTAGCAGTCGTGACTGGAGCAGGAAGCGGGATCGGACGGGCTGCGGCCCTGAAGCTTGCCAGTGAGGGTGCATCTGTGGTCTGTGTGACTATTTCCGAGTCGGGAAAATCTACTGTCCGTGAAATCACTGAACAGGGCGGAGAAGCGCTCTTTATCCAGGGCGACGTATCCAAGGAGCCGGTTGTACAGGGCATTATTAAAGAGACGATCGAACGCTACGGTAAAATTGACTGCCTGTACAATAACGCGGCAATTACCGGTGACAATACGCTTGTCGTAGATTACCCTGTAGAAACGTTCGAAAAAGTTCTTGCTACTAACCTTATCAGCCAGTTCATGATGATGAAATATGCGCTTCCGCACATGTCAGCAGGTTCATCGATTCTAAACTGCGCTTCCCTTCACGGAACGATCGGGATGGCCGGCGATGCCGCTTATTCCGCAAGTAAGCATGCTATTATCGGCTTGACCAAATCCGTGGCAGCCGAGGTGGGTCACCTCAATATCCGGGCCAACGTGCTTGCACCAGGACCTGTACCGACAGTGATGATGGGCCGTTACGAGCGTCTTCTGTCTGACGATGTGGAAGGTCTGCAGTCGGCAATTGCCTCCGGGACTGCTCTGAAGCGTTATGGAACTCCGGAAGAAGTAGCGAATTTTGTCTGCTTCCTGCTGAGTGACGAGGCGGCATTTATTACCGGTACTGTTCACCTGATCGACGGTGGCTATTCAGCTACCAAATAGCAGCTTTTCCTGACAGAAAAATGTATATTGTTAAACACATTAATTATATTCATAATTCTCTTAACAATGCTTAAACAAAAACCGATATTAAATCATATCTACATATGATTTGATACTATATTTGGAGGAATCAGCATGCCGTTCACAATGGAAGTTAATACTCAGAAAAATCAAGTGGTTGTAAAAGCAATGGGTCTTACCGAAGCAGATGTACCTTCCTATATCTCCGAGTTTGAAAAAGCAATGAAACAGCTTAAACCGGGCTTCACCGGAATTACAGATGTAACAGGTTCCCCGACAATCCTGTCCCCTGAAGTGGCTGCAATGCTTGCTCCTACAGGCGAAATGGCTGTTGCCAACGGTCTTGGCGGCTGGGTATATGTAGCTAACTCCCCGATCTGGAAAATGCAGATGAAGAGACTCTTCGGAAGCTTTGCTGTACACTATCCGACTTATGAGGAAGCAGATGCTTACCTGCAGAGCCTGAAAAAATAAAGTGTTCATTTACAGGAAGGCCCTTCGGGGCCTTTTTTTTATGCCGTAAATGCCAGATAGTTTGCGTAACCATCCTGCTTATAGTCCGTATTAGGATAAAAAAGCCTGCTCCATGGTATCCCAACAGAAGGATTGCAGCTGATTTATAACAAATAAGAGCCGAGGGTTGTGCATCATATGAATGAAGACTTCAGGATAACAGCATCAGAAGAGTATAGTAACGCAGAGCGGAGAGCACTCGGATACTTTACTTCACTCTATAACCAGGTTATAGATAGATCGTACATCACAGCACTGACAGAAGATCTTCAGCTATGGAAAAGAAATCACTTACAGCGGTTCAACGGGCTGTCCCTTTTCTCCAGGGCCGGCCGTAAACCGGATACCCGGGATTTTTACCGGTACATTCAATGGCTTAAAGCGACAGGCAAGCTGAATGAATATCTGAACCGCAGCATCTCCTATATGTATATGAGAGATTTAGGCAAGGATCTGAATGCCCCGCAAGCGCAGCGGCGGATTCAGCGTATGGCTGATGACATGAGCCGTATGCTGCTGAAGCCGCCAAGCCGCAGCGGGGCTGCCCGGCCGGAGTTTATGAACCTGGCAGAGGTGTACCGCTGGGCACAGAAGGAAGGTATTGAAGAGGCAATAATCTGGCTGTTCCGGAAATTGCGGGCGGTTGCTGCCCATATTCCCGAGGGGATGAGTGCCGAGCATGCCCAGCGCAAGCTGATCAAGATTATTATCGGGGTCGTCCTGCATGTCATGGAGGAAATGGATGACCAAACAGCGCCTGAGGAGCGGTCCCGCAGACTGGATGCCTCACTGAGGATTGGTTATTCCTATGGTCTGACTTACCCGTTCGTGGACGATCTGCTGGACTCGCAGATTCTTACTCCCTCCGAACAAGAGCGGTATTCCGCCTTAATCGAAGCTGCATTATTGACCGGGGAAGTGCCCGGGCTTGGCGAGTGGAGCGGGCAGAACCTGCAGCTGATCCAATATATCCATAAAGAGCTGACGGAAGCATTTGTCTATATCAGGGAGTATCAGCGGGAGGAGAACCGGCAGGTCTTTTTTGCCCAGTCCTATGTCTTTTTTCAGGCTCAGGATGTTGACCGTGTCAAGCTGCTCACACAGGCGGGGTACACTAACGAGGAGCTCTATATCCCCGTCATTCTGAAATCCTCTTCGTCCCGGCTGATTGCCCGCTCAGTCATCGATGCTCAACCGGATGATGGTTTTGCGGAGCGGACCTTTTTCTTCGGCATCTATAATCAGCTGGCGGATGATTTTGCCGATATGGAACAGGATCTCAGGGATGGAGCGGTCACTCCCTATACCTATTATATGCAATATCATCAGCAAAGGCCTGATCTGATTAATCCTTTTGAAGTTTACTGGGCGGTGGTATCCAACCTGATTCATACCGTGTACCGTTCAGATTCCAAGGCGCGTGAGGTCATCCTGGACCGGGCGGTCAACGGGCTTAAACGCTACAAGGAACGTGCAGGTGCGGTGAAATATAAGGAGACGATGATGCTTTTTGCCGGCGGCATGCCGGAGTTCAACCGCATTTTGCAGAAAATGGTCAGCAAAGCGGTTGACGTGGACTTTTTTGACAAGCTGCTGCGTGACGGATTAATGGAGCAGCTCAAAACGGATGCCCGCGAGCAGGAGGAGTTCAGCAGCACCTTCAAAAAGGTCCGGTCGCTGATTAACAAGGAGCTTACATTTAGAAGCCCGCAGGGCATGCCGGTCATGCAGGAACGGCTGATTCATGCAGCCAATTATAGCCTGGAAGGTGACGGGAAGCGGGTACGTCCCATCCTGACCTGGGTCATGGGCGTGAACGGATACGGGCTGGAGTCCGCGGCAATCCTGCCTTTATTGCGGTCGCTGGAGTATATGCATACTGCATCACTGATTTTTGATGATTTGCCTTCACAGGATAACGCCCCGACCCGCAGGGGACGCGAGACGCTGCATCAGGTTCAGAGCAGTGCGGTAGCTGAATTAACCGGACTCTATATGATCCAGCAGGCTACCCTGCAGCAGGCCTCCCTTAAACGCTTCAAGCCGGAGACGGTGCTCGCCCTGATTCGTTATTCGGCGCAAAAGGCCGCGGATATGTGTACGGGGCAGATGATGGATCTGGATTCCAAAGGCATGGAGCTGAACCTGGAACAGCTGAACAGAGTATGTTTTTATAAAACCGGAGTTGCTTTTGAGGCTTGTCTGGTGATGCCGGCGATGCTGGCGGAGGCGGATGAATCGGAGATCGAAGCGCTCAAGCGGTTTGCCTACCATATGGGCATTGCTTTTCAGATCAGGGATGATCTGCTCGATGTGGAAGGGGAGGCGGGGGTGCTCGGCAAGCCGGCCGGCAACGATGCCGTTAACAACCTGTCGAATTTCGTCTCGATTCTGGGGCTGGATGGAGCCGCCAAGGAGATGTGGCAGCATTATTGCCTGGCAAGTGATGCGTTAAAAGAAATTCCCCGCAACATCACCTTCCTGAAGCATTTACTGAATTATGTGGTGCACCGGGAGCGTTAATAAAGGTGTTACCTAAAAAGCGTAAGCCCGCATTTTTTGCGGGCTTTTGGTGTTTTATTGGATGCTTACGGATGCTTATGGAGGAGCCTGCGGTTACAGAAGCATCCGCTGAACCTCGTCCACAATCAGCTGCGGCTCTGTATACATAATCATATGCCCGGAACGCCGGGCCTCGACGAGCCGGCTGCCGGTATGTCCTGCCGCAGACTTCCTATGAGCTTCATGCAGTACAGGCCGGGTCTTTTTCTCCATCCGCGAAATATGGGTGCCGGAGATGAGGGTCAGGGGGATACTGCCAAGCTGCACCGGCTGGTCCAGCAGATTTTTCAGATCACGCAGAAAGTCTCTGCCCTCAGCAAGGATGGTTTTACCCGCCTGCATCGTAAAGTCCTCACGCTTGTGATCAGCATAGACCTGTGCAGGCTGAACCCTGCCGGGTCTGCTCCCGATCAGCTTGTACAGGCCGCTTTTCATCATCAGCGGTACGAGGAAGTCCATTCTTCCATAGTGCTTCGCAGCCGCCGCGTCAAAATACATGCTGCAGTTTTCGTCTGTCGGATCGACCAGAATAAGCCCGCGGATCAGGCCGGGGTCAAGCGAAGCAGCGGCAGTACGTACAATTGGGCCGCCCCAGCTGTGGCCAACAAGGATAAACGGTCCGCTGCCAAGCTGCTGCAGCAGGAAGACCAGATCCCTGGTTATTCTGGCCAGCGTCCGGGGAGCCGGGTCTGGTTCACTGCGGCCGCTGCCTGCCCGGTCATAAACGACGGCGCGTGCACCGTTAATCTGCGGCTGCACGAGTCCCCAGCATGACCTGGACATACCCATGCCGGATTCAAACACCACAGTGACTGCTCCGCTGCCTTTTTCCATGTAATGAAGCTTGCGTCCGTCAGGTGTTTCTATGTAATGGCTGGTTCCAAATGGATGTGCCTCTGTACCCGGCATGATCGTCTCCCCTGTCAATTAAGAATGATTATCAATTGGTTTCATTGTAAGCGAAGGGGAGGGAATGGACAAGCGTTGTTATGTATATAGAAAAACAGAGCGGAGGCTTGGATGAAGCCAGGCTCTGTTTCAACCTGCTCAATAAATGGAAATCAGTTCTTTCGTATATTCATGCCTTTCCGCAGCGAACATCTCCTGCCTGGCGAACCCGTCAACAAATTGCCCTTCACGCATAACCAGTATGCGGCTGCTCATCCGGCTGACCGCAGCCAGATCATGGGAAATGAACAAATAAGCCAGCTTGAGCTTGCGCTGAAGCTCCTCCAGCAGCGTGAGAATAGCGCCTTGGGATAATACATCCAGACTCGCTGTCGGCTCATCGAGCACAATCATCGCCGGCTCGATGCTGATCGCCCTGGCTATGGTTACCCGCTGCTTCTGCCCGCCGCTCAGCTCATGAGGATAACAGCCGGCGAAAGAAGAGGGCAGCTCTACTGCTTCCAGCAGCTCATTAATAAATGCGGAGCGGGAAGTACAGCTGAAATAGGAGTGCTGCATGTGGCGGCCGTATTGGTTATACGGGTCCAGCAGACTGTCTTTGATGCGCAGCCGCGGATTAAGGGCAGCCGCCGGATTCTGGAATACAATCTGCATATCCCGGCGGTACGGGTTCAGCTGCTTCTCATTCAGCTGCTGGATCGGCTGCCCCTTAAAGATGATGCTGCCGCCGGTTATAGGTTCGAGGCGCAGCAGGCAGCGTGCCAGGGTGCTTTTTCCGCAGCCGCTCTCACCGACCAGGCCAAGGCACTCGCCCGGGTTCAGACTGAAGCTTACACCGCGGATGGCATGTTTGCCGCCCTTATATTCTTTGGTCAGCTGTTCTACCGACAGCAGAGGTGTGCTCATAGACCCGCCTCCTGCAGTCCCGACGGCAGGCGGGTCAGCACCGGGGCAGCAGATATCAGCTGGCGCGTGTACTCATGCCGCGGATGATCAAGCACCTTGTGCGTTCCGCCGGATTCTACAATCCGGCCTTCTTTCATTACGGCAATCCGGTCGGTATGCCGGCGGACATGCCGCCAGTCGTGAGTGATGAACAGAATGGAGCAGCCTGTCTCCAGCCGAAGCGAATTCAGCAGGCTTAGTACACGATGCCCGCTGACACTGTCGAGGGCTGTAGTAGCCTCATCCGCGATCAGCACATCCGGTGAGAACAGCAGAGCCAGCGCGATGGCGGCCCGCTGCAGCTGGCCGCCGCTAAGCTGGAAGGGATAACGTCCGGCCAGGCCTCCTTCAAGCCCGACGGATTCCAGGGCAAGAGCGGTGCGGCTGCGGGCCTCTTTAAGGTGCTCTTTATCATGGATAGCAATGGCTTCGCTGAAATGCTGGCCGATCGTGCGGAAGGGGGCAAAGGCAGCCTGATAGTCCTGAAAAATATAAGCCAGCTTCCGGCCCAGCACCTTCCTGATCTGCCCGCGGCTCATTGCCGCCAGCTCGGTATCGCCTAACCGGATGCTGCCTTCAGCGGACAGGTTGGGCGGCAGCAGCCGGCCGGCACTGCGGGAGAGCAGGCTTTTGCCGCTGCCGCTCTGGCCGACCAGGGCATGCCATTCTCCCGGCAGAACATTTAAAGATACACGGTCAACGAGCACCCGCGAACGGCTTCGTATTGTAACCTCATCAAAGTGCAGCATTATCCGCGCACCTCCTTTTTAACATCGTAATGATCTCTCAGTGCATCGCCCAAAATAGTGACGCACAGCACGACAAGCACAATCGCCAGTCCGGGGTAGAGCATCAGCTCCGGGGCAAGCTGGAAGTAGGGCCTGGAATCGTTCAGCATCGCTCCCCATTCCGGTGTCGGCGGCTGTACGCCAAGCCCGATATAGGACAGTGAGGAGATCAGCAGAATGACCTTGCCCAGATCAAGGCTGGCCAGCACCAGTACCTGTCCGGCAATATGCGGCAGCAGATGCCTGCTGAGCATTCTGGCCGGAGACAGGCCGCTAACACGGGCAGCGAGCATATAGTCCTGCCGGGATTCGGTGATAACCGTTGTGCGCACTACCCGGGCATAGCTGACCCATTTGACCATTACAATGGCAATGATCATGCTGTGCAGGCCTGGTCCCAGCAGTCCGCTTAATACAATGACGACGATCATATCCGGAAAAGCGAGGAAGCCGTCGGCAATGCGCATGAAGCTGCGGTCCAGCCAGCCGCCCCGGTACCCGGCAATCATTCCGGCTGCCGTGCCGATAACAAGTGCTGCTGCCAGAGCAAGCAGGCTGTAACCGATCGTCTGCTGCCCGCCCAGCATCAGCCGGGTCAGCACGTCACGGCCCAGATGGTCCGTTCCCAGCGGATGAGAGGGGCTTGACCCCTGCAGGCGCATGCCGAGATCCGTCAGTGTGGGATCATAGCGGAGAATAAAAGCGGTATAGATATAAACCAGCAGCAGGAGAGCAGCGAATAGGGCTGCTGAGCCGAGCCGGAGCTTTATACTGAGACTGGCCTGCGGCTGCTTTAACAAGCGTATCATTCCTGCATTCCTCCTCCTTTTAGTCTGAGTTCAGGCTTCAAATAGCGGTTCAGCAGATCAACTCCTGTATTAACAGCAAACACTGTAATAGCCATAATAAGAATATAGCCCTGAATTACCGGATAATCGCGCTGGCGGATGGAATCCACAATCAGTTTGCCGATGCCGGGATATGCGAACAGCACCTCAATGACGACGACTCCGCCGATCAGGCTGCCGAGGCTGACCCCGAACACGGTGATAACCGGCGGCAGGCTGTGGCGGAAGGCATAAGACCAGAAAATCCGCCACTCCGGAATGCCGCGTGCTCTGGCGGAGACAATGAATTCCTCCCCGAGCGAGTCCAGCAGGCTTGCGCGCAGCAGCCGGAGATAGAGGCTGGAAATCGCCAGGCCAAGTGTGAGGGAGGGCAGGATCATGGACAGGAATCCGCCGCGTCCCATTGTGGGGAGCCAGCCCAGCTGGACGGCAAACAGGTCAATCAGGATCAGCCCGAGCCAGAAGCTGGGCACGGCGGCGCCGATCACAGACAGAGAGCGGCTGAGCTTGTCCAGCCAGCTCTCACGGTAAAGCGCAGACAGGGAAGCCAGCGGCAGGGTGAGTATCAGCATTACCGCCAAAGAGCCTAAGGTCAGCTCCAGAGTAGCCGGCAGACTGGCGGCGATCAGCTCAAAGGCCGGCTCGCCTGTGGCATAAGACTTCCCGAAGTCCAGCTGTACAAACCGGAACAGCCACTGGCCATACTGAACGATAAGCGGCTCATTAAAGCCCATTTCCTCGCGCAGCGCCTCGATTTGTTCCTGGCTGACCGAGAGCTCATCGACGTTCAGGATGGTCAGCGCTGGATCTCCGGGAGCAAGCCGGATGAACAGAAAGCTGATAAAGGTTATAAACAGCAGAAACAGGGCGACCTCCAGAAACTTGCGGGAAATAAGCCGCAGCATTAATCCAGAATATCCAGTTCATTAGTAATCATGTAATACTCGCTCCGGGTCGTCACCCAGTTCTTAACCTTATCCTTGTTATAAGCGACAATGGTGGACGGGTGAAGAATAAAGGAGTTGATCATCTGCTCATGGACATAGCTGGCAGCCTGTTCTGCTAACATAGCACGTTCATCAGCGCCTACCGTCTGGTTCAGCTTATCGATAATAGCGGTCAGCTCCGGCTGTTCAGCCCCGCTGAAATTAAGGGCACCGTCCGGATGATAGGTAGCGTTCAAATAATAACCGGCATCTCCGCGCGGTGCGGTCAGGTTACTGTAGGTAGCCAGATCCCAGTCGCGGTTCGAGGCCATATAATCCTCCGGCGTATCAATCTGGCGGATTTCAACCGCCATTCCGATCCGCTTTGCGTCGGACTGGAACACCTGGGCAATCAGCGGCAGGTCAGCTCGGGCGCTGTATGTAAGCAGTACAAGCTGAAGCGGCTCGCCGTTCTTTTGCATCACCCCGTCCTGCAGGGTGTAGCCTGCTTCATTTAAGTATTGGACAGCCGCAGCTTCCCCGCTTGGACCCGGTTCAAAAGAGGGGGCAAACGGCAGGGAAGGCAGAAAAGGACCTTTGGCAGCTTCACCATAGCCGAGCAGGATAGTATCGACAATCTCCTGCCGGTTGATCAGCGCATCCACTGCCCGGCGGACCCGGACATCCTGCATGCTGGCGCGTTCCATGTTCATCGTCATCTGATGCACACGGAAGGTCGAAGTAGCTTCCACTTCAATTCCTGCCTGGGCGCGCAGCACTTCGAGGCTCTCCACTTCAGGACGGTAGACAATATCCACCTGGCCGGACTGGAGAGCAAGCGTCCGGGCATTGGCATCCTCATTGAAGGAGAAGGTGACGGAATCAAGCTTGGAAGCTCCGTCCCAGTAAGCATCATAGCGCGCAAGCTCCAGCTTGCTGCCCGGGGCGAAGGAGGTAAGCTTGAACGGGCCGGTGCCGGTAATCCGCTGGTTGAAATCCTCCTCGGTCACATCAATGATGGACACATTCGGATTGACCAGCTCGCTGATGAACTCCGGAAAGGGCCGGGTTGTCGTTATTTGCAGCTGATTGCCATCAGCTGCAATCTGTCCGATGTTGAGCGCATTACGGATGGCGACGTTCTCAGTCATGGCCCGCTCCAGCGATGCTTTTACAGCTGCACCGTCCATTGCTCTGCCATTGTGAAACGTGATGCCTTCCCGCAGGTTAATGGTCCAGTGGACACCGTCTTCACCTTCCCAGGTTTCGGCGAGCCACGGAACGACCTTGAGCTGTTCTTCGTCCAGCTTGACCAGTGTCTCGGTAATACCGGCACGCAGCGGGACATAGCTGGAATCGACATGCGGATCAAGTGAGCGGGTGGAGAAATTGTACAGGAAGTGAATATGCTTTTTATCTGCAGGTTGGTTGGATGCACTCTGTGAAGCTTCTGAACAGGCGCTTAATAGAGTCACTAGAATGAGCATAGGCAGACTCAGACAGAGCCGGAAGGCAGTGCGGGAGGAGAAAAAACGCAGCGGAGACAGTTGTGTAATCCTTTTCATGATGCACCCTCTTAATTAGTAATAGTTACGAATAAAGATATTATCGTAATAATTACGAATAATCAAGAATTAATTTCAGTGAGGTGTTTCAAGTGATCTGGAGAAATCGTTGATTGCACAGCACTCTGGAGCTCGCTTCCGGCAGTGAAAAACGGCAAGGTGACCTTTATCGACTCTATGTGGAACTATGATGATATGCTGACCAGCGGCATGCTGGTAGATGAATTCCCGGGCATGCTTGCGAAATAACAGGTGGAAATTTAACTATGTTAATCATACACGGAATCACAGCCTTCTCTGCGGAGAGGGCTGTTTTTTTGCGAAATGAAGGGCAAAAATGCCTTTGATTTTGGCTCGCGAAGCCTAATGGACGAAATGAAGGGCAAAAAATGCCTTTGATTTTGGCTTGCGAAGCCTAATGGACGAAATGAAGGGCAAAAATGCCTTTGATTTTGGCTTGCGAAGCCTAATGGGCGAAATGAAGGGCAAAAATGCCTCTGATTTTGGCTAGTGGGGCGCAATGGGCGAAATGAAGAGCATAAGTGCCTTTGATTTTGGCTCGCTCAATATAAAAAAATGTGGATAGCGTCTTCAGAAGAGCCCGAATGTTCACCGGTTAGGGTGATTTTGTGCCGTCTTAGTATCGACAAAACGGTCTACAAGTTGTAAACTGTTGAAAACAGGAGGTCTACAGATTGTAAACCCCAAGGAGCTGAATATATTGAAGGCAGTAAAGCTGACGGAAACAGAGGCCAGACTGGCAGAGCTGATCTGGAAGGGGGAGCCGCTGCCCTCCGGGGAGCTGGTGAAGCTGTGCGAAGCCGAGCTGGGCTGGAAGAAATCGACGACTTATACCATGCTGAAGCGGCTGGAGGGGAAAGGGGTGTTCATTAATGAAGACGGTACGGTGTTCTCGCGGATCAGCAAGGAGGATTTCCATGCTGATCAGAGCAAACAGTTCGTGGAAGAGACTTTCGGGGGATCGCTGCCGCGCTTCCTGGCTGCATTTACGCGCAGCCGCAAGCTGGAGGACAAGGAGATTGACGAGCTGCTGAAGCTGATCCATGAGAAGGAGGAGGAATAGGGATGACAGCTTTTTTTCAGACCCTGCTGCAGATGAGCATTGCCGGAAGCTATGTCATTCTGCTCGTACTGATTGCCAGGCTTCTGCTTAGAAAAGCACCCAAAATACTCTCCTATATTCTCTGGTTCGCGGTGCTGTTCCGGCTGCTCTGTCCGTTGTCCTTTGAAACACCCTATAGCCTGCTGCCTGAATTGGGAAAGGGCAATCTGCAGTCAGCCGGAGGCGGAGAACAGGCTATAATACAGCCGCCTGCGGATTCAGAGGCAGAGCCTGCAGGAACTGCAGGCGTTACGGAAGCAGGCACTGCTGGCGGTACTACTGCAGATGAAAACGGCGTGGCGGCGGGTTCTGCTGTAACGGGGATGGCTGGTACAATATCTGCTGCAACCGCTGCTAAATCATCCTCAGCAGAACGCTGGCAGACTGCCGCAGGTTATACCTGGCTCGGCGGATGTGCAGTTATGCTGGCCGGCGGCCTCATCTCAGCCATCCGGCTTAACCGGCGGCTGAAAGCGGCACGGCATGAGGGAGGCCGCATCTATGTGTGGAACGGAGCCGAGACTCCATTCGTGTTCGGCCTGCTTAGGCCCCGCATCATATTGCCTGAAGGTCTTGGGGAACATGAGCGAGGCTATATCATCCGGCATGAACAGGTTCATATCAGCAGGCTTGACCATCTGGTGAAGCTGGCCGCTTTTGCAGCGATCTGCCTGCACTGGTTCAACCCGCTGGTCTGGCTGGCCGTCCGTTTCATGGATGAAGATATGGAGAAATCCTGTGATGAGGCGGTCATCCGGCAGCTGGGCAGCGGGATCAAGAAGGAGTATTCAACCTCTCTGCTGGCACTGTCCACCGGAAAAACATTTACAGGCCGCACTCCGCTCGCTTTCGGTGAGAACAGTACAAAAGGACGGATCAGGAACATTCTGAATTACCGGAAGCCTTCCTTCTGGGCAGTTACATCTGCGGTAGCGTTAGTAGCTATTACCGTTGCAACCGCCGTTTTAACAGGGAATATACGCTCACAAAAGATGACCGAAGCAGATTATGCCAAGCAATATATAGAAGAGCAGATAGCCGGGATAGAGAACAGAATAACCGGTGCAGTCATTGCAGACAGTGAAATAACTCTGTTTGAGCTGGCTGGCCGGGTAGAGGGGCTGCTGGCTGAGCCGCTGGAGCTGTGGCGGCTGGAATACCGGCTGGAGCCGGAGGACATCAGCAGGCTGCCGCTGGCCGGCGGAATGAACGAGGTTGACGGTAAAATTACTGAGGATAGCGGAATGGGCAAGCCGTTTCTGGTTTTTGCTTATGAAGGAGATAAACCGCGTTATGAGGGGGTTATCTGGAGCGGGGAATACGATCTTGGCACACCAGCCGGACGGGAAACAGCCTTGCAGGTCTTTTTTGAAGGCAAAGGGCTGCTGGAACATGAAACCTACAGCGGTAATCATGCGATCGCGAAGTTTGTGATGTCGGATGGAACGACTGCCCATCTGCTGCTGTCCCAGCCGGCTGTGCAGGGCGGTTCCGGCATCTGGGTTGTTGAACGCTGGAAAGACGGCAACGGTTATGAGTATTACGAGACTCCGGATACTTCTCAGCCGTCCGCAGAGTACTTTGCAGGACTACAGGAGGAAGCAGACCAGGGGCACCAGACAGCTGAACTGCTGGACCCAGCGCAGGCAGCGGCCGCATTTATACAGAATGAGCTTGGCTGGAACCTTACCAAGGAGCAGATTGAACTGCAGTTTCCCGCAACAGCTGCAGATTTCACTATATCCCCTGTAAGTAAGCTGCTGGGCTATGTTAGCGGGATGACTCTGACGGAGCCCGGGTTTAAGTTCGATAATGTAGAGTGGCTGACAGATGATGAAGATCCGGCCCGGCTGCAGAGGCTGGGTATTGATCCGGAACGTGATATGCCGGGAGGCTTCTACATCCTGAATAAGCTTGCCGTTAACGATCCGCTGGAGCTGTCGGAAGAAGCGGAGTTTGCTATTATAGACGGCGCTGTACCGAAAACAGTCAGCAAAGCTGAATTTGTAGCGCGGCTGGAATTAATGGCCGGGTCCGGGATGCTGTGCACCGTTACAACACAGGACGGCAAAGTCCTCGGGATAGCAGAGAGGTATCTGCCATAATGTAAAAAGCCGGTCCACCGGCTGGAGATCAAACAGTTTCTGAAGCTGAGCCAGCTGTTCCGGCAAACCTTCCTGGCCGATTAATTGTTCTGCTGCGCTTCTGCCGCGAGCATCAGCTGATAGATTTTGCGGGTCGTGTTCACATTGCGGACGGTCATCAGCTTGTAGACACTGCTGCCGATAAGCTTGGCCATCGCGCTTTTGATAACATTCTCGCGTTCTACGGAATACAAAACGGCCCCTTGAACGTAGAGAAGGGTGCCGATTCCCGGCTTCAGCGGCAGCTTGTCCAGCACGGATTCGTCGTCTGCTTCATCCCACAGGAACATGACATCGCTTCTGAACATGTCGCCGTTGCTCCAGGAGTCGGGAAGGGCTTCCATGACTGTGCGGATTTCCGGCAGACTGCGGATTAATACTTTGATGCTCAGGCCGAAATCTTTTAAAATGGCTTGTTCGAGAATCTCCGGAAGCTGCTCTTGCGGATGATCAGCGGAGGAAAAGATAATATTTCCGGAATTAATATAAGTTGTCACGGAGGTCATTCCGGCCTGTTCAAACGTCTGCTTAAGCAGCTTCATGCTGATAATATTGTTTCCGCCGACGTTAATGCCTCTGAGTAGTGCAACATAGATCATCTGGATCCCTGCTTCCTGTAATCTTGACTTTTCCATGTCCGTAAACTTTACAAACAGTAGCTTAGTCGATATACTTTAAATATAACATTTCAGGGTGCAGAACAACAGAAAGGGGCTTACGCCAGTAGGCTCCTTTTGTATTTCTAACCCAATTCAAACAGGAGGGCGAAGGTCATTCACAAGGAAAAGATTATGGTATGTGTTCATTATGGTCCGCATGGAGAGCGTTTAATCCGGCGCGGGGTCCAGCTGTCAGAGCTCATCGGTGCGCCGCTGTATGTGCTCAATGTCGACAGTTCGGACAGTGATGAATATAACCAGAGCAAAGAAATGTTTATGGCTGTCTGGAAACGCTTAGCTGAGGAAGCCGGGGCTGAATTTATGGTCCGCAAACGGCGGGGTCGTAAGACAACAGATGTTATCGTCGAAGCAGCTGAAGAAAAAGAAGTAACCCAGATCATTATCGGGCAGTCCGCGCAGACCCTGTGGCAGGAGCTGACCAAACGCAACTTTGTCAATGAGCTGATCAGCAAGATGAAGATGATGGATCTGCATGTCGTGGCTGTACAGCGGATGCGCGCAGGCCTTGAAGAGACGCATGAAGAAGGCGTGGTCTCCTATCTGGTGCAAAGCGGCGGCGTCTACCAGCTCAGTGATGAGCCGGAAGGAACCGATTTCATCAAGGGGAAATTTTTCCACGAGCTGCACACCGAATTTGAGAATGGCTTGTTCAGAATTGAGCAAGATGGTAAGGCGAGATACTTGCATATCTGCGAGGGGATTTTGACCGACCCGCTGTAGCCGGTCTTGTCTTCTGGGAGTAAGTTCCAATGTTCACAACTTAAAAATACAGGGTGGAAAAGGAGGCTTGCCTTTGCTTCATATAACTGTTCTTGTTCCGTTTCTGCTGGCCCTAATGATAGCACTTCTACGCGGAAAGCTGCCCCGGCTCCATAGAGGGTGGCTGGTGCTTGCCGGGCCGCTGGCGTTATTCGTTTATTTTTTGACCCGCATACCGGTCATAAAGGGAGGGGATTCCGGATATGAGACTGTATCATGGATTCCGTCACTTGGCATTGATCTGGTGTTCCACCTGGATGGATTAAGTTTGCTGTTCACATTGCTGATTACAGGGATGGGGACACTTGTTATCATCTACTCTATTTACTATCTGGACAAACGCAAGGAAGAGCTTACCCCGTTTTATGTATATCTGCTGTTATTTATGGGAGCCATGCTGGGAGTAGTATTATCAGATAATCTGATGGTGCTGTACGGCTTCTGGGAGCTGACCAGTGTATCCTCATTCCTCCTGATTGCTTTTTGGCACCGCAGACAGAAATCGCGGTATGGTGCGCTCAAGTCCATGCTGATTACTGTCTTCGGCGGTCTGGCGATGTTCGCAGGTTTCCTGATGCTGTATGTAATGACCGGAACATTCAGCATCCGTGAAATCTGGAGCCAGGCCGGTGATATCAGCGGACAACCGCTGTTTATTCCTGCGATGCTGCTGATTCTGCTGGGCGCGTTCACCAAATCGGCCCAGTTTCCGTTTCATATCTGGCTGCCGGATGCAATGGAAGCCCCGACTCCTGTCAGTGCCTATCTGCATTCGGCAACCATGGTCAAAGCCGGTTTATATCTTGTCGCACGTTTCAGCCCGGTGTTTGCGGGGCAACATGAGTGGTTTTGGATTGTGTCGGGTGTCGGCCTGATCACCTTGGTCTATGGATCGATCCAGGCGATGAAGCAGACGGACCTGAAGGCTCTGTTAGCCTATTCTACAATCAGTCAGCTCGGACTGATTATGGGATTACTGGGAATGGGATCGGCAGCTTCATTCTATTCGGGTGAAGAGGCTGTATACTATACCGCCGCAACAACGGCAGCGCTGTTCCATTTATTTAATCATGCGATCTTTAAAGGCTCGCTGTTTATGGTTGTCGGCATCGTCGACCATGAGACCAATACCCGTGATCTGCGCAAGCTGGGCGGACTGGTATCATTGATGCCGGTAACCTTTACAGTGGCGCTGATCGGCAGCTTTTCGATGGCTGGTTTGCCGCCGTTTGCGGGCTTCCTGAGTAAGGAGATGTTCTTTACCGCAGTTCTGAATATCCGGGAGCTGGATATTCTCAGTGTGCAATCCCTGTTTACAATCGTTCCGGTAGTAGCCTGGATTGCCAGTATCTTTACTTTTGCGTATAGCATGATTATGGTGTTCCATACCTTTTTCGGCAAGTACCAGCCTGAGAAGCTGGATAAGAAACCGCATGAGGCACCGTTCGGACTGCTGCTGTCGCCGATTCTGCTGGCCCTGCTGGCAGTGGTGACCGGACTGTTTCCGAATATGCTGTCAAAGACGATAATTGTACCGGGGATGAACGCGATCCATCCGCAGCTTGCGGCAAGCTCCCCGTTTTACGTCAATATCTATTTCTGGCACGGGTTCAATACTGAAGTCTGGATGACGCTGGGTGTTATTATTCTGGGAATCGTGGTGTACCGGATTTACGGCCGCCTGAGCCTTGTTGATAAGGAATGGGGCCGAGGCCGAGGCTACACGCTGAACCAGGTGTATGACGGCAGTATCAGGCTGGTCGAGCGGACTTCGCGTTCGATTACGGGACTGTATATGACCGGCTCCATGCGCCATTATCTGATGTATATCTTTGCTTTAATTATCGTCATTGTGGGCGGTTCGATGCTGTTTTCAGACGGCATTACTCTGGGGCAAGGGGAGTATGCCCCGATATCCTTCTTTGAAGTCGTTGCTGTGCTGGTCATGCTGACCGGTGCGCTGGCCATTCCGTTTGCCAAGTCCCGTGTGTCGGCGATTCTGCTGACCGGGATGGTAGGCTACATGGTTACACTGCTGTTTATTCTGTTCCGGGCACCTGATCTGGCGCTCACACAGATGATTGTTGAAGTGGTGTCCGTTACCTTGTTCCTGCTCTGCTTCCGGCATCTGCCAAGGCTGGGGCGCGAGAAAGTTAAATTCCGGCTGAAGCTTCCGAAGCTGATCATATCCATCGGGTTCGGGGCAACGATGACGCTAGTCGCGCTAGCGGCACTTGGCAGCAGCCCGTTTGAATCGATCTCAAGCTATTACACGGAGAACAGCTATAAACTGGGCGGCGGCAAAAATGTTGTCAACGTTCTGCTAGTGGATTTCCGCGGCTTTGATACGATGTTTGAAATTACGGTGCTGGGGCTGGCTTCACTGGCGATCTATTCCATGATCAAACTCAAAGTGGAACCGGACAATAAGCCTGCAGCCATAAAAAGCATGTTTGATGATGAGAAGCCCCGCTACTCCCGCAGCAATGATGTGCTGCTTCAGTCGGTAGCGAAGGTAGCCTTCGTCATCATCATAACCTTCTCGCTGTATCTGTTCTTTGCCGGACATAACAATCCCGGCGGCGGCTTTATCGGAGCGCTGATGGCTGCGGCGGCACTGGTGCTGCTGGCAATTGCCTTCGGTATGGATTTTGTGGAAAAGGTCCTTCCGGTCAATTACCGCAAGCTGATTGCGGTCGGCATCATTCTGGCCTTCCTGACCGGTATAGGGTCCTTTGTATTCGATGTACCTTTCCTGAGCCAGGCTTTTGGCTATTTTGAACTGCCGGTGATGGGCAAGACCGAGCTGACCACAGCGATGCTGTTCGATCTCGGAGTCTATCTGGCAGTTATCGGTGTCACTATGAATATCATCTTTACGATCGGGAGGGATAACTGATGGAGCTCCTTATTGCCCTGGCGATCGGTGTCTTGTTTACTGTGGGTGTGTATCTGGTTCTCTCCAAAAGCCTGCTTCGTATTCTGCTGGGGACGACACTGATCACACATGGGGTTCATCTGCTGCTGCTGACCATGGCCGGACTGAAGACCGGCGCTGCCCCGCTGCTTGGCGAAAAGGCGGATTCTTATGTCGATCCCCTGCCGCAGGCGCTTATCCTCACCTCGATCGTAATCAGCTTCGGGGTGTCGGCTTTCTTTATCGTCCTTGCCTACCGGGCTTACCGCTCGGCCGGTATGGATGATGTGGAAGGCAGCAAGGGGGAGAGACAATGAACAACCTGCTGGTAATGCCATTGCTGATTCCGGCTCTTACAGCGGTGATCCTGATTTTCCTGAAAGAACAGATTGGCCTGCAGCGTATTATCAGTGCGGTCAGTGTGTTTCTGAATATTGCAGTTGCCGCAACAATTGTTTACCAGGTCAAAACAGACGGGATTCAAACGCTGCATATGGGCGGCTGGCTGCCGCCATACGGTATCGTTTTTGTTGCTGATATGTTTGCGGCGCTGCTCGTACTGGTAACGGCAATCGTAGGTGCAGCGTGCCTGTTCTTTTCCTTTGCCAGTATCGGCGAGGAGCGCGAACGGTTTTATTACTACACGTTTTTCCATTTCCTGCTGACCGGTGTGTTCGGATCTTTCCTGACCGGTGACCTGTTTAACCTGTTCGTCTGCTTTGAGGTGCTGCTGGTTGCCTCCTATTCGATGATCGTACTGGGCGGGACGAGAGTCCAGCTGCGTGAGACGCTGAAATATATCCTGGTTAATGTCATTTCCTCAGCTCTTTTTGTAGCGGCAATCGCTTATCTTTATGCAGCTACAGGCACGCTGAACATGGCGCATCTGGCCATGCGTGTGGCTGAAGCAGGACAGGGCGGAATAATGAATGTTATCGCCGTGCTGCTTTTGCTGGTATTCTCGCTCAAAGCGGGTTTGCTGCTGTTCTTCTGGCTTCCTGATTCCTACAGTGCTCCTCCTCTTGCGGTAAGGGCATTGTTCGGGGCCCTGCTGACGAAGGTAGGTCTGTATGCCATCACCCGGACCTTTACCCTTATCTTTGTCCATGATCCCGGTATGACCCATTCGCTGATGGGCTGGATGGCGGGAGCAACGATGATTCTCGGGGCAATCGGGGCGCTTGCGTATAATGATCTGAGCCGGATTTTTAACTATAATATTGTGATCAGTGTGGGCTTCATTGCTTTCGGTATATCGGTTCTGACCGAAGATTCACTGAACGGTGTCGTATTCTATCTGATGCATGACATGATTGCCAAGGCGCTGCTGTTCTTCCTGGGCGGAATGATTCTCGCCGCGTCGGGAACAGAGCAGCTGAAGCAGATGGGCGGCCTGATCCGCAAGTACCCGTGGACCGGATGGATGTTCTTTATTCTGACCCTTGCCTTGGTAGGTGTGCCGCCGCTAAGCGGCTTTGCCGGGAAGGTGATGATGGTCCGCAGCGGTTTTGGCGAAATGCATGTAGCCCTGGCCCTGATTGCGCTGGCGTCAAGCTTTGTTGTCCTGTACTCGCTAATTAAGGTGTTCCAGGAAGTATTCTGGGGAGGCGAGCGGAACGATGAGGCGATTCATCCTCAGCGCTACAAAGCGATGATGGCACCGGCAGCTGTGCTGTTTGTCCTCGTGATTCTGATGGGTATCGGTGCCGAGACGGTGAATGATTATGTTCTCCAGGCCGGAGCTGTGCTGGCTGATCCGGCACAATACATTAACGCTGTCTTGATGAAGGAGTAGATGCGGATGGCTTTTCAATTATTGTTAAATTTCATGATAGCATTCCTGTGGATGTTCCTGAATAATGACTGGACAGCTTCCGGCTTTATTGTCGGCTATATACTTGGTATCCTTGTAGTGTTCGGACTCCGGCGTTTTTTTGGCGGCCGCCTGTATCTCGGCAGAGGCTGGGCAATCCTTAAACTGGCTGTGCTGCTGCTGCGTGAACTGGTGGTATCCAGTTATGTGGTGGTAAAAGCGGTGCTGAGACCGAACCTTAACATCCGCCCGGCCATCTTGATGTATACAACAGAGCTGAAGGCGGACTGGGAGGTTGCCGTGCTGATCACGCTGCTCTGTCTGACTCCGGGATCGGTTGTGCTGGAGGTGTCCAAGGATAACCGGACTCTATATATTCATGCTATGGATATCAAAGATGCTGAACAGTTCAGAGACAACATCCGCAATACGTTTGAACGCGCGATTCTGGAGGTGTCCCGTTCATGATTCATTTCATACTCATGCTGGCGGTTTCAATCATGGTCATCTCGATCGGCATTTGCGCCTGGAGACTGGTGAAGGGGCCGTCACTGCCTGACCGGGTTGCTGCACTGGATACAATAGGTATCAATCTGCTGGCGATGGTGGCCGTTCTGTCGGTGCTGTTTAAGACTCAAGCCTTTATTGAATACATTCTGCTGATCGGAATTCTCTCTTTTATCGGAACGGTGGCCTTTGCCAGATATATCGAAAGGAGAGTGGTGTTTGAACATGGAGATCATCAAGACCGGGATTGAACTGCTGTTTGCACTGCTTATTCTGACAGGGGCGCTGTTAAGCGCCGTCAGCTCCTTTGGGCTGATCCGTCTGCCTGATGTGTATCTGAGATCACATGCTGCTGCCAAAAGCGCTACGCTCGGCGTGCTGTGCGTACTCAGCGGCGCATTTCTCTACTTTGCCTTCTTTCTTGATTTTATCAGCGCGAAGCTGCTGCTCGGCATTGTGTTCGTATTTATGACTTCGCCTTTGTCGGCTCACCTGACCGGACGGGCTGCTTACCGGACCGGGGTTCCGCTGTGGAACAAACGTATCCAGGATGACCTGAAAGAGGTTCTGGAGAAGGAACGGGTCAAGTCTGATCCCACAGCCTAAGCTTAAAAAAAGAAACAGGGATGTCCCAAACCGTAATTGGCTGGGGAACATCCCTGTTTTTAGGTTAGATGCTGTGTTGCGGTTCATCGCAGTTAGGTTAGAGCAGAGATCATTAATCTGTTAGCGGGATATTGCTGTTCTGCCCGGTACGTCTGCGGTATACATACAGCATGACATAGGAGAGGACAAACGCTGCTGTGACAAGCCACAGCGGAATCCGCGGGTCCAGCTTGTATGCCCAGCCGCCGATGATGCCTGCAGGTGCGGTGAACAGCAGGATTAACACGGACAGCATGGAGAAAACCTTGGCCCGTTTATCATCATCAATGGCATTCTGCACGGCAGCTTCCAGATAAGGCGAGCTGATCATCAGCCCTACAGCCGCCAGAATAGTGCTCAGCCCAAGCCACAGCAGGCTCGCTGAAGGATAGATCACCAGCATTACATTGGAGGCTGCAGAAAGTCCAAAGCCGGCCATCATAGCGCGGTGAGCGGCCTGGTCGGGAATCTTAGGCATAAGCAGCCATAACGTCACCAGCATAATAATAGAAGAAACTGCCGGGAACAGGGAGATGATGCCGCTGTCAATCCGCAGATAGTCGGCCATATAAAGCGAGAGATAAGTGGTCTTCAGCGTCGCCTGGAAATTAAACAGGATGTATACGCCGAAAATCAGCAGGAGATTGCGGTCCGTCCCCAGCTCCCGGAAAGCGCCGCCATATTCGACCATGATCTCTCTGAGTCCCAGCTCGCGGGTCTCCTGGCGTTTCCTGATCCCTGCTTCCGTCTCGCGTGTCGTCAATTGACGCCCGATAAACTGAAAGGTCATGAACAGAAAGGCGATCACATACATAATCCGCATGCCTGTGACCATACCGTACTGATTCACCAGCAGGCCGCCCAGCGGGGCGAATAACCCGCCGATTACACCAATGATCTGCAGCAGGGTGAATACGTAGGTCCGGTCAGACGGCTTGGTGTCTTCTACAATGAGACAGTAGAATGCGATATGCGGCACACGCTGGAAGCCGTTGATGACAGCAGCTGCCACAAAGAACCAGAGATTTTGCGAAAAGGCCCATAACAAGGTAGCCAGACTCCAGCTGAGCAGGTCAAAATACAGGATTGCCCGTTTGCGTCCCATGCGGTCGGTTAAATATCCGCTCAGTAAAGAGGAAAGTACCTGCACAATCAGCCCGATGGTTGTAATCCAGCCAATGTTCAGCTCGGTCAGGCCAAGCTCATACATGTACAGGGTAGCATAGGTAGAGAACATGCTGTACGGAATCAGGAAAAAGGGCTCAAAGGTCAGGCAGCCCCGGCTGTTGCCCTGCAGCCGCGGAAAAAAGGTTTTTGCCATGAAGAAGGTCCTCCGGATTGTCGTAAGAGATTATGAAGTCCAAATTATTAAATGATAATTATAAGATAATGTCAATGATAGAGCGGATAGAGCGGGCAGGACTGGAACTGGAATCCGGTGCGGTAACAGCGTAAGTTGCAGCGGGGTTAAAAGTTAAAGTAGACTAGGTATAGCAACAGCTGGCATCCAAAACGATTAATGAATGCTGCTCTCATTTCAATTAACAAGGTGGTTAACATGTTTATTTTCCTCGGACTTGTATTTATTGTGTTATACGCTGCAATTGTATTTTATATCGGCTGGAGCGGCTGGAGCTGGATTAAGCCTGCAGTGTCGGCCAGATTCCGTCTGATCTATATCATCCTGCTTGTTTTTCTGGCAAGCTCGCTGATTCTATCGAGAGTTGTTGCCGGCTCAGCTGTTCTAAGCGTAATCGGCAGCTATTGGCTGGCCCTGTTCAGTTTATCTGTGCTGGTGCTGCCCGTTATCCATCTTATCGTCTGGCTAACAAAGCTTTCCCGTCTGCCGCGGCACGCCGTCCAGAAATGGTCGGGAATTATCACTTTACTGCTGCTGGCTGGTCTGATCGGGTTCGGCAGCTTTAACGCCTTCAGTCCGGTTACACGCTCTTATGAGATCAAGATTGACAAGCCTGGTCCGGAGAGCGGCAAGCTGCATATTGTGATGGCTTCGGATATGCATTTTGGGTACCTGTCCGGCAAAAGCCACGCTGAGCGGATGGTCAAAGAGATCAATGCGCTGAAACCGGATATCGTGCTGCTGCCCGGGGATATTGTGGATGATGACATTATGCCTTACAAAAATAAGGGGATCGGCGATATTTTATCCGGGATTGAAGCGCCGCTTGGTGTATATGCTTCACTGGGGAACCATGACCGGTTCGACGGGGAGACACAGGAGCTGATCAGCCTGCTGGAGGAGAGCGGGATGCGGGTGCTGTATGACGAGAGTGTTCAGGTTGGAGACTGGCTGACGCTGGTCGGACGGAAGGATTACAGCGACAAGAACCGGGCGGGGCTGGCTGAGCTTACTAAAGAGCTCGACCCGAACAAGCCGGTTGTGCTGCTGGAGCATCAGCCGGTTGAACTGGGCACTGCAGAGGAGCAGGGGATAGATCTGATGCTGTCCGGTCACACCCACCGCGGGCAGATCGCACCTGCTAATCTGATCACCTCACGGATTTTTGAAAATGACTGGGGTTATTTGCAGAAAGGGCAAATGCACTCCATTGTATCTTCGGGGTACGGCTTCTGGGGACCGCCGATCCGTATCGGATCACGGTCGGAGATTGTGTCTATCCAGGTTACATTCACTGACTGATACGTCGAGCTTTTTAATAACATTTCAAAAGAAACAGGCGACAGCTGGGCAGCTGCCGCCTGTTTTCCATTTAACTAAAGAACGGCTTCTCATTTAGCCGGAGCTCATACTCGTTAGTCAATCCGCCCGCAAGCGCATTATGACGCAGGGCCAGATACAGCTCTGCTTTTGTTGCATTGACATAAGGCTGGACGAATAAGATACCGATGCCCAGAGCCAAGAGCCCGAGCAGAATCCAGCCGATAAAGCTCAGATCAAGCACAAACATACGGAATTTATGGCCGTGCGTCATCTGCCTGCTCAAATCAACTGCGCGGTTATAGCCGATGTTCGGGTTGTCCGCCAGGATGAACGGAACCTGACTGTAGGAGTAAGATTTGACGATCCCCGGAATAATCAGCAGCAGGAACCATAAGAAATTCAAAAAGTTCTTCCATAGCATAGTTAATACTACAGCCCAATACCGGTCCTTTCCGAATGCATAGCCTATATTACCCATATTGACTTCACCTTCAGCCGATTGCTTGAAATAGCGCTGTGAGCCAACGATGAGGGGAGTGGCAATCAGGGTATAAAAGGCGATCCCGATGATTCCAAAAATAATGATGAGTACAAAAGCAACAATCAGGATCGGGCCTGCAACGCCCCAATTCATATCCAGTCCGGCATTCTGCAGCTCTGTCCGGTTTGATGACTCGAAAAACCGGTCCAAGCTGGGAAGCCCCGTGCCTTCTCCAAGAATGATCAGCAGCAGGCTTACGACAAAAGCTTTCCAATATGATGTCCGCAGTACGCCCTTGGCCCTTCGTTTGAGTTCTCCGCGTT
Organism: Paenibacillus sp. FSL R7-0345; assembly: GCF_038595055.1. Classification (NCBI taxonomy): domain Bacteria; kingdom Bacillati; phylum Bacillota; class Bacilli; order Caryophanales; family Paenibacillaceae; genus Paenibacillus; species Paenibacillus sp. FSL R7-0345. The sequence continues at coordinate 3,117,206 of NZ_CP152002.1, forward strand.
CCCACATAATAAAACCTCTTTCTGGTATGTATTTTTGTTCTTCACCTTACAATATATACTATGAAATATGCAATAAGACAAACTGTTCATGACAACCTGACGGCTGCTTTTGTAAATTATAGGCTTTCGATATCAGATTTTTTCGATATTGTAGATATGAATATTGGCTGCGATAAATGTTCTATTTTAATGTAAATGTAATGTTTTTTCTGAAAATACCGATATATCAAGTGATAAAAGAGATAGACAAAGGGGAATGCACGTGAATTTGAAAACAAAAGTAATGATCCTGGTAGTATCAATCTGTATCATTTTGGCGGTTCCGCTAAGTTATTTTTCATTGTATCTGATTCAAAAGCAGACACATGACTCGATTGACGAACAGCTGAAAAGCACCGTACAGAAGGCTGTTGCCGAAATAGACGGATGGGTCCAGATTAAGGCTAAAGTGATTGAAACCCTCGGCACGGTCATCGAACAGACAGTACCGTTTAATCAAATTGGTATGGAACATTTGCAGGCATTCCGGCTGCCTGAGAATAAAGCGGATATAGCAACCATTTATTTTGGCCTGGAGGATGGAACCTATCTGGACGGGGCAGGCTTTATCCCTGACAGCACTTTTGATGCCCGGCAGCGGCCCTGGTATCTGGCGATTAAGGAAGCGGACAAGCTGACCATCAGTGATGCTTACATAACGAAAGCAGGCGTTCAGTCTATCTACATAGGCGTTCCGCTTCATGATCAGAATGGTGTGTTTGACGGCGCGATCTCGGAGAATATCTCCCTGGATGCGATTAAGCAGCGAATCAGCTCGATTGAGACGGCAGACGGCTTTACTTTTTTGCTGGACCGCACCGGAGTCGTTCTGTCCCATCCGGATCAGGAGCTGCTGAACAAGCCGCTGGCTGAAGAGCCCGGTTATTCCGGACTTGTAGAGCAGATGCTCAAGCAGCCTTCGGGTCATACGGAGTATATGTATAATAGTGACAATCAATTGATTTATTTTGAAACCATTCCGAACACCGGCTGGATCGTAGGAACCTCCATATCCGAAAAGACAGCTTTTGCCGAGCTCGTATCCACACGTAGACTATTGATCAGCTTAGTTATCGTGTTTACGCTGGCTTTGGCTGCCGGTGCTTATTTCTTTGCTCTAAAAGCACTGAAGCCTTTGCTTAGTATGAAAAAGAGTGCAGAACAGCTCGCAGCAGGCGATTTGACGGTACAGGTGCCGGTGAAGGGACATGACGAAATCGCCCAGCTCGGTTTATCATTTAACGCTATGGCAGCTTCACTGCGCAAGCTGATATCTCAAGTAAATCAGTCGGCACAGGTTGTTCAGAATTCCTCCAGGGACATGTATAAGGATGCTCTGGGCAGTAATGAAATTGCCGGGCAGATCTCAGCGGTCATTGACGATATTGCCAATGGAGCTTCAGAGCAAGCTGAATCGATCCAGTCTGGTGCCGAAATGGTTGCAGATATCAATGAGGTTATCGATCAGATTGTTGATGAGGTACAGCATGCTTCCGCCAACATCCTGGATGTTAATCAGGCAATGGAGAGCGGTGTTGGAGCTGTCAGCCGTCAGAACGAGCTGGTACAGGCCGGAAAACAGAACACCGGACGGGTTGAAGCCGCGAACGGCCAGCTTTTGGGCAAAATCGACGAGATTTCGCTCATTACAGGAAGCATCCAGAACATTGCAGCCCAGACCAATTTGCTGGCCCTGAATGCTTCAATCGAGGCAGTGCGGGCCGGAGAACACGGCAGAGGGTTCGCCGTAGTCGCCGGTGAAGTGCGGAAGCTGGCTGAACAGTCCTCCCATTCTGTGACGGGCATTGACCAGCTACTGAAGGATCTGCATGCAGCAGGCCGGCAAAGCGCCGCAGAACTGGATGAGCTCCGTATAAACAGTGCAGACCAGTTAAGCTCGATGGAAGAGACGTCAGCAGCGTTTAACCATATCCGCGAATCGGTTGAGCATATCATAGCCAAAATCAATTTCATCACCGACGGCATGATGGAGCTTAAATCCGGCTCGGGGCAGGTATCCGACGTAATTACCGGTCTGGCAGCTGTCGCCGAGCAAAGCGCGGCCTCTACGGAAGAGGCGGCTTCCTCAACAACAGAACAGACCGCAACAATCAGCAATATCTCAGCTACAGCCAAAGAACTGACCGAAAATGCGGAACAGTTACTGCACGAAATCAATAATTTTAAAACCCAAATGTAGTTGGAAAAAACAAACAGCAGCTGCCCACGGTTAACGGGGGAGCTGCTGTATTAAGTTAAACCACCTATTGAATCAGATCAACCGCATCCTGCGGCACAAAGGCTTCTACGCCATTGTAGACAATAACTCCATTTAGCGAAGTTTTCTTGCCGTTAAGCACTGCGATATTTTTGTAAATTTGAAGCTCCAGCGTAGTAGTACCTTTGGTTACGAGGATCTTCGGATTTTTGGTGTCCGCCAGATCCAGCTTGTACGTTGCACCTTTAGCGGCAAAAGCCTGCTTCGCCGGCACAAACAATTGCTTGTTCACGCTGGCGAGGTCAAGGTTCAGCACACGGGCCATGTATTTGGCAACATCCGTGTTGTCGATGACACCAAACGGCCTGTCATTGTTCGGAGCGTACGTATACAGTACCACATCTCCGCCGGTATGGCCGCCAGTGGTCCAGCCGATTCCGGAACGTTTGCTGATCATCGGCCCGACTGTATAATTAAGGCTGCCTGGGCTGGCTGCTTTAATTGCGGCAACTTCCTCAGAAGTCAGATCGGTAATGCCAAAATACTGCTGCATCACAGCTTTAATATTCGTACGGCCCGTATCCAGCTTGGCTTCGAGACCTTCGCCGGTCAGTTTGGCCTTTTTCAGAGGACCGATAAATGTGGATAATGGTTCTTTATCATAAGTGCCGGTAGTTGCTGCATTTCCGATTGTCAGTCCGCCGTTTTGGTGATCTGTTACAGCGACAACAACGGTTTGTGTATCTTTTTTGGCAAAATCAACAGCAGTTTTAACTGCAGCATCAAAAGCAAGCACGTCGCTGATAATCCCGATTGGATCATTGGCATGCGCTGCCCAGTCTACCTTGCTGCCCTCAACCATCAGGAAGAAGCCGTCCTCGTCTTTGGACAGAACCTCAATCGCTTTGGCCGTCATTTCGGCAAGACTCGGCTGCTTGGCCGGATCACGGTCCATGTCATATGCCATGCTTGTAGAGGCAAACATGCCCCATAGTTTACCTGAAGAAGATGCTTTCATTGCTGCCGGGGTAGTTACATAATCGTATCCCAGTGCTTTTATAGAAGAGATCAGGTTCTCACCGTCTTTGCGTCCAGCCGGTTCCAGGAAGCTGCTTCCGCCGCCGAGAACGACATCCATGCCGTTATAAACCTGTTGTTTGCTTAGTGCATCATAGTTTTTGCGGTCAGGATAATGAGCCGAGAAGTCAGCCGGTGTGGCGTGCATGATTTCGGATGTGGCAATAATGCCTGTTGCTTTACCTGCCAGTTTAGATGCTTCCAGAACCGAGGCTACCGGTTTCTTGGCATCTCCCGGTGCGATCGGATTTTGTCCCGGCATAGTTGCTTTATCCGGCAGTACTCCGACATATCCTGTATGTGATTTGTAACCTGTAGCAAAGGCCGTTCCCGCAGGTGCCGAATCAGCAATCGGCGCATCTGCAGAGTGCGTGCGGACCATACCGCTGGCCATGGAGTCCAGTGTAAGCGCAGAGCCCTTATACCAGCGGGCCAAAGCTGTAGCGTCGTTCGCCATACCATCGGGGATCAGGATGATTACATTCTTGATTGGTGAAGCGGGAGATGCAGAAGATGCAGAAGATGCAGAAGATGCAGAAGATGCAGAAGATGCAGTATCTTCCTCAGCCCACGCAGCGCTGCTACCTCCCATAGTAGCCGCAACAATTGTCGTAACCGCGAGCATCATTTTGGCTGTCCGGACGTTGAACGGTTTAAACATGAATTATCCTCCTAATGTTGTGTGTAGTATGGTACCCAAAATCCAGTCTATACAACAAATGATAAGAGAGCGTATTCACTGGGTTAACGAAGTGTAAATGTTACGATTAGAATGGATCGGAGCTAAAGCAGTTTAAGGTGAGCTGACAGCAGCATGAATGATTATGTATTTTGAAAAAGAAAAGAGCTGTGACAGTTCGCCTCCGGCAATCTGTCACAGCTTCACTGAATCAATACTTCGGCAGTTTGATAACGGGCGATAACAACCACTTTAAAGGCCTGCGAAGCCAATAAGCAAATACGGTTGCTCCAGTCCATGAGCTGCGCTTATCCTGGATATACTGATCATTAATAATATAAGTCCGGGTGGAGGGAGGGCTGTTCAGGCCGAGCTTTTCCCAGTCTGCCGGATCATTAGAGCCGCCGAGTCTTACAAGCATATCTGCTGCCGCATCATTAATTTTAGTGTAAAGCTGCTCATAGGCCTTGGTGATCTGCTCGTGAAATTCGTCAATCGGATTACGGTTGGCAAGGCTCTCCAGATGAATGCTTTCGCGAAGGTAAGATATGTATGCCAGATGGTCAGCCCAAAACTCGTCGATATAAAAGAGCCGGACCCGCTGCTCCGATGGGCTCATTTCTTTGTTGCCTTTTAAAATATCCAGCCGTTCACTGTATAGAATCCGTCTCTGATCCTCAACCATATCTGAATAACTGTTCAGCTCCTGGTGAATTTCAAAGTTCTGGCCCATGATAACGCGCTGAATATGCGTGATTGTGCCGCGGAGTGCCGGATCTTCGAGTGATTCATCCTGTCTGGACGTGCGTGCTGCTCCATAGCTGCTGCCGAAACGCAGCATAAGCTCATCCTCCAGGCTTACAAAAAACACCGAGGCCCCCGGGTCACCCTGGCGTCCGGAACGCCCGCGCAGCTGATTGTCGATCCGCACACTTTCGTTCATATGGGTACCGATCACATATAATCCTCCCAGTCTGGCCACAGCTTCAGCCTGCTTCAAGCTACCGCCTCCGAGCCGGATATCGACACCGCGTCCTGCCATGTTCGTAGATACTGTCACAGCTCCCAGCTCTCCCGCTTTGGCGATAATTCCGGCTTCCTCAGCGTCATTCTTTGCGTTCAGGACATTACAGGGCACACCGGCGGCTATCAGTGCCTCTGCCAGCAGATCTGATTCCTCGACACTTGAAGTGCCTATAAGAATAGGCCGTCCTGCACTATGGATTGATGAAATTTCCTGTACAAGCGCTTTAAGCTTGGCTTCCTTGTGGGTATAAATCCTGTACGGAAGGTCAAGCCGTATGTTAGAACGGTTCGGCGGGATCTGCACGACCTGCAGACTATAGAGCTTTTCGAATTCCATTGCTGATGCACGGGCTGTTGCCGTCATGCCGCAAATGTTGGGATAGAGGCTGATAAAATGCTGGATGGTGATCGTTCCGAGGACTTTCCCGCCAGCTACGGACTGCAGTCCTTCTTTAGCAACAAGTGCTGCCTGTAATCCTTCGGGTAAATACCTGTTCTCCGCCACACGTCCCGTATATTCCTCGATCAGCTCGATGTTACCGTTCCGCACGATGTAATCGACGTCTTTTTTCATTAATGCTTCCACATGAAGGGCGCAATTCAGTGATGTTAACAAATGACTGTTATGGCTGTCATACAAATTGCCGCATCCCAGCAGCAGCTCCGCTTGTACAGCGCCAGCTTCATTCAGGTAGACATTCCGCTTGAAATCGTCGAAGTCGTAATGCTCTGCCGGCTGCAGCTGCCTGGCTACTTCTGCGTATTGGAGGCCTGCGCTTGCCGAAGCGCTTGTGTCCCCGCTGATAACCAGCGGTACCCGCGCTTCATCCAGAAGCAGTGAATCCGCCTCATCTACAATAACGTAGTGGAAGGAACGATGCACGGTATCGGCTTCGTTTAAGACGATAGAGTCGCGCAGGTAATCGAATCCTGCTTCTTTTGCTGTAACATAGGTTATGTCGCTGGCGTACGCTTCCCGTTTCAGGGCCAGACTCATGCCTGCTTGAACCGCACTTACGGATAATCCGAGGAAACGATAGACCGGTCCCATCCACTGCGCATCCCGGTTAGCCAGATAATCGTTAAACGTCAGCACATGCACGCCTTTTCCGGTCAGCGCGTTCAGATAGGCAGGCATGACTGCAGAGAGTGTCTTTCCTTCCCCGGTGTGCTGTTCGATCAGATAACGTTCGTGCAGGGCAATACCAGCCATAATCTGGACAAGGTAAGGCTGTAATCCGAGTGTCCGCTTCGCCGCTTCGCAGACTAAGGCATAAGCATCTACCAGCAGCTCGTCCAGAGGTGTACCGGACCTTGCTGCTGTCTGCAGCCGGTGCGATTCCTGCTGAAGCTGTCCGTCGTTCATATCACTCAGATTTCTTGCTCTAATAAGCCCTGTTCTCTGCTGAAGGCCTTTCAGTTTACTCTGGTTATCGTAGTCTCTAAAAGAACGGAATAATCTGCCGGCTAAATGCATTGGACCGATCCCCTCTCAAAGCATATCACTTGACCTTATTCAGCTTCATCTTTCAAATAAAATATATCCTCGACATTCAAATGGAAGGCAGCGGCGATTTTAAGAGCGAGAGTAACAGAAGGGGAATAGTCTCCTTTTTCAATCAGCCCTATGGTCTGGCGTGTGGCGCCAATGGCATCTGCCAGGTCCTGCTGTGACCATCTGAAGCGTGCTCTGAGTTCACGGACGTTGTTAACTAGCATTGTGCAGTTCCTTTCCGGATAATATTGGGATAATTGTAACCCTTACGGAGGGGGATGTAAATGATCTATTGCATTTTGGAAGGTTTATTAGTCATTTTGGGGATGAAGGTGGTTCATATCGCTGACTGAGGGTATTTTGCCGAGCTTGTTATATAAAAAAAGCCGGACTGTCATCCGCTTCATGAAAGTCGCGAAATCTAGTCCGGCCTGCTTTATTGATTGTCTGGTTATTCAGCTGATTCCGATTCCTGACGCTTGATCGCTTTTTCGTCGCGCACCGCATTCAATTCATGTTCGTTCTGATGAAATTCCTTGAGCATATTACGGTAAATATGGGCCTCCTGATGGTTAAGCCCGTCCCGGTTTTCTTTTAAAACCCAATTCTCGACCGTTTTTTTCAGAAGTTCACCTTTGCGTTCCAGCAGTTCTGTATAACTCAATGTTCTTCATCCTTTCCGGTTTACGGTTTCAGACTCCCTATTGAGCCTGGATATTTGGTGTTCCGTTCATTTAACTTCACACCCGGCGTAATGTTTATCATTATACAGGAAAGCCTGATGGTACCCAATTTGTGTTAGCCGTCCTTATACGGGGTGAGTATAGCACAGACAGGAACGGGTGAACTCAGCGACACCTCATCGTAAAAGTTCGGCCAAATACTCCGGTATGCTGGCAGATGCTTCTTATACATAAGGGTAATATTCATACTATTTCATAACATAAGACTTTACATGAGGAATTTTGGTAGAATAGGGAGACTGCAGGAATTTACTAGAATATAAGGAGCGGTCTCATTGTTAAAAAAAGGAATTACACTTGTGTTATCGATACTATTGCTTTTTTCTAGTGGTGTCACAGTGTTGGCGGCAGAAAAAACGGGAGGGGAAGCAACGCCTTCGGGAATTCCGCTGGCTGGCCTGGAAGCTTTTATGGACGATTATGTAAAAGAGTACATAGGACAGCAAACGGTAGGCGCATCCATCGTTGTGGTGAAGGATGGCCGGGTGGTATTGTCCAAAGGCTACGGCTATGCAGACGTGGAGCAGCAGGTTCCTGTCTCGCCGGATACGGTTATGGAGTGGGGATCAATCAGCAAGCTTGCCGTATGGACTGCAGTGATGCAGCTTGTGGAGCAAGGGGGAATTGATCTGAATCAGGATATCCGCAGCTATTTACCGCCGGATTTTCTGACCAAACTGAAATACGAAGAGCCGATAACGATGCTTAATCTGATGAACCATAATGCCGGGTTTGAAGAGTATATGTTTGATATGGCTTACCAGTCTCGTGAGGAAGTGCAGTCGCTGGAAGAGGGGCTGCAGCTGGCCCAGCCGGCACAGATTTTCAGGCCTGGAGAGACAGTAGCCTACTCTAACTTTGGGAATTCACTGGCAGCTTATATTGTGGAATTAATCAGCGGCCAGCCCTATAACGAATATGTACAGCAGCATATTTTTGAGCCGCTGGGCATGAAGGATTCCATTGCACATTCAGTCGTTGAAGACCGCCCGGAGCTGCTCGAGCATAAAGCAAAGGGATATTTCTTCGAGGGTGACGGGGACTTTACACAAGGATCATGGAACTATATGTCCATGTATCCGAACGGCGGGAATAACGGAACTGCGGAAGATTTGGCCAAGTTCGCAATGGCATTCATGCCTGAAGATGGAGAACAATCGCCTCTGTTCGAAAAGCCCAAGACGCTGGACACCATGCTGTCCCAAAGCTATTCTGCAGCCGAAGGGATGCCGGGCATTGCCCATGGCTTCTGGGAGTATCCCGGTTTGCACCGGACGCTGGGGCATGGCGGAAATACGATTGCTTTTGCTACCAATCTGCAGATTGTGCCTGAAGACCGGTTTGCCATCGTCATTATGACCAATCAGGCGGGTGAATCCAATATCGTTCATGGCTTAACCAAAGAAATTGTGGGCATGCGCGAGCTTACAGCTGCTGTAAATCTGCCCGATACCTCTGAGGTGCAGGGGGAGTTCATGGCTGCGCGCCGCCCGGGGTATGGCTTCATGAATCTATTTCCTTACCTTACACTGATGAAGCTTAAGCCGCAGGGAGAGAATCAGCTTCAAGTCTCACTTGCAGGCATGACCGCAAGCTATAAGCAGGTTGAGCCGTACCTTTATCAGAAAGTGAGCGGAGACTCGGCACTTGATGTCTGGCCGATGCTGTACGCTAAGATGGGGGATGGCAGGGTGGAGGCAATCTCGGTGTATACCTCAGATTATTTGCCGTTGCCTGCCGGTAAAAGTATGCCGGTACTTATTTTAAATGCAGCACTCGCAGTGCTGGCCGTTCTCTATTTTATCATTTCTCCGTTTGTTCTGGTGGTGCAGGCGTACTTGAACAAACGCAGAGCCAGAACACGCCCTGTATCCCGTGCGGGCAGCCGCAGACTGGTGACAGGCCTCACCTTAACGGGAACGGGCATTATGGTAAATAACCTGGTTCTGGCTTTACGGATGCTGAGCAACAATGAGCGTGCCTACTCCGAAGTATTTCCGCAGATTGTAATAAACTATTGTCTGACGGGCTTGGCAGTATTATTTTGTGCAGCGCTGCTGTTATCCTGGAGAAATAAACGGTCTGCCTTAACAGTCCGTGACAGATGGAGCTCCATTTTGCCTATTTTAATGATGGCTGTTCTGGTGGGATTACTTGTATTCTGGCAATTCTACAGTTAATCCCGGCACTAAACCTTAAACTGTTTCAACTCTTCCTCGAGCTGTAAGGAAATTTGGCTTAACTCTCTGGATAATTCGGCGACCTGATCAATACTGCTGAGTTGTTCCTGTGTATTGGCACATACCTCCTGGGTGGAGGCGGAATTTTCCTCAGTAGTCGAAGAAATAATCTCGATGGCCTGTAAAATCTCATCCTTGTGCGTGTATACGATGGATGTGTTATTACTGATCTGAATCATCCGCAGCTTTAACTCTTCCAAGTCTCTGTTCAGGTTAAAGAAGAGTTGCTTGGCGGTCTCTACAGAACGGGCATTTTCCCCGGCAATCTTCAAGCCGTGGCTGGTGTGTTCTACTGAAATGATTGTTTTTTCTTCAATTGTACTGACTTTTTTGTGGATTTCCTGAGTGGCGAGTGCTGTCTGTTCAGCAAGCTTGCGTACCTCTCCGGCAACCACGGCAAACCCTCTGCCATGTTCACCTGCACGTGCAGCTTCTATAGAAGCATTAAGCGCCAAAAGGTTGGTCTGGGTGGCAATTTGATTAACGGTGTTCACGATGCCTGAAATCTCATGGCGGCTCAGATCAATAGCCTCTATAATAGACGAAACTGCCTGTGTTGACTTGTGATTGTCTTCTGCGGATTGGGATAACTGCTCAACTAAGCGCAGACCGGATTCACTCAGCTGTGCAGAAATTTGCGCCATCGATTCTACGGCTTGTGCGTCACTGGTGATTTCGTTAATTTGATCCGACAGTGCACCGGTTTTGCGCAAAATACTTTCTGATTCAATAGACTGATAGTTTGTGGCGTTTGCGATTTCATTGATGGCTGTTGCCGTTTCATTCATGGTTAGAGCCGTTTTAGCAGAAATACTCTGCAAATGATCGGAAGACTGAGTCAGCACCTGAGTAGTATTACCGATCACTTGGATCATTCCCTGGATCTTCTGGACCATTGCAGAAATACCATGAGCGATTTGCCCGATTTCGTTGCTCGAACGCTCATTGATTTGCACCGTCAAATCCCCGTTTTCAATCCGCTTGATTGCGGTAAGCAGCTTCGGTATGGATCTTAGCAGGTAGCGGAGCGTAATGTAGCAGATCAACACCAGCAGAAGGGCTGCTGCTGAGAAGCTGCCGATCGTAATCCAGGTAAAAGCTTTCAATTCGCTCAGCGCTTCTTGCCGGGTAATGGTCAGACCTACAGACCAGCCTGTGTCCTTACTGGTAGCATAACCGATATAGCGGGGTTCCCCGTTATCATTAATCAGCTCTACGCCGGTCTCACCGTTTATCATTTTTGTGCCGATTTTGCCGAAATCCCCTGAGTCCTCATTGATTTTTTCCTTTAACACTCTGTCTTCGTCCGGATGATAAAGAATATCACCTGAACGGGTAGCCAGAATGGAATAACCGGTGCTTCCCAGAGAGTAGCTCTGCATAATAGCCGGGACGTCATTAAAAGCAATATCTGCAGCAATAAAGCCGATCAGCTGGTTGCTGTCATTTTTGATAGGGTAAAAAATACCCATAAGCAGCGTGCCCGTGTTAACGTCAGCATAAGGTTCGGAATAATACAGACCGTCTGCTTCTGAGGCAGGCTTGAAATAAGGACGCGAGCGGATATCAAAATCAGACTTGGAAGTGACACCGTCATTCTGGAGAAAATAGCCCTTCCCGGATATTCCGGCAACCCAGACATCGGCAAAGGATGGCTCTGTCTTTACAATTTCCGCCAAGGTCGCTATAGTATCGGCGGCAAGAGGAGAGGTGCTTACCTTGTCTGGAGTTGTACTCTCGATGTATCGCTTAAAAAGATCGTTCGTGGACATTTGTTTGACCAGTGAGCCCTTTTCTTTAAACAACGCATCAAATTGACCGACAATACCCTGTGTCTTAGTCATTAGGATGGATTCCTGCTGAGTGACCAGAATGTCCCGGGTATTCGAATAAATGAAGGTGCACAGGGCCGAGAAGACGACAACAATAATAACCAATAGAACAATAGCCAATGTGTTGGCAATGCTGGATGAGCGGAATGGCCGCTTTTTAGTAAGCTGTGACATATGACATCTCCCGGAACCATATTAGAGTGAGAACCCTTGAATAATATGTCGGAATTATGACGTATTTCGTTTAGAGGAATTAGAGAGGTGAGCGAAATGATGAAAAAAATGGTGGTATTACTGTCTGCATTGTTCCTTAGCTCCTGTAGCAAGGTCCAGCTTGACCAAGAGGAAATGGCTTTAATTGAATCCTTAGGAATTAGCGAACAGCAAGCCATAAAGCTTAAAACCTATGCTGAACCCAAAGCATTATTGCCCTTAGCCGAGCCCGATAACGGGTGGAATACTTCGGATTTAACGGGGATCTCATTTAATACTGAGGAGCGTAAAGTGCCGAAAATTTTTGATTTGCGCAGTCAGCTGCGTGAAGATGGATTTTTACTCTTCAGGAGTCAAATGAACTTCGGATACGAACCGGAGCAGATTAGTGTGATTAAAAGTGATGATCAGTACGATATTCTTAGGTACAGCGGCACAGACGGAGCTAATTATGATCTTTTGCCGGAGGATATTATTGCCAAGTTGAAGGAATGGGAAGAACGGTATCCCTTCGAAATCACCGGTGCCAGCCTTGATTGGCTGGAGGCCGAGTTAATCGATAAAGTGCAGGACTTGTCTGAGCTGGCTAAGGAGGTATATGAATTTTGTCCGGATGTGGTTGATCAGGGAACCGGGTCGGTAGAAGCGCTGGAGAAGGAGATGGAAGCCGAGAGAACACTATATTTGTGGTGGGATTGAGCATTTGAATATCAATAAAATCAGGAGGAACTCATTATTAAAATATTACCAAGTAAGCTATTTCCCGACTGCTCGTTTACATCAGATGAGGACGCTGGCTTTTATGATATTACCCCTGAAGGTTTCAAGCATGTTGTTTCTTTGTACTTAGACAGTGAAGTTGTTAAAGAAGATGATTCGATAGCAAAAGCTGCTGCTTTTTTTGATAGGTTATTTGAATGGAATGGATTTTGCAGAAATGCCTTTATGTCTGCTGAACAGAATAGCGAAGAATTTGAAACGATAATGGAATATTTCAGCTTTTACAAAGAGGAGGCCCCGGAAGTTTTTGCAGCGGTATAATGTTGATTTTACGCTGGGCTATGATCAGTTGCTGTCTGTTTATTTTGACAGTGACTGTAATTTTGGAAACATTGCATGGGAAAGCTGAATGAATATCCAAGTGGTGAACCTTGAAACGAATATCCATGTTACAATCTGATTAGAATTAAATAATAGTTATAGGAGGATATGGATAGTGGATCGCTATAAAACGTACATAGTCATATTAGCGGCATGCAGTATGCTTTTGGCGTCAGGCTGTACGGGAGGGCAAGCTGATTCTCAGGCAGAATCAGAGGTGCCTAATATTGTCCAGACGGCGGCGCCTGAGGTTAAGCTGTCAATCAAGTCTACAGACGTGCCAAAAGACACGGTATTGAGTACACCAGAAGCAGCGGAGGAGCCTTCCTTTGCCCAGTTAGTGGATACCTATGGAGATCTGGGACTGATTGACGCTCATAATCATGATGCATCTGCTATGCAGTATCTTAGAATGGAGAAATCCTGGACTGCCAATAAGGTACGCAATGTCGTGCTTTTTGGAGATGTTTCCGAGCCCAGTGCCATTCTGACTGATGTATTTAGCTGGGCCGCCTATCAGAGTAATCCTGATCTCTACATACCGTATTTCTCGGGCTTTGATCTCCATGATCCCGAATGTTTGAAGGTTATTAAAAACAATCTGGAAAAGGGTTACTTTGGTTTAGGCGAGATTGCGGCGGCGTCAAGCTATTCTCCTGTACTTGCAAACGTCGCCTGGAAGGCAAGCGATCCTATGGACGGATACTTTCCCCAGATCTATGACTTGATTGCGGAGTATAAGGCGCCAATTCTTTTACATATCGATCCGCCGAGCGGGCAGCCGGTAGCCAAGCTGGAACAAGCCTTGAGTGAGCATCCGGATACTATTTTTATTTTCGCACATATAAATGCCTACAATACTCCTGATGAAGTTGACCGCTTGATGGGCAAATATCCGAATCTGTACGCTGATTTTTTTGCCGGATACTCTGTCTATAACCCCGAAGGAGGGCTGCGACCGGAAAGATTCATTCCTGTAATTAAAAAATATCCCGACCGTTTTATGCTTAGTACGGATTCCGGTTATGGACTCGAAGGCGGCGAAGAGAAAGCAATAGAGGCCATGTACAGGATGCTGGATTTGTTAGATGACGCGCAGATCGCACAAATGATCGCCCGGGACAACCTTTTGAACTTGATTCAAGCGCAGCCAGCAACTGAAACGCAGCTAAAAGCGATCGCTGAACTGGAGAGGAACACCGGCAACTCATATGGGGAGAAGCTGAATAAGCTGGAAGCGGGGAAAATACTGGCACAGGTTATTAAAAAATGACGATTCCATTGTGATTCTGGTGTCGACGATTCCATTAAGAAACCGGCCTGGAATGAGATTCCAAGCCGGTTTTTTAACAGGTACTTAAGCTAATGAACCCATATGTGCTACCGCCAGGCACTATTTCAAAATGTATTTTGTCAAAGTATTATTGAACCAGTAGTCTGCGAGGTAGAGCTCGCCTTTCCCTGCATAGATGTATTGGTGTCCGGCGTGATAGTCGTTCCACAATGTGGAGAGATGGTAGTTAATCTGCAAATTCCCCGGATCAAGCACGTAAAAATCCTCTCTGGCTAAATCCCCCTCGAAAGTCTCCGGATCAATTACTGCCGGACGCTCCTGCCACTGGTACTGCTTCTCTACGGTAATTTCCCCAGAAGGTGTGATGAAGGAATTCCAACCGTTGTCACCAAGCTCGCCAATTTGCTGCTTGCCGAGCAGCTGGTTGTCTTTGCTGTACAGCCGGTACACGGCATTGTTACTCTGGACCAGATAGTTATTGCCGGTAATGCCGATGACACGGTCTTTTGGGTTAAGTGAGCGTATCCAATTCCTTTTGCCGTCCGCACCGAATCCGATTAATTTGTAGTCAGTCGTACTGTATAAAGAGATTAGTACAGACCCGCCGCTGAAGGACTGTACTCCCATATTGGCATCAACCAATCCTTTGGGTGCCGTGTAGCTGACGAATGGGCTTTTAGCATCCAGACTCCGGTAGACATTCACGCTGGACTGGTCAGAATTGTGCACAATATAGCCGTTCGGGAGTATCTCCAATGTACCTGTTGTTAATGCACCTTTGGTTATTGCCAGTTTTCGGACCTGCTTCCCGTCACTGCTGAATTCCTCAAAATAACGATCAGAGGTCTTGGTTGAAGAGTGGTAGGTGTTGTAATACAGCAGAAGATTTCCACTGTCCAGCACAACCAGTGTGAAGGGATTATTGAACGTTTTGGTCCATTTCAGCTTGCCGTTGGCATTGACTGCGGAGAGGAGGATTTTCGTTCCGTTGTCGTTTCTTTTATAGAAATAGCTGTTGCCATCCTTGCTGTAGTAGGGGTCCGATCCGCTGAACGATTTGTCATTGGCAATGTCATAGTAGTCATAAACCCAGTTGGCAGTGCCCGCTTTGCGGTCCGCAGATGCGTAGGTAAAAGTGGTGTATTTGGTTTTGGAGGGCGAAACTTCTACTTTCTTACGCAGCTGGAAAAACACACGGTCCTTGCTCTGTATGCTGTAGAGGGTGTTAAACGTGGTGTAGCCCTCGGGCAGCTTGTAGCTCCATTCCGGCTCCGGCAGCTGTTGGGATTTGTAAGCTGCGGAGGTTCTGTCCGGCACCAGCAGCTGGGCGGCAAGCAAAATAGCCAGCACAGCGGCAGACACCTTGAATCGTTTTGAACTCATGTTTCTATACCTCGTTTTCTATGTATTAGACTCTTATAGTAATAGTGAGGGACAGGAATGAACAAGGAAGGTAATACCAGAAATGGATAGGGCGTAAGTGGACGGGTGAATAAATCTAGGGAGCACTGCTTTAACCCGCCTGTGTTAGATTACATTGTTACGGGTACATAAGTACATGATGTGGGTCTATATCGGTCGACTCTGTAAGCACATTTTTCCGGACATCACCGCAAGAGAGGAGTAACTGTGAATGGATACGTGGATTTATCTAGTGATTACAATGTTTTATGCAGGGCTGGCTGTATGGGGAATATTGATGTATCCCCGGGGCAAAGCGAGGCTGGGCTATTATGCCCTGCTTGCAGTGACAGCCGCACTGATCTGGGATAATGGAGTTATGGCCGCGGGCACAACCATCGGCGAAGGCGGGCTGCTGGAATCCTTAAATACGGCGAGATATTGGCTGCATGCCTTTTGCACGCCGCTGCTTGTAATGGCCAGCTTCGATCTGATCCGTTGGGCAGGCAGTACATGGGCTTCAACAACCATTATGAAAGTCATAGCCTGGCTCTTTACGGCCGGTCTTATTGTATTGGAGCTGACAACGCACACCTTTTCCCTGCAGCTTAAGCCCATGCTTGAATACGGCGCGTTGCGTTATGTGCCTGCGAATGAAGCGTCCGGGCCGCCAATCATGGTCTTACTGATTATGATTCCGCTGTTTGCCGCCGGAATTATCCTCTGGAAGCGGAAGATAACTTCTGTTCTCTTCCTGGGAACAGCACTTATGCTTGCCGGCAGCATGATACCGATACCAGTGGAGAGTGCAGCCCTAACGAATGTTTTTGAGCTGATATTAATTGCGTCGCTCTGGTATGCAGTGTATGTGTTGCAAAAGCTGAAAGAAGATTGATCATCATCATGCCTGCCAGTTAGTTCAAGCTGAATATCCGGATGTCATTAACTAAAAGAAGGGTCAAATCAGTTATATAACGGATAGACCCTTCTGTACTAACTATATGGATCAGAGAAACTATGTGACTGGGCCTAGTTGCATTCATTTATGCTTCTAAACCGGTAGCAATGAGATTATCCCCATACGAAATCCAGTCGCTCCAGCTGCCTGCATACAGACGAACATTCTTGTACCCAGCCTTCTCCAGCGCCAGCACATTCGGGCAGGCGGTTACGCCGGAGCCGCAGTAGACGATGATCTCGCGGTCCTTGTCCAATCCGGCAAAATGTCCCTGCAGTTCTTCGGCGTTCTTGTAGCTGCCGTCAGCATTCTGCGAACCTTTCCAGAAGTAATTGAGCGCACCGGGGATATGGCCGGCTTTCTTATCCATAGTCTCGTTCTGTCCCTGGTAGCGGTCATTCGCCCGCGAGTCGATCAGGATTGGCAGAGCGGAGAGGGGCACTGTGAAATCAGCTTCTGCCGTTTCAGCCTTAGCTGCAGCCGTCTGCTCAGATACCTTTCGGACCTCATCCACTCCTGCCAGCATCTGCGGCTGCACATTTGCAGTGAAGGTACTCGGTACACGGATAGGCTGATGATCCGTCACCGGATATTTTTCCGCTTTCCAGGTGCTGAAGCTGTCTTCCAGAATGAAGACCTGCTCGTGCCCGAGGTAGCGCAGCAGCCACCAGAGGCGGGCCGCGTTCATGCCGCTTTCGTCGTCATAGGCAACAATGCGTGTATCGTTGCTGATTCCCAGCCTGGAGAGCCGGGCTGCGAGCACCTGCGGGTCAGGCAGCGGATGGCGTCCGCCGTGTTCACTGACCGGACTGGACAAGTCGAGCTCCAGATCGAGATAGACCGCCCCCGGAATATGCTCCTGCTCATAGCTCTCCCGTCCAGCCTGCGGCTTGCCAAGGGTAAACCGGCAGTCCACGATCGTCTGCTCCGGATCATAAAGTCTGGCCAGCAGCCAGCGTTTTGTAACAGTCGCTTCCATTGTAATCCCATCCTTTGCAGTGTGATATGTATTGGATTATTATAACGGAAAAAATACAGAGGCGCATACATACACGGAGATAGAATGTTCACTTTGTTTGACACATGCGGTTGACAATAATAGTATTGCTTTTGAACTGATAGACTTTTGAAGAGAATGTTGAGAAAGGGGCGTAAGCTTACGGAAACTATAGTTAACCAGACCTGGCCGGAGTGGGGCGGAAACCTGGAGAAGCGCAGCGGGGGCTGGAATAATACGACCTATATTGTGAGCGGAAGCAGCCGGAGAGCCATCCTGCGTATTTATGATACACACCGAGACCGTGAAAAAATCGAATTTGAGCATGCCGTCCTGCTGGAACTGGACAAGCTGCCATTACCTTTTGCCACACCGCTGCCTGTTCAAACCGTTAATGGAGACACACTGGTGCAGCTTGGGGAAAGGGACGGCAAGTTTGCCTGCCTGTTCAGATATATTGAAGGAGATTCACCCGGGGATGAGGATACCGGTTATTATGAGTCATTCGGTGTGGCGGCAGGACTGCTGTCTTCCGTATTGGCTGAAATAACTCCGGGTCCGCAGCCGGTATATCGTCCTTATTATGAGCTCCGTCAGGCTTATCCGTTGTGTACAGATGAGACGGTCCGGGAGCTGTGCTTGAATCCGCCGGAGCCGCTGGCAGAGCTGAGTGAGGAGCTTAACAGACTATATCAGGCCTACATAGACATTGCAGATTCGCTAAAAAAACTGGAAACGCTGCCGCATCAGCTGGTACACGGTGATCTGAACGCGTCTAATCTGCTGGTTGATAAGGATGATCATAGCCGGGTAGCGGCGCTGCTTGATTTTGAATTCTGCACCTATGATCTGCGGGCGATGGACCCTGCGGTAATTCTGTCGGGTCTGCTGGGACATCCGGAGCAGCAGCGGGCTGTCCGTGACTTCTGCCGGGGCTTCAGCCGCAGCGTTAGGCTAACCGATGACGAGCTTGCCGCTCTTCCAACCTTGATGCTGCTGCGTAAAATCGATGTGTTTCTGCATTTTGCCACCCGGTACATGGAAGGGACGGACGAAGGGAGTGTGCTGCATGAGCAGACGAGACTGCTGTCCGCGGACCTCATCCAGCTGTCGGCAGGAACGGCGGACATGGTGAGGATTTTGCGGGAAGAGCAGGATCGCGCTAATAGAGGTTAGTGCGGAGGCGGGAGGCATTCGAAAGAACGCGAGCGAGGGGATCGTATGATGCTGTTAAAATGCTGTTACGGCCCGCTACGCCGAGAAATGAGTGTTCACCAGGCGTAACGAAGTAATCTTTATAACTGGCAAGAGAATAACTGCACTCTGTACATCTAAAACCCGTGAAAAGCTGCATCTGCACGATATAAATGTATTTTGTGCAACTAAATCTTCCACTTTTGCTCAAAAAGATCCTTTTCGAGGATTTTAACTGCACAGAGTGCAGCTAAACTGGCTATACGACTAAAAAAGCTCATTTTAGTTGTATAAAGTACAGCTATGCGGATCAGCTTCTGAATGGACAAATTCTACAGGAGATAGTTGAGCGAGCTAAGTGTAAATAAGTCAACTAAATCCGGGTAAACTGACGGTTTGAGAAATCTGGTTGGGTAAATGACACTTAATGATCCGGTTTCCGCCGAAAATGAGGTCAGAGCTTCCTCGGCGTGGATTTAATAAGATTACGCTGGAGCGTGGGAGACCTTTCAACTTTTAGTTGGATTTTTGCTACCTAGTTTCATACAATCTCATCTTTTCTGATGATTAGGTGCGAAATCGCTACTTAATTTAGGCTACAGACGCTCCCGTTCAACAAATACAGCTGCAGTGAAGATCCCCTGGCAACATCTTCAGGGTATCTATGCTGCAGCTGTTTTGTTTACACGCCAGTAGGAGCAGGCTTGCCTCTCAATATTTCTTTATAGGTTTCGATTGCCAGCGCCCGGGAGCGCTTGAGATCAACGATGGCTTCCGGGCGGGGCAGATGGATCTCTTTGTCGGAGAGCTTGGACAGCTCCGGCAGCCAGGTGCGGATATAGCTGCCGGACGGATCATGGGTCTGCGATTGCGTGACCGGATTCATTACTCTGAAGTACGGGGAGGCGTCGTATCCAAGCGATGAGCTCCACAGCCAGCCGCCGCGGTTCAGTACATTGTCGTAATCCTTCAGCTTCAGCCGGAAGTAGCGTTCACCGTAAATAAACGGGCAGCCCAGGTTTTTGGTCAGGAACATGGCGGTGATCATCCGCAGCCGGTTCGGCATCCAGCCGGTTTCATTCAGCTGGCGCATGGCGGCATCAATGACCGGTATACCGGTATTGCCGCCGGACCAGGCTGTAAAGTGCTCCGTGCTTAGCGCTGACAGGTCATACACCTTTTCATAGCTGAAGAAGTCCGGGTCCAGCTGGGCCTGATACAGGTAAAAATCTCTCCAGCCCAGCTGCCGCAGCCAGTCCTCCCCGCTCCTGCCGTCCGCCGTCAGCCGGCTGTACAACGTCCGTACAGATATAGCTCCGGTATTCAGATGGCGGCTGATCATGCTGGTTCCCTGCTGGGCGTATTTGTCGCGTGACAGCTGGTAGCCCTGCAGCTCTGTCTCGAAGAAATCTTCGAGCATAAGATCCGGGCTCATGCTGCGCGCCGAAAGGGTAAGGTGCGAGAGCTGCCGGACGATTTCTTCAGGAAGACTGAACTCTGACATCGTCCCGGGATCTAATGCGGCTGTGTCCAGCTGCTGCAAACGGGCCGTATAAGGAGGGCGGAAGCGCTCACCCAGGAAAGTACGCCAGCGCCGGTAAAAGGGAGTAAATACCTTGAACGGTTCATTCCGGCCGCTCCACTGCATGAAATCATTCCGGTCACAGAGCATGCTGTCCTGGCAGGACAGGAAACGGATGCCAAGGCCTGCTGCGGTATTACTTAGCAGACTGTCTCTTTTTAGCGCATAAGGAGTGTAGTCAGTATGGGTTAATACCAGTTCAATCGGGTGCAGCTGAGCCAGCTTGCCCACAATTACGTCAGGCTCGCCGTAGAGAAGGTGAAGCAGCTTGCCTTCCCGCGCATACTCCTCCTGTAATCGGGCTACATGTGTCAGGAAGTTGATGCCGCTGTGTTCAAGATGGCGTCCGTTGCGCAGAAGAAAAGGCTCAAGGATCAGTACATGCAGCGAACGGTCCCCGGCCGCTTGAATGAGATCAAACGCCGGCAGATCATAGGTCCGCAGATCCTTGCGGTGGATGAATAGAATCATATAGGCAGCTTCCTTTCACATACGAAAAAAGTAATACTCATTATTAAACTGTGTTCAGGCCAATGAACTGTCCCGGCGCTAAATCATCTTAGATCAGCCGGTAGCCGGAGGGAAGTTCGCCGGTTCTGCGGATTTCACGAACTTGTGCCAGTGTGAGCCGCTGATTGGTAGAGATAATTGATTCTACATCATTACCGCGGATATAGTCATCCAGGTCACGGATATTGCGATTACCGCGGAGGACGAGGAAGCTGCCTCTAAACCGTGTTCTGCTGAACAGGACCAGGGTTGCATTGCTGCTGGTAGAGAAGAAACGCAGGCTTTCAATCCCATCAAGGATGTTATCTGTATTGCGGATACCCAGGTTACCGGTGTAGGTTCTTCTGCGGCCCCGGTAATTTTCTTCCTCATAAACTCTCAGGCGGGGGTAAGTCTGGGATACATGAACATTTGGTTTCATTGTCATTCCTCCTAGGGTTGTCAACTTGTGATGCAATTCTATTCTATGTACTGTCAAGGTTTTGGTGTGGTTGATAGACTAGCGGTCAATACATTAGGCAGTTAGGCTGAAAATGGCAGCAACTACGGCTGGACTCAACCGCAAAAAAATCAGGCTTTACTTCACCATTATCTTAGTGTACTATTTAACTAACACACAAACACATGAACAGCTTGCAGAAAAAACAACGGGAGGGACAACGGAAATGGAGCGGACTTCAGCGAATAAAGATCACTCTGCACCGGCAGGCGATCTGCCGGTGCTGCAGATGAAGAAGGTTACCAAAAGGATCAAAGGGAAGGCGATCGTCAACCAGCTGTCTTTTGAAATACGTAAGGGGGAGATTGTCGGGCTGCTCGGGCCTAACGGTGCCGGCAAAACAACAACAATCCGCCTGATGACCGGACTGATCAGGATGACAGAAGGTGACGTGCTGGTCCACGGGCACAGCATCCGCGATGATTTCCAGCGGGCTATCGCTAACATCGGGGCAATTATCGAGAATCCGGAATTTTATGCCCATATGACCGGGCTTGATAATCTGAAGCAGTATGTGCGGATGAGTGACGGGATTACCGAAACACGGATCTCCGAGGTGGTAGAACTGGTCGGACTGCAGAATGCGATGGATAAAAAGGTAAAAGCGTACTCGCTCGGCATGCGCCAGCGGCTGGGCATTGCCCAGGCCCTGCTGCACTCGCCCAAGCTGCTTATTCTGGATGAGCCTACCAACGGCCTTGATCCGGCAGGTATCCGCGAAATGCGCGAGTATATGCGGAAGATCGCCGAGGTGGAGGGCATATCCATTCTGATCTCCAGCCATATGCTGGGCGAAATCGAACAGATCTGCCACCAGGCGGTCGTCATCCAGAACGGAGAACTGGTTAGAGTAACCCGGCTCGGAGCACAAGCGGATACAGAGCATGAGGTCTCACTGACCGTTAGGGTGGATAATCTGGAAGCAGCGGCAGCGGTGATTCAGACGATGAAGGGTGTGCGGCTGACCGGCACGGATGAACTGCATTCCGAACTGATGATTAGCCTGCATGACCATAACGTTCCGGAGCTTGTTGCCTCGTTCAGTGCGGCGAAGGTTGGCGTATACCGGATTACCGAGCACAAACAAAGCCTGGAAGATGATTTCCTGAAATGGACTGGAGGGAACCGGATTGCGTAAATTTAATCTGCTGGTCGTAAATGAATGGGTGAAGATGGCCAAGAAACGCTCCTTTGTTGTACCTTATCTGATTCTTCTGATCTTCCCGCAGGTGCTGGGCTACATTATTCATTCCGTATCGCCTGACTCTATTGCTTCAGCAGCTGGTTTCACGCGGGAAATGCTGTTGCCGACCGGAATGGGCCAGGTGATGACGATTCTCTCCATCATCGGAACGGCGGGGATAGTCGCCAAGGAGCATAGCCGGGGAACGATCAAATTTCTGCTGATCCGCGCCCGCAGCCGTACAGCCATCCTGGCATCCAAGTATGTGACCGTTTTGCTCTATGTCCTGAGTCTGACTGCAGTGGCAGCAGCGGCGATTTTTCTTAGCGGAATGATCTGGTTTAACACAGGAGGCGGGGAGACCGGAGTAGCGGATATACTGCTGGCTCTGCTGTATGGCTGCATATATTCTTTTGTATATGTAACTTTAGCCTTTATGCTGGGTGTGCTGACCCATTCGACAGGTGTAGCCATCGGTCTGCCGATGTTCTTGTTAACGATGGACAAAATCGTAATTTACCGCAGTTTCTATAAGTACTTTCTGTTCCCCAACCTTGATTTGTCCGTGTACGGAAGCGGTCAGCAGCCCCCGGTGCCCGGCATGACGCCCGGCTTCTCGGTTCTAATGCTGGCGGTTTATATGGCGGTATTCCTGCTGGCGGGCTTTCTGGTATTCAGACGAAGGGACGTTGCTTGATGACAATCGAATTTGACAACAACCAGCCGATTTACTTACAGATTATGAACTATCTCAAAGGCGAGATCATCACAGGCAAGCTGAAGCCCGGTGACAAAATCCCCTCCGTACGCGAGCTTGCTGCAGAGCTGCAGATTAATCCGAACACTGTGCAAAGAACCTTTCAGGAACTGGAGCGTGAAGAGATTGTGGAGACGCGGCGCGGCATGGGCAGATATGTAACGGGGAGGGAAGAGACCATTATGAAGATTAAACGGGAGATGGCCCAGGACATTCTGGAGCGGTTCGTCCGCGGCATGCAGGAGCTTGGCTTCCAGAGTGAAGAGATCGTAAAGGCTGTGGCTGACAATATCGCGGCAAAAGAAAGCAGGGGGATGTAAGGGTGGACAGCATACTTAAGGTTCAGCAGGTATCCAAAGCATACGGCTCCAGACAGGTGCTGCATAATATTTCTTTTGAACTGGGCGCCGGAAAGATCGCCGGACTGCTCGGCAGCAACGGAAGCGGAAAAACCACGCTGATGAAGCTGATATCAGGGCTTGCGCAGCCGTCCGCCGGCAGCATTTCCGTGCTGGGCACACCCGTCGGGGAAGAGAGCAAGGCACTGGTATCCTTCATGCCGGACCGGCCGCTGACAGAGAACTGGATGAAGGTGGGCGATGCGCTGAGATTTATGCTGGACTTCTACCCTGATTTTGATCCGGAAAAAGCCCGCCGCATGCTGGACTTCATGAAGCTCAGTGAGCACAGCAAAGTATCCTCCCTGTCCAAAGGGATGAACGAGCGCCTGCAGCTTACACTGGCCCTGTCCCGCAGAGCCAGGCTGTATATGCTGGATGAGCCGATCGGCGGCGTAGATCCGGTGGCGCGTACGAAAATTCTCAATGCCCTGATGGAGTTTTATGAGGAGGACAGTACCATTCTGATCTCTACCCATCTGGTATCGGATATTGAACGGATTTTTGATGAGGTAATCTTTATTAAAGAAGGGAAAATGGTCTTGCATAGTGATGTTGAGGAGCTGCGGCTGCAGCGCGGCAAGAGCATTGATGAGCTGTTCAGAGAGGTGTATGCGGAATGCTGAAGCTGATTGCTTATGATTTCCGGCGCGGCCGTGACCGGATTCTTGCGGCGTTTGTTATTATGGTATTGTTTCAAATCGGGGTCTGGGTTTCCTCGGGGACAACAATTGAAGAGACCGTCTCCATCCATTTAATCATTTATTTTATATTGGGAATCATCTTCCTGTTCTTTGCTGCCTTCAGCTACAACCGGAACCTGAAATCCTATCAGCGCAGGCTGATTCCTGTTAAAACAATCTATACAGTGCTCTCGCCGCTGCTGCTGTACTGGCTGCTCCTGCTGTGTCTGCTGGTTACCGGACTGATTCATCTCGGACTGTACGTGCTGGTCTATTCGGCTGATTTCATACCTGCGAACTTCTGGCCGGTGGCGGCACGCAGCGCATTGCAGTGCACCTGGTCTGCCGGCTTTATTCTGCTGATGGTAATGTTCGCCTCCACTTTGGCAAGAAGTATTCCGTTAAAGGGGAAAGTATGGATCACCCTTGCTGTTCTCTTTATATTAGAAAATGGAGTGGCTTACCTGGAAAAGCTGCTGTTTAACAACTATTTCATCGGCATTGATAATGCTTTCCGGTTTGAAGTTGTTAAAGCGTCGGAGCTCCCTGGCAGCCTGGAGCTGGTATACGTAGGCTCAAACCTGTGGGCACTCGTCTTTGAAGTTGTAGTTGCTGTATTACTGGTTTACACGATGACCGTGCTGATCAAGAAAAGAACAGAAATCTAAACAGAGATTGCAATTAAAGAAGCAGAGCTGCTGTCAGCTCTGCTTCTTTTCGATTGTGAAAAACATAGTAAACAGGGGATTTCATAGAGCCGTGCGCGCATTAGTCCACAGCTCCAGTTCACGTGCCAGCTGACTGTCTTCCTGTTCGTTAAGCTCAAGTCTGATTCCGTATTGGAATTGCCCAATGCCGAACATCCAGCCCCAGCGCACACTGCCTTCAAACTGCAGATTCTGTTCGGCCAGCCGGAAATGGATAATCAGCTTGGTGTCGCCTGAGGTAAAGCGGAGGTTCAGTGAAGTGCGCACCTTGCAGCCCGAGCGGCTGAGATCAAGCAGCACCCCCTCGGTTAATTTACCGGCTCCCGGCCCGGTGTTACCAGCCGGAACTTCAAGCCAGCATTCGATCGGCTGGTTCATTACATATCGGAATAGTTCTTTTCTGCTGGAGTCGTCCATCATTTACCTCCGCCTGTTTTTTTGCTATTATATCGGAATGGCAGGATGAGAACAATCTACTATAGTGCCATTTTAAAAGTTAATTTTTAATATTTATTTCAGCGGGGAATAAAAGGGGCGTGCAGGGCTTGTATCAGTATGAGAATAAAAGCTTTCTCGAGCAGAAATTTGACTATGCTTCTCTGCAGGACGGGGAGCTGACCGGCTGTACCTTCGAACGGTGCTCGTTTCGGGGCGCATCGATGGAAGAGATGACCTCCAGCGGGTGCCGGTTCATAGACTGTGATTTTTCCGGGGCTCAGCTTAATGCATCACTGCATAGGGGAGCAGCGTTCACGAACTGCAAGTTTACGGGAGCCAACCTGTTTGTCGCCAAATTTATGGACTGCAAAATGGTAGGCTCTGATTTTGCCAATGCCTCGATGGACGGGATTACGCTGGACGGCGGGGACTGGTCGTACACGAACCTGCGGCACGTTAACCTGGCGAGGCAGGATCTGCGCGGTATCAAGTTTACAGAGGCGGATCTGCTGGGCTGCGATCTGCAGAAGAGCGACCTGCGCGGTGCTGATCTGAGCCGTGTGCGGCTGAGCCAGTGCAAGCTGGCGGGAGCCGATCTGCGGGATGCGAAGCTGGAGGGCATCGATCTGAAGAGTCTTGACCTGAAGAACGTGAGGATTGACGTAGAACAGGCTGTTCTGCTTGCCCGCTCACTGGGAGCCAAGGTAGGCTGAGGGATTAACAGAATAGGGCAGCAGCCCCGCTCTTTTGAATGAAGAGGCGGAGCTGCTTTTTTGTGCGGATGTGCAAATTGGACAAGATCAAACATTTTGATCCAACCTGCCGGCTTAATCAAGAAAAGTACATAACAGCATGCTTATTATCATTCGGGTTCTATCCGATATATAATTATCGACTCATTTCGACAAGGGGACATGTGTATGTCGTTTAACCTGCGGACGTTTTTTTCAGGCGCCTTCGCTGTAATTATTATTTTGCTTACAGGCCTGCTGATCTGGATTATCGGCAGTGAATCAACGAAATCAGTGGAACGGAGCATCGGCGGCTCACTGGCCGAGGAAGCTTATCAGATGGCCGAGAAGCTGGATCATTTCATGTGGTCGCGCTCGGGTGAGGTTCAAGTACTCAGCAGGCTCAATGCGTTTCAGGAGCCATATGACAAGGCGGAAATCAGCGGCCTGCTTAACCAGCTGAAGAGCAGCCTGCCGGTGTTTACCTGGGTAGGGTTCCTGGATACGGACGGTACTGTGCTGTCGTCCACGGACAATATTTTGGCAGGCCAGAATATCAGCCAGCGGCCTGTTTTCCAGGAAGGAATCAAGGGGCTGTTCATTGGGGATGTCCACGATGCCGTGCTGCTGTCCAAGCTGCTGCCGAATCCCGGCGGTGAAGAGTTGCAGTTTGTTGATGTCAGCGTGCCAGTTTATAACCAACAGGGGCAGACTACAGGGATTCTGGCAGCGCATCTCAGCTGGGAATGGTCGAGAGAGGTAGAGAAGTCGATTGTTACACCGCTGAAAGAACGGATGAACGGTGTTGAGGTGCTGGTGGTCAGCCGCAACGATGACACTGTGCTGCTTGGACCGGACAATCTTGTCGGTAGCCGGCTGCCGGATCAGGTGCTGCATAAAGCAAGAGAAGGTCAAAATTCCTGGATGATAGAGCGTGCAGACGGCAAGGGCGATTATCTGACCGGATATGCCTACGGTGACGGCTATCTGAACTATCCCGGGCTCGGCTGGACGGTCATCATCCGCCAGCCGGCGGATATTGCCTTTGCGCCCGTTCATCAGTTTGAACGTTTTATCATTCTGAGCGGACTGGCTGCGGCTGTAATCTTTGGGATTCTCGGCTGGTTCCTGGCCGGATGGGTGTCCCGGCCGCTGAATGCGATTTCCCGGACAGCAGATCAGCTCAGCTCGGGAGCATGTCTGGACATTCCAACCTCAGGAAGAATTAAAGACGTAGCACTTCTCTCGGCATCTTTGCAGAATCTGGTGGATAACCTGACCAAGACGGAGAAGAAGCTGAGCTATATGTCTGATAAGGCCATGCATGATTCATTGACCGGACTGCCCAACCGTACGGCACTGGATGAATTTATGGCTCATGCGGTCAGCAAGGCCAGACAGAACCAGACCACACTCAGCATTCTGTATCTTGATCTGGATGGTTTCAAGAAGGTAAATGATACATACGGTCATGCAACAGGCGATGTGCTGCTGCAGCAGGTTGCGGGAAGACTGCTGGAATCCACCCGGGATCATGAGATTGTTGCCCGGCTCGGGGGAGATGAGTTCGTAGTCATACTGCATACCTCGGCAGGCAAGCCGATGTATGAGGCCGAGATTGTGGCTACACGGATTATCAACAAGATTAATCTGCCTTTCCTGATCGGCGGCGGCAGTCTTCACGTCGGCTGCAGTGTTGGTGCTGCGGTATGGTCGCCGGAAGCGGGAGAGCCTGCCGAAACGATGCGGCTGGCGGATGAGGCGCTCTATATTTCCAAGCGCAGCGGCAAGAACCGGATTACCTTTGAGGCAGCGGGCTGAACGTCTGCTCCTTAAACAAAAGAAAGCTCTTTTGGCCTGCAGCGTTCCGGACGCTTTGCAGTTTCAAAAGAGCTTTTATGTGTGTGAAAGAGTATGTATTGTGATTAGCGCAGCTTTTTACGCGGGTTAGACCACCATTTAATCCAGAGCTTCTCCTCGTCGTCATGAAAAAACTTGATCCCGATCCATTTGAGAGGTGTCCACACCTCTTTAAAATAATATGAAGGCATAGTCCATTATAACCTCCTAATAGTTAATTTTTACTATATATTACGCCTGAATTTATATTTTAACAAGGACTATTAAGTTAAAATTAATTTAAGCGAACGGTCTACAGGCGGGTCAAATACCCAGTAAGGATTCGGGCGTTTGGCATATGCTATGCTGTAAGCTAACTTGAAGGAGGAATTCTGATGAGCGAAGCCGCAGGAGCAGGGTACGGAGGCTGGGCAACCTCAGCAACGACAATTCTGGTACTGTTTATATTACTTGTGATTATTACACGTACATTTTAGTAACGGTCAGCGACCATGATTTGCATATGGAACGCCGCGGGCATAAGCTCCGGCGTTTTTTGTGCTGCAGCTAAAGAAAGATGGCCGCTGACCGGGTCTTTAGGGATAAGCACAAGCCTTTCCGGCGGTGGTGCATTTAATATAGGGAAAGGATGTGAGGGCATGACCAATGCCGAATTTATCGCACGGATTGTTCCCTACGCGGTAGCCGACATGCAGCGCAGCCACATTGCCGCTTCACTCACAATTGCCCAGGCTGCACTTGAGTCCGGCTGGGGGAACAGCGGGTTAACGGTAAAGGCAAATAACCTGTTCGGGATCAAAGGCAGCGGACCGGCAGGAAGCATTGCTGTCCGCACAACGGAATATTTAAACGGCAAACCGGTACAGGTAACAGCCGCTTTCCGCGCTTATAATGACTGGGGCGAATCCGTAGCAGATCATTCCGCGCTTATTGTCGGGGGTGTCTCGTGGAACCGCAACCTGTACAGCAGGGTGATCGGAGTGGACGGGCAGACGGCCGCCCGGGAAATCGCTGCGGCAGGCTACGCCACTGACCCGAACTATACGGCAAAGCTGATTCAGATCATGGACACCTATAATCTGTACCAATATGACGAAATCAAGGAGGATGATGAGATGTCGGCGGAAGACAGACAGAAGCTTGCGA
The DNA here is from genome assembly GCF_038595055.1 of Paenibacillus sp. FSL R7-0345. Taxonomy (NCBI): domain Bacteria; kingdom Bacillati; phylum Bacillota; class Bacilli; order Caryophanales; family Paenibacillaceae; genus Paenibacillus; species Paenibacillus sp. FSL R7-0345. Next base: position 3,146,207 of record NZ_CP152002.1, read on the forward strand.
ATCTGGAAACGGAGCTAAAGGACCTGCGTGTACTGCTGGCTGGTCTTACGGTAAGCAGGGATACCCTAAAGACCGGAGTGCAGGAGCAGGGCCAGGCGATCAAAAATGTTACAGACCGGCTAACCGTCATTGAAGGCCGTGCGGTTATGAATGTTCCGGCATGGGCGGAACCGGCAGTGAATGCGGCAGTTGCTGCTGGGCTGCTGGATACACCGACGGGCGGAAGCTATGACTTTTACCGGCTACTGACCGTGCTTCACAGGGCGGGCCTGCTGGTGACCGGGAGGTGAATACGATGGTTAACGAGGCGCTTAACAATGTGCTGGCCTTCGCCTCTGTGCTGGCTGTGTTTGTTATGGCGCTTGTCCAGCTGGTGAAGAACAGTGTCAATCTGCCCAAGCAGCTTGTGCCGGCGGTGGGCCTGGTAATCGGGCTCCTTGTCGGTGCTGTCTCATACCCCTTCACAGATATGACGCTCGTGCTCCGTTTATGGGCTGGGGGACTGGCCGGTCTATCGGCTACCGGACTGTTTGAGCTCGCTTTTAATAGACGGGACGGGTACACAAAGGACAAATAGCATATGCAGGGAACTAATCTGCTGTGAAGTTATTCTTTTACTTGTTGGTCATATGACCAAGCAATCGCCGGCTGCAGCTAATATGATGAACTATGCGTTACAGAAAGGAGGTGCTTTTTGTGGGAACTTATCTTGATGCGAGAACCTCTCAGAATGCCAGTACGGCGAACTCGATTGCCATTCCGATTCTGGTCATTAATACGCCGCAGCTGTTCGGTCAGATTGGCCTGTTAAGCGAAGGGGTTACGACCAATCCGCGCGTGCTGTTGAAAGGTACCGTCTCTGTTCAGCTGCCGCTGGCGCTGGTCGGAATCACCATCCGGATTGTCCGGGGAACGCTGGCGACTGATCCAGTTGTCTACTCCGCCACCTCAACGTTCAACTTGAGTCTGCTGGCTCCGCAGGTTATCACATTCTCTGCTGCCGACTTTAATCCGCCGGTTACCCCTCAGCTGACTTATACTGCTTTTGTATCCTCCAATCTGCTGGGAACGGTCCGTGTAGGTCCGGAAAGCTTTGATGGTATACTGGTTTCTGACTAAATGCAGCTCCTGCACCTTGTCATGCCTTATATTAAGTGCGGCAAGGTGCAGATTTACTGCTCAGCCTAAAAAAGTCCGTTTTGCCCAATCTGAATAGAACCCTGATACATATTCTATTCTGTAGTCATTATCTTGAAGGAGGTTATCTCATGGGTGCAGATTGCGGATACGGTGGTAATGTTGGCGGCGCTAATGTAGGTCCTGTAGGTCCTTGGACTTCTACTGGTGCGATTCTGGTTCTTTATATCCTGCTTGTTATTATCTTGAGTGCCTGCTTCATCTAAGGGGGTCCTCCCAGGCGTGTTTCCGGCTAAGCCGGGAGCATGCCTTTTTTTATTGCAGAAATCAGGAACGATTGCTTACACTGGATAAAAGTGGATTGAGGAATGGTGTTTTTATACTTACTTGGTAAATTGGCTGAACTTAACCTGTATTGTAAACGTATTAATTAGAAATTAGAACAAGGAGATGTTTATGATGAGAAAAAAAGCTGTAATGCTATCGGTTTGCGGTCTGCTAATGCTTGGAGGAGGGGGGATGCCTGCGCCGGCATACGGTGCTAATAACTACACAGGACTTATTCTTAATAATAAGCCGCTAAGTCTTCCTGAAGACGTAAGTACCTTCTTGCGCGGCTCTGAGATTATGGTGCCGGTGCGTCCGGTAGGGGAAGCTTTAGGCTACGGTGTAAACTACATAAAAGCAGAGAACCGTCTGGAGCTGAAGGACAAAAACCACAATTATGTAATTCAACTGGATGAGAGTACTGTTTATGTGGATGGAGGAGTGAAGGGACAGGATATTTCCGGTCAGCCGGTTTTGAAAAACAATCGTATTTATGTGCCGGTACAGTTTTTCCAGGTACTCGGCCTTATTACGGCTTATAATGCAGATTCTGCCCAAGCTGCAGTCACTACTCCGCAAAAGTATGCTGAGAATATTACAGGACTGCTCAGTGGAGGAAAATATATGGAATTGTGGCAGCAGGTATTCAGTAAAGAAGTTCAGCAGGGTCTACCGGTATTGAAAATGCAGTCCGTCTGGGAGACGCTGGTTGGAACCTATGGCAATTTTGTCCGGCTGGACTCTGTAGCAGCGGTCCCGGTTGACGGTTACACCGTTATTCAAGCACCTGCAGTATTTGCCCAAAGCAGCTTGATGATGACGCTTAGAGTCGACAGCTCCGGCCGCTTAGCCGGGTTATTGTTCGCACCTGTTGCGGCGGCCGATGACAAAGAGCTTCCGGCGGGACTTATTGAAGAGGAAACGATTGTAGGCGAAGGTACGGCATATCCATTAAAAGGCACGCTGACATTACCGGAGCATGCGTCAGGCCTGCTGCCTTCGGTTGTGCTGGTGCACGGCTCCGGCTCATCGGACCAGGATGAAACGGCATTTGGTTACAAAATTTTCCGCGATCTCGCCTGGGGACTTGCCCAGCAGGGGATTGCAGTCTTGCGGTATGACAAACGGACCTACACTTATGGCCAGCAATATGCAGGCGGGGCGTCGGCCAGCCTGACAGTAAAGGAAGAGACTGTGGACGATGCCGTACTGGCGGCGAAGCTGCTGAAGCGGGATGCGCGTTTGGATCACGGGCAGGTATATTTGGCCGGGCATAGCCTCGGCGGCATGCTGGCCCCGCGGATCGATGCCGGAGGCGGTGATTTCGCCGGACTCATTCTGTTGGCCGGATCACCGCGCAAGCTGTGGGAAATCTCCTATGACCAGAACATGGCTATTGTACAGGCTATGGATGACAGTGATCCGCGCAAAGCCCAGAATAAGGCTCTTGTTGACGCCGAGCTTCTTAAGGCTGAGGCCTTGGCTTCTATGACCACAGAGCAGGCAAAGCTGGCACAGCCGGTATTCGGAATGCCGGCGAATTATTTGCTGGATATGGAGCAGCATGATGCAGCAGCGCTTGCCGGGAAGCTGACCAAGCCGGTGCTCGTGCTGCAGGGTGCAGACGATTTTCAGGTATATGCGGATAAGGATTTTGTGCAGTGGAAAGAAGTACTGAAGAATAATCCGGCGGCAGCGTTTAAGCTGTATCCGGGACTGAATCACTTTTTTGTCAATTATGACGGGGAAGGCGCCGGAACAATCGAAGAATATAAAGTGCCGGGGAGTGTGGATGAGCAGGTTATTTCAGACATAGGAGAATGGATCAGCGGACAGAACTAGTTTACAGAAGGCTTTAATTAAGAAGGAGGACGATGGGAAAAACAGATGTTTAAAATTTTTCACATTTCTCATCTATACGGATATAGGACTATAGTTATATTATAGAATTGATCTTTTTTATGATGATAAATGAGCCGGGCGGTGTATGTGTTGTTGTGGGAAGTTGCCGGATTTATGTTTTTTTCAACAATTGAAGGTTTATCCTTGTACTACTTAATTATGTGTCTGTTCCGTTTTAAATGGAAAGAGTATGTGTGGCCAGCCATGGTCATCATTCTGCTTAATAATCTTCAGAGCTATTTGCTGCGCAATGAGCTGAACCTGGACAATCTCTCGCCGCTTATTACCGTTATCGTGTTCATTCTGCTGTTTGCTGCCGTTGTGCGGATGCCGGTTGTGCTGGCGGTGATTGCCACGATATCGGGATATGTCATTTTTGCGGCGGTTCAGACAGCGCTGGTCTTTATTCTGTTCGGATCGCTTGAGACGGTGAATGCGCATATTGCTAACGGTTATCTGCTGCAGACCGCTACCGCAGCGGCAGCTGTAGCCAGCTTCTGGTACCTGTACCGTAAAGGCAAGGGCTTCACGTTTGATCTGGACAAGCTCAGATTCAAGCTGGAGGATATTGTGCTCACGGGGCTGATCATTGTTTTTCTGCTGGCCATTTCTGTAGTGCTTTTTTATAATAATCTTCTATTTAACATTGTGTTCTTTATAGGGATGTCAGTGCTGCTATTGTACTATTCCACTAAGAAGGAGCAAGAGGATGCTTGAACGAATGGCAGGATGGGCTGCGGCCAGAATCAAACTGATGGTCCCCGAACATCCGGCTTCGTATGCAGTTCTCAGGTTTGCCCTTGCAGTAATCTTTAATATTATGCTGGTCATAAGCTGTACATTGCTGGTTTCGCTGGTTACAGGCAACACCGCGGAGGCTGGCCTGATTCTGATTTCGTTCGCTCTGCTGCGGCAGGTTTCCGGCGGTGTACATTTGAAGTCCGGCATGGCCTGTGTGATTGTTACAACAGTCATGTTCACTATTTTATCTTATGTGCAGGCCGGGCCGGCAGGCGTCCAGCTTATGAACGGTCTAAGCCTGCTGCTCGTCCTGCTGCTTGCCCCCGCCGGCATCGATAAGCAGACGAAAATACCAAGACAGCACTGGCCCAAGCTCAAAATAATCGCGGCTGTGCTCGTAACTATGAATTTCTTTATTGCTTCTCCTGTTATTGCGGCTGCTTTTGCAGCCCAGTCAATAAGTTTGGTACTTGCTTGGAGAAAGGGGAGCGGAAATCATCAGAACATTTAAGCACATAGCCGTGTATAAGCTGGCGTCAGTCCTGTTTGCCGTCGCTGCTTTTGTAGCAGATGCTGTACCGAGTATACTTTACATCCACCAGCCGGAGATTCCGGAAGAACTACTGAAATAGTATTGGAGCTGGTTTTATTGAGCAGTATGTCTGTAACCCGTGACGCCAAGGGGAACTCTGGATTGTCCGCCCTCGAAATCTCGGAAATCACTTACATGGAGTTTGAACGCAGTCTGTACAGAATCGTTCTCCATACGAAGGATGAAGTATTTTATACAGTAGGAACTCTGAAATACTGGGTAACCACCCTGAAGAGCTCGGGCTATAATTTTGTTCTGGCAGACCGCAACACCCTGATTAATGTCAAAAATATCGTTCAGCTGGACAAAACCTTCCACGTTGCCTATTTCGGCGAAAACCGCAAGGGCGTAGAACAAAAGTGTTTTCTGTCCGAAAAAGGCTATAAGCTGGTCGTTAAGGATGTCAAACTCTCGCATCCGAATATAACATTTATTGAGCTGCCGCTTTGGTAGTTCTTTTTTTATTGAAAGGAAAATATTGCATGCGGCGGGATGAGCCTATATACTCCATGTTAGCAGTTAAAATTTGAAATACATGGAGGGAAATGAACAAGGTGAAAAAGAAAATGACAGCTGCGTTTACCGCTTTTGCAGTTCTTGGCGGGATGGGAGCGGGAGTTGTAGCCGGTGCTAACCTGCAGGAGATTAAGGCATTCCTGAATCCGGGTATCAAATTTAAAGTGGATGGTCAGCCTGTCCAGCTGAAAAACAGCAGCGGCGCGGTGATAGCTCCAATATCCTACAACAATACGACCTATCTGCCGGTCAGATCGATCTCTGATCTGCTGGGGGTAACGGTTAGCTTTGATGCGGTCTCCAACACTATTTCTTTAGGCGAACAGACTGAGGGAGTATCGATTGCTGCCGGCTTTGACTCTGGCTATCACACTAAAGATCCTGATAAAACGGTCTACTTGGGCAAAGACTATAAGGATGTTCATTTCGATAACGGCAGCGGCTCACGCGGCAGCTCCTTCATGTTATATCCGGATAAAAAATACCAGAAGCTATATATCCAGGTGGCTGCCATCGGCGGCGACATTAAAGACTTCACCATTCAGGACAGTGATACAGATACTGTGCTGAAGAAACAGACCATTACAGCCGAGCAGGGGCTTGTTACCATTGAGGCCAACATTGCCGGAGTGAGTGAGATCTACGTAACGGGCCAGGTTAAAGACGGCGCTTCGATGTTTATTCCTTTGACTACTTCTTATTATAAATAGATTGTACGCATATTGATAAAGACATGAACAATGGTGTGCAGGCTGCCCGTTAACGGGTGGCCTTTTTCTGTCTTGTTGATAAGCTGCGAGTCTGGAATTGCCACCCGAATGCCACCTGATGTGGATTTAACTGGAACTAAGAAGGTTAGTGAATCTTGGGGATGCCTGATACATAAGGCTTTACACACAAAAAAATCGAGACCCTATTTCTAGGGTCTCTTTCATGGGAGAGGAGAAACCGGACGAAGAGCTTATGGGGAAACGTAAGCCTGCTCCGCGGTTGTCTACGACATTTTGTGATGTCGATAATTACATGATGTCCGGGAATGAACGGTTCTATACATCCTTTCTGAAACATTTTCTGCTGCACTTTAAAATGACACCGGTAGACAAACTTTTTATTTAACAGGACAATTGTGGTACTATAGGCTTGGACTTATGCCCCAAACGGCATAACAAACAGAGACATAGAGCAGGTGAATCGGTGAGAGTTGTATCGGGAAGTGCCAAGGGGAGACCCCTGAAAAGTGTTCCGGGTAACGGGACGCGTCCAACGACCGACAAGGTGAAGGAAGCGCTGTTCAGCATGATCGGGCCTTATTTTGATGGCGGCATCGCGCTGGATCTGTTTGCGGGTACCGGCGGACTTGGGATTGAAGCGCTAAGCAGAGGAATGGACCGTGCGGTTTTTGTGGACATGGAGCAGAAAAGCATCGACACAGTACGGGCAAATCTGAAAGCGGCAAAGGTGGAAGAGCAGGCTGAGGTTTACCGCAATGATGCCGGAAGAGCGCTTGGTGCGCTGGAGAAGCGGGGGCGGGCGTTTGATCTTGTGTTTTTGGACCCGCCGTACCGGCTGAAGCACGGGGATGAACTAATGCAGACCATGGCCGGCAAAGGATTGCTTAATCCTGAGGCGGTGATTGTACTGGAGCATGAGTCAAGCTATGCCTATCCTGAACATATTCCGGGATTCTACCGGACACGGCAGGCTATATATGGTGAGACGGCGATCTCCATCTATCAGTATGAAGCTGTTTCTGAGGAAGCTGGCGGAAGCGGCAAGGAGGGTAACGATGAGTCTGCAAATTAGAAAAGAACGTGTCGCCATTTATCCGGGAAGCTTCGATCCGGTTACGATGGGGCATATCGATATTATCCGGCGCGCTGCCAAACAGTTTGACCGGCTGATTGTCACCGTGCTTAATAATCTCAGCAAAAAACCGATGTTCACCGTGGAAGAGCGAACGGAGCTGCTGCGGCAGGCTACGGCGGATCTTCCGAATGTGGAGGTGGACAGCTTCCGGGATCTGCTGGTGAATTATCTGCGTCAAAAGAATGCCCAGGTCATCGTGCGCGGGATTCGTACGGTCACCGACTTTGAATATGAGCTGCAGACCGCTTCAATTAATCACAGCCTTGATCCTGAAGTAGAGACTATCTTTATGATGACGAATCCGAAATATTCCTATCTCAGCTCAAGTGTGGTGAAGGAGCTGGCGCATTTCGGCGGAAATGTATCCGAATTTGTTACTCCTGAAGTCGAGCAGGCGATGAAGCTTAAGTTTAGCCAGCTGGACGCCGGAACCAGATAATGATATAAACTGCTGCTGACAATACAGTAAGCAGCAGCAAAAGAAGAGCCTGCAGGCTGAGCAGCTGCGGGACCATATTCCAGACGGCCAGCGGACCGGCAATGCCTGCAGAGCCTGCCGGTTCTGTACCGCTGACCGCCGGCAGTGCAGCAGCCGGCACCTTCTGCAGCGGCTGCCAAAGTACAAAGGTTAAACCAAAAGCGTACAGGCTATGCAGCAGCCGGCCGGCGGCGAATGGAAGAAACCGGGCTTTGGCCTGCTTCAAGGCGGTCAGTGCCTGAAGCTGCCCGCAGATCCCGCTCCACCCGAGCAGCGCAGACAGGAGCGCAAGGCTGGTTACCCCCATTGCGCTAAAGGCAAACGGCTCTGCAACATGCGAAGTCACAGCATTGGCGCCCAGATGGATTTCAAGTATGCTGGCAGTAAGCCCTTGCGGCAGCCGGGGAAACCAGGCGGATATAATGTTGATAACAACGGAGAACATGATCATATATCCGCCGATGACCATTAAGCTCTGTACTGCGGTGGCTACGGATTCGCCCAGCAGTCTGCCGAAGCTCCGGCCATCCTGTTCGCGTGCATCGAGTATCGCCTGCCGGACCCTTGACGGCAACCGGGCGGTTTTAACAGCCTGCGGTTGTCTGGTGCCGGCAGCTTTAGGGTCCCTGTCTGAGAACAGGGCTGCGGTGAAGCCTGCGGCCAAACCGGAGAGCCAGTGAATGGCAAGCAGGGCATAACCTGCTGCAGGGCTGTGCAGGAAAGCCGCACCGACAACGATAATTAGCGTTACGGGGCTTGCAAAATGAGCGAGTGACGCAAGGCGGCCGGCATCCTTGTCCGAAATGCCGCCTTGCTTATGAAGCTGCTGCACACCGCCTGCCCCTGCGGGGAATCCGGCAGTCATCCCAAGGGCCAGTGTCCAGCCGCCGGCTCCCGGCAGCCGGAACACTCTGGTCATGAGCGGACCCAGCAGGACACCAAAGCCGTGCACGAAGCCTGAGGCGGTCAGCATTTCCGAGAGAATCAGGAACGGCAGCAGTGCCGGGAAAATCAGCGTCCACCAGAGCTTCAGGCCCTGGAGTGAAGCCGCAAAAGAGGATTCCGGGGCTGAAATGATAGCAGCCGCCAGCAGGATGGCTGCTGCCCCGGACAGAAAAGGTGCCGAAGCTGAAGTTATTCTCCGCATTTTAACGTTATTCATTTTGAGCATCACCTCTTCATAGGTTAAAACATGGCTTACGACTGTTATCAATTTATGCACAGCAGACAACCATCATGCCACAGCTGTCACGGGCTGCTTGAAGCAGGCAGAGAGCGCAGGAAAGAAGGGAATAGCATTGAGGCAGCAAAAACGCCGGGTAGGATTCCGCGCGATCGCCTACTTGTTTACTTTTGTGGTTATACTATACGTTACCGTTTTTATGAATACGCCTTATATTGTGTATCAGCCCGGGCGGGCCTCTGAGGTCGCGCCGATGATCAAGGTGGAGAACGCGGATAAGGACGAGAAGGGCACGTTCATGATGACCACCGTGTCGGCAAGCTATGCCAATGTAGCGCTATTGATAGCGTCCATTTTTAATTCCAACAGTGAGGTTGTGCTGAAGGAGACACGGCTGGGGGACAAATCGGAGCAGGAATATGCAGCAGAGCAGGTATATTATATGAACAGCTCACAGTCTTTTGCCGTACAGGCTGCTTATCATGCGGCGGGTGTTCCTTACGAGGACGTAGTGGACTACCTGTATGTGTTTTCTGTGCCTGATACGACTAATCCCGGACAGTTCCGCCCGGGAGACCGGATTATCAGTGTGGAGGGGCAGCATATCCCCGATCCTCAGGCTTTATCGGCACTGTTGTCCTCCCGGAAAATCGGGGACAAGGTGGAGGCCGTACTGCAGCGGGATGGCAAGGAAATCACCGAGCAGGTAACGCTGGTTGAAGTAAAAGATGCGGATACCGGAGCCGGGAAACCCGGGTTTGGCGTAGTTATCGGAGCTGTCCAGAAGGTCGAGCCAAAGGTTGCCGGCAAGGCTGTCAGCTTCACGGATACAGATGTCGGGGGACCGTCAGCCGGGCTTATGTTTACTATGGAAATCTATAATCAGCTTACACCTGGGGATTTGACCGGAGGGCATAGAATCGCCGGGACGGGCACCATTACTGCTGAAGGCACTGTAGGAGCTATAGGCGGGGTCAAGCATAAAATAGTGGCTGCCGACCGTGAGCAGGCCGAGGTGTTTTTTGTGCCTGTCAAAAACTATGACGAGGCCAAAGCCAAGGCAGACGAAATAGGCACCTCCATGAAGCTGGTGCCTGTATCCACACTGGATGAGGCGCTGGATTACATGACCAAGCTGCCGGCTACATCATCACCGGCGGCTTGAGATAGTCAGCGTACAGGTCAGCCCGCTGCGGGTTAGTGAATGCTCCTGCGTAGGCGGCAGCTGCCCGGAGGTCACGGTCCAATCCGGGATGGGAGAACTGCGAGGGTGAGAGGACAACAGGCCAGGCCGCGGTCTGCTTCATCTTTTTGAGCAGCTTGCGGCCGCTTTCCCGGAAGCCGAGCACGCGGATATATCCGGGGCCGCCGGCTAAGAGGGACGGAGCCAGCTCAGCTCTGCTGTGATTTAATAAGGTATGAACAAGCAGACGCTGCAGGCGGGTATGCGTGTAGCGTTTGCTTTTTAGCGCATCCAGGAGTCCGCTTACGGTGAATTGATGCAGGTGCGGCAATACCTTGAGCAGCCGGTTCTCGAGCCCCTCATTCATATCCTGGAGCTCCCGCAGCTCTTCGGCGGTCCGGGTTACGAGGACGTGGCGCAGCTGGCTGCGGAAGTCCTCGAGACTAACCGGGCCTCTGCCGGCCGCATGCTCCCTTTCCAGAATGGACATGCTATATTCCGGCATGTATGCCGCCGGAGAGCCGCCCTCCAGCAGCAGCCGGCGGATCGCCGTCGCGCTGGCGATGGACGACCCGCCCTGCAGCGGGTCGTGGAACCCCGCGCCGGTGCGCGGCACGGTGAGGGGCCTGATCGCGCTGCCGAGCCGGCGCAGCGCGATCAGGTAGTGCAGGCCGAGGCTGTTGTTGGGCTGCCGCAGCAGCGCCTCGGCCTGGGCCGGACTTCCGTGCCTGCCGGGAGTCCGGGACCACACGGCCGCCGCAGCTGCGCTGTAGGCGGCCGGGAAGCCCGCTCCGAGCGCCAGGCGGCGGCGGAGCTCCTCCTGCAGCTCGCTGCTCTCATCGGCCAGGAACTCCGCCAGCCCGAGCAGCTCGCTTAAATGGCCTGCTTCGGAGCCGAAGCACAGGCTGTCGATGGCCCCGGTCGCTTCCAGCAGTGAGACTGCTCCGAAGGCGAACCATTCGGCCGGCTGCAGGGCGTAGCCGACCGGCAGCTCCAGCACGAGGTCGGCGCCCATATGCAGCGCCATCTCCGTGCGGGCCTGCTTGCTCACCGCCGCCGGCTCGCCGCGCTGGGTGAACGGGCCGCTCATCACCACGATGGAGGTGTCTGCACCGGACAGTCTTTTGGCCTCATTAAAATGATGGACATGGCCGTTATGTAAAGGATTGTATTCCGCGATGATGCCGACAGTAGTCACTGGACGTGTCACTCCAAATCGTATTTGATATATTGGGTTAATAGTTATATCATAAGTTGTCCCGGTTATCGAAACAATATAAAGGAAAAATGGTTGACAAACTTCGGTAATTCTAGGTATAATAATTTTTGTTTGTTTGGAGTGATGAATATGAAGATTCACTTTCGCAAATTGGCTAATGCCGATGAGCCCCTGCATCTCCATGAAACACTGGATATCAGCGAGCTTGTCAAAGGGCGGAAGGATATACTTGCTGTTGCACCGCTTACAGTGAACCTTAAAGCGCTGCCCGCGGGAACCGATAGTGTGAACGTGGTGGGAACATTGGAAGGGAATGTGGACATGTTATGTGCACGTTGCCTCAGCGAGGTTAACAGCAAATTGAACATTCCTTTTGCTGAAACATTCAAATGGCTTAAGCAGCCGCTTCTTCCAGAAGACGAAGATGACGAAATCATCTACGTTGAGGACGAGATTGTGGATCTTGTTCCTTACGCGGAAGAAAACTTCGTACTGCACTTACCGGATTCGGTATTGTGCAAGGCAGACTGTCTTGGTCTTTGTCAGACATGTGGACAAAATTTGAACGAAGGCACCTGCAGTTGCGACAACACAGTAGTCGATCCCCGGCTTGCTGCGTTGAAAGGATTCTTTACCAAGCAAGATGACTAAGAACAAATCCCGGGTTATAACGGGTCAAACACAAATTCAGGAGGCTGATAATCATGGCAGTACCACAACGCAGAACGTCCAAAACTCGCCGCGACAAACGTCGCACTCACTTCAAACTGGTAGTACCAGGTATGGTGAAATGTGAACAATGCGGAGAGCTGAAACTGGCTCACCACGTATGCAAAGTTTGCGGAACTTACAAAGCTAGAGAAATCATCAAACAATAGTTTGTGATAGGGAATAGCACTTCATCTTAGGGTGGGGTGCTATTTTTTATGGGCGGAAGAGTTTTTCGGTACCTGATTGGATTTTTGTCACTTCATTTCACACATTAACTGGATTTTATTGATAAGTTGTTGTAAAATCGCAGCTGATTTTAGCCCGAAATCCGCTTTGGGTGCTCAAACTGTGGAATTAAGTGACGTTTTTCCAATCGAGCTTCTCTTTAATGCGTTCATCCCGGATTTAGTTGATCATTACCCGCTTACCCCGGCTGATAGTGCGCTGTAGAATCATTTCTTTGGGAATGCCGATCGGCAATAGTTTAGAACTTCTCAGAAAACATTGGAATGGTGGTAGAAAGGGTTACTTTCGCACAAATTTTAATGACTGCAGCGGTGGGAAACGCTCACTAAATCAGACAGTCAGTCTACACTTGAGTCTAACGGACACCAGCGCCTTTATTTTCACCAAAAGAGGGTGATTTCCCGTCTAACGGGCCGTAGTGTGCTTATTACCTATTCTAAAGCTGTTTTTTAAGTTGATGTTAGCTATTAACGGCGCTGGTGTCCGTTAGCCTGCTAAAAAGGGCATATCATCACAAATAAAGGCCGCTCAGTCCGTTACATCCGGTGGAGTATCAGGTGGCTGCAGATGTCGATTCCTCAAAACTCGTGCAGCCGGCACGAGTTAGTCCCGTTTCATACATAACAACATTCCGCTATTTACCGCTTGATCCCCAGCTTGCCGGTATCCTGTATTGGAGCTGACCCGCCAGGCGGAGGACGACTCGTGAATGTAACTTTCATGTCAATGCTTTATTTTTGGCGGCTGATGCTTTATACTACATATTAGTACCAGGTTCTAAAATGAAATTTTAACCATAACAGCTATGATGACAGCGGCCTTTCCGCGGCCGGATGCTTTTTTCACGATATAAGAATACTAAGGCATATTGCCATAAATCATTTTTATATTCCATGCTATTGCGATAGACCTTCCGCTTCCGGATGGTCCAGCCGTTGTAGCCCCGAGCATGTGCCAGGAGGTGAGCCGCCATAGAGCGGATGTCCAAGAAAGAGCGCCAGCAGAAGCTGCTGCAGATCATAGACGGCAATCCCTTTGTGACAGACCGGGAGCTGACCCGGCAGCTCAAGGTGAGCATCCAGACAATCCGGCTGGACAGGCTGGAGCTGGGAATACCGGAACTGCGAGAACGGATGAAGCAGATGGCAGAGCACTCCTATGATCAGGTCCGCTCATTGCCGCCTGATGAAGTGGTCGGTGATATTGTTGATCTGCAGCTGGATAAGAGCGGTATTTCCATATTCGAGATCCGTGATGAGCATGTTTTTTCCAGAAACGGGATCGCCCGCGGCCATTATGTGTTTGGCCAGGCGAATTCGCTGGCGGTAGCTGTAATCAACGACGAGATTGCGCTGACGGCTTCCGCCGATATCCGGTTTGTGCGGATGGTGCGGCTCGGAGAGAAATGTATTGCCAAAGCGCAGGTGCGTTCGCTTGCCGGCCGGGGCGGCAAGGCCGAAGTGGACGTGTTTACGTATGTAGGAGAAGAGTTAGTGTTTCAGGGACATTTCATAGTGTACCGCTCTGCAGTTGAAGAAAACAGCGAAGGGGGAAACCGCAATGCTGATCGCCATTGATGCCATGGGCGGAGATAACGCACCTGAATGTAATGTGGAAGGTGCGTTATCTGCGGCCGCAGAATGGAGCGATACCCAGCTGGTGCTGGTTGGCGACGAAGCCAGGCTTGCACCGCTGCTGAAGAATAAGCCTTCCAATGTGACAGTTCGTCATGCGGGTGAGGTGATCGGTTCAGATGATGAACCGGTGAAGGCGGTACGCCGTAAAAAGGATTCATCGATGGTGGTAGCCGGCAGAATGGTGCGCGAAGGCGAAGCTGATGCCATGATTTCTTCCGGGAATACCGGGGCGCTGATGACTACCGGGCTGCTGGTGGTGGGCAGGATGGACGGTATAGAACGTCCTGCGCTGGCCCCGATGATTCCGACACTTGATGATGTCGGCGTGCTGGCACTGGATCTCGGAGCCAATATGGATGCCAAACCGCACCACCTGGCCCAGTATGCGCTTATGGGCAGCATCTACCGCAGCAAGGTGCACGGAATTGCCAGACCCCGCGTCGGCCTCCTCAATGTGGGCACAGAGCCGGGCAAAGGCAATGAGCTGACCAAGGAAGCTTATCCGCTGCTAGAAGCGCTGCCGGGCATTCATTTTGTCGGCAATGTGGAAGCGCGCGATGTGCTTACAGGCGCATGTGATGTGCTTGTATGCGACGGCTTTGCCGGAAATATCCTGCTCAAGACACTGGAGGGAACGGCCGGAGCAATGTTCTCCCTCCTCAAGGAGCAGTTCAGCAAGTCCCTCAAAACAAAGCTCGGTGCAGCCATTCTGATGCCGGAGCTGCGAAGTCTCAAAGGCAAAATGGATTACAAGGAACACGGCGGTGCGCCGCTTCTCGGCCTAAGCGGTCTGGTCGTAAAGGGCCACGGCTCCTCAGACGGCAACGCTGTGAAGAATGCGGTCAGACAGGCGCGGATTGCGCTGCAGGCGGGCCTAGTGTCCAGCATATCCAAGGAAATTAGCGGGAAGTGAGTGACGATATGAATCAGTTGCGTTCAGTAGGGATTATCGGTACAGGAAAATATGTGCCCGAGCAAATATTGACTAACAGCGATCTTGAAAAGATAGTCGAAACAAATGATGAATGGATTGTCAGCCGCACAGGTATCCGTGAACGGCATATTGCGGCGCCGCATGAGGCGACTTCGGATCTTGCCTATGAAGCTGCGCTGAAGGCGCTGGAATCTGCAGGGATGAAAGCCGAAGATCTGGACCTTATTATTATTGCTACTATTACTCCTGACACATCGTTCCCGTCCACAGCCTGTATTCTGCAGGATAAGCTGGGAGCCAAGAGTGCAGCAGCTTTTGACTTGTCGGCGGCTTGCTCCGGCTTTGTTTACAGCCTTGCTACGGCTACAAGCTTTATTAAGACCGGAATGTATAATAATGCGCTGGTTATCGGTGCGGACACGCTTTCGCGGATTACCGATTATACCGACCGCAACACCTGTGTCCTGTTTGGTGACGGTGCGGGTGCGGTAATTCTCGGTGAGGTTCCCGAAGGACGCGGGTTCCAGTCGTTTGACCTGGGAGCAGAAGGCGCAGGCGGCAGTCTGCTGAAGCTGGAAGCGGGCGGCTCGCGTCTGCCGGCATCTAATCAGACGATTGAAGACAAGAAGCATTTCATTTATATGAACGGCCGTGAAGTGTTCAAGTTTGCTGTGCGGGTAATGGGGACAGCAACGGAACGTGTACTTACCAAGGCGGGGCTAAGCAAGGAAAACATCGATCTGTTTGTACCGCATCAGGCGAACATCCGGATTATCCAATCCGCGATGCAGCGTCTGGATCTGCCGGAAGAGAAATGCGTAATCAATGTAGACCGTTACGCTAACACTTCCGCAGCTTCGATTCCGCTTGCCCTGGTTGAGGCGGCAGAGGAAGGTCGGATGAAGGAAGGCGACACCGTGCTGATGGTCGGCTTCGGCGGCGGACTTACCTGGGGAGCTTCCGTATTGATCTGGTAAACGAATAATGATTCCGGTGTACCGGCGGCTGCGGACAGCAGCGAAGCGGTACATGGGTTACGTGAAGGAGTCCGTACAATGGGTAAAATTGCATTTGTCTTTCCCGGTCAGGGTGCGCAGGCAGTCGGTATGGGTAAGGATGTATATGACGCACTGCCGCAAAGCCGTGCTGTATTTGATAAAGGTGACGAGGTGCTCGGATTTTCACTGAGCCGGCTTGTATTTGAAGGGCCGGACAGCGAACTGAAACAGACTGTGAATACACAGCCTGCTCTTGTTACAGCAAGTGTTGCCTACCTTGAAGCGCTTGGCGTCAAGGGACTGAAGCCGGATTATGTTGCCGGCCACAGCCTTGGCGAATACAGCGCCCTGGTGGCTGCCGGTGTCCTTTCTTATGAGGATGCTGTACAGCTTGTCCGGCTGCGCGGACGCTTTATGGAAGAAGCGGTTCCGGGCGGACAGGGGGCAATGGCTGCTGTACTCGGCGCAGAACGTGAGGCGCTTGCCGGGCTGTGCCGCAGCATTACCGCTGAAGGTAATATTGTTGAGCTGGCCAATGTTAACTGCCCGGGACAGATTGTTGTATCCGGTTCGCAGGCAGGTGTCAGTGCTGTGGTGGAACGGGTTAAGGAAGCCGGCGGCAAGCGGGCGATTCCGCTTGAAGTCAGCGGACCGTTCCACTCTTCAATGATGAAGGAAGCTGCGGAGCGTCTGGCTGCTGAACTGCAGCGTGTAACCTTTACCGCTCCTGCTGTGCCTGTAGTGGTCAATGTAACTGCCGCACCTGTAACTGATCCTGAGGAAATCCGTGAGCTGCTTGTCCGTCAGGTATATTCACCGGTCCTCTGGCAGGACAGCGTGGAATGGCTGATCGCAAACGGCGTGGATACTTTTGTAGAGATCGGCTCCGGCAGCGTGCTGGCCGGCCTGATCCGCAAGATCGACAAGACAGTCAAGGTAATCGGCATTAACAGTCTGGAAAGTGTGCAGGCTGAAGTATAACTGCCGAAACCTATCACAGGCATATGAAGGAAAGGGGAATATACAATGTTCTCAGCATTACAAGGCCAGACGGCGCTCGTCACCGGCGGCTCCCGCGGGATTGGACGCAGCATTGCGCTGGCACTGGCGGAGCAAGGCGTGAAGGTGGCCGTGAACTATTCCGGCAGTGAAGCTGCTGCGCAGGAGACTGTTGCACGGATCGCCGAGCTGGGCTCGGAGGGCATCGCCCTTAAGGGGAATGTCGGTATCAGTGAACAGGCGGAGAACCTCGTCAAAGAGGTGATCAATACCTGGGGCAGAATCGACATTCTGGTTAACAATGCCGGTATTACCCGTGATAATCTGATTATGCGTATGAAGGAAGAAGAATTTGATCAGGTTATTGAAACCAACCTCAAAGGTGTGTTTAACTGTCTTAAGGCTGTTACACGTCCGATGATGAAGCAGCGCTACGGCCGGATCATTAATATTTCTTCCGTTGTAGGCGTAACCGGAAACCCGGGTCAGATCAATTATACCGCCGCCAAGGCAGGGGTAATCGGGATGACCAAATCGGCGGCGCGGGAGCTGGCTTCCCGCGGGATCACCGTGAATTGCATTGCTCCCGGGTTCATTGATACCGATATGACCCGTGAGCTGTCCGATGAAGTCCGCAGCGAGCTGGTGAAGGGGATTCCCCTTGCCCAGCTAGGGCGGCCGGAGGACATTGCTAACACGGCTGTATTTTTGGCCTCGCAGGGGGCAGCTTATATGACAGGCCAGACACTCCATGTGGACGGCGGCATGTACATGTAAGGCTTAAAGCAAACTTTGAGCAGCTATGGAGGAAACGGGAAGAGGCGGCCGGAAAGCGTTTTTTATGCTCTATGGTATTTTGACTTCATATCTCGTATAATACCAAAAGAGGAGGTGAACCGGATGTCCGATGTATTGGAGCGTGTAAAACGCATTGTCATCGACCGCTTAGGTGCCGATGAAGCAGAGGTAACATTAGAAGCGTCTTTCAAAGATGATTTGGGTGCTGATTCTCTTGATGTAGTAGAATTGGTTATGGAATTGGAAGATGAATTCGACATGGAAATCTCTGATGAAGATGCAGAGAAGATTACGACCGTGGGTGAAGTTGTGAAGTACATACAATCTCATACCTAGAGTCATATGATTGAGGGTCCCGCCCCCCTGGGGACGGGATTCTCCTCATTTTACACATCATTTGCAAGTCTGAAGGCTGCCAAGCGCACCTTTAACCGGGGAAAATTACAGAACCGCAGGCAGACAAGCTTTGGCGGGGATTGCAGTTTATATAGAGATTTTAAAGAGCAGTGCTTCGTTATTATGAAGTATACAGCCTACAGATGGGGTGATTGCGTTTGAGTCATAGAGTAGTTGTTACCGGTATGGGCGTGATAACGTCCCTGGGCAAGGATCTGGATACGTTCTGGGAGAGCCTGATGAACGGCAAATCCGGAGTATCCACGGTGGATGCCTTTGATGTCAGTGATTATACTACGAAGATTGCTGCTTCAATTAAGGATTTCGATGCGGAAGAGCGTTTCGGCCGCAAGGAAGCCCGTAAGATGGACCGGTTCGTGCAGTTTGCGGTAGCCGCCGGTGAGGAAGCGCTGAAGGACAGCGGACTCAAGATCGGTGAGGATATTGATGCAGAGCGGATCGGCGTATCTGTCGGCTCCGGTATCGGCGGTCTGGGAACATGGGAAGACAATCACAACCTGCTGCTCGAAAAAGGGCCTAAGCGGGTGAGCCCGTTCTTCATTCCGATGATGATTGCCAATATGGGCTCCGGACAGCTGTCGATCAACCTCGGCGCCAAAGGGCCTAACACTACGACCGTTACTGCTTGTGCAACAGGAAGCCACTCCATCGGAGAATCCTTCCGGCTGATCCAGCGCGGCGATGCTGATGCAATGATCTGTGGCGGTTCGGAAGCGACGATTCGTCCGACAGGTATGGCCGGTTTCTGCGCAATGCGGGCAATGTCGACCCGTAACGACGAGCCTGAGAAGGCAAGCCGCCCGTTTGACATTGGCCGTGACGGCTTTGTAATGGGTGAAGGCGCCGGCATTCTGATCTTGGAATCGCTTGAGCATGCTGAGAAGCGCGGAGCGAAGATCTATGCCGAAGTGATCGGTTACGGTCTCAGTGCCGATGCCCATCACATGACAGATCCGGACCCTGACGGTGCAGCACGCTGCATGAAGATGGCCATCCGTGACGCCGGAATTAATCCGGAGGATATTGATTATATCAACGCACACGGAACATCTACGCCTGCAGGCGACAAGTCGGAAACGACTGCCGTGAAGAAGGCGCTTGGAGATCATGCTTATAAGGTAGCAATCAGCTCGACGAAGTCGATGACCGGGCATCTGCTTGGTGCAGCCGGCGGCGTTGAAGCAATCATCTGCGGTCTTTCCCTGCAGAAGAATATGATTGCACCTACCATTAACCTGGACAACCAGGACCCTGAGTGCGACCTGGATTACGTTCCGAATGTTCCGCGTGAAGCGGATCTCAACGTCGTTATGTCCAACTCGTTCGGATTTGGGGGACATAACGCTACCGTTATTCTCAAAAAATACAAACAGTAAGGGGAGAACAGTGCAGTGAAAGGAGACCTGAAGCAGTTACAAAGCCAACTTCAAATCCAATTTCACGATCCTGTACTCCTGAAGCAGGCCTTTACCCATGCATCCTATGTTAACGAACACCGTTTCAACCAGCATCAGGACAATGAGCGTCTGGAATTTCTGGGCGATGCCGTGCTGGAGCTTACGGTTTCCGAATATTTGTACAACCTGCTGCCGGACAGGCCTGAGGGAGAATTGACCAAGCTGAGAGCCGCAATTGTATGCGAGCCTTCGCTGGTCAAATTTGCCGAGAGCCTGGGCTTCGGGCGTTTTGTACTGCTGGGCAAAGGGGAAGAACTTACGGGCGGACGAACCCGCCCGGCCTTGCTGGCCGATGTGTTTGAATCCTTCGTGGGAGCGCTTTATCTTGATCAGGGCCTGGAGACAGTGCGCCGCTTTCTGGATAATCATGTATTCCCGCTGGTGGAGACGGACGGCAAGCTGCAGATGCAGATGAGCGATTTCAAAACAGAGCTTCAGGAGCTGATACAGCATCACGGTTTAGGTACTCTGGAATATCGGATTATTGAAGAGCGTGGACCGGCGCATGAGCGTGAGTTCGTTTCTGAGGTGTACATGGCCAGCCAGTCGCTGGGCAGAGGCAACGGCCGTTCCAAGAAGGAAGCGGAACAGCAGGCAGCGGCAGCGGCGCTATTGCGTTTGAAGGAAGACGGTGCTTAAAACTGTAGTTGCAATCGTACAAGATAAGGCTACTCCAGGCAATTAGCGGAGGAGAGCAGCAATGGTCTGAATGCCGGCGTTTTGGCGGAGGTCAGACCTTTGCTGCTCTTTTTCGGTTTGTGATTCTGCATGCATGTACAGGACCTGTTTGAGGGGTTATTTCAGAAACGCTATGTTATAATAGGTCAGAGGTGATAGGCAAGATATGTTTTTGAAACGGATCGAATTGGCTGGCTTTAAATCATTTGCCGACAAGACGGAAATGGAGTTTGTGCGCGGCATCACGGCTGTAGTAGGGCCAAACGGCAGCGGCAAAAGCAATATTTCCGACGGAATCCGCTGGGTGCTTGGTGAACAGAGCGCCAAATCGCTGCGCGGGGGCAAGATGGAAGATATTATTTTTGCCGGAAGTGATGCCCGTAAAGCGGTGAACTATGGCGAGGTTTCACTTACTCTGGATAATGAGGATCATGTGCTGCCGCTGGATTTCAGTGAGGTCACAGTGACCCGGCGGGTGCACCGCAGCGGTGAAAGTGAATATCTGATCAATAAGCAATCGTGCCGGCTGAAGGATATTACAGAGCTTTTTATGGATACCGGCATCGGGCGTGAGGCTTATTCTATTATCGGACAAGGCCGCATCGAAGAGATTCTCAGCACCCGTTCTGAGGACCGGCGCGGGATTTTTGAAGAGGCCTCAGGTATTGTTAAATATAAATCGCGTAAAAAAGACGCCGGACGCAAGCTGGATGAGACGGAGCAGAACCTTTTGCGCATCCATGACCTGATCAGTGAGCTGGAGGACCAGATTGGTCCGCTGAAGGATCAGTCCGAGAAGGCGATTCGTTATAAAGAGCTGCGCGAGAACCTCAAGCAGCAGGAAATCTCAGTCTATGTTCATCAGATTGAAGGCATTCATACAGCCTGGAAAGAAGGAACTGCCCGGCTTGAGGTGCTTACTAAGGAACAGCTGGAGCTCTCCACCATTGTCTCGGCCCATGATGCCAAGCTGGAAAGCGGCCGGGCTGAGCTGCGGGCACTGGAGGAGCAGGTAGAGAAGCTGCAGGAGCAGCTGCTGCGCTACAGTGAAGCTTATGAGAAGAGCGAAGGCTATGGAGAAGTGCTCAAGGAGCGCAAGAAGAACCTGGAAGCGAACCGTGAACAGCTGCTGGCCACGCTGGGTTCCGTAGGTGAACGTTCGGCAGACCGGCAGCGTGAGCTGGCTGAGCTGGAGCAAAAGCTGCAGCAGGCCCGTCAGGCGCTGGAAGATCTTCGCAGACAGCTGGCCGATGAAGAGTCCAGACTGGAGGGCGTTGCCGGCGGCATCAGCCAGAGCAAGGAGGAGCAGCTCAAAAGCGCCTTGCTTGAGCTGATGAATCTGATGGCCCAGGCCCGTAATGAGATCCGCTATGCGGACCAGCAGAAAGAAAGCCTGGAGCGGCGGATGAGCCGCAGCGCTGAAGAAAGCGGTAAATGGGCTGCCCGTCTGGCGGAGCTGTCCCTTTCCCAAAAAGCGCTAAAGGACAAGATTGCCCGGCTGGGTAATGAGATTGCCAATCTGCGCAACAGCTATATTACTGAGAGTGAGCAGACCAACAAACGGCATAAGCTGATTGAAGAAACCCAGTCGGGTCTGCGCAAATGGGAGCAGAAGCGTGAAGCGCAGGTGTCCAGGCATGAAACGATGAAGGAAATGCAGGATGACTACGATGGCTTTATGATCGGCGTTAAGGAAGTGCTTAAGGGCGCCCGCAAAGGCCAGCTGAGCGGTGTACATGGCGCAGTAGCCGAGCTCATTTCCGTACCTGAGCGGCTGGAAATGGCGGTGGAAACCGCGCTGGGTGCTTCACTGCAGCATGTAGTCATGGAGAATGAAGCGGTATCCCGCCAGGCGATTGCTTTCCTGAAGCAGCGCCAGCTGGGCCGGGCTACCTTCCTTCCGCTGGATGTCATCCGGCCGCGCCAGATTAGCGGCAGTGACCGCAGTATGGTAGAAGGGGCAGACGGATTTGTCGGGATCGGCGCCGATCTGGTAGGCTTCGATGAGAAGTATAGCAGTATCGTCGGCAGCCTGCTGGGCAACGTAGTTATCGCTGAGAATCTGGAGCAGGCCAATAAAATAGCTGCCAGATGCCAATACCGCTACCGGGTTGTTACCCTTGAAGGCGATGTCGTGAATGCCGGCGGTTCCATGACCGGGGGCAGTCAGCATAAGAAGAACAATAGCCTGCTGAGCCGTAAGCGCCAGATGGATCAGCTGTTCAGCGAGATAGAAGAAAGCGAACGGCAGATCAGCAAGCTGAAGCAGGGCATCAGCCGGTTGAAGGACGAGCAGGAGAATGCGTCCCTCAAGCTGGAGCAGCTGCGCCATGACGGGGATGAGAAACGTCTGGAGGAGCAGCGTGTTACCGGTGATCTGAAGCAGCTTGAGCAGGAGCTGCGCCATGTGCAGGAGCAGGTGGATGGCGCCGGTGCGGAGCGCAGCGGCTTTGAAGCCGAAGTGAAGGCGCTGGAAGAAAGCCGGGTACAGGCAGTAGCTGAGCTTGCCCGGCTGGAACAGGAAGAGAAGGCTGCCCATGAGGCGATCCGCAGTGCCGAATCAGAGCGTAAAGCGAGTGAATCGGCTAAAGAGGAGCTGCAGGGCAAGTTGACCGGGATGAAGGTAACAGAGGGCAAGCTGGACCAGGAGATTTTCTCGCTTGAGGAGCAGCTGCGCCGGATGCGCCAGGATGCCGGATCACAGGATAAAGAGCTGCGCCAGAGCCGCGGCCTGCTTATGACCATTGAGCAGGATCTGGAAGAGAATGTCCGCGAAGCGGTGAAGCAGCAGGAGAGCCTGAACAGCTACCGGCTCAAGCGGGACGAAAGCGCGGCAGCGCTTGATCTTGCCCGGGCAGACCGGGCTGCGCTGACACGCAAGCTGGAGCTGGCTGAAGGGGAGACCAAAGACCAGCGGCAGGCGCTGCGCTCTGTTGAGGACAAGCTCCGTACAACCGAGGTATCTGTCGGACGGCTCGATGTGGAGCTGGACAATATTCTGCGCAAGCTGAGTGAGGATTACGAGCTGAGCTATGAGCTGGCCAAACAGCGTTATCCGGTTCCGGAGGATGTGCCGGCAGCCCAGGCGGAGGTGCAGCGGCTCAAGCGCAGCATTTCTGCCTTGGGTGAGGTCAACCTGGGTGCGATCGAGGAGTACCAGCGTGTGCATGAACGCTATACCTTCCTCAGCAGCCAGAAGGATGATCTGGTGGAAGCCAAAACAACCCTGTACCATGTTATTCATGAGATGGAAGAGGAAATGTCCAAACGCTTCAAGCAGACCTTTGATGCCATCCGGCGCGAATTCGGGACCGTGTTCTCAAAGCTGTTCGGCGGCGGACGGGCGGATCTGCAGCTGCTTAATCCCGAGAACATGCTGGAGACCGGCATCGATATTGTAGCCCAGCCTCCGGGCAAAAAGCTGCAGAATCTGCAGCTGCTCTCCGGCGGAGAGCGTGCTTTGACCGCTATGGCCTTGCTGTTTGCCATCCTGCAGGTGAAGCCGGTTCCGTTCTGCGTACTGGATGAGGTCGAGGCCGCGCTGGATGAAGCCAACGTTGTCCGTTTTGCCCAATATCTGCGCGAATTCTCGGAGCAGACCCAGTTTATCGTCGTTACCCACCGCAAGGGTACGATGGAGGAAGCAGATGTACTCTACGGGGTCACGATGGAGGAAGGCGGCGTATCCAAGCTTGTCTCCGTGAAGCTGGAGGATGAGGAAGCGATTATTGCCTAGTTAATTGAAAACAACAAAGGGAAGAGTGGCGGAGGGGAATTTGGAACTGTCACGGCTACCCCATAATAATTGAGGGGGACCATAATGAGCTTTTTTAAAAAATTGAAAGAAACCATTTCCGGCAAAACGGAAAGTGTAACCAAAAGCTTTCGCGACGGGCTGGAAAAAACGCGTAAGGGCTTCGTTGAGAAGGTCTCCGACCTGATTATCCGCCGCAAAAAGATCGATGAAGAGTTTTATGAAGAGCTTGAGGAAATTCTGATTGGTGCTGACGTAGGCGTTAACACCGTAATGACGCTCGTAGAGGAACTGCGGGCTGAAGTGAAGCAGAAGCGGATTGAGGATGCTGCAGAGCTGCAGCCGATTCTCTCGCGCAAGCTGATGGAGCTGCTGCGCGGCGATGATGATAACAGCCTGAAGGAGAACCCTGACGGCATCACAGTAATCCTGTTTGTCGGCGTCAACGGGGTCGGCAAGACCACGACAATCGGCAAGCTGGCACACCGTTATAAACAAGAAGGCAAAAAGGTGCTGCTGGCGGCAGGTGATACCTTCCGTGCAGGGGCCATTGAGCAGCTGGAGGTATGGGGTCAGCGGGCCGGAGTGGATGTTATCAAGCAGCAGGCGGGCTCTGACCCGGCAGCGGTTATGTTCGACGCCGTGCAGGCCGCGAAGCAGCGGAATGTGGATGTGCTGATCTGTGATACGGCCGGCCGTCTGCAGAACAAGAGCAACCTGATGGAAGAGCTGAACAAGATTTTCCGGGTCATCCAGCGTGAGATTCCAAGCGCGCCGCATGAAGTGCTGATGGTGCTTGATGCAACAACCGGTCAGAATGCACTGAGCCAGGCCAAGCTGTTCGGTGAAAAGAGCGGTGTTACCGGCCTTGTCCTGACTAAGCTGGACGGCACTGCCAAGGGCGGTATTGTCGTGGCAATCCGCCAGGAAATGAACCTGCCGGTGAAGCTGGTCGGCCTCGGTGAAAAAATGGACGACCTGCAGACCTTTGACTCCGGCCAGTTCGTTCATGCCCTGTTTGCCGGAATGATCAGCGAGGAAGCCGCTGAATCCGGAGAAGAGCAGGAGTAAGAATTCTCATAGAATCTGATCAGACAAGATGGATAGAATCCGTTTTCCGGCTTAGGCAGGAGAACGGGTTCTTTTTTATTAATTATTACAAAAATACATCATATGAAAAATTCATAATAGTACTGCTTGTCAGCCCTCCCGCATACAATTCATTGTATCCTTACAATACAGCACCCGGAAAATACGCTCAGGAGAAAGGAAGCGATTCCATTTATGCAAAATGGTTCATAAACTCCATTTTGCTGTTATATATATTGACATCAATAATATCATTTACGTATTATGAGATTAGAATTAAAGTTTTTCGTGATTAAATCTATAAATTTTAAAGAGTTTGTGAATAAACATAACACATCTGAACTTCCGAAAGGAGTCGGGCTCATGTCCAAACTAGATCCTTTGCCCGGTATTTCTCCGTATCCGCTGGAGCACTTTTATGATGAAATGTATGCTGACGAACGGAGTATCCGGCCTCATTACCGGCATGTTAGCCGGATGTTTTCCGGGATGAGCCCCGCAGAGCTGCAAGCCAAGCAGAAGCTGATGCAGCGGAGGATGATGGAAGAAGGAATTACCTTTACACTGTATAACCCGGCCCAGGATCAGCCGATGGAGCGGACCATTCCCTTTGATATGATTCCGCGGATTATCCCCAAGGGAGAGTGGGAGCGGCTGGAGGCTGGTATTGTCCAGCGGATTACTGCACTGAACTTATTCATTCATGACATTTACCATGAGCAGTATATTGTAAAGGACGGGATTGTACCGCGGCGCATGATTATCAGCAATGTCTATTTTCGTCCTGAGATGGCGGGACTCCGGGTGCCCGGCGGGGCTTATGTGACCACCTCCGGTATCGATCTGATTCGCCACCATGACGGGGAGTATTATGTACTGGAAGACAATCTCCGTACTCCATCCGGCTTTTCATATTTATTCAAAGGCCGGTCGCTGATGAACCAGCTGTTCCCTGAACTAGCTTTTGCCAGCTCTATCCGCGATGTGGATCACAGCCTGAACCGGTTCCTGTCGGTGCTGCGCAGCCTGTCTCCGTCCAGAACCAGAGATCCGGTTATAGCACTGCTGACCCCGGGCCAATACAACTCGGCCTATTATGAGCATGCTTTTCTGGCACAGCAGATGGGCATTCATCTGGTAGAAGGCCGCGATCTGGTAGCCCAGGATCATAAAATCTATTTACGGGAAATGAACAGCCTGCGCAAGGTTGATGTGCTCTACCGCCGTCTGGATGATGATTATATTGATCCGCTGGCGTTCCAGCCGAACTCGCTGCTTGGCGTTGCCGGGCTGATGAATGCCTACCGGGCAGGCAATATCGCGATCGCCAATGCTCCGGGGACCGGAGTCGCAGACGATAAAGCCATGTATGTCTATGTGCCGGACATGATCCGTTATTACCTTAACGAGGAGCCGATTCTGGGCAATGTGCCGACTTATCTGCTGTCACGGCCGCAGGAACGGCAATATGTGCTGGATAACCTGTCCGAAATGGTGGTAAAGGAAACCTCACTCTCCGGCGGCTACGGCATGCTGATCGGCAGCGAAGCGACCAAGGAAGAGCTGATGGATTTCCGGCTGAAGATTCTTGCCGACCCGGCCCGTTACATCGCCCAGCCAATCATGTCCCTGTCCCGGGCCCCTGTACTATCGGGCGCATCAATGGTTCCGCGTCATATCGATCTGCGGGCGTTTGTGCTGATGGGTGCGGACCGCAAGCCGCATGTCATCCCCGGCGGACTGACCCGGGTGGCAATGAAAGAAAACTCGCTCGTTGTGAACTCGTCACAGGGCGGCGGGGTTAAGGATACCTGGGTTATGGCCTGAGACCGGAATTTGGCCCGGTTAAGCTGAACCAAGTGCGGCATCAAAATGTTAGGTGGAGGAGTGATGACGATGCTGAATCGCAATGCGGAGGCTTTGTTTTGGATCGGAAGGTACATTGAACGGGCAGAGAACCATGCGCGGCTGATTGATGTCCACTATCATATTCAGCAGGAAGAGGACTTCCAGTCTGAAGGCCACAAATGGTCGAGGCTGATTGATGCATTAGGGGTCAGAAATGAGTACCTCAAGCAGTTTGAGAGTTTTGCTGAACAGGATGTGCTGTCTTTTATCACTCTGGATCTGGGCAATGCCAATTCTTTATTCTCGTGTGTGCACCAGGCGCGCAATAATCTGCGCACACTGCGCCAGCATCTGCCGAGTGAGCTGTGGGACATCGTCAACGGCTTTAATCTTTGGCTCGGCGAGCAGTCGGTCGCGGATATTATGAGCGGCCCGCATCCATTTTACCAGCAGGTCAAGGAGCGTGCGGCTATGTTCCTTGGCGCTGAGCAATCGGTGATGCTCCGGGGAAATGAATGGCATTTCATTGAGAGCGGGCGGTTTCTGGAACGGGCCGAGAATACGACGCGGATTCTGCAGGCTGTTACGGTATCGTGCAAAGACAAAGAGAACAGCACCATCTATACCCAGCTGCAGGCTGTACTGAAATCAGTCAGCGGTTATCAGGCCTTCCGCCGTTATTACGCCGATGATATGTCAGCGGAGTGCATTCTGGAATTCATGATCGTCAATGCCCGGTTCCCGCGCTCAGTGCGCTTCTCGTTCCATAAGCTGGAGGAGCATCTGGCCAGACTGGAGCTGGATTCTTCGGAGAAGGGCTCAGGACATGAGAAGGTGATTCGTCAGGCCGGCAAGATTAAGGCGGAGCTGGATTATATGGAAAAAGAGGAGATGTCAGGCGATCTCGTAGATGATGTTCTACATTCCCTGATGCTCTCCTGCCAGCGGTTAGGCAAGACAATGGAGGGCGCCTTTTTTCGCCGCGAAGGAGCCTATGTATGAAAATCCAGATCAATCACACCACAACCTATTCCTATCCCGAGCCGGTTACGGACAGTGTCAATGAAATCAGGCTGACTCCGCGCACCAACTACCGGCAGTCCTGCTACCATCATGAGGTGGAGGTGACTCCGGCGGCTAATCTTTTGACATATGAGGATTTTTTCGGCAACCGGGTACATGCCTATTCCGTGAACAAGCCGCATACGGAGATGGTGATTCATACCAAAGCGACTGTGGTGACACTGGATAAAGCACAAGGTGTTAACCTGCCGCATATCCCGCTCGAAGACCAGGTTAAGCTGCTGAACGATGAAAAGTTCCAGAACCGGTACATTGAGTTCATTCTGCCAACCCGTTTCACGGAGGTTACTCCGGAGCTGGTGGAGTTTGCGTCGCAGCACCCTTTTCATGAAGCGGATGATATGTACGCCTGGACCAAAAAGCTGTCCTCGACTATCTATGAACAGTTTACCTATGATCCCGAAGCGACAAGTGTGAATACTACCGTCAAAAAAGCGCTCAAGCTCAAGCGCGGCGTCTGCCAGGATTATGCCCATCTGATGATCGCCGTCTGCCGCAGTGTCGGGCTTCCTTCACGGTATGTCAGCGGATACCATTTCGTGGGTGATCTGCAGGGCGGAAACGCCGATTTTGAACAGGCCTCGCATGCCTGGGTTGAAACGCATATTCCCGGAACAGGCTGGCTGGGCTTCGATCCGACCAACAATGCCGAAGTCAACTGGCGCTATATCAAGCTGGGCCACGGCCGGGATTACAAGGATATTGTACCGGTAAAAGGCGTTTACCGCGGCGGTGCCGGGACACTCAGTGTTAAGGTGGATGTGCGCAAGCTGGACAGCTGAGGGTAGAGGATGAGACAGGGTTGCGGAAGGACATAATAGGTAAAAGATATGGAGCTTATCGGTTAATATTAAGCTAAGAAGCTGCTGTCCCTCTCCAATAAAAAGCCCCACGCTGTGGGGCTTTTTAGAGTTGGGGATAGGCGGGTAAGACCCGGTGAAAGGCAAAAATGCCTCTGATTTCGCCGAAGCAGGCGGAATGAGCGAAATGAAGAGCAAAAATGCCTCTGATTTCGCCGAAGTAGGCGGAAAGGGCGAAATGAAGAGCAAAAATGCCTTTGATTTCGCCGAAGCAGGCGGAATGAGCCGTGAGCAAAAAGGCAATATGCCAGCAGTGCATGCCCATGTGAGCAACAGTTGCACAAAATTTGTGCAAAATTTGCACAAGGGTGATTATAATTAAGCCGCAATTGGGTAATCTTGAAACAGAATCACGAATATGGATGATGTGGAAGGAGAGAGTGCATATGAGCCCAAATATAGCTAAAAAACAGCGGTTTGTCGGGAAAACAGCCATTATTACAGGTGCGGGCTCTGGAATCGGCAGGGCGGCAGCGATCCAGATGGCGCGCGAAGGCGCCAATGTCGCTCTTTTTGACCTGGTTAATGAACGCACATCGGTGCTGGAGCAGAAGCTGAACAAGCTGCGTAAGGATTGCGCACTGGCCATTGATGTTGATACTTCTGATGCAGAACGGATGGAGGAAGCGGTACGCAGAACAATTGAGCATTTTGGCAGCCTGGATATTGTATTTGCCAATGCGGGCATTAACGGTGTGGTCGGGCCGATTGAGGAGCTCAGCCTCAGTGACTGGCAGAATACGATTAACGTCAACCTGACAGGTACTTTTTTGACGCTCAAATATACCATTCCGCATCTCAAGGCAAAAGGCAAGGGCAGCATCATCATCACAAGCTCGATTAACGGAAATACCCGGTTTACGAGCTTCGGCTGGTCGCCGTATAGTACAACCAAAGCGGGGCAGGTGGCTTTTGCCAAAATGGCTGCACTGGAGCTGGCCAAATTCAAAATCCGCGTCAACGTCATCTGTCCGGGTGCGATCTCGACAAACATTGATGAATCTACCGAATTCAATGAGGATGTAGAGGAGATCGTTATCCCGATTGAGTTCCCGGAAGGAGCCCAGCCATTGGCGGACGGCCCGGGTAAGCCGGAGAATGTCGCGGATCTCGTATCATTCCTTGCTTCCGATGAATCCATTCATATTACCGGAGCGCAGATTGTGATTGACGGTGCAGAGTCACTGTTAAGCTAATCAGGATACACCAGTACGGATTGATAAACAGAAATATTAAGAGGCAGCCTTACTTCGGGTTCATGAAACCCGGGGTAAGGCTGTTTGTGGTCTGCAGGGTTGTAAACTGGACAAGTTATGGTAAAATCTGTGCATATAACGAAACGAATCCGGAGGATGATCATATGAATCAGGATGTGACAGACTTTATTAATAGTGTAAAGCAGCCTTGGCAGATTGAGATATGCAACAGGCTCCGCCAGCTGGTTCATGACTCTATTCCAGATGTGCAGGAGCGCATACAATACGGCAAGCCGCATTTTCTCAAAAATGGCAAGTATGCCGCGGTTATCACAACTGCGAAGGGGTGGGTCACCTTTACTATATTTAATGCGGCGGAACTGGAAGTGCCGGAGGGCGTATTCGAACCCGGAAAACCGGAACGGATCACAGCCAGGCTGCTGGAGGGGAAACCGGCTGATTATGGGCTGTTTGCAGACCTGCTGAAGCAGGCTTCGGCTGAGCTGTAGGGATATTATAAAGGGAGAGGGGATGAGGCGATGCTGTCATGGCTGGCGGAACAGCGGATTCAGGAAGCGATGAGAAACGGTGAGTTTGCAGATTTGCCGGGGCATGGCAAGCCGCTGGAGCTGGAAGACCTGTCAGGTGTTCCGGAGGAGCTGCGGATGTCATTCAAGATTATGAAAAATGCCGGGGTTCTGCCGGAAGAGCTGACGCTGCGGGCGGAGTGTGTGACTTTGGAGGAACTGCTGGCAGCCTGCCGCCGCAGCGGCAATGCGGATTCTGCTGAACAGAAATCGCTTGAATCCAAGCTGTCTGTAAAAAAAATGCGTCTGCAGCAGCTTTTACGAGAACGCGGTCTGGAAAACAGCAGCATTTTTACGGAATACGGGGAGCAGATCCGTCAGCGGCTGTCAGGTGAGGACGATTAGTAGCGTGTCAGGAATATATGTTGGTGACTGATGCAGGACCGTAATTCTACTTATAATATAGGAAGCGTAAACTACAGGCTTTCAAACTGAGCTTGAACGGTTAAGAATGCAGGCTGTCATGGGCTGGGAAAAAGAATTCCGTAATCTGCAGTGGTATGGTCTGCGCAGCGGTATGAGTGTGCTGGAAGTGGGGAGCGGCCCCGGTTTCGTAACTGAACAGCTGGTTCACAGACTGCCAGGCTGTGAGGTTACGGCTCTTGAAATCCCGTTTTGTCGGAAGAAGTTTTCCGCGGATTCTGGCGGCAGTAAATATCATCAGCTGAAGCAGGCCTGCAGCACAAAACTGGAGAATTCCTGAGGAACTGCTTGAAATCCCGGCCCGTTTCGCCCATGCTATAAAAAGCGACTGGTGAATCAATCAGAGTGCACATAAGACAGACACAGTTATGGAGATACCAAATGAAACAGCTTCCGATTATGCAGGTGCTTCCTGATCTAAAACAAATATTAAGCAATAACACGGCTGCCGTGCTGATCGCCGAGCCTGGTGCAGGGAAGACGACGGGAACGCCGCCTGCTTTTCTGGACGAGCCTTGGATGGCGGGCAAAACCATATTAATGCTGGAGCCGAGAAGACTGGCTGCCCGCTCGGCAGCTGTATATATGGCTGCCTGCCTTGGAGAACAAGTAGGGCAGACTGTCGGCTACCGGATGCGGATGGACAGTAAAGTAAGCAGACATACACGTATTACCGTCGTTACCGAAGGTGTCCTGACGCGGATGCTACAGAGTGATCCGTCACTGGGCGATACAGGGCTGGTTATTTTTGACGAATTCCATGAGCGGAGCCTCCATGCCGATCTTGGCCTGGCGCTGGCCCTTGAGGCACAGACCGTGCTGCGGGATGATCTGCGGATTCTGATCATGTCGGCTACGCTGGATGCGGAGCGGGTATCGGCTTTGCTCGGCGGAGCAGCCATCGTGGATTGCCCGGGGAGGACATTCCCGGTAGAGACGGTTTATGCGCCTGGCGGGGACGGTGCGGTGCTCGAACAAGCTGCAGCCTCTGCTGTACGCCGTGCCCTGGCTGAGCAGCCGGGCGATGTGCTGGTGTTCCTGCCGGGAGAGCGGGAGATCCGCCGGACGCAGCGCGAGCTTGACGGCGGCAGCCTGCCGGCGGGCACAGTCCTGCGGCCGCTGTATGGCCAGCTCCCGCAGGCGCAGCAGGATGCTGCGGTGGCTCCCGCTGTGCCCGGCCAGCGTAAGGTTGTGCTGGCGACCTCGATTGCCGAGACGAGCCTGACGATTGAAGGGGTGCGCACGGTAATCGATACCGGCCTGCGGCGCACCCAGGTGTTTTCGCCGCGCACGGGGATGCCGCGGCTCACGACCGTGCCGGTCTCCAAGGCATCGGCCGACCAGCGGCGCGGCCGGGCAGGCCGGACAGCGCCCGGAGTCTGCTACAGGCTCTGGAGCAGGGAGGAGCATGCCCGGCTGCCGGACGACAATGTGCCGGAAATGCTCGAGGCCGATCTGGCGCAGCTCGCCCTGGAGCTGGCACTGTGGGGCGTGCCGGGTCCCGCCGCGCTGCCTTGGCTGGACCCGCCGCCCGCTGCGCCTTACGCGCAGGGCACGGCGCTGCTGCGCCAGCTCGGCGCGCTGGACGCCGGCGGCGCCATTACGCCGCACGGCCGCAGCATGGCCGCACTTGGCGCACACCCGCGCGCCGCGCATATGCTGCTGCGCGCGGCTCTGCTTGGCGAAGCGCCGCTTGCCTGCCGGCTGGCGGCGCTGCTGCAGGAGCGGGACCTGTTCAAGGGTCCCGCAGGCCAGGGCAGCGACATCACGCTACGCGTGGAGGCGCTGCTTGCCTTTGAGCGCTCCGGCGTGAGCGGGAGCGCGGACCCGGCGGCTCTGCGCGCGGTGCAGCGCGAGAGCCGGAATCTCCTGGCGCAGCTGAAGGCAGCGCCGGGGGCAGTGCCCGGCGACCTCAGCCGCATAGGCCTGCTGTTGTCGTTCGCCTACCCTGACCGGGTAGGGCAGAAACGCGGCGACGGCGCGTTTCTGCTGTCCGGCGGCCGGGGGGCGGCGTTGGCCGAGGGGCAGCCGCTGGCCCGCTCGGCCTACATCGTTGCCGCCGGCGTGGATGACCGCGCCGGGCAGGGACGGATTCTGCTGGCGGCTGACCTGCCAGAGGGAGAGCTGCTCAAGCATCACGCAGACAGCCTGACCGAAGAACGGGCTGTCTTCTGGGACAAAGAAAGCGGAAGCGTGAAGGCGCACCGCCGGACGATGTTCGGTGCACTGGTATTAAAAGAAACGACACATGAGCGGCCGGATGCGGACGAAATTGAGGAAGTATTGCTATCCGTTATTGCTGATGAAGGATTGGATATGCTGCCGTGGGAAAAAGGATCGGCGCAGCTGCGTCAGCGGATGGCTTTTATGCACGCGGTCAGGAAGGACTGGCCCGATGTCTCTGATGAAGCATTGCTGGCGACCCTGGACGAATGGCTGCGCCCATATCTGCAGGGTATGCGCAATCTGCGGGACCTGCAGCGTCTGCCGCTGTCCAAAGCGCTGGAAGGGATGCTGGACTGGAACAGCCGGCAGACGCTTGACCGTGAAGCGCCGACACATATTACGGTACCCAGCGGGTCACGCGTGCCGCTTGACTACAGCAATCCTGGCTCGCCTGTATTAGCGGTAAGATTGCAGGAGATGTTCGGCCAGGTGGATACGCCGCGGATCGGAATGGGACAAGTCCCCGTGCTGCTCCACCTGCTCTCGCCGGCAAGACGGCCGATGCAGGTCACCGCAGATTTGGGCAGCTTCTGGCGCAGCACTTATTTTGAGGTTAAAAAGGATCTCAAAGGACGTTACCCCAAGCACTACTGGCCCGATGATCCCCTGCAGGCGGAGGCTACCAGCCGGACACGGCCAAAGAATAAATAATCTGTAGAGATGATTTCAACAGCTAAAGCATCTGCAGAATTCAGCTGCGATTAGAGTAAATGATTAGTATGGGTAAGGACATAGAAGCGGCTGGTAGTGCAACCATTCTGTTTTTCTGGAGCAACTGCCCTCCCTCATGGTAAAAACTCGATCGAATCAATATGCTAAGTGGAAATTTGCTATCTAATTCTCCGGGAAACCCTTTAAGTGGACAACTAAATGGAAAAACGTCACTTAGTTTCGCCGAAATTGCTCTCATAGCGGTAAATGGCCTGAATTAAGTGGCGTTTTTCCAACTAGCGGCCGCAAAAGCGGGAAAACACAGGAATTAAGTGCCGAAAATCCAACTAGATAGCTTGAACCTATAAATTTAAGCTAAGGAAAGCGGCCGGAAGTCCAAATATTCTCTGTAGACACAGCCACACAGGATATCAATAGTAATAATAGTAGAACTGCAGGTTCTCTCTATGTAGCCCCCTTATAAATGTTATCCCGCTCCCGTGTATTGTTTGACCGCTCGTTTAAAGGGTAATAATGTAGCGAACGACAATTACAAAGGAGGGCTTCAAGTGACTACCAAAAAAATCGTAGGAATCTTTGATACGGAACAAGAAGCAACCAGAGCAATTGAAGATCTGCAGAGCAAGGGTATCAGCAACGATGAAATTTCAATTATTACCCGGGACCGTGATGAATTACAAAGCATTTCTGAAGATACAGGTACTATGGCACCGGAAGGTGTAGCAACCGGAGCAGCAACAGGCGGCGTAGTCGGCGGGGTTGCAGGATTGCTTGCCGGAATCGGAGCGCTGGCCATACCTGGTATTGGACCGATTCTCGCAGCCGGACCGATTGTGGCTACACTGACAGGTGCAGCTATCGGTGCAGGAGCGGGCGGACTTGTCGGCGGTCTGATTGGACTGGGCATTCCGGAGGAAGAAGCGCGTGAATATGAAGGTTATGTCGACAACGGGAAAATCCTCGTTCTGGTCGATGATAACGGCAGAGGGCATGACATTCATGATATCTTCCGCGGTAACCGTTCATTGAACGCCAGCCGTTATGACACTATTTATAATGCCGATACTACAAGAGACACGCTGGCTGACAGAGGGGCTACTAACCCTGATCTCACACCAGATGATACAGCAGTAGGCAACACGCTGGGCAACAGAGGTTCAATGAATGCCGGCAGCGACCCGGATCTTTACAACCGTAACCGGATGTAACCGGAATCTTATTATAATGTAATTCAGGGCTGGAGACCGGCCAAACCGCTCAGCCAAATGAATAGAAGATAGTAACAAGACTGCATTTTCGGGATCTTAACCGGGATGCAGTCTGTTCTTTTTTAAACCGCTGCTCTTTTCCGGAAAAGATTTGTCTATTGCATCCGCAATTTTTTTTTTGATTCTAGTATTTAAACATGTGAAAAATTCATAATAACGGTTCATGCAATATTTTATTCCAATAAAAGCCATTGATAGAACAGAACAGAGAAATTTTTTCGCTGAGCTTTTTCATTCACTGGACTCTTCATTCGTAGGGCTCTTTCATTTTCTGTTTGCTCCACGCAACAAGGAATCAAGGATTAATGAAGCTCAATGAGGAACAGGCCGGGCAGCTCATCTTTCAGCTTTTCCCCAAAGGTCATCCCGACAAATTCCTATCCCCCAAACCCAACCCGAGCTAATGTAGCCTACCGCTAGTACTCGTGCTTTTTAACCTCCTTATTCTATTAAATTCATAATTCAACATATGAAAAAT
This sequence comes from Paenibacillus sp. FSL R7-0345, assembly GCF_038595055.1. NCBI lineage: Bacteria > Bacillati > Bacillota > Bacilli > Caryophanales > Paenibacillaceae > Paenibacillus > Paenibacillus sp. FSL R7-0345. The sequence goes on from NZ_CP152002.1 coordinate 3,181,710, forward strand.
TCACAATAAAAGATCATTGACCCTTTCCACGTACACCCCGCATCCATACCGCTACAGCACACAGTCACCCACCCAAGCAACCGCCAACCAGGAAAAAGTGAAAGATCTTAGCCCGACTAATACTCAACCGCTCTAATAGTCACTCAACCGCTCTAATAGTCACTGGACCACTCAAGTAATGACTCAACAGCCCAAGTTTTCCTCAGCATACAACCCGACAATTTCAAATTATGAAAATAGAGAAATAGACGATATACTAGAGTTAATTAATCTGGCTAACGTTATAGCGTTGGCGGATGAGTAACAGGAGGGATAGCATGGCTTTTATGATCGCCCAGCGGGCATTTATTAAGGTGTATCTGATTACGTTGGTGGAGCAGCATAAGGGATATGGCTATCAGATGCTGGAGGATTTAAGGAGGGATTTCAAAGCCCACGGCTATTCGCCTCCCCAGAGTGAGGTATACCGTGCCCTGCATGAGCTGGTGCAGCAAGGGATTTTGTACCGTACCAAGCAGCTCAAGGGGAATGATCCCAAGGTCGATTTTCAGGAAATCGTCCTTTATCACTTCACGGCAGACGGGGAGGAGAAAGCCAAGCTGTACAAAAAACAAGTGAAAACAGATCTGGACCGCTGTTTAGGCATCCTAAACAAAGCGGTCGCAGATAATTATTAATCGCGGGAATCCTGATCGTCGACATCCTGGCCGGGAAGCGGTACCGGTGAGCTTGCACTGCCGTAATCTTCTACGGCTTCCCAGGCGTCAGCATCATCGAATCTTCCGCTATGCTCCTGACGGTTCTCGCCGGCTCCGGAAGGCGGAGGGGTCATTACCTGCTCTTCAACCGGGCGGTCGTCTGCTGAGCCGCGTCCTGGTACATGCTCTACGGCGTATGGCGTATATGGAATGGCCTCGAGGCGTTCATAGGGGATTTCCTCATTGCTGATGACGCAGATCCCGTAGGTACCATCTTCCATCCGCTGCAGCGCAGCTTCAATATCTTCCAGCTCATCTCTGAGCGCATTATTAATACCAAGATCACGGCTTCTTTCAAAGGCTTCGGTGCCTGAATCCGCAGGGTGGTTGTCAACAGTCGACAATTCTCCGGTCGATACCCGGAGCGAATCGCCAAGCAGGCTGTTTTCTTCATCATTATCTGCAAAATGCTGCTCCAGCTCCTGTCTGCGCTCTTCCAGCGCTTTTTTGAGCGTAGCCAGCTGTTGATCTGTTAAGTGGCTCATAGTTTGATCTTCCTTTCGGCATTTAGGGTAGTTTTATTGTCGTAATCTTCCTTACCCTATTCATCGAACAGGCAATCAGCGGGAATCAGCGGGAGCTGTGAAGCGGGAAAGTGCAACTTTAGTGATATTTTCAACCCGCTTTCCGCCTGATATAATGATTACTGCCAAAGAACATAGACAAAGCATGGAGGTCACAGCAATGGACGAACATATGAAACGCAGACTGGATAAACAAAGAAAGCTGTTTAGCCAACTCGGTATTACTCTCGATGCACTCACCATACATGAGAAGGAATTCAGCATGAAGCTCCGCGGTTACGATGCTGAAGAGGTGGATACTTTTTTGGATAGCGTGATTAAGGACTACGAACGTTTTTATGCCACAATAGCCGATCTGATGGATAAATGGCAGGAGCAGCAGCTGGAGCTGCGTGATTTGAAGGAGCAGAATCTGGCTGCTGCTGCCCCGGCGCCTGTAATCCGGGGAATTGACCCGCAGGATCTTGAGGAAATTGTGATCAGGCTGGAGGGCAATCTGCGCCAGTTAAAGGACAGAATTCCGCGTATAGAGAAATATTAATAATAATCTGCAGGTCCACCCGCAATCTTTTTAATATGAGTACCAGCGTCAGCAGGCAAATGCTTGTTTGACGCTGTTTTCATCGTTTACAATGAAATGGATAGAATCATATCCTGTCAGGGTGGAGGTTGAACTTGTGCTTACTAAGCAGCCTAGAAGTTTGAAGATAAGCGGCAAAATAGCCACCGGCTATGTTGTAATTCTTGTTATGCTGGGTCTGTTTCTTGTTATTGTCTCCAGCAGGATCACTGATCTGGAGAAAGAGACGGTTTATTTAAGTGATCATGATATTGAAGTACACGAGCTTACATACCGGATTGAAAAGAATGTGCTGGATATGGAAACGGGACAAAGGGGTTATGCGCTCACTGGAAACTCCAGCTACCTGGAGCCTTTTAACAACGGGCTGTCCGAGTGGACTGTTAATTACTCCAAGCTTAAGGCCCTTATAACCGATAATCCTGTCCAGATAGTTAACCTCGAAAGCATTAGACGTGATATTGAAAAATGGATTCAGGAAGCCGGACAGTACGTGGTTCAGCTGAAGCAGAGCGGACGGGATGAAGAGGTCGCGGTGTATTTCCAGAATGATTCCGGCAAGTCGGTGCTTGATTCGATCCGCACACAGTCGGATAATTTCCGCGATAATGAGCGCCAGCTGACCAATGACCGGATTACCAGACTGAAGGACAGCAATCAGAAGCTGATCACTACAATGTACATTTTGTGGGCATTGGTGGCACTGCTGGCTTTACTTATTACCTACCTGCTCTCTTTAAGTATCGTGAAGCCGTTGCAGCATGTAATACAGGCTATTAACAGCATCGCTGACGGTGGCAATATGTCCGAGCGGATCAAAGCCAAAACGATGGATGAAGTCTATGATCTTGGCGAAGCAACGAACAGATTGCTCGATAAGGTACAGGTGGACCAGTGGTGTTCGGAGCAGCTTGCTTCAACCTCGATTATTTTGCAGGAAACGACGGATCTTGCGGTTATGAGCCGGACTTTTGTGAACAAACTGGCAACAACCTTTGAGATTCAATACGGGGCCATTTATGTCCTCGATAAAGAGGATGCTTTCAAAAGATTGTATTCCTACGCCGGAAAAACAGATGCGGATACAGATACTCCTTACGGAGCTGCACGGATACGTCCGGGCGAAGGACTAATCGGACAATGTGCTGTCGATAAGGAAGTCATGTTTGTCGGCAATCTGCCCGAGGATTATATCAGCATTAATTCCGGGCTTGGCCGGACTGCACCAAGATTTGCTGTCATTGCTCCGGTACTTTTTGATAACAAGACACTGGCTGTGGTGGAGTTCGCCTCCTTGACCAAATGGGCACCTCACCACGTGGAGCTATTGTATGAGCTGATCAAAGCTTTGGGTGTATCCCTCAATTCGGTTAGAACCCGGATGGAGGTACAGTCCCTTTACCAGGAGTCCCAAAGTATGAATGAGGAGCTTCAGGTACAATCTGAGGAGCTTCAGGTGCAGTCAGAGGAGCTTCAGGTACAGACGGAAGAACTGCAGAATCACACCAGTGAATTGATGAACCTGAACAGGGAGCTGGAGAATCAGAAGTCTGTTGCCGAAAATGCAGCTGCTGAGCTGGAAAAGTATAATAAGCAGCTGGAGCTTAGTTCGCGTTACAAAAGTGAATTTCTGGCCAATATGTCGCATGAGCTGCGCACTCCGCTTAATAGCATGCTGATCCTCTCACAGCTGCTCGTTGAGAACCGCAATCATTCGTTAACAGAAGAGGAGCTGGAATATGCCTCGGTTATCCATTCCTCCGGGAGTGATCTGCTGGCGATGATTAATGATATTCTGGATCTCTCCAAGGTTGAAGCCGGTAAAATGCTGGTCGAGATGGATGCCGTTAATCTTACCGAGCTGCCGGCGCTGCTTTCCGGTTATTTTGATAAAACAGCAGCTAAGCAGAAACTGGAGTATTCAGTACATCTGGACGATAAAGTGCCGGATCTTTTCTTTACCGATGAAATGCGGATGCATCAGATTCTGCGTAATCTGCTGTCCAATGCCTTTAAATTTACCGAGCAGGGGTCTGTACGGGTACAAATCAGCTGTACTGAATATCAGCCTGATGAGGCGGACAGTGAGCCGCAGCAGATGGTGGCTTTTGCGGTTACCGATACGGGGATTGGCATATCGGAAGCTAACCGGGAGCTGATATTTGAAGCATTCAGACAGGCCGACGGCACAACTGCCCGTAAATTCGGCGGTACGGGGCTGGGCTTGTCCATTTCCCTCCAGCTGGCCAAGCTGCTTGGCGGATATATTACACTGCAGAGCGAGGAAGGGAAAGGCAGCACGTTCACCTTGTATCTTCCGTACCTGCAGGAGGAGTCTGATCTTTCGCAGATTCCGCTGAGGTCATGGTATCCTGCAGCAGCGACAAGTGAGCGTAATGAAGCGGAGACATACAAGCAGGAGCAGGTTTTGAATGACCGCATGTTATTTGAAAAAGAATACGCCAGGCTGCAGGGCCGGACTGTACTGATTGTGGATGATGATCAGCGTAATATTTACGCCCTGGAGAATGGCCTGATTCCTTATCAGATGAACGTTCTGACGGCACAGAATGGTTATGAATGCCTGCAGGCTGTCAGAGAGCATCCTGAGATCGATATTGTACTGCTGGATATTATGATGCCGAACCTGGACGGCTATGATACGCTCTCCATCATCCGCGAGGAGCTGCTTCTGCAGGATCTTCCAATAATTGCTGTCTCAGCCAAGACCATGAAGGAAGACAGGGAGAAATGCCTTGCAGCCGGAGCTTCTGATTTTATTAGCAAACCGTTAGTTATGCAGGATGTCGTTACACGGATGTGCAGGCTGATCCGCCCCCAGGATACATAGTCTAAACGCCCGGCTTGACTTTTCTAAAATTACCATTGACGAAAACCGGGACTATGATTTATGATTAGTTCATAAATGATCATTTATAACAAACGGCGTGTTACCTTTTAAGGGCATGAGCCAAGGATTGTCTTCATTCTATATGAGGCGGTTCTTGGCTTTTTTTGTTGCCGAATTTCTGAAGATCAGGGGGAGGAGGGAGAGCTTGTCGCAGGAAATCGAGCACTTTCTAGTGCAGCGGGTGATCGGAAATAATGTAGTTATGGTTCAGGGAAGCAGGAACGGCAAGGAATACGTCATTATCGGCAAAGGCATTGGCTTTGCGGTAAAGGACACCGGAGTAATTGAAATGGATGACCGGCGGATTGAGAAGCTGTTTCGCCTGGAAGACCGGGAGGAATGGGGCCAGTATCAGATCCTGCTGGAAGATATCGATCACAAAGTAATGAAAATTACCGATGAGATTATCGGGGATATCACCAGTCAATTTCCCGGCAAGTTAAACGACAAGATATATCTGGCACTCCCGAGCCATATCCAGTTCACCATTTACCGTTTGCGCAGCGGTATGGATATTATCAATCCCTTTTTGCAGGAAACCAAAATGACGTTCCCCAAAGAATTTGAGATCGCTTTCAAAGCGGCTGAAAAGATCAGTGCCGAATTCAATGTACAAATTCCGGAAGATGAAGTCGGATTTCTGACTTATCATGTCTATTCAGCGGTCAGCAATGTGCCCGTAGGTCAGCTGGTGAAAGTATCGAATATGGTCAATGAGCTGCTGGGCCTGATCCGTGCGGAGCAGAAGATTACGTTTGAGCACGGAAGCATGAATCATGTGCGGCTGATGATCCATCTGCGGTTTTCGCTGGAACGGATCCTGCAGGGCTCGCTAATTGATAATCCCTTCGTAAAGCATATTAAGAAAGAGTACAAGACGGAATACAAGCTGGCACAGAAGCTGGGAAAAGTCATTCAGAACAGACTGGAGGTTCAGGTTCCGGAGGAGGAGCTATGCTTCCTGGCCATGCACCTGCACCGGCTGTTCCAGACCATAGAGAAAAATAAATAGCAGGCTGAGAGGAGTGGTGCGGATGTTTTCCAGATGGAAATCCAAAAAAGAAGAGCAGCATACTGTACAAATGATTGAAATTACAGCACCCATAAGCGGGCAGACGGTTCCCCTGGGCAGCGTGCCGGATGATACCTTTGCCGGCGGGCACATGGGCAGCGGAATTGCCATTGAACCGGCAGAAGGGAAGCTGTTTGCACCTTTTGACGGCAGGATTGCCCATATTGTGAAATCAAGCCATGCGCTGATTATTGAACACGCTTCCGGACTGCAGCTGCTGCTACATATCGGCATTGATACGGTCAGCCTGAAGGGCAGCGGATTTCAGAGTCATGTTGCCTCCGGGGACAGTGTCAGGGCCGGACAGTTATTGATTGAATTTGATCTTGAGAAAATACGTGCTGCAGGCTGTGCGACCATTTCACCAGTGATCGTTACGAGTATGGAAGAGAAGGCTCCGGTGGTGGAGTGTCTGCACGGACAGGTCGCGGCGGGAAAAGATCTGATCCTGAAAGTAGCTTCACAGTAACAGTGCATAGGGCGGTATCTATTATGAAACTGAGGGGATGATAGTATTATGTTGGCTTTTCTACAGAAGTTAGGCAAGTCTTTGATGCTTCCGGTTGCGACAATGCCGGCGGCTGCAATTCTGCAGGGGTTCGGGCTGATTAATTATGAAAAGGATCTGCATCTGGGCAGCGCGGTCGGAGGGTTTCTGAACCAGTATGTAGCTCCTTTCCTGAATGCGGGTGCGAATGCGATCTTTGGAAATCTGGCGCTGATCTTCGCAATCGGGGTGGCGATCGGTTTTGCCGGCGACGCAGTTGCTGCACTATCCGCGCTTATAGCCTACATGGTGCTTCAAAATGTACTGGAAATTGTGCCCTTGCAGTTCTCCTTTATTAACGATGATGTAGTGCTGAACATGGGCGTGCTTGGCGGGATTTTTGCCGGAGCATGGGCTGCATTCCTGTATAAGAAATACCACAATATCAAAATGCCTGACTGGCTCGGCTTCTTCGCCGGTAAGCGGTTTGTGCCGATTATTACTGCAGCTTCCATGATGGTGCTCGCTGTATTCATCGGAATGGTCTGGAGCCCTATACAGGATGTAATAAGCGATTTCGGGAACTGGGTGGTCGGCCTTGGCGCAATTGGCGCATTTGTCTTTGGTACGGCGAACCGTCTGCTGATTCCGATCGGGCTGCATCACGTCATTAACACGATTGCCTGGTTCCAGATTGGTGACTTCACCAATGCGGCAGGCGAAATTGTGCACGGTGACCTTACCCGCTTCTTTGCCGGAGATAAAACGGCCGGTATGTTCATGACAGGCTTTTTCCCGATTATGATGTTCGCCCTTCCGGGTGCGGCATTAGCCTTCATTCATACAGCTAAGCCGGATAAGCGCAAGCTCGTTGCTTCTATCTTTATCGGTTCGGCAATCGCATCCTTCCTGACAGGGATTACCGAGCCGCTTGAATTCTCGTTCATGTTCGTTGCACCGGTACTGTATGTAGTGCATGCAGTATTGACGGGTCTTGCCGGATTGCTGATGTATGTACTTGATGTGAAGCTTGGTTTCGGTTTCTCGGCCGGTCTGATTGACTATCTGGTGAACCTGAAGTCGTCCACAAATGCCTGGATTCTAATTCCGGTAGGGCTTGCCTTCTTCGTCCTTTATTATGTATTGTTCCGCTTCATTATCGTGAAGTTTAATCTGAAGACACCGGGGCGGGAAGATGATGTTGAAGATGACCTGCAGGAGGTTGCTGTTGGAAAAGGTACTGTATCGGCATCCTCCAGAGCAGCAAAGATTCTGGAGAATATCGGCGGACCTGCAAACATCCGTACTATAGATGCCTGTATTACCCGGCTGCGGCTGAATGTAGCCGATGATAAAGCGGTTAAGGATGCGGCGCTGAAGCAGCTTGGAGCTTCCGGGGTTATGCGGCTCGGACAGGGCGCGGTACAAATCGTATTCGGCCCGCAATCGGAGCAGATTAAGGATGATATTAAAAAGCTGATGTAACGGTGTATAGAACGTTTATAATGGCAGTAGAGCAGGGCAGATGAAAAATCTGACCCTGCTTTTTTGTCAGAACTATTGCAATATTCATAATACCGAGTGTAATACTTGGTATTATACGGGTTAAGGAGTCGGTACACAGGGTTCCTGGATAGTTCAACACACAAATAATCGCCCTTTTGAGCCGGAATCCGGTTCAAAAAGGGCGATTATCTGCATACAGGGCGGCGGTCACTGCTTCACTCCCAGCTCAATCCATTCCGAAGACCAGCTGCTGATCTCACCAAGAATAGGAGCAAGGGCGTTGCCTTTGGCAGTGAGGGAATATTCAATACGCACCGGCATTTCAGGATATACGGTCCGCTGGATAATACCCTCGTTCTCCATTTCCTTTAGCCGGTCGGATAATACTTTACCGCTAAGATTGGCCAGGCAGCCTTCAATCTCACCAAACCGGCGGGGGCCCTGCATCAGGACAAAAACAATCAGGGCGACCCAGCGTTTGCTGAGCACATCTACCGCTTTTTCGAAGCGGGGACACATCTCAAACTCATTCATTTTGTTCACCTCTGCATTCATTATATCATAAACTTACAATAAGTAATTATAAATATTTAAATATATATTATAACTTGACGAACTTATATTACAATGATAAACTAACTTACAAATAGTTACTACTGAAAATTTTAATAATTAAATTTTAGGACGGTGCACTCATGATTAAACCGGATATCATTTCTATATTGCAGAATAAAATCAAATGGATTACTAATGGAGATAAAACGAATATTCTGGTCGGACCTATTACTTTACCTGTCAATCTGGACGGTGAAACGATCACTTTTAAATGGTACAGCTGGCTGAATGCGGCTGATGAAGACCTGCAGCAGGGCGATACCAAGGAAGCAACTGAGCTGTTAATCTCACGGCTCACCTCGCTGAAGCTTGCTGATTCGCAGCAGTCGAGCGTGCTGGTCTACGGTGATTTTGAACAATCGGACGAGGCCCTGATCCGGATGCACAGCATTTGCCATACCGGGGATATCTTTGGCAGCAAGCGTTGTGATTGCGGTTTCCAGCTCCGCCAGTCGATGAAGATGATCGCGCAGCATGGTTCTGGAGCGCTGTTCTATCTGGCGAATCATGAAGGAAGAGGCATTGGACTGTTCAGCAAAGCGATGGCCTACATTTTACAGGAAGAAGGCTTTGATACAGTAGAGGCTAACCTTGAACTGGGCTTTGTAGATGATTCCAGAGACTATAGCGACGCGATCAGCGTTCTGCAGCACCTGCGCAGCCAGCCTGTTACGCTGATTACCAATAATCCGAAAAAGCTGGAAGCATTGAAGGCTGCGGGCATGAACACAGGGAAGCGGATTCCGCTATGGGGAGATGTGTCTGTGTTTAACGAAAAGTACCTGCGGACCAAGGTTTCCCGTTCCGGTCATCTGGAGGCAGTGAAGACGGCAGATTTTTTTGACGGAAGAGTCGCTAAATAATGAGGGGTAGTTCTTTTCTGCTTTGTACATTATAATGAAGAACTGAATCCAACTTATAGCTTAGCGAGGTACTCTATGAATGCAATTGAAGTGCAGGACTTGCGCAAAACCTTTAAAGTCCAAAAAAACCGCGAGGGCCTCAAAGGGGCCTTCGCTGATTTATTTAAACGGCAGTATTCCGAGGTTACTGCGGTAAAGGATATTTCATTTACGATTCCCGAAGGTGAAATCTGCGGCTACATCGGGGAGAACGGGGCAGGTAAATCGACGACGATCAAGATGCTTACGGGTATTCTGGTTCCTACATCAGGCAAAGTATCTGTAGGCGGATTTGTTCCTTATATGGAACGCGAGAAGTTCGTGCAGAATATCGGTGTCGTATTCGGACAGCGCAGCCAGCTGTGGTGGGACATCGGAGTTATTGAGTCTTTTCAGCTGCTGCGTAAGGTGTACAGAGTGTCTGAGCATGATTTCAAAAAGCGCCTGGACGAGCTGGTAGAGCGGCTGGAGCTGCAGGAGCTGCTGAACCGTCCGGTCCGCAAGCTGAGTCTCGGCCAGCGGATGCGCTGTGAGCTGGTGGCTGCGCTGCTGCACAACCCGTCTATCCTGTTTCTGGACGAGCCGACCATTGGTCTGGATATTGTCGTGAAGTCCGAAATCCGCGATTTTCTCAAGGATATGAACCGCGAGCACGGTACAACGATTCTGCTGACAACCCATGATTTGCAGGATATTGAAGCTCTTTGCTCACGGGTTATTATGCTGGATGACGGACGTATTATTTATGACGGCGGACTTGAGGAGCTGAAGCAGCGCTGGGGAACCGGGCGTGAAGTGCAGTTCCAGTTCGGAGCGGCTACTAAGCTGGCTCAGCTGGTGCAATGGACAGACGGGATGCCGGTTACCTGGTCCGCAGAGAATGAGCTGGGAGCCAAGGTATGGATTCCGCTTGAGCTGAACGTATCTGATGTGCTGGCCCGTGTGGTTGGGTCGGCGGATATCACCGACATCAAAATTATCGAGACCAATACGGATGAGATTGTACGCAGCATCTATCAGTCCGGCTCTGCAGAGAAACCGGAGGACAAAATCGCGGCACTGCAGGAAGAGAAAGAGGCGGCACATGTCTAAATCTCTAGAGGCCGGCGTTGCGCAGGAGAAAGGGAAGCTGCTGCTGCTCGGTGCTTATTTTGATTTTATCCGCATCCGTTTTCTGACTATGCTGGCTTACCGGGTCAATTACTATTCAGGCATTTTAATTTACACATTGAATATCGGGGTTAACTACTTCACCTGGAAAGCCATTTACGGCGGCGGGGAATCCTTGGGCGGCTTTACGAGTGCGCAGATGACCACCTATGTAGCCGTTTCGTGGATGGCGAGGGCCTTTTATTTTAACAATCTGGACCGTGAGATTTCGACAGACATCCGTGACGGAAGCATCGCAATCCAGTTCATCCGGCCTTACAATTATGTACTGGTCAAAATGATGCAGGGACTCGGCGAAGGCCTGTTCCGCTTCCTGATGCTGATGATTCCGGGGATGATCGTGGCCATTCTGCTCTTTCCGGTGCAGCTTCCGACAGAGCCGGCCGCTTGGGCAGGCTTCCTCGTGATGCTCTTTTTCAGCTTCCTGATCAGCTCACAGATTAATGTGATCACAGGGCTGAGCGCTTTTTTTGTGGAAAATAATGAAGGTGTCATGCGTATGAAGCGGGTTATCGTCGACCTGTTCTCCGGTCTGATCGTTCCGATCAGCCTGTTTCCGGGCTGGTTGTCCTCTGTACTGAATGTATTGCCGTTTCAGGCGATTACATACCTTCCGGGCTCCGTCTTTACGGGCCGTGTTCAAGGGGTAGGCATTTGGAATGTGCTTGGGATTCAGGTCTTCTGGTTCCTGGTGCTGCTGATTCCGATTGTCTGGCTTTATCATGCGGCGCGCAAGCGGCTGTTCGTGCAGGGGGGTTAAGGTTGATGTATCATTTAGGATTATTACTTGAATATCTCAAAAATTATATGAAGACCCGGTTAACCTACCGCGCTGATTTCTGGGTGGAGGTCATTTCGGATCTGTTGTTCCAGGCGACGAACTTTATCTTTATTATGGTCATCTTTATGCATACGGAAAGTCTGGGCGGCTGGAATCAAAATGAGGTAGTCTTTGTCTATGGCTTCTTTATGGTTCCATTCGGTGTGTTCAGCTGCTTCGTGAATATGTGGAACTTCAGTGAGCGCTACATCGTCAAAGGCGAGATGGACCGTGTCCTGACTCGTCCGGCACATAACCTGTTTCAGATCCTGCTGGAAAATGTAGACCCGCCGTCCCTGATCGGCTCGTTCATCGGCCTGATTATTATGGCGATCAGCGGCGCTAATCTGGGGTTGCCTTTTGAGTGGTGGACCATTCCTGCGCTTCTGGTGCTTACACTCAGTGCGGTAGCGATCTATACCGGGATTTATACGGCATTGACGTCCTTGTCATTCTATTCGGATGCGCCGACCGGCATTCTGCCGCTGATGTACAACATTCAGAACTACGGGCGTTATCCCGTGACTATCTACAACCGGGCGATTCAGGTACTGCTTACCTGGATTATACCGTTTGCCTTTGTCGGTATATATCCGGCAGCCTTGTTCCTGCAGCGGGATGAGATGAGGGGAATGGCTATACTAACGCCGGTTGTCGGGGCTGTGTTCCTGGCTATCGGGCTTTTCAGCTGGAATTACGGAGTTAGACGGTATAAAGGTGCCGGCTCCTAAACGCATAGGTTATTGCAAGGCAGGCGGATGAGAGATCATCCGTCTGTTTTTTGCGTATACATATCTGCTAACACCATCAGAAAATACTACCCGGATGCGATAAAAATACTAACGGCTGATAAAGTTAAAGGCCATAATAATGAGTGTGATACATATATGCTATTTTTCAAAAAAAAAAAGGACGGGCTGACCTGAGATGAACACTTATACAATAGGCATTGATTTGGGCGGAACGAATATCAAGGCAGGTTTATATAACGCTGAATTTGCGCCGGTCCGGGAGCTGTCTATTCCCACAGAAGCGGCAAACGGACCGGCACATGTGCTTGAAAGGATCAGACTGGCAGTAAGCATGCTGACAGTTGATAACGGCATCTCGCTTCAGGAGATTGCCTGTATGGGCATGGGAGTACCGGGTCTGCTGGACCCGAAGGAGGGGCTGTCAATCTTCTCTCCTAACTTTCCCGGCTGGGAGCAGGTGCATGTTGTAAACGAAATGAAGCAGCATTACTGCTTTCCTGTCTTTATTGACAATGATGTGCGGGTAAATCTGTACGGAGAGTGGCTGCATGGAGCCGGACGGGACTGCAGCAATCTGGTGCTGCTGACGCTGGGGACAGGCCTTGGCTCGGGCATTGTCCATGACGGCAAGGTGCTGTATGGCACAACGTTCAGCGCCGGTGAAATCGGGCATATGAACATGTTTAGACAAGGGCGTCCCTGCCGCTGCGGCAGCTCAGGCTGTCTGGGGCGCTACGTCTCTGCTGTAGGCATGGTAAATACCTTCAAGGAAAAGCTTGCGGCCGGAAGAGAGAGCATCATTCAGGAGTGGACGGGCGGCGCTGAAGAGGTTATTACGGCTAAAATGATCTCGGAGGCTTATGATCTGGCTGATCCCCTGGCAGTAGAGGTTATGCACGAAACGGGTGAGCTGCTGGGCTTCGGTCTGGCTAATGTTATTAATCTGCTCAACCCGGAGCGGATTATTATAGGGGGCGGCATGGCTGCGGCCGGGGACCGTCTGCTGCAGAGCGTCCGCGAAACGGTAAGCGCGCATGCTTTGAAGCTGTCGGGCGGCAGCTGTGACATTGTACAGGCAGAGCTGGGCAGCAGGGCAGGTACCTTAGGTGCAGCGGCGTATGCGCAGCAGCGATTTGGCAGTGAGATTGTGAACAAAACCATATAGTTATAGTGGCGGAATTTTTGAATCAAAGCCCCGGCATGTTATGCTGTAAGCAAAGAATATGCAGGAGGGTAACCATGAAACGGGACATTCAGCATGTGCCTTACGGCTACGAGCCGCCGGCCAAGGAACGCAAAGGGACTTTGATTTTCTACGATTCATTTGAGCATATCTCCGATCAGGAGCTTGAAGAAGCAGCTAATATAGCGTCAGAACGCAAATTCACCAAGCTGGTGCTGTACCCGCTGCATGAGGAAACGGTGAGACGGATGAGCAAAGAGCCGGTCCGTTCCTACTACAAGCGTGAAGACCGGCTGCACGAGTGGAAAAGAGATCAGGGTCGCACCTTTATCACCATCGAGACACTCGAAGGCAAGCGGAAAAAGTACACCCCGCTCGATACCGCGCTCCGACATATCAGCGAAGTGTATTCGCCGCCTTATTTTTTGTACCTGACACCTGAAACAGCTAACCAGTTCGCTTCGTATTCTTCTTTTGAGGAGTGGATTGTCAAACTGCGCCTGATTCTGTCAGCGGCACCTCAGCAGCTTCACCCGCGCCTAACGAAATTCAGCCATCGCTGGGATGTTGCCGGGGCCGTGCGGGAAGAGTAGGCAGCGCAGACAGTCCATAACCAGGTTACTTTGGGGAGAGTGATCAGAAGTGGCGGATAAATTTCAATTAAATGTAACAGTAAATCCGGCTGTTGCTATGACACTGATTAAAGATGGGATGAGTTCGAATGCCGAACTGTTGCATGAAGAACTGAACAGCCTTGGTGACGGACGGATGATAGGAACATTGGTCTATGAACGATACTATCTCCGCTCCGGGAATCAAGGTGCACTTGTAATCATAGCGGATAATCTGCAGGGCATATGCAACATCAGACTGATTTCAGCGGGGAGCTCGAACAGTATGATTTTTAAAGTGGACTGGGGCGCAGGCAAAAGCTTCGCCTCATCCGTAGCGAAGATTCTGTCCGATTATACGATTGAGTAAAAAAAGACAGGCAGCATGGGCACGGGTTTATTTGTGCGATGCTGCCTGTTTGCGTCTGTACGTATACATTTTCCATTGGTAATGGATAAAGCAGCCTATGCAAAAGCCGAGGAGGGCCACTCTTGCGGCAACAGCTACCATTGCAGTGAAAATAGCAGATGCGAAGGTCCATCCGGCAAGGTAACTAATTAATCCGCCTGCCAGACAGAAAACAGCGATACTCTGGTTGAACTGCTGCTGATCCCAGTCCTCCTGCAGATAGGACGAGCGTTCCTTGCGGAGGAATTGTCCAGCCAGCTTAATGACCGGGTTGTAACCGAACAATAGACCGGACAGGCCGGCAGCCAGCGGCAATGCAAGAATCCAGTGAGCACCTGTTAACCAGGTCAACAGAACGGAAATAACGATAAAAGCCTGATTGGTTTTGACCAAGGGTCTGGGAATTCCTATGGGCTTAGCTGTTTCTGTCACACCAAACCACACCTTTCTTATGGGAATAGTGTAATTATACTTGATCCCGAATGGAGTGGCAATGTAAAACCTGTTGAGATCGCTAATATATTGTGTAAACGGACGAATAAATTTTAATATTGAAATATTTTGCTGTTGACAGATCGTTCAAATTTATGGTTTTATTATATAGACCGATTGTTATAAAAGGTAAAGGAAGTGTTGAGCTTGTCGAACAAGCACAATACGCGTGAGGCGATTGTGGACACCGCTTCGAGATTGTTTTTCACACAAGGCTATCACGCGACCGGCCTGAATCAGATTATTAAAGACAGTGACTCACCCAAGGGATCGCTTTATTATTATTTTCCCCGCGGAAAAGAGGAGCTGGCTTTGACCTGCATCAGCCGGACAAGTGTATTTGTTGCCCAGCTGCTAAGTCATTATGCAGAAACGCAATCGAGTACAACCGCCATGATACAGGATTTCATACTGGAAGTGGCCAGGAAGGCTGAGGAGACTTCATTTGAAGGTTTTGTTCCCTTCAGCTTCTGGGTCGCCGTTGAAACCTCCTGTGTCAGTGACGAGCTGCGCTCGGCCTGCCAATCAGTCTTTAAGGACTGGCAGGATGTGATTATGCACAGTCTGCTGAAAGAAGGCGTCGATGAGCAGCTTGCCTCGGACAAGGCTTCTGTCGTCGTTTCGCTGTATGAGGGTGCGCTGCTTCAGGCGCTGACTTATAAGAGCACACAGCCGCTGCTTGCAGCGGTACAGGTTATTCCAGCCATACTGGGTTAACAAACAGAGAGAAACTTTACAAATCAGGAGGATACAAGAGTGGAAGCAACAATGCAAGGCAAGCAACAACCAGAGGTAAAGAAGTTTAAAACAATTCCGATTCTTGTTTCCCTATTGCTCGCGGGATTCATCGGCATGTTCAGTGAAACGGCGCTGAATGTCGCACTATCAGATTTAATGAATATACTGCAGATTACAGCATCAACTGCACAATGGCTGACTACCGCCTATCTGCTGACTCTGGGCATCCTCGTTCCGATTTCCGGTATGCTGCTGCAATGGTTTACAACTAGACAGCTATTTGTAGCTGCGCTGAGCTTCTCGATCTTGGGAACCTTTATTGCGGCAATGGCACCGTCTTTTGAAATTTTGCTGCTCGCGCGCGTGGTGCAGGCGATGGGTACAGCCCTGCTGCTGCCGCTGATGTTTAATACGATTCTGGTCATTATCCCGCCTGAAAAAAGAGGAGCAGCGATGGGACTCATCGGTCTCGTCATCATGGTTGCACCTGCAATCGGACCGACAATTGCCGGTCTATTGATCTCCAACCTGACCTGGCACTGGATCTTCTGGCTGTCACTTCCGTTCCTTGTATTGTCTCTGATCAGCGGAATTCTTTTCATGCAGAATGTCTCTGAGGTTACCAAGCCAAAGATTGATGTACTGTCGATTATTCTGTCCTCCGCCGGTTTCGGCGGTATCGTATTCGGATTCAGCAGCGCCGGTGAAGAAGGCGGCTGGGGAAGCACCAAGGTTATTGCTGCAATTGCCATCGGCGTGATTGCCCTTGTCCTGTTCGTCATTCGTCAGCTGACGATGAAGCAGCCGATGATTAACCTGCGGGCTTTTAAATACCCGATGTTTACAGTAGCTGTACTGATGATCTTTATCTGTATGATGATCATTCTTTCCTCCATGCTGATTCTTCCGATGTATCTTCAGCAGGGTCAGGGCTACTCGGCGTTCAAAGCAGGTCTTCTGCTCCTGCCGGGCGGTATTATCAATGGTCTGATGTCCCCGATTATGGGTCGTTTGTTTGATAAATATGGTCCGAAATGGCTTGTTATTCCGGGTCTGGTAGTTGTGGCAGTATCGCTGTGGTTCTTCTCCAGCATTACCGCTACATCGACTGTTATTTTCGTAATCGTGCTGCACAGCGCCCTGATGATCGGGATTTCGATGATCATGATGCCTGCACAGACAAACGGTATCAATCAGCTGCCGCTGGAGTACTATCCTCACGGCACGGCGATCATGAACACACTGCAGCAGGTAGCCGGTGCAATCGGTACTGCGCTCGCTGTCAGCATCATGACTTCCGGTACCAAAAATTATATGGAAACTGTTACTGACGCTTCCAACCCGCTGAATGCGCTGGCTGCCTTTACCCATGGGGTACAGAACGCTTTTGTATTCGGAATGGTGATGGCTGTGATCGGCCTGATTGTAGCGTTTTTCATCAAACGTGTTGTTATACAGCATAAATCACAGGCACCGATGCACTAATAGTTTTTTTTGAGCATCCATTAATATTCAAAATTATGAGACATATCTGTATAAGGATATGTCTTTTTTTCATGACCAATTTTATAATAGGTTGATTAAACAGCTTTTGAAGCTGCTGGATAACAGCGGGTATCAGTTGACAGGGAAGTAATAAAAGGAAGGGGAAGCATGAGGAATGAGGCAAATTAATTACAGGTCAAAATGTTTTGCGTTAAGTCCGTTAATTACCGCTGCAATACTGTTAGTTTCGGCTAATAGTGAGGCATCCGCACAAGCCGCAACCGGCCAGGATACAGCCTGGAAACCGGCAATCAACAATGTTGTGAAGAAGGACAAGCTGCCGTCGGGGTTCGTTTACCTTGATGAGGTGATTCCGGAAGCACAATATCAGATCAGCTACTATGGAAAATACAATTTTACAGGTGCGCCGGTCAGCGGTTATAAGGCACCTTTAGCTATCTCTACCTCCAAGGCGGCAAACGCCCTGAAAAAGGTGAGTGAGGACCTCTCCGCTAAAGGTTACATTCTAAGAATTTATGATGCTTACCGTCCGCAAAAGGCGGTTAACCGCTTTGTCGCCTGGTCACAGGATGCTTCGGATGTTATCAATAAGCAGCTGTATTATCCGGAGCTTGATAAGAAGAATTTATTTAAACTGGGGTTTATCTCGAAGAAATCAGGGCATTCCCGGGGGAGCACGGTGGATCTCACGCTGGCCGACAAAAAAACGGGCACCCTGGTTGATATGGGCAGCCCGTATGATTTTTTTGGCGATATTTCTTATTATAATACTACATTGGTCAACACTGTCCAGCATCAGAACCGCAAAATCCTGAAGGATGCGATGGCCAAACATGGCTTTAAGCCGTATGCCAAGGAATGGTGGCATTTTACACTGAACAATGAGCCTTATCCGGCGAAATATTTCGATTTTAATGTGGAATAGAGCGTATCACAGATATAAGGGCAGCAGAGAGATTATTTAGCCATCAGCACTGGCAGCTCCTCAAGCAGGCGGTTCCGGGTAATCAGATCATCAAAGTTCCATTTGCTGTCTGTGACATACACATGGCCATTCTTCACCGCAGGAATGGTCTTCCAAATAGGGCCTTCCATTAAATCCTTTACGGCGGCGGAGGTTTCCGCCGTCTCATCACCGAGCACAAACACCTCGTCACCGGCATAATCAGCCAGAACCTCAGCTGAAATTTCCGCAAACCGCTCGTCCTTATCAATCATCTCCTGAACTTTAGGAGACGGCTTGAAGCCCAGCATATCATAGAGTGACACTGAAATCCCCTGATGCCCCATCACATACAGCGTCTTGCCTAGCTGCAGATAGATCGTAGCCGTGTCACCGGAGCCGAGATCCAGCTTAAGCTGGTCCTTGACCGCAGCTGCTTTTACTTCATACTCAGCAATCTTCTGATCGGCGACATCCTCTTTGCCCAGTGCCGCGGCAATCATTTTAAGACGTTCATAAGTGCCGCCTTCACCAATCACAACTGTAGGGGCAATAGCCGCTATGGAATCAATTCCCGATTCATCCCAGTCATTAAACAGAATGAGGTCCGGATTGAGGGCTACTATTTTCTCCAGTGAAGGGGGATAACCGACATCCTCGATTCCTTCGAGCAGGTCCGGATAGGCTACCTGTGGCCCGATAACACTGAGGCTGGCTCCGACTGGCTTCACATCCATTGCGAGCAGATCACCGGGATCACTGCCTACATATACAATCCGCTGCGGATCTGCCGGGATATCAGTCTGGCGTCCTTTGGCATCTTTAAAGCTCCGGGTATCGCCGGCAGCTGAAGGTTCAACAGTCTGTACCGGAGTTGCTGTAGTGGATGCATTAGCAGCCTCCGTGCTGTTATTGGTATTACTGCCGCAGGCGGCCAAGAGCAGAATAATGAGGATCGTGCAGCATAGCAGTGAACTGTATCTTTTTAAAGAAAACATGATGAACCCCCTCTATTTAATAATGATAATCATTATCACTAAAGATGAATTTACCATATCTTTTCTTATTGTACAATACTCTCGTTCTACTAAGGCAATAATAATGACAACCTGAGCTTGTTTTACATAAAACAGGTTATTACCGCCGGGAAAGGGTTATTGTTTACTATAAGACTAGTCCCTGCAGTCAGCGTGCATAATAATTCTAATACAGGAGAGGTGTGATCGGGATGAAGAGCAGAGTCGCAGCCGTGATCCTTAGTATTCTGTTATTGGGAGCAGGAACAGGGATAGGGACGGTTAATGAGGCAAAAGCAGCGGCAAACCTGAGTGTTGTTGTAAACGGACAAGCCCTTCAGCTGGCAGATTCATCTACTTACAAGAGCGGTGCAAATGTACTGGTGCCCCTAAGGGAAGTTGCAGAGTCGCTGAAGTACAAAATAACGTATAAAGGCAGCACTGGTACAGTACAGCTAAGCCGGGCAGCAGAAAGGATTGAGTTTAAGCTAAGCAGCCGGGAAATTATTTTGGCCGATAAGCAAAAGGTAACATATGAAGGCTCTATTGAAACGAGACAGGGACGGCTGTATGTGCCGCTGTCTTTTTTGACCTCGCTCGGACTAATTGCCGGGTATAATCCGGCAAGTAATCAGGCGGAAATTTATTCGCCTGAAGTAACGGCTGGTGCGGTGACCACCTTGCTGGCAACGGGGCAATATGAGGAGCTGCAAAGAAGATATATCAGCAGCGTCAGCAGTGACGCACTGGCCCTGCCGCTGATCCGGCAGAGCTGGGAGCAGGTGGCTGGGGCTGCGGGGAATTATCTCGGAGTCAAATCCGCCGTCAGTGAGTGGAAGGAGAATGCATACACCATTCAGAGTACGCTGACGTTTTCGGCGTCTGAAGCTGCTTTGACACTGATTGTGGACAGCACCGGTAAATTAACCGGATTGAAGCTTACGCCGGCAGATGCAGAGAAGGCTTTGGCTAATCCTTAGTAAACTGGCAGGTTTCTGGATCTAGCCGGATATATAAAAAACAGCCCCGGATTCTTCGCTCCGGGGCTGTTTGCACAGCAGCTTATAAATGGGCCCTGCGCTTCTTTAAGCCGCGCAGCGGGTGGGAATCCGCAGGCATTTTGCCCAGCAGCTCGGAAGCGACAATACCCAGCATCACCAGCGCTGCCCCGGCATACCCTTGCAGCGACAGCTGCTCCCCGGCGAACCAGTAGCCGAAGAATGCCGCGAATACCGGCTCCAGAGAGAAGATCAGTCCTGTGCGTGTCGGTGTTGTGTACTGCTGCGCAACAGGCTGGAGGATGAACCCGCAGGCGCTGCAAAGAATGCCGAGCGCCAGTATAGCAATCCAGCCGGGCATGCTGGACGGCAGTGACGGAGCTTCAAAAATAGCGGACAAAACCAGCGCATATCCGCCTGCGAATCCAAGCTGGAGAATACCGATATTCAGGGAGTCACAGCTTTTGACGGCTCTGGCTGTAACCAGAATCTGCACAGCATAAAACAAGGCGGCCAGAATGCAAAGGAAGTCGCCGGGCTGGATATGCAGCGAGCCGTTCAGCGTAAGCAGCCCGATTCCAGCGATAGCAAGCACAGTGCCGAAAATCTGCGGCGGAGCTACTTTTTTGCGGAAGACAAGAACTTCAAGCATAGGCACAAACACCACAGTCAGTGCTACCAGAAAACCGGCGTTGGACATTGTTGTTGTCTGGAGGCCGAAGGTGATGCAAGTGAACACGCCGAGCAACAGTAAGCCTAACAGGGATGCATATTTCAGTGTCCGGAGATTGATGCTGCTGCGCAGGCGTTTGTGGAACAGAATAGCTGCCAATATAAATGCGAGACCGAAGCGCAGGGCGATCAGATTAAATTCTCCTAGTGAATCCAGGCCCATTTTCATAAAAATATAGGAGGAACCCCAAAACAGCGTTACCATTATGAGCAGCAGCTCAGCCTTACGCGGCTTCATTTTAATCATCAGCATCCTTTTTCTTATCATGTGATTATAGTATAATACTGCCAAATACATAAGGTAACTGAATGTTTATCATGGGATACATGAGAGAAATTCATGTAAAGTACAGGAGCTGATTTTTTGAGTTTAAGCAAATATGAGGTGTTTCTGAGCGTAGTCGAGCTGGGCAGTTTGACCAGGGCAGCTGAGGTGATGGGCTTTACCCAGTCCGGGATCAGCCACACCATCAGCAGCCTGGAACATGAATTCGGGTTCCCTTTGCTGCTGAGAAGCCGTTCCGGTGTCAAGCTGACGGTCAATGGGGAACAGATCGTGCCGGCGATGCGGGAAATTCTCAAGTGGAATGAGCAGCTGAAGCAGCAGGTAGCTGATATTCACGGGCTGGAGACCGGGACGATTACAATCGGTACCTTTACCAGTGTGTCGGTTTATTGGCTGCCGGGCATGATTAAGGAATTCCGCAAGGAATACCCGTACATTGAATTCAAGCTGCTGGAGGGCGGGTACTACGAAATAGAACAGTGGATCGAGTCGGGGCTGATTGACTGCGGGTTCATTTCTTTGCCGACGCGTGATAAATTTGAGGTGTTTCCGCTGAAGCAGGACCGTATGCTCGCGGTTCTTTCCAGGGAACACCCCCTGGCGAATGCTCCCTATATGCCGCTTGCCCAGATCGCCCACGAGGATTTTATAATCCAGAAGCCGGGCTCCGATTATGATGCCAGACGGGTGCTGGACAAGGCGGGAATCAAACCGAACATCAAATTTACGGTAGGTGATGATTCAGCGATTATTGCCATGGTGGAAAACGGGCTGGGCATCAGTATCCTGCCGGAGATGATCATCACCCGCCAGAACCATAATGTTGCTATGCTGGAACTGGAGGAGCGCAGCTTCCGTTCGCTGGGGATAGCCGTTCATTCACTGAAATACGCTTCGCCTGCGACACGCCGGTTTCTTAAGCATGCCCGGGAGTGGCTGGGTTGATTTTCGGGAGGATGATAGAAGCCGGATGATTATGTTACAATAATAGAAGTTTTATATGAAAACGAATTCATTCGAGGAGGAGTTAGATGAAACAGCTTCGCATTGGAATGATCGGTTACAAGTTTATGGGGAAGGCGCACAGTAATGCTTACCGCAGTCTGCCGATGTTTTTTCCGCAGGCGCTGAAGCCGGAGATGGCGGTCATCTGCGGCCGCAATGAAGAGGCAGTGTCCGCTGCGGCCGGCCAGCTGGGCTGGTCCGAGAGTGTGACTGACTGGCAGGAGCTGGTTGGAAGAGAAGATATCGACCTTATTGATATCAATGCGCCAAGCAACGCCCACAAGGAAATTGCACTCGCAGCTGCAAAGGCAGGCAAGCATATCTTCTGCGAAAAACCTCTGGCGCTGAATCTGGCAGATTCACGCGAGATGCTGGAAGCAGCCGACGCAGCCGGTGTTAAACATATGATTGGCTTCAATTACCGGTTCTCTCCGGCAGTG
Source organism: Paenibacillus sp. FSL R7-0345 (assembly GCF_038595055.1). Lineage (NCBI taxonomy): Bacteria > Bacillati > Bacillota > Bacilli > Caryophanales > Paenibacillaceae > Paenibacillus > Paenibacillus sp. FSL R7-0345. The sequence goes on from NZ_CP152002.1 coordinate 3,204,166, forward strand.
CGGCTGGCCAAGCGGCTGATCGAGAGCGGACGGCTTGGACAAATCTATCATTTCCGCGCCTGGTTTCTGCAGGACTGGATTCTTGATCCGGAATTTCCGCTAGTCTGGAGACTGCAGAAGGAAGTAGCCGGATCGGGCTCACACGGCGATCTGGGTGCTCATCTGATCGATCTGGCTCATTTCCTGGTCGGTGATGTGCAGGAAGTAATCGGCATGAGCGAAACATTCGTCAAGGAGCGCCCGCTGGCCTCGGAGATGACCGGACTCAGCGCACGGGCAGGTAAGGATGCGCCAAGAGGCCCTGTTACTGTGGACGATGCGACGCTGTTCCTGGCACGGTTCGCAGGCGGGGCTATCGGCAGCTTTGAAGCAACCAGGTTTGCTGCCGGCCACCGCTCAACAAATTCTTTTGAAATTAACGGGAGCCTGGGGAGTGTAAAATTCGACTTTGAGCGGATGAATGAGCTGGAGGTGTATCTGACCTCTGACGCTGAGGATGTGCAGGGATTCCGCCGTGTGCTTGCCACTGATCCGGCACATGATTATGCCGAGGCCTGGTGGCCGCCAGGCCATACGATCGGCTTCGAGCACACGTTCATCCATGAAATGCTGGAGCTGTCCACGGCCATCGCCGAGGACCGCCAGCCGGAGCCCAATTTTAATGATGGCGTGAAATGTCAGGCTGTGCTGGAAGCAGTGGAACGTTCCATTGAAGAACGGCGCTGGGTTCAGGTATCGGAAATGTAGAAATTTAGCAACCTTTCCCGGTTTCTGTGCGTTAAGAGAAGTAGAAATCACGGAAGGGCGGCTGATTATGTTCAGATGGAAAACAGCAGGAATCTGCTTGGGCTTGTTTAGCCTTTTGCTTGCAGGCTGTGCGGAACCGGAGAATGCGGGAGATGAGAGCCGTAACGCTGCGCCAGCGGCAAGTTTTTCCCCGGAGCCGGCAAATGGAGCGGGAACATCGCCTAGACAACTGCCTGCAGCTGATCCTGAAGCGATCAAGCTCTTTCTGGCTGAAAAAGCTTTGGCTAACGGAGACATCTATCTGGAGAATAACCAGGTTCATATTAATATTGTTGGCTTGAACAGTGGAGTGGAGGAGCTTTTTGCAGGCAGCTTCTCTCCCGGCAGCTATACCTTACATGATGTGAAATTCTCTGCGGGTGAGCTTGAAGCCGCACAAAAGCTGCTGGCAGAGCGGGATCTGCACAATCAGCTTAATCTTTACGGTTCCTGGGTTGATGTCATGCAGAACAAGCTGGCCGTCTCCGTACCGGACGATTACCTGAAGAATGCAGAGGAGGCACTGAACCAGCTGATCGATCCCGGAATGATACGCTTTGAGGCACAGGAGCTGGGCGAGCCAAGCGTAACAGGAACGATTGTGGAAGTAAAGTCAGATACTGTAGACAGTATTCTGATCCTGGAACCGGGTAAAGAGCAACCGACCTACTGGTTCTCTTTCAATGACCGTTCGGAGCTATATGATGCTTCTGGGCAGAAAATAGAAGTTTCCGGATTGAAGACGGGACAGCAGGTGCATATCTGGGGGACGGGAACCGTTCTGGATTCCCTGCCCGCCCAAGCCACAGTCCGGAGAATTGAACTGATGGAGTAGCACATAAGGAAGAGTACCGTTCGCAATAGCTGAATGGTGCTCTTTTTTTTGTATGGACAAATCTGTTATTTTCGCGCTGCAGAAGGAGTAACCCCTTTATATTGCTTATAGAGCTTTGTGAAGTAATTGGGATTGTCACAGCCCACCTTGCCGGCGATTTCCGTTATGGTATCATTTGTCTCCAGCAGCAGGCGCTCAGCCTCATCTACCCTGCACAGGTTGACGTAATCGATGAAGGTGCGCCCAGTCAGCTTTTTGAAGGTTTTGCAAAAATGATAAGGGTTGAGATTTACGAATTTCGCCGCGAATTCAATGCTGATCTTCTCGTCATAGTGGCTGTCCAGATACTCCAGCAGCGGCTTGAAACGTTCACGGTTAACTGAATACCGATCACTCTGCTGCCTGCCCTCCACCTGCTGCGGGGGAAAGGAACGGGCCAGCAGCGTAAAAAACAGATGGAGCTGGTTCTTCACCACCAGCTGAAAAGCCGGCCCCTTGAGCTGAACCTCATGAATCACGGATTCCAGCAGGGGGTAGTAGTCAGCGCAGGCAGAAAGCTGGTCTGCCGGCTTAACCGGGAACTGGTACCTGTTCTCCAGATACGGTGCCACAAACTGCTCATGCTGGGAGTCCAGGTTCCTGTCTTTGAACAGCGAAGCATGGAACACGATGGAGACAAACTCTATGTCCCCGCCAGCGAGGCTGTAGCCGACATGCAGTCCGCCGGAAGGCACAATAATCACATCTCCTGCAGCTGCAGGATAGGGTTTGCTGTCCACATGAAAGATAGCGCTGCCTTTTTGCATAACGATAATTTCAAAATGCTCATGCCAGTGCAGAAACAGGATATTCTGCTCCGGCCGGGCATCCCTGCACCCGTTAAAGAATACGCGGAAGGGGTAGGTTTTTTCTTCAAGCTGAGGATACTCCTTAAGCTCTTTCGGATAGGACATGCCGGATTCAACTCCCACAAGATTCAGCTAGTTTAGCACAAGATAAGGAGAGATTTTGCTTGGAATGAGCCTTATACTTGGTTTATTCAGTTAACTATAAACCAATATTGGAGTGGTAGACAAGATGGAAGATACACTGAGAATCGGTACACTGGTCGGAGGCGGGGATGCAGTAAGAGTGATCCCGCAGATTGCGAAGCACGGCTTTGAATCCTACAGCCTGACCTTCTGGCAGACTACAGGCAAGACAGATCTGGCTGATACGGCGGCACGGGTGCGGGAGCTTGCTGAGGAGCATCAATTTGTAATTTCGGCGATCGGGGTGTTTGGTAATCCCTTAACCGGTGCTGGTGATAACGCGGACACACTGGCCAGCTGGGAACGGCTGATTGACCATGCCCGTTTATTCGGGACTGATATCGTAAACGGTTTCACCGGCCGGCTGACCGGCCTGTCCATAGATGAGTCGCTCCCCAAATTCGCTGAGGTGTTCGGCGAGCTGTCCAAAAGAGCAGCAGATCAAGGGGTCAGAATTGCTTTTGAAAACTGCTCTATGGACGGGAACTGGAAAACCGGCGACTGGAACATTGCGCACAACCCTACCGCCTGGGAAAAAATGTTCAATGCCGTTCCGGCTGACAATATCGGCCTGGAGTGGGAGCCGTGCCATCAGATGGTTCAGCTGATTGATCCTATTCCGCAGCTGCGCAAGTGGACGGATAAAATTTTCCATGTGCATGGCAAGGATGCGACAATTGCCTGGGACATCGTGAAGGAATATGGCATCCACGGACCTAAAGATTATGTGTGGCACCGCACTCCGGGCTTCGGGGACACCAACTGGACGGATATTATAAGCATACTGCGTCAGGCGGGCTATACAGGAACGATTGACATTGAAGGCTGGCATGACCCGGTTTACCGCGATCATCTTGAAATGACGGGACAGGTTCATGCATTGAACTATCTGAAAACATGCCGGGGCGGAAGTTTTGTGCCTAATCCGGTTTAAAAGGAGGCTGAAGCAATGACAGCACAATATCGTGTGGCTGTGGCCGGCTGCGGAGCCATGGCCAATGAGTGGATCAGCTATGCCCTAAAGCGGCCAGATACAGAAATTGTAGCTCTGGTCGATATCCGGATCGAGGCGGCTGAAGCAATGGCTGGCAAGCATGGTCTTGCAGCAGCTTCGTTCACAGATATTAAACAGGCTATTCAGGAGACAGGAGCCAATCTGGTTTTTGATGTGACTATTCCCTCCAGCCATTATCATATTGCTTCTGCAGCGCTTGAGCTGGGCTGTGATGTGTTCAGCGAGAAGCCGCTGGCAGAATCGCTGGAGCAGTGCACAGAGATTGTAGCCGTTGCCGGACGGACCGGCCGGTCCCATGCGGTCATGCAGAACCGCCGCTATGACCCGCGCATCCGCTCGCTCCGGCATCTGGCTGAAGCAGGGACGATCGGCCGGATTGGATTCGTGGGGGCAAGCTTTTTCCTGGCTCCGCATTTCGGCGGCTTCAGGGATGCAATGGACAGCCCGCTGCTGCTCGATATGGCGATCCATACCTTCGACCAGGCCAGGTTCATCAGCGGCGCCGATCCGGTTACGGTGTACTGCCAGGAGTTTAATCCTCCAGGCTCCTGGTATGCCGGCAATGCTGCGGCTGTCTGTATCTTTGAGATGTCGGACGGCTCCGTATTCTGCTATCAGGGCTCCTGGTGTGCTGAAGGGGCACCTACCTCCTGGGAGGCATCCTGGCGGGTGCAGGGTGAGCGGGGTGCTATCCTGTGGGACGGCACGGGTATGCCTTATGCCGAGGTGATCCGGGACAGCGGAAACGCGGAACCTTTTCTGCGGGAGTATGAGCGGATTGAAGCAGAAGAAGTTCCAATGGAAGAGACCTTCCATCACGGCTGCCTTCGTGAAATGTTCCAGTCTCTCAGTGAGCAGCGGCCTGCTGAAACAGACTGCCGGGATAACATTTATAGTATGGCCATGGTAATCGGTGCTCTGGAGAGTGCCAGAACCGGACGCAAGCTGGAAATCACCGACTTGTTGAACCGGGCAGGCGCGGAGCTGCAGCAGAAAGCCGGTATCTAGGCGGAAAGGATAATGACAAAGAGGCTGTCCCGTCCTGCAGAAGTGTGCAGGGAGACAGCCTCTTTTTTCATTTTGCCAACTAAAGCTAAAAACCTCTATACTGCGGCTCTTCCTTCTCCAGCTGGGTAACCCGGCCTTCAACCTGTTCAACGATCTGCTGAGTCTGTTCAGCGGCATTGGTAAACAGGGTCTTGGCTTCCTCATTCTGGGTCTCCATAGCAAACTGCTCAAGGCTGGCCTGGGCGCTTTTGAGCGAAGACAGGCAGGTTTTCACTTGCGAAGCAACGGTCATAACTTGTTTCCCTCCACATCTCTAGATTTACATTTGACTGTCAACTAGTATTAACAGCCTGGCCGCAGGCAATTCAGGTAATTTTAAGCAGCCTGTACGGATAAAAAACGTTGACGAAACATCAGAAGATGAATGGAAAGTGAGTAATTTACCCCTCTTTTGACAAATAATGAATAAGCACAAGCACGAACATAACTGGAATTTACGGGGGGATCAGCATGCCGGAATGGCTAGAGGTCATTGTACGAACTATATTTGCTGTTGTGGTCTTGTTCTTTTTGACCAAGCTGCTTGGCAAAAGACAGGTTTCACAGCTTTCTTTTTTTGAGTATATTACGGGAATTACCATAGGTAGTGTGGCAGCTTATATTTCGCTGGATACGGACAAGACATGGCATCTGGGGATAATTGCCCTGCTCGTGTGGGTGGCCTTTTCACTGGGGATCGAATATCTGCAGATTAAAAGCAAAAAGGCCCGTGATTTCATTGACTTTAAATCAAGCGTACTGATCAAGGACGGCAAGATTATGGAGGATACGCTGCGTAAAGAAAAGCTGACTACGGATGAGCTGCTGGAGGAGCTGCGCAAAAAGGATGTTTTTACGGTGGCCAATGTGGAGTTTGCGATTATGGAGTCGGACGGTGCCGTTAATGTTCTGCTTAAAAAGGAAAATCAGCCGCTGACCCCCAAGGATCTGGGGATGAAGGTGGCGCCTGAAAAGGAGACGCAGGCAGTCATCATGGACGGCAAAATATTGGATAAACCGCTGGATGATCTCAATTTGTCGCGCAGCTGGCTGAAGGGGGAGCTGGAAAAGCAGGGTCTTACGGTGGAGAATGTTTTTCTGGGGCAGGTGGATTCCTACGGGGAGCTGACGGTTGATCTTTATGCCGACAAGGTGCAGGTGCCGCAGCCCCAGGACAAGCCGCAGCTCTATGCCCTCCTCAAAAAATGCGAAGCGGATCTGGAGCTGTTCAGTCTATCCACCAGCAACCAGGAAGCGAAACAGTTGTACGGGGAAAGCTCGGACAAACTGCAGAAGCTGCTGCAGGAATTGAAGCCCTTTATTCAAAACTGACCTTGAGCATCCTGATAAAAAGCCTGTACTGTCTACCTTTTGGTTTTCAGACAGACAGCGTTATTGGATGTCTAGAGAACGAGTACTGAGAAAATCATCAGCCTGGGGGAGCCTTATGTGCCGCATCCGGTGATGGGACACTGATCGTCATAACAGAAGGATTAAATGGAGGACCGGCAGGATGCCGGTCTTTTTGCTGTACGCAGAGCGAGCCTGCGGTGTATATTTCCAGCGGGACTTGGCAAACTAAGTCAGATTCACCATTAACTCCGGAGGAGGCGGGAAGAAATGGCAGCAAGTGTACTGGACGCCATTAAAGAGCAGCTGCAAGGCTGCAGCGATGCTGTATACCAGTCAATTAATATTCACGGGCAGTCCTGTATGCTGATCTATATCCCGTCCATAGTCGATACGCTCAGCCTGCAGGAGTTCGTCGCCTCCCCGCTGAAGTCGGAGGCTAATGCAGAGCCGGACTGGCCGGGGTTTCTGAAACGTCTGGATCATGGATCAGCCTTTGCTATCCCCTACATCAAAGTCTATGAGGTAGACCGGGCGGTGGAGCTGGCTGTCAGCGGCAATGCGGTGCTGTACATCGAAGGACTGCCGTTTTTGTACTATTTTGAAATTGCCCATTATCAGAAAAGAGCGGTCTCCGAGTCACAGAATGAGCTGGTCGTTATTGGTCCCCAGGAGGCCTTCATTGAGGATGTGGCAACCAATTTGTCACTGCTGCGTCACAAGATCAAGCATGCCGATCTGAAGACCAAGCATTTTTCCATCGGGAAATATACAAAAACAGATGTTTATCTGGTCTATATAGAAGGTCTCTATAAGCCGGAAATCCTCGCTGAAATTGAAGAGGTACTGGAAAATTTGAATATGGACGGCGCCCTTGGCATCAGCTACATCGCTGAGCATGTGAAGCAGGGCAATTTTTCGCCGTTTCCGGTATTCCAGTATACAGAACGTCCCGATTCTGTCGCCGCCTCCCTGATGGAAGGGCGTGTATGCATCATGCAGGACGGTACGCCTTCCGCACTGCTGACCCCGGTGACGCTGTTATCACTGCTGCAGTCCTCAGAAGATTATTATCAGAGCTTTTACGCCGGCAGCTGGATCAGACTGGTCCGGTTCTTCTTTTCGCTGATTTCCATGGTGCTCCCGGCTTTTTATGTAGCTGTAACAACATTCCATTCCCAGATTATCCCGTCTGACCTGCTTCTGACAATCGCAGCTGCGCGCGAGAACATTCCTTTCTCGGCCCTGACGGAAGCGCTCATCATGGAGCTGACTTTCGAAGCTCTCAGGGAAGCCGGTACCCGGATACCGAAGCCCGTCGGACAGACTGTTTCCATCATTGGCGGTATCGTAATCGGCCAGGCAGCGGTTCAGGCGGGTATTGTGTCTGCGCCGATGGTCATTGTGGTCTCGATAACCGGGATCGCGTCATACATCATTCCGCATCTCGAGCTGGGGCTGACCTTCCGGCTGCTGCGGTTCGTGCTGCTGCTGCTTGGAGGTACTTTGGGGCTGCTCGGCGTTATTGTTGCCGTTTTTATTATTTACGGGCATCTGGCGCATTTAAAATCGTTCGGCACCCCATATCTGCAGCCGTTAGCTCCGCTCGTCATGGAGGACTGGAAGGATACCCTGCTGCGTGTGCCTAATCCGTTCATGACCAAGCGGAGCACTTCCTTTACCGGCAGCAAGAATGACAGGAGGCAGAGACCGAAATGAAGCTGCTCAAGCTGGGACTTGCTCTGCTGCTGCTGTTTGGCTTGACCGGCTGCTGGTCAAAGCTTGAGCTGGATCAGCTTACCTTTATATTCGGTATGTATGTTGATGCCGGAGCAGAGCCCGGAACCGTTGAACTAACCATTAGTACGCCGCTGCCCAACCGCCTCGTATCCGGCACCCAGGGAGGAACCGCCCAGGGCAAAAGCTACTCATCGGTAACCAAAACAGCACACACGATTACAGATGCCATCATTATGATTCAAAAGGACCTTTCCCGCCGTCTGGAAATTTCACATATTAAGGCGGTTGTCATCGGTAAGGAATATGCGGCTAATGGTATTCATGAACTGCTTGAGTGGTGTAAACGGCAGCCCGAAATTCCGCAGGGCGCCTACATTATGGCAGCACCGGGCAAAGCCAGCGAGGTGGCCAGATTATCTGCGATTTATGAGCAGCTTCCGGACCAGGTGCTGAGAAACTTTTCCGAGCTGAATCTGACCTATGCTACTACAATCCGTGATTGTCTGCTGGCAGAGGCTAACAATATGGGTTATGCCATGAACTATCTTTCCTTTGGCGTGAAGCCGGATGAAAAGGAGCAGGGCGAACCGGTGAGATGGGCGGGGGTACAAGGGGTGATGCTGTTCAACGGTAAGAAAATGACAGGAACCCTAAACAGTGAGGAGAGCAGGGCGCTATCCTGGGCAGCCGGAGACCTGTCAGGTCATCTGACGCTTCCCATGTACACTGTAATGTGGAACGAGCAGGAAAGTAAAGGAAAGGCCAGCGCTCTTTTCTACAATGATAAAGTATCCAGAAAAGTGCGGATTACTGCAGACGGACCGGTTTTCTACATCAGATTAAAGGGGAAAGCCAGCATCACTCTTTTTGACGACAATACTACTGACGAGGCAATGGATCACAACAGTCTGATCAAGTCCAAGCTTGAGGAGAAGGTCGTTTCTGAGGTGAAAAAAGCAATAGAGCATACCCAGGAGGCAGGAGCAGATGTTCTTCAGCTTGGAATGCTGCTCGAATGGAACCATCCCAAGGAATGGATGAAGCTAAGAGAACGCTGGAGCGATTATTATGCTGACAGGGCAGCGATCGTCGTGACGACTGATATAAGCATTGTAGATTATGGGGCAAGCAAATAAAGGATCAGGCAAAGGAGGACCTATGCGTACAACGAACTGGCAGATGTTCCGTTTCAGTCTGGTCTATTTCAACTCACAGACCTCCATTTTTCTGATTCCGATTATAGTTTCAGGCTCGGCATATCAGGGCTGGACGTCGATATTGATAGGGAGCGCATTATCGATCATCCTGCTGCTTTTTATGATCAAGGTCGGGAAGCTGAAACCGGGCCAGTCCTGGGTGCAGTTCGGAGAGCAGTATATGGGCAAATGGGTACACGGTGTTCTAGTGTTTTTACTGTTATGCTGGTGTGTATACTATGCCTCTTATGACATTGGAAATTTCGTGCTGTTCTTCGGTTCGAACTATATGCGGGGTACTCCGCCGCTCATTATCCAGCTCGTAATCGGCATGGTTATTGCGTATACGGCTGCTAAGGGATTAGCTACAATTATCTATATGGCGGACGGCGTTTTCCTGCTGCTGATCGTCACCACTTGCTTTTCGCTGTATCTTTTTCTGCCTAATGCCAATTTTCAGATGCTCCCGGCTTTTATCCACTACTTTGACCTTGGTAATACTATAAAGGGATCGTTTGGCGTCAGCTCATGGTTTGCGGAGTGGGTTGTGTTCCTGTTTGTTGCGCCTGAGTTAAAAATTAACAATAACATGCTTAAAAAAATTCTGTTTGCCGAGCTGGTATTGACTGTACTTGTGCTGTCCGGGTGGACGCTCACCATGCTGAATTTCGGTCCGCATCTGGGAAGGGATCTGCAGTATCCTTACCTTGATATGGTGCGCAGCTCGTCTCATGACGATATTCTGGGAAATCTGGACCCGATTCTGATCGGGATCTGGTCAGCGTCAATGTTCATTCATAGCTCCTTTATGATCTATGCGGCAAGCAAGTGCGCCATGTACTTAACGAAGCAGAAGGGGAAAAAGGTGGTGGTCCCGTTCCTCGTCATGTGTTCCGTACTTATTGCCTACCTCTATTCCCGCAGTATAACCAGGTACTACAAGGATTTCAGCTCATACACTGCGGTATGCGTTTGGCTGGTTGTAGAGTGTATTCCCGTCTATTATTGTATGGCCGCCTTCCTGAAATCCAAGTTAAATAAGCCTGCCAGCTGAACGCTGCGACTTATTTATTATAAATTGGATGCGCTTTCTGGTATGATTAAGCTTTAGTACATACCTTAAAGACGATAGGATGGTGGAATGCTTCATGAACATTCAAGAGGCCGGTGAGCTGATCGGCGCAATCCGTAACAATCTCTCAAAGGTTATCGTAGGAAAAGAGGCCGGGGTTGACCTGCTGCTAACAGCGCTGCTGGCCAACGGCCATGTGCTGCTGGAGGACGTTCCCGGCACCGGGAAAACCCTGCTGGCCAAGACACTGGCCCGCTCTCTGGACTGTCCGTTCAAACGCATCCAGTTTACCCCTGATTTATTGCCTTCAGATCTGAGCGGCATCAATTACTACAATCAGAAGACCGGGGATTTCGAATTCCGGCCGGGTCCGGTATTTGCCAGCATTCTGCTGGCGGATGAAATCAACCGCGCGACTCCGCGGACCCAGTCCAGCCTGCTGGAATGTATGGAGGAGCGCCAGATTACCATCGACGGTGTGACCCATGGGCTGGAAGCGCCGTTCCTGGTTATTGCTACGCAGAATCCGGTCGACAGCCAGGGAACCTTTCCGCTGCCTGAGGCGCAGCTGGACCGGTTCCTGCTGCGGATAACGAGCGGCTATCCTGCTTTTGAGGAGGGCGTGCGGATTCTGCAGCGGTTCCGGCTGAACAATCCGCTGGAGGACACGGCCGCTGTTGCCGATGCGAAGCAGATTCAGGAGGCCCAGCGGCTGGCAGCGGCAGTGAATATAAGCGATGATCTGCTGGCTTACCTGATGCAGATTGTGGAAGCAACCCGCAAGGCGCCGGCGGTCAAGCTTGGCGCCAGTCCGCGCGCAGGCTTCGCGCTGCTGCGCGCTTCTCAGGGCTATGCCTTGATTCAAGGCAGGGATTATGTGATCCCTGATGATATTAAGGCAGTGGCGGGGCCGGTACTTGCACACCGGCTGGTCATTCAGCGCGGCCCGGGGTCGCGGGAGGGACAGGCTGCGGAAACGGTGCAGCAAATCCTGCGCGAAGTGGAGGTTCCGGCCGAACCGGTTCCGGCGGGCAGAGGCGGAAGGGGAGCGTAGCGTATGTCCCTTCCCTGGTTTATTATCAGCACGCTTCTGCTGCTGGTGCTTGTGTCTGTAATCTACCAGCGCAATGCGCTCAAAAACCTCAGCTATACCCGTTATTTCTCTGTGTCCGCCGTCTATCAGGGCGAGCAGATAGAGATGGTAGAGGAGATTGTCAACCGCAAGCTGCTGCCGCTGCCCTGGCTGCGCCTGGAGTCCAGCATTGCCAACGGACTTGAATTCGGCAGCCAGGATAATCTTGGTGTCAGCAGCGGTGATATCTATCAGAATCATATCAGCCTGTTTTACCTGCGGTCCTACCGGCACATCAAACGCCGGCATCAGATCCGCTGCGCCCGGCGCGGCTTGTTCCGGCTGGAATCGGCAACGATGACGACCGGCGATTTGTTCGGGATGAGCCGCAGAAGCAAAACGTTCCCGCTGCAGCTGGAGCTGCTGGTGTATCCGCAGATGATGGATGTGTACGAGCTGCCGCTGCCTGTCCACAGCTGGCTCGGCGAGCTGCCGGTCAAACGCTGGATTGTGGAGGACCCGTTCCTGACGGCAGGCACCAGGGAATACAGGCCGGGTGACTCGCTCGGCGGCATGAACTGGAAGGCAACAGCCCGTACTGGCGTGATGCAGGTGCATCAAAAGGATCATACTGCCGATGCCAGGCTGATTATCTGCCTGAATGTGGAGGTCAGCGACGCGATGTGGCGTAATATTACAGAGCCGGAACGGATTGAGCTGGGGATCCGGTACGCTGCGACTGTAGCGGAGTATGCAGCCGGACACGGCCTTGAAATCGGGCTGATGTCCAACGGAAGACTGGACGGCGAGTCCGAGTCTGTGAATGCCGGACCGACGGGCAGCCTGCTGGAGATGCTCGGCCTGCTGGCCCGCCTGCAGCTGGACCGGACCATCCCCATGTCACGGCTGCTGGAGCTTGAAGCCGAGAGCAGCCCGGCTGACAATGACTATCTGATTATCAGCTGCCACCGCGGGGCTGAATTAATGTTTGCGGCAGAGGAGCTGAAGCAGCTCGGCAATGGTGTAGCCTGGCTGGATATCCCGGGAGAGGGGAGGGACAGCGCATGAGCAGCGGGTACAGGGAAACGTTGACGGCTTCCTTAAGGCTGTGGCTGGACTGTCTGATTGAAGGATTGCTGTTTCTTCCGTTATGGGTGTTCCTTGAAGTATATCTGCAGCCAGAGCAGGCTTTGTTTCCGTGGTATTTCATTCTGCCTCTGGTATCTCTGGCAGGAATCCTGCTGCGGCATGTCTTTAAGCGCAGGTGGCTGCAGATTCTGGCATCACTGCCGCTTGGACTTACCGCGGGGTTCATTTTAGGGGGAATGGAGCCTAATATCATTCCCTTGATGGCTGTCAGTGCCCTGTTTGCCTATCTGGGAATGAGTGCGGCTGGCCGGGAGCAGGGGTTGAAGACTTATGCCATCGGTCTGTTCGTCTATTTCGCGGCGGTTATTATATATGCACGGGTGCCCGAGCTTCAGCATAGTCTGACTCTGCTGAGCTGGTGCGGCGGCCTATGCCTTGTGCTTGCGCTGCTGAATACCAATATCAGCTTTATGCGCTATAACTCCTTCGCAGCCGGGACTGAACGGCTGCCGCTCGGGATGCGGCGGCATAACCGGATGTATGTACTGTTGTTCATTCTGGCAGCAGTATTGCTGGCTTCCGGCGCAGCCAAGGCCATTGCAACGCTGGTGTTGGGTGCATTCTATATGCTCTTTGGCCTGCTCTCCAGGCTGTTATCCAAATCTGAGGAAGCGCCGTTAGGGCGGCAGGGCATGCCTGCATCCCAGGAATTTCTGCAAACCGAGATTAAAGAGCCGGGTCTGCTGTCTGCAATTCTTGATATACTCTTCTATAGCCTTGCCGCGGTTGTCGTGCTTGCCGTACTCTATTTCGGCCTTCGCTGGCTGTACAGAAACAGCAGCGGCATTTTCCGCCGGGTGGTCGATGCGCTGCTGGCCATCCTGCGGCGGGAGAGTGCACAGGAGCAGACCGGATTTAAAGATGAAGAAGCAAGCGTTTTTGCCTGGGATAGAACCGTGCAGAACCTGAGAGAGTATTGGCGCAGCCGGCTGAAGCCCGGCGGGCGGAACGACCGCTGGGAAGCCATGGACGGCAGCCGCGAGCGTGTGCGCTGGCTCTACCGCCACTGGCTGAATGCCAGAGCAGCCGAAGGATACAAGCTCAAAAGCCACCTGACCCCGCAGGAGACCGGAGCCGATGTGGCAGAATGGTCCGGGGACAGGAAGCAGGGCCGCAAAGGAGAGCGCATAGGAAGTGAGGCTTCCGCAGCTGAATTGCTGCAGTTGTACAATGAAGCCCGGTACGGGCAGACGACAGCTTCCGCTAAAGAGCCTGAACAGCTGGATCAGCTCAAAAAACAGCTGAAGCTCTAACAGCCCCGGAGCAGCATGAAGTGCTTCCGGGGCTGAGGATGGTGATTGAGCTTTTAAAAGTCTGTGCTTATCAGAACAGCAGTCTTAGCAGCATCAGAGCCAGAACACCGGTCAGGACGGTACCCAGCAGGCTGCGGGTTTTGATGGCTACCCAGAAAGCAGGCAGGGCTGCGATCAGCTCCACATTGGTGGTCAGGGCGGCAAATTGCCCGCCATCGATGAACAGTTCCTGTGCGACAAGTGCGGCCATGACGGCAATTGGCATATAATTGAGCCAGCGCATTCCCCATTCGGGGATGCTAATCCGGCTTAGCAGCATCAGCGGCAGCACGCGGGGAATGAACGTAACCAGTGCCGCCCCGAGAATAATCAGGAATATATCGGGTCTCACTTCCATTTTTCCAGCACAGCTCCTATCGTTGAGGCTATAACCGCAGCGGCAATGACGCCGATACTGGGAGACCAGAGAATGGACAGGCCAACCGCGATGACCATGGCAATCAGTCCGACTGTTATATCCAGCGCATACCGGCTTCTGCTGATCAGGGTTAGCACCAGTAGTCCGATGAACATAGCCGGAAGGGCAAAGTCGAGGCCCCATTCCTCCGGACTCGAAATCCATTGCCCGAGTACCGCACCGGCAAGATTGGCGATGATCCAGTTCAGGTAGGCGGTAATGTTGAGCCCATGCATCCACTTCTCGCTGATGGCCTTCTTGCGTGCGCTTCGCTGGATCGCTACGCCGAAGGTCTCATCCGTCAGCAGGGTGCCGATCAGCAGGTTGCGCAGCGGTGTCAGGTGGCGGAAGTACGGTGAAAGGGCTGCACTTAGCAGCAGATGCCGGAGGTTAACCAGCAGAATCGTAATAATGATGCTGGTCGCCGTACTGCCGGCTGCAATCATTCCGGCGGCAATAAACTGGGCGGATCCGGCATACAAAATAATGGAAATCAGAGCGATTTCAGCCAGAGAGAGGCCGGCGGTTTTCTCGACAACACCGGCGGCAAAGCCGATGCTCAGGTAACCGAGTAAAGTTGGAATACAATCCTTGACTCCCTGCAGGAAGCCTTCTTCCTGGTCTGGTGCTGCAGGGAGCCCCGCCTGTACGGATTCGGATTTCATGAGTGCGGCCTCCTTTCAGCCTGTCTTTAATTAACGCAACGCAGGAAAAACACATTATCTTAATATCGTATAATTTCCGCCGGTTGGCAAGGGAAATCTTTCGATGCTGTGCAGCGGAAGTGTAAAAAAAGGTCCCGTCCGCATGGTTTCATGCGGCGGGACCTTTTGAATTAGCTCATCTCTTTTAGATAATGAAGTCCCCCAGTCCATGTGTGTTTTGGAGAAAACACCGGCTGAGGGGCTTCTTATTTTCCTGCAAGAGGGGCGCACCCCCGGACATTCGTTTATTGCAGCACCAGCACGCCGAATCCGTCCATAATAAACTTACCGACCAGCGTTTGACCGGTCAGCAGGTCTGTACGCGGTTCTTTAAGCAGAATCTCCACAGGCAGCTCGTTGTAGTTGAGCAGGAAGGTCAGACTGGAAGACTCGCTGCTGCGCACCTGCAGCTCCACTTCAGCCGGCAGCTCCAGCCATTCGGCGGCGGGGGAGACCAGCTCCAGACTGTCAATGATTCGCAGTGCTGCTTCTTCATTGAATACAGCCCCGTAATACCATACCTCACCGCGGCCGCGTTTGTTACGTGTAACTGCAGGCTTACCGGCATAATAATCGCTGGCGTAGCTGCCCATTACCTCTACCGTGTCCGCTTCCACGTGCAGAATATCATTAAAGGCGTCCGCTCCGGTCAGCTCTTCACTGCCGCTTCCCCATTTGATCGTTGTCGGGAGACGTCTGCCTTTGACCATCGTGAATTCCTCAACAGTAATGCCGCATAGCTCCTTGGCTGCGCCGGGGAATGCACGCATATAGCATTGGCCCCGTGAATCCTTATAGCCAGTCCGGCAGCCGAAGATCAGCTTGCCGCCCTGCTGCACGTATTCGTCAAGCACGGCTGCAGTCTCATCAGTCATGATGGCCGGATGCGGATAAACCAGCACAGCATAACGGGATAGCTCTTCGGCCGTTGTTTTGCTGCGCATGTACACTACATCTGTTGGAATGTGTTTATGCTGCAGTGCCTTGAACCACTCTTTGTTGCTCTGCCACATGAACGGCCCGTGCCAGATATCATATTCGCCGTCCCACTCGTTATCGTAGTCGCGCACGATAGCGATTGACGCCTGGCCCTTCGTTCCGATAATGGTCCCGCCGGCAGCGGCCAGCTCTTTGCCGATGTCTGCCGCTTCGCGGACTCTGCGGTTCGGCAGATTGTGATAGTCATTGAGGCCGTGCCAGTAAATTTCATTGCCCATCGTGGCTGTGCGCCAGCGGAAGTAGAGCACCATATCGGCGCCGTGGGCAATCGACTGGTAAGTCCAGAGCCGCATCTGCCCGGGTTTAGGAGATGGCATATCCATCCGGTTGACCCAGCCTCCCGGGCCGGACTGCTGCTCCATAATGCAAAAGTTAGGGCTGATCGAGCGCACTACCGACAAGGATAAGCTCCAGCTGCGGTCAGCCAGCGGATTCTGCTCATTCGGATCATAATAAATGCTGGAGAACTGCGGATAAGAATCATAACTGAAGAAGTCCAGCAGTTCATCCTGCAGCTCATGGCTGTCGAGATGGCCAAACAAGCCGTTGGTTGTTACCCATTGCTCCGGAGCTTTGTCGCGGAGGATATCAGCCTGTATTTTGGCAAAGGAGATGGCATTGTCCGAAATAAAGCGCTTCTCATCCAGTGCCTGATGCGGATTGGGCTGACCGGGAACCGGCGTAGGACGCGGCAGGAAAACCTGTGACCAGCTGGTATAGCTCTGGTTCCAGAAAACAGTGCCCCAGGCTTCATTCAGCTTCTCCAGCGTAACGTATTTCTGCTTCAGCCATTCACGGAATGCGTTGTGATCGCTTTCAGAGTAGAACACGCTGATTTCACAGTTTAATTCATTGTCAATCTGCCAGCCGGCAACGCCGGGGTGATTGCTGTAACGATCGGCCATTTGGGTTACGATCCGGGCACACAGCTCACGGTATTTGGGACTGCTGTAATTATAATGACGGCGCATGCCGTGCTGCAGGGTTACGCCTTCTTGAGTTACGTTAAGGACTTCCGGATATTTTTCAGTGAGCCAGGCTGGCGGAGTAGCGGTCGGCGTTCCGAGCACCACCTTAAGTCCATGGCTGTGGGCCAAGTCAATCGCTCTGTCGAACAAACCGAACTCAAAGCGGCCTTCCTCCGGTTCAAAAATCGACCACGCAAACTCGGCCATTCTTACAATGGTAAAGCCTGTCTCCACCATGCGGCGGTAATCGTCATTCCACATTTCTTCCGGCCAATGCTCCGGATAATAACAGACGCCAAGCTCAAATTTCTGGTCAGCAGCAGGTTTCTTCATGTTAACCTCCAAGTGTAAAAAGATGCTTTAAAAAAGATATAAATCTATTGTAATAGCAGCAGCAAGGTATCTTATATAACATAATCTTGCTATTATATGATTATATTGCGTGCTGAATATACAGGCGGGGAAAAGGAGAATGGCAATGATGAAACAACGGGTGCTTCCAGCTCCGGCTTACGCGCATTATGTCTGCTATCCGGAATTTATCGGACATTACAGCGGGTTTCCACAGCATGCGGAACGCAGGAGTGAGGGGATGCTGAACAGCTATAATCTGCATCTGGTGTTTGACGGCTCCGGGTATGTGTTTCAGGATGGGGTAAGGATTCCGATGGGCAAAGGCAGCGGCTTTCTTTACTCCCGGGGAGCATACCAGCAGTACGGTTCAGATCCTGTGAAGCCGTGGGAGGTACGCTGGGTCCACTTCAGCACTACGCTTTCCCTGCCTTTATTGGAGGAGGCCGACCAGTCCCGGGGCTATTTTTTCACCTTTGACCTTAATGCCGGGCTTGAACAATTATTTGAGGAGATGTACCGCCTAAGTGCAGCCTATGAAACACGGAGCGAGCCCAGACTGTCTGCCGTGCTATATGAGATTCTTGTCACTCTGCTGCAGAACTCCGAACCGCTGCACGGATCGGTTCCGCTGGAAATCCGCCACTCCATCCGCCGGACAGCCGATATTATACATAATGAATGCGAACGGCCATGGACGCTCGAAAGCATGTCACGGCTGTCAGGGTACAGCAGCTATCATTTTCTGCGGCTGTTCCGCTCTACGATGGGGAAGACGCCGAACCGGTATTTGAACGAATGCCGTTTGGCGAGGGCGAAGCTGCTGCTGGTCTCGACAGAATTCCCGGTTGAGCAAATCGCTCTGCACAGCGGATTTCAGCAGTCCAGCTATTTTATTAAAGTATTCAAAAGTGCAGAAGGCCTGCCACCCAGCCAATACCGGCGTTCCTTCCGTTCCTAGGCATGTTAAACTGGAAGAGAAATGTTAACAAGCCCTTTTCCTGAAATAGCACTTACCGCGCTGGTTTTGGCATGTTTATGCGGAAAAGGTTACAACGAGACAGGAAGAGTTACAAATTGGATACAAATCCCTGTGTGATAGCAACTATAATAACTCTAGCAAATATTTCTGGGAGGAAATCAATGAGACAGTTCAAAAAAAGATCGGTTGCCCTGCTCGCAGGCGCCTTGACCATTGCCCAGCTTGCAGGGGGCATTTCGGTACCTGCAGCCGAGGCTGCCGGCACGAAGGTATCTGCCGCCGCAGCAGTCAAGATCAGCCAGGTAACAATGGCGGCAGGGGTTACTGCAGCACTTGAAGACGTAAATATATGGAGCCAGTCCGGCGGTAACCTATTAGCTTACACTTTGAAGATTACCAATAACAGTAGCTCAACTGTGAATCTGCAGCGTTACTTTTCACGTGTCGTCACACCCGGCGGTTCAATTATTCCCGGCAATCCTGTAACCGCAGACGCGACTAAGAAGAAGATAGCTGCCAAGAACAGCATGAGCATTACATACTATGTCAATATCGGACAAACCAAATCCCTGTCAGGCATGAAGATTTCCATGTACGTATGGGACACCAAAAGTAAAGGGTACCTGAAGCATACCGGCTCCTTTGCAATTCCGGCTGCTTATTCTACAACAGTTGAGCTTGGCAAAAGCCTGAGCACAAAGATGAATGACATTCCGGTCGCCGCCAGTGCAGACTCACTGCAGTTATATAAGTACGGCGGAAAGGTATATGCCAAGGTAGGCATTAACATTACGAACAAGGGCAGCAAGGTGCTTGGTGACCCGGGTTACTCGGCTTATCTGGTTACAGCAAGCGGAACCTCCTTTGAGCTTGCCCTGAGCAGCTCCCAGACCGGCTATAAGATCCAGCCGCAGGAAAAAAGAACCATTTTTTATCTGACCGAAATCCCTGCGTATCTTAATACCACCAATATGAAGCTGCAGTTTACGCAAAAGGATGAGACGCTCAAGCTGGAGCTGCCCGGATCTTCTTACAAGCTGCCGGCGGCTAGCACCCCGAATCTGGTAGTTGCAAGCGGTGCCGTCAAAAAAATGGTCGTGAACAGCAACACGGTCGATACGAAGCTTACCGGAGCCGCTGTTTATGCAGAGGATGATAAGGCAATCTGGTCGTTCCAGCTGCAGCTCAAAAATACCGGCAACAAGGCGGTCACTCTGCCAGCCTATGAATTATCCGTCAAATCGGCCAAAGGGACGGCCTTCCCGGTAAATGCCAAAGGGCTGAGCGGACTTACCCTGAAGCCTCTGGAGACCAAGGTGGTTCCGCTGACAGCAGAAATCCCGCTGCAGGTGGAGCAATCCTCGCTGCAGCTGCAGATGATCGAGGCGGTTACAACCTCTGCCGGTACGGATACCGGAGGTACGGGAGCCGGTGAGGCTGCTGGCGAAACGTCGGCAAAGCTTGTTTTCCCGGTGGCTTATTTTACAATTCCGTATACCCTCCGGGCCGATGTGCGCAGCGGTCAGGAATACGGGACTACGAACCAGTACGGAACGTTCTCTTACAGTTTACAGTCCCTGCAGCGATACCCTTGGAAGGATGATGATATTGTTCTGGCCAAGGTTAGAATTACCAATAACCAGTCGGTAAATCTCAACATTCCTGACCTTAAGGGCGCCCTTAAGCTGGATACCGACAATCTGGCCGCAACAACCGATCTGCTGATGGATAAGGAATCGTCGGTGCTTGCTCCGGGCCAGTATGCCGACATTTCGCTGCTGACTAAAATCCCTTATACAGATGAGTTCGACAATGTGCGCGTTAACCTGTCCGTCAAATCGGAAACCGAGAGTATTCCGTTCCTGGACTTCAGCACAACCAGCTTCATAAGTGCAGTCAGCCAGCTTAAACGCGGTGACAGCTATACCATTGTCGGCAAAGGCAAAAATGCTGCCGTTCAGGAAAATAAGACGACTGTTTATGAAGGCAGCAATTTTAATATCCTGTATACCGAGGTTGTAATGAGCAGCGCAGAGAAACGGCAGAGCAAGATGGCCCGGCTGCTGGCGTATTTCAAAACAGCGGACGGACAATTTTACGAGGCGAAAGTGAACCAGTCAGATAACCTGGCGACACCTGGCGGCAAGCAGCTGATTACGCTTTGGGCGAAGCTGCCAAAAACCGTTGCCACATCAGACGTATCAGCTTATCTCGGATCAGGCGTGACTGGCAGCAAGCTCACTGAGAGCGGCGAGCAGCCGACCGGGTTCATCAATGTGGCGTCTCTTCCGCTTACTCCGCAAGCGGTAATTCCGGCAGCCAATCTGCAAAAAGTCGTCCTTTATCCGTATACCTTAAATGTGCTCAGCTCAGACGGAAGCCATGTGGAGGCCAGCGATACGGTCAATCTGAACATCACCTATAACCTGACGCGGGAAAACAGCTATGATGCCGGAGAGTCTGAGCATAAGCTGGTGCTGCGGATCACCGATCCGTTCGGTCAATCCCAGGATAAGGTGCTGGCAATCGGCACGGAGTTGACGGAAGGAAGCAACCATACCTATTCTCTGTCCTTTACCAAAAATCTCTATAGACAGATCACCGGGGGCTCCTACAAGCTGACTGTTTTTGATGAATTCCAGGGTGAGCGGCAGGAGCTGGGCAGCCAGGTCTTCACCATGCGGTTTGAGCCGCTGCCAAAGCCTGCAGATGAAGAGAAAGAGAAAGTGACAGAGAAATAAGGATCTATTCCAAGTCCACTAAAGGAGCAGCTTCCATGTTGCGAGTTGAAAATATCAAGCATTCGTTCAAAACCGGCAATGACTGGACCACGGTTCTGCACGACATCAGTTTTAAAGTGAACAAAGGTGAGATGGTCGCGCTGCTTGGCAGCTCCGGCTCGGGCAAATCCACCATGCTGAACCTGATGGCCGGACTGATGAAGCCGACCGAAGGGCATATTTACATTGCCGATCACGATATCGTACAGATGGGCGAGAACAAGCTGGCTGAATTCCGGCGCAAGCATATCGGCTTTATTTTTCAAGCCTACGAGCTGATTACAAGCCTTACGGTACGTGAAAATGTGGAGCTTCCGCTCGTATTTCAATCCGTGTCACCCTCGGTGCGCAAGCAAAAAGCGCTGGCACTGCTTGAGCAGGTCGGCATCCCCGACAAAGCGGATTTATTCCCGTCACAGCTGTCGGGCGGCCAGCAGCAGCGGGTCAGTATCGCCCGCTCGCTGATCACCGAGCCCTCCGTTATTTTCGCGGATGAGCCTACTGGGAATCTCGATACCCGGACAGAGGAGGAGATTATTTCCATTCTGCTCAAGCTGAACCAGTCGCTGAAGACTACCTTTATTGTTGTTACACATGAACTGGAGGTTGCAGAGCAGATGCAGCGCACCTTCTCCCTGCGGGACGGGTACCTGATCAACAATCATCCGGCTGAAGCAGATGCGGAATCTGCAGAAGGAGGTACGGGATGAAGATCAGGGATATTTCACGGATGGCCTGGGATCAGGTCAAACGGCGCAAGGTGGTTACCGGCCTCTGTATGACAGGCATCTCCATCGGCTGTGCAGCTATCATCGTAGCGCTCAGCATCGGCCAGTCTGCGCAGACCTATGTGACAGACGAGGTGAACCGCAATTTTAAAATGGATGAAATCACTGTCACTCCAGGCGGTGGCATTCCATCCCAGGGCGGCGGCGGAGGCGCTGCGCAGAGCAATGAAAACCTGGACCCCGGTAAGCTGACCGCCCAGAAGCTGGAGATTATAAAGAGCCTGAACCATGTTGTGGCCGCCTCTCCTTTTGAAGAAGCCGGCTATATGCAGATGCTGACGGTGGATAATAAAATCGCTGATGTACAGGTTAAAGCTACAGACCTGCGCTCGCTTAAGGAGTTCGGCTTCAAGTTCAAACAGGGCGGCGTTACCGATCTTCCCGGCATGGTTGTGCTCAATTACGGGGCGACTCTCGGCCTGATTGACAATGAAACCCGGCAGAAGCTGTACGACCAGATGGGAGCAGACCCGTTCAATTCGGACCTGATGGAACAGTATAACAGGATGTCTGTGCTTCCTTCAGAGATGTACAGGCAGCAGGTGCAGCTTCAGGCTACCGATTACTCAAGCGGTGAGGGGACAACCAAGCTCAGTTCAGCCCTTCAGATAGGAGGCATACTCGCTACTGCCGAAGGGACCGATGATATGCGGGCCTCTTACGAAAAAATCATGTACGTTTCATTAGAAACAGCTGCCCAGCTTACACAGCAGTTGTCCTTCGGCAATAATAACGGCATGACTCCGAATGTAGAAGAAAATAGCTACAAAACGGTTACGGTAAAGGTGGACAGCACAGATAACATCAAATCGGTGGAAGCGATGATCCAGAAGCTGAATCTGAACGCCATGGACAATCTGTATCAGCAGGAGATGCTTAAAGAGCAGTTCGATATGATCAAAATGGCTGCACTGGGAATCGGGGTATTCATTCTGGTTATTGCCTCAATCTCCATCATTGTAGCCATGACAATGTCGACACACCAGCGCAGACGGCAGATCGGCATCATGAAGGTGCTCGGCGCCAATATGGGGCAAATCCGCAACATGTTCATCACGGAAGCAGCTCTGCTGGGCTTGCTGGGAGGACTGCTTGGCGTTATTTTCTCCTATCTGATTATCATGGGGCTTAACAAGCTGGTTGGTACAGCAGGTGACAGCCTGAACTTCTTTATCCCGTTAACGACCATACCGGTCGGACTGGCCTTTGCGATCATGACGGGGGTGCTGTCAGGGATCTATCCGGCGATTAGTGCCTCAAGAACCGACGCGCTTACAGCAATTAAACGGGATTAGCCGTTAGCTCAAGCTATAGTTAATGTATTTCAAGTTGAAAGGAAGCCCGAGGATGAAAAGGATAATCAAGCGGAGCCTGAAATGGATTATTATCGCAGTAATCATTATAGGCGCAGGGTATATGCTATACGGCAAACTGTTTAAGGGCGAGGAAGCGGAAGTGGTGATGGAGCCGCCGCAGGTGATTAGCTTTCCTGTAACCCAGGAAACAGTGACCAGCTCAGTTCAGGTCAAGGGGAAATCCCAATATCAGGAGGAAACCCTTGTCTATGCACCGTTCGCATCGAAAGTAACCGGCTGGAAGGTCGAGAACGGAGGGCAGGTCAAGAAGGGGGATGTGCTGTTCACCCTCGATCAATCTACGCTCAAGAATGAAATTTCTCAGACGGAAGCGGCGATCCGCAAGGCTGAGCTGGAGAAGGAGCTAAACACTTTTGTCAGCCAGCAGGAGGATGAGAACGCGGCTCCAATCGGTACGGAAGCAGAACGTTTGAAGGCACTGGCTGCTGAAGAGGCTGCCCGGCTGAATGATGAACTGAACCAGGTCAATGCACAAATTCAGCAGCAGGAGCTGAAGGACAAGAAGGCAAAGCTGAATACTGCGGTATATCATGCACCGGCTACGGGGATTTTCCTGTACGACAGCAGCACTGAACGGCCGCAGACTGTGACAGACAACCAGTACATCGGTAAAATCGTCGACCTGAACAAGCTGGAGTTCATTGCTTCTGTCGGAGAGCAGGACATCTTCAAGATCAAGCAGGGGATGAAAGTAAACGTCAAGATGACGGCAATAAAGGATCTGGTGCTGAGCGGAGAAGTGACTGAGGTTTCTAAATTCGCGACCAATACGACCGGACAAAATTCAGCCAGTGCTGTTCCTCAATTTGATGTGGTGATTTCGCTGCAGCCTGAAGAGCATCTCATCGGAGGGTTAAGCCTGAGCGGGGACATCGAAACCCTGCGCCGGGAGAATGCGGTTGTGGTTTCAAGCATGGCCGTCATTCATGAAGGTGAACAGACCTTTGTTATGCTCGATAAAGGCGACGGGGTATATGAACGCCAGGAGATCAAGATCGGGCTGGAAACCTCGGATAAAACGGAGGTTCTAAGCGGCTTGAAGGCCGGAGATACAGTAGTATTGCAATAAATATAAATATCAGTAAAAAGGAGTTCCGGCTGATGAGGCCGGAGCTCCTTTTGCTGTTGAAATTTATTTGCCCCCATCAGCGTGCACGTTTATTTTTCCAGAGTCTTGCGCCAAGCCTTGATATCACTGTTCAGCTCAGTCAGGTCGGGAACAGAAACCGGCTTGTCGGTAAGCTTATACTTTTCTTTGAGTGCCAGAATACGGTACACACTTTCGTCAATCCGTGATTCGGCAATTACGCCGCTGCGGACATTGTCCAGCAGAGCTGCCCGCACCTTCTGCTCATTGGAATATTCATGGGCAATCAGCAGGATATCGCTGCCGGCAAGAACGGTATCCACCGCTGCTGCAGGCAGTGTATAGTGATCGGTAATGGCGCCCATTGTCAGGTCATCGGTAATGACCACCCCGCTGAAGCCCATTTGCTTCCGCAGCAGGCCGCCGATAATCTCGGCAGAAAGGGAGGCCGGCTTGTCCGGATCAAGCTTAGGATAAAGAATATGGGCTACCATTACGGCATCCGCACCGTCCTTAACCGCTGCCTGGAAGGGCAGCCATTCCAGCTTTGCGAGCTGGGCAGCGCTTTTATTCACGACAGGCAGCTCAAGATGAGAGTCAACGGAAGTGTCGCCGTGGCCGGGAAAATGCTTGACTACCGGAATAACGCCCTCTGCCATGATTCCTTTCATCTCGGCAAGGCCAAGCCGGGTTACAAGCTCAGCGTTATTGCCGAAAGAGCGGTCACCGATGACGGGATTATCAGGATTGCTGTTGATGTCCAGCACAGGTGCAAAGTTCATGTTAAAGCCGGCTGACAGCACCTGCCCGGCCAGCAGCCTGCCCATCAAGCTGGCGCTTTCCTGATCATTCGCTGCGCCCACCTTGCTGTTTGCCGGAATAGCCGCATATTCTTCAGGCATCCGGCTTACCTTGCCGCCTTCCTGGTCGACGCTCATGAACAGCGGGATGGCATTTCCACTGTTGCTCTGTTTAAGTGCGTTGATCAGGGAAACCATGCTTTTGAGGCTGCTTATATTGTCCTTATAGAGAATGATTCCGCCAATTTCGTCCTCCGCAATCATCCGTTTGGCTTCACTGTCCAGCGTCGTACCGTCGATGCCGGCCAGCAGCATCTGCCCGATTTTTTGCTCCAGTGTCATCCCGGCAACCTTCGTGAGGAGGGGGTCGCTGCTCTCTGAATCGCCGGAGGGTGTTACTGCCGGGGTTTCAGCAGCTTTGGCAGTTTGTTGCGGCGCACTGGTTGTTACGGGTATTGAAGGTGAAGCAGTTGCCGCAAGTGAAGGAGCGGGTGCCGTGTTTTCCATAGCATTGTTTCCGGAGCTGCATCCGGATATTAATACAAATAGGGTTACAGCCGTTATTGCCGTATGCTTTCGTGACGGATTATTCATTTCAGATATCTTTCCTTTCGTTTGCAGATTGTCATCAAGGGATGATAAAATGTATGGGATTAAGCAGTACATAGGCTTAAAGAGCAATCCATTTTACAAGGATGAGGTGACGTGTTCATGAAGGAAGATTTGATGAAGACACTTAATGAACAGATGAACTTTGAGTTTTATTCCGCTCATGTTTATCTGGCAATGGCAGCTTACTGTTCCGGCGAGAGCCTGGACGGCTTCGCTAATTTTTTCCTGGTACAAGCCGAGGAGGAACGGTTTCATGCAATGAAGATTTACAAGTTCCTGAATGACCGTGATTACCGTGCTACGCTGGCTGCACTGCCGGAACCTAACAACAATTATACCTCCATGCTGGATGCATTTGAGCATGCCTATGCCCATGAGCAGCAGAACACCAGAAAATTCTATCACCTGGCTGACCTGGCGCTGGATGCGCGTGAGCATGCGACAATCTATTTCCTGAAATGGTTCATTGATGAGCAGGTCGAGGAAGAGGCGCTGTTCAGCAATATTATCGCCAAGCTCAAACGGATTGAGACGGACAGCAATGCTTTTTACATGCTGGATGCGGAATTCGCCGCCCGTTCCTTCACGCCGCCTGCGGAATAAACCGTATAACCGGATATTAATTGCAAAATACAAGACAGACACAGGATGTATCCTTTTACAGGGTACGTCCTGTTTTTTTGCATAAATAATAGACTCATTTACACGGGAAAAGTTACACCTGCGGCGGATTCAGTTCCGTTTCTGTTCTGCATAATCCTTAAAAGTTGAACTAATGCAAACAATGTTGCATGCGGCAACAGACTTCTAGCTGCCCAACTCTATTTAGGAAGGTTAACTATTACGCCGGCCGGCAACACTGTTTCTCTAGACCCACCCGGTTATGAGCGTGTAGTATGGAACAATACTATTTTTTTGGAGGTTCTTTTGTTTTGGAAAACTACAGCGACATCAAACAAAGTGAAAAAGGGGCCTGGCTCAGTCTGCTGGCATACATAGTGTTATCTGCTGTCAAACTGCTGGTCGGCAACTTCTCGGGCTCTCAGGCACTGCTTGCCGACGGGCTGAACAACAGTACCGATATTATTGCATCCATTGCCATTCTCATCGGTCTGAAAATATCGAGAAGACCCCCGGATTCCAATCACAGCTACGGGCATTTCAGAGCAGAGACGGTTGCTGCACTGATTGCTTCTTTTATCATGATTGCTGTAGGGTTTCAAGTTCTGTACCAGGGTGTGAACAAGTTTATTCAGCCGGCGCTGGAGACACCTGATCTGATTGCCGCCTGGACGGCTGCCGGGTGTGCGGTAGTCATGCTAGTTGTATATTTATATAACATCCGCCTGGCCCGCAGGCTTAATAGTAATGCTATGCAGGCAGTAGCTCAGGATAACCGTTCGGATGCCCTGGTCAGTATGGGCGCTTTTATCGGGATTATCGGTTCACAGTTTGGTCTGCCCTGGCTCGACCCGGTAACTGCGGTTATCGTTGGCCTGCTGATCTGCAAAACAGCCTGGGATATCTTCAGTAAAGCTACCCATGACCTGACGGACGGCTTCGATGCCGGACAGCTGGAGCTGATGAAGCAGACGGTTGCCGGGATCGCCGGCGTGGAATCCATAAAAGATATTAAAGCGAGAGTGCACGGCAACAATGTGCTGGTTGATACAACCGTTCTTGTGAATTCCGGCCTGAATGTTGTACAGAGCCATGATATTACAGAGGAAATCGAAGATCGGCTGAAAGGCCTGCACCGGGTTTCCTATGTGCTGGTGCATATTGAACCCTTGTGAATAGCAGAGCAGTTTGAGCAGAAAGCCTGAGCCATCAGGCTTTTTTTGTTTGCTTCATAGATATATCCATACTTATCCAATTAAGGCTTGACTTAGCTGCATCTCGTATGTGTATAATATCTTTGTGATATTAACAATCCAATAATAAGTGTGTATTCACTATAAAATAATATAAGGAGCGTTATATGAACAAGCAACCAATAACTGATGCCCGGGGGTTAACAGAAGAGCAGTTTCTGAAGAGCTATAATGCCGGGGCGTATGAGCGCCCGTCCGTTACCGTAGATATGCTGATTTTTACCGTAATGGAGCAGGAGCAGAACAATTACCGCAAGCTGTCCGAGAAATCGCTTCAGCTTCTGCTGATCAAGCGCGGCCAGCACCCCTATCTGGGACAATGGGCATTGCCGGGAGGCTTCGTTTCCGTTAATGAAAGCATTGAAGACGCTGCCAGACGGGAGCTGTATACAGAGACGAATATTGACAACATTTATATGGAGCAGCTCTACACCTGGGGGGATGTGGAGCGTGATCCGCGCATGCGAGTAATCAGCTGCTCCTATATGGCACTGGTTGACCGGACAACGCTGAATGTGCAGGCGGGTGATGATGCGGCTGATGCTGCCTGGTTCGAGGTCTCACACCGGCTGATTGAAACGAAACGTACTGAGCAGGAGCAGGGATATGTGCAGGAGAAGATCATCCGCATCAGGCTGCAAAATGAACAGACAACACTTACAGGTACAGTCAAGCATACGGAGACCGTGCAAGGGCATGTCCGCAGAACACACAGTCAGATTGTTGAGAGCGACGGTCTCGCTTTTGATCATCTGCTGATGGTGCAATATGCAATCGAAAGACTGCGCGGCAAGGTGGAGTATACGGATATTATTTTTAATCTGATGCCGCCGTTGTTTACACTATCCGAGCTGCAGCGGGTCTACGAGATTATCCTCGGCAAGGAGCTGCTGGCGGCAGCCTTCCGCAGGAAGATCGCCGACCGTGTGACGGAGACGGATGAATATACAAAAGACGCCGGACACCGGCCTTCCAGGCTGTACCGGTACAACATCAACAAAGAATAAAGAGATCGGGGCTGAGAGGAATGAATAATTCCAATAATACAAGAAATAAACGGGCATTAATTGCTCAAGAAACATTGGATATTATTGCTGCAGGCAGCTATATCAACAGGTCCGGACAGCAGGTAGAAATTGCCGAAGCAGTTAGTACGGCCGTCGCGGAATCGCAGCTCTATTCTCCTGAACAGCTCAAGGGGCTGAAAGCGCGTGTTATGGAGAAGTTAGGCAACAACCCGCTGTCCAAGGCAAACATTGCTGTAACTGGTGAGTCCACACTGGAAGCGGCGCAGCGGCTGGTGGAGCGGGAGGGGATTGACCGCACGGTATGCCTGAATTTTGCTTCTGCCAAAAATCCCGGCGGCGGCTTCCTCGGCGGCAGCCAGGCCCAGGAGGAAAGTCTGGCGCGTGCGTCCGCTCTCTATCCAAGCATTGTCCAAATGAATGAAATGTACGATTATAACCGCAGCCGCAAAACCTGCTTATATTCCCACTACATGATTCATTCTCCAGGCGTGCCAGTATTCCGGGACAGCCGGGATCTGCTGCTGGCGAAGCCATACACCGTATCCATGATTACTGCCCCGGCAGTTAATGCAGGTGTGGTCAGAGAACGGGCTCCGCAGGAAGTGCCGCTGATTGCCGGAGTCATGCTGGAGCGGATCCGCTACATTCTGGCCGTTGCGGCAGAACAGGGGCACCGGGCGGTTGTACTCGGGGCGTTTGGCTGCGGTGTATTTCGCAATGACCCTGCTGAGGTTGCCGGATATTTCGGGCAGGTGCTGCTGGAGGAAGGCTACCGGACGCTTTTTGATCATGTTGTATTTGCAATTCTTGACCGGTCGCCGGACCAGTCGGCTATTGGTGCTTTCCGGCGTAAGCTGCTATAGTTTATTTTGGGAACCAAATGCACAAGAGCAGATCTTGCGTTTTTTTGCATGAAAATGTAAATCTGTGTCTATTGGTTGTGATGTTATTCACAGAACCTTCGTCCGGAAAAGTAGAAAATAAAATGTGTATTTGTCTACTTGGAAAATTTGGAAAAGGGCAAGGTGAATTATGATCAACTGGAAGGAATCGTACGACATCGGTGTGGAAACAATCGATTGCCAGCACAGACAGCTCCTGCTGAAGCTGAATGAATTTTTTGAGGCATGCACCAATCAGAAGGGCAAAGAACAAATCGAAGAAACACTGAGATTCCTTAAAGAATACACACTGGAGCATTTTAGCAGCGAGGAGCAGCTGATGGTGGACATCGATTTCCCTGAGCTCGCCGAGCATCAGAAGACGCATGCAGAGTTTGTGCAGACCGTACTGGAGCTGGAGGAGACGGTGAAAACCAAAGGCGTGTCTGTACTTTCAACGATTAAGCTGAACCGTACGCTGACAGACTGGCTGCTGAATCACATCAGTAAATGCGATCAGCTGATCGGCGACTGCATTGCAGCCAAAGGTAAAGCAGTTTAACCACATAATGGGATAGGGGATGCCGCGGGGCATCTTCTTTTTTTGTGATCAGACGAGGTTTATCAGAGTCAGCGGGCAGAATTTATATTCCGGCAAATAATCTGTGCTATGATTTGAGGTAGAACGAATAGATAAGCTGCAAGCTAAAGGAGTGGGATGATGAGAAATCTGCGTATGCTGCTGTCTGGTGCCGTAATGCTGCTGGTATTGGGACTGGTTAATTTCTACATTGGCTATCATCTGTGGATTTTGCTGGAGGATATGCTTCCGGGTATCCTGGCAGGTGCGTACTGGACGGTGTTTATGCTTATAGCCTTTGCTTATATGATCGGTATGGTGCCTTGGCCAAAAGCAATAAAGCCTGCCGCCAGGCTATTCAAGGTAATCGGCTCTTATTATCTGGCCTGCATGGAGTTCGCTGTTATTATGCTGCCGCTGACCGATCTGCTCTACTGGGTGCTGGGTCTGACGGGTGTCGACCGTACCGCATTTACAGCCGAAGCCGGAATCACGCTGGTGGTGCTGCTGGCTGGGTTCCTGATCTGGGGCTCGCGTAATGCCTGGAGTACAGTCGTAAGGAGCCACCCGATCCGGATTGATAAATCCATCGGAATAAGTGCGCCGCTGACGGTCGCTGTGGCATCCGATCTGCATCTGGGTAACATTGTCGGCAACCGCCATCTGCGCCGGATGGTGGCAGAAATCAACCGGATGAAGCCGGATATCATCCTGCTGGCCGGGGATGTGCTGGACGACAGCATCGAGCCGTTTCTCCGCAACGGGATGAGCGGGCAGCTGAAACAGCTCAAGGCACGTCATGGCGTGTATGCGGTTTTGGGTAACCATGAGTACTACGGCGGTTCGATCTCCCAGTATACTGAAGTGATGGCGGGCATCGGCATCAAGGTGCTGCAGGATGAAGTGGTAGAAGCAGGAGGCGTGTATATTGCCGGACGAAAAGACAAGACGGCTGAGTCAATGCCGGGCGGCAGAATGAGTGTTCCGGTGCTGCTTGAGGGTCTTGATCATTCACGTCCGATATTGATGATGGACCATCAGCCGACCGGTTTTGATATTGCCGCCAAGGCCGGAGTGGATGTGCTGTTATCCGGTCACACCCACCGCGGACAGATTGCGCCGAACCATTGGATCACGAAACGCCTGTTTGAACTGGACTGGGGTTATCTGCTCAAAGAGAAGCTGCATGTGGTGGTATCCTCCGGCTACGGCACCTGGGGCCCTCCGATCCGGCTGGCCAGCCGCTCTGAGCTGATCAAGCTTGAGGTACTGCTGGAAGGCAGCAAGAGCTATCACGAAGAGCCGCTGTCTGCGAAGACGGCGCTGGTGTAGGCATAACTAAGCTTAATGTTATATAGACCCCCTGCAATCTTCCGGGAGAGCGGGGGGAATAACGTTCAGGGAGTGAGAGGACACTTTGAAATATATTGAATTTGGTCTCGGAAACCGCTGGTTAATCCGTACAGAGACGGAGCTGTCGGATGGTACTGAGTTTGAAGAGCGGGGAATTAAGGGGCCGCTAAAGCTTCATTCCCTATACATAAGATGCTGGGCGGGAAGAACGGTATTTATTTTTGATGTGAGGTCAGGTTTTAAAAGATCACGTAAAAACCGGAGGGCATTTAAACTCATCCTCGGCTTCAGCAGTTACGTAGAATAATTCTTTCTTTTGACAACGGAGGAAGTTGAAAGTATATTGAGATAGTTAAGGTATTAACTAAATGGAGCTGAATGTTTGTGAAGGATGAACTATACAAGCTGGTGCTGGAGCAGCCGTTTGCCACCGGGGCTTTTTTCACTTTGGTAGAAACGACGGCGAATGTAGTGGCTGTATCGGAAAAATACTGGCAGAATCAAGGATTAAACGGGGCGAGAATCCGGATACTGGTGGAAATTGCGAAGCAAGGCGGCAGTATGCTGCCCTCGGAGCTGGCTGAACAAATCGGCGTGACCAAAGCCAACATCACCCTGCTGCTCGTTCCTTTGGAGAAGGAAGGATATATCATCCGGAACGGGCATGCTGAAGACGGCCGCAAGACAGTCATTTCAATTACGGAGCAAGGAGAAACACTGCTGCTGGAGCATTTGCCGGACAACCGTCTAGCGGTTGCAGAGAGGATGAGCCGGCTTGATGAACAGGAGCTTTCACAATTGATAGTGCTGCTGGGCAAGCTAAACCGGTCCTAATCTGGCACCGACATCTGCTAAAGGGGGAACTATTATGACACTAATGATAACCGGGGCAACCGGCCAGCTCGGAAAATTGATTATTATGGAGCTGCTGCAAAAGGTACCGCCAGAACAGATCATTGCAGGCGTGCGCAATCCTGATAAAGCAGCTGAGCTGCAGCAGTCAGGCCTTGAAATTCGCCTCGTAGATTATGACATTCCGGAAACGCTTGAATCAGCCTTCAGGGGAATCTCGCGGCTGCTGTTAATCTCCAGCCCTCATCAGGATGATGCCGTGCGGCTTGTACAGCATAAGCGGGTAATTGATGCCGCCTGCAGGGCGGGTGTTGAGCATGTTTTTTATACCGGATTTGCTTTTTCACACCTGGGAAGCCCGGACAATGTCCATGCCCGCACTGAACAGGCGATTGTGGACAGCGGCCTGAGATACACTTTTTTACGCAATGCACTCTATATGGATTTTATAAATGTGCTTGGTTTACAGGAGGCAGTCAGCAGCGGGGTATTGGCCACTCCTCCAGGAGACTGGTGTTTCAACTCGGTTACGCGCCGGGATCTGGCTCTGGCAACAGCAGCGATTCTCACCAGTGGCCAGCACGACCGTTCTAGCTATGAATTAACGGCTCCGCAGACCTGGGATTTTACTGATCTGGCGGAGGCATTGTCCGGACTGGCCAGCATACCTGTTATCCACCGTGAAGCCCCCGGCATTCAGCATTGGATTTACAACTATTTGTCCAGCATAAACACTTCGTCTACTACAGGTGATCTGGAGAGGTGGATGGGAAGACCTGTAACCCCGCTGAAGGAGAGCATAGCAGATTTTATGAAAGCAGATTAAGAATGAACTAATGTGGAACCCGGCATCACGCCCGGTTGTCTTCCGCAAACATAGTTGCTACGATATAGGACAGCTATAAAGATTGAACTAAACATTCAATTAAGGGAAGAGTGGCGGAGGGGAATTTTGGAACTGGAGGAGCGGAGCGTCCGCCTTTGTCTGCGGATTTCAACCGCGAACAGCGGTACAAATCAAGAAATCTGCAGACAACAGCGGCTGGAAGTCCAAATATTCTCTGGAGTCACGGTCTATCCCAAATTAAAATAATCAATAGTTCAAATTACAGGAGTGATCCGAAAGTGAAAAGAATACTGGTTGCCGATGACGATGTGAATATCCGCACGCTGCTGCGGCATGTTTTGACGCGTGAGGGTTATGCCGTTGCAGAAGCGGAGAACGGGCGGGAAGCCGCGGGACTGATGAAGGAGAGCACAGTAGATCTGGCGGTTGTCGATGTGATGATGCCGCAGATGGACGGGCTGGAGCTGTGCCAGTACATACGCGAGACTTATGATATACCGGTGATTCTGTTGACGGCCCGCCAGCAGCTCAGTGATAAGGAGCAGGGGTATCTGCACGGGACGGATGATTATGTGACCAAGCCGTTTGAGCCGGAGGAGCTGCTGTTCCGGATTAAGGCGCTGTTCCGCCGGTACTCGGTCGCTTCCGATGATAAAATCCGTCTAAACTCGATCCTGATTGACCGTAAAAATTATGAGATCAGTGACGGAAAGGAGGTACTGCTGCTGCCGGTAAAAGAGTTCGAGCTCCTGTCACAGCTGGCGCAATATCCGGGAAGGTTATTTTCGCGCAGTGAGCTGATTGAGCTGGTGTGGGGAGCCGATTACGAGGGGGATGAGCGGACGGTGGATGTGCATATCAAGCGGCTGCGCCAGCGGTTCGCGGATTATCAGGATGATTTTCTGATCCGGACTGTGCGCGGTATCGGCTACAAAGTCGAAATGGTGAACGGATGAAGTCCCTGTATATAAGAATGTGCCTGTTGTTCTGTTCGATGATTGTCATGAGCAGTGTGCTTGGCTTCCTGGTATCCAATCTGTATTATCAGGCCCGAATCAAACCCCAAAACGACGCCAAGCTTACCAAAATGGCCATCGGCATGCAGCAGTTTATCCAGGACCATCCGGACAGTGCCGCGGAATATCTGCTGAGTACAGCTTCAGTCGGCTATAAGCTGTATTTGACGAACGGACAGGAAGATGAGCGTTTTTACGGCCTGCCTTTCCGGGAACAGGATCTGCCTGGCGAGAAGCTGGAGCTTGTGCTGGGCGGCGGCGTCTATCATGGCGTTGCGGAGTTTCCGGAGAGCGCTTTTATCACCGGATTTTTCGATAATCAGCTTACTAACACAATCGGCGTTCCGGTTCATTTGAACGGGCAGACCTATGCGCTGTTCATGCGCCCGGATGCGCAGGTGCAGTTCGGAGAGCTGCGGATGTTTTTTGCCATGCTGATCGGGTTCAGCATTCTGTTCAGCTTATGTTTCGTGGTTGTTGCTGTGCTGCATGTCGTTAAACCGATTACACGCCTTACCGCCGCTACCCAGCGGATCTCCAAAGGCCGGTATGATATCAGGCTGAATACAAGGCGGCGCGATGAGATCGGCCAGCTGGCCTCCCATTTTATGATCATGAGCCGGGAGCTGGAGCGGACCAACCGGGCCCGCCAGGAATTTGTTGCCAATGTCTCGCATGAGATCGAATCGCCGCTCACCTCCATTCAGGGCTTTACTCATGCTCTTAAGGAGGCTAAGCTGCCGGAAAACCAGCGGCTGGAGTATCTTTCAATTATTGATCAGGAAAGCCGCCGCCTGTCCGTGCTAAGTAAACAGCTGCTTACGCTTTCTGCACTGGACTACGACGAAAATGCGCTGCAGAAGCAGAAGGTCGATCTCCGGGCCCAGCTACGTCAGGTCATACAAATTATGGAATGGAAGCTGACTGAAAAAGAGCTGGCCGTACGGCTGCAGGCAGAGGAGATTACACTTACGGCCGATTCCAATCTGCTCTATCAGGTGTGGATGAACCTCGTATCCAATGCGGTAAAATATACGCCGGCTGGCGGGACCATTACCATTGCCGCTTCTGCGGTAAACGCGATCTGCACAGTTACGGTGACAGACACCGGGGAGGGGATTACTCCAGCTGAGCTGCCGATGATCTTTGACCGGTTTTATAAAATTGATAAGGCGCGCACCGCAGGCACCAGCAGCAGCGGACTCGGCCTGTCCATCGCCCAAAAAATTATCCTGGCGCACAACGGCACAATTGAGGCGGAGAGTACTGTAGGAGCAGGCACTACTTTTACAGTCACTCTGCCGCATCTGTAATGGTTTATTCATACTCCGTTCATTTTCGCCCTCTACACTGGTGTCATACAGAGATGAGGGAGTGGTAATATGTTTTTGGCTTTGAGGGAGATGAGGCACTCCAAGGCAAGATACAGTCTCATTATGGTAATTATGCTGCTGGTTTCGTTCCTGGTGCTGTTTGTAACCGGGCTGGCCCGCGGACTGGCATATGCCAATATTTCTGCAGTTGAAAATATGCCGGCGAACTACTTTGCGGTACAAGATGATGCTGAGCATGCCTTCAGGCGTTCACAGTTAAGTGAAACAGAGCTGGCTGCGGCACAGTCCGTTGTCGGTAAAGAGAATGCCGCTGCGCTGGCCGTTCAGACAAGCACCGTTACAGCTGAGGCTTCTGATGCTAAGGCGGATATCACTTTTTTTGCGGTGGATATGGACGGGATGCTGGCACCTGATGTGGCCGAGGGGGATTCACTAACCAATACTTCACAGGGCCGAGCTGTTATCGATTCAAAGCTTACGCAATCAGGAATTACGATCGGAAGCACCATTATCGACCAGGCATCAGGGATGAGCTTCAAGGTGGATGGTGTGGTTGAAGACAGCTCCTATAGCCACATGCCCGTTGTCTATATTACCAATGCGGACTGGCAGACAATGAAGGGTGCTGCTGTGCAGCCGGGTCCTGAATCACTATCTGCTCCTTTTAATGTTATAGCCTTGAAAGCATCTTCTACACAGGCGGATGACGTAGCCGGTAAGCTGGACCATGTTGAAACGATTACGCAAAAGCAGGCGATCAAGAGTATTCCAGGCTATGCTGCTGAACAGAATTCCCTGCAAATGATGATTGTCTTTCTGTTCGTAATCGCGGCATTTGTGCTGGCTGTATTCTTTTAT
Source organism: Paenibacillus sp. FSL R7-0345 (assembly GCF_038595055.1). Classification (NCBI taxonomy): domain Bacteria; kingdom Bacillati; phylum Bacillota; class Bacilli; order Caryophanales; family Paenibacillaceae; genus Paenibacillus; species Paenibacillus sp. FSL R7-0345. The sequence continues at coordinate 3,240,239 of NZ_CP152002.1, forward strand.
GTGATTACCATCCAAAAGACCAGCCAATTCGGTATTCTGAAGGCGATGGGGACCAAAATGTCTTATCTTGCCTGGAGTGTCGTAGGCCAAGTGTTGATGCTGTCCGTAGCGAGCCTGGCCGTCAGTCTGCTGCTGACCTTTGGCATGAATATGGGCCTGCCGGATTCGATGCCGTTCCAGCTGGAGAGTTCAACCATTCTTTTGACAAGTATATTGTTTGTTGGCATGTCGCTGCTTGGTGCATTAATTTCAGTAGTGCGAGTGGCTAAAGTGGATGCTTTGGAAGCGATAGGGAGGGCTGGAGCATGAGTGCCATGTTAATGATGAAGCAAGTCACCCAAACCTACGGGGACGGCGGCCAGACAATGTCTGTACTTAACCAGCTTGATCTTACGGTCAATGAGGGTGAATTTGTAGCTGTTCTGGGTCCTTCCGGTTCCGGTAAAAGTACCTTTCTCTCTGCGGCAGGCGCCCTGCTGACTCCAACCAGCGGTGAGATCTATATTGATGGGGAATTCCTTAACAATAAAGATAAGAAAGAGCTGACAGAGCTGCGGCTGCAAAAAATCGGCTTTATGTTCCAGAGTGCACAGCTGCTGCCTTACCTGAAGGTGGAGGAACAGCTGATGTATGTCGCTAAGCTGGCAAAGCTGGAGACGAAGGAAGCCAGGGGGCGGGCTGCTTATCTGATGAAGCGGCTCGGTATCTGGGAACGCCGCAATCATTATCCCGAGAAGCTTTCGGGAGGCGAGAAGCAGCGCGTGGCGATTGCCAGAGCCTGGATGAACAAGCCGGCGATTCTGTTCGCGGACGAGCCGACGGCCAGCCTGGATTTCGAACGCGGACGGGAGGTCGTGCGGATGATCGCGGATGAGGTGCGGAGCGAAGGCAAAGCCGCAGTGATGGTCACCCACGACGAGCGGATGCTGGAATGGTGCGACCGGGTGCTGCACCTGGAGCACGGCGTTTTGGTGGAGCATAAGTAAATCTGATTGTAAGCCTGATTCCTTAGCTATCAAGGGATCAGGCTTTTGCTGCTGTAAGCAGCTTCTCCAGAAAGACACGGATCGCCATGACGGTCTGGTTTTCTTTGCGGCGGATGATCAGGAAATCTCTTTCGGGCAGCTTCTGCCGGGTCCTGAGTTCACTGATTTCTCCGCTGGCCAGCTCTTTGCTCACAATCCAGCGGGACATCAGGGAGATTCCCAGCCCGGCGGCAACGGCTTCTTTGCCCCCCTGGCTGCTGTTGATTACATATGAGCGTTTGACCGGGAGGTACCCTTCCTGCAGAAAGTGATCGCTGTAAGCCCGCGTACCTGAGCCGGGTTCCCGCAGTACCCAGACCTGGTTCTGTAACCTTTCGTTATCTACAATCAGCGCTCCGGCAAGCGGATGACCGGCTGCCGCGGTGATGATCATCTCATCCTTCATATAGGGAATAATGTCCAGCTCTGAGTCGCTGGTTTCCCCTTCAATGAAACCGATATCCAGCTGATTTGCTTTGACGGCTGCAATAATCTCCTCGGTATTTCCGATCGTAACCTGCAGATTGACCTGCGGGTACTGCCTCGCGAATTCAGCCAGCTTGCCCGGTAAAATGTACTCTCCAATCGTAAAGCTTGCCCCAAGGATAAGACTGCCCGTAACTTCATCCCGCAGCAGCCGGATTTCCTGCGCAGCCTCCTCGTAATGGGCGAGAATCTGTTTGGCATGTTTATAGAGGACGGCACCAGCCTCTGTAAGCCTTACCGACTTGGGAGAACGGTGCAGCAGCTTGCTGCCCAGCTCATTCTCCAGATTGCGGATATGCAGGCTTACTCCAGGCTGTGAGAGGTTCAGCAGCTCACCGGCCCTGGAGAAATGCTGCTGTTCCACAACGGTTACAAATACCCGCAGTGCATCAACAATCATGATCATCCCTCATTTTCTAAATGCCTATTTATTATCATAATAACATAGAGTCTTCAGTCAATCATAAGTATTACTAATGATTGAAATAGCAAACCTGTATTTCACTTTCCCGCAGCACGGCCGTATAGTTGGTGCATAGGAGCCGCATTGTGAGGCGGCGGTCAGGGAGTGAGAGCAGATGCATATTCAAAGCATTCAACAGATAAATAAACCGAAGCAGGAATTTAAACAGGAGCGGAAGATCACCGGATACCGGGGGTTCGCAGCAGGCCTGCTGCTTACACTCATGCTTGCGATTGCCGCGAAATACTTGGCTATGCTGCCTTTTCTGAACATGATGGGCCAGCTTGTTCTGGCTATTCTGCTCGGAGTCATCCTGCGCGCTGTAGCCGGAGTACCGGAAAGAACAGCAACAGGTATCCAATTCTCAGCCAAAAAGCTGCTCAGAGCCGGTATCATTCTGCTGGGTCTGAGGCTCAATTTACACGACATTATACAGGCTGGCCCCAAGGTGCTGGCTATCGCTGTCATTCATATTGTTGTTACACTTGTTGCCGTGTATATGCTGATCAGAGCAATGAAAATCGACCGGAAGCTCGGTATCCTGACCGCCTGCGGAACAGCCATTTGCGGAGCGGCTGCCGTAGCAGCTGTTGCCCCGCAGATAAAAGCGAATGATAACGAAATAGCAGTAAGTGCTGCGACGGTTGCTGTTCTGGGCACGATTTTTACATTGGCTTATGTTGCCGCTTATCCGCTGCTTGGGCTTAGCGAAGCAGGATATGGCATATTTGCCGGAGCAACCCTTCATGAAGTCGCGCATGTTATTGCTGCTTCTGCTCCTGTAGGGCAGCAGGCGGCTGATCTTGCGGTTATTGTCAAGCTGACCCGGGTAGCGCTGCTTGCACCGGTAGCACTGGGATTGGGCTTATGGGAAAACCGCAGACTGCGCAGCCAATCCGCAGCTGCAGACAATACGGAGAGCTCAAACAGCGGAATAAGCAATACACAGCGTAATTTCCCTGTGCCTTGGTTTATCGGCGGATTTCTGCTGATGAGCGGTGTGAACACAGTAGGTATTCTTCCAGAGAGACTTACTGCTGATCTGCTGGTGCTGGCTTATGTGCTGCTGGCCATGGCCATGGCAGGCCTCGGACTTGGCATAGACCTTAAAACCTTTGGCCGCTTAGGCCGCAAGCCCTTTGCAGCCGGTCTGGCCGGATCGCTGCTGCTCTCCCTGCTTGGATATGTGCTTATCCACGTAATGGGCTTGAAGTAACTATATGTACGAATGTACCTGTTATCTTGTACTGCTGCGGTAGGCTGACGGCGATACACCCGTTGTCTTTTTGAATACCTTGGAAAAATGGGCCAGGTCCATGCCGACCTGCTCGGCGATATCGCCGATGCTGAACTTAGTGCCTGACAGCTGGCGTTTGGCCTGCTCCATCCGTTTGTACTGCACATAATGCATCGGGGGCATCCCCATAAACTTCTTGAAGTAGGGTATAAAATAGTTCGGATGAAGATGCACCAGCCCGGCCAGCTCTTCCACCTCCATAGGCTCAGGAAGATGCTCCTCAATGTACCCCAGCACACTCGCGAGCTTGCCGTGATCCCCGGTATGTGCTACATCGTCCAGAAAGTTGGCATACCCGCCGCCCTCCAGACAGATCGCCAGCAGCTGAAGCAGACTCGCCTGCCTGCGCAATGTGGAGAGGAAGCTGTCATCCTGAAACAGATCAATCAGCTCATTAAAAATCGCCCGGACCGCGTCCGGATCAGCCACTTCGCAGATATAAAGCTTGCCCGCATTGTGAAATAAAGGCCATTCTCCGATCTGCGCATCAAAATGACAATAATAGCGGACATACGGATTTTGCGGATAAGTGACGGAGGTCTGGGTTGTACCCGCAGGCATAATCATTAAATGGCCGGCATGCGGATAATGTGTCTCCCCGTTAATGATCACCTTCCCTTCACCACTGTCTATAAAATATAGCCGGTTAAACGAGGGGGTCTCATTGCTGCGGTCCCACCCCGGATACTTGCTGCTTAACTGGGCGTGCGACACCCTCACTGTCAGGTTCTGCAGCAGCCTCCCGGTCAGATTGCCTGTCTGGGTGCCGTTTATCCTATCTATGGTTCTGTCCTTCATCTTTTCATTTTCCATCTTTTCATTCTTCAGCTTTCCGTTCATCATGCCGGAAGCGTTCATTTCTGCTTTTCCCTCCTTAATGGTTAAATTGTTTTGCAGGAAAAGATCATCCACTATAGGCGGAAGCAGCGGAAGAGAATTTTGGAACTGGAGGAGCGGTAGCGTCCGCCTTTAGGTTTGGATTTCTACCGCAATCTGCGGTCCAAAATCAGGAAATCCAAACCTAACAGCGGCCGGAAGTCCAAATATTCTCTGGAGCTGCGTTCTTCGCAGGTTAGTGTACAATTTTTGAAGGCTAGCGTTATTTCACCATTATACCGCTTTCATTTGTTCATTACATCTTAATAATATACAAAAATACCTTAATTCCGCTCATGTCATTCCGCCGGGATTAAGGTTATTCTCATTTCATAAACCCTTACAGGAGTGATAGATCAGATGAATAAGGTCCGTTATGGCATTATCGGGGTCGGCAATATGGGCCGGGCCCATGCGTTCAGTCTGTTGAATGAAGTGAAGGGGGCGGAGCTGACCGCTGTCTGCGATATCAGCCCGGAGCGGCTGGAGTGGGCAGCCGAGCAGCTGCCTGAGCATGTACTACGGTTCAGCACAGCGGAAGAGCTGTTTACATCGGGCAGCATTGATGCGGTCCTGATCTCAACGCCGCATTATGATCATCCGCCGCTGGCGATTGAAGCCTTGAAGCATAACTTGCATGTACTGATCGAAAAACCGGCAGGCGTATTTACCAAGGCCGTACAGGAAATGAACGATGCCGCGGCGCAGAGCGGCCGCAAGTTCGGCATCATGTACAACCAGCGGACGAATCCGCTCTACCGGAAGCTGAGGGAGCTGATTACTTCAGGTGAGCTTGGCCAGATCCGCCGGACGAACTGGATCATTACGAACTGGTACCGCTCGCAGAGCTATTATAACTCCGGGGGCTGGCGGGCAACCTGGGCCGGTGAAGGCGGCGGGGTATTGCTGAATCAGGACCCGCATCAGCTTGATCTGTGGCAGTGGACAACAGGCATGATGCCGAAGCGGGTACGGGCTTTTTGCCAGTTCGGCAAGTACCGCGACATTGAGGTGGAAGATGATGTAACGGCTTATGTGGAGTATGAGAACGGGGCGACCGGCCTGTTCATTACTACTACTGGTGAGGCTCCGGGCACGAACCGTTTTGAAATAACCGGAGATAACGGCAAAATCGTTGTCGAAGACGGCAAGCTGACCTTTTGGCGGCTGCGGACTCCGGAGCCTGAATTCAACCGCACCTATACCGGAGGCTTCGGCCAGCCGGAATGCTGGAAATGTGAAATCCCGGTGGAGAATGGTGACGGAGGCAGTCATCAGGGGATTATGCGCAACTTTACCAATGCCATTTTGAATGGCGAGCCGCTGATTGCTCCTGGGGAAGAAGGCATTCACGGGCTGACGTTATCGAACGCAATGTACCTGTCTGCCTGGACAGACAACTGGGTTGACCTGCCGATCGATGCAGACTTATTCCATGAACATCTGATGGAAAAGGTACGAAATTCAACTTTCCAGAAGGAAACTGGCGAAGGTAAAGCACTGAATGTATCGGGGACCCACTAAACCCAAGAGGAGCGATTTTACAGAATGAACCTTAATACGATTGCTGCACAAATGTATACGCTGCGGGAATTCACCAAAACGCCGGAGGGACTACGGGAAGCCTTCCGTAAAGTGAAGGAAATTGGTTATAAGGCTGTGCAGGTCTCGGGTATCGGACCGATAGATCCGCAGCTGGTCAAGGAATACGCAGATGAAAACGGGCTTGCCATCTGTGCAACTCATGTCCCGTGGAACCGGATGGTGAATGATCTGGAAACGCTTGCCGCTGAACATAAGCTGTGGAACTGCAAATACATCGGATTAGGCTCGCTGCCGGCAGAGTATCAGACCAGTCAGGAAGGCTACCGCAGCTTTGTCCGCCAGGCCACTGATATTGCCCGTACCCTGAAGGAGAAGCATGGCCTGCAGTTTATTTATCATAATCATGATTTTGAATTTGAACGCTTTGACGGTGTGACCGGAATGGATGTGCTGATTAATGAAAGTGATGCAGAGGTTCTTGGCTTCGAGCTGGATCTGTATTGGGTTCAGGCGGGCGGAGGCAGTCCGGTGAACTGGGTCCGCAAGGTGGAGGGAAGAATGCAGGTGGTTCACCTTAAAGATATGGCGATAGTGGAACGGAAGCCGACTTTTGCTGAAATTGGAGAAGGGAATATGAACTATCCGGATATTATTGAAGCCTGCCGTGAGACCGGTGTGGAATGGTATGTAGTGGAACAGGATGTCTGCCGGCGTGATCCGTTTGAGAGTCTGGCCATCAGCCTGAATTATCTCAAAAAGCTTGTATAACCGGGGGGAGAACAGAAGATGAACCGTAAAGACGGAATGATGTACGCACCCAAATATGAAGCACGTCCGGTAGTCCGGCCGGGGGAGTTCGTTTTTGCCGCCATCGCGCTGGATCACGGGCATATATACGGAATGTGCAACGGGCTGATCGAGGCAGGAGCGGAGCTTAAATGGGTATATGATCCCGATGAAGCCAAGGTAAAGGCCTTTACAAATGTCTATCCCGGAGTAAAAGTAGCAGGCAGTGCCGAGGAAATTCTCGGCGACCCCGAGGTTAAGCTTGTGGCTGCAGCTGCAGTTCCTTCTGAACGGGGCGGGCTGGGCCTCAAAGTGATGGATCACGGCAAGGATTATTTTACGGACAAGGCTCCGTTCACCTCGCTGGATCAGCTTGCCGCAGCAAAGGTACAGGTCCAGAAAACACGTCGCAAATACATGACCTATTTCAGCGAACGGCTGCATGTGGAAAGCGCAGTATATGCCGGGCAGCTGGTTAAGCAGGGGGCCATCGGCCGCGTAATTCAGGTAATGGGCACGGGGCCGCACCGCCTGAATGCGCCAAGCCGGCCGGACTGGTTCTTCGAGCGTGATAAATACGGCGGCATAATCTGCGATATCGGCAGTCATCAGATTGAACAGTTTCTGTTCTATGCCGGATGCAGAGACGCAAAAGTGCTGCACAGCAAGGTCGCCAACTATAACAATCCGCAGTATCCGGAGCTTGAGGATTTCGGGGATGTTACCCTGGTTGGGGATAACGGGGCTACGCAATATTTTCGGGTAGACTGGTTTACTCCGGAGGGACTCGGAACCTGGGGGGACGGCCGTACAGTCATTCTGGGGACAGAAGGGTATATCGAGCTTCGCAAGTACATTGATATCGGACGCTCCACCGAATCAGATCATGTCTATTGGGTAGACAATGAGGGAGAGCATTACGAGCATGTCGCCGGCAAAATTGGTTATCCTTTCTTCGGTGAGCTGATTCTCGACTGTCTGCAGCGGACCGAAAACGCCATGACCCAGGAGCATGTGTTCAAGGCAGCGGAGCTTTGTCTGATCGCCCAGGCCTCCGCCCTTAACCTTACACCGGATAGTTTAAAATAGCTCACTGATTGCGTACGCGCATAAAGAACGGATGGTGTTGACAATGACCGCACTTAGAGCAGCAATCATCGGCTGCGGGGCGATTGCACCGCTCCATGCCAATGCAATTGCTTCAATGGAAGGGGCAAGGCTGGTCGCGGCAGCGGATAGTGATGCCGGGCAGGCTGCAGCCTTTGGCACACTCTGCGGCTGCGAGACGGTGCCGGACTATCGCGAGCTTTTGACAAGGGAAGATGTTGATGTTGTTCATTTGTGTACACCCCATCATCTGCATGCCCGGATGGCAATTGACTTCCTGAATGCCGGCAAGCATGTGTTAACCGAAAAACCGCTGGCTGCAGATGTCCCGTCTGCCCGGCGGATCATTGATGCAGCCGACCGCAGCAAGGGTCAGCTGGGCGTAGTGTTCCAGAACCGGTATAATGAACCGTCGCAGAGAATCAGACAGATGATCGACAGCGGCCAGCTGGGCCAGCTGCTCTGCATGAAAGGTGCAGTTACCTGGCACCGCAGCGAACAGTATTATACGGGGAGCAACTGGCGGGGGAAGTGGGCTACAGAAGGCGGCGGCGTACTGATTAACCAGACCATTCATACACTGGATCTGCTGCAGTGGTTCGGCGGTGAAATCTCTGCGGTCAGCGGCGCAGTAAGCACCGACGTGCTGGATGGGGTTATCGAAGTCGAAGACAGCGCCCATGCCTGTATCACCTTTACCAATAAGGTTAGAGGCTTGTTCTATGGAACTAACGCTTACCCTGTCAACTCACCAGTGGAGCTGGAGCTGGTATTTGAGCAGGGCACCCTACTGCAGCGCCGGGATTGTCTTTATTTGTGGAAGGATGGCCGTGAACAGCTGCTGTGCGAACCTGGCACAGTTGCAAATGGCGGCAAGTCTTATTGGGGAAGCGGGCACCAGTGGCTGATTCATGATTTCTATGACCATCTCCGGGAAGGGCGTAAGTTCTGGCTGGACGGCCGGGAAGGGTTAAAAGCGCTTGAAATCATTGCCGGCATCTACCGTTCATCAGACCACCGGAGTACGCCCGTAACCCATAGCGGCAGTCACTTGAATTGACTTTACCGTTATTTGGCCTTATCTTCATTACATGTGCAGTTTGAACTGCTGATGAGAGAGATAGGGAGAGGGAATAACTTATGGAACAGGCAATGTTTGCAGGAGGCTGCTTCTGGTGTATGGTGACTCCGTTTGAGGAGCTGCCGGGAATTCACGGGATCGTGTCCGGATACGCCGGAGGAACAGTGGATAATCCGACCTATGAACAAGTAAAGACAGGAACTACCGGGCATTATGAGGTTGTACAAATCACCTTTGATCCGGAGCTGTTCCCGTATGAACGTCTGCTGGAGCTGTTCTGGCCGCAGATCGATCCGACCGATGACGGCGGACAGTTCCAGGACCGGGGAAGCCAGTACCGGACAGCGGTATTTTATTATAATGAGCATCAGCGGCAGGCGGCAGAAGCTTCCAAGGAACAGGTTGCACTAAGCGGCAGATTTGAGGGACCGGTCGTAACAGAAATACTGCCTGCCCCGGTATTTTACCGGGCTGAAGAATATCACCAGGATTATCACAAAAAAAATCCGAAGCATTACAAAGAGGACCGCGAGCAGTCCGGACGCGATACGTTTATTTCGAAGCACTGGTAATGGAGTGATACAGGGAAGCCTTATTTCTTCTGACTTATGGAGAAATAAGGCTTTTTGGATTTTTTGCAGCAAAGAGATGAGGGGACCTTGGAATAATAACGTTTCACCCCAAATTTTGGGTGTAAAAACCAAAATTCTGCTCCTACTAAACAGGCCTGTACGGGACTATAATCAGTGTTGAAAACGCAACCATAACTGGTGCGTGATTGATTGAAAACCATTAAATGGAGGAAATTGCGATGAGAAAAAAATGGTCAATGTTAACCCTCGCGCTAGTGCTCCTGCTCTCCTGCCTGCCGATGTTCGGTTCCAAAGCCGCAGCTGCCGACTACACCCAAGGGGCCAGCCTGTCAGGAACGACGGCAACGGTCTGGTTCAAGTCAACGGTCAGTACCTCATGGGTAGATGTGCACTACAAGGTCAACAACGGCACACAGCTAAATTTCCGGATGACGTACAACAGCAGCACAGCCCGCTATGAGCAGGCCGTAACCGGTGTGTCCGCAGGTACAGCGATCAGTTATTTTTTCACATACAACAATGGCATTCCGGCATATGATACAGGCTGGTTTACCTGGACGGCCTCAGGCACCACACCAACCACACCGCCTGCTTCTTCGAACTCCATATACTCCATTGCGGCATCCTCCATACCCACGGCTCCGAACGGTTCCATGTCACTCAAAGTAATGAACGGAACGGGCGGCGCTTATCCCGACAGCCAGATTTACTGGGGGGTCATCGGCATTAATCCGGCCAACGGCAAGTGGAGCTATCTCGATCTTGGCGGCAATCTGCTGCCCATTTCTAACGCGCTTAATGATGCTTCCGGGCACCTGACCAAAAACGGGGTTAACTATGCCAATATCTATCACACTGTCAGCCAGGCCTCCTGGGTCAATCTGCCAAAAATCACCTCCGGACGGATGTTCCTCAGTGTCGGCACACCGCTCTATATCAAAACTTATGACGACGGCTTCGCCGGGCCGGATATTAACAATCCTACTGATCCGAACCGCAATATCTACTTTGATTTCATAGAGTTTACCGTTGATGCTACTGGTTATCATGGCAATACTACCCGTGTGGATGCTTTTGGATTCCCGATCCAGCACCGGCTGGTGAACACAACCGGCTCCTTCGACCAGACTGTCGGTGAACTGGAATCGGAGACACGGGCAGGAATCTTCACGAAGTATCAGAATGAGGTTCCGGCGGCCTTTAAGCCGCTCGCTACCCTCCAGGCTCCATACCGGATTGTAGCGCCGATTTACGGGTCTTTTGCAGCCGGTGGTGCGAACGCCAATTATTTTGCCGGATATTCCAGCTACAGCACGCAGGATATTCTCCGCTGTGACGGTGCTCTCACCGATGCTGCTACCGCTGCTGCAATCAACCGCCATGTCTATACCACCAGCAACTGGAACAATGTAGCGAACTACTATAATGCGGCCCCGGCCAACTATTATGCGAAATTCTGGCATGATCACAGTATTAATGGCCTGGCTTACGGCTTCCCGTACGATGATGTCAACGGGCAGGCTGCATATCTGGAGGCCGGCAATCCTAAAGGCCTGATTATCCGCGTGGCCTGGTAAGGCTGCGACTCTCTTGATTCATTCTATCACCTTGATCTAATATAGTTACATACACAGACAACCAAGAGGTGGAAGAATGAAGTTTCATGAATTTAGTGCCGGCCAGACCTTTAGAACGAAATCTTTAAGCATCACACCTGAAAATGTAAAAAGCTTTGCCGCCGAATTTGATCCGCAGTATATGCATCTGGACGAAGAAAGAGCGAGTCAGGGCAGATTCGGCGGCATCATCGCATCGGGCATTCAGACCCTGGCTGTTTCCTTTAAGCTGTGGGTCGAAACCGGCAGCTATGGTGAGGACATAGTCGCCGGAACCGCGATGAATAATATCAGGTTTATCAAGCCCGTGTTCCCGGGGGATGAATTATATTGCATGGTAGAAGTAATAGATTTGGCGGAAAAGAAAAATGAAACAGGACTTGTGACGGTAAGGCTGTCAACGTTCAATCAGGCAGAGGTAAAGGTGTTTGAGGGCGAATTGACGGTGCTGGTGCAGAAGTAGCTGGATATCTAAAAGGATAAAACGGCAGTCCGGATCATTAGAATCCGGATCGCCGTTTTTTTGTGTCACATCATACTAATCTATTTGCAGCAGCCATATGATTTCACTGTCTATTACCTCTTCACTTTAAGCTTGGTGCATGCATATCAATTTTCAATAGATAAGAGCTTTAGTACAACATCCTCTGCGTCAGTGCGAAACACTCCTTGAACCAACCATTTCCAGACTGATATTTTTCATACCACATCACTCCTCTCGTAAATAAACCTCTTGTATAGCTAATTTGCTTTTTATCTGAAACATCCTTTTGAATTTATTTCATCTCCACATTCTTTCCACACAATTATAAGCTAAATTGACGATATGCCGGAGATCTCTGCCGCTTCCGGTGAAAATCTGCACACCGGTTATTAACGCATTTATAAAAGCTGGCAGCAGTTACGCTGCCGGCTTGTGCTTTTATTAAGGTATAATTAAAGAAAAGAGTAGTTCAGTACAACCACAAAGGGTGATTAGCTTGACGAAGCCTCAGGTGCTGATCGTTGATGATGAATGGAATATGCGGAACCTGCTGCGGATCTATTTGCGCAGGGAGGGCTTTGCTACAGAGGAGGCAGCCACAGGACATGAAGCGTTGTTGAAGCTCGCTCAACAGCCGTTCTGTTTAGTACTGCTGGATGTTATGATGCCGGATATGGACGGCTGGCAGGTCTGCAAGGCGGTCAGGGAGCACAGTGATGTGCCCATTATTATGCTTACGGCACGTTCAGAGACAAGGGATAAAGTGCTTGGCCTCGGAATCGGCGCAGATGATTATCTGTCCAAGCCGTTTGAGCCGGAGGAGCTGCTGGCCCGGATTCAATCCCTGCTGCGGCGTTCGGTGCTTACACGTCAAGCCCAACCGCAGAAGGAGATTTTTGCCTTTTCTGGGCTGAGAATTTATCCCGATGCCCGCGAGGTGGAGATTATGGGGGAGAAGGTTGTATTTACCCTGAAGGAATTTGATCTGCTGGCCGCACTTGCCCGCGGCGGGCAGCGCGTATACACCAGAGAGGAGCTTGTTGAGCAGCTGTGGGGAAATGAATACGGCGGCGAAACCCGGGTAGTGGATACGCATGTCAAGAATATCCGGGAGAAGCTGCAAAAGGCAGGGCTCCGATATAATCCGGTGCAGACGGTATGGGGGCTTGGCTATAAATTTCAGGCTCCGGAGCCTACAGAATGAGCGGCAACCGGATTGGCTTCAAGCTTGGCATGGCGATTATGTCTGTTTTTCTGGTAGTTCTTCTGTCACTCGGTGTGATCATCGACAAGATGTTCAGCAGCTTTTATTACCGGGAAATGCGGACAGAAGCCGAAGAGCTGGCATCCCATTTCACAGCCATGGCAGAATCCGGTGATACGACCAATGAGCAGATGATGAGGTCTTTTGCCGAGTTTACAGATGTTAGTATCTTTAATATTTCCCAAGACGGCGGTGTAAAGCTGCACTCAGGCGTACATGACTCTGCTGACCGTTCGTTTATTCATGCCGGAGAGCTTGACCGGATTTTTGCCGGCAGGGACCTTAGCTTTGTGTACACTGATCCCGGCGGCCACCGTTATTTTATTACAGCACAGCCGATTGAAGAAGGAAACCGCATTGTTTCGGCACTCTATGTCATGTCTTCTACGGAGAGTATGGAGCAGTCCCTGGCGGATGTACGTGATATTTTGCTGCTCTCGGGTGTCATTGCTTTTGCGCTGGCGCTGCTGATTACGCTGATTATTGCAAGGATATTGTCACGGCCTCTGGTCCAAATGCAGAAGGCTACCCGCAAAATAGCGGCGGGGGAGCTGGAGACGAGGCTGATGATCAGCAGTAATGATGAAATCGGGACTTTGGCTGGAGCAATCAATGATCTGGCTGTAGATCTGCAGCGGTTCAGAGATACCCGTCAGGAGTTTCTTGCCAACATATCACATGAATTGCGCACACCGGTCACCTATCTGCAGGGCTATGCCAAGGTCCTGAAAGAAGGGCTGTACGAGACTGAGGAGGAGCAAAAGCTGTATTTGGATATCATTGATCAGGAGGCACACCGGATCCAGCACCTGGTAGATGATTTGTTCGAGCTGGCCAAAATGGAAGAGGGTCAGATTCCGCTTCATATCGAGCTCGTGGATTTTGCCGGGATAACTGGACAAGCGGTTCGTAAGCTGGAGCTTACAGCCAGAGATAAAGGAATCAGGCTCCTTTTTAACATAAGCGGAGAGGCAGTTCCTATACCCGGAGATGCGAAGCGGCTGGAACAGATTGTAATGAATCTGCTTGAAAATGCTGTGCGTTACACTGATGAGGGAGAAGTCCGGGTCCTGCTGCAGTATACTGAGGCTCAAGTATGGTTCACTGTGGAGGATACAGGGATTGGCATTCCTGAAGAGGAGCTGCCTTTTATATTTGAGCGGTTCTACCGGGTTGAGAAGTCACGCTCCCGGCAGTACGGTGGAACCGGACTCGGTTTGTCCATTGTGCACAAGCTGGCGGGGCTGCTGGGAGGGGCTGTTAAAATAACCAGCAAGCCGGGAGAAGGTACGAGGTGCGAGGTTGTATTCAGTAGCACGAAAGAGGCAGATAACGGCGCAGCTTTTTAGGCGTAATACACATGTTGTGATCAGCCTTTCCATATGCAGTATAAAGAAGCAGAGTGCCCGTTACACGGACGCTCTGCTTCTTTAGCGTTATTAGTGATTCATCCCGGCCATCCCGCCCATAATTTCCGGATTAATCATTCCGAAGATCATCGCAATATGCGCAACCACCAGGAAGCCGCTGACCAGCAGGAAATGCAGCTTCAGCTTCTCCTCTTCCGGACGTTTGCGGGCGATCAGGCCGAGATCGAGCAGCGCCAGCGGCAGCAGGAACAGTACTCCGCTCAGATAAAAGCCTACAGCAACAACGTCGACCCAGGTATGCCATTCACCGTTCACCGTTAGCGGTATAAACGCCGTGGGGAACAAATACAGAAAGATACCGGTAAAATAGAGGCCGGCGAGAATACTGCATACCCGGTTGAAGGCTCTCAGCGGTCCGTTAAGTTTTTTGGTGAAGAGAATAAAGAACTCGGTGACTGTAATCGTCTCTGCAAAAATAACGGGAATCGCCATAAAAAGTATCAAATTCCATGGCTGATTGTCCGCCAGCAGTGACATGTAGTGTGTCATTGTCATGTTACATCCTCCAATAGCAAAATAACTTACTCTGAAATATTAATAGATAAGTGTGTGGAAAGTATGTGGAAACAGGGGTATGATGGAACAAGTTGCGCATGTATGCGCCTGTGTATAAATATGCAATTATGAGGGGAGCAGAGAGAGATGAATGGAGAGCTGAAAAGTATTTTATTTGACCTGGACGGTACGCTGACTGATCCGAAAGAGGGGATTACCCGGTGTGTGGAATATGCCCTGAACAAGTTCGGGATAACAGTGGGGCATCTTGACCTGCTGCTGCCGTATATCGGACCGCCGCTGTACGATTCTTTTGTGCAAATTCAGGGAATGACGGAAGAGCAGGCGGCTCAGGCAGTGGTATATTACCGTGAACGTTACAGCACAGTGGGGATGTTCGAGAATGCTGTAATTCCGGGGATTCCCGAGCTGCTGGAGGGGCTGCAAGCCAAGGGATACACCTTGTATGTGGCTACGTCCAAACCTACTGTTTTCGCAGAACAGATTCTCAAGCATTACGGGCTGGAAGGGTATTTCCGGCATGTTGCCGGCAGCAATCTGGATGGTACCCGCTCCAGGAAGGCTGAAGTCATCCAGTACGTACTGGAGCAGAATGGAATTGTGCCTGAAGAAGCTGTGATGATTGGCGACCGGGAGCATGATATTATCGGGGCAAAAGTGTGCGGCGTAGCCTCGATCGGCGTACTGGTCGGCTATGGTTCGGAAGCAGAATTGTCCGCCAGCGGCGCGGATTTTATTGCAGATACTGTAGAGGAAATTGGAGAGATTATTACAAAGATCAGTGTGCCGGCTGCCGGTTAAACGTACTGGGCATTTGAATTATTTTTTAGAATGGCTATTGACTTTTAAGATTGTCATTGAGTAATATGTAACCATCAACACCAAGCAACATCATAACCAAGGCATTGACCAAAGACATGATATCCTCCAAGGACTGACCAGAGAGAGAAGTGAGTGGTGAGAGCTTCTTACAGAGACCGGCCGGATGTTACCCCTTTGCAGCCGTGGCACTGAACCCTCCCTGCTGTCAGGGCGGCTGTAAATGCCACCGACTTATCCCCGATACCGGATACCATGAGGATTATGCGACTTAGCTTCCGCCTGACAGCAGGGGGTGTTACAGCGCAGGTCAAACTAGGGTGGAACCACGAGCTGAACGCACTCGTCCCTTTTCGGGAGAGATGCGTTTTTTTGCGTTCAAATGTTCAATTACCTTAAAGAGACGGAGGCTACAATCATGGAGATCAAAGTAAAACTGCCGGATGGACAAATAAAAGGGTATTCGTATAACACTGATATTAGTGCAGTAGCAGAATCGATAAGTCCTAGCCTGAAGAAAAATGCAGTAGCAGGCAAAGTAGACGGAAAGCTGGTAGACCTGCATCATCCGCTTGTTAAGGACAGCCGGGTTGAGATTGTGACACTGGACAGCAAAGAAGGCCAGGACGTACACCGGCACAGCACTGCACATCTGATGGCACAGGCCATTAAACGCATATACGGCGGCAAAAAGGTGAAGCTGGGCATCGGTCCGGTCATAGAAGACGGCTTCTACTACGATGTTGATATCGAGCAGCCGTTGTCGAGCGAGGATCTGGCGGCAATTGAGCAGGAGATGAATGCTATTGTTAAGGAAAATCTGCCGATCATCCGCCGGGAAGTCAGCCGCAATGAGGCGGTTAACCTATTCTCAGGTTTGGAGGAGCCGCTCAAGCTGGAGCTTATCCGTGATCTGCCCGAAGACGCTGTTATCAGTATTTATGATCAGGGGGAATTTTCCGACCTGTGCCGGGGACCGCATCTGGCTTCAACCGGCCAAATCAAGGTGTTCAAGCTCATGAGCGTGGCTGGAGCCTACTGGCGGGGGGATTCGGATAATAAGATGCTTCAGCGGATTTATGGTGTGGCTTTCCTGAAAAAAGCCCAACTCGATGAGCATCTGCACATGCTGGAGGAAGCCAAAAAACGGGATCACCGTAAGCTCGGCAAGGAGCTGGAGCTGTTCATGTTCTCCGAGGAATCACCGGGCATGCCGTTCTATCTGCCTAAAGGAATGATTATCCGCACAGAGCTGGAGGATTTCAGCCGCGGACTGCAGCGCGAGCGGGATTACAGTGAGGTCCGTACTCCGCTGATGATGAACAACCGGCTGTGGGAGCAATCCGGACACTATGACCACTACAAGGACGATATGTATTTCACTCAGGCGGACGAAGCAAAGTTTGCACTGAAGCCGATGAACTGTCCCGGACACATGCTGATCTTCAAAAATAACCTGCACTCCTACCGCGAGCTGCCGATCCGGCTGGCTGAATTCGGGCAGGTTCACCGCAACGAGTCCTCCGGCTCGCTGAACGGGATGATGCGTGTCCGCACTTTTTGCCAGGATGATGCCCACCTGTTCGTGCTGCCGGAGCAAATCGAAGCTGAAATCGGCCAGGTGCTGGATCTGATCGACCATATCTATAATGTGTTCGGCTTCGAATACAAGGTGGAGCTGTCCACTCGTCCGGCGGATTACATGGGTGAAGAGTCACTCTGGGATCAGGCGGAGGCTGCGCTGGAAAAGGTGCTGCAAAACCGCGGCCTGCCGTACCGGATTAATGCAGGAGACGGTGCTTTTTACGGGCCGAAGATTGACTTCCACATCCTCGACGCGCTAAAACGGAGCTGGCAATGCGGCACAGTGCAGCTGGATTTCCAGATGCCGCAAAAATTCGACCTGACTTACGTCGGCGAAGACGGCCAGAAGCACCGTCCGGTAGTCATTCACCGCGCGGTATACGGCTCGATAGACCGTTTTATCGGGATTCTGACTGAGCATTTCAGCGGCGCTTTTCCGGTATGGCTGTCTCCGGTCCAGGTGAAGCTGCTTCCAGTATCGGTGAATCATGCGGACTATGCCTTCGAGGTAAAGCAGGCGCTGGCGGCTGCCGGAATCCGGGTAGAGGCAGATGTACGGGGTGAGAAGCTTGGCCTGAAGATCCGTGAAGCCCAGCTGGAAAAGGTTCCTTACATGCTTGTGCTGGGTGATAATGAGCGTAATTCCGGTACAGTCTCTGTGCGGAAACGGGAAGGCGGAGATGCAGGTCCGATGAGTATCGCTGAACTCGTTCAGCAGATATCTGCTGAAATTGCAGAGCGGAAATAAAAGTTCCTTCATTAATATGCAGCAGCTCCGTTTTTACATAAACGGGGCTGTTTTTTTATCAAAATCATACAGACAGGGACGGGCAGATCGTTTACAATCTAGGTAGAGCTGGTCTTTAACGGGAGATCGGCGTTTAGTTGTGCAGTATGCATTGAACTCATCCGCATTTTAGGAGGCAATTGTGTGATCTCGGAGAACATCAGACCATTAAACGGCACTTACATTCAAATGGTTCCCATGGAGGCAGCGCATAAGGCGGAGTTGACTGCAATTCTAAGCAATCCGCTAATCTGGGAATTTACCTGGAGAAAGATCACCTCCACCGCACAAGCAGAGCAGCTGATTGATACAGCGCTAATGAACAAAGAAAAGGGTCACGATTTGCCGTTTGTCATGCTGGACCGTTCAACCGGACGCGTTGCAGGCACCTCCCGGATTATGCATATTGACCATGCCCACCGCAATGCGGAAATCGGCTGTACCTGGATTGACCCGGAATACTGGAGAACACCTGTGAATACAGAAGGTAAAGCATTGCTGCTGCAGCATTGTTTCGAGGAGCTTGGCCTGATCCGGGTGAATTTCACAATCGTTCGCGGCAACCTGAGATCGCAAAGAGCGATTGAACGCATTGGCGCGGTAAAAGAAGGCATCCTGCGCAAACACCGGACCACCTCGGAAGGTACTGTTGTGGATAATGTACTGTACAGTATCGTTGATGAGGAGTGGCCGGGAGTAAAAGCGAATTTGCATTATCTTTTGCAGGAGAAATATGTGTGAAGCTATCAATCCAGTACTTACTGCAACGGGCTCTGCTATCAGCGGAGTCCTTTTTAACGTGAAGACGGAATCCTAGTTATGGGTCATAGCCAACTCTTTATTTCATTGATATAATAGAAACATATATTCGCAAGGAAAATGTTAGTTATCTGTGATTGCTAACCCATATTTCCCTGACAGGGGCTGATATGGGTTATGTTTTTTTGTCACCAATTACGAAGTGATGGCGGGGTTGGCTTATATATTATGAACTGGTCGGATTTTGGAGAACGGAATAAGCGGCTTAATCCGCTGTGGAGTCTTGGTGCGGGCATGAATCTCGGTGAGCTTCAGCCGTACAAGGAAATGATTGCGCTTAGTGTGCTGCTGCAGGTCTATTATCTGGAGCTGGAGTCGAATGAGCAGCGGTCCAAAGAGGATATTATCGGCCTGGCCTGGAGCTCGCTGGAACGCTTCAAGATCACCGGGCTGGGAACCGCGGAATCGGTGGAACGGCTGGTGGACGGATTGCTGTGGAGCGGCAACGGCGGTGATTTTGAAGCGGTATTTTACGATGATCTTACACGGCAGATAACGATGCAGAAATATAAATATTTTACCGTGGATGAGGATGCCACACGCAGCAGCTGGGAAGAGAGCGGAACCACAATCTACAGGCTCTCTGAGCATGCAATGGAGCTGATTTTTATGAGCCACGAGATTATTGAGGAGTTCCAGATCAGTATCAAACTGCTGGAGATCCAAATGCATATCAAGCATGGCCGGGTAACACGGGCGCTGCAGGATGTGAACGAGCTGATCTCCCGTGTGCGCAAGATGACCCAGCAGCAGCAGGAATACCGCAATGCGCTGCGCCGTAATCCGAAGCATATGTTCAGCGAATACGGCGTGATGCGCCACCAGCGGCTGGAGGAGATTCACCAGCAGTTTGACGAGGAACGCAGACACTTTGATAGTATTCACCGCTCGCTGGCGCGTCTGGCCAATGATGAAAAGGATCTGATCGATTTCAACGAGCTGCGGCTGCTGTCTGAACGGGTGGAGCTGTCGCGGAAGGTGCATGATGAGCTGGCTGAGGTGGTGCTGGGCATTTTTGAGGCGGAAACGAATCTGCGGCTGAACTTCCCCGAGCTGTTCTGGGGGGCTGCCGGCTTTAACTTCCGGACCAATGTATGGGAGGAGTGGGTGAAAAGTGACGGGCTTCCCTCCGGGGACAGTCTTGAGCTGCTGGTAGGCGGGTTGTTTGCACCGCAGCAGGACTTTATTTATCCGCTCGCCTGGGCATGGGAGGAGCAGGAGACCGGATTTTTGCCGGAAGAATGGCTGGAGGAGCCGGAGGCTGCCGGGGAAGAACCGGAAGAGACCTATATTCCCAAAACGATACCCTGGGCGGAGATTGCCGGGCTGTGGCTTCCCGTATTTGCGGGGCTTGCAGCTGAGGGCAGGTTCACCTTTGCTGCAGAAGCTTTTACGGAAGAAGAAAAGCTTGGCTGGGCGAACAACCCGAATGCGGTTGATTTATGGGCACAGTTTTTTCATGCTGAAGTGAAGGTACAGGAATCCGGTGAAGAGAATACGGCTGGAACAGATGAATGCCACAGGCTCATTCAATACCTGCTGGACAATCATCCTGAGCTGGAGTCTCTGCGTGGCAAGGTTCTAAGAACCAAAATTACCGGAACCGGGCAGCAGCCGGCGGTCAGATGGCCGGGGCTTGAGATGAGTCCGTACACTATTATTATAGAAGAAAGATGAGTGAATAGAGCATGAGTTATACATTGGAACAACTGCAGCAGGCGTCACGGCTCTTTTTTGATCTGCTGCGGCGGAAAGTGATTTCACTGGATGATCCGGCTGCAGCGGAGTGTCTGCAGGACACGGGCGCTTATGATGCTTTGCAATATTTGGCCAAAGAGGGAGGCTGCCGGATCATGAACTCCGGTCACCGCCTGCATCTGCTGGTTAATCCGCTGGGCTCGGGCTTTGCGACCAACTTCACCCAGCTGCGCAATAAATATTCACGGATTGAACGCAAGACGCATTTACATATTATCAACGTTATCATTCTAGTGTTTTTGGCGGAAATGGACCAGGATGAGCAGCATTTTAAACCCGGGCAGGACAGTATGTCTTACATCCAGCTGGCTGATCAGGTATCGGCCGTTTTGAAGGCCTGGTATGAAATGGATGAAGAGGGCAAGTTCAGCAAGCAGTGGCGGCTCGATATCCAGGCAATGTACAAGGTGTGGGCCAGCCTGTATATGCAGACCAAAAGCCAGGAGGATGCCGATACACTCTCTAGAGGCTCCGGTTCCCGGATCGGCTTAATCCATGAAGGGATGAAGCTGCTGGAGGACGAGCATCTGGTGTTCATTTCCGAGAATGAAAAACGGATTTTCCCGCGCGAGGAATTGTACGAACGGATGCGTTACCTGTATCACGATGTAGAACGCTACAAAGAGCTGAAGGCGCTCATCGGCAGCACACTGGCGGAGAAGGAGGGGGACGCCCATGCCTCGCATTGAACGGATCCGGATCGCCGGACTGAAGTATGAGAAAATGCTCAAGAAATACGACGATATGGTGCTTGACCTCTGCAACGACGAGGGGCCGGCTAATACCCTGATTACTCTGATGAACGGCGGCGGGAAAGGGGTGCTGCTGCAGTCGATTTTTCAGCTGCTGATTCCGAAGACTTCATGGGGGAAGGACAACGAGAATCAAGTCGAGGCTTTTTTCCATAATCACAAAAAACAGCTGAAGCCGTATACTTTCCACGTCGCCATTGAATGGAAGCTGGACTCCGGTGACCGTAATGAATACATTACCACCGGGATTGCCATGACAGCGCATAGCTCGGCGGATCAGCTTGAGATCAAGGTTGATTATCTGCTGTATACACTGACCGAATACGATGAGCATGCGGATATTACATTATCTACACTCCCTCTCTACAATGCTGAGGAGGGCGGTCCGGCAAGCTTTGAGGCGATTCAGCAGTTTGTACGGGAACGGCGCAACGAGATCGTATACTACGGAAGCAGCCAAGCGGAGCTGAAGAAATATTATGCGTTTCTGGCCGGACGGGATATCCACATCGGCGAATGGCGCAATATGAAGAAGATTAACGGTGAAGAGGGCGGGATCAAGGGCTATTTTCAGAAAAATGATGCCTTCACGAACCACAATCTGTTCGAAAAGCTCATTATTCCGGAGATCGGCTCCAGCCTGAATGACGGGGCGCGTGAGGAGGACGGTTCCCTTCAGCGGATGTTCACCGACACGGCAACGGTCGCCCAGCGGCTGCCGATGCTGGAGCAGCGGGAGAAAGCTTTTGCCGAGTTCACGGCGCTGGCTGCTCCGCTGCATGAGCTGGTCAAGCAGGGTGCGGAAGCGGAGCGGAGCTTTCAGGAGACGGAGCTGCTAGGCCGGCAGATTTATACGGTCATTTATGACGAGCTGAGATCAGCCGAAGACAACCGGGGCAGACAAGCCGACGAGCTTGTCCGACTGCAGACTGAGGCGCGGCAGCTGCGCTTTGAGGCGGATAACCTGAGCTACCTGCGCAGCAAAGAGGAGCATGACACGAAGCAGGAAGAGTTCAAAGCCATCAGCGATAACCAGGGACGTGCGCGTTCGCGGCTTGATGAATCCAAAGAGCAGGAGAAACGTCTGGAAGTAGCGCAATATCTGGCCAAACGCCAGGTGCATAAGCGTGAAGTCACTCAATGGCAGAAGGAAATTGAAGCGATCGAAGGCTCGCTTGAAATGAAGGAGCGGCAGGAGGTTATCCAGAGCGCCAAGGCGGAGCTGCGCCTGCAGTGGGATCAGGTTTTCCGGCTGTGGCAGCAGCAGCTTTCCGGATTTGCAGGCCGCCGGCTGGCACTCACGGCTGAAGAAGCCGGGCTGCGTAAAGAGCGGGAGAGCTATGTTCTGGAGCTGGGCGGACTGGAAAGCCGGATTAATGAGCTTACCGGCTCCATTCGTCAGTTCACCGAGGAAGCGGGCGTATTTGCCTCGCGGCATGGACTGGAGGCAGCCGGTGCGCCGGGACAGGCGCTGCAGAGGACACTTATGGCCGCCAATACTATTGCGGATTCAATTGCTGAACGCACTGCTCTGCGTGGTCATGGGGAAGCGCGTAAGCTCAGCCTGCGCACAAACCTGGCGGAGCTTCAGGCTAAGCTTACCGCTGAACGGCGCCAAGCGGACGGGCTGCAAAATCAGCTGGAAGCGCAGATGGGCCGGGAATCGCAGATGTGGTCCCAGCTTGTTGTACTGCTTGAGCTGTACGAAGAGCATCAGGTGCTGGGGGCAACAGCGCTGTTTGAAGCAAAAGCATTGATCCATGAGCGGTTCATCCGCAGGCTGGAAGATACTGAGCAGCAGACCAAGCGGCTGCGCAGGGAGTTCTATCACCAGCAGCTTGACGTAGAGCTGCAGCAGGAAGCTTATTGGCTGCCTAATGCAGATGTGCTTACAGTCAAGGACAGACTGGATGCACTCAAAATCAGCTCCATACCCGGCAGCTCTTACCTGAATGACCTGAGTTATCTGCACCGTGAAGAAGAGCTTGGGCGTCATCCGCTGCTCCCATACGGTCTGATTGTTACACAGCGCGAAGCGGACAAAGTTCCGACGGACGCATTGAAGAGTGTCATTCTTAAATCGGCTGTCCCTGTCTTTATCCGCGAGGAAATGGGAGGAGCAGCAGCCGTGGAACCGTTCCTCCTGCTGGCAAATCAGGGGCCGCAGATGGTTCTGCAGCCGGAGCAGTTCAATGACTGGAAGCGCGGAATTGCCTCCCGGCTGAAGGAGAAAGAAGAAGAGCTTCAGGATGCGGAAAATTATTTATCCAAGCTGAAGACAGCCCGGCAGGAGTTTGAGCGGCTGTTCCAGGGCGAGCATACGGTAAGCTTGAAAGCTAAGCTCCGTGAGTTGGAGCTGGTCCTTAAAGAGCTGGATACAGCGGTGTCCGGTCTAAAGACAGAGATCGGTGAGAATGACGAACTGCTTGCATCCAGTCAGAAGGAGCTTAATGAATACGAGCAGGAAAAGGCCGGACTGGAGCAAAGAGCCCAGGCTTTGCGGCTGTGGGAAGAGCGGACCCGGAAGCAGGAACAGGATTATAAAGACAAGCAGAGAGCAGTTGACCGCAGGCAGGCGTTGAATAAAGAAATCTCAGTTAAAGACCAGGGACTGGTACAGCTGAAGACGGAGATGGAGAGTGCGGCACAGCTGCGGGAGCAGTGGATCGGCGACACCCGCTATTCACTGTTCCCAAGGCTGCAGAGCTGGTTCCCGGAGCTTGTTTTCCCTAATGACCGTCAGGCTGAAACGGACTTGGCTGAGGCCGAGATAAGCCCCGATACACAGAATAAAATGCTGCAGCTGTTAAGTACAGTAGAAAGCCTGCAGCAATCGCTGACTCATAATGAGCTGGAAATCCGTACACGGCAGGGGAACATCAAGCGTGCAGGCGAACAGCTTAATGAGCTTGAAGCTGCTGTCTATCAGGTTGACCGCGACTGGCAAAAAGCGCCCGAGCCGCAGGATTCACCAGAAGCAATAGCTGCAGCGCGGGTGCGGCAGAAGAATGAGACGGTGTATCTGGAGGAGGATTACCAGAACGTACGCGAATCCTACATCCGCTGCCAGACGATTCTTGAGAACCTGCAGAAGGAACTGCGCAAAACGGAAAAGACGATCAAGGAGAAGCATGAACGGCCTGTTGAAATATGGACTGACACGCTCTCTGTCAAGGAGCAGGAGATTACGGAGGATACCCGTGAGAATGAACGGCAGTTACATTTGTGCAAACAACGGCTCTCTGCTGTGGATCAATGGCTGCAGACACTGGGCAATCAGCGACAGATTCTTGACACTCATGTGGAGGGCCGCGTTCAGCTCCGTGATGTACCGGAGGAGGTACAGCTTCAGGTGCGCGATAGCTGTGAACGTATGGTTGCTGACTGGCTGCTGCAGAGTAAAGAAAGCCGCGCACAGCGGACTGAACTTACCCGTAAAGTAAAAGAAGAGAAAAATGACTTGAGCAGCAAGCTGGCCAAGTGCGGCTGGAACAGTGAGCTGGAGACCAAAATCCAGGAACGGCTGAACACCGTCCACTGGGAAGACTTCTTTATTGCCGGGCAGGTGCTGGATTCAATGCTGCAAAGCTCACGCGACCAGATTGAGAGCATCCGCAGCGACAAAGAGAGCATGGAGCTCTCACGCAAGCTATGGGTCGGACGCGCGGCCAAGCGGGTCGTACAGATTACGGATATCCTCAAGCGCATGGAGCGCCGGATGATTATTCACAACGAGAACGGTCATGCCTTTCCGCTGGTGAAGCTGAATTATAAGCATATTAGCGTGCCCAAGACAACAGATGACATTGAGCCGCTGGTTAGCGACTATTTCAACCGCTGCATCAGCAGCCTGCTGGAGAAATATCCGAAGATCGAGCAGGTGCCGGCGGCAGCGGTTAAGGAGCTGATCAATGACGGCAAGCTCGTATACGCAGCCATGCAGAACCGCTTCCCGGTGCTTCAGGTGTACAAGCCGGTTACGGAGAATTACTTCCTGTATGCGGCGCCGGAGGAATTCCACTATTCCGACTGGGAGGTCATCAACCGCGGCGCGCTTGACGAAGCGGTCGGCAGCGGCGGTCAGCGCCAGTCGGTACAGCTGCTTGTCGCGATGATGATCATGACCCATAAACGGGTCAACCGCGAGAACAAGGGCTGGACTGTCTTCCTCTACGATAACCCGTTCGGCGAGATGGTCTCGAACAACGTGCTTGATCCCGTATTCGAGATCTCCAAGGCGCTGAGGTTCCAGTGGCTGATTGTGACGCCGCCGGAGCTGGTGAAGAATGATGTCAGTGTGCGGTTCGGCGTCTACTGGCAGCTGTACTTTGGCGGAGACAAGGGTGAGATGCTGGAGTCTACTTTGATAAAAGGCGGCAGGAAGATGATTCCCGCGTCGTTGTTCTAGCTGTACATTAATAAGACCCGTCTGGCAGATGCCTGGCGGGTTTGTTTTGAGTTAGGGTGTGTGGTGAAGCAAATCAAAGGCAAAAAGGCCTTTGATTCCGGCCTGCGTGGCCGAAAGAAGCAAATCAAAGGCAAAAAGGCCTTTGATTCGGGCCCACGCGGCCGAAAGAAGCAAATCAAAGGCAAAAAGGCCTTTGATTCTGGCCCGCGCGGCCGAATGAGGCCAATCAAAGGCAAAAAGGCCTTTGATTCGGGCCCACGCGGCCGAAAGAGGCAAATCAAAGGCAAAAAGGCCTTTGATTCGGGCCCACGCGCCGAAAGAAGCAAATCAAAGGCAAAAAGGCCTTTGATTCGGGCCTGCGCAGCCGAATGAGCTAAATCAAAGGCAAAAAGGCCTTTGATTCCGGCCTGCGTGGCCGAAAGAGGCAAATCAAAGGCAAAAAGGCATTTGATTCTGGCCCACGCGGCCGAAAGAAGCAAATCAAAGGCAAAAAGGCATTTGATTCCGGCCCTCTATCCGCTGGTTCCGCCCGCGATCCGCTTATTATCTTCTATTATTATTTTTCTTGAGATTAATATTAGTAATGAGTAATAGAATACAGCATATAATTAGTAGCAGATAGCCTGCAAATGCGAGTATGTCAGTTACTAAAACAAATATTATGCCAAACATACTCGAGCCGTAGCCGGACGGAAATATTCCAAGTCTTGCTGCGCTAAGCACCGGGTGATTTAGCAAAGCGAGGATGAAGCTTCCCAGCAAGCAATAAAGCAGATTTACATTGTTCTTCATTATGCAGCTCCTTATTATCCAATTATTTACTCTTCGAACGTTAAACGTATCATGCAGATTTATTGTTGTCGAGTAAAAATGTACTGTAGCCGGGTTAGCAAGAGTTGCGGACAGCATTAACTTCTGGCTGTAGAAATTGTAGATTTTTAACAATATCCGCAGACAGGACCGATATTAAAGGTAGAATAGACAAGCAGGGGGATTCAGATGAAGCACAAAGGGATTATGTTTACGCTAATTGCGATGCTGCTGAGTGTCATGCTGCTGCCGGGGACAGGCTGGGCTAAGCCGGCTGTGCCGGAGCATATGGATGCATTTTATGTGAATGACTTTGCCGGGGTCATTGACCTGAAAGCAGAAAATTATATGGTCAACTATGGTGTAAAGCTGCATCAGGAGACGGGGGCGCAGGTGGTGCTGGTTACGGTGGATTCCACCGGTGGAGCTTCAATGGAGGAGTATGCGAAGACGCTTTTTAATAACTGGGGAATCGGCTCGGCTGATAAGGATAACGGTGTACTGCTGCTGCTCTCGGTTAAAGATGACAATTACTGGGTGCTGCAGGGTGACGGACTGAAGAACTCGCTAACGGACAGCATGCTCTCGCAGATTCTTGCCCAGTCCCTGGAGCCGGATTTTGCCCGCAAAGAGTATGCGGCCGGGGCACGCAAAACTTACGGTGCTTTAATTGAAAGCCTGGGCGGGGTATGGACGGAGCCGCTGGGTACGCGGAATTTTGTAGCTGATAATGCGGGAGTCCTGCCGCAGGTTACAAGACTTTATCTTAATCAGTCCAGCAACCGTTACAAGACTACAACCGGCAGCGGTATTTACTTTGTAACAGTTAAGAATCCCGGGGGGAAAACCCTGCAGGATTACACATACGCCAAATATGCCTCGGTAGGCGCCGGTCCCAGAGATGTGATGCTTGTGCTCGACATTGAAGGCGACAATTATCATGTTCTGCAAGGCCGGGATGTGGATACCACGCTGACAAATACTGTGGTCGGAGAGATCCTGAACAAAGCGCTGGAACCGCAATTTGCCGCCAAAAATTATGCGGCCGGGGTGACTGCGGCGGCCAATGAGTTTTTTAGCTTTTTTCTGGCCAGGGCTGATCACAGTCCGGCAGCGGACCAGGCGTCATCCGGAGCTGCAGAAGCTGCAGAAGCTGTTACGAATCAAGCCACAGCGTCCATTGAAGCTGTAGAAACTGTCTCTGAACCTATATCCAAAGGCAAAGGCTTTGCGGTAGTAGGCATATTTCTAGGTGTTCTTGGCCTGATCAGCTTGGCATTCTCACGCCGGAACAGTCACATCGCCCGCTATGGCTTGCCTGTTAATCCGTACAGCCGGCGCAATATCCGCCGCTACGGAACGTGGCACGGCCAGCCGGGATACGGCTATGGCAGCCGCTGGTATAACCGGCGTCACCGTCCGCGCCGCAGAACGGCTCACTACAATAACACTGAGCCTCAACAAAGCCGCAGCAGTTTCTGGAACACTAATCACGGCGGCGGCGGGTCGAGCAGCGGCGGCGGAGCCGGACGCTACTCCAGCAGCGAAACAAATCATGGCGGAGGAGGATACAGCAGCGGCGGCGGAAGCGGCCGGTACTCTTCTCGTAATGACGATGATGACAGATCCTCACGCTCCTCCTCCTCCTCCAGCTCCTCTGGCGGGGGCGGAGGCAATGCGAGCAGCGGCGGCGGAGTCGGCAGACACGGCTAATGCTAAAAGGAAGTGGATAATTCCGTTTGCAAAGCCCTCTTCAACAAGAGGGTTTTCTTTTTATGTTACAGAATATGGATAATAAAGTGAAAATACTGAAACCTTTGCTCCCGGAAGATCGTCTATCATGGGAGAATGTGAGACTACCACTTTTTGCATGATATGCATGACCAGGGAGGAACCTAGCAGTGAGTACTTCATCTTTGCCCCAGCGCTCAAGCGCCAACAAGAAGAAACCCGTCAAAAAGAAACGCAAGAAAGTGAGCTTTCTGCGCAAACTTACCAGAGTATTTATGTTCTGCCTGCTGATGCTGACGATTGGCATGGGCTGGCTGTATTTTGCACCTTCTGCCCATAATGTCCGCTACCTGATTGCAGATACTTTGATTACAACACAGCACCGTTATATGGCTAAATATATAATCGGCGAAAATGAGCTGAAGAACAGAGTCGCAGAGTATAACCAGCGCTTTGATGATATGGGGGACGAGGTAGATACCCACATCATTGCAACACCCGAACCTCAAGCAGATGTCGAAGCCCCGGAAGAGAAACCGTTAGTGGAAATTGAGGAGGTAAGTGGAACCGGATATGCAGGTTATATAATGATTGTTAATGATCCTACCAAGGTCCGGCTGGGTATTCCGAATAAAGTAGGCTCCGGTGAAAAGGTATCCAGCATGGTAGCGCGTACCGGTGCGATTGCCGGCGTGAACGGCGGAGGGTTCGCTGATCCCAACTGGAGCGGTAACGGATTTAAGCCAATTGGGCTTGTAATTTCTCAGGGTAAGCTTTTTTATAACGGGCTCGGGGGAAAAACGTCCACACAGATCGTCGGGCTCGATAGACAGGGAAAAATGATTGCCGGCAACTATTCACTGGAAGAGCTGAGCAAGCTTGAGGTTCAGGAGGCCGTTTCATTTCAGCCGCGGATCATCGTGAACGGCAAAGGCCTGATCAAAAACGCTGCCGAAGGCTGGGGGATCGCTCCAAGAACGGCCATGGGCCAGCGTGCCGACGGGGCGCTGCTGTTTGTCGTGATTGACGGCAGACAGCCGGGCTACAGCATCGGGGCCAACCTGTACGATGTCCAGCAGATCATGCTCAAGCATGGCGCTGTGATTGCTGCTAATCTGGACGGCGGTTCATCGACTGTTCTGGTAAAAGATAATCAGATCGTCAACAAACCATCCTCACAATATGGCGAACGTTATTTACCGACAGCTTTTCTCGTATTCGAACATCCGGAGCAGGCGCAGATTAAAAATATCTGGGAGGGTCTTGATCCGTCCCAGATCGATGCCGCCAAGAAACGGACCCAGTAGACATATGACCGGAATTAAAGGTATGCTACCTAGTATAAGCCAGATTCGTACAGGCATCAGCCTTAGGTAAGAGGGGGAACAGGTTTGACATTGCAGCAGCTCCGCTATGCCATTGAGATTGCGAACAGCGGCTCGATGAACGAAGCGGCCAAACGGCTTTTTGTGTCGCAGCCCAGTCTCTCCAATGCGATCAAGGAACTGGAGAGCGAGCTGGGAATTACTATTTTTGAACGGACCAACCGGGGAATCAGCATATCAGCTGAAGGCATGGAGTTTCTGGGCTATGCCCGGCAAATTATCGAGCAGACCGAGTTCATGGAGAACCGGTACACCGGGAAGAAGCGCAGTCCGGTTTATTTTTCCGTGTCCACACAGCACTACGCCTTTGTTGTAGATGCTTTTGTGCGTCTGATGAAGGAGCGGAAGCTTGCCGAATACAACTTCAGCCTGCGGGAGACGCAGACCTATGAAATTATTGAGGATGTGCGCACCCTGCGCAGCGATCTTGGCATCCTGTACATCAACGAGAGCAATTATAAGGTAATGAACAAGTTGTTCAGTGACGGAAATCTCAAATTCACACCGCTGTTTAATACTAACCCGCATGTGTATGTCAGGACCGGTCATGCCCTGGCTGCAAAAGAGACTATTGTGCTGGAAGATATTTTACCGTTTCCGTACATTACTTTTGAGCAGGGGGATAATAATTCCTTACACTTCTCGGAAGAAATGCTCAGCTTTACGCAGATTGAGAAAAACGTTAAAGTAACGGACCGGGCCACTCTGTCTAACCTGCTGCTCGGCAGTGATGCCTATACGATCGGAACCGGCATTATGGCCTCTGATCTGAACGGCAACGGAATGGTGACCATACCGTATGACAGCAATGAAGTGTTTACTGTCGGCTGGATTGCCCATAAAGACCGTAAGCCGAGTGAAATTATGTCCGCTTATATTGATCTGCTGAACGATCTGGTCGCCAGCAGCTATTTTGACATGAATCAGTTCTTACTATAACAGCAGGAGGGCCGTATGATCAGTCCAATTACCGGTTCAGCCAGAAATGCCCCGCCCTTTCGCTACGATATCGTGGGCAGCTTTTTGCGCAGTGAAGGCATCAAGACAGCGCGCAGCTTATTTGAGCAGGGAGAGATAACGGCCGCACAGCTTCAGGAGATTGAGAGCCAGGAGATTGCCGAACTGCTGAAGCAGGAAAAGGCGCTTGGCCTTAAAGCCGTTACCGACGGCGAGTTCCGCCGTTCCTGGTGGCATCTTGATTTTTTTCTGGGCATAGAAGGCACACACAAGATCACGCTTAATCAAAGCAATAACCCGGCCAAAGAAAATGCACAGCGGGCAGAGAGCTTCAAGATTACCGGGAAAATATCATTCGGCGATCACCCGATGTTAGCGGATTACATGAAGCTGCAGCAGATGGCCGGCGATACAATGGCCAAAATGACAATACCTGCCCCGTCGCTGTTTCATTTCGTGCAGGATTACAACGGGAATGAGGTTTATCCCGACCGGGATCAGCTGTTTCAGGATATTATCACAGTGTATCGTGATGCAATCCGGGCTTTTTATGAAGCAGGCTGCCGTTATCTGCAAATGGATGATACAACCTGGGGGACACTGTCGAGCGGCAGGCACCGCGCCCATCTGCGGAGCAGAGGCGTAGATCCGGATCAGCTGGCCCGGGACTATGTGCGGCTGATTAACGAGAGTATCGCTGATAAGCCGGAGGACATGACGATTGCGCTGCATGTGTGCCGCGGTAATCTGCGTTCAACCTGGTTCGCGGCCGGCGGCTATGAGCCGGTTGCCGAGGTACTGTTCGGCGGTGCGCAGGTAGATGCTTTTTTCCTGGAATACGATAATGAACGCTCGGGTGACTTCGCGCCGCTGCGGTTCATCAAGGACCAATTCGTGGTGCTGGGGCTTGTCACAACCAAGCATGGCGGGCTGGAGAATAAGGAGCAGCTGAAGCTGCGGATCGCCGAGGCGGCAGAGTATGTGGATATCGACAAGCTGTGCCTTAGCCCGCAATGCGGCTTCGCATCATCCGAGGAAGGCAATATTCTAACCGAGGAAGAGCAGTGGGACAAAATCCGGCTCATTATCGAGACCGCGAATGAAGTGTGGATATAAAAAGAATAGGGATGTTCCGGTCAGCCTGAGCGGCGCCGGGACATCCCTATTTGTTGTTTTGCCGGGTCTTTTAGCTGTCCGGTCCGCTGAAAGCTGAGACGAACGAATAGCTGCACTTTGTACACTTAAAAAGCATGAAAGTCAGCTCCGGCTCCGATTAAATGTAGTTTGTGCAGCTATTTCTGCCCGAAATGACGAAAATGAGCTTATGACGGAGTTATAGTTGTACAGACTACACTTAAATCATAGTTTCGGGGAAAAACCGGTGTTTTAGTTGTAAAAAGTGCAATTATCCCGGGTATCTGCTAAATGTGAGTTACCCGTCAGTACCTTACTATAACCTGCTAACCAAACTAAATGGACAATTAGCCAACTAACTCCCTATCAGCCATCGGAACCACTCACGACCTACTGCCCAGCCGCCGCCGCATCTGCATCAAATCCTCTGTTAGTCACGTAGTTGTCGATACTCCAGACTCTGAGTTTCGCTTCACGAGCCTTCGTTTCAATTTCCCGAAAGTCATCTACATATCTGGTATCCGGCGGGAAAACAGCCACTCTGGCCAGTCCCTGTTCAAGCAGCAGCTCATTTACCATCTGCTCATTCACATATACATAGGCCAGCAGCCGGCCGTATTGATCGCGCTCCGATTCGTCAAACTCAAGCTGTACGGTCTGTCCTTTAAGCAGCTCTGTGGTAAAGTCACGCGCCTCCAGAGCATAGGGCTCAGGCTTGTCTCCTATTTCCGGGGTATCAATCAGCAGCATGCGTACCTTTTCAGTATCACCGTCATCAGTCCGGATACGGAAGGTGTCGCCGTCGGTGATCGAGGTGACTTCGGCTTCCATTAAGCCGGAAGCGGGTGCGTATGTACTGGTAACTTCGCTATCGTTGATAGAATTCAGTATAGATTCAGCTTTTTCAAGCAGTGAGGTTCCAGGCGCTGTAACAACAAAAAAGACAAAACTTACAGCACCGGCAAGAAGGGAGAGTGTGTTAACTTGCTTACGCGATTTCCGGACAGGTGCGTTTGAACTCCTGCGTGTGAAAAGCGACGGCTTTACCAGGCTGATCATCCAGACGATGATTGCTAATAGGGTGAACAACAGAAATAGTGGCGCAAAAGATTCCTTCAGTATCATGCAAATAGCTCCTCTGTAACAATAGTTAAGCCAGTGTAGCAGAAAATAGCAGCATTGAATACCCGTCAGTAACATTCAGCATTGGTTAGATCCAACACAAAACATCATTTACATATATCACCAAATGAATTATTGTTTTAGCAGGAGGGATGATATGGATCCATATGTTGATCAGCGGGTGGAGCGCCGGGCCAGGCCGGGAAGAATCAGGAATCTGTTCATTGTGCTAATAATTTTGGCAGGAGTGCTTGCGCTGCTTAATCCGTCCATTGAGGATTTTGCGGAATATGCTGCGGATGATCTGCAGGAAATGCTGGGCACGCCGCTGCCTGAAGGTCTTAATCAGACTGTGGTGCGGCCGCTGGTGGAGAATATTGCAGGGAGAGATAACTACATAGTTTTTTCCGTTTTTAGTCTTCCGGACATTCAGGACAACACGACCTTTCTTGGTGATATCACTGCGAAGAAGCGTTACTTAGGCGTATTCAAAATCTTTTTCATTGAGCTGTAGTTTGAATTGTAGCCTGAAATTTCAGCTTGAAAAAGCACCTCAAATCATGTTTAAATAGGTTTAATTGGATAAGAAAAGCGATGATGAGAAGAGTAGTTAAGCAAACGTTGTTCCCAGAGAGCTCCAGCCCGGTGAAATGGAGCAGCAATGTGCCTGACGAATAAAGTCTCTGAGCTGCATATGGAATTGAGTGTCAGACACTCAAGGATGATATGACGGGAGCTCCCGTTAAAGAGCTAGGGTATAAGCGTGATGGCCGTACCCGAAGAGGCGGTCCTGGCAACATGTCCGCGAACAGAGGTGGTACCACGGTGCTTATGACAGCTCCCGTCCTCAAGATGACAATCTTGAGGCGGGGGCTTTTTTGTTTTTTTACTACAATACAGAGGAGATCATTAATATGCATTGGGCACAAAAAATCGCAAACGACTTAATTAGTAATCATCCGGACCGTCAGACTTTTGTATGCGCCTCGGGCATCAGCCCGTCAGGCTCGGTTCATATCGGCAATTTCCGCGAGATCGTCACCACCTATTTCGTTACACGGGCGCTGCAGCAAGCAGGTAAAAAAGTGCGTTTTATCTTTTCGTGGGATGATTTCGACCGGTTCCGTAAAGTTCCGGCACAGCTGGATGCTTCTTATGAGCAGTATATCGGCCTGCCGTACACCAAGGTCCCATGTCCATGCGGCGGCCATACTTCCTATGCTGAGCACTACGAGCAGGAGTTTGAACAGGCATTGGGCGCTTTTGGCATCCTACCTGAATTTATCTACCAGAGCCGTGAATATCAGTCGGACCGATATAATCAGGCCATACTCCATGCCCTGCGCAGCAGAGGGGAAATATACGATATTCTGATGATGTTCAAAACAGGCAAAGCCACAGAGGAGGACCGGGCGGCCTTTTACCCGATTCAGGTCTACTGCGAGCGTTGCGGAAAAGATACGACCAGCGTGCACGCTTTTGACGGGGAGTCAGAGGACATCATTTATAGCTGCAAATGCGGCTGCTACAATACGCTGCACGTTCCGCAAGCCTCAAACATCAAGCTGCACTGGAAAATAGACTGGCCGATGCGCTGGGGGATGGAGCAGGTTGTGTTCGAGCCGGGCGGCCGGGATCATTCATCCGAGACGGGGAGCTATAATGTTGCCAAGGTCATGGCGAAGAAAATATTCGGAAATCAGCCGCCGTATTACGTTCCCTATGAGTTCATCAGCATTAAAGGCAGTCATGCCAAAATGTCCAGCTCGTCTGGCCATAACTATACGCCGGAGGACCTGCTGAAGGTATACGGGCCGGAGCCGATTCTGTTTATGTTCGCCAAATACCAGCCGGATGCGGCCTTCAGTATCGGCCTGGATGAGGATGTGCTGCGGAACTATACGGAATTCGAACGGTACCGTAAAGCATTTGCCGCCGGACAATTGGAGAGTGAGGACATCCGTGCCGCTCTGGAACTAACCTTACGAAATCCTGCTGATGCGGAAGCGCCGGGCTTCAGCCAGGCTGCGGCGTTACTGCCGCTGATCAACTGGGACTGCACACTTCTGCAAAAACTGCTGAACCAGGATGGCGGAAGCGGCGGTAATGAAGGATTATTCCGGCAAACCGCAGAACGGGCTGAGCACTGGATCAGAGAATATGCTCCGCACAAGCTGGTTACGGTGAACACCAGTCCGGACCGGGTGCTGTATCAATCGCTGGAAGCTGCCGAACAGGAGCGGGTTATGGCATTCTGCGGCTTGCTCCGTACCGGATTTTCCGATGAAAAAGAATTCATGCAGCAGGTGTACGCCATTTGTCACGATGCTGACAAAAAGACGATGAGAAGCAACCAGAAGTCGCTGTTTTCCATTCTTTATCAGCTGATTTTGCAGCAGCCGGAAGGCCCGAGAATTCCTGTTCTTGTTCAGGCACTGGGCAAAGAGCGTGTGCTGGCGCTGCTGGACTTCTAAACGGAGCCCTGTTGCCCTTTACGGGATCGTCCCAAGAGAGTTATAATATAACGGACTGTTTATAACTTATGTTGGAAAGTGAGTCGAACACTATGGGCCGTAAATGGAATAATATTAAAGAGAAGAAAGCATCCAAGGATGCCAATACAAGTAAGGTCTACGCCAAATTTGGCGTTGAGATTTATGTAGCAGCGAAGAAAGGCGAACCGGACCCTGAATCGAACCGTGCACTGAAGGTCGTTCTGGAACGCGCCAAGACTTATAATGTACCGAAGGCCATCATCGATCGCGCTTTGGAAAAAGCCAAAGGCAGCGGCGACGAAAACTATGTGGAGCTGCGTTACGAAGGCTTCGGTCCAAACGGCTCGATGATCATCATCGACGCATTGACCAATAACGTGAACCGCACGGCACCGCTTGTCCGTTCCGCATTCAGCAAAAACGGCGGCAATATGGGCGTCAGCGGATCAGTAACGTATATGTTTGATCCGACAGCTGTTATCGGTGTGGAAGGCAAATCCGCTGAAGAAGTAATGGAGCTGCTCATTGAAGCCGATGTTGATGTGCGCGATGTGCTGGAAGAGGACGAGGCTGTTATCGTATACGCTGAGCCTGACCAGTTCCATACTGTACAGGAGACGCTGCGCGGGGCCGGTATTACTGACTTTACCGTAGCTGAGCTTACGATGCTTCCACAGAACTATGTGGAGATTCCGGAAGATGCTCAGGCCCAGTTCGAGAAGCTGATCGACGCACTGGAAGAACTCGATGATGTACAGCAGGTTTATCACAACGTTGACTCCGAATAATCAGGGCTGCCGGCTGCCATAATAAGGTGAAACATTTTAGTAACCTTAAGGAGGCAGCGCAGTGACAGATCACGCCAAACCGGATAAGAACCTGATGAACACTGTGGATGAGCTTGACCATGCGGCAGTAACCAGCCAGCAGGCACAGCAAATGGAGCAGAAGAAGCTCGACATCCGCAAGGAGTCCCTTAGCGATGACAAGACAACTTATAAGAAGAATGAACAGAATTCTTATAAGTGACTACTGCATCAAGACGGATATAGGGAGCGGCAGGAGATGATCCTGCTGCTCTTTTTTTATTTTACGGGGGAGGGACAGAACCAATATGGCGGAATTCCGGTTGCTTAGTGTAGTACATATCATGCTTGTCCAGGACGGCCAGGTGCTGCTGCTTAGACGCTGTAATACAGGACATATGGACGGTTATTATGGTTTTCCCGGCGGGAAGCTGGACGGCGGGGAAACGCTGCAAATGGCGGCAATCCGGGAAGCGCGGGAGGAAACAGGCATCCGGATCGATCCGGATGAGCTGCGCATGCTGGGGACGATGCATATTAAGACTGCGGGCGGGGAACGGATTGATTTTTTCTTCCAGGCTAAAGAGTGGTCGGGAGAAATAAGCAACTTGGAGCCGCAGAAATGTGACGATTTAGGCTGGTACGATATAGACAAGCTCCCGGACAATGCCCTTCCCTTTATTACGAAGGCTATGGATACCTTTGGGCGTGGAGAATGGTTTGTGGAGTCCGGCTGGGATTAAGAGACTTATAGAGATAGCAGGGGGCCGGGGATGGATCATATTAGTACAGGAATGATTATTGTTTTGGTGGTTTGCGGTTTTCTGGCCGGGTTTATTGATTCTGTAGTGGGCGGCGGCGGACTGATCTCGATTCCCGCGCTGCTGTCGGCGGGCATACCGTTGCCTCTGCTGCTCGGTACGAATAAGCTGGCAGGCACCATGTGTTCTTTTACCAGTACGGCCTCATTTATAAAATCAGGCAAAATTAACTTTCAGCTGGTTAAGCTGCTTATTCCCTTCTCTATTGCCGGAGCGGTCGCTGGCTCATTTACCGTCCGGCAGGTGCCGTCGGAGTTTCTGAAGCCGCTGGTCATCGTGATGCTGGTGGTGATTACCATCTATACCCTGTTCAAAAAATCCTGGGGCGATGTGTCCACCTTCTCAGGCAGCAGCAAAAAAACACGGCTGATTGGCATGCTGGTCGCTCTGATCATCGGGTTTTACGACGGATTTTTCGGTCCGGGTACCGGATCGTTTCTGATCTTTGCCTTCCTGATGCTGGGCTTTGAATTCGTAACGGCAGCCGGCAATGCCAAGGTATTGAATTTTGCCAGTAATATTTCCAGTCTGCTTACCTTCATTGCACTGGGCTCGGTCAGCTACTCTTACGGCCTGCTGCTCGGAGTGCCGATGGTTGCCGGGGCATTAATCGGTTCCAAAGTGGCGATCCGCAAGGGTGCAGGCTATATCCGCCCGCTGTTCATTGCTGTGACGGTGATCTTGATCGGCAAGCAGATCTGGGATACGATGCACTAAACAGTTTGTAATCGAGGTGGAAATATGGATATAAGGTGTATCCCTAAAGAACAGGCCTGGCAATTAAGGCATGAGGTGATGTGGCCGGAGCGTGAACTGGATTATGTAAAACTGGACGATGATGGTGCCGGGGAGCATTACGGGCTGTTCGGGCAGGAGCGTCTGATTTCCGTAGTATCTCTATTTATTGAAGGTGAAGAAGCGCAGTTCCGCAAGTTCGCCACCCTTGAGTCCGAGCAGGGCAAAGGCTACGGCAGCAGGCTGCTGCAGCATGTACTGGAAGAGGCGGAGCAGCGCGGAGTCCGGAGGTTTTTTTGTAATGCGCGGAGGAATAAAGCCCCTTTCTATCAGAAGTTTGGGCTGGCTGCAACAGGGCAGACGTTCAGTAAGGGCGGGAAAGATTATATCATAATGGAACGGTACTTCGGAGCAGATGAGGCCGGAGCTGAAGACAGAAACGGAGTGGAACAGGCTAATGACTGATAAATTATATTACGAATCAGCTTATATTCAGGAATGGGAGACAAAGGTCAGCCGGATTGAGGAAAAAGCAGACGGGCTTTATCTCGTTCTGGAGCAGACGGCCTTCTACCCGCATGGCGGCGGACAGCCGTGCGATACCGGGACCATCGGCGGAATTCCGGTGCTGGATGTCATTCTGGAGGAGGGCGAAGTATTCCACAAAGTGGACAGCCTTCCGGGAGGCGCAGAAGTCAGCTGTAAAATCGACTGGGAGCGCAGATTCGATCACATGCAGCAGCACAGCGGCCAGCATCTTCTGTCGGCGGTGTTCCGTGAGCTGTGCGGGGCAATGACGTTAAGCTTCCACCTCGGAACCGATTATGCGACGATCGATGTGGAACTGACTGAGCTGTCACCGGCCCGGATGCTGGAAGTGGAGGCTGAGGTTAACCGGCAGATTGTTCTGAACCGCAGCATCACCAGCTATTTCGTGAGCGGGGAAGAGCTGGCTCAATTGCCGCTGGTGAAGCAGCCTACAGTAACCGAGAATATCCGGATCGTGGAAATTGAAGGCATCGAATATAATGCCTGCGGCGGCACCCATGTCCCGTCTACCGGAGCGATCGGGATGATCAAGCTGCTGAGAGCGGACAAGCAAAAGGGCAATATCCGGGTGACCTTCAAATGCGGCGGACGCGCATTGGCCGAGTTCAACGACAATGTGCGGATTCTGAATGCCTTATCCGTCAAGTTCAACACCGGTAAAGACGAGATAGTAGACCGGATTGAAAAAATGGAGCTGGAGCAGAAGCAGCTTCAACTTGAACTGGCTGCGCTTAAAGAGCAAAATGACGGTTACGCAGCAAATGAACTGCTGGCCGCACAGGAGCAAGGTAACCGGATCATCGCGCAGACTTATGAGCAGAAGTCACTTAAGGATCTGCAGAGCCTCGCAGCCAAGCTGACTGCGCTGACCGATCTGCCGGTGCTGCTGCTGTCCGCAGCCGAGAATAAGCTGGTATTCGCGCAGAGCGGAAATGCCGGGCTGTCCTGCGGTGCCTTCTTTAAGGAGCACCTAAGCAGCTTCGGCGGCAAGGGCGGCGGCAGCGATAAGCTGGCCCAGGCCGGCTTTACGGACTATGAGCAGGCCCAGGCTTTTTATGAATTTGTAAAACAGCAGTAACATACAAAACCTGCCAAGGGAGAAGGATCGGATTGAGGTCCGTTTTCCCGGGCAGGTTTTTTAGAAAATAAGAATGTATATGTTTTGGAATCCCCGCCATGCGGTGTCTTTTACCAGCCCTTGCGTGTACATAACGAGGTAATATGGGCAAGATGATGCTTGCCGTGCCAGGCGTAGATGCCGATGTTTCTGCCTAATGAAACAGTGCCGGATTCCGGATGGATAAAAGTCTTTTCCAGATCGGCTGGAGTCAATTCACGTAAAACGGTAACCCAGCGCTTATGTAAGGTCTCAATGAGCAGAAGAGAAGGCTCAACCGGTAAGGCATAGTCCGGGAGCTCAGCCCATTTTGCTTCCTCATAGGGCTTAATTACCGGCTTGTCTTCTGTAAGAGCCAATTTGAAGCGGATTAATGCATTCATATGACTGTCTGCAACATGATGGATAACCTGACGCACCGTCCAGCCACCCGGCCGGTACGGAGTATCCAGCTGTTCATCGTTTAAATCTTTTACAGCCTCCCGTAACCGTTCCGGCAATTCTTCGATCTCTTTAATCCACTCCGCTGTAACACTATCAGTAATCTCCCCGGTAAACTCAAATGTGCCAATCGGATATCGCAAATCTCTCTCCATCCACAAAATCCCTCCAGTTAAGGATTATTTAATAACTTCCCCATTATAATCACTTCAGAAGAGATGAGAAAGGGGAACTAAGCGTGTTTCTAAACATTCTAAAAAAGGATCTGCGGCGCAAAAGAACGATGAATATCGTACTGTTCGTACTGATCACACTGGCTACATCGCTGGTGGCGAGCGGAACGAACCTGATGTACACTACCTCGTCGGCCATCGGGTATTTTATCGATCAGAGTAAAGTAGCCGATCACAATGTCATGATTCCGAATACACCGGAGAACCGGAAAAAGATTACAGACTGGGCGGATGCTCAGGCCGTAGTCGGGAAGGTGTTCCCTGAGCTGCAGATCAGCGTGACCAGTCAGCAGATCAGGCTGCCGGCAGGGCGGGAGGGCTTTGCCAGTAATTTTGTGCTTTTACTGTCAACCGTCCCGGATCAGGTAAATCTGATTTTCGATCAGGAGGATCAGCGCTTTACACTTAACCCCGGAGAGATCGGCATCCCGGTAGCCGTCAGAAACGCAACAGGTGTAAAGCCTGGTGACAGCCTTACGATTGATATTAATGGCCTCTCCAAAACCCTCAGGGTAACGGAAATCTTCAAGGATGCCTATATGGGCGCCGACCTGATGGGGCTGAAGCGGCTGGTCCTTTCACCGCAGGATTTTGCTGATTTTCAGAGTACGCTTGCAGAAGATGCGCTTACGGTTCAATATAGCTTCACGGCTGCTGAGGGAGTGGAATCGGCGGCGGTCACGGCTGCTTTTGCCAAGGAGGATCTGCCTGCGACCTTTCAGCTGGAAAAAGGGCTGGTACGGACATCTTTTCTGACCGATCAGATTATTTCCGCCATGCTGTTTGTAATCAGCCTGTTTCTGATCTTCATTGCCTTTTTGACCCTGCGGTTTACGATCGTATCTACGCTGCAGGATGACTACAGGGAGATTGGAGTCATGAAGGCCATCGGCTTCAAGAACGGGCCTATTAAACGGCTCTACCTGGCTAAATACCTGGGGCTCGCGGTTACCGGGGGAACTGTCGGGCTGATGGCCAGCTTTCCGCTAAGTGCTCTTATGTCCCGTAAAACCTCAGAGTATATTATCCTGCCCGGCGGTATCGCCAACATTATTATTTCCATTGCCAGCGCAGTCGCAATTGTTCTGCTGACTCTGCTGTTCTGTGTGCTGTGCATGCGCAAAATCAATAAAGCCTCGGCCATCGACGCGATCAGACAGGGCCATACAGGTGAACGCTTCCGGCCTTCCCGCAGTATTCATCTTCACCGCAGCAAGCGGCTGCATCCGATGCTGTTTTTGGCGCTGAGTGATGTTTTGAACCGGCTCAGAAGCTATACTACGCTTATTCTTACATTCATTCTGAGTACAGCCATTATCATTATTCCGATCAATCTGACCAATACGATCCTCAGTCCGAAATTTATAAGCTATCTGGGCACAACGGAAGCGGATTTCTATACCAAAGCCATCGTGGCCGATAAATCGCTGACAGAGATCCGCCAGGAGCTGTCGAAGGTTGAGCAGCAGTTTAAGGAACAGCATTATGATGTGAGCCTCTCCCTGGAGTATACAGCCTTGACCAAGTATATTTCAGATGACGGGGAGAGCAACCGGAGTATTTCCGGTACCAAAAATGAACCGCTGTCCGAGCTTGAATATCTGCAGGGCTCTGCCCCGAGATTAGCAAATGAAATTGCGATAACCAGCATCATGTCGGAAGTCTATCTAAAAAAACCGGGCGATCCTATTGTATTTGAAATTGACGGCAAGCAGCATTCTTTTCTGATTACCGGTATTTTTCAGGCCATCTCTAATGAAGGTTATATGGTCAGGCTGGCCGAGGAATTCTACCCGCAGATGACGACTTCTTATATGATTACCGGCATGATTAATGCACCGGATAAGGACAAAGCGGCAATTACCAGGGAAATGAAGCAGTCCTTTAGCCAATATGAAATTAAAGTCGCTAATGAGATGCTGGAAGATGTGATCGGCAGCTTTATGGGCCAGCTGAAGGGCATCATCAACCTGCTTACGGTTATCGTGTGCATCATTACCTTTTTCATTACCAGCCTGTTCGTGCGCTTGCTGATAACCAAAGAGATTCAGGGGATTGCGGTCATGAAAAGCCTCGGCTTCACCGACGGCCTGATCCGGCTATGGCAAGTTCTGCGGATAATGATTCTGCTTGCAGGCTCGCTGATTGCGGGTGTGCTGGGAGCCAATATACTTGGGGAACGCTTGTTCAGCTTTGTCTTCCGGATGTTCGGGCTTACCGAGCTTCACTTTCAGATTATGCCGCTGCAAGTGTATGTGCTGTATCCGCTGCTCATTCTTGCTGTAGTTGTGATGGCCGTGTATACAAGCTGCGGGCAAATTAAAACCATTCATGTCTGGAATATGAATAAAGAATAATCAGGGGGAATGAAGCGATGAGTACTATACTTGAAGTTACCAATCTGTGCAAAACGTATATCGTGAACAAAAGCCAGCATAATGTCCTACGGAATATTAATTTTACGCTGCATGAGGGTGAGTTCGTATCGATCATGGGCCCGTCCGGATCGGGCAAGTCTACCTTGCTCTATACGGTCAGCGGGATGGACCGCTTGACGGCGGGAGAAGTGCTGTTTAACCGGAAGCAGCTGTCACAGCTTAAACAGAATGAGATAGCGGATGTCCGGCTGCATGAGATGGGGTTTATTTTTCAGCAAATGTATATGCTTGGAAATCTGTCAGTCTATGATAATATCATATTATCCGGCTACCAATCGATTAAGGGCAAAGGGGATAACCGCAGCCGCAGTGATGTTAATGAGTATGCCGACAAGCTGATGCGGAAGCTCGGAATAATCGAAATTGCCGGACATGATATTGCCGAGGTATCGGGCGGACAATTGCAGCGGGCCTGCATCTGCCGGGCGCTAATCAACGCTCCCAAAATGCTGTTTGCCGATGAACCGACCGGAGCACTCAACTCCAAAGCCGCCAAAGAAGTAATGGAAGAGCTCTGCCGGATTAACCGGGAAGGTACGACGATCATGATCGTCACCCATGATGTGAAGGTGGCGGCGCAGACGGATAAGGTTCTGTATATGGTGGACGGCAACATCCAGGGCGAGCTGAAGCTGGGCAAATTCGTTGAGTCGGAGGGCGTAAGGGAACGGGAGCGCCGGCTGAATGAATGGCTGATGGAGCAGGGCTGGTAGGGAGTAAGGGAATCACTAGCGGCTAAATGCCGGCCTGCCCTGCGATAAAGTGAATACAGGAGGGGGATGGCATTGGCTGATATTTTGGTGATAGAGGATAATCTGGAGCTGTCTAACGTGATCCGCGATTTTCTGGAGGCTGACGGTTACTCCGTAGTGACTGCTCCCAATGCCGAAGAGGGGCTGGTGCTGCTGGAAAGCCAGGCGGTGAAGCTGCTGCTGCTTGATATTATGCTGCCTGGGATCGACGGTTTTGCCGTGTGCCGGCTGGCCAGGGAAAAATACAATCTGCCCATTCTGATCATGAGTGCCCGGCACGGGGATGAGAATAAGATCATTGGGCTTGAGCTGGGGGCAGACGATTATCTGGAAAAACCGTTTACCATCCAGCTGCTGATTGCCAAGGTGAAGGCGCATATGCGCCGGAGCTATGAAATGAATGACAACAAACAGCTGCTCACTGACGGCAATTTACTGGTCAACTGTACTTCTATGCAGGTATTCCTGGCCGGAATGCCGGTGACCATGACTATGAAGGAATACGAACTGCTGGTGCTGCTGCTGAAGAACCGGGGCAAGGTGCTGCGGAAGGAATGGCTGTTTGAGCGGGTGTGGGGGGCGGACAGTTTTAGTGAGCCGTCAACCCTTACTGTACATATTAACAAGCTGCGGGACAAGATAGAGCTTAACCCGAAGCAGCCTAAACGGATCGTAACGGTGTGGGGAGTGGGCTACAAGTATGAAGCGGTTTGACCGGCTGATTCTGTGCACGATCCTTATCGGGATCACGGTGATTGCCTTGTATACCGGCTATGGCTTCATGCAGGCGGAAGACTCCGGAGATAAAGCATACCGGATTGAGGTCAACCGGATTACCCGGGAGATCAGTGACGGGCGGGAGCCCGGTGAACTCAAGCTGGACGAATATACATATGTGCGGAGGGTTGCCTGGCTGGAATGGGATGCAGCACCGGAGGCGCTTACGGGATTTTTTGACGGCACAGGCGTGCAGAACCATGCGGAGTATACGGTTAAGCCCATATTTCATGGAGAGGAGCCTGCAGGTTATTTGCGGCTGGAATATGGACCTGGCCCAAGCCGTTCACCGCTGCTTTTGTTAACAGTAATCTTGCTGAGTGCAGTGCTTGTGGCGGTCACCGGTCTGCTTCTCTACATCCGCGGGCAGATCATTAAGCCGTTCCATACCATCGAGGAGCTTCCTTACGCCTTATCCAGAGGGAATCTGACTCAGGGCATGAAGGAGAGCAAAAGCCGTTTTTTCGGCAAGTTTATCTGGGGCCTGAACTTACTGCGTGAGACTCTGGACCGGCAGAAGCAGACTAATCTGAGGCTGGAAAAAGACCGCCAGACCCTGATCGCCTCGCTGTCCCATGAGCTCAAAACGCCGGTTGCAGCGATTAAGCTGTACTCCAGTGCGCTTGCAGATGGGCTTTATGATAATGAAGATAAGCGCAGAGCTTCTGCCAGCCTGATTGGCCAAAAAGCGGGTCAGATAGAAAATATGATCAGCAGCATCATTTCCGCTTCGGTATCTTCCCTGCAGGAAGCAGAGGTGCATGTTACGGAATTTTACCTGAAAGACTGGACCCGGCGGGTAGTGGAGCATTACAAGGAACGTCTTGCATTGCTGAAGATTCATTTTGACGTGGCTGTGCCTGAAGACAAGCTGCTGCTGGGTGACCCGGAAAAGCTGCTTGAGGTAATGGATAATCTGCTTGAGAATGCGATTAAATACGGGGACGGCAGCCTGATCAGGATCAGCTTCCGGGAAGAGGATTACCGCCAGCTGATCATCATTGAAAACGCCGGCGAACCCGTTCCGGTTAACGAG
Source organism: Paenibacillus sp. FSL R7-0345 (assembly GCF_038595055.1). Taxonomy (NCBI): domain Bacteria; kingdom Bacillati; phylum Bacillota; class Bacilli; order Caryophanales; family Paenibacillaceae; genus Paenibacillus; species Paenibacillus sp. FSL R7-0345. The sequence goes on from NZ_CP152002.1 coordinate 3,285,074, forward strand.
CTGCCGCATATCTTCGCCAGCTTCTGGCGCGGCTCGAACAGCGCCGGCAAGCAGGGCAATGGCCTGGGCCTGTTCATCTGCCGGCAGCTGCTGCGCAAAATGGACGGAGATATATATGCTGAGGCTTATGGGGAAGGGATGCGTTTTGTGCTGGTGGTGCGATATTGACATTATAATACAGAGTAAGCGAAGAGCCTTGGTGTTATAGGGCTCTTTTTTTAATGCTATTTCTGATAGATTGAGCTTGAACATTTAAGTTAAGGGAAAAGTGGCGGAGGGGAACTTTATATAAACCCCGTGTCACAAAAAAAGCGGCTGTCTCGTTCTATATGCAAACTATAGAAGGAGTGGATTGTATGAAAACATTGACATGCGTTGTTATCGGTGCCGGGTATGCGGGGATTCATGCAGTGAAGGAGGTCCGGAAATGGTTCAAGGATCAGGCTGGGAAGTATCCGCTGCGGCTTGTCCTGATCGATAAAAATGCTTTCCATCTGCGTAAAGTATTAATGTTTAGACCGGCCGTTACGAATGAAGAAATACGGATTCCGCTGACTAAGCTGTTTCCGGACGGTGTTGAACTGGTGCAGGCCATCGTCTCCAGCATCCGTGCGGAAGAAAAAAAGCTGATGTATGTGAATCCTTCGGGAGTGGAGCAGGAGATGAACTATGATGTGCTTGTTGTAGCAGCGGGCAGTGTGATCCGTCAGCCTGATCCTGAACAGGGCGGAATTCCGCTCACTTCACTGGAAAATGCTCAGAAAATCCGCAGCAAATGGCTTAGAAATCTGGAATTAGCCGCTGCTGAAATTGAACCGGGAGAACGCGATCGACTGCTGCAAATTGCCATTGCGGGAGCTGGAATCAGTGGTATGGAGACTGCGGCAGAGCTGGCTTATTACGCCCGCAAGGATGCGGAACGGCTGGGACTTGACCCTCAAGCTGTAAAGATCGACCTGTACAATGCAAATGAGCGTCTCTTTCCGGACGGTCCGGCCAAAGTAGGATTGAGACTGGAGCATATCCTCCGGGACATCGGTATAACTACTCTGCATAATAAACGTGTGATCAAAGAAGAGAATGGGGTATTATGGTTATCAGACGGTGAGCGCCGGCCTGCAGGTTTATGCATCTGGACGCTCGGACTGCAGCCTAATCCTAGGATATCAGCAATCGGGGTGCCAGTAACGTCAGAAGGCTATGTACAGGTTGACGACAGTTACAGGGTAGCAGATATGCCGGGTGTATACAGTATCGGTGACTGTGCCAGAATTACAGACCCTGTAAGCGGCCATGTCGACGGCAAAACCTGCAAGGAAGCGATTCCCCAAGCGGCCCGGCTTGCCAAAATCATACTGGCAGATCTCGAGGGTCACCAGGCACCGGTCCATGAAAGCTATATGAATTTGTTCTGCATCGGACTAGGTCCCGATAAAGGCTTAACCTGGGTGAATAAATGGGGACTAGATTTTGTGATCACAGGGAAATTGAGCTGGAAAATTAAGAAATATACTTGGGATACAGCGAGCATGCTGACAACGACTTAACAGATATAAATTCAGAAAAAGGGGGTGGTGGAAATAGAGGAATTATACAGTCAGTACAAAAAGTTAATGCTCATGCTGGCTTATCAAATGACGGGTACATGGTCCGATGCGGAAGACGCCGTGCAAGACGTTTTTCTCAAAGTCTACAATGTGAACCCGGCTGGCCTGGCCGAAGAGCCAAAGGCGTATTTGTGTAAAATGGTCGTAAACCGCTGCCGGGACCTGTATAAATCGGCTCGCAGACGGAGGGAATATTATGTCGGTGAGTGGCTCCCCGAACCCATCCCCACTGCGGAGTCGGATCCGCTCCATTTCATAGTCCGCGATGAGCTGCTGTCCTATGCGGTTCTGATCATGCTGGAGAAGCTGTCACCGGCAGAACGTGCGGTATTCGTTTTGCGTGAGGCTCTCGGTATCGAGTACGGCGGAATCGCCGAGATTCTCGGTAAAAGTGAGGTGAGCTGCCGGAAGCTGTTTAGCCGCGCAAAGGGGAAAATGGGTATCAGTGCTGAGGAACCTGATATTGCCGAAAGCGATCAAGAGATGTGGGTTCGCCGGTTCCTGTCCGCACTTGCGCAGGATAACACAGAGCAGGTCATTTCCATGCTCGCTGATGATGTCGTCCTCATTTCCGATGGGGGAGGCAAAGTATTCGCCGCCGTCCGACCGATCTCCCAGCGCGATGCCGTGTCCAAATTTCTGTTTGGATCTTTCCATAAATTGTACCAGCAAGCGGAAGTACAGATCGAAATCAGCAGGATCAACGGCCAGACCGGGATCATTTTCCGTGTGGGAGAGCAGGTCGATTCTGTGGCGCTGTTTCATAGCAGCGGACATTTAATCCGCAGCATTTATCTGATCCGTAATCCGGATAAACTTGGGCATTTTAATCCTTCAAAATCGTCGGAAGGGAGATAGATATGGAGAATCCAGCAAACAATCTTACAGAAGACAAAAAAGCTGAACTAATAGATAAATATGGTCTTTCGGCTGAACCTGATCCGTCAAAAAATCCGCTGTTCCAGGGTGACTTCGGCTTTTCTGTTAACTTTCCAGTGCTGATTGCAGCTAGTATTCTTTTGTTGGCGGCGGGCATTCTGGTATATGTTTTGATAAGAAAAAGAAAGGCCTAAACAGTACACCATTCGAATCCATTATTTGTTTTGAGATTATTTATACTGTGGTGAGGTGTCAGCTGGCTTATGGCTAATGATCAATCTTATACAATCGGGCATGTGTCACGGATATGCGGGGTTTCCGTCCAGACCTTGCGGTATTATGACAACGTCGGGCTGCTAAGTCCGGGCCGATGCAGGGCGATTGAAGTGAACAATACTATCGGAGGTGTACAGCCAGTACTAATGACAAAGAATATAACAATCGGTCTGCTAGCTCACGTCGATGCCGGGAAGACCACTTTCGCCGAGCAGCTGCTCTACCATACGGAAGCGATCCGCAGCCGGGGCAGAGTAGACCATAAGGATACTTTTCTGGATACCCATGAGATTGAAAAAGCGCGCGGGATCACCGTATTCGCCGATCAGGCAGAATTTAGCTACGGGGATTCACGTTATTTTCTGCTGGATACTCCCGGCCACGTCGACTTTTCGCCGGAGATGGAGCGGGTGCTGCAAATTCTTGATTATGCAGTTGTGATTGTAAGTGCCGTAGAAGGAGTAGAGGGGCATACGGAGACGGTCTGGCAGCTGCTGCGATCATACGAGATTCCAACCTTCTTTTTTATCAATAAAATAGACCGGACCGGCGCTGATCCGCAGCGTGTTCTAAGTGAGATCCGCGAGCTGCTCAGCAGCGATGCCGTTATGCTGCCGGAGCTTGCAGCTGGCGGTGTGGACGATGAGCTGTGTTCTTTTTTGGCGGAACGGGATGAAGCGCTGTTTGAGGCTTATCTGGGCGGAAGCTTGGACGGGCCTGCGTGGGTGGATGCACTGATTAGGCTGGTCCGGCAGGGGAAAGTCTTTCCTTGTATGGCAGGCTCAGCTCTGCTTGATGAAGGGATCGGCAGCTTCCTGGAAAATCTGGATACACTCGCGGTAACGGACTATGATCACCGGCTGCCTTTTGCCGGAAGGGTCTACAAGATCCGCTATGATGAAAAGGGTACAAGGATTACTTATATTAAAGCGCTGCAGGGTGTGCTGAAAGCACGGGAAGAATTGGCGTACGGTCCGGAGGAAAAACGCATCTCAGAACGGATTACCGGCATCCGCCGGGTGAACGGGGCAAAGACGGCAGCAGCTGACTGGGGTGCGGCGGGTGAATTGTTTGCCGTCACCGGCCTGACAGCTGCCGGCCCGGGCGAAGGCGTCGGAGAGCTAAGGGATATCGTGGGCAGCGGGCTTGTCCCCGCACTTAAATCCAAAGTCAGCTTTGAACCGCCGGTACATTTGAAAGAAGTGCTGCAGGCGTTTCAGCAGTTGGGCGCAGAAGATCCGTCGCTGAATGTAAGCTGGGATGAAACGCTCCAGGAGCTCCAGATTCAGGTGATGGGGCAGATCCAGCTGGAGGTGCTGGTGCAGGTGCTGCGTGAGCGGTTCCGTATTCCGGTGACTTTTGGTGACCCGGAGATTTTGTATATGGAGACGATTAGTAACATAGTCTATGGCTGCGGGCATTTTGAGCCGCTCGGCCACTATGCCGAGGTACACTTGAAGCTTGAACCGGGTGAACGGGGCAGCGGCGTAATGGTACATAATAAGTGTCACCCGGATCATCTGGCTGTGGGCTACCAGAATCAGATTGTTCAGGTGCTGCTGGAAAAAGGGCATCACGGCCTGCTGACAGGTTCACCATTGACCGATGTGCAGATTACGCTGTTAAGCGGTAGAGCTCATAACAAGCATACGTCGGGCGGAGATTTCCGGGAGGCTGCCCTGCGCGCATTGCGTCAGGGTCTGGAGCAGGCGGAGAATGTGCTGCTTGAGCCGTTTTATGATTTCAAAATCAGAATTCATGCCGACGATATTGGTAAGGTAATGTCGGATATCCAGCAGGCGAGCGGCAGCTTTGCTGCACCGGAAATAAATGGGGAAACAGCGGTACTTACCGGAACAGTGCCGGTTGCCACCTTCATGAATTATCCGGTGAGGCTGGCGTCCATGACACAAGGCAAAGGAGCCTTGTCCCTGCGGGCCGGCGGATATCAAACCTGTCACCAGTCCGGACAGATCATCAGCATGAAGCAGTATGATAAAAATGCCGATCCGGCCTACCAGTCGGCTTCGATTTTTTGTGCAAAAGGGCAGGCGTATCCGGTTCCCTGGGACGAGGCGGCCGGGCATATGCATGTCAAGCTGGAGCACTGAGACATTTACGGAGAGGTCTGTGTAGGACATATGTCCTTTAAGGAGCGGCGGATATGGCTTTTAATAGGTTAAAAGCAAATGTTCAGAAATCTGAGGAGGATAACCATGTCAGCAACAACGATAGACAAGATTGCCTTGATTCACATTGTAGACGGGAGGGTGCTGGGGGCACGTTCTCACGGTAAGGACACTTATTATTTTCCGGGAGGCAAACGGGAAGCGGGCGAGACGGACAACGAAACGCTAATCCGTGAGATTGAAGAGGAACTAACGGTACAGATTATACCGGAGAGCATCGCACAGTTTGGCACATTTGCGGCTGAGGCACACGGCAAAGAAGCTGGTGTGCAGGTGCAGATGACTTGCCTGACTGCTGATTATAAAGGTACTCTTGCGCCGGCTGCGGAAATTGCTGAGCTGGCCTGGCTTACCTTTGCAGACAGAGAGCGGGTGTCGGCGGTCAGCAGGCTGATTTTTGACCGGCTGTATGAGATGAAGCTGTTAGACTAATGTAGTTTGTGTATTTTTAGCCCGTTTTAGCCTCCTTGGTTGAGGTTGAAGCGGGCTTTTTGGTGCAATGCTAAGGGGAAATTATAATTTAGGACATATGTCCTTCACGGATAACGCCGGATGTCATTTAATTAAGTCAGAGATCACATAGAGGAGAGAGAAGAGATGAAGGGGATTATTTTTGCCTTTATAGGCGGGGCATGTATTACGCTGCAGGGGGTCGCCAACGCAAGGATCAGCCAGGACATTGGCACATGGCAGGCAGCAACTATAACACAATTAACCGGTTTTATTATGGCTTTGGCTATTCTGCTTTTTGTACGCGACGGGAAGAAGCAGGGCTTCAAAAAAGTAAATCCGCTCTACCTGACCGGAGGCGCACTGGCTGCGTTCATTATTTTCAGTGAGGTAACGGCTATTCAGCATGTCGGGGTTACGCTGACTATATCCGCACTGCTGATTGCCCAGCTGTTCATGACTTTTATGATCGACAGCAACGGCTGGTTCGGGGTAGTGAAGCAAAAAATGCGCCTCCCGCAGTTTATCGGCATCGGAATGATGATTGCCGGCGTGCTGATTCTTAAACTTTAATGTACAGCGAAGGAGATAACTTTTATGATAACGGGTATTATATTGGCATTAATCGCCGGGGCGCTTGTGGGTCTGCAGAATATCTTTAACAGTAAAGTCAATGAGCATACCGGCTCCTGGTCGACAACGACGCTTGTGCTCGGCATGGGCTTTATCGCGTCACTTATTATGGGGCTGATTACTCAAGGGACGGGGATGTTTACGCTCCAGCATATGCAGTCATGGTACTGGTTCAGCGGAGTAATCGGCGTTGGCGTGGTAATCTGTCTGGTGCAGGCCACGAAGCTGCTGGGAGCGACGTTTGCGATTTCAATCGTACTGACCTCGCAGCTGGGATTCGCGCTTCTGTGGGATTCACTCGGCTGGATGGGATTGGAAAAGGTTCCGTTTAGTTTCAACCAGCTAATCGGCGTGCTGGTCATCGTTGGCGGGATTCTCGTCTTTAAGCTTGGCGGAAGAGGAGAGAAGGGCGGGCAGGCAACTGCTGCGGCGGACAAAAAACGCCAGACTGTGCTGGGTACGAAATAAATAGAGGCCGGAGCTTCCAGGGATGGGAGCTCCGGCCTTTTAATTATGGGGAGGCTAAAGCGATTCCCCACCATTTTGATCCGCCCGCCATTTGCCCGCTTTTCTGCCTCGTCTCAGGCCAAAAGTAGGCCGGGATGACCGGAGTAAAGGGAAAAATCCCATTATTCGGGCCAAAAGTAGGCCGGGATGACCGAAGTAAAGGGAAAAATACCATTATTCGGACCAAAAGTAGGCCGGGATGACCGAAATAAAGGGAAAAATACCACTATTCGGGCCAAAAGTAGGCCGGGATAACCGAAATAAAGGGAAAAAACCCACTATTCGGGCCAAAAGTAGGCCGGGATGACCGGAGTAAAGGGAAAAATCCCATTACTCAGGCTAAAAGAGGGCGGGAATACTCGGCATAGAGGAGAAATCCCGCTAATCCTTGCCATCTCCCTGCACGCATCCTGCTTTTCAGCCATCTCACCCGGCTAGTCTCCAATCCAGCTGCCCGCCAATCCGCCCGCCAAGTAAGCCTACACCAGCCCGACCCGGCCCGCAGACGGCGCCTTGCTGCCAAGCAGCGCACTCCTCCACTGCTCATATACCGCCCAGGCCTTACCGTTGTCGAGGAGATGCTTGCAGGTGTACACGCCTTCCTCAAGTGAACCGGCTTTGCCGGCCAGGTGCAGCCGGGCCCCGCCGTTCAGCAGGGTCTGGTTGTAAAAGGCCATATGGCCGCCACCCTGCAGCACCGTTTCCGCGGTCCGCAGCTGAAGCTCCGGCGTCCAGTCCAGCTCAGGCACTTCCGTCTCAAGACCCAGCAGGTCCGGGTCGATAATGTCGAGCTGCGCCTGGCCGTCAGCTATGGTGTACACGCGGTTTGGGCGGTCAATGAACAGATCCTCGGAGCCTTCAACGCCCTGGACAACCAGGCCTTTTTGGTAACCAAGCTTGATGATCAGTCTAGAAATACGGTCAAATACGGTATTATGGTAGATACCAAAGACAATGTAGGGTGAGCAGGAGTAGTCGATCAGCTTCTCGGCGGTATTCAGAATTGTCCGCATGCCGATATCCTCTCTTAACGGCCGGAGTGCTCCAAGCGGCGGGCACCACTGATCCGCCTGGGCGAACAGCACACCGCTATCTGCTGCCGCCGCAACAGTGTCATCCCGCGAGAGCCCGGCAACACGGACGCCAGATGCTTCAATAATATCCTGCAGCGTAATGCCCCATTTCGGCGGAAGCGGCGCTGCTCCGTGCAGAGTAACAGGTACACCCGCCGCAGCCAGCAGAAATGCTGTCGGGAAGGTAGCAATGAAGGAATCCCTCCGGCCGTCATACGGTCCGGCGCAGTCCAGTCCTTGCTGCACAGGCTCGCGGCGGGCATATTTGCGGCACACCGCGACAAAAGCCTCCAGCTCCTCAATACTCTCCAGCTTGATCCGCTCGGCAATCAGAAAAGCGCCGATCTGCACGGGCGATGCGGTCTGGCAGAGAATCGCTTCAGCTGCCGCCTGCGCTTCGTCATAGCTCAAATCGCGGGCGCCGCGCTTGCCTCTGGCTACTTCTTTTAACAGGTTGATCATATCGGATTCTCCTTAAGTTTGATCCTGGAGCAGCTGGTAGACCTTGACGATCGAGGTGGCTACATCCACCATCCGTTTGCGTTCATTCATCGCCTGCTTGCGCAGTAGGTCGTAGGCTTCGGATTCACTGATGTTTTTGGCTTTGGACAATATGCCCTTGGCCATATCAATCCATTTGCGTTCCTCAATCCGCGCGAGCAGCTGCTCCTTCTCCTTGTGCCATTGCTGGCGCTCGAAGCATTGCCTGGAGCTGAAATGAAGAATCCAGTGGACCTCCTGCTCGTGCATCCAAGGGGAAAGAATACCATCCACAATGATATTGTCACCGCAGGCGGAGACAGACAAGTTGGCAGTAGCGGAAGTACACCACCAGAGAACGGGAGCCGTTTTGTGCTTGAGCAGTTTTTTTCTCCAGACATTAATTTCGGTAATCGGCATACAGAGGAGGGAGGCATCGGCATCCTGAATTAATATAGAAGCCTGCTCCTCGTCATTTGCCGTCCAGGTCACGTATCCGCAAGCCTCAAGAAGGCTCCCTGGACTATGCTCGGAGCGCGCCTCTGTGTCGTTCTCTGTTCTGCCGTTCTGAATCAAGAGCAGGGAATGCATAGCCAGACGCTCCTTTATAGGATCTTCAAGATCTCAATCTTCTTCAGCGTAAGCATTGTCGTTCTAAACTATATGTAATAATATATAACACGGAAATGGTTGTTTTGTCGACGAATTAAATTATTCAAAATTTATATGTCATAATTGTTGACGTTTTGGAATGATCTGTAGTATAGTCGATTTAACAAATTCATCAAATCTACGGATACAACGGTGTATCCGGTTGAAGCGGCAACGGCGCCTGCTTTCACTTTTATCGCAACGGGAATGTTATGTTTCCGGGCGGAGTGAAGCGGGCTATTTCTGTTGATTTCTGGTGTGTATATAGAGAGGAGAGAGACATATGTCAGCTGTACGCAAAAAACTGGTATTAGTCGGAAACGGAATGGCGGGGGTCAGAGCGATAGAGCATTTGCTCAAGCTGGCACCGGAGGCTTATGAAATTACTATTTTTGGTACAGAGCCGCATCCTAACTACAACCGGATTATGCTGTCTTCTGTCCTGGCAGGCGGAGCAGATCTGAACGATATCATCATTAATGACCTGGAATGGTACCGCAGCAACGGCATCCGGCTCTATACCGGACATACAGTAACTTCTATTGATACTGTGAACCGCAAAGTTAAAACCGACAAGGGAGTGGAAGCCGGCTACGACGAGCTGATTCTGGCAACCGGGTCCAACCCGTTCATGCTGCCGCTGCCCGGAGCAGATAAAGAGGGCGTCATTGCCTTCCGTGACATCAAGGACACGCAGATTATGCAGGAGACAGCCAAGACACACCGCAAAGCGCTGGTCATCGGCGGCGGACTACTGGGGCTGGAGGCGGCGCGGGGGCTGCTGCATCTGGGAATGGAAGTGTCGGTTGTTCATATCAACCAATATATAATGGAGCGCCAATTGGACGAAGCTGCTTCGGTCATGCTGCAGAAGGAGCTCGAAGCCCAAGGCATGAAGTTCCTGCTGAAGAAGCAGTCCGAAGCCATTCTCGGCAAAAAAAGAGTCAAAGGCCTGCTGTTCGCAGACGGCGAGGTAGCTGAGACGGACTTAATCGTCATGGCTGTCGGCATCAAGCCGAATGTGGAGCTGGCCCGGGGAAGCGGCATCGACGTGAACCGTGGAATTATCGTAAATGATTACATGGAGACGAGTATTTCCGGTATCTACGCTGTCGGGGAATGTGCCGAGCACCGTGGAATCGCTTATGGGCTGGTCGCCCCGCTGTATGAGCAGGGAGCTGTTCTGGCCAAAAGACTGGCCGGAGCACAGACCGAAGGCTACGCCGGTTCCGTTACATCAACGAAGCTGAAAGTATCCGGGGTCGATGTATTCTCGGCAGGCCAGTTCATTGAACAGCCCGGCTCCAGATCGCTGCGGTATCAGGATGAGATCGAAGGCGTCTATAAGAAGCTGGTTATTAAGGAAGATAAGCTGGTCGGCGCGGTTTTGTTCGGGGATACGAGTGACGGCGCGCCGCTGTTCTCAATCATCAAGAACGGTGAGAATATCAAAGGCAAGGAAAAAGAGCTGCTGCTCGGCATTTCCTCTGACGCACTGGGTTCAACGAAAGGAAACAACCGTCTGGAAGCGATGGCTGATGATGAGATCATCTGCGGCTGCAACGGGGTCTCCAAAGGAGCGATTGCTGAAGCGATTCAGTCCGGCGGCTGCACAAGCGTTGGTGATATTAAAGCCTGCACCAAAGCCTCTGCCTCCTGCGGCGGCTGTAAGCCGATGGTGGAAGGACTGCTCCAGCTGTATGCCGGAGATAAGGCCGTCAAGGTAAAAGAGGGCATCTGCGGCTGCACCACCCTGGGGCGCGACGAGATTGTGGCCGAGATCAAACGGATGAAGCTGATGACCGTCAAGGAAGTCATGCATGTGCTGGACTGGAACAACGAAGAGGGCTGCACTAAATGCCGTCCTTCCCTGAACTATTATCTGGGGATGCTGTGGCCGGAAGAATATATCGATGAAAAAGAGTCCCGGTTTACGAACGAACGCTACCACGCTAACATCCAGAAGGACGGAACCTATTCCGTTGTACCGCGTATTTACGGCGGGATTACGACCCCTGCGGACCTGATCAAAATTGCCGAGGTTGCCGTCAAATTTGATGTTCCAATGGTGAAGTTTACCGGCGGCCAGAGACTGGATCTGCTTGGTGTGAAGAAAGAGGATCTCCCCAAAATGTGGGAGGAGCTGGATATGCCTTCCGGCCATGCCTACGGCAAGACGCTGCGTACGGTTAAGACCTGTGTCGGCTCGACCTTCTGCCGCTTTGGTACCCAGGATGCGATCGGAATGGGAATCCGGCTGGAAAAAGCTTTTGAGCGGCTAAACGCACCGTCCAAGGTAAAGCTGGCTGTATCCGGCTGCCCGCGTAACTGTGCGGAAGCGACGATCAAGGATTTTGGCGTCGTGGCGATTGACGGAGGCTGGGAGCTGCACATCGGCGGTAACGGCGGGGTTCATGTCCGGGCGACGGATCTGCTCTGTGTCGTGAAAACGGATGACGAGGTGCTGGAGTGGGCAAGTGCTTTCCTGCAATATTACCGTGAAAATGCGGTCTGGAATGAGCGCACCTCAACCTGGGTCGAGCGTGTCGGTCTGGAGAGCATCAAGCAGGCACTTGAGAACCGCGAAGATCGGCTCGCCCTGAAGGAGCGGATTGAAGCAACGCTGGCTCTGACAACCGATCCGTGGAAGCAGATTGTCAATGAGCCGGAGCTGCGCAAAAACTTCACCCCGATCACAGAACCTGAAACGGTATAAGGAGGCGTTATCCATGACAATGACCAAAGTGCTGGTAGGCAATGTAAAGGATATCGATATTAAAGGCTCACGGAAGCTGCATATGGCGGGAACAGAAATTGCATTATTTCGTATAACAAGCGGAGAAGTTTATGCTGTAGAAAATAGATGCCCTCATAAAGGCGGTGCTTTATCGGAAGGCATGGTATGCGGTTCGAAGGTCCACTGTCCGCTCCATGACTCCCGGATTGATCTGCACAGCGGTAATGTGCTGGCTCCGGATACAGGACATGTAAAGACTTATGAAGTGGAAGTTGACCCGGACAGCGGGCAGATTTATCTGACGATCTAATACAAGATTACAGTATACAGGGGGGAGGGACCGTTATGGATTATGTAAAACCGAATGAAGTGCTGTCTTCCATGATTGAAGCCGGAAAAACCAAAGCAGAGCTGTCCATTATGCAACTGATTGTACGCGGCGGTCTCGGCGGGTCAATTCTTGCCTGTGCGACCACTCTGGCTTATACTGCAGCGGCACAGACGCAGATTCCTATGATCGGCGCGCTTCTATTCCCGGTGGGCTTTGTAATGATTATTCTGCTCGGCTTCGAGCTGGTTACCGGCAGCTTTGCTCAAATCCCTCTGGCAGTTCTGGAGAAAAAGACGTCAACGGCGCGGATGCTGAACAGCTTCTTCTGGGTCATCATCGGGCATCTGATCGGCTGTGCCATCTACGCAGCACTCTATGGACTTATCATTACCAAAATGGGTACGGACATGTCCAATCCGATGATTCAGACGCTTATCTCAACAAGTGAAGCCAAGACGACCGCTTATAAAAGCATGGGCGCAGACGGCATGGGCCTGGCCTTCATAAAGGCGATCCTCTGCAACTGGATGGTTACCCTCGGCGCTGTGCTGGCAATGACCTCCAAATCCACGGCAGGTAAAATAACTGCGATGTGGCTGCCGATCCTGACCTTTTTTGCCCAGGGCTTCGAGCATACGGTTGTGAATATGTTTGTTATTCCAGCGGGAATGATGCTTGGCGCGAACGTAAGCTTCGCCGACTGGTGGATCTGGAACGGCATTCCTGTGCTGCTTGGTAATGTGATTGGCGGCGCGCTGTTCACCGGCCTGCTGATCTATCTTGCTCAAAACGGCTTCCGTGCCAGCCGCCCCGTGCCGACAGTTACGGTGCTGTCGGGTCATGGTGAAGGCGCGATTGCCAAGACAGCAATAATGGAGAAAAGCCTATGAAACAAGGACACATCTCTATTGTCGGCGCAGGCCCGGGAGACCCGGAGCTGATCACAGTAAAAGCGATGCGCCGCATCCAGACGGCGGACGTTGTTCTCTATGACCGGCTGGTGAATGAGGAGCTGCTGGAGTACGCACCGGAGAAGGCGCTGCGTATCTATTGCGGGAAAGCGCCGGGCCAGCATTCCATGCCGCAGGACGCTATCGAGCGGCTGATGATTATGCACGCTGCCGCAGGAAACCGGGTGGTCCGGCTGAAGGGCGGAGATCCATTTGTCTTCGGCAGAGGCGGAGAAGAAGCGCTTGCTGCCGCGGTCGCCGGAATTCCCTTTGAGGTCATTCCTGGAATCACCTCGGCGGTCGGCGCAGCCGCCTCAGCCGGCATTCCGCTGACTCACCGTGGGGTAGCTACTTCGTTCGCTGTAGTGACTGGAAGCCGCTGTAATGACGCAGCTCAGCCCGTCCGCTGGGATGCTTTGGCTCACAGTGTCGATACTCTGGCCATCTATATGGGAATGAGCCAGCTGGGAGAGATTACGGAGCAGCTGATCAGGCACGGCAAAGACCCGCAAACCCCGGTGGCCTTGATCGAAAAGGGTACAACTACCAAAGAACGGACCGTTACAGGGACGCTCGCCAACATCGTTAAGCTTGCAGCTGTGATGAAAATCAGCAATCCTGCGATGATTATCATCGGTGAAGTGGTTAATATAAGGGAACAGGTGCTAAGTTTGCAGCATGCGGCACATTCTTGTACAGGCTGACCTTTTGAAAGTGAGTGCCGTCACACGGGAAGCTGATGCAGCAGGACATATGTTTTCGGGGTCCCCGCAAAGTACCTGAGTCAGCATCGATGTATAGACCCCACTTTGTGGGGTTGTTTTGTGATATACTCTATATACACTTTTACTCAGCACCAAGGAGGTAATCACCTATGCAAGTACAACTGGATGTACTCACTACAGAGCGGCTGCAAGCAAGCTTGGCCGGACAGCCCGGCGCCTTCAAAATGTTTTATGATACCGAGGATTGCGGATGTAACGGTGTGCTGGTCTTGCAGATCGTTGACGGGCCTAACGCTACTGACATTGTTTATGAGCAGGAGCCGTTCACCTTTATCGTTGACCGTCAGCAGGAATCGTTATTCGATAACGTTATGCGGATTCAGGCGGAGGAGAACTATCCGTCTTACAAGGTGACCAGTGATTCGACGCTGTTCGGCAGCAATGTCAGAATCAAAGACACTCGTCAGCAAGCGGTTAAATAAAAGGAATAGAAAACAGCAGCCCTCTGCTAAAGAGAAGCCTGCTGTTTTTTTTATTAATTGAAGTTTGCTAAAAACCGCCGCAGCCTGGTAAGCCTAATAAGCTGTCCACCCGCCGTCAGCAGTAACGACCGCAGCGTTCACGAAGCTGGCTTCATCAGATGCCAGGAACAGGGCAAGTCCTGCGATTTCCTCCGGTTTGCCGTTGCGCGGGTTAAGTGCCAGTCCAGCCTGGATACGGCCCATTCCGAATTCGTTGATATGCGTCATTGTTGAGCCGATATTGGTCTCGACACCGCCGGGTGCAATTGCATTGCAGCGGATTCCTTCCTTGGCGTACATGAACCCGGTGTTCTTGGTGAAACCGACAACTGCATGCTTAGTGGCTGTGTAGGCAGCACCTGCCCGTGCTCCGAACAGACCGCCGGCCGAGGCTACGTTGATAATGACACCAGCTTTCTTTTCCAGGAAAACAGGCAGCACTTTGCGGGTAGCCCGCATGACAGAGGTTGTGTTAACAGCAAAGATCTTCTCCCACTGGTCATCCTGTATGTCACCTGCAGGCTCGAAATTATCCATAATCCCGGCGTTGTTCACCAGAATATCCACGGTACCATACGTGTTGACTGTAGTGTCAATCAAGGTCTGGATGTCTGCTTCAACCGCAACGTTGGTTTTAACGGCAATGGCCTCGCCGCCTCCGGCTTTAATTTCCTCTATGGTTCCATTGGCTGCGTCTAAGTTAATATCAGAGACTACGACCTTAGCTCCTTCTTTTGCATACAAAATAGCAATCGCCTTGCCCATTCCCGAGGCCGCTCCGGTTACTACGGCAACTTTGTTTTGAAGTCTCATGCTCATCAAGCCTCCATGTTCATTATTCAGATCATCAATCGGTTAGTATAGTTAATTCCGGCTAAACTATGCAGCAAAATCCGGCAAAATTGAACCGGCTTGCAAATGTTGTATATACTAGAGTTACTTTTAAGGAGAAGAGGATCGCTGATGAAGTTTATCGGACTGGATATCGGGACTACCTCCATTACGGGACTGGTGTATTCCCTTGAGCATAAAATAGTACTGTGCAGTATTACAGAAGAAAGTGATGCAAGGATCTCCGGGCGTCAGGAGGAATGGGAAAAGCTGCAGGACCCTGAGGTTATTTGTAAAGTCATCGGCCGTATTCTGGAGGAGCTTCTCCAGACGGAGGATGACATCATGGGAATCGGATTGACAGGCCAGATGCACGGAATCCTCTATACTGGTGACATTGGTCATGCTGTCAGCCCACTCTATACATGGCAGGATGGCAGGGCCGGCTTACCTTGGGATGGTGATATTACATATGCTCAGAAGCTTAGCGGGCTGACAGGCTATTCCGTTCCTCCCGGATACGGTCTTGCTGCCCATTACTACAATCTGCAGCAGGGACTGGTTCCGGCCTCGGCTGTCAGCTTCTGCACCATTGCGGATTTTGTTGCCCTCCAGCTGACTGGCGGCACAACCCCGGTGGTGGATGCAACCCAGGCTGCGGCCATCGGGTGCTACAGCTTTTCAATGGGAGACTTTGACTATGACGCTATTGAACAGGCAGGGATAGAGACAGGAATGCTGCCTGTGGTTGTTCCTTCCGGTACTCTCGCCGGACATACTCCGGATGGACTCCCGGTTTACTGTTCGCTCGGGGATAATCAGGCCAGCTTCCTCGGAAGTGTACCGAGCCCGGAGCAGTCGGTGCTGATTAACATCGGTACAGGAAGTCAATTATCTGCGCTGTTACCGGATGGTGAGTACGACATAGAAGGGATGGAGATGCGGCCTTTCCCGGGTGGCGGGAGACTGGCTGTCGGCGCAGCGCTCAGCGGCGGGAAGTCGTATGCGCTGCTGGAGCAATTTTACCGGGACGTGATCCGCAAGTTTACCGGGGAGGAGCCGGGGGAAATATACAGCTTCATGGAGCGGCTGCTTGATAACAGTGTCCCGTCACCACAAAGTTTAACGGTGAATACCCAATTTCTCGGAACCCGGACACATCCGGAGCTGCGCGGCAGCATCGGGCAGATCTCGCTGGACAATTTCACACCGGCAAATCTGGCGCACGGGTTTCTTCAGGGGATGGCGGATGAGCTGTATGCTTATTATGAGGCTTTGACCCGCGTAACCGGTAATGTTTACACGTTCATTATCGGGTCAGGCAATGCGCTGCGGCTTAACAATGTTTTGTGCGGGAAGGTACGCACAGTCTTTGGGCTGCCGTTTGCATTCAGCTTGTCCATTGAGGAAGCGGCTGTCGGTGCGGCATTATGTGCTGCGGCAGGGAACGGCTGCATACCAAGCTTCCGTGAAGCCGGTCAATACATCGGGCTGGATCAGCCGGAATGATATGTTCGGCACCTCTGCTGTATGAGGATGAGAAGCGGCAGCTGTATTTTGGATCCATAATAAAGAGTGGGGCCATCTTCTAGGGATGGCCTATTTTCAGCAATACAATGGTTATACGGTTATTCAATAGCGATGTAAATTTCAATTTGTGTATTGGCCGGATCGTAGTTTCTGGTATCGTACAATTCAAAATCCCCCGTGTACGTTCTAACCTCAGGCGATTCTTCGAAATAGGACCAGATTTCCTGCCAGGCTTGTGCGACCACTTCATTTGCAGGACCCGATGTTGTCTGGAATACGAGGTACTTGCTCTCAGGAATGGACTTTGTTTCGAAAAGATTGCCGTCCTGCGCGGGAGCACCGGCAGTTTCGTGTCCAATTAAGGTAGTATATGCCCCGGTTGCATCACTTTCATAATCAGTATAGAGTGCGTAAATATCATTCGGATTCTTGATCCCTGATATTGCGGCCACCTTGCTGTTGAAGTAGCTCTCCCATAACTTGGGCAGTCTACCATCCGGGCCGGCTTCTTCTGCATTTGTAGTCCTTACGGAGACTCCTGTTAGCATCAGTTTTGGTTTAGTAACCGTATAAGTTTTCATGTTCATCAACATCCTCTCTATAACGTTAAGTATACAAGGGGAAAGTTGACTACCTTCTGTCAAGTTTGCAGGCAGAATTCAGCTAAATTGCAATCGTACGGGGCGGAAGGCTATAATAGTCACTATATCTTTTCCAACCCGCACCAGAAAGTAGGATTACTATGAAAGCCGTAATGCTGTTCCTTTGGGGAATTGTCCTGTTTATTTTTACATGTGCCGCTGATTCAAGCTTTTGGAGTAAAGGGGTTATGCCGTATTTCCACCTGACGCCCTCCCCGGATTTTCACAATCTGCTTCAGATGGATATCAAGCTTACTGAAGTTTTTATCACCCGCAAGATCGGACATTTCATCGGGTTTGCCATCTTCGGGATGCTTCTCTACCGGATTAACCGCAGTTACATAAAAAGCATCGTCTGGTCTATAGCGTTCGCTGTGTCCACAGAAATTTTCCAGCTTTATTTCGGGCGGGACGGGAGAGTGTACGACATGATTAATGACTCTGCAGGTATCGTCGCCGGAATAATCCTTATAGCAGTGGTAAAAAGGTGGACTGGTGCAGCCGGCTTACAGGCAAGACGCAGGTAAGTATGGAGCTATAAGAAAATCAACACTGAATAAGTTGTGCGCAAAAACGACGTCCATTCTAGGAAACAGAATGGACGTCGTTTTTATGTAGTGCGCCCGGCATGGGCGATAACTAGGCGGTGAAAGTCCGCTACAGGCTTGGCAGTAGGAACTGTTAGCCAAAGGCAAGGGTGTCCGCCGCGAGGCGGAATCTGAAGGAAGCCGGAGGCAAACCCTCGGTCTGACGAACAGAAATCACATAGAAGGCATACTGGGACGGACGAGCTTGCTACATAAAGCGAAGTCCAATACTGCCCGAATCCCAGCATGTAAATGTGGCAGATAGATGAGGGGAAGGTTATCGCTCTTACCCGGGGAGGTCTCACAGACGTCCGGTAGGAAAAAAAATCCGAACGACGGAGTAAAGCTTGCTGTGAGAAGTCAGCAGAGGCCATAGTACCGGGAAACTTTTTTTTTTTCTCGCGGGAAGGGCCGAACAATCGTAAGTCTCGAGTACAGACCGGAAGGAGAGCTGGCGCGATGAAAGCAGAATACCGAAAGGGCTGCCCGCAAAGGGATAGCGTGGAACGCGAAGAGTATGCGGGAGTGCGGAGTGCCGGCATTCGGGAACGTAGAGAAAGAGGCGGTGCAATGGACCTGCTCGAGCAGATTCTGGACAGAGATAATCTGAACAGAGCCTACAAGCAGGTCAGACGCAACCATGGCGCGCCAGGAATCGACGGAATGACCGTCGAAGAGGCGCTGCCCTGGCTGCAGGAACACAAGGACGAGCTTTTGCAAAGCATCCGGGAGGGCCGGTACAAGCCTAGCCCGGTACGGCGCAAAGAAATCCCCAAACCAGATGGAAGTGGAGTGCGGAAGCTTGGCATCCCTACGGTGATAGACCGCGTGATTCAACAGGCGATTGCCCAGCAGCTACAGCCCTTGTTTGAGCCGCTCTTCGCAGACGGAAGTTACGGCTACCGCCCCGGGCGGAGTGCGCAGCAAGCCATCCGCAAGGTGAAAGATTACGCACAGCAAGGCTATAGCCACGCAGTCGAAATCGACCTCTCTAAATATTTTGACACCCTGAACCATGAACTGCTAATGAATCTGCTACGTAAGCAAATCCCGGATCACCGTGTAACCGAGCTGATTAAGAAGTATCTGAAAAGTGGAGTTATGGAGAACGGGGTGCATAGCAAAACAGAGGAAGGTTCTCCGCAAGGAGGCCCCTTATCTCCACTGCTTGCGAATATTTACCTGAATGAATTCGACCAGGAAATGAACAGCCGTGGAGTGAACGTGATTCGGTATGCAGATGACATCGTGGTACTAGCGAAAAGCAAACGGGCAGCGACGCGGCTTCTGGAATCCTGCCGGAAGTACCTGGAGAACAAACTAAAACTCCAGATGAACACGGAGAAGAGTAAGGTCGTGAGCGTAGTGGCGCGGAAGCATTTCAAGTTTCTTGGCTTTGCCTTGGGGAAGAACAGGGATGGGGCATATATCCGGGCCCATAGTCAATCTCTCGCCAAAGCAAAGAAGAAATTGAAAGAACTGACGAGTCGCAGTCAGGGCAGGAAGGTCAGGGAAGTGATGGAGAAGGTGAAAGTCTACATTCGCGGCTGGATTGGCTACTTTTATGTAGCCGATATAAAGCGAATTTTGCAAAGCTGGAGTCAATGGCTGCGTAGAAGACTGCGGATGTATATCTGGAAGCAGTGGAAAAAGCCCAAAACAAAGGTACAAAACCTACGGAAACTGGGAATACCGGAGTGGCAGGCCTACCAATGGGGGAACTCCCGCCTGGGTTACTGGCGAGTAGCCGGAAGCCCGGTACTGTCCCGTACGATAACAAATGAAAAGCTCGCACAGGCCGGGTATTATGACTTCCCGGCACAGTACGAGCATTTACGAAAATTGCACTTAAGCGGTTGAACCGCCGTATACCGAACGGTACGTACGGTGGTGTGAGAGGTCGGCTGCTCAGTTAATGAGCAGCCTCCTACTCGATTGCTTTTAACAGGATTCGCGCTGTTTCCATAGGGGACTCAACAGGCAGCCGGTGAAAATCAGCAGATTAGCAGCTATAGTGATCAGGAACACGGTACGGGGGCCTGACAGCTCTGAGACCCAGCCGGAGGCTATGATCGCAAACGGCATCCCCAGCTTAAAAATGGACCCGGTAATCCCGCTTATACGGCCAATCAGATGATAAGGTGTTGTCTCCTGACGGAACGTCCAGATGCTGACTGTGCTTACGGTCTCGAAACAGCCATACAGGAATAGGCCACCGGCAAGCAGATATACGGAATGCGACATATAGAATAGGATGCTTGTCAGACCGGTAAATAAGCATGACAGCGTGATTAAGCGCCCAACCGGAAACAGGCTCCGCAATTTAACAATCAGCAGACTCCCGGCCAGTCCGCCGAGTCCTGCAGCCGAGAATACAATGCCAAGCTCAAGGTTGCTCAGCATAAGCTCATCCTTGGCGAAGAAAATGATAGTAGTGTCCACCATGCCCGATGTACTGTTCAGAAACACCACGGCAATGCTCATCGACAGCAGCAGGCGATTGCTGCGCAGCTCGGTCCAGCCTGCCTGCAGCTCTTTCCAGAAGCCCTCTCTGTTACTGGCAGCAGACCTTACAGGCTCATTGGTTCTGATAAAGCTTAAGGTTATGAACGCCAGACTGAAGGCAACTGCTGTAAGCAGCAGGGCTTCATGCATTTTCGGGAGCATTAACAGCAGACCGCTCAATACCGGACCGGCAATGCTGATAAAGGTGGTAACGAAATTATAGGATGCATTCGCAGATGTCAACATCTCAAGAGGCAGAGAATGCTTTACCATTGCTACCCGGGCATTGGAATAGGCATAGCCGAACGTCATTAGCATAAATCCGGCCACATAGAACATAGGCGCAGCTTGGTGTCCGTTTTCAATCGCCAGATATAACGCAGCCAAAATAACAATTTGCAGCAGAATGGCGGCTAAAGACCATCTTTTCTTATGTACCCTGTCCACAATTACGCCTATGAACATCGCCAGCAGCAGGTTTGGCAGATACTCAATTCCGCGCATGGCAGACATGATTACTGAAGATTTAGTGAAGTCGTAAAGAATCAGGGGGAGAGCCAGTTCATAAATTTTGTTTCCTAATGCCATAACTGCCCCTGCGCCAAGCAGGATCATAAAGGCCGGGCTGCGCCAGATTGAAGGGGCTGCTTGCTCTGGTTGCATCGTTGCTTTGATCATTTTAATTACACGCTCCTCTTTACTTACGGGTTGCCTCAAATTATACTTTTACAAAAGTGGAACAAAAATAGAAAGATAATTTTTACTCTTTCGCCTTTTAGAGGAGGAACAAAAATCGACATAGAGGAGTATTATCTGCAGCTCAAAGATCATTACACTGCACAAGCAGATGGTGACTGGTTTCCCGTAACGATTGATGATCTGTCGTCAGTCTTTGACTGCACCCGCCGTAATACGCAGTTTCTGATCCAAAAGCTGAAAGAACAGGGTTTTATCGGCTGGAAATCAGGACTTGGAAGAGGCAATTCATCACAGCTGGCCTTGCTGTGCAATAAAGACGAGTTGATTCTCACAAGGGCACAAAACTTAAGTCTGCATGGACAGCTAAGCGAAGCCTTTGCATGTATACAGGCAAGTGACAGGGAATCGGTTCATGCAGAATTCCATACATGGCTGGGGAACAGGTTCGGGGTGCAGAAGGAGCGGAGTGAGCAGGACATCCTGCGCTATCCATTTTACAGGCCTGTCCCGGATTTGGACCCGATGAAGGTAGTAAGGCGTACAGAAGCCCATCTAATCAGCCAGCTGTTCGACACCTTGACACGATATGATCCGTCCGGCAAAAAGCTGAAGCCCGGCCTGGCTCATCACTGGGAGCATGATGGAACGTTCACACGCTGGACCTTTTATCTGCGCAAAGGCGTGCTGTTTCATCATGGCAAACCGTTGAAGGGTGAAGATGTAAAGTATACATTTGAGAGGATCCGGCAGTGGAACGGAGAGGACTGGCTGATTAATAGCCTGCAGTCTATTGAGGTTACCGGTGCATATACTGTCTGCTTTGAATTAAGTGAAAGGAATGCGCTTTTTGCACATTTTATTGCATCGGAACGTTTCTCGATTGTACCGGATGATCTGGAGCAGCTGGATTCCAGACGTAACTTTGCCCGGCTGCCGGTGGGCACCGGACCATTTTGTATGCGGAGCAATACAGAGTCGATGCTGGTCATGGGTGCCAATGAGCATTATTTTGCCGGACGTCCGTTTTTGGATACCGTTGAAATGTGGGTCTGGCCTGATTATGAGGAGGAACTGCGGCATACACAGCCTTCCGGACAACCGCAGCTGCTCTATTTTGAGGCGATGGATAAGGGTGAATCCGAGCAAAGATTACACCAGCTGGAATCGGGCAGCACGGTGCTTACCTTCAACCTATCGAAACCCGGTGTACTTCAGGATTATGGTCTGCGTCATGCCATACACTTGGCTCTCGGCCGTGAGCAAATGATCCGTGAGCTGAAAGGAAGAAGAAACAAGCCTGCATCAGGATTTCATCCCGGCTATTATGATGCTGACTATGGGGGCGTTACATCAATAGCAGCAGCAAGAAAATGCATTGAACAATCCTCCTATAGCGGAGAAGCGCTGCAGCTCTATACCTATGAATATTATAGTAATGAGGAGGATGCCCGCTGGATCATGGCAGCATGCAGTAAAATAGGGGTGCAAATAGAACTCACTATTTTGCCAATCCGGGAGTTATCACAGGCAGAAGTGATAACCCGGGCGGATATGATCTATGCCGGAGAAGTACTGGGGGATCAGCCTGTCATCACTTTAACTGAAATGTACCGCTCTCAACATGGATATATCCGTAATCATCTGCATGCTGCGCTCAGGGCCGCAATGGATGCCATGCTCGCTGATGCTTTGACTGAAACCGGCGAGGACAAGCAACTGATTGTGCTTAGAGCAGTTGAGGAGGAGCTGAATCGGCAGTTGAATGTGCTGTTTGTATATCACAGTGTCCAGGAGGTCGGCTACGACAGCTCTCTTAATGGCATAGCCCTAAATGCCTGGGGAAAGATCAACTATAAGGATGTCTGGGTAAAATAATACCGGAAAAACCTCCCGGGAATGTTAACCCGGGAGGTTTTGTTACTCATGGTTCATCAGCACACGTACAGGTATCTCCACAATATATCCGCCATCATCAACGCTTCCTGCTCAATCCGGTCGTACAGCCGGATGCTGGCAGTATAATCTTTATTCAGCATCGTAACGGCTTCCTCTTTCGTCATAGCGAGATGCTGATAGAACATTTTGCGGAATTGCTCTTTGGGAAAATAGGGGTTCAGGCGGGTGAGGAATTCCACAATCTGATCGGCATTAGCATACCAGCGTTTTTCTGCTGCAGCTGCGGCGGCTGAATCGCCTGCTTTGGCTGCTTTAATCAGGTCAGCGGCAATTACCAGATGTTCTTTGATCAGCGCAGTGTAGGTATTGGCAGCAGCATCACCGTAAAATGGGCGTATCGCATTGCCCATATCCACCGGATTCTGCAGCAGCCTGGCGACTACAACGTCTGTATCAGGCAATCCGAATACAAGGCTGGTAATGGCCATGCGGGTCCAGGCAACATGCTGTTCCCATAAGGTGCGCATCAGGTTTTTGAATTCAACCTGGGCATGGGTCAGGCAGACAAGCTGCGGTCCATAATAAGCCGGAAAACAGTGCGAATTGCCGTGAGCATTAGAAGCGGCATAAGGGCTGACGCCCCCGTAAGCATACATCGTAAATCCCCCTCGAACATTAATATCTTATCCTATGGTACATCCGCCTATTTGGTTCTAAGCTGCGGCGCTGCGCAGACAGCAAAAAGGAGAGCCCGCATAACGCAGACTCCCCTATAACTAACGGTACAGCTTATTTAGGTGCAATAGTAAACCGGAAGAAGTATGGCCGGTTAGCCGGCAGCATGAATTCCTTGTGAATCGGTGCTCCCCAGCTGTCATCGCCTCCGATACCCATCTGCTTGTAGTTCACACGCAGTACGGTTTTGTCTGAGGCAGGCAGCTTATAGACATGATCGCTTGCTTCAAGCTCATCCGGGGTCCAAGGCATTGCGTTAAGCTCGAACAGGGACGGAGCTTCAATCTTGAAGCCATGGCCGTCTGTACCGCTGGTCAGTGAAGCGAATCTGACATCGGTCTTGTTGCCGGATTCCTGCGGACGCAGGTAAGGGGTGAACTGGTCACTAACCTTGCCGCTGTAGCTGCCGACAGCCGCACTGGTGTTACGGTCCCAATGGTTCTCGTGCGGGCCGCGGCCGTACCAGGAGATGGTATCAAGTCCGCTGTCCAGCACAAACATCATGCCGAATTCCGGAAGCTCTGGCAGGCTGCTGCCGCCCGGATTGAGCTCCTGGCTGATTTCTACAGAGCCGTCACTGCGGACATCGTACTTCACACGCAGGATGGAATCCGGACCAGTGAATAATACATAGTCTGCAGAGATCGTGCAGCGGTTGTCTAGAGCCTCAAAACTGAAGCTGATCAGGCTTTGGCTGCTTGAAGCTTCTTTCCATACAGCGCTGCGCTTGTCGAGCCCGTTACCCAGATCGTTATCGGTCACCGCTCTCCAGAAATTGGTTCTGGCCGGCTGCAGGAGCTGTTCTTTGCCGCCTGTCACATAAGAGTAAAGCTCGCCGTTTGTTGTATTAAAGGAAACGGAGAAGGCTTCTCCGGATACAGTAACGTTATCATCCTGCTCAGTCACCTGCAGGGACCCGCCGGCATTTGTCCGGCTGGCGGCAATCCATGGCACCAGGACGAACTGCTCCCAAGCGATAACATGGCCTGCTTCTGACCAGGCTGTTGCTTCAGCCTGAGTGAAGGAGAGGGTCAGTACAGCTTCCTTATCATTCAGAAGATCGCTGGCTTCATAAGGAATAGATATTTCGATTGTTTCACCCGGTGCTGCAGCTACCTGCAGGGAGCCTTCCTGTGCGGTTTCACCGTTCAGGGATACATTCCACTGCAGCTGATAATCACTCAGATCGCTGAACAGGTAGTTGTTCTTGATCTGGAAGCTGCCTTTTTGCAGGTCAAGGGCAGTCAGCTTGATGTACTGATAGCATTTTTTGACCTCAAGCAGCTTCGGAGTTACCGTACGGTCAGCGAACAGGAGGCCGTTTCCGCTAAAGTTGCCGTCATGCGGCGTTTCGCCAAAGTCACCGCCGTAAGCCAGATACTCGATACCCTCTGCCGTTTTGGTCCGGATGGCCTGATCGACCCAGTCCCAGATAAATCCGCCCTGAATGATGTCGTACTGATCAAACAGCTCAGTGTAGAGATGCAGCCCGCCGCAGGAGTTACCCATTGCATGGCTGTATTCGCAGAGAATGTACGGCTTTTTCGGATTGTTTTTGGCATAGTGCTCAACTTCATTAGGTCTGATGTACATTGTGGACTCGATATCGCTGGCCGCCTCGGAAGGTCTGTAATGGAATATCCCTTCATAATGCACCGGACGGGTCGGATCCGCTTCTCTTAAATAGTCATGCATCGCAATGAAGTTGTCGCCGCCGAAGGACTCATTACCCAGCGACCAGATGATAACCGACGGATGGTTCTTGTCGCGCTGCATCATAGTATTGCAACGGTCGATAACATTCGCCAGCCACTCCGGTCTGCTTGCCGGAACGTTCGTCTCTACCAGCTCTTCCTGCCCGTATTTCCAGGAGCCGTGGGTCTCCAGATTAGTTTCATCAATTACGTACAAGCCGTATTCATCGCACAGCTCATACCAGATAGACTGGTTCGGGTAGTGGGAAGTACGCACGGCATTGATATTATGGGATTTCATCAGCTGGACATCGCGGATCATATCCGCTTTGGAGAGGGCGCGTCCGGTGTCGCAGGAGAATTCATGACGGTTAGTGCCCTTCAGGACAATACGCTTTCCGTTGATTTTCATCAGGCCGTCCTGGATTTCGAAGGTACGGAAGCCCACTCTGCTGCTGACCAATTCCTGCACCTGCTGCTGATCGTCAATAACGCTGATAACTGCAGTATAAAGGTAAGGCTTTTCTGCGCTCCACTTCTCCGGATTAGCGATATGCCGGCTAAGCTGGATCTCCTGCACATCATTACCGTCAAAAGCAACAGCGGCCGACAGCGGCTGCTCCCAGAGTGCCTGCTTTTGTGCATCATAGAGCTGTACTTCAACAGAATAAGGACTAACTTCGCTGTTAAAATAATTCTCCAGCTGCAGCTTCACCTTCAGCTCGGCATCGGTAAAGGCTGCGTCTAGCTCTGTTACTACAGAGAAGTCAGTAAGATGAACCTGCGGCGTAGTATACAGGTAAACATCACGGAAAATCCCGCTCAGCCGCCAGAAATCCTGATCCTCCAGCCAGCTTGCGTCACACCAGCGGTAGACTTCTACAGCCAGTTTATTCTCGCCTTCACGCAGGTAAGCGGTAATATCATATTCGGATGGGGTAAAGGTATCTTCACCGTATCCGACCAGATCCCCGTTTACCCATACATAGAAAGCGGATTCCACACCCTGGAAGCTGATGAATACAGGCTGGCCAGCCCAGCCTTCAGGTACAGTAAAGGTACGTGTGTATGAGCCGACCGGATTGTATTTGGTTGGGGCAAACGGCGGCTTCAGATCCGGCTCGGAAACGGCCCACGGATAACGGACATTGGTATATTGCGGGTAGTCATAGCCCTGGAACTGCCAATGGGCCGGCACCGGAATTTCGGCCCAGGTGCTGTTATCGTAATCCAAGGTATAGAAATCCTTAATCCGCTGCTCCGGGGTCTCTGCAAAAGCAAACTTCCAGCTGCCGTTAAGGGAATGATAGTTAGGTGATGCTGCAAACTCGCCTTGAAGTGCCTGCTCTACAGTTGTATAGGAGATCATAGAGGCATGAGCCGGCAGGCGGTTGAGCTGGAAAATTTCAGGATTGTTATTCCATTCGGGATAACCGTTGGATGGTGGTTGGTAGTCTAGCTTCTTGCGCACATTAACATCTCCTTGTATTGTTATATTCATATTATAGAACGCCAAAAGACTATATGATATAAAAGGATATTAGTGTCTTATAATAAAATATGAAACAGGTGGATAACTATGGAGAGCATGATGGTGTTCTGCGCGGTGGATGATACGCTCCAGCTGCCGCTGTACGCTACAACGATTGGGTACTGGGAGCATCAGGAAGAAACGGCCCGTTCTGCCGGATTTCCCGATTACCAGCTGCATCAGGTGCTGAGCGGCAAAGGGGAGCTGGCAGTCGGGGAGAAGCGGTATGTGGTCGGACCCGGAGAGATATTCTTTACTTTCCCGGATGTTCCTCATTCCTACACGCCAATCAGCCGGGAATGGGAGCTGGCATGGATATCCTTTAACGGGAGAGAGGCGGGAGGCATGCTTTCTTATGCAGGTATCCGGGAGACAGGAGTGCGCAAATTAAGGGATGCAGAGCTGCTGGTTCCGTTTCATGAGCTGCTTAAGCTGCCGGATGCCAATGATCTGGACAATAATCTGGAGCGCTCCAGGCTGCTGTATGCGATGCTGCTCGATCTGAAGCGGAATCTCCCGCCTTCCAGCGAGGAGGATGAGCTGGTGCGGATCAAGCCGGTGCTTGAGCATATTGAGCTGCATCTGCACCGGGCATTGCCCCTTAAGGAGCTGGCCGAGGTGATTTCGGTTTCCCCGCAATACCTGTGCAGGCTGTTTCAGCGGACGGTTCATGACCGGCCGGTGACCTATATCAACAAGCAGCGCATTAACCGCAGCAAGCAGCTGATGTTCCAGCAGCGGGAAAAAAAGCTGTATGAGATTGCCCAGC